>CAVRTQ010000008.1:0-127887 GCA_963724195.1 uncultured Solirubrobacteraceae bacterium | reverse complement strand
CATGTAGCCCACGGTCACGCGCTTCTCGAACGGCTCGCCGGTGCGGCCGTTGTAGAGCTGGAGCTTGCCCGAGGCACGCTCGCCCACGCGGGCGTTCTCGTCGATCTCCATGCGGATCGCGCCCTTGTGCTCGCGCTGCCACTGCAGCAGGGCGTGATCGACGTCGGCGACCGACGCGCCGTCGAACACCGGGGTCGAGACGTAGACCTTGCCGCGCTCGGCCGAGTCCTTGGTCTTGAACGCCTCGGTGCCGTCGTCGTACCAGCCCTCGGCGGCGGCCCACCCGAGGTGGGTCTCCAGGATCTGGCCGATGTTCATGCGCGAAGGCACGCCCAGCGGGTTCAGGATGACGTCGACCGGCGTGCCGTCCTCGAGGAACGGCATGTCCTCTTCGGGGACGATCTTCGAGATGACGCCCTTGTTGCCGTGGCGGCCGGCGAGCTTGTCGCCCTCGGAGATCTTGCGCTTCTTGGCCACGAACACGCGCACGAGGTCGTTCACGCCCGGCGACAGGTCGTCGCCCGCGGCGCGGCTGAACGTCTTGACGTCGATGACGACGCCGGACGAGCCGTGCGGCACCTTCAGGGAGGTGTCGCGCACCTCGCGCGCCTTCTCCTTGAAGATCGCGCGGATCAGCTTCTCCTCGGCGGTGAGCTCGGTCTCGCCCTTGGGCGTGACCTTGCCGACCAGCAGATCGCCGGACATGACCTCGGCGCCGATGCGGACGATGCCGCGATCGTCGAGGTTGCGCAGCGCTCCTTCGGAGCGGTTCGGGATGTCGCGCGTGATCTCCTCGTCGCCCAGCTTGGTCGTGCGGGCGTCGACCTCGTACTCCTCGATGTGCAGCGAGGTGAGCTCGTCGTCCTTGACCAGGCGGCGCGAGAGGATGATCGCGTCCTCGAAGTTGTAGCCCTCCCAGGACATGAAGGCGACGCGCAGGTTCTTGCCCAGCGCCATCTCGCCCTTGTCGGAGGAGGAGCCGTCCGCGAGGAGCGCGCCCTCCTTGACCTGCTGACCCGCCTTCACCATCGGCTTGTGATGGATGAGCGTGCCCTGGTTCGAGCGCATGAACTTCTGCAGCTCGTACTCGTCCCGGTTGCCGTCCTCGGTGGCGACGACGATCCGCGTCGCGTCCACGAAGTCGACCGTGCCGGCGTTGCGCGCGAGGACCAGGTCGCCCGAGTCCAGCGCCGCGCGGAGCTCCATGCCGGTGCCGATGATCGGCGCGTCCGTCTTCAGCAGCGGCACGGCCTGACGCTGCATGTTCGCGCCCATGAGCGCGCGGTTGGCGTCGTCGTGCTCGAGGAACGGGATCATCGCCGTGCCCACGGACCAGATCTGCTCCGGGGAGACGTCGATCAGGTCGACCTCGTCCGGCGCGACGTAGACGTACTGACCCGCCTGCGTCCGGCAGAGGATGCTCTCGTTGGTCAGGTTGCCCTTCTCGTCGAGCGGCTCGTTGGCCTGCGCGATGAGGCGCTCCTGCTCCTCCGTCGCGTCCAGCCGGACGATCTCCTCGGTGATCGCGCCGTCCGTGACCACGCGGTAGGGCGTGGTGACGAAGCCGTGCTCGGAGACTTCCGCGTACGACGAGAGCGAGCCGATCAGGCCGATGTTCGGACCCTCGGGGGTCTCGATCGGGCACATGCGGCCGTAGTGGGTCGGGTGGACGTCTCGCACCTCGATCGGCGCGCGCTCACGCGTGAGGCCGCCGGCGCCGAGGGCGCTGAGGCGACGGCGATGCGTCAGACCGGTGAGCGAGTTGGTCTGGTCCATGAACTGGCTGAGCTGCGAGGAGCCGAAGAACTCCTTCAGCGCGGCCACGACCGGGCGGATGTTGATGATCGTCTGCGGCGTGATCGTGTCCGCGTCCTCGGTGGTGAGGCGCTCACGGACGACGCGCTCCATCCGGTAGAGGCCGATGCGGAAGGCCTCCTGGATGAGCTCGCCGACGGTACGCAGACGGCGGTTGCCGAAGTGCTCGTACTCGTCCAGGTACTCCTCGACGGCCTCGCGCGGGCGGCTCATGGCCTCCGCGGCGTAGTCCTTGAGGTCCTCGTCGAGCTCCTCGGAGATGCCGAGGACGTTCGGGAGCTTCACGAGCTCGCGCACGAGGGCGAGGATGTCGTCGTGCGTGAGCGTGCGGACGTCGAGGTCGATGTCCAGGCCCAGGCGCGAGTTCAGCTTGTAGCGACCCACGCGCGTGAGGTCGTAGCGCTTCGGGTCGAAGAACAGCTGGTGCAGCAGGTTGCGCGCGTTGTCCACCGACGGCGGCTCGCCCGGACGCTGCTTCTTGAACAGCTCGATCAGCGCGCCCTCCTCCGAGCGCGTGACCTCCGTGTCGGCGTCCACCGTGTTGCGGATGTAGAGCGAGTCGTTGAAGAGCTTCAGGATCTCTTCGTCGGACGAGTAGCCCATCGCGCGCAGCAGCACCGTGACGGGCAGCTTGCGCTTACGGTCGATGCGGACGTAGACGCGGCCCTTCTTGTCGATCTCCAGCTCGAGCCACGAACCGCGGGCCGGCATGAGATTGGCGACGAAGACCTGCTTCTCCGAGTCCTTCGGCTCCATCAGGTACGCGCCCGGGGAACGGACCAGCTGCGTCACGACGACGCGCTCGGTGCCGTTGATCACGAACGTGCCGCGCTCGGTCATCCACGGGAAGTCGCCCATGAACACCGACTGCTCGCGGATCTCGCCCGTCTCACGGTTGACGAAGCCGACCGTGACGGTCAGCGGCCGCGCGTACGTGAGGTCCTTCTCACGGCACTCGTCCAGCGAAGCGACGGGCTTGTCGAACGTGAACTCCCCGAACTGCACGGCGAGATTGCCGGTGTAGTCCTCGATGGGCGAGATGTCGTCGATCGTCTCGCGCAGACCCCCACCCTCAGGATCAACAAGCCAGGCGAAGGACTTCTTCTGGATGTCGATGAGGTTCGGGACCTCGATCGACCGGTCGAGACGCGCGAACGTACGTCGCGTGCGGGGAGCATCAACGGAAGCCAAGACGGCGACTCCTCGGGAGGGTCGTAGGGCGGCGGGGAGGTTGCGCAAGAGGTGCCAAGGGCATACAGGCGCGACCAACCAAGATAGCACAGGGGGTCATGGACCCCCCGGCGGGGGCGCTCGACGCTCACGGACCCCGTCCGGCCCGGCTCCCGTATGTGGCGGGAAGGGCACTGTGGACGGCTGCGACTATCGGTCGAGTGGCCAAAGGATAGCGGGAGATGCAACCGCTGCCTACCCGGCTCTCCGGATTCCAGTTACCGCTTTCGGGGGATGGCGCGAGCGTCCGGACGTCCGTATCGTCCCTTGAGTCCGAACCCCCCAGCACCCCGAGGAGCGGCCCGTCACCGCTCCTCACCCCCTCTGTTGGAGGACAGAAAAGGGCGGCCCACTGGGCCGCCCTTTTTCTTTGCTGCTGTCGCGCTCCCGCTAGGGGAGCAGCGGACTACTTGATCTCGACGGAGCCGCCGGCCTCTTCGATCTCGCCCTTGAGCTTCTCGGCCTCGTCCTTGTCGACGCCTTCCTTGACGGGCTTGGGAGCCTCGTCGACGAGCGCCTTGGCCTCCTTGAGGCCCAGGCCGGTGGCCGCGCGGACGACCTTGATGACCTGGATCTTCTTGTCGCCGGCCGCCGTCAGGACGACGTCGAACGCGGTCTGCTCCTCGGCCGCCTCGGCCGCGTCGCCGCCACCGCCGCCGCCGACCGGCGCGGCAACGCCGACCGCCGCCGCGGAGACGCCGAAGGCCTCCTCGAGCGCCTTGATGCGCTCGGAGAGCTCGAGAACGCTGATCGACTTGAGCTCGTCGATCCAATCCTGGGTGCTGGTAGCCATATCTTTATTCCTCCGTAGACGAGTCAGTCGAAGCGGTCGCAGCGGCGCCGCCCAGGAGACCCTGGTCGGCGATCTGCTGGAGCTGGCGGGCGAGGCCGGCCGGCAAGTTGTTCAGTGCGGTCACCAGGCCGCTGAGCGGCGAGGCGATCATGCCGACGAGGCGGCCCACGAGGACCTCCTTCGACGGGAGCTGGGCGATGGCGTCGACGTCTTCAGGCGACAGGGCCTGGCCGTCCATCCAGCCGCCCTTGAACTCCAGCAGGGTGTTCTGCGTGGAGCGGCGGAAGTCGCGCAACGCCTTCGCGGCCGCGGCGGCGTCGCCACGGACGAAGGTCATCGCCGTCGGGCCCTTCAGCAGCGGCTTCAGCCCGTCGGCGCCCACCTCGCCGGCAGCGAGCTCGGCGAGTGTGTTCTTGACGACGGTGAAGGTGGCGTCGGTGCCGCGCAGCGTCGTGCGCAACGCAGCGGCCTGGGCCACGGAGATGCCGCGATAGTCAACCGCGAAGACGGCAGAGGACTCACGGAGAGCCCCGGCCACATTCTGGATGACCTGAGCCTTTTGCTCTCGGTTCAAGCGCTTTCTCCTATCCCGGTCTTACGCCTCGAGGGCGGCCGGAGTCAGTGGAGGAGGCTGGTGTATGCGGTGGGTCCGCTTACGCGGCCGCGCCAGCCTCCGTCTCGTTCAAGTCCTTGAGGCGCGAAGGATCGACCTTGATGCCGGGGCCCATGGTCGACGCCATCGTCACGGTGCGGATGTACTTGCCCTTCGCGGCGGAAGGCTTCGCGCGGATGATCTCTTCCATCACGGCGCGGTAGTTGTCGAGCAGCTGCTCGTCAGAGAAGGACGTCTTGCCGACGGTCATGTGCACGATCGCGGTGCGATCCGTGCGGTACTCGACCTTGCCGGCCTTGGACTCCGTGACGGCCTTGGTGACATCCATCGTGACCGTGCCGACCTTGGGGTTCGGCATCTTGCCCGACGGGCCGAGGATGCGGCCGAGGCGACCGACCACCGGCATCATGTCCGGCGTCGCGATCGCGACGTCGAAGTCCATCCAGCCGTCCTGGATGCGCGCGGCCAGGTCGTCGGCGCCGACGAAGTCAGCACCGGCCTCCTCGGCCTCCTTCGCCTTGTCGCCCTTGGCGAACACGGCGACCTTGACCTCCTTGCCGAGACCGTGCGGCAGCGCGATGGTGCCGCGCAGCTGCTCGTCGGCGTGGCGGACGTTCAGGCCCGTGCGGATGTGAACTTCGACGGACTCGTCGAACTTCGCCCGCTTGGCTTCCTTCATCAGCTTGACGGCCTCGTTCGGGGCGTACTCGCGCAGGCGATCCACCTTCGAACGGGACTCTTCGTACGTCTTGCCGTGCTTCGCCATTACGCCACGACCTCCACGCCCATAGAGCGGGCGGTGCCCGCAATGATCTTGGCCGCCTGGTCGACGTCGTGCGCGTTGAGATCGTTGAGCTTCTTCTCAGCGATCGCGCGCACCTGCTCGTTCGTGATCGTGCCGACCTTGTTGCGGTTCGGCTCGCCTGACCCCTTGTCGATGCCGATCGCCTGGCGAATCAGCACCGCGGCCGGCGGCGTCTTGGTCACGAACGTGAACGAGCGATCCTCGTAGACGGTGATGACGACGGGGATCGTGACCCCCATGTCGCTGGAGGTCTGGGCGTTGAACGCCTTGACGAACTCCATGATGTTGATGCCGTGCTGACCGAGCGCGGGGCCGACGGGCGGGGCCGGAGAGGCCTGGCCGCCGGGGGCCTGCAGCTTGATCGTCGTCAGAACCTTCTTAGCCATGTCAGATCTTCTTCACTTGGTCGTACCCGACCTCGACGGGCGTCTCTCGCCCGAAGATGGAAACAAGCACCTTGAGCTTGGACGCGTCCTCGTTGATCTCCGAGATCTCGCCCGAGAAGTCGGACAGAGGACCGGAGATCACCTTGACAGATTCGCCGATCGTGAACTGGGCCCGGCTGGGGACCTTCTGCGCCACCTCGCGGTGGAGCAGGCGGTCGACCTCGGCCTGGGTCAGCGGGATCGGCTCGTTTGAAGCGCCCACGAACCCCGTGACGCCCGGCGTGCCCTTCACGACCTGCCAGGAGTCCTCGTTGAGGTCCATGTTCACCAGCACGTAGCCGGGCATGGTCCGCTTCTCGACCGAGATCTTCTGGTTGTCCTTCATCTCCTGGACCGTCTCCGTCGGGACGACGACCTGGCGGACGGCGCGCGACTGGTTCAGGGACGTGACTCGGTGCTCGAGGTTCTGCTTGACCTTGTTCTCGTGCCCGGAATAGGTGTTGATGACGTACCAGCGAAACATGGGTGCGGGGCCTTTACAGGATGGCCTGGATCAGGGGGTTCCAGATGGCGTCGAGGACGCCCAGGTACGCGCCTGCGACGATCACGAACCCGAGCGTGACCGCGGTGCCCTGGCCGACCTGACGTCGGTCGGGCCACTGGACGCGCTTGAGCTCGGCCCAGGACGAACGCAGGAAATCCACCGCGCGAGCGAAGATGTTCTTGCGGTGGACCGGGGCGTGCTCGTGGTGCTCGTGGGAATCACCGTCGCCGCCGCCCGTGGGCGGCTTGGGCGGAGCCGGAGGCTGCGCAGCGCTGCGATCACGATCGTCCCCGCCCATCTCGGCGAGATGCGCGTTGGTGACGTTGGGCATCGCCTGCCCGAGCGGATCAGCAGGTTCGCTGTTGCCGGTGTCGCGCGCGATTTCATCGTTGCGGACGCGGTCCTCGCTGAGATCAGCGTCGGAGTCGCTTCCGCGGGGTGGACGATCGGTGGCCATCTCTGGGTCTTCCTTGCTTACCTAGCGCGTCTCGCGATGCCCGGTATGACGGCGGCACCACTTGCAGTACTTGCGCAGGGTGATGCGATCCGGGTTGTTGCGCTTGGACTTCTTCGTCTGGTAGTTCCGGCGCTTGCAATCCTCACACGCGAGGGTCACTGCGATCCGGACGTCTCCGCGGGCCATGAAGGCGTGCTCCGAGAGTCGTGGGTTCGTGGATTGCGCCGGGGCAGAACAAAACCCCGCTCCGGCGCGAGGTGGCAGAGAAGAATAGCGCTCACCCGTATCGGCTCACGACGAGTTGCGGCAACTCGACCGGAGTACGGGCCTCGATCGACCAGGCGAGCCGGATCAACTGTGCGTGAGTCCAGGCCAAAGGCGTGGCGCTGAACGTTCCCTGGCCGGCTTTGAACCCGTCCTTGCCGGTGGGCGCGGCGCCGTCCCAGACCTGCTCCGGGAGCATCAGACCGTCGTTGCCCGCGCCGGCCAGCGTCTGCAAGAACGCGTTCGCGGGCCGGCCCGCCCGCAGCTCGTACTCGCCGCGCTCTCCGGCGAGCAGCGGCCAGGCCCGGCCGCGCGTGCCGTCGGTGTCCGGGCGATAGGCGCTGCCGTCCCGGCGCTCGCCGTAGTCGTCGCCGACGAAGCGCCGCCAGAACGCGCCCGCGTTGAGCCTGCGGTCCGCCGTCCGCAGCGCCTTGACGATCGCCGGGTCGTCCGCTTTGCGCACGCCGAGCCGGACGAGCTCCAGGAAGCCGAGGTCCTTGCCGTCCAGCTCGAGCTTGCGCCGCTGGCGGGCGTCGGCGACGCGCTCGTAGCGGGCGGCGCGGGTCGCGTCGTCGTTGCGGCGGGCGATGTCGGCCGCGCAGATCAGCCCCGCCACGTCCGCCGCGAGCGTCGCCGCATCGTCGGGCGCTCGGTCCAGGAGCGCGTCCGCGGCGCGGCGCACCCGCGACCAGTTCTCGCGCCCGAGCTGGTGGACGAGCACGATCGGCAGCCCTTGCGCGGTCGCCTCCCCGTCGCCCTTGCCGTCCACGCGGGTGTAGGCCGGGAACAGGCCGTCGTCGTCCTGCTGCTCGAGCAGGAAGTCCAGCGCGCGGTTCGCGCCGACCTTGTCCCCCGCCGCGAGCAGCGCGGTCGCGACGTGGTAGAGGTCGCGCGCCCGCACCCGGTGGTAGGGCGTCTGCCCCCACGGCCGGCTCGGGCTGGCCACGAACGCGCCCGGGTTGTCCTTGTCCTCGTGCGCCTTGAGCGTGTACAGGCTCGTCTCGTAGGCGGCGGCTGACCGGCAGCGCGGCGGCCGGGAATCGGGAACAGCGTGTTGCGATACGTGATCCAGCCGTCGCGGTAGTCGGCGGCGGTCGCGTCCCAGCCCTGCTCGAGCGTGTCCTTGGCGACGGCGAGCGCCTGGCTGGCGACCTGGGCGAAGCCGAGCGCGAGGGTCAGGTCCCGGCGCTCGCCGCGACCGGTGAGGCGCGTGTGCGCCTGCTGGATCACGTTGCCGGGCCGCAGCGCGTCGTAGGTGTGCTCGAGCAGCGTCGACTCCTCGCGGCCCTTGTAGCCCGAGCTCGTGCGCGTGAGGCTCGGGCTGGCGACCAGCGCGGAGGCGATGTGGCGGTCGTGGGCGAGCAGCGCCGTGCCGCGACTCCAGCCGACGTCGTCGTTGCCGTCGTTGTAGAGCTGCGGGTCGAACTCGATCTCGACGCTCGTGGTCCTCGCCGTCCCGGGACTCGAAGCGCACCTTGATCAGCACCGTCGCGCGCTCGGGGTCGGTGACGTACGTGCGGATGAGTCGCCACGCCCGGGTCTCGCTCGTCTGCGTGTAGGTGAGCGCGTCGTTGGCGACGGTCCCGCCGGTGACGGGCTTGCCGTCGACCATGAACTCCAGCGCGCGCGCCGACGGGTGGGAGAGGTCCGGGTAGTAGACCTCGGTCATCTCCGTCTGGCGCAGCGTGAACCAGACGCGGCTGGAGCGCGACGCGCTCGTCCCGAACCCGTGCTTGTCCGCCTTGGCCCAGCGTGCCTTGTCCCCAGGCGCCCCAGGGGCCTTCTCCCGCGCGTGCGCGGGCGCGGCGAGGATGAGGGCGACGAGGAGGGCAAGGGCGGCGCGCATTGCCCCGCCATTATCCGCGAAGGACTAGTGAACTGGCGTGCGCGCTGTCGGACGCGCCTCGCGCGCGGTCTCCGGCGCCGGCTGAGCGAGCGTGGCGACGAAGCCGACGTCGGACGGCGGCGGGACCGGAGGCTCCGCGGGCGCGAATTCGAGCAGCGCCCGGTCGGCGCGCCCGGCGACGGTGCACAGGGCGACGACGAGCAGGGAGACGAAGGACCAGACTGAGGCGATGCCGATCAACCAGAGCACGTTCCCGGAATCGGCGCATTCGCGTCTGTCCTTGAGCAGGCCTGGACGAACGGTCAGGCCTCGCGAGCGGGTAGAGATGACCGCGTGAACCCACCCGAACTCGAAGGCGTCACCCACCGCTACGTCGACCTCCCCAACGGACTCCGCGTGCATGTGGCCGAACACGGGGAGGGAGTGCCGGTCTTGGCGCTGCACGGCTTTCCGCAGCACTGGTACGAGTGGCGGCGCCTCATGACCGCGCTCCCCGACCACCGGGTCATCGCGCCTGACTTGCGTGGGTTGGGCTGGACGAGCGCCGCGCCGGACGGCAACTACCGCAAGGCGGCGATCGCCGCCGACCAGATCGCGCTGCTCGACGCGCTGGGGATCGAGCGCGCGCTGCTCGTCGCCCACGACTGGGGCGCGTGGGTGGGCTGGTACCTCGCGCTGAACCACCCGGAGCGGTTCGCGGGCTACGTCGCGACCGGGATCGTGCACCCGTGGAACAAGCCCGCCGAGATGCTCCGCGAGGCGCACCGGTTCCTCTACCAGCCGCCGATCGCCGCGCCGATCCTCGGCCCGCTGCTGATCCCGAACGTCGTCACGCGGATCCTGCGCGGGGCGTGGGGTGACCGCGAGACCTACGACCGTGCGGCCGAGCCGATCTTCGCCGAGCCGTACAAGACCACGGCCGGCGCGGCGAGCCAGTACTACCGCCAGTTCCTCACGCGGGAGCTCCTGCGCGGCCCCACCGGACGGCTGACGATTCCCACGCGGTTGCTGCAGGGCCGGCGCGACCCGATCGGCACCCGGCTCGCCGAAGGCCTGGACCGCCACGGCGACGACGCGCTCACGATGCTCCTGGAGGGCTGCGGGCACTTCGTGCCCGAGGAACGGCCGGCGGACGTCGCCGCCGCAGTACGCTCGCTGCCATGGTCGTGAAGATCAACGCGATTGAGGTCGCCGAGGGCCGCGGGCCCGAGCTCGAGAAGCGCTTCGCCGCGCGAGCGCGTGAAGTCGACAACCAGCCGGGCTTCCTCGGGTTCGAGCTGCTGCGCCCGATCAAGGGCGAGACGCGCTACTTCGTCGTCACCCACTGGGAGTCCGACGAGGACTTCCAGAACTGGGTCAAGAGCGCGGCCTTCACCCGCGGCCACGTGCAGGCGCGCGCCGATTCGACGGGCGCCGTCGCGCACGGGTCCGCCGTGATGGAGTTCGAGGTCGTCGAGCTCCAGGCGCCGGCTACGCCGTGATGTGCGCGCCGGCGGCCTCTTCGCGCGTCTGAGGCGACTTCCCCCAGCGGGTCTGCTGGGCGTACTCGATGAGCCGCGGGAAGTAGTCCGTCAGATGCGGGCACTTGATGCCCGCCGACCCGAGCAGCGCGCGGGCCCGCGTGTCGTCGAAGACCATGTCCATGTCGAAGTACGGGAAGTACACCTGGGCGTGATCGTCGGCGGCAGAGGAGCCCGTCCCGGTCGAGCCGGGCGCGACGACGGGCGGGCGCTCGCGGCCGAAGGCGGCCGAGGTCATCCCGACGAGCGCGTCGACGGAGCAGGCCTCGCGGCCGCTCACCAGGTTCACGACGCCGCTCGAGGACGTGTTCTCCAACAGGAACACGAGCGCGTCGGCGACGTAGTCCACCGGCACGACGTCCACCAGCGCTTCCGGCCGGGCCGGGACGCTCTCGAACAGCCCGCGCGAGAACGCGCGGATCGGCCAGTACAGGACGTTGAAGGCGGGCGTCCAGCCGGAGCCCGACTCGCCCATCACGATCGACGGGCGCGCGATCACCGGCTCCAGGTCGGCCGCGTCGTTGACGACGTGCTCGGCCTCCCACTTGGTCTGCTCGTAGGTGTTGCGGAACTGCTGCCCCGCGTCGAGCTGACGCTCGCGGAAGATGCCCTCCGTGATCCCCGCGACGTACGCGGTGCTCACGTGGACGAAGCGATCCAGGCGCCCGCAGGACTTCGCCTCGCGGGCGAAGCCGATCATCTCGCGGGTGCCCTCGACGTTGATCTGGCGCGCCTCGTCCAGCGGCAGGTCGAACGAGATCGAGGCCGCGCAGTGCATCACCGCGGTGACCTCTTCGGCGATCTCGGCCCGCTCGGCGCGATCCATGCCCAGGCCGGGCGAGGTGACGTCGCCGGCGACCGCGCGGACGCGGTCGTAGTACGGCGACGGGTCCCGCCACAGCTTGGCCATCACGCCGTGCAGGCGCTCGGTGGCCGCTTCACTATCGGCAGCACGCACGAGCGCCACCACGTCCCGGTCTCCCTTTTCGACCAGGCGCGCGAGCACCTCCATGCCGAGGAAGCCGGTGGCACCGGTCAGGAAGACGGGGTTCTTCACGCTTCGACCTCCTCACGCACGGGCGTGATCTGCGTGCCCATGGCGTGGAAGCCACCGTCGACGTGGATGATCTCGGCGGTGATCGCCCGCGCGGCGTCGCTGAGCAGGAAGTTGATCGTCTCCGCGACGGGCGCGGGATCCTCGACGTCCCAGGGCAGCGGCGCCTGCTTCTCCCAGGCCGCAGCCAGGTCGGAGAAGCCGGGGATGCCGCGCGCGGCCAACGTCGCCAGCGGGCCCGCGGACACCAGGTTCACACGCACGCGACGGGGACCGAGGTCCCGCGCCAGGTAGCGCGCCGTGGCTTCCAGGGCCGCCTTCGCGACGCCCATCCAGTCGTAGACCGGCCAGGCGACCTGCGCGTCGAAGTCGAGCCCGACGATCGCCGCGCCCTCCTCCGGGAACAGGTCACTCAACCCGACGGTCAGCGCCTTCAGCGAGAACGCCGACGTCGTGAACGCCGTGATGGCGCTCTCGGCGGGCGTGTTGAGGAAGTTGCCGCCGAGCGCGTCCTCGGGGGCGAAGGCGATCGCGTGCAGCACGCCGTCCACCCGGCCCCAGCGTTCCTTCAGGTCCGCCGCGACGGCCTCGATGTCCTCGGGCTTGTTGACGTCGAGCTCCAGCACGTCCGGCACGGGATCGAGCTTGTTGGCGGAGCGGTCGGTCATGCGCTTGGCACGACCGAACCCCGTCAGCACGATCTCCGCGCCCGCGGCCTGCGCCTGCTTGGCGACCTCGTACGCGATCGACTCGCGGTTGATGACGCCGGTGATCAGGAGCTTCTTGCCTGCGAGGTTGCTCATGCCGCCTCCAATGCCAGAACGGCGTTGTGGCCGCCGAAGCCGAACGACGACGAGATCGCGATCGCGGGCTTGTCGCCGATGTCCAGCGGCTTGGCGCTGTGCGGGACGTAGTCGAGGTCCAGGCCCTCGCCCGGGTTCTCGAGCCCGAGCGTCGGCGGAGCGATCCGGTCGCGCAGGGCGAGGATCGTCGCCACGGCCTCCACGGCGCCGGCGGCGCCGAGCAGGTGCCCGATCGACGACTTCAGCGACGAGATCGGAACCTCGTACGCGCGGTCGCCGAGCGCCGTCTTGAGCGCCTTGGTCTCCGCCGCGTCATTGAGACCGGTGGAGGTGCCGTGGGCGTTGACGTAGACGATGTCCTCGGGCGTGATGCCCGCGTCCTTCATCGCGGCCTTCATGGCCCGCGACGGTCCACCGCCGTCCTTGTCCGGAGCGGTCAGGTGGTACGCGTCGGCCGATGCGCCGTACCCGCGCAGCGTGCCGAGGATCTTGGCGCCGCGCTTCTCGGCGTTCTCACGCGTCTCGAGAATCAGGATCGCGCCGCCCTCGCCCATGACGAAGCCGTCGCGGTCCTTGTCGAACGGACGCGAGATGCCCAGGTCCGAGAGCGCGTCGAGCGCCGCGAACGCAGCGTTTGAGAGCGGCGTGAGCGCCGCCTCCGAGCCGCCGGTGACGACGGCGTCGACAAGGCCCGATTCGATCATCATCTTCGCGGCGCCGATGGCGTCCGCGCCGCCGGAGCAGGCGGAGACGATGCCGTGGCACGGGCCCAGCAGCTTGAAGCGCATGGAGACCGCCGCCGCGGCGGCGTTGCTCATCATCAGCGGCACGGAGAGCGGCGGGACCTTCTTCGGCCCGCTTTCGATCAGCAGCTCCTTGCCGCGCTCGAGCGTGCCGATGCCACCGATGCCCGTGCCCAGGATGGACGCGATGCGATCGCCCTCGTAGGGCAGCTCGTCGCTCCAGCCCGCCTCGGCCAGCGCTTCATCGCCCGCGACCAGCGCGAACTGGGTGAAGCGGTCGGCCCGGCGCACCTCCTTGACGGACAGGTGGTCGGTCGGCTCGAACTCCGTTGCGACGCCCTTGCCGTCGGCGATGCCGACGACGCCGGCGCTCCAGCGCTCATGCAGCGTGCGCGCGCCGACACCCAGCGGGGTGACGGCGCCGACGCCGGTGATGACGACCTCGCGACTCATGCGCCCTTCTGCACCACCAGGTCAATCGCGTCGCCGACGGTCTTGATCTTGCCGACGTCGTCGCCCTTGAGGGCCACGCCGTACTCGTCCTCGATGATCTGCGAGAGCTCGGCGAGGTCGAGCGAGTCGACGTCGAGGTCCTCGAACGTGGCCTCGCGCGTGATGTCGCCCTCGTCGACGCCGAACTGCGGCAGCGCCTCGTAGACGGTCTTCTGAACGGCTTCTTCGGTGATGGCGTTGGCCATGATGTAGCTCTCCTTCGGATTGGTCGGATGATGGGGCGGAGGGGATGTCTCGCTTCAAAGCGGACATGCCGCCGTCGACATACAGCGTGGTGCCGGTCACGTACCCGGCGTCGTCGGAGGCGAGGTACCGCACGGCGGCGGCGACTTCCTCCGGCGTGCCCTGACGGCGGGCCGGGATCGCCTTGACGATCTCGTCCGTGGCCAGGTCAGCCGTCATGTCGGTGGCGATGAAGCCCGGGGCGACCGCGTTGACGGTCACGCCGCGCCGCGCGACTTCCGCGGCGATGGTCTTGGTCATGCCGATCAGGCCGGCCTTGGCCGCGGCGTAGTTGGACTGCCCGGCGTTCGCCCGCGGCCCGACGACCGACGCGATGTTGATCACGCGCCCGTAGCGGGCCTTGATCATCGGGCGCAGCGAATCCCGCGTGAGCCGGAAGGCCGGCGTGAGGTTCGTGCCGATGACCGTGTCCCAGTCCTCGTCCGTGAGCTGCAGCACGATGTTGTCGCGCGCGACGCCCGCGTTGTTGACGAGCGCGAGCACGGGACCGCCCAGCTCCTCCTCGACCTGCTTGAGGAGCGCCTTGCCGTCGCCGTTGGTCACGTCGGCGTGGATGGCCTTGGCCTTGCCGCCGGCCTCCTCGATGGCGGCGACGACGGCGTTGGCGCCGGCCTCGTCGGAGCGGTAGTTGACCGCGACGGCCCAGCCGTCGGCGGCCAGCGCCTTGGCGATCGCCGAGCCGATGCCCTTGGAGGCGCCGGTGACGAGGGCTACAGCGTTCTCGGGGCGGCTCATGACGCCGTCCACTCCATCACGCCGGCGCCCCACGTGAAGCCTGCCCCGATGGCGCCGATCAGGACCTTCTGGCCCGGCTTCAGGCGCCCGTCCTCGCGGGAGAGGCTGAGCGTGAGCGGGATCGACGCCGCGGACGTGTTGCCGAGCTGGGCGATGTAGTCCGCGACCTTCGCCGGCGTCCAGCTCCAGGCGCTCGCCGACGGCCTTCAGGATCCGGCTGTTGGCCTGGTGGTAGACGAACAGGTCGATGTCTTCGAGCTCGAGCCCGGCGGCGGCGACGGCGTAGACCGTCGACGCGGACACGTTCTTGATCGCGATCTTGAACGTCGAGATCCCGTCCATGCGGATGTACGGGTCCGCGAGCGTGGCCAGGATCGTGTCGCCCAGCCCGCCGTCGGCGTGCAGATCGATCGGGCCGATGCCCGCGCCGCTGTCGCTCGGGCCGAGCACGACCGCGCCCGCACCGTCGCCGAACAGCATGCCGGTCTTCTTGTCGTCGAAGTCGGTGATGCGGGTGAGCTTCTCCGCGCCGATCAGCAGGATCCGCTCCGCGCGGCCCACCTCGATCAGCGCGGCGGCCTGGGAGAGGCCCGCGAGGAACCCGGTGCAGGCGGCGCCGATGTCGAACGCGGCGGCGCGCTCGGCGCCGATCGCGTGAGCGACCAGCGGCGCGCAGTTCGGGGTGATCTCGTCCGCGGTCATGGTCGCGACGATCACGAAGTCCAGGTCGCGCGCCTGCACGTCCGCGTCCTGCAGGGCCCGCCGGGCGGCCTTGACGGCCAGGTCGGTCGTGCCCTCGTTGGCGGCGGCGCGGCGGCGCGCCCTGATGCCGGTGCGCTTGACGATCCAATGGTCGTCGACGCCGATGCGCTCCGCGATGTCCGCGTTGGGGACGACCTCGCTGGGCAGGTAATGGCCGAGCCCGAGGATCGTCGCGGTCCGCGGGGGTGCGGGTCGCCTCCCGTTGCGCGCGGCGTCGCGCGCGATCTGATGCAGCTCAGGAGGGAGGGTTGCGTTGCTCACGCCCTGCACCTTCACGCAGAGGCGTTGTGTGTCCCACCTCCGCCGACCGGCCTACCCCCCGCTTAGGGGGGCAGAATCGCCCAGGGGGCGAATCTGCTGTCGAGTTTCGTCGCGGGCGCCGCCCGCCGGGCGGGCTCGACGCGAAACTCGCGCGTGTCTCCCTACGAGATCAGCCCGAGCCGCTGGGCCTTCTGCACGGCCTCGGCCCGGTTTCTCACGCCCAGCTTGCGATACAGGGACGACGTGTGCTCCTTGACCGTGTGCGGCGAGAGGAACAACTCGCCCGCGATCTCGCGGTTCGTGGCGCCGTTCGCGATCGATTCGAGCACTTCGCGCTCGCGTTCGGAGAGCGGCGGCCCGGCCGGCGCCTCGTGCGGCTTGAACACCGTCATGCCGAGCCCGACCATCCGCACGGCGCCCGCGATGTCGGCGGCGGGCCAGTCCTTGGAGATGAAGCCGGAGGCGCCCGCGGCGCGGGCGGCGTTGGGGGAGATCCGGCCGGCGCCGCTGATCAGCAGCACGTTCAGGCGCGGGCTGAGCGCGATCAGCTGCGCGCAGATCTCCGCGCCCGACTCCTGCCCGACGAACAGGTCCACGAGCGCGACGTGCGGGTCGTAGCGGCGGGCGAGCGCGAGCGCCTCCTCGGTGTTGCGCGCGGACAGGCAGCGCTCCACCCACGGCTGCTCACCGAGCATCAGGCGCAGGCCCCAGTGCACGACCTCGTGGTCGTCCACCACCAGCACGCGCAGCTTGCGGTCGGACGTGCCGGCGGCGATCCGGCTCGGGTTCAGGTCAGGTCCGGTCAAGCGGCACCGCCAGTCTGACTCGCCATTTCCCGGGCTCACGCTCGCCGAACTCCACGATCCCGCCGAACTGCAGCGCTTCGAGCGCCGCGAGCTTGAGGCCCATGCCGGATTGCCGCGCGCGACCGCGCACGCCGTCGTTGACGACGTCGAGCGTGAGCGTGTCGTCCTGGGTGCGCAGGCTCACCTCGACCTTGGTCGGGCCGGCGTGCTTGTGCGCGTTGCGGACCGCCTCGGCCAGCACGGACTGCGCGAGCGGCTCCAGCGAGCTCGGGATCTCGACCGTTTCGCTGCCTGGCGTGAGCGTGAGGTGCAGGTCGCGGTGTTCCTTGCTCAGCCGGTCGATCTCTTCCAGCAACGTCGTGTGCGTCTCGGGCGCCTGGCGCGCGAGCGGGCGCTGGAGGGCGCGCCGGAGGTCGTGCAGCGCGGCCTGCAGCTCGGCGGCGATGCGTTGCCGGGCGGCCACGCTGAGCTCCGCCTGGCTGGAGAAGACGAGCTGGATGCCGAACAGGCGCTGGATCACGGACTCGTGGACCTCGCGCGCCAGGTCCATGCGCTCCTGCAGCTGGCGGGCCTGCGCCTGCTTGTTCGTGGCCTGGCGGGCGAACGCGGCGAGCGCGGCGGTCTTGCCGAGGGTCCACAGCACGTACCGCTCGGAGTCGCTCAGCGGAGGCCGGTCCGGCTTGCGGTCGGACAGGATCACGCCCAGCCAGCGGCCCGCGGCGGCCATCGGCGTGCACACGAGCGTGTTGGTCGCGGTGATCAGCGGGCGATACTCGTCCGGCACGTCCTCGACCATCGCGCCGGTGATCTCGATCACGCGGTCCTCGACGAGCGAGTCGCGCGCCACCTGGACCGTCTCCACCGTCACCTGGGCGTCGGCGAACAGCTCGGGGTCGATGCCGTACGCGCCCGCCGCGCGGACTCGGCGGCGTGCGCCGTCGTAGCGGAAGATGACGGCGCGGTCCATGTCCGCGAGCTTGCACGTGGCCTCGCACAGGCGGCTGTAGAAGTCGTCCGTGGCCGGGTCGGCCTCGACGCGACCGAGCAGCTCGACGAACGTCTCGAGCGCGTCGATGCTGACCGTCGGCTCTGGGGGGACGGTATGGCTCTCCACCGGGGTCGAGCCTACCCCTCGTCGAGGAGGGAATGCACGCCGGCGAGGTCGAACACGCGTGTGACCGCCGGTGACGGGCGGCGCACGCTGAACGACCAGCCGTTGCGCTGGGCCGCCAAGTGCGCGTCCATGAGCGTCGTGAGGCCGGTGGAGTCCATGAAGGTGACCTCGGCGAGATCGACCACGACGGGATGATGGTGGTGCCTCAGGCGCGCGAGCATCTCGACGAGCTCGGGAGCGGTGGCGATGTCCAGCTCGCCATAGACGACGAGCGTGCGGTGTCCGCGCAGGTCGGAGACCTCCGTGACTTTCCAGCGGGATGGGCCACCGTGCGTGCTCGTCCTGGGGACGCTACCGCACCGCGTCGGTCAATGGCGCTGCAAGACGAACCACACCGTCGTGCCGCCGTCGGTCTCCACGCCCCAGTGGTCCGCGAGGCGGCCCACGAGGAACAGGCCGAACCCGCCCGGCTCGTCCAGGCGGCCGAAACGCGGCTGGGGCGAGAACCCGCGGCCGTGGTCGGAAACCTCGATGCGGACCTCGCCGTCCCAGTGCGCGTGGACCTCGACCGGCTGCTGAGCCGTCCGCGTGGCGGACGGCGTTCGTGACGAGCTCGGACACGAGCAGGCGGAGCGTGTCCAGCTCCTCCTGCTCGAGCTCGCGGGCCATGGCGTCGCACAGCTCGGTGCGCGCGCGAGCCACCGAGGCGGCCACGGCGGGGAGCGTGAGGTCGAGCACGTGCGTTTGCATCCCTTCTCGGCTGCCCGTGCCGTTTCGGCTGGAAACGATGCGGGTCCCGGATGTGACTGGCGCGGACCTATGACGGCAAGGGCCAGGTGTGCACGGGTTCGTTGGAGTGCATGTGCTCCCGGTAGCGGATGGTCATCTCGCGCAGGGCGTCGGCGCGATCGAGGCGGTCGTAGAGCTTGTGGAACGCCGCCGCCTGCCACGAGGCACCGTTGACGTGATCGACGCAACGACGCTCGATGATCTCCATCAGCCGGTCGGCATCGCCCGAATCGACCTCCCAGCGCGCCAGCCCTTCGCGCGCCATCGGCAGCAGCCGCCGCAGCACCAGCTCCGACGCGGGCGCCTCACCCACGCCCGGCCAGTACACGCGCGCGTCCAGCCCGTCCTTGGCCCCCGTGTAGAAGTTGTCGTGCGCGGCCGAGAACGACATCTGCGTCCACACGGGCCGGTCGTCGTCGACGAGCATGCGCACGAGGCCGTAGTAGAAGGCGGCGTTCGCGACGGTGTCGACGATCGTCGGCCCGGCCGGCAGCACGCGGTTCTCCACGCGCAGGTGCGGGCGGCCGCGGGCAATGTCATAGATGGGACGGTTCCAGCGGTAGATCGTGCCGTTGTGCAGCCGCAGCTCCTGCAGCTTCGGCGCGCCGCCGGATTCCAGCACCGCCATCGGCTCCTCGTCCGAGACCACCGGCAGCAGCGCCGGGAAGTAGCGGACGTTCTCCTCGAACAGGTCGAAGATCGACGTGATCCAGCGCTCGCCGAACCACACGCGCGGGCGCACGCCCTGGGCCTTGAGCTCCTCCGGCCGCGTGTCCGTCGTCTGCTCGAAGAGCGCGATCCGCGTCTCCCGCCACAGCTCGCGCCCGAAGAAGAACGGCGAGTTCGCGCCGATCGCCAGCTGCACGCCCGCGATCGCCTGCGCCGCGTTCCAGTGCGCGCCGAACGCCGCCGGATCGACCAGCTGATGGAGCTGGACCGACGTGCACGCCGCCTCCGGGGCGATCGTGTCCGCCAGGATCGCGAGCCGCTCGACGCCCGCGATGTTGATCTCCAGATCCTCCCCGCGCGCGGCGAAGATCTGCTCGTTCAGGAGCTTGTAGCGCGGGTTCGCGCTCAGCGCCTCGCCGTTGAGCAGCTGCTCGGTGAGCGTCGGGAGGATCCCGATGATCATCATGTGCGCGTGGGCCTGCTGGGCCTGCTCCTCGGCGTGATTGAGGTCACGCCGGACGGTCTCCTCCAGCTCGGAGAACACCGCCCCCTCGAGCCTGCGCGGCGGGATGTTGATCTCGATGTTGAACTGCGCGAGCTCCGTCTGGAAGTCGTCGTCGGCGATCAGCTCCAACACGTGCGTGTTGGCCATCGCCGGGTCGCCGGTCGCCTCCGTCAGGTTGAGCTCGATCTCCAGCCCGATCGAGCGCTTGTCCGGGTTGAAGCGGGCCTCGGCGAGCATCCGCGCGAAGACGTCCAGGCACAGCTTGACCTTGTCGCGGTAGCGCTGCCGGTTCTCACGGCTGAACGTGGTATCGGCGACCTCGTCACCCATGGCTTCGTCCCTTCCCCCTAGTCGATCACGATGCCCACGGTGATGCGGGCGACCTTCCCGTTCGTGATGAGGAAGTCGGTTACCCGCTTCCCCGGCAACAAGTCACTCGTGTGACAGGACCGGATGGTCTCGAACGTCTCGCACTTGACCTTGGGCACGTTGGCCGTCACGTCGGCCTCCGTGGACCCCACGCCGACGCCCTTCGACGTCCGGTCGCCGAGTCCCGTCGTCGTCACCGACGTCACGTTCGTGCGGCCCTGGAAGAACACCCGCAGGCCACCGGCGAAGTCGTACCGGACCCAGCGGCCGAACTCGTTCGTGCCGCCGGCCGCTTTGGTCGGTTTCCCGAGCGCGGCGCGTACGTCATCCCGCGAGGCGCCGAGCCGCGCACCGGCGATCCCGCGGTCTATCTGGATCATGGCGACGGCATCCGACGCCAGCACGAAGAACGACACGGCAAGCAATAGGCTCAAGCGGCGCATGGCCGCAAGTTACTGATGTCCGCCACCCCGGCAACGAAAGCCCTCGACAAGGCGAAGGTCGCGTACACGACCCACGCGTACGAGCACGACCCCAAGCACGAGTCGTTCGGGCTCGAAGCGGCCGAGCGTCTGGGCCTCGATCCGGCCGTCGTGTTCAAGACGCTCGTGGCGTCCGTCGACGGGCAACTCACGGTGGCGATCGTGCCCGTCGAGCGCCAACTGGACCTCAAAGCGCTGGCCGCCGCGCGCCAGTCCAAGAAGGCGCAGATGGCCGACGTCAAGCAGGCCGAGCGCACGACCGGCTACGTCGCGGGCGGCATCTCCCCGCTCGGCCAGCGCAAGGCCCTCCCCACCGTCATCGACGCATCCGCCACCGAGCACGCCACGATCCACGTCAGCGGCGGCCGCCGGGGCCTCGAGATCGAGCTCGACCCGCAGGACCTGGCCCGGCTCGCCCGCGCGACCTTCGCGCCGATCAGCGGATCCCCTCGGCGCTGAGCCGGATCACGTCTTCCGCGTTCTCCTTGGTGACGAACTGCGGGCCGGTCGGGATCAGCGACCCCTTGCCCGGGAAGATCTGGTGCCGGGCCTGCTCGGACAGCAGGATCACGGGCAGGTAGCCCTGCAGGTACGGCTGCTGGTCGACCGCGAACAGGATCTCGCCGTCGCGAACCGCTTCGAGCACCTCTTGGCTGAGGTCGAACGTCGCGAGCGTGATGCGCGAGCGTGCACCGGCGGCGCTCACGGCCCGGATCGCGGGCTCCGCGGCGCCCGGGCCGAGCGTGACGATCCCGTCCACCGCGTCTTCCGTGATCGCCTCGGACAGGCGCCGCTGCGCCAGCGTGGGATTCTGCAGCGGCACGGAGACCATGCGAATGGTCCCGCCGGAGCGGCGCAGCCCGGTCTCCAGCCCCCGGCACCGCTCGTCGAGCCCGGTGTTGCCCGCCTCCTGGTTCACGCACAGCGCGCGCTTGACCCCGGCCTGGCCCAGCCGCTCGCCCGCCTCGACACCGGCCTTGTACTCGGGCTGCCCGATGTGGGCGAGCACGCCGAGTGACCGGTAGGCGTCGGCGCCGCTGTTGATCGTGATCGTCGGGATTCCGGCCTCGACGGCGCGCTTGATCGACGGCCCGAGCGCGTCCGCGTCGGGCACGGAGACCACCAGCCCGTCCGGGCGGTCGGCGACCGCCTCGTCGATGAGCTGGCGCATGCGCGCGATCGAGAACGAGTCGGGCGCCCGGTAGGACACGGCCGCGCCGGTCTGGCGCCCGGCCTCGCGGGAGCCGCGCCGGACCACCGTCCAGAACTGGTCGGACGCCTGGCCGTGGGTGACGAACACGATCCGCGAGCTCGCCAGGCGCAGGCCGCGGGACTGGCGGTCGGGTTCGCGGGGGGCCGTGTCCTCGCTCTGCACGACGATCTCGCGCGCGGGCAGGGTCGTCTCCTGGCCGCAGCCGGCCAGCACGAGCAGGAGGCAGACGAGCAGGAGGCGCTTCATGGCTGGGGCTCGATCGGGGGCAGCGGGTGCACGGGCCACGCGCGGATCTCGGACGCTTCGGCCACCAGCGAACCCGCCTCGATCGGGATGTGCGCTTCCAGCCGCGTCCCCTCGCCGACCGGCGAGACGACGGTGAGCCGGCCGTCGAGCACCTGCAGGCGGTCGATCAGCCCGCGCAGCCCGGTGCCGCCCGCGACGGTCGCGCCGCCCTTGCCGTCGTCGCTGACGACCACGACGACCTCGCCATCCGTCTCGAACACGCGCACGGTCGCGTTGCGCGTGTCGGCGTAGCGGATGACGTTCGTCAGGCCTTCGGCGACGACGAAGTACGCGGCGGCCTCGACCGGCGCCGGCAGGCGCTCGGGGAGCTCGATGCTGGCCTCGATGTCCAGCGGCGCCCGCGCCACGAGCGCTTCGACCGCGGCCTGGACGCCGCGCTCGGACAGGAACGCGGGATGGATGCCGCGCGCGAACTCCCGCAGCTCGGCCAGCGCGACCGCCAGCTTCTCGCCGATCTCGTCGACGGTGCCGGACAAGCCACTGTCACCGAGGCGCGCCTTGAGCATCCGCAGGTCCAACGCGAGCGACACCAGCTGCTGCTGCGCGCCGTCGTGCAGGTCGCGCTCGATCCGCCGTCGCGCGTCGTCGGCCGCCTCGACGATCCGCAGCCGCGACACCCGCAGCTCCTCCACCCGTGCGCGCAGCTCGGCCTTGAGCCGCTCGTTGTCGATCGCGAGCGCGGCGGCGGAGGCGGCCGCGGTGACGAGCTCGGGCGTCGCGTCGAGCTCCGCGTCGTGGACGATCGCCGCCACGCGCACGCCCTCGTGCTCCACCGCGGTCCAGGTGCGCCCCGAGCCGGGGTGGGGCAGCTCGACCTTGCGCCCGGCGTCGTCGACGAAGATCTCGCGCTCGGGCAGCCAGTAGGCGATGTTCAGGGAGCGATCCCCGAGCCGCTCGGCCAGCATCTCGCGCACGGGCCCGCTCTCGACGGCGCGCGTGGCGAGCAGCCGCCGGGCGACGGCGCACATCGCGTTCCCGATCGCCTCGAGCAGCGCGATCGACACGATCGTCGCCGGCAACGCCAGCAGGCACAGCGCGATGCCGACGGACGGCCCGAGCTCCCACGGCCCGACGAGCCGCGTGTCGTCGCCCGCGAGCCCGCTCACGCCGAGCCCGACGAGCACGATCGCCAGCAGCACCGGCGCCAGTCCGACCGTCAGCCCGAGCAGCACCGTCGGGAGCTTGAGCAGGAGCATCGCCGCGATCCGCCAGTACGTGCGGTTGCCGAGTTGCTCGCGCACGCCACGCCCGGGCGGGGGCGGCGGCACGGGCGGGATGTGCGAAGCGAGCAGCCGGTTCGCCTGGCGGCGCTCGCCCTCGGCGAGCCGCCACGTGAGCCGCGCCGTGCCGGCGAGCAGCGGCAGCCCGATCCACAGCGGCGCGAGCAGGACGCCGAGCGCGAGCCCGCCGCCGATCACGAGCAGGTACGTGAGCCCCTGGCCGAGGCCGACGACCAGGTACAGCAGCGTCCGCCGGGCGGCGCGCAGGTGGGGCGAGAGGTCGATCTGCGGCGGTCACTACGGGGCCGCCGCGAGGGTGACGTCACCGCTGGTGGACAGGGCCTGGATCTGGAACGGCGCGTCCTCGCTGGGCACCAGCCCGCGCGTGCGGACCTCGCCGGTGTCGCTCTGCGCGTCGATCGTGTACCGCGCGGCGGGGACGACGGCGCGGACGTCCCCCGTGCGTGAGCGCAATTCCAGCCGGTCGGCCGAGCACTCCGACGTGGTCGAGACGTTGCCGCTGTCGGAGACGGCGCGCAGCGCGAAGCCGCAGAAGCCGGTGGCGCGGATCCCGCCCGATCCCGTGGAGATCTGCACCGAGGCGCGCACGCCCGCGAGGTCCACGGTGCCGCTGGAGGTCTCGATCACGATCGGCACGTTGTCGGGCACGGTCAGCCGGTAGCGCACGTGGCAGGAGCCGATCACCTGCTCCGGGCAGCGCGAGACGACGCTCACGGTGCCGTTCTCCACGCGGGGCTCACCCGTGGACGGGCGCCCGAAGGAGAACTCCTCGATGCGGGTCATCTCGATCGCGGTGGCGCCGCCGTCGATCTCCACGTCGGCGTCGCCCACGTCCAGACGCAGGCCGGTGACGTCGCCGAGGATGCGGTACGGCGTGGTGCGCTGCTCGTGGGAGCGGATCGACCAGATCACCAGGACCGCGGCCACGATCACCAGCACCAGCGCGGAGGCGGCGACCAGCCACCACCAGGCCACGGGAGCGGGCCCAGAGGTGCTACCTGACTGCGGCGCCTGGCCCGGCGCATCCTCCGTGATGCTCACTCGCGTAACCGTAGAGGTGCGGGGGGTGCGGCTGTCCACACCATCGCTGGCATGGAAGCCGTAGCCCTCCCCCATCCGGGGGATGAAATGATGCTTTTTGTTCCCTAAGGACTCATCGCAAGGCCCAAGGACGGGCCGCTATCTCTCCTCGCACCGGCCCCAGGGCGCCCTTTCCCCCCTCCGACGTTCGCCGGCCGGCCCGCAACTTTGAGCCGTCGCGCCTGACCAGCGCGGCGGCTCGTTCCCTTTAAAGGCGCGTGCGACCTCGGAACTTATGAGTTCTCAAGGTCCGGGCAAGGTGGCGCCAAGGTTCCACCGGCAGGATTGCTCCCAGTTCCTCCAAGCTCCGGCACCGGGGATGTCCCCCTCCGACCCTCGCCGCCGTTGAAGCATCAGGGCCGTCGCGTCTGACCAACGCGGCGGCCCACCCCTCCTTTAGTGTCGGCGTATGAACACGAAATTCGTGTTGGGCGAAGACGCCATCCCGACCCACTGGGTCAACCTGCTCCCCGACCTCCCCGGGTGAGCCACTGCCGCCGCTGCACCCCGGTACCGGCCAGCCCGCCGGCCCGGAGGACCTGGCGCCGCTGTTCCCGATGGCCCTGATCGGGCAGGAGGTGAGCGGCGAGCCGGAGATCGCGATCCCCGACGCCGTGCGTGACGCGTACCGGTTGTGGCGCCCGACGCCGCTGTTCCGCGCGCATCGCCTCGAGCAGGCCCTCGGCACGCCCGCGAAGCTCTTCTACAAGTACGAGGGCGTCTCGCCCGCCGGCTCGCACAAGCCGAACTCGGCCGTGCCGCAGGCCTACGAGAACGCGCAGGCCGGGATCACGCACCTCGTCACCGAGACCGGCGCGGGCCAGTGGGGTTCTTCGCTGGCGTTCGCGTGCTCGCTCTTCGGGCTCGAGTGCGAGGTCTACATGGTCGGTTCCAGCTACGACCAGAAGCCCTACCGGCGCTCGATGATGCAGACCTGGGGCGCGACCGTGCACCGCTCGCCGTCGGATCGCACCGAGTCCGGCCGCGCGCAGGCCGGCCACCCGACGGGCTCGCTCGGGATCGCGATCTCCGAGGCCGTGGAAGTGGCGGCGCAGCGCGAGGACACCAACTACGCGCTCGGCTCCGTGCTCAACCACGTGCTCCTGCACCAGACCGTGATCGGGCAGGAGGCGATGAAGCAGCTCGAGCTCGCGGACGCCTACCCGGACGTGATCGTCGGCTGCGTCGGAGGTGGCTCCAACTTCGCCGGGCTGGTGTTCCCGTTCATCCGCGGGACGCTCCGTGGCGAGAACAAGATCCGCTACGTCGCCGCTGAGCCGGCCGCGTGCCCGACGCTCACGCGCGGCGTCTACGCGTACGACTTCGGTGACACGGTCGGTCTGACCCCGCTGATGCCGATGCACACGCTCGGGCACGACTTCGTCCCGCCGCCGCTGCACGCCGGAGGCCTGCGCTACCACGGCGCCGCGCCGATGATCAGCGGGCTCGTGAAGGCGGGTGTCGTCGAGGCGCGGGCCTACCGCCAGAACGAGACCTTCGAGGCCGCGGTGCAGTTCTCACGCACCGAGGGCATCATCCCCGCGCCCGAGTCGGCGCACGCGATCCGCGGGGCGATCGTGGAGGCGCTGGCCGCCAAGGAGGCGGGCGAGCAACGCACCATCCTGTTCGGGCTCAGCGGGCACGGGCACTTCGACCTCGCCGCCTACGACGCCTATCTCGGCGGGACGCTCGAGGACCCCGAGTTCTCGGAGGAGGATCTGCGCGCCGCGTTGGCCGCGCTGCCGGCTGGGGTTCCGGCGCTTGGGCTAGACGAGGTGCGCGACTTGCCGCTCGGCGCGTCCCGAGACGTGGCGCGCCAGCGGGCGGCCGTGCGGGCCCGCGGGGCCCATCAGCGTGAAGAAGGCGGCGATCCGGGTGCCCGGAGCGCGGCTGGAGATGTCCACGCGGTCGGCGAGATCGCCCATCAGCGGCAGGCCGAGGCCCACGCCGGGGCTGTCGGTCCGCGGGCGCATGCCCAGACCGTCGTCGTCCACCGCGACCTCGACGCCCTGCTCATCCAGGCTCGCCGAGACGTGTACGCGCCCGACGCTCGCCTGGTCGCGATACGCGTGGACGACGGCGTTGGTGACCGCCTCCGACACCACAATTCCGACCGCATCCTTGTCGACGGCGATCCCGCTGAGTGCGTCCAGCACCGCTCGGCGCGCTCTTGACGCGCTCCGGGGCTCCGCCGGCAGGTCTACGTCGAGCAGGGTGGCCTCCACAACCATGCTCATGCGAAGGGTATGCCCGCCCCTGACGGCTTTACACCTTCTGCCTCAAGTCATCAACCGAACCGATTACGCAGCCGGTCGAGAAACGCGGCCTGTGCGGGGTTGATGCGCTCGGCCGCCGCGTCCAGGGAAAACCACTCCGCGCGGTCCACCTCGGGGAAGTCCTGGAACCGACCACTGCGCGGCGGCCATTGCATCGAAAACGTGTTCGATGTGACCGCGCTCGCGTCCAGATCGCCCTCGAGCGCCCAGGCCTGCACGACCTTGCCCGCCTTCTGCTTGATCGTGCCGAGGTCGATCAGCTCGCCCGGGTTCGGCTCTGACCCGGTCTCCTCGCCGAACTCGCGGATCGCGCACGCCATCGCGTCCTCGCCCTCCTCGTGCTCGCCCTTCGGGATCGACCACGCACCGAGGTCCTTCTTGGCCCAGAACGGGCCGCCCGGATGCACGAGCAGCACTGCGAGCGGGTCGTGGCGAAACAGCAGGATCCCGGCGGAGCGCTTGGCCATGCACCTCGTATGGTGACGCGGATGGGCTTGGAGGAGGATCTGATCGCCGCGCTCGACCCCGAGCGCGTGAGCACGGGCGATGACGAGCGCCGCCGCCACGGCACCGACGAGGGCTGGCATCCGCCCGCGGCGCCGGACATCGTCGTCTACCCGCGCAGCACCGAGGAGTGCGCGGCGGTGGTCCGCCTGTGCAAGCAGCACGGCACGCCGATCGTCCCGTTCGGCGCCGGCACGAGCCTCGAGGGCCACGTCGCCGCGCTGCAGGGCGGCGTGTCGATCGACACCGCCCAGATGGACCAGATCCTGCGCCTGTCGGTCGAGGACATGGACGTCACCGTGCAGGCCGGCGTCACGCGCCGCCAACTCGACGACCGGCTCAGGCCGGAAGGCGTGTTCTTCTCCGTCGACCCCGGCGCGGACGCGAGCCTCGGCGGCATGGTCGCCACCGGCGCGAGCGGCACCACGAGCGTCCGCTACGGCACGATGCGCGAGAACGTCATCAACCTCACGGTCGTCACCGCCGACGGCGAGATCGTCAAGACCAAGTCGCGCGCCCGCAAGTCCTCCGCCGGCTACGACCTCACGCGCCTGTTCATCGGCAGCGAGGGCACGCTCGGGCTGATCACCGAGATCACGCTGCGCGTCCAGCCCACGCCGGAGTCGATGACCTCCGCGGCGTGCGCGTTCCCCACCCTCGACAGCGCCGTCGACGCCGTGATCGAAGTGCTCGCGCACGCCATCCCGGTCGCGCGGATCGAGCTGCTCGACGACGCGCAGATCGACGCCGTCAACCGCCACTTCGACCTGCAACTCGAAGTGGCGAACACGGTCATGCTCGAGTTCCACGGCACGCCCGCCGAGACCGAGGCGCAGGCCAAGGACGTGGAGGCGATCGCCAACGGCCACGGCGCGCTGGGCTTCGCCTGGGCCGCCGACGAGACCGAGCGCCGCGCGCTGTGGCACGCCCGTCACGGCGCCTACGAGTCGGCCCGGGCGCTGCGCCCGGGCGCCCAGGGCTTCACCACCGACGCCTGCGTGCCCATCTCCAACCTCGCCGCGATCATCAAGGAGACCAAGCAGGACCTGGACGAGTCGGGCCTGACGGCGCCGATCGTCGGGCACGTCGGCGACGGCAACTTCCACCTCGCGATCCTCGTCGACCCCGACGACGCGGACGAGCTGCAGCGGGCCAAGGACCTCAACGACCGGCTCGTGCGCCGCGCGATCGCCTACGACGGCACGTGCACGGGCGAGCACGGCGTCGGTTACGGCAAGGCGGCGTTCCTGGAGCTCGAGCACGGCCCGCAGGCGCTCGCGATGATGCGGGCGATCAAGACCGCGCTCGATCCCGACGGGCTCTTCAATCCCGGCAAGGTCCTAGGACCAGCGCCGGATTGAACCCGGCGCTCCGGCGCGTAACGTTGGACGCGCGCATGGAGAGCACCACCTTCCGCACGCTGAGCGATGTCGTGCTCGCGATCGCCGCCGACCACGAGGTCGAATCCGTGCTGCAACGGATCGTGGACTCCGCGCGTGAGCTCGGCGGCGCGCGCTACGCGGCGCTCGGCATCCCCGACGGCGAGGGCGCGTTCGCCAGCTTCATCACGTCCGGGATGAGCGACGAGCTGATCGAGGCCATGGGCCCGCTCCCGCGCACGCACGGGATGCTCGGCGCGATGCTGCAGTCGCCCGAGCCGCAGCTCACCGAGGACATCACGGCCGACCCGCGCTTCCGTGGTTGGTGGCCGCGCGCGCACCCGATGATGCGCTCCTTCCTGGGCGTGCCGATCGTCGCCCGCGGCGAGATCATCGGCGCGATCTACCTCACGGTCAAAGAGGGCGGGCCGCGCTTCACCGAGGAGGACCAGCGCCTGATCGAGCTGCTGGCCGCGCACGCCGCGATCGCGATCGAGAACGCCCGCCTGCACGAGCGCTCGCGGGAGCTGAGCATCGTCTCCGAGCGCAACCGGCTCGCGCGTGACCTGCACGACAACGTCACGCAGCGCCTGTTCGGCGTCAAGCTCGCCGCGGAGTCCGCGCTCACGCTGCTCGACCGCGACGCGTGCGCCGCGGGCGTCGAGCTCAAGCGCGTGAGCGACCTGGCCCGCGAAGCGATGGAGGAGCTGCGCGCCGTGGTCTTCGAGCTGCGCCCCGCCTCCCTCGAAGCCGAAGGCCTCGCGACCGTGCTGCGCAAGCACGTCGAGGTGCTGCGGCGCGTGACGGGCCAGGACATCGACCTGAAGGTGTGCGAGGTGCCGCGCCTGAGCCCCGAGTGCGCGACGCAGGTGCTGCGGATCGCCCAGGAGGCGCTCGGCAACGCGCTGCGTCACGCCGACGCCACGCGGATCGAGGTGCGCCTGAACGGCAACACGCTGACCGTCACCGACGACGGCGTCGGCTTCGACCCCGCCGGACCGGAGGTGCGCGGCCAGCGGCTCGGGCTGACGAGCATGGAGGAGCGCGCGACCGAGGTCGGCGGGTCGCTCACCGTGCGCAGTGAACGCGGCCTCGGCACCACCGTCCGATTGGAGCTCGCCCCGTGATCCGCGTCCTGCTCGCCGACGACCACGCCGTCGTGCGCCAAGGGCTGCGCACGTTCCTGGACCTGCAGGAGGACATCGAGGTCGTGGCCGAGGCCGGTGACGGCGAGATCGCCGTGGACGCCGCGCGGCGCACCGACCCGGACGTGATCCTGCTCGACCTCGTGATGCCGCGCCTCGACGGGGTGGGCGCGCTGAAGCAGCTGCGCGACACCCGCGCCCGCGTGATCGTCCTCACGTCGTTCGGCGACGACGACAAGCTGTTCGCGGCCCTGCGCGCGGGCGCCGCCGGCTACCTGCTCAAAGACGTCGAGCCCGCGGAGCTGGTGAAGGCGATCCGCGCCGCGCACACCGGCACGGCGCCGCTGTCGCCCACCATCGCCACGCGCGTGGTGGAGGAGATCGCCGCCGGCGGCGGCGCGCCCGCCCAGGTCGACGACCTCACGCCCCGCGAGCGCGACGTGCTCGTCCTGATCGCCAAGGGCCGCTCGAACAAGGTGATCGCGCTGGAGCTGGGCGTGGCCGAGAAGACGGTCAAGACCCACGTCTCCCACATCCTCGGCAAGCTGGACCTCACCGACCGCACGCAGGCCGCGCTGTTCGCCGTCCGCCACGGGCTGGTCGCCGAAACCTAAAGGGTGCCTGGCACCCTTTAGGTTCGCGGTCCTAGGCCCAATTCCCGATGGTGAGCGGGCGGGGCCGGCCGTAGCTTCGGAGGCATGCCCACCGCCATCGTCACCGGCGCCTCCCGCGGCCTCGGACTCGCCTTGGCCCGCGCCCTCGCCGAGCGCGGGTGGCGGCTCGTCATCGATGCCCGCGTCTCCGGCCCGCTCGAGGAAGTCGCCACCGAACTCGACGCCGTCGCCATCCCCGGCGACGTCACCGACCCCGAGCACCGCGCGGCCCTGATCGCCGCCGCGGGCGACGACCTGCAGCTGCTGATCAACAACGCGTCGATCCTCGGGCCGAGCCCGCAGCCGCCGCTCGCGCACTACCCGCTCGACACGCTCGAGCAGGTCTTCGCCGTCAACGTGCTCGCGCCGCTCGCGCTCATCCAGCTCGCGCTCCCGCACCGCCCGCGCATCATCAACCTCAGCTCCGATGCGGCCGAGGAGCCGTACGAGGGCTGGGGCGGCTACGGCTCGGCCAAGGCCGCGCTCGACCACCTCACCGCCGTGCTGGCGGTCGAGCACCACGACCTGCGCATCTACTCCGTCGACCCCGGCGACATGAACACGCGCATGCACCAGGAGGCGTTCCCGGGCGAGGACATCTCCGACCGCCCGCCGCCCGAGGCGAGCGTGCCCGGCATCCTCGCGCTGGTCGAGGGCGACCTGCGCTCCGGCCGCTACCGCGCGGCGGAGCTGGTAGCGGCGTGAGCGCGGCGCATGACTCGCCCTTCGGGCTCGCATGCGCTGTCGAGAACTCGCCTGGCGGCTCGTTCTCGCGGCCGTCGCGGCTCATGGTGTCGCGACGGCGACCGCCTCATCCACACCGACTTCGATTCCCTCCCCACCCACTTGCGCGCGGGCGACCTGCTGATCGCCAATGCGTCGGCGACGATTCCGGCGGCGTTGCCCGCGCGCAGGGCAGACGGCACCGCCGTCGATCTCCACCTCTCCACGCCCCACCAGGACGGCTACGTCGTCGAGGTGCGCCGCCACGGTCGCCGCGTGAAGGCGCACGCGGAGACGCTCACGCTGCCCGCGGGCGGTCGCGCCACGCTGCTCGCGCCGTATCTCAGCCCCGGCCGGCTCTGGATCGCGCAGCTCGAGCTCCCGGAGCCGCTGCTCGCCTACCTGTACCGCCACGGCGCACCGATCCGGTACGCCCACGACACCGCGCCGCGCCCGCTCAGCGACTACCAGACGATCTTCGCCACCGAACCGGGCAGCGCCGAGATGCCGAGCGCCGCGCGCCCGTTCACGAAGGCCACGCTGCAGGCGCTGCGCGACCGCGGCGTCAGCGTCCAGCGCATCACGCTCCACACCGGCGTCTCCTCGCAGGAGCGCGGCGAGCGCCCGTACCCCGAGCACTACGAGGTCTCCGCGCACACCGCGCGCCGCATCAACGAGCGGACGGGCCGCGTGATCGCCATCGGCACCACCGTCGTGCGCGCGCTCGAGACCGTGGCCGACGAGGCGGGCGTCGTCCACGCCGGCAGCGGCTGGACGAACCTGATGATCACGCCCGAGCGCCGCATCCGCGTCGTCGACGGGCTCATCACCGGCTGGCACGACCCGGACGCGTCGCATCTGCTGATGCTCGAGGCGATCGGCGGCGACGCGATCCGCCGCGCGTACGCCGCCTCGGCCGGATATCGCCGGCACGAGTTCGGCGATTCACATTTGATCGTGCCGTAGCCATAGAGTGGCCCCGTGCTTCGGGGTCTGGAGGAGAGACTGCGGCTCGCCCTCGAGGGGACCGAGACCGGGTTCTGGGAATGGGACGTCGCCACCGACACCGTCGAGTGGTCCGACAACATGGGCCCGCTCTACGACCTCCCGCGCGGCACCCAGCCCCACGGCGTCGCCGACTTCCTCGACCGGATCGTCCACCCCGAGGACCGCGAGCGGATCGCGGGCATCATCCAGACCGCCCTGCGGGACGTGACGGGGTACGAGTTCGACCTGCGCGTCGCCCTCCCGGACCGGGGTGAGCGCTGGCTGCACACGCGCGCCCAGGTGCTCGCCGACGAGGAGGGCCGCGCGGCGCGCATCATCGGCCTGCTCTCCGACGTCACCGAGCGCCGCTACCGCGAGGAGGCGCGCGCGTTCCTCGACACCGCTTCGCAGCGGCTCGCGGCGTCGATGGACCCGGTGCGCACGCTGGAGGAGGTCGCCGAGCTCGCCGTCCCGCGCCTGGCCGACTGGTGCGCGGTGCAGCTCGCGACCGACACCACGACCGGCGCGTTCGAGCAGGTCGCCGTCGCCCACGCCGACCCGGACAAGGCGCGCTGGGCGCGTGAGCTCCAGCAGCGCTACCCGCCCGACCCCGATTCGCCGACCGGCGCGCCCGCCGTGATCCGCTCCGGCCGCTCCGAGCTGTACCCCGAGATCGACCAGGCGCTGCTGGAGGCGGCGGCGCTCGACGAGGAGCAGATCCGGCTCGTGCGCGAGCTGCAGATGCACTCGGTGATGACCGTCCCGATGACCGTGCGGGAGCGGACGGTCGGCGCGATCACGTTCGTGTGGGCGGAGTCCGGGCGCCGCTACGAGGCCCGCGACCTGGAGCTGGCCGAGGAGCTCGGCCGCCGTGCCGGGCTGGCGCTCGACCACGCGCGGCTGTTCTCGCGCGAACATCGCACCGCGGAGCTGCTCCAGCGTGCGCTGCTGCCCGGTCGTCTCCCCGAGCTGCCCGGCTACGAGCTCACGGTGCGCTACGTCCCCAGCGACGCGCGCGACCACGCCGGCGGCGACTGGTACGACGCGTTCCCGCTCCCGGACGGGCGGGTCGGGATCGTGATCGGCGACGTCGGCGGGCGCGGGCTGGAGGCGGCCGCGACGATGGGCCAGATCCGCAACGCGCTGCGCGCCTACGCGCTCAAGGGCGCGTCCGCGGCCGGGGTGATCGACGACCTGCACGCGCTCGTGGACCAGACCGGCGGCGAGGTCGCGTTCGTCACCGTCGTCTACGTCGTGCTCGACCTCGCCACGGGCCGCGGCGAGGTCGCGACCGCCGGCCATCTACCACCGCTGATCGCCGGTGTCGGCTTCCTGGACATGCCGCGCTGCCCGCCGCTGGGCTTCGGCGGCGTCACCGACTGCGACTCGAGCACGTTCTCGCTCGCGGTCGGGCAGACGCTGTGGCTGTACACCGACGGGCTGGTGGAGGGCCGCAAGCGGCCGATCGACACCGGCCTGGGGATGCTCGCGGACGCCGCGGGGCGCGCCGAGGGTCCGCTCGGCGCGATCGCCGACCAGCTCCTGATCTCCCTGCCCGCCGCGCGCGACGACGACATCGCGCTGCTCGGGCTACGCCGCGTCGGCTAGCTGCGCGAGCGTGTCGCGGAGGATCCGCGACACGTGCATCTGCGAGAGGCCGACGCGCTCGGCGATCTCGCGCTGGACCAGGTCCTCGACGAACCGCAGGCGCAGCACCTCGCGCTGGCGCTCCGTGAGCGTGCCGCTGAGCTGCTCGAGCCACAGCGCATTCTCCACCCGGTCGAGCCCGTCGTCGTCACGGCCCAGCGTGTCCGCGAGGCCCATGTCGCCGGCGTCGTCGCGGGCGGTGATCGGCGCGTCCAGGCTGGCGAGCCGCGAAGCGCCGGCGGCCAGGCGGGCCTCGGTCACCTCCTCCACGCTCATCCCCGTGGCGTGCGCGACCTCATTGACGCTCGGGTAGCGCCCGAGCTGCTGGCGCATGCCCTCGCTGGCCTTCTCCACGCGCGCGATCGCCTCCTGCGTGCCGCGTGAGACGTGGATCGTCCACGTGCGGTCGCGGAAGTGGCGCTTGAGCTCGCCGAGGATGGTCGGGACGGCGAACGACGTGAACGCGATGCCGCGCGCGGGGTCGTAGCGGTCGACGGCCTTGACGAGGCCGACGTTCGCCACCTGGCACAGATCCTCCAGCGGTTCCCGCGCGTGGCGGTACTGCACCGCGAGTGATCGCGCGAGCGGCATGTGCTGCTCGATCAGGCGGCTCCGCGCATGACTGTCACCCAGGCGGGCGCGCCTCCACAGTTCCCCCGTGTGGCGCATCTGCCCCCGGAAACCTACGCACGCCTCGTTTTGCTCAGCGTGAATGCGGTCAGACGTCCGACCGTGAGATGCGGTTCAGGCCTCGTGACCGGGATCGATCCGCTTGGCGCGGTGGAACGTGAACTCCTCGCCGTCGCCCGAGGAGGCGTCGATCGGCTCGAGCAGGAACGCGTCGTGATCACCCGCGTCGACGCGCTCGAGCACGCGGCCGACGAACCAGTTCTCACACCGGTCGAGGATCGGGACGCCGAGCGGCCCTTCACGCCACGGCGTGCGCGCGAACTTGTCCGTGCGGTCGCCGGTCTCGCCGCCGAAGAGCTGCGCGAGGTCCTCGGCTTCGGCGGGGACGGCGTGGACGCCGAGCGCGGGCGCGTCCTTGCCCTCGCGGAACGTGCGGTTCTTGTGCGAGAGGCACGCGATGAAGCGCGGCGGGTCGATGCTGGCCTGGGTGGTGAAGCCCACGAGGCAGCCGAACGGACCGGGCGCGGTGACGATGAACATCGGGTACTCGAGGTCGCCGACGATGCCTTCGAACTCGTGCATCAGTAGAACACCGTCTTCGTGATGTGCGCCGGCTGCTCGCTGTAGGGCGGGTGCCGGCCGCGGTTCCAGAGCCAGTTGTCGAGGGTGCGCGGCGGGACGTTCGCTCGGTGTGCGAGCCGCTCGCAGGCGTGGACGGCGGTGGCGCGGACCTCGCGCTCGAACGCTTCACCGGCCGGAAGCTCGCGCTGCGTGTCGACGGCGTGGGCGAGCGCGTCGTCGTAGATCAGGACGCCGTCCAGGCGCAGGACGTGCGGGACGAGGTTGTCGGCGAAGATCGTGAGCCGGTCGACGTCCGGGAAGTCCACGACCTGCGCCAGCTGCAGGTCGTTGGCGGCGATCTGCGCGCGCTTGTAGAAGCCGTGGTCGGCGAAGAACGGCATCTGCGTGAGGCTGCGGGCGAGCGCGTCGGCGGTCTCGGGGAGCGGTTCGTGGTCCGGGAGCCAGGCGCCGAGCTGGTTGAGCGCCTCGGCGTACAGGTGCGTGAGGCGGTGGCTCGGCTCCAGGTCAAGCGTGGCCGCGACGGCGTTCGCGTCGAGCGCGTGCAGGTCCGCCGCGGTCCAGGGACCGTCGGCGCGCGCGTGGGCGGTCAGGCGCTCGGTGATCGCGTCGGTGGTGGTGTCGAGTTCGTGGAAGTAGCCGGAGCCGAAGTTGATCGTGTCGAGGATCAGGACGTAGCGGGCGACGTCGTCCGGCGAGCCTTCGAGGAAGTGCAGCTCGGGGTCCAGGCCGGCGATGCCGTCCAGCTCGATCGGCGCGTCGAGGTCGATCCGGACGTGGCGCGCCGTCGCGGCGATCTGGGCGCAGTGGCGGCGGACCTCGTCGGCGAGCACAACCGGACAGGCTACGGTCTTGGACCGCATGCGTCGTCTTGTCGTGCTTCTGACGCTCCTTGCGGTCGCCGGGTGCGGCGGCGCTGAGGAGCCGGCGTCCCGCTCGCCGCAGCGGCCGGTCACGGTCGCGCTGGACTTCGTCCCCAACCCCGTGCACGCGCCGATCTACCTGGCCGGCGACGCCGTGCGGATCCAGACGCCCGGCTCCGGGCCGGACGGGCTCAAGCTCGTCACGAGCGGGAAGGTCGAGCTCGGCGTGCTGGACATCCACGACCTCGCGATCGCGCGGGCGGCGGGCAGCGACGTGGTCGCGGTCGGCGCGTTGGTCGGCAAGCCGCTGGCGGCGCTGGTCGCGCAACCGGACGTGGCGCGCCCGCGGGACCTGGAGGGGCGCACGGTCGGCGTCTCCGGGCTGCCGTCGGACCCCGCGTTCCTGAAGGCGATCGTCGAGCACGACGGCGGAGACGTGTCGAAGATCAAGCCGGTGACGATCGGCTTCAACGCCGTGTCGCGGCTGCTCACCAAGCGCGTGGACGCGGTGCCGGTGTTCTGGAACGCCGAGGGCGTGGCGTTGCAGCAGCGCGGCCTGGAGGCGAACGAGTTCCGCGTCGAGGACTACGGCGCGCCGCCGTACCCGGAGGTCGTGTTCTTCACCTCGCGGGAGACGCTGGAGGCGGAGCGGGTGCGGATCGAGGCCGCGCTGGACGCGATCGCGCGTGGGCTGGAGACGGCACGGGCCCGGCCGGAAGCAGCCGTCGACGTGATCGCGGAGGCGGCCGAGACCGACGACCGCGAGCTGGTGCGGGCCCAACTCGACGCGGTGCTGCCGATCTTCGCCGACGGCTTGAAGCTGGACCGCCCGGTGCTCGAGCAGTGGGCCGACTTCGACGCCGAGATCGGCCTCGTCGAGGAACGTCCGGATGTGGCGCGCGCGTTCGATTTCACGCTTCGCCGCGGGATTAGGCAGATGATCGTGCGGGGAGCCCGAACGCTGTCACTCGTTCGGGCTGCCACCGAATCTTTTCGGGGGCCGCTCAATGCGGCCGCCAGGCTTCAGAGCCGTGGTAAGACGAGCGAAAGCTCGCCGCCGAAATATGTCCCCGAGGGGTCCGGCGGATCTGCCATTGCTGGTTCACAAGATGCCGTACGCGCGGCGTTTGCGCAACCCCTGATGTCAGGGCGCGGTCGCGGGCGCGGTGTCCGTCCGGCCTGATTCGACGGTCAGGTTCCAGTCCTCGATCGTGCGCCCGGGGACCTCCTGCTTGCCGATCGACTTGGTGCCCAGCAGCGCGCCGGTCTCCGGGTCGAAGAGGAACAGCGTGCGCCAGGCCTCGTCGTCGAACTGCACGCCGACGCCGGTGCGCTTGAGCGGGTCGGTGACGCTCGGGATCAGCTTCGCTCCGGACACGCTCTTGAGCACGCTGAACAGCGCGACCTTCACGTCGTGCGGCGTGCCCGCGAACGAGAGCAGCGCGCCCGCGTACGCCGTCACGACCACGTTGTCGCGGTTCTCCAGCTTGGCCTTGAGCGCCACCGGGTCGGTGGGCAACGCCCGCACCTCCGCCAGGCTCATCCCGAGCACCTCGATGTGCTCCTGCCGCTGCGGCGAGTCGTCGAGCGGCGGCCGCCGCTGCCCCTCGAAGCCCAGCTTGTCCTCGGACGTCGGGAACGTGGCCCGGTCCCAGTGGATGATCTGCTTGACGACACCGGTGCCGTCGTCGGCCACCCACTGCTCGTACTCGTGCGGGATCACGGCGACGTAGTCGGAGCCCATGTGCGACGTGTACGAGATCTGCTTGAGGTACGCGTAGCGGCCGTGCTCGGCGGGCGCGCCGGCGACCTTGTCGCGCAGGCTGGTGAGGAGGGCCGCCGCGTTGGCCGGTGGCGGCTCGAGGACCGCGGTGGTCTTGCCGCCGGGCAGCGCGACGCCGAGCGTGAGCGCGGCCGTGGCGAGCGCGACGGGGGCCAGCACCCACGCCCGGCGCCGGCGTCGCGGCGGGGCAGGCTGCTCGGCACCGATCAAGCGGTGGAGCTGGTGGTCCATCCGGGCCGCTTCGGCGGCGGTCGGCGCGGTGTCGCGGGCCGGGTCGGCCCGGGCGAGCTCGTCGATCATCGTTCCTCCAAGGCGGTGATGGCCGCGAGGGCGGGTCCGCTCTCGTCGTTCAGTGCGGTGTGCAGGCGGCGGCGCGCGCGGTGCAAGCGCACGGCCGCGGCGCCGCGGCGGCAGCCGAGCGCGGCGGCCGCTTCGGCGAGCGTCAGTCCTTCCCACGCGACGAGCAGGATGAGCTCGCGATCGTGGTCGGGCAGCGCGGCGAGCGCGCGGGCGAGGTCGGCGCGCAGGCCGACGGCCTCCGCCAGGTCGGGCGCGGCCGTCGCGGCGTGGGCGGCGGCGCGCTCGGTCAGCGCGTCGCGGCGATCGCCGGCGCGGCGGTGGTTGGCGAGCACCTTGCGGGCCACGCCGTACAGCCACGGCAGCGGCTGAAGCGGCACGTCCTCGCGGCGTCGCCAGGCCACGAGGAACACCTCGGTGACGAGGTCCTCGTGGTCTGCGGGAGCGCGGCGCCGGAAGTAGCGCCACACGTCGTCCCGGTGCGCGGCGTAGAGGGCGTCGAAGTCGGTCACACCAAGGCCTCTGTCCGGGAGCGCCGCGAGTGTTACGCCGGCCCGAGGGGAAGGGCCGCGCGGACCGTCGTGCCCGCCCCGGGCGGCGACTCGAGCGTGAGGTGGCCGCCGAGCGCCTCGACCCGATCCGCGAGCCCGCGCAGCCCGGTCCCGCCGCTCGCGGGGTCGGCGCCGCCGCGGCCATCGTCGGAGATCTCCACGCGCAGCTCACCGGCCTCGGTGGCCATGCGCACGCGCACCGCGCTCGCCTCGGCGTGCTTGACGGCGTTCGTGAGGCTCTCCGCGACGACGAAGTACGCGGCGGCCTCCAGCGGCTCGGCCAGCCGGCCCTCGGGTACGCCCTCCAGCTCGAGGGGCAACGGCGACCGCGAGGCGAGCGTCTCGAGCGCCGCCGCGAGCCCGCGGTCGGCCAGCACCGCGGGATGCAGCCCGCGCGCGAGCTCGCGCAGCTCGGCGAGCGCCTGCTCGAGCTCCGTCGCCGCTCCGCGCAGCAGCGCGATCGCCTTGTCGGGCTCACCCAGGCGCTTCTCGAGCACCCGCAGCTGCACGGCGATGGCGACGAGCCGCTGTTGCGCGCCGTCGTGCAGGTTGCGTTCGAGCCGCCGGCGCTCCGTCACGCCCGCCTCGAGGATGCGGATGCGCGAGGCCTTGATCTCCGCGCGGGCCTCCGCCGATTCGAGCGCCAGCGCCACCAGCTCCGCGAAGCCCGCGAGCCGGTGCTCGGCGTCCTCCCCGAGCGCGCCCGTCGAGGCGACCAGGACGAGGCCCCAGACCCGCCCGCCCGTGACCACGACCGGCGCGCCGACCGCGGACCGGTAGCCCCGCTCGACCATCGTCTCGGCCGCGATGCCGCGCAGGCCGCGGTAGTCCTCGATGCGCGCCGGCGCGCCCGTGCGCGCGACCACCGCGGTGAGCCCGTCGCTGTCGGTGATCGGGACGATGGTGCCGACCTCGAACCCGCCGAGGTTGTCGTCGACCCAGCGGCCGACGGTCAGCGCGAAGTCGCCCTCGTAGCGGATCGTCGCCGCGCTGCGCGCGTGCAGGAGCCGGCCCGCCTCCTCGGCGACGACGTGGAAGATCGCTTCGGGCTCGGGGTCGCTCGCCACCAGCGTCGCCACGCGCCGGAGCGCGGACTGCTCCTCGGCCAGCACGGCGAGCGCCTCGTACGCGCCCGCGTCGAGCACGAACCCGACCAGCGTGCCCTCGAGCACGAACAGCGTGCCGGAGATCGGCATCCGGTGCGCCTCGGCGATCCGCACGCGGCGCGGCGCCCCGGACCCGACGAGCATCGACCGGACCTCGGTCGCGAGCGGGCCCTCGTTCAGGATCCGCCCGGTCTGCACGCCGGTGGTCATCGTGAACGCCGTGTTCACGTAGACCGCGCGCAGCTGCGCGTCGAAGCACCCGATCGCGGCGGGCGTCGCGTCGAGCAGTCCCCGCAGGGCGGCGGGGGTCAAGGCGGGGCCGCGCATGTCGGGCTAGACGCTAGCCGTGAAGGCGGATCGTGTGCCCCCGACCGAGGTTCCGGGGGCACACGCCGGGGATCAGAATGGCGGCCACGGGCAGGACGGTCAACCCTGTTCAGCCGGTCAATGGTTCAGGTCGATCGAACGCGGCAGCCGGCTTCGCCGGCGCCAAGCGCGATCGAGAAGAGATCGCTTCGCGGATCTCTAGAGATCCACCACTTGAAGGTCAGGTAGGCGGATGTGCAGCGAGTCGGTGAGCACGCGCCGATGACAGCCGGCGGGATCGGCCTCCAGGCACAGCAGCGCGGTCGGCGGCCCGTGCTCGAGCTCCTGCGCCAGCCCGTCGAGCGCGTCCGGCGCGGTCGCCTCGATGTGCGCGAGGAACGCCGCCGCCCCCTCCTGCACCCGCCCCGCGTGGAACAGCCAGCGCATATCGGCGGGCGTCCCGAGCTCCCGCCGGTGCTCGTAGACGATCCCGTGGTCGCCCAGCAGTTCCCCGAGCCGCGTCTTGGACATGCCGGGCCGGCGCGACTGCGGCCGGAACCGCACGTCGATCACCCGCTTGACGCCCGCGGCCTCGAGCTCCGCGACGAGCTCCGGCGGCAACAGGCGTTCGTAGCCGATGGTGAAGATCGTCGCCACGCCGCGGAGGCTACCCACGGCGTCGGCGTCGCCGCCCGCCGTCGTGCGCGGCGCGGCTCACCCCTCGCGGCCGCGCTTGCGCGACTTGCGGGCGTGCTCGGCGCGGGCGCGCTTGGCCGACCACACCGTGTCGCCCGCGGTCACGCGGCGGGCCAACTCGGCGATGATCGCCGCCTCCTCGCGCAGTTCCGCCGAGCCGGCCGCGGGTGCGGCCGCGAGCGCTTCACCCGCCGCGCCGTAGGCGGCCAGGGCGGAGGTGGCGTCGCCCCGGTTGAGCGCGTCGGCCGCGCGGCGCTTGGCGTCCTGCGCCTGCTGGAAGAGCAGCTCGCTCTGGACCTTCGCGTCGCGTACGCGGCCCGCGGCCTGGTCGCCCGGCACCACGTTGACGTGCAGCGGCAGCGTGACCGTCTCCTCGGTGAACTCGGGGACGGCCACGTAGCGCAGCTCCAAGGCCGCGATCTCCGCCAGGCCGAGCCCCGGCATCGCCGGCACGGCGAACGACAGCAGAAGCTTGCGGGCCTCGCCGGCCCAGAGGTCGCCGAGCTCGATCATCACGCCACGTTCGACCGGCTGGGACGGGAGGTCGTTCCAGATCGTGACCGTCTGCACCGACGCCTTCGGGCGGATGATGAGGCTCGCGGCCTGCACCGTCTTCGAGAGCAACCCGGCGACCTCGCCGGCCACCACGGTGCCGGCGCCGTCGCCGTCCTCGGCGAACGCGTGCGTGCCCTGGCCGCCGCGGGCAATGGCCGCGAGCAACGTCTCGTCGTAGCCGAGCCCGATCCCGACCGTCGACGTCGTCACGCCGTGCCGGCGCGCACGCGCCGCGACGGCCTCCAACGCCTCGGCGCTCGTGACGCCGATGTTCGCGTGCCCGTCGCTGAGCAGCAGGAGCGTCGCGCCGCCGGCCACCGCCGCGCGCTGCGCCTCCTGAAGCCCGCGCAGCAGGCCGCTGGACAGGTTCGTGCTGCCGCGGGGCGCGATCCGCAGCACGGCCGCGCGCGCCGCCGCCTTGTCCAGCACCGGGCCGGCGGGGATCACGACCTCGACTTCGTCGTCGAACGCGACGACCCCGAGCCGGTCGGCCGGGTCCAGCCGCTCCACCAACTCGGCCAGCGCGACGCACGCCGCTTCCAGCCGTTCACCGGCCATCGAGCCGCTGCGGTCCAGCACGACCTGGATCGCCGCCGGCGCGCGCGGCGCGTCGCTCGCCTGAGCAGGAGCGGTGAGCTCGAGCATCACCGTGACCTCGTCTTCGCTCTCCACCGCCACGAGGTCCACATCCATCAGCGTGTTGAGTTCCATGCCCTTGGAGTCGCGCCCGGGAGGGCGGACCTGACAGCGGGATTGCAGGATCGCCGGGGAGGCGCTTCTAGGTTGGACGCTGATGCGCCGTGTGGTGTTGCTGGTCCTTGCCGTGTTCCTGTTCGTCCCGGTCGCGGTGGCGCAGGACGAAGGCACGCTGCGCGACCGCATCGGCGACGGCAAGTCGCGTGAGCGCTCCTTGGCCAGTGCGGCCGACCGGCTGGGCGAGCTGGAACGCAAGGCCACGCGCGAGGTCGTGATCCTCGAGGGCCGGCTCGGCGCCGCCCAGCAGGACCTCAACGAGGCCGAGACGCGCCTCGCCGCCACCGAGGCGCGCGAAGCCTCGGCCCGGCGCCGCGTCACCCGGCTGCGCGAGCGGCTCTCCGAGGTGCGCGACAAGCTCTCCGGGCTCCTGCGCGAGCGGTACATGGGCGGCCGGCCGGACTTCGTCACCGTCGTCCTGCACGCCGACGGCTTCCCGCAGCTGCTCGAGACCCTGACGTTCGTCAAGCGCGTCGAGCGCGCGGACACCCGCGTGCTCGACCTCGTCCGCGACGCCCGCGGCGAGGCCGGCGCCGAGCAGCGCGAGTTGGAGCGTCTCGCCGCCCGGCAGGCGCGGGAGCGCACCGCTGTGCTGGCCCGCCGCAACGCGCTCGCGAGCATCACCGCCGGCCTGCGCGAGCGCCGCGACACCATCGCCCGCGCCCACGCCGCCCGCGTCGCCGCGCTCGCCAGTACCCGCTCGGGACGCCGCAAGGCCGAGCGCGAGCTCTCCCGCCTGCTCGCCGCCCGCGCCCGCGCCGCTCGCGCGCCCTCCACCTCCGGCGGCCCGTGGGCCATCCCGTGGCCGATCGTCCAGTGCGAGTCCGGCGGCCAGAACCTCCCGCCCAACCACGCCGGCGCCTCGGGCTACTACCAGTTCATGCAGGCGACCTGGAAGGGCCTCGGCGGATCGACCCCGCACGCGTACCAGGCCTCCAAGGCCGAGCAGGACCGCCTCGCGGCGCGCCTGTGGGCCGGCGGCGCGGGCCGTGACAACTGGGTCTGCGCCGACCTGGTGTAGCCGCGACACTGTGCCGACTGTGCGCCGACTCTCCGACCTGCCCGGCTGGGCGCAAGCGCTGCTCGACGAGACGCGCGTCGCGCACCTGGGCCTGCTCGACGAGCAGGGGGCACCACGCGTGCAGCCGATCACGTTCGCGCGGGTGGGCGAGACGCTCGTCAGCGCCATCGACGACAAGCCCAAGCGGCGCACACCGGCCCGGCTGGCGCGACTGCGAAGCGACCCGCGTGCGACCGTCACGGTCGACCGCTACGACGACGACTGGACGAAGCTCGCCTGGGTGCAGGTGCTGGCCACGGCCACGATCCGCGATCTCGACCCCACGTCGCTCGCCGCGTTGCAGCGGCGCTACCCGGCCTACACGACTCCGCCGCCGGGACCGCTAATCAACTTTCGACCAGTTCGGATCCTCTGCTGGCGCGCGAGCGAGTAGGGTCGCGCAATGAGGCTCGCGCTCCTACTCACCGCAATGCTGCTGATCGCGCCGGCCACCGCGCTGGCCCAGGACGAAGAGGACCGCTGCGGTCCGCGCAAACAGGGTGAGCAGTGCGGTGAGGGCAACGGCCGCCAGACGCCGGGCGGCGGGGACACGGGCAACGTGGTTCCCACAAGGGCTGGCCGAAGATCACGGGCATCCTGTGGCAGGTGCTCGACAGCCGCGATCACGAGCGCACGGGCACCGAGGACAACGACGAGCTGCTCGGCCACCACGGCGACGACACGATGTACGGCCTCGAGGGCAAGGACGTGCTGTGGGGCGACTGGGAGATCAACAACCCCTCCAACCAGACCGACGTCATGCGCGGCGGCGGCGGGAACGACTTCCTCTATCCCAGCCACGGCAAGAACAACATGTACGGCGGGGCCGGGAACGACCGGATCATCGCCTACTACGGCCACGGGCTGATCGACTGCGGCCCCGGGAACAAGGACTACGCGCAGACACGCTGGCAGCGTGACGACTACCGGGTCCGCAACTGCGAGCGCATCCGGCACTTCTGCGCGTTCGGCTCAAAGCCCAACGGCGACTGCAAGAAGCCGGGGGAGAACGCGTTCGCGGTGCTCAGCCGTCAGGCTTCCCACAAGGCCTTGTTGGCCTTCTTGGACGCCTGGTAGTTCGCCAGCGCCTCGGCGGAGTCGACGTCGCCCAACGTGGGATGCCACGGGACCAGCGGCTCCGCCAACGCCACGTCGAAGCGCTTGAACAGCACCGACCCCAGGGCCTTGACCTTCATCTTCCCGTAGCCCGGGAGCCCGTCGATGTTCTCGCGCAGCTCGTCGGAAGAGGCCGCCGTCGTCCACACGCGCGCGGCGTCGCCGTCGTACACGGACACCACGTGCACGGCCAGCGCGTGCACCTGCTTGGCCATCATCGCCGGGAAGCGATGGATCGCGGGCACCTGCCGGAACAACGGCTCCAGATCGGCCTCGGCGACCGCCGCCGGCGACAGACGAACCCAACCGCTCCCGCAACACCCACGGCCCCATGAACGCCTTCGGCACCGGCACGCGCTGATCGAGCGCGAACCCGATCAGCAGCGCGAACGGGTCCTCGACGAGCAACCGGTCGGCCGCCTCGACCCCCGTGAAGTGCAAACGATCCGCGATCACGAAGCCAGCTCCGGCGGGAGCGCCTTCGGCCCGTCCGGATACAGGAACGCCAGCGTCTCCTCGCTCATCTCGAGCGTGTTCGCGGCCTCCTGCGGCGCCCCCATCACCAGCCAGAGCGTGTCGGCCTCGCCGTCATTGAAGAGCTGCCGGACGCTGTCGGGCTCCACGTACACCGCCGACAACCGCGGCAGGACCAACGAGTCCTCGCCGATCCGGATCCGCCCCTCACCCTCCAGCACGACGTAGAGCTCGGCCGTGAGCCGATGCCGGTGCTTCGTGGAGGCCTGGCCGGGCCGGAGCCGCCAGAACCGCGCGCCGAACCCCTCGGCCCCGAGCTGCTTGGCCAGGTCGGTGTTCAACACGCCCATCTGGTTCGACGGGCGCCAGAAGGCCTCGCCCGCCGGCAACACGGAGTAGCTCACGCCTGCAGGTTAACCGCCTCTTCCCACGCGCGCTCGAGCGCGGTGAGCATGGTCTCCACCGGCTGCGCGCCGGAGAGCCCGTAGCGGCGGTCGAAGACGAAGAACGGCACGCCCTGGATGCCGAGCCGCTGGGCGAGTGCCTCGTCCTCGCGGACGTCCTCGGCGAACTTGTCCAGCCGCAGCGACTCGCGCGCCTCGACCGGGTCCACGCCGACCTCCTCCATCAGCCGCACGAGCGTGTCCCACACGCCGAGCGACTCGCCCTCGGTGAAGTACGCGCGCAGCAGCCGCTCCTTGGCGTCCGCCTGGTGCCCGTAGGTCGCGGCCAGGTGGATCATCCGGTGCGCGTCGAAGGAGTTGCCGCCCTTGGTCTGATCCATGTGGTACTCGAGCCCCTCGCCGGCGGCCCGCTCTTCCATCTCCGCGTGCAGCTGCAGCGCACGCTCCTGGCTCATCCCGAACTTGCCGGCGAGCCGTTCGGCGGCCGTGCCGTGGACGTCGCGCGACGCATCGGGATCGAGCTCGAAGGAGCGCCACATGACCGTGACCTCCTCCCGATGCTCGAAGCGTTCCAGCGCCGCTTCGAACCGGCGCTTGCCGATGTAGCACCAGGGGCAGACCACGTCGGACCAGATTTCCACCGTCAACGGCATGTGCGAAGAATAGGCGGGTTCCGATCGGATTACACGGGAGCGGTCGGGGCGGGTGACGTGGCTTTCCCCTCACGTCACCCGCGTGCCCCAGACCGCGTCACGTCTCTGCTTCCCCCGGACCGCCCCTCAACGGCACCCGGCAGAGACGCGACCCCCTGCAACTGGCTACGGCATCGTCGTCGACAGCGTGAACGTCAGCGTCTTCGAGTAGGTGCCGGTGCGCAGCGCGTCATTGGCGCCGATCGCCTGCTTGAACGTCACGTCGACCACGTCATTGGAGACCGGCGCGGTCCACGTCGCCTTCGAGAACTCCACCCGCAGGGGCTGCGGGAGGCTGAAGGCGCCGTTCATCGAGCGAGCCCGGGTCGCTGACCGACAGCGTCGCGTCACCGGCGGTGGAGATCACGGTCGCCTTCGTCGTCGCCGTGTACTCCTTGGCCACACCCGGCGTGAACGCACCGAACGTCGGCGAGGCGCCCAGCGTGAGCGAGAGCGTCGCCGGCACCGTGCCGCCCACGTCGCCCGCCGTGGCCGTCTCGTTCGGGCCGTCCGCCGTCGGGGACGCCAGGTCGCCCGGGTGGCAGTGGTGCGGCGCGTAGAACGTCGAGCCCTCGACGCAGCGGAACATGCTCGGGTTGGTGAACGACGGCGCCTGACGGACCTTCGTGGCCTGCTCGAAGGCGTAGCCCGCGTTGAGCAGCTTCGCCTCCGCATCCTTGGCGGCGACGAACGTCACGCCGATCGGGTTGCGGCCCGCGCCGCCCGTGCCGAAGCCGGCCGGGACGGTCAGGACCGGGTAGCCCGCGCGGTCGGCGTAGCCCACCAGCGCGTTGCCGCTCGGGACCATGATCACGTCGGCGTCCGTCAAGGCCGCGTCGATGACCGCGGCGTTGGCGGCGATGCCCGCGGCCGTGTCGGCGTCCAGCGCCGAGAGTGTCCGGCGACAGCGCCGCCGTCAGCTCACGCTGCTGGTACTTGAGGCCCTCGACCGGGTTCGCCGTGTTGTAGGCGACGATCTCGGCCAGCGTGCTCTTGCCACCGAGGTAGGCGTTGAGGTCCTTCTCGAACGAGCGCGAGATGATGCTCGCGACGTTCGCCGGGGTCCCGATCGTCTTGACCGCCGTGGTCGCGCCCACACCCTGCAGCGCGGTGATCGCGGTCGGGTACGGCGCCGTCGTCGAGTTGATGACCGCGACGCGCGTGCCGGTGGCCGAGGCCGAGAGCGAGACCGGCTTGCCCGACAGGACCTCGAACGCGCTCGCCGCGTCCGCGACCGTGCGGGTGATCGGACCGGCCGCGTCCTGGGACTTGGCGACCGGGAGCACGCCCGCGGTCGACACGGCGCCGACCGTCGGCTTGAGGCCGACGACACCCGCCACGCCCGCCGGCGCGATCAGCTGCGCCGTGTCCGTGGAGGTCTCGGTGCCGATCGTCAGCGCCGCGAGGCCCGCCGCCGTCGCCGCCGCGGAGCCCGCGGAGGAGCCGGCCGGCGTCTTGTCGGTGTCCGACGGGAGCAGCACCTGGCCGCCGAGCGAGCTGTAGCCCTCCGGCAGGTTGGCGTCGAACAGGCCGCCGAGCTCGGTGACGTTCGTCTTGCCGAGCACGATCGCGCCCGCCGCCTTCAGCTTCGCCACCAGCGCGGCGTCCGCGGCCGGCATCGAGTGCTGCAGCGCGATCGAGCCACCCGTGGTGGGCAGGCCCTTCGCGTCGATCGTGTCGTCGAGCAGGACCGGCAGGCCGTGCAGCGGGCCGCGGACGGTGCCGGCGGCGCGCTCGGCGTCGAGCGCCTTCGCCTCGGCCACCGCACCGCTGTTCAGCGAGCGGACGGCCTGCAGGGCGGGGCCCTCGGCGTTGGTCATCGCGATCCGGGTCAGGTACGCCTTCGTCAGCGTCTCGCTCGTCAGCGTCCCGGAGGCGAGGCGGTCACGCAGCGCGGAAGCGGACTCCGTCTCCAGCGAGAACGGCAGCATCGTCTTCGCGCCGCCGGCGAGCTTCGAGCGTCGACTTGTAGTCCGGGTTGCACGCGCCCCGCGAGGCGAACGGCGGGGCCGGCACCGTGTCGGCGCAGCGGTACAGGCTCGGGTTGACCTGCGAAGCGGGCTTGCGCAGCTTCGTGGCCTGCTCGATCACGTACGCGACACCGATCAGGTCCCGCTCCTTGTACGCGTTCGCGTGGATGGAGACGTTCAGCGTGCGCCGCTGGGTGTCGTTGTAGCCCATCGGGATCGTCAGCTGCGGGTAGCCGGCGCGGGCGCCGTTGGAGACGCTGCCGAGGATCGCGATGAAGTCGTCGCTCGGGTCGGCGGGCGTGTCGTTGGTCATCATCCGGTCGATCCCGGAGTGGCTCAGCCGCTTGCCGACGAGCACGTCGTTGCGGTACGCGACCGAAGCGGCCGAATCGGGCGTGATGTCGATCGCGAACGCGCTGGCGTGCGTGCCGTTGCCGAACTTCAGCGCCTCCTGCGCGTTGGCCGTGTTGTCGGCCATCTCCTGCTCGACGGTCTTGATCGGCGCGTCCGGGCCGAGGTGCCGGTAGTAGGAGCCGATGTCGCGCTTGGCCTCGTAGCCGAGCACGCCGCCGGGCATGCCGGTCGGGCTGATGTTCGCCCGCTCGACCATGATCGCGCCGGCCGCGACGAGCGCGTCGTAGGCCTGCTTGAGCGGCGTGCCCTCGGTCAGCGTGCCGTTGTACCCGATGCGCTTGCCGCGCACGAAGTTCGCGTCCAGCGCCGACAGGTAGTTCGGAACCGTGGCCGGGACGGGCGGGATGATCTCCTCGTCGGGGACGCCCGCGCCCCAGATGCCCTTGTAGTAGTCGGCGTTGTGGGCGTCGTAGCCCGCGATCGACTGCAGCGTCATCGCCGCGTTGGCGACGGTGCGGTCCATCGGGCCGGCCGTGTCCTGCGAGGCCGAGATCGGCGCGATGCCGTAGCCGGGCACGAGGCCGACCGTCGGGCGCAGGCCGACGAGGCCGTTCGCCTGCGACGGCGAGATGATCGAGCCGGACGTCTCGGTGCCGATGACGAGCGTGCTCAACGCGGCCGCGCCCGCGGAGCCGGAGCCCGACGAGGAACCCGACGGGTTCTGGTCGGCGTCGACGCCGTTGAGCACCTGGCCGGTGAGGTTCGCGAAGCCCGAAGGCTGGCTGCCGAAGTAGTTCGCGTACTCGGAGAGGCCGAGCTTGCCGAGGATCACGACACCGCGCTCGCGCAGGTGCTTGGCCACGCCCGAGTCGATCGCCGGGAAGGAGTTGCGCAGCGAGAAGTTGCCCGCCGACGTGTACATGCCCTTCACGTCGATCAGGTCCTTGAGCAGGATCGGCAGGCCGTGCGCGGGACCGCGGAGCTTGCCCTCCTTGCGCTCCTTGTCCAGCAGCGCGGCGTCCTTGATCGCCTGCGAGTTGAGCTGCGAGACGGCGTTGAGGCCCGGGCCGCTCTTGTTGAGCGCGGCGATGCGAGCGATGTACGCGCGGGTCAGCTCGACCGAGGTGAGCTTGCCCTCTTCCATCAGCTTGACGGCGGTCGGGCCGTCCAGCGACTCAAGATCCAGATCGGCGGCAGATGCGGGCGCGGCGGTGAGGCCGAGGACGCACGTGACCGCAAGCAGCCGTGCCGCGGCTCGAGCGAGGTTCATGGCCGGGAGGGTGGCGGCCGTATTGGCGCTTCACATTGGACCGGATGTCGGATTCGGCCTCGACCGTCAGGCGTTGAGCAATCTCTCGGTTGCGCGTCTGTTCAGCCGAGGTGGCGCGCCAGGAACTCCGCCTGACGCGTCACGGCCCGCTCGAACCACTCGCCCGTGTAGATCTCGAAGTGACCGATCGGGTAGCGGGTGAGCTCGCCCTGGGGAGCGTCATCCGCGACCTTCGCCGCCGCGTCGACGGACACGAGTGAGTCCTTCTCGCACACCGAGATCAGGATCGGGCACGTGATCGAGGCGGCGTGGCGGCCGGGACGGTAGGTGCCGACCCAGAGGCCGATCCGCGCCGCGACGGCGTTCACCCACTGCGAGTCCGGCGGCGTGAGCGACTCGAAGCCGGGCAGCGCGTCCTCGGCGGACATGATCGCCACGTCGCCGGGCTTGCCCGCGGCGGCGATGTACTTCGGCTTGCGGCCGAGCCGCGAGCCGAGCTCGTCCTGCAGCGCGAGCTTGCCCACGCGCAGCGCCGTCTTGACCGGCATCCGTTGCGCGGCGAGCAGGCCGTCGGTCATCGGGCACTGGGCGACGGCCGCGTCGACGTTCGGGTCACTGGCGGCGATCTCGATCGCGTGCCCGCCACCGAAGCTCGACCCGAACAGGCCGACCTTCTCCACCCCGTCGAGCCCGCGCGCGTAGGCGACCGCGGTGCGCCAGTCCTCGAGCTGGCGCTTGATGTCGAGCAGCTGGCGCGGCTGGCCGCCGCTCGCCCCGAAGTGGCGGTAGTCGAACAGCAGCGCGGCGAGGCCCGCCTCGGCGAAGCGCTCCGCGTACGCGTCGATGCGCTGGTCGCGGACGGCGCTGAGGCCGTGACCGAGCACGACGCAGCCTTTTGCTCCCTCGGGGTGCCACAGCCAGGCCGCGACCTCGCCCCCGAGCGTGATGTCTTGTCTCAGAACGGCAGCCATGAGTCCGGGAATACTGCCCGGAACCGGCCAGGGTAATCCGGCACGAAGCGGCGGGCGTGCGCGCCGGCCGGCCGCGCGTCGATGTGCTCGCGCAGCTGGTCGAAGTTCAGCATCAGCCGAACCGACGGCGCCACCTGGAAATCGACGACGTTCGGCTGCTCGGAGCCGAGCGTCCCCGCCTCGATCAGCGCGTCGACCCGGTCCAGTTGGCCGGGCAGCGCCTGCAGGCAGGTCTCGGCGGTGCCGGTCTTGGGCTGCATCTGCCACGCGACGACGGGACGGATGACCGGAACCGTCGGCTTGACCAGGCGCGCCGGGATGCCGAGCAGCGGCTCGTGCAGGAACGAGGCCATCGCCTCCTTGTCCTGGCCCGATGGCGTAGCGAGCCATCTGGCGCACCCCGTCCTGGAGCGCGGAATCGGCCCACGCCTCATCGCCTTCGAGGTCGTCGCGCGGGAACAACGGCGGGTCCGGCTGCAGGGTCTCCAGCGCCCGCGCGATCCGCATCGTGGTGCGGATGCGCTTGCCGTCGAGCTTGATCACCGGCACGGTGCTGCCGCGGAAGCCGAGCAGCGGCACGAGCGCCTTGTGCGTCATGTTCGGCAGGTCCAGCCGGGTGTACTCGACGCCCTTGTGGCGCAGCATCAGCTCCACGCTCAGGCACGGGTGCGACCCGGGGACGCCGATCAGCTTCGCGCGCATCAGTCCGTCATCGCCTGGTAGACGAGCTGGCGCAGCTGCGAGCGCAGCGGGTACGTGCTCGACGGGATCATCTGCGTGAAGAGCTGCACGCTCAGGCGTTCCTCCGGCGCGACGAAGAAGGCGGTGCTCGCCAGCCCGCCCCAGGCGAGCTCACCCGGGCTGGTGGCGATCTTCGTCGCCGCGGGGTCGAGGACGACGGAGAAGCCGAGGCCGAAGCCCATGCCGTCGTTCTGCGTCTCGGAGATCGTGGGGCGCGCGACCTCTCTGAGCTCTTTGCCGCCCGGCAGGTGGTTGCGGGCCATGAGACGGAGCGTACGGGGTGCGAGCAGCGGCGCGCCTCCTCGTACGAGCATCGACGTGAAGCGGTGGTAGTCGGCGGCGGTGCCGACGAGCCCGCCGCCGCCGGAGAGCAGCTTGGGCGCGTGGATCGCGGCCTGTCCCATGCGGTCGTTGCGCTTGAGGCCGGGCTCGTAGAGCGCGGCGAGCCGGTGCGGGTCGATCGCGCTGAACGCGGTGTCGCGTCATGTCGAGCGGCCATGAAGATCCGCTCGCGGAAGAACTCGTCCAGGTACTGGTCCGAGAGCACCTCGACGACGCGGCCCAGCACGTCGGTGGCGACGGAGTAGTTGAACTCCGTGCCCGGCTCGAACAGCAGCGGCAGCTGCGCCCAGCCGTTCACGGCGGCTTCGAGATCGTGGTCGGGCGGGGCGCCGAACTCGTAGCCCGCCGTGCGGTAGACGCCGTCGAGCGGGTGGGCGTAGTGGAAGCCGTAGGTCAGGCCCGCGGTGTGCGTGAGCAGGTGCCACATGCGCACCGGCTCGATCGCCGGGCGCGTCACCGGGCTGTTCTGGTTGCCGCCGGCCCAGACCCGGACGTCCTTGAACGCGGGGATGAAGTTCGCGACCGGGTCCTTGAGCTCGAACAGCCCCTCTTCCCACAGCATCATCGCCGCCACGGAGGTGATCGGCTTGGTCATCGAGTACAGGCGCCAGAGCGTGTCGTCGGCCACGCGGCGGTCGGCCTCGATGTCGGCCATCCCGGCCTGGGCCACGTGCACGATCTTGCCGTCGCGGGCGACCACGACCTGGAAGCCGGGCAGCTTGCCGTCGTCGACGTAGCGGGAGTAGAGGCGGTCGATGCGCGCGAGGCGGTTCGGGTCGAAGCCGGCTTCGGCGGGGTCGATCTCGGCGGTCAGCACCGGGGGGATCTTGCCAGCCGGTCGAGCGCGGCGAACAGGACGAGCGCGATCGCGGCCGCCACCACGATGTAGACGGGCCACGGGCCCATCTGGTCCAGCAGGCTCGCCTGCGACGGCTTCGCGCGCAGGTACATGTAGTTGCCGCCCGTGATCAGGTTGCCGATCCCCGCCGCCGCGGCCATGGCGAGCGTGACGGCGAACACGCGCGGGACCGCGTGGGGTCGGGGTTTGATGCCCAGGCCGAAGACGAGCAGGCAGGCGGCGACGACGGCGCCCGAGTGCGTGACGAAGTACGTGAAGAAGAAGACGCTCGGGACGGTCTGGTGCAGGTCGGGCGTGATCACCGCCTGCAGCGAGGCGGTCAGCGCCCAGAAGTAGAGGACCTCGACCAGCAGCGGTTTGCGCGTCCACAGCGCGATGGGCGCGAGGATCGAAACAACGTCGCTCAGGTGCAGCGGCAGGTCGAAGCCCCAGTCCCAGCTCCCGTCCGTCGCGCGCACCGCGAACTCGATCGCGAACGCGCCGCCGATGACCACCGCGAGCACCTTTGGCGGGATCGCTGTGGGCGCTTTGATCGCCACGACGATCGCCGCCGCGGTGAGCGCGAGGACGACGAGGTGCTCGGCGGAGAACTGGCGCACGGAAGTCGCCAAGCTTTCACCAACGCGCACGTGGTCTGCTCCACCACGTCCGAACCCACGAGGAGAGTCCCGATGCGCGCACGCTGGATCCCGCTGGCCGCTGTTTGTCTCGCCGCCGCCTTGCCCGCTGCCGCCTCCGCGGACACGGTGGTATCCGTCGGTGACTCCGCCATCTCGGGCGAGGCCGGGCGCTGGGCCGGCAACACGAACCAGGCGGCGTCGAAGACCGACGCGCTCGGCGCCGGCGCCTACAACGACGCCGGCGCTGCCGAGGCCACGCCCGGCTGCCACCGCTCCAAGTCGGCCGAGGTGCACATCGGGGACGGCGTGCGCAGCGTCAACCTCGCCTGCTCGGGCGCACGGACCTATTCGCGGACCAGCGACGGCAAGTGGAAGCCCGGCCTGGACTTCGCGGTCTCGGGCGCCAACAAGGGCCAGGCCCGGATGCTCGAGGACCTCGCGCGCGCGGACCAGAACATCAAGGCCGTCGTGGTCCTGATCGGCGCCAACGACTACGGCTTCGCCGACATCCTCGAGACGTGCGTGACCAACTGGATCACGTCGCCGTCGTGGTGGAAGAACTACTGCCACGACGACTCGAACATGACCGCGATGTTCTCCAACGCGAACATCAACACGATCACGAACAACGTGCGTGCGGCCTTCACCAACCTGAAGACCGCGATGACCCGGGCGGGCTACGACGACTCCCGGTACGAGATCCTCGCCCAGACCTACTCGGCGCCGCTGCCGTTGTCCGGTGGCATGCGCTACCCGGAGTCCGGTTGGTCGCGCCAGTCCGTGGGCGGCTGCGGGGCGTGGAACGCCGACATCAACTGGGCCCGCAGCACCGTCGTGGACACGCTCAACAACACGGTCAAGAACGCCGTCAACGGGATGGCGAACGTCCAGGTGCTCGACGCCGTCGGCGCGCTCTATGGCCGCCGGCTGTGCGAGAACACCGTCGGCGTGCTCGAGGAGAAGGGCGTCTCCACCTGGCAGTCGCCCGGCGCCGTGGACAAGACCGAGTGGGTGCACCAGATCCGCACCGTCAGCACCATCTTCGGTCCGTACCAGCTGCAGGAGGACGGGCACCCGAACTACTGGGGCCAGCTCGCGCTGCGCAACTGCTTCCGCCAGGCCTACAACGGCGGCGACCCGCAGGGCGGGACCTGCGCCCGCGGAACCGGGCTGAACGCCAAGGGCGAGCCGAACATGGGACTCAACTAGCCCATCTGCGTTGACGTCGGGGCGGCGGCCTGCGAGGGTCGCCGCCTTCAAGCACCGCGACCTCGCCGCGCGCGCCCGCCTTCACCCGCGCCGCCCGCATCACCGCCCCGCCGCCCCGCCGCCTCGCTCCGCGGAACCTCAAGGGGCCTGGCCCCTTTATGTACGCTCTGGGCATGTGCCGGCTCGTGGCGCTCGTCGCGGTGCTGGCCGCCGGGTGGCTGGTCACGCCCGCGGCGGCCGCGGTGCAGTTACGCCGGTGCGGGGGTGCGCAGTGCGGAACGGTCACGCGCGCGCTCGATCCGCAGCAGCCCGAGGGGCGCAAGATCGACGTCGCGTTCCGGCTCTACCGGGCTGAGGACAAGGCCAGCGGACCGCCGATCGTCGCCGTCGAGGGCGGGCCCGGGTACCCGTCGACGGGACACGGGCGGAGTACCGCGCGATCTTCGGGCCGCTGCTCAAGACGCGCGACCTGCTGCTGGTCGACAACCGCGGGACGGGCGGGTCGGCGTTGATCGACTGCCGGTCCGTGCAGTCGTTCGCGGGGCGCACGAGCGGGCCGGCCTTCGCGCGGCGGGCGGCGCGGTGCGCGGCCGAGATCCGGCGGCGCTACGGCGATCCCAGCCTGTTCGCCACCGCCTACGCCGCCGACGACCTCGCCGCCGTGATCAAGGCGCTCGGCTACAAGCGCGTGGACCTGTACGGCGACTCGTACGGCACGTACTTCGTGCAGGACTTCGTCGCGCGCCACCCGTCGGTGCTGCACTCGGTGACGCTCGACTCCGCCTATCCGCGGCGGGGCACGGACCCGTGGTACGCGTCGTCGGCGGCGACCGTGCGCTCCGCGCTCGAGCGCGTGTCGCCGGGCGCGACGGCGCGGCTCGGCCAACTGCTCCAGCGCGTCCGCGCGGCACCGATCCGCGGCGCCACCCAGGACTCAGACGGTTCCCCGCTGCAGGTCCGCGTCGACCCGCGCGCGCTGTCGGACCTCGTCCAGGACTCCGCGAGCGACCCGGTGATCCTGCGCGAGCTCGACCCGTCCGTGACCGCCGCGCTCGCGGGGGACGACGTCCCGCTGCTGCGCCTCGTCGGTCAGGCCAACACCTGGAGCCACACCCCGACCGAAGCGGCGTACTTCTCGCGCGGCCTGTATCTGGCGGTGGCCTGCGCGGACTACCCACAGGTCTCGGGGCCGGCGCCGGACGTCTTCGCGCCGTTCACCCCCGCGGAGTGGATGTCGGTGAGCGGGTTCACGCAGCCCTACGACGTCTGCGACGACTGGCCGAAGCCCCACCGCAAGCCGCCCGCGCTGCCGAACCGCAAGCTCCCCGCGTCCGTGCCGGTGCTGATCGTCGGCGGCGACCTCGACTCGCTCACGCCGCTCTCCGACGCGCCCGACTTCGGCCCGAAGCTGGCCGCCGACGTCCGCATCGTCACCCTGCGCAACACCGTCCACGTCACTTCGCAGGGCGGGACGCACCTGGTGGAGGGAACGGACTGCGCGCGGCGCGTCATCCGCTCGTTCCTGCGCAGTGATCTGGACGACCGCTGCGCCGCGCTCATCCCGGCCGTCCACACGGCGAGCGCCTACCCGCTCACCCTCGCGGCGGCCGCGCCGGCGACGCTCGTCTCCGGCCCCGACCCGGGCGACACCGTGCGCCGTGCGGCGACGGTCGCGGTCGGCGCGTTCGGTGACGCGGTCGCGCGCCGGCTCTATTCCTTCGGCAACCGCGGGCCCGGCCTGCGCGGCGGGCACTTCACCGCCGCCGAGGGCGAGGCCGGCGTGACCTTCCGCCTCATCAACACCCGCTTCGTCACCGACGAACCCGCCAACGGCGACGGGATCTGGTCACCGGCGACCGGCGCCGTCGACGCCACGGTCCACGTCGCCGGGGTGCACGCGCACGTCACCTACAGCCAGGTGACGCCGCTCGCGACCGTCACCGTCGGCGACTCCGTCCTCAGCGTCCCCGCGCCGTAGCGCCACCGAGGGCCACGTCCGCCGGCGCTGCGCGACGCGATCAGCTGCCTCTCGCCGCCGCGATCAGCGCCGCGACGTGCCCCGCGGCCGCGTCCGGCACGGCGGCGAAGGAGATGAGCAGCGTCGCGCCCTCACGGTGCGCGCCGTGCTGCGCGGCGCCGTCGAGCACCACACCGCGCTCCCGGCAGGCCGCCACCAGCGCGTCCTCGTCCGCGCCCGGGACGTGGACGGCGACGTGCAGCCCGGCGGCCGCGCCGCTCACGGTGGCGTCCGGCAACGCCTCCGCCAACGCTTCCAGCAGCGCGTCGCGGCGGCGCCGGTACGTGCGAGCGGAGCGCCGGATGTGACGGTCGTACGCGCCGCGCTCGATGAAGTCCGCCAGCGCCTGCTGCTCCAGCGCGGGCAGCCCGTGATCGAGCCCTTCCCGCGCGAGCAGCAGCCGCTCGTGCCAGGCCGGCGGTGCGATCAGCCACCCGAGCCGCAGCGCGGGCGCGAGCGTCTTCGAGACCGACCCGATGTGGAACACGAGGTCGGGCCGGAGCCCTTGCAGCGCGCCGACGGGCGCGCGGTCGTAGCGGTACTCGGCGTCGTAGTCGTCCTCGATCACGATCGCGTCCCGCCGCTCCGCCCAGGCCAGCAGGTCCGCGCGCCGGCGCGGTGACATCACGACGCCCGTCGGGAACTGGTGGGCGGGAGTCACGAGGATCGCGCGCACGCTGTACGGCAGCTCGTGGACCACGATCCCTTCCTCGTCCACCCGCATCGGCACCGGCTCGAGCCCGCGCACCCGCAGCAACTCCCGAATCCCCACGTGCCCCGGGTCCTCGACCGCCACCTGCGCCGGACCCAGCGCGACCGCGATCGTGATGAACGCCTGCGCCGCCCCCAGGCACACGAGCACGTCCTCGCCCGTCGCGAGTGTCCCGCGCACCCGCCCCCGGTACGCGGCCAGCACCGCCCGCAGTCGCTCCGTCCCGGCGATCGGTGGATAGTCGAGCTCCGCGTCCCCGGCGCCCCGCACCGCCGCTCCCATCGACCGCAGCCAGTCCGCCCGCGGGAACCGCGACAGATCCGGCCGCCCAGGCCGCAGGTCGTACCGCACCGCCTCCGCCGGCTCAACATAAAGGGGTCTGACCCCTTTATGTTCGGCGCGCGGGGAGGGGGCCACGCGGGGGCCGGAGCGAGGGGCGATGAGGAGCCAGCCCTCCGCGGCGAGCTGGGCGTAGGCGTCGCTCACCACACCCCGCGACACCGCCAAATCCCCTGCCAACGCGCGGGATGAGGGGAGGCGCTCGCCGGCGACGAGGCGGCCCGAGCGGATGGCCGCGCGGAGCTGGTCCTCGACCTGGCGCTGCAGCGGGCCACGCCCTCGCTCGAGCGCGACGAGCACTTCTCTGGCCTGGTTTTCAGACACCGATCTGGACCTTACACCCGGGCCAGACGTTCCGTACCGTCAGCGCCATGAACGGATGGGTCAAGGGCGCGATCGCCGCCAGCGTCGTCGGCGCGTCGTTCCCGGTCAGCGACGCGCTCACCAGCTACGACTACGTCGCCGGCCAGCTCATCCGCTACGCGATCGGCGCGGTCGTCCTCGCCGCGCTGCTCAGAGGCCGCCTCGGGAAGCCGAACCTGAAGGAGCTCGCGCTGCTCAACGCGACCGCCGCCGTCGGGATGGTCGGCTTCAACCTCGCCGTGCTCGCCGCGGTCGACCACATCGGCGCCACCAACGCGGGCGTGATCATCGGCGCGAGCCCGGTCCTCCTCGCCCTCGCGACCGGCCACCGCCAGGTCCTGCCGGCGGCGTTCGTGGTCGTCGCCGGCGCGGCGATCGTCAACGGCGCCGACAACCGGCACGGGCTTAGCAGCGCCTTGCAGGGCTTCCCTGACGGCACCGTCACGCTGCTCGGCGCGCTGCTGGCCCTCGCCGCGCTCGTCGGCGAGGTCGGCTTCACGCTGCTCGCCGCACCGCTGCTCCCACGTCTCGGCCCTACGCGCGTGGCCGCCTGGACCGCGATCCTCGCCACCGTCCAGCTCGCCGTCCTCAGCACCGGCGACATCCCCACGCCGAGCACCACCCACGTCGCCGCGATCCTCTACCTCGGCCTGATCACGACCGCCCTCGCGTTCGTGCTCTGGTTCAGCGCCGTCCAGGAGCTCGGCAGCGGCCGCGCGGGCCTGCTCGTCGGCTTCATGCCGATCGCCGCCGTCACCGTCGACGCAGCGCTCAACGGCCGAACGCCGTCCACCGCAGACCTCGCGGGGACGGCGCTCGTGGCCATCGGGATCGCCGTCGGAGCTAGCCCCGAGCGGGCTCGGGCGTGGGTTCGTGCGAGAACTCGGGGAGCCAGTGCAGCCGCTTCGGCAGGTACCAGTTCCACTTGCCCAGCAGCTTCATCGTCGCCGGCAACAGCACCGCCCGCACCAGCGTCGCGTCGATGAGGATCGCCACCGAGAGGCCGACGCCCATCTGCTTGAAGTCGATGAAGCTCAGCGTCGCGAAGATGGCGAACACGGCGACCATGACGATCGCAGCGCTGGTCACCGTCGACGCCGTCGCCTTGATCGCGTGCGACACGGCGTCCTCGGTCTTCATGCCGCGGTCCACCGCTTCCTTGACCCGGCTCAGGATGAACACGTGGTAGTCCATCGAGAGGCCGAACAGGATCACGAACAGGAAGATCGGCAGCCACGCGGTGACGCCGCCGTTGGAGCTGAAGTCCAGCGCGCCCTCGAAGTGGCCGTCCTGGAAGACCCAGGTCAGCACGCCGTAGGCGGCAGCGACGGACAGCAGGTTCAGGATGATCGCCTTGATCGGGATGATCAGTGAGCGGAACGTGACGAGCAGCAGCAGGAACGCGAGCACGAGCACGAACCCGACGACCAGCGGCGCGCGACCCTTCAAGAAGTCGACGTAGTCCTTGGTCTCGGCCGTCATGCCGGACACGTAGGCGGCGGAGACGCCCTCGGCGCCGCCGACCGTCTGCCCCACCAGGGTCTGACGCAGGTCGGCCAGGCCCTCGTTGGAGATCTCGTCGGTGCCGCTGCCCTTGATCGGGATCGCGATCTGGGCGACGTGCTTGTCCTCGGACACCGTCACGTCGACGGGCGCGTTGAAGCGGCCGGAGGCGATGGCGCGCTGCTCGAGGTCCTTGATCGAGGCGACCACGGCCGGGGACGTCACGTCCTCGCCCTTGATCGTCACGACGGCCGGGATCTGGCCACCCGGGAAGGACTCCTCCATCTCGTCGTACACCTGCATCACGGGCAGGTCGCGCGGGAGGTCGTCGGTGCCGGACAGCACGGCGCGCATGTTCAGCGCGGGCGAGGCGAGCACGAGCAGGATCGCCGTGGCGCCGATCGCGGACACCAACGGCCGACGCAGGACCGCGTCGAGCACCGTGTTCCACACGCGGCTCTCGCCGTCGGCGCGCTTGAGCCGGCCGAGGAACGGCACGCGGCCCTTCTCCACCCGGTCCCCCAGCACGCGAAAGCACCGCCGGGACGACCGTGACGGAGCCGATCATGGCCACGAGCACGACCGTGATGGCGCCGACGGCGAGCCCGGTGAACGTCTGGTCGCCGGCCAGGAACATGCCGGCCATGGCGACGATCACGGTGACGCCGGAGATGAGCACGGCGCGGCCGGAGGTCGCGGCGGCGATGTGGATCGCCTCGCGGTGGCCGACGCCCCGCGCCCGCTCCTCCCGCTCCCGCCGCAGGTAGAAGAGCGTGTAGTCCACGCCCACGGCCAGGCCGACGAGCAGGATGATCGACGACGCCTCGTCACCGAGCGGGAACAGCTGCGACGGCAGCGCGACGAGCCCCAGCGCGGCGGCGACCGCCGACAAGCCGAGCAGCAGCGGCACGCCGGCGGCGACCAGCGCGCCGAAGGCCAGCACGAGGATGATCAGCGTGATCGGCAGCGAGAGCGTCTCGGCCTTCTTGAAGTCGTCCTCGAACGCCTTCGAGAGCGCCTTGTTCGCGGACGCCGCGCCGAACTCGCCGACGAAGACGGACTGGTTCGCCGCCTGCACACCCGCCACGGCGGCGAGCACCGGCGCCACGGACGTCTCGGCCGCGGTCTCGTCGCCGCGCAGCTTGAAGTTCACGAGGACGGAGCCGTCCTCGGCGATCTGCCCCTCGTTGCCCTTCGCGTAGGGCGACTGGACGTCGAAGACGTCCTTCTGCTTGGACGACGGCGGCGACGGTCTGGTCGGCGGCGGCGCGCACGGCGCCTGCATCGGAGCCCTTGATCAGGATGCTCTCGACGTTCTCGGTCGGGAAATGCTCCTCGACGAGCTGGTGCGCCTTGCCGGACTCGCCGACGAACGTGGTGTCGTCCTCCGGCGCCTTGACGCCGATCGCGCTGCCGATCACCAGCGAGAGCACGACGAACGCGAGCCACCCGAAGATGGCCTTCTTGCGGTGCTGGGCGCTCCAGCGGCCCATCCGGGCGGCAAAGTTCTTGGTCTGGTTCACGACCCGAGATACTCGGCCTGACGCGCCCGTAAATCCGTGGAGCCTGCTGGCGTCCGTTCCTCCCGCCCGCCCCCGCATCGGGTACGGGTAGCCACCGACCGGGTATCGGGTCAGCCCATGCTCGCCGCGCGCGCCGACATTTCGATCCCGGCCGGCCGTTCCACGCGCCTCCGGATCCGGCTCACCGACGCCGGTACCGCCGCCTGCGCACACAGACCATGCGGGACCCCGACGCGACCGTGATCGTGCACGCCCGCACGAATGACGGTGATCAGGCAGCCGAGGCCGGGTCAGGGATTCTCATCCTGCCTTAGCCGCTTTAGTCTTCGCGACCTGATGTTGACGCGACGGACATGGCTGCTCACCGCCGAGGCGATCGTCCTCGCGGTCGCAGCGACCCTGGCCGCGCTCGTCTCGACCGCGGAGCAGTGGGAGCCACTCTCCCTCGTCGCCGTCATCCTCGTGCTCGCGCTCGCGAGCGACCTGTTCGCCGTCAGCCACCACGGCCAGCGCATCTCCGGCTCGTTCCTCGCGCTCGTGCTCGCCATGGCGCTGCTCGGGCCCGCTCCCGCTGCCGCGATCGGCGTCGCCAGCGTGCTCTGCGACCAGGTCCGCGCCCGCAACCCCGGCTCGCTCCTGCTCGCCAACCTGGCCACGTTCGCCACGTTCCCGCTCGTCGGCGGCCTGATCATCCAAGCCGCCGACGTCGACGAAGCCGCCGCCGCGTTCCCGCTGCTCGTGTTCGGCGTGTTCCTGCTCACGAACCTCCTGAACTTCGTGATGATCGCCGGCCACCAGGCGTTCGCCAACCACCTCTCGCTGACGAACCAGTTCCGCACGATCTTCCTCCCGGTGTTCCCGAGCGAGATCCTCAGCGCCGGGCTGTGCGCGCTCGTGGCGAGCGCCTACACGCGCACCGGGGTGGCGGCGATCGCGCTGATGCTCGTGGTCCTGCTCGTGTTCCAGTTCCTGCTGCGCGAGTTGCTGCTCTCGCGGGAGCGGGCGGAGCGCCTCGCCGCGCTGCAGCTCGGCGTGCTCGTGAGCATGATCGAGACGCTCGCCCTGCGCGACCGGATGACCGCGCGCCACTCCGCCGCGGTCGCCCGCTACGCCCGCGCGATGGCCGAGGCGCTCGGGTGGAGCGAGGACGAGCGGGAGCTCGTGCACACGGCGGCGCTGCTGCACGACATCGGCAAGTTCGCGTTCCCCGACACGATCCTGCTCGCCGACTCCCGGCTCACCGACGAGCAGTGGGAGGCGGTCAAGTGCCACCCCGAGGACGGCGCGCGGATCGTCCGGCGGATCGACGGCTACGGGCCGGTCGCGGACATCGTGCACGCCCACCACGAGCGCTGGGACGGCCGCGGCTACCCGCGCGGGCTGGCGGGCGAGGCGATCCCGCCCGGCGCGCGCCTGATCGCCGTCGCCGACACCTACGACGTGATCACCGCCCGCGACTCCTACCGCAAGCCGATCAGCACCACCGACGCCGTCGCCGAGCTGCGCCGCGTGTCCGGCCACCAGCTCGACCCGCGCGTGGTGGAGATGTTCATCTCCCTGCTCACCGCGGGCGACTTGCGCTTCGCCCACGCTGACGACGCCGACTTCGAGGCCGAGCTCGCCTTCGGCCGGCGCGTGTACGCGCACGCGCTCCCCTAAAGGGCTTCAAGTTCTGATTCGATGCCGCGATGCTTCCAAAGCTCGTCGGAATCAACCATGTAGCGCTCGAGGTCGACAGCATCGACGAGGCGCTCGAGTTCTACGGCCGCTTCTTCGAGCTGCATCTGCGGGGCGTCGCGCCCGGCATGGCCTTCATCGACCTGGGCGACCAGTTCCTCGCCCTGTCCGAGCGGCGTGAGCAGGGCCCGGACGAGGGACGCCACTTCGGGCTGGTCGTCGACGACAAGGAGGCGGTGCGCGCCGCGCTCGAAGCCGCGGACGACGTGGAGGTCGAGCCCGGCCGGCGGCTGGACTTCCGTGATCCCTGGGGCAACCGGGTCGAGATCGTCGACTACCGCGACATCCAGTTCACCAAGGCGCCGCCCGTCCTCGAGGGCATGGGGCTCAACGGGCTCGACAAGCGCGAGCACGCCATCGAGCAGTTGCGCGAGAAGGGTCTGCTCTAGCTCTGTAGGCTGCGCCGACCGCAGCATGGAAGCGCACGACGACGAGGCCGGGGGGAAGCAGACCAGCGCACTGGAGGCGCTGCTCTACGAGGAGCGCGCGCTGCGGGCGGTGCTGGAAGGACTGCCGGACGCGACGGTCGCGACGGGGCGTGACGAACGCATCGTCTTCGTCAACGCGCACGCCGAGACATTGTTCGGATACGAACATGGGGAACTGCTCGGCCGGCCGGTCCAGACGCTGTGGCCGGAGGCGGTCCGCGACCGCTACACGCGCAACATGCAGCTCTACTTCGCGACCGAGCATCCGCTCCGGTTCACGATCCGCGCCGACGGCCTCCGCCGCGACGGCACCGAGTTCGTGGGCGAGATGAGCTGGGGGATCGTGGAGACCGAGGCGGGCCCGCTGCTGCTCGCGATCGGGCGCGACATGACCGTGTACCGCGAGGCGATGGCGCGGCTGCAGCGCCAGTCGGCCCAGGCGGCCGCGGTGGCCGGGCTGGGTGAGCGGGCGCTGTCGGGCGCCGACGTCGGCGACCTGGCCGTGGAGGCGGTCGAGCGGATGCGCGAGACGCTCTCGCTCGACCTCGTGGAGATCCGGCGCGCCGGCGAGCTGCTGGCCGGCTGGGGGCACGATGGCGGGAAGCTGGCCCGGTTCGAGATCGCCTCCGGGGACGAGGTGTTCGGCGAGATCGGCGTGGAAGGCTCGCTCGGGGAGGACGAGGAGAGCTTCCTGCGCGCGATCGCGAACGTGCTCGCGACGGCGCTGGGGCGGTTGCGCGGCGAGGAGCAGATGCGTCACGAGGCGCTGCACGACCCGCTGACCGGGCTCGCGAACCGCGCGCTGTGCCGCGAGCGGCTGATTCACGCGCTGGCCCGCACCGGCCGCGACCAGGGCGGCGCCTGCGTGCTGTTCATCGACCTCGACGACTTCAAGGCCGTCAACGACCTCTACGGGCACGCGGCGGGCGACGCGCTGCTGATCGCGCTCGCCCGCCGGCTCGTGGCCACGGTCCGCCCGACGGACACCGTCGCGCGGTTGGGCGGGGACGAGTTCGTGATCGTGTGCGAGGACATCGACGAGCACACGGCGATCGCGCTCGGGCACCGCTTGGCGGAGGCGATCCACGAGCCGCTGGACGTGGACGGGATCGAGCACCGGCTGTCGGCGTCGATCGGGATCGCGCTGGGCAGCGCGGGCCGGCGCGACCCGGACGCGCTGCTCGCCGACGCCGACGCCGCGGCGTACCGCGCGAAGGCCGAAGGCCGGGGGCGGGTAGAGGTCTTCGACACGCGGCTGCGCCAGCACGCGCGCGAGCGCCTGCGGACGGCGGCGGCGCTGGAGCGGGCGTTGTCACTGGGGCAGCTGCGGCTGGCGTTCCAGCCGATCGTGGCGCTGGCGGATCGGTCCGTGATCGGGCACGAGGCGCTGCTGCGCTGGGACTCTCCCGGCGGCGTGATGAGCGCGCCGGCGGACTTCATCCCGGTCGCGGAGGAGTCGGCCCTGATCGTGGAGATCGGGGCGTGGACGTTGATGCAGGCCTGCCACGAGAGCGCGGCGGCGTTCGGGCCCGGCGAGGACGGGCCGGCGATCTGGGTGAACCTGTCGCCGCGGCAACTGGCGCAGCCGGACCTGCCGGCGGTGGTCGCGGACTGCCTGGCCTCGAGCGGGCTGCCGGCGGGGCGGCTGCGGCTGGAGCTCAAGGAGCGCGTGCTGCAGGGGGCGCCGAAGACGGCGCGGGCCAACGTCGCGGCGCTGCGTGAGCTCGGGGTCGGGCTGGCGCTCGACGACTTCGGCACGGGCTACTCCTCGCTGCGCGACCTGCCGGTGCGGGCGGTGAAGATCGACGGCTCGTTCGTCGCTGCGCTGGGCTCCTCCCCGGGGGACCTGGCGATCGTGGCCGCGATCATCTCGCTGGCCTCCGCGCTGGACATCGCGGCGATCGCCGAGGGCGTCGAGAACGAGGAGCAGGCCGCCCAGCTCGCGGCGCTCGGATGCCAGTACGCGCAGGGCTACCTGTTCGGCGCGCCCGGTCCGCGGATAACCTCCGAGCCGTGACCACGTTCGAAGAGCTCGACGCGCTGCCGACCCACGAGCTGCACGACCGCGCCGTCAAGCGCGCCGAGCGGCACCTTGACGTGAAGTTCTTCTGGCGGCTGATGTCGGAGACGCCGGCGGCCGAGGCCGCCGACGGCGACGCGCAACAGGGCCAGGAGGAGGTCGCCCACTGGAGCCGACAGGTGCTCGATGCGCTCCGGGGCGACAAGGACGCGATGGAAGCGCGCCGCCCGATCTACCTCGACTACCTGGTCCGACATTCGGAATAGCGCGCATTACGTCGTCCGGGGGGTTGTGGTCCAGGTCGTGTTGACGCGCGGTCATCACGCCGGAGACGCTCTCCCGCGTGGACTTGATTCGTGAGCTGCCGAACGTCGACCACGCCCATCGCTTCGATGGCGAGCCGCTGGTGCAGAGCTTCCGTGTCGGCGAGCTGGGCTACGTGTGGATCACCACCGCGGAGGCGATGACCGTGCCGGGCTTCGGCGTGTCGTGGGTCGCCGGGCAGCTGGCCGGCTATGAAGCGGACGAGCTCCGCGCCGCGGTGGCCGGCGGGCTCCGGCTACGCGCCGGCGCGCTCGTCGCAGCCTAGTCCCAGCAGCAGCCCGTTCTCCGCGACGGCCGCGCTCGTGGTGAGGAACAGCACGACGCACGCCGAGATACTTCAGCGCGTTGCGCGAGCCGTCCGTGAGCAGCGCGACCGCTTCCTCCTCGAGCTGGCCGATCCCGCCCGCCTCGGCGAGGACGGCCGGAACGCCGGCCGCGCCCGAGGTCATGCCGGTGAGCGAGCCGGTCGAGTCGACGACGTGCGAACGAGTCCATGGACACCACCGGCACGCCGACGACGGTGCCGTGGTGCTCGCCGAGGCCGCGCATGAGGCGGATGACCGCCGCGATCGACGAGTACTCGCACCCGTGGACACCGCCCAGCACGGCCACCCGCGGCCCGTCGGCGGCTCCGCGGGACTCGAACGCGGGCACCGCGTGGCCGCCCAGCGTGATCGTCGTGCGCATGGCGCGGCATTATGGGCGGGTGCTCCGCGAAGCCGAGCTGCAGCGTCTCGACGACGACGCCCTGATCGCCTACCTGCGCACCGCGGGTGACGAGTCGGCGCGCACGGCGCTCGCGATCCTCGTCTACGGGCACTGGCACAACGTCGCGCGGCGCGTGTCGCTGAAGGTCCCGTCGGACGCGGTCGAGGACGTGACGGGCGAAGTGCTGGTCAGCGCGATCCAATCGGCGTTCGACGGCTCCTCGATCGGCGAGTTCGCGGTGTGGCTGCGCACGATCACCGCGCGGCGGATCGCCGACTTCCACCGCCGCCGGGCGGCGACGACCGTGCCGATCGACGACGTGACCGTGATCGCGCCCGCCGACGACCAGGTCGAGCTCAACGACCTCGTCGAGCGCCTGCTCGCGGGGCTGAACGCCGAGCACCGCCGTGTCGTCGAGCTCGTCGTGCTGCAGGGCCGCGGCGCGGCCGAGATCGACGGCGTCAGCGTCGCCAACGTCCACCAGATCACCTCGCGCTTCCGGCGCGCCCTGCGGGAGGAGCTCGACACCGGATGACCGACGTCGACCAGCTACTGGCCGAGTTCATCGCCGAAGACCGGGCGGGCGGCGTCGCCGACCCGTCCGCGTACCTCGCGCGCGCTTCCGACGAGGGCGCCCGCGCGGAGCTGTCCGCCCTGCTCGACGGCTACCTCGCCCGCGCGCCGCGCCGGGCGTTCGACCGCGCCGCGTTCACCGCCTCCCCCGCACGGAGCCTGGTCGACGATCTCGACCGGACTTTGTACGGTTCGTCGGGCACGTGGCCGTCGCTTCTGCCCCGGCTCCGTGACCGCGCCCGGATGCGGCGGTCAGATCTGGTCACCCAGCTGGCCGCCGCACTCGACCTGCCCGGCCGCGAGGAGAAGGTCGGCGCCTACTACCACGCGATGGAGCAGGGCACGCTCCCGTCCGCGGGTGTCTCGCAGCGCGTCCTGGAAGCCCTGGGCCGCCTGGTCGGCGAGAGCGCCGACGTCCTGCGCCGCGCCGGCGAAGCGACGTCCGCTCCCCCGGCCGGCGGCGCTCCGGCGTTCGCGCGCAAGGCCTCCGCCCCGGCGGCCGCTCCGGCGATGCGGGCGCGCGTGGAACGCCCCGTGCGCGACGAGGTCGACGAGCTGTTCACGAGCGGCTGACCCCGCCTTCTACGATCGCGGAAGACATGCGGGACGTCGAAGAACGCGCCGAACACGTACTCGCCACCCTCCCGAGCTACGTCTGGGACGGCGACACGCTCCCCGTGCCGGTCGAGGACATCGCGGACACGCAGTTCGGGCTCCTCGTCCGCGACGTCGAGGACATGGCCAGCGCGCCCGGGGCACCGCTCGTGGAGCATCACGCGCTGTCCGGGCTGCTGCTCCCCGCCCGGGGCGAGATCTGGGTCAACGCGCACGAGGCCAAGCAGTGGCCGCCGCGGCGGCGCTTCACGATCGGGCACGAGCTCGGCCACTGGGTGATGCACCGCGCCGCGGGCAGCAGGCGCTGTTCTGCCGGGTCAACGAGGCGGAGGCCAAGGCGCGCGACATCGAGGAGGAGGCCAGCGCGTTCGCCGCGGCGCTGCTCATGCCGCAGTGGCTGTTCGTGCGCGAGCACGCCCGCGCGAAGGGCGACGTGGCCACGCTGTGCCGCACGTTCGGGAGCTCGATCGCCGCCACCCAACGCCGGATCGCGAGCCTGTTCTAACCACCATGGACCCCATCCTTCGCACCCTGCTGCTGGAGCGGCTCGAGACGAGCGAGCTCGACGCCGAGGCCAGGAGCGTCATCGAGCTCGCGGCCGACGCGGCCGCGCCGCCGCCGACCGGCAACGCGTCGCCGCCGGTGTGGCTGAAGGCGGTCACGGTCGAGGGGTTCCGCGGGATCGGCCGGCCGGCGACGCTCAAGCTCGAGCCCGCGCCGGGCCTCACGGTGGTCGTGGGCCGCAACGGCAGCGGCAAGTCCTCGTTCGCGGAGGGCCTGGAGCTGCTGATGACCGGCGCGCTCAAGCGCTGGGAGAAGCGCCCGAAGGCGTGGAGCGAGACGTGGCAGTGCCTGCACTTCACCGGGCCGACCAAGATCACGGCGGAGCTGCAGCTGGAAGGCGGCCAGACGGTGCCGCTCACGCAGGAGTGGCCGCACGGCGCGCTCTACGGCGACGCGAGCGGCCGCGCCGTCCCCGCCGCCGTCCTGAGCGAGCACGGGTGGGACCGCGACCTGCCGTCGTTCCGCCCGTTCCTGGCCTACGCCGAGCTGGCGACGATGTTCGACACGCTCAGCTCGCTCTACGACGCGCTCACGCCGGTGCTCGGCCTCGGCGACCTGGACGCGCTCGCCGCCTCGCTCGCCCAGACGCGGCTCGCCTACGACGCCCAGCGCAAGGCGGTCGGTGGCGAGAAGGATCAGCTCGTCGCCCGCCTGGACCCCGACGACGACCGCGCCGCGCTCGTGAAGGCCGCGATCGGCGGCCGCAAACCGGACCTCGCTCAGCTGGAGGCGCTGCTGGAGGAGACGCCGAGCTACACCGAGGACCTCACGCTCCTGCGCCGCCTCTCCGCCCTCGCCCTTCCGTCCGACGAGCAGATCCGCGACGCCTTCCAGGACCTCAAGGGCGCCGAACGCGAGCACGCCGACGCGAGCGCGACCGACGCCGCCCGCGCGACCTCGCTCGCCACGCTGCTGCGCCAGGCGCTCGCGGTCCGCGACGGCGAGGACTGCCCGGTGTGCAAGACGCCGGACGTCCTGGACGACGCCTGGGTGAAGGCGGCCACGGAGGAAGCCGCGCAGCTGGAGCAGCAGGCCACGGCGCTCACGCAGGCCAACGCCAAGCTCACGGTCGCGCGCCGGCGCGTGGAGTCGCTGCTCGACGGCAACGCGCTCGCCGCGCCCGAAGGCCGCGCAGTACCTCGGCCTCGCTGAGGAGTTCGAGCTCGAACGCGGCGACGAAGCGGCGACGAAGGCGTCGGTGGGCCTCCTGCGCGAGCTCACCCAGAAGGCGGCCGCGGAGCTCGAGCGCAAGGGCGCGGCCTGGCAGGAGCTCGCCGGCGATCTGCGCCGCTGGCTCGCCCAGGCCCAGGACGTCGAGGCCAAGGCCGTCACGCTGAAGGCCGTCAAGGACGCCGAGAAGTGGCTCAAGGGCGCCACCGACGAGCTGCGACGAGAGCGCTTCGCCCCGATCAGCCAGGCCGCGATCGCGAACTGGGGCGAGCTGCGCCAGGGGTCGAGCGTCGACCTGCACGAGATCACGCTCAAGAAGGTCGGCAAGGGCGGCCGCGCGGACTTCGACGTGCGCGCCGACGACACCGAGGCCAACGCGCTCGGCGTGATGTCCCAGGGCGAGCTGCTCGCGCTGTCCGTCTCCGTCTTCCTGCCCCGCGCCGCGCTCGACGAGTCCCCGTTCCGCTTCGCCGTGATCGACGACCCCGTGCAGGCCATGGACCCGTCCAAGGTCGACGGCCTGGCCAAGGTCCTGCACCGCGCCGCCCGTACGCGCCAGATCGTCGTCTTCACCCACGACGACCGCCTCCCCGAGGCGATCAGACGGCTGCGCCTCGACGCCACGATGCTCCACGTCGACCGCCGCGCCCAGTCCTCGGTGGACGTGCAGGAGTCGCGCAGCCCGGTCCAGCGCTACCTCGACGGCGCGCGCGGCTACGCCAAGCCGGACCGGCTGCCGCCCGAGGTCCAGGCCCGCGTCGTCCCCATGTTCTGCCGCTCCGCCGTGGAGGCCGCCGCCGCGAACATCGTGCGCCGCCGCGCCGCCCAGCACGGCACCGACCTCAACGAGGCCGACGAGCAGATCGCCGAGGCCCGCTCCCTCAGAGAGACGCTCGCGCTCGTGCTGTTCGGCGACGCCGGCCGCCAGGGCGAGGTCGGCGGCGAGGTCAAGCGCCGCTACGGCGAGCCGATGGCCGCGCTCGTGACGGCGCTCAACCGCGGCGCGCACGGCAACCCGCTCGAGCGCGAGACGCTCGCCCGCCTGCCGGACACCACGCGCGTGTTCATCCGCGAGCTCAACACCAACGCCAAATGAGAGGCGACGCTCGCCTGGCGGCGCGTCGCGCAAGCACTCGCCCAGAGGGCTCGTGCTCGCGCGCCGGGAGGGATGGCCGGTGAGCGAGCGGCTCACCGTCAGCAAGGTCCTCGACGAGCGCAGCTGGACGAGTTCGATCCGAACACCAGCGGCGCGTGGCCGCACGCCGCCGCCGCGCTCATCCGGCAGTCGCTGGAACGCACGCTCGACGTCTTCTGGGACGACAAGTCGCCGGGCATGCTGGAGACGAGCGCGCGCGACCGCTGGGTCTGCCTGCCCGCGTTCCTCGGCGACAAGCCGGAGGCGCGCGAGGCCGACTTCGCCTGGACGGCGCTCTCGAACGCGTGCCACCACCGCGCGTACGAGGTCGGGCTCACGCAGGACGAGCTGCGCACGCACCTCGCCACCGCCCGTGACTTCCTCAAGACGGTCGCGCGTGCCCTCGCGTGAGACCAACGGCGCTATGGGACTTGGTCCGCTTGGCCGCGATCGCTGAGATCGCCAGCGCGGCGAGCATGATCACGAACGGATCGATCGCCATCCGGTAGCGCGGCGTCTCCACCACGAGGAAGACGACGCCGAGGTACATCAGCAGCGGGATGGACCACAGCCACAGCGGGGCTTCCCGCGCGCGCTGGGTGAACGCGCCGATCACGGCCAGGATCGCGAACAGCCAGAAGCAGATGATCCCCGCGGCGCCCGCCTTCTTGCCGGCCGACACCGTGCCCGCGGTGTGGATCGCCCAGTCCCAGCCGCCGAGGTCGAGCATCCGGCGGCTACGTCCACCACGCGACCTTGAGCGGCGCCCCGGGGTGCTCCTTGATGTACTCGAGCGACGCGCTGCGCAGCTGTTGCTCGAGCACGGCCTCGTTCGTCTCGCGCACGCGGTTGAAGATCGGGCGGTAGTCGTCGACGCGCTTGAGCGACATCCACGCGGCCGGGTTCTCCCGGTTGTTCATCGCCTCGCTGTTGTAGGTGCCGGCGAGCGCGGACCCGAGTTGCGTGGAGACGGGGACGAACTGGTCGAGCACGACGTAGTTGCGGATCGTCCACGGGATCACCGTCAGCGCGGCGGCGACGATCATGATCAGCGCGGGCCGCGGCCCCTTCCACACCGCCCACGCGAGCGGGAGCAACAGGATCAGCGCGTTCGCGCGGCCGAGGATCGCGAGCCCCATCAGCACGCCCGCGGCGAGCGCCCAGCGCTTGAGCGCACACGCGATCGCCCCGAGCATGCAGAGCACGAACAGCGGCTCGCTCATCACCGACTGGCCGACGAGGATGAGCGGGATGTAGACGGCGCCGAGCGCCATCGCGATCAGCGCCACGCGCTGGTTCCAGACCTGCAGCGAGATCACGCCGATCAACGCCACGATCCCCGTTCCCACCAGCGCGTTCGCGAGCCGTGCCCACTCCAGCGACGGCCCGAAGACCCAGTACACGGCGGCGAGGAAGAGCGGATAGGCGGGCGGGCGGAACGCGGTCTCGCGGCCGTAGCTCAGCGCGAAGCCGTCACCGTTGGCGAGCGAGATCGCGTGCCGGTTGTAGTCCAGCGCGTCGTGCACCAGCCGGTAGTCCGGCGTCGCGAACACCCACGCGACGCGGATCGCCAGCGCGGCGACGAGGATCGCGATGGCTAGTCGTCGTGGGCTGAGAGCCATGCGGCGGGTCGGCGCAACAGGGCCCAGCGGCGGTCGAGCCGGTAGCGGCCGAGCACCCACAGCGTCTTGAAGGCGTACCGGAGGCTCGTCACGAAGTCGACGCTCGACGCCTCGTGGAAGTAGCGCGTCGGGATCGGGATCTCGATCACGCGCGCCTTGCGGGCCAGGATCTGCGCGAAGATCTCCTGGTCGAACACGAAGTCGTCCGAGTTGCGCAGGAACGGGATCGAGCGCAGGAAGTCGGCGGAGAAGGCGCGGTAGCCCGTGTGGTATTCGGAGAAGCGCACGCCGAAGGCCTTGTTCTCGATCCCGGTCAGCAGCCGGTTGCCGACCCACTTCCAGCGCGGCATCCCACCCGCGAGCGCGCGGTCGACGAGCAGCCGGGAGCCGATCACGACGTCGGCGTCGCCGGAGAGGATCGGCTCCGCCATGTCGGCCACGAGGCCCGGGTCGTACTGGTTGTCGGCGTGGACCATCACGATCACGGCGGCGCCGTCGCGCAGCGCCCGCGTGTAGCCCGTCTTCTGGCTCGCCCCGTAGCCCCGGTTGGCCGGGTGGCGGAGGACGTCGAGGCCGTTGGCGAGCGCGATCGTCGTCGTCTCGTCCGGGGACGCGTCGTCGATCAGCAGCGCGCGGTCGGCGGCGCTGGCCGGCATCTCCGCGACGACGTCCGGGATCGTGCGTGTGGCCTTGTAGGCCGGCAGGACGACGTGGATCGGCGCGCGCCCGTCGAGGTGCTGCAGGAGCGGGTGCTCGGCGAACCTGACCGGCGTGCGGTGGGCGAGGATCACGCGCTCGTCGCCGAGGCTGAGGCTGAGCTTGACCGGCGGCAGGCGGTCCGCGAGGGCGCTGAGGCGTTCGCCCGCCGGGAGGCGCTCCGCCAATCCGCCGACCCAGCGCTTGGCCGCGAACGTGCGCACGAACGGGACGTCGTCGGAGATCACGAGCCCGGAAGCGCTGATCAGCTCGCGCAGCGTGCGGCGCGGCAGCAGGACCGTGTGCGCGGCCAGGAAGCCCCACCAGCGCTTGCCCGCGAGCTTCGCGGTGGCCGAGGATGGATCCGGCGTGACGACGCACAGCACGCCCCCGGGCTTGAGCAGCGCCGCGCACTGGTCGATCGCCGCCACCGGGTCGTCGAGGTGCTCGATGACGTCCGCGAGCACGATCGCGTCGAACGCGCCCGGCGTGTCGCCGTTGGTGCCCTCGGTGAACGCCTCCAGTGGCAGTTCTCTGACGTCGAGCTGGAGCGTCTCGCGGGCATGACGCGCCGCCTCGCGCGAGAGCTCCAGGCCGACGGTGTCGTAGCCGCGCTTGCGGGCCTCGTCCAGCAGCAGGCCGTGGCCGCAGCCGACGTCGAGCAGGCGTCCGCGCGGACGGTGTGCGCCGACGAGGTCGAGCAGGCGGTTCGCGGTCGCGCGCCGGCCCTCCTCCTCGGCCAGGTACTCGTCATCGCGCATCTCGCGATAGAGCTCGTGCAGCGCGTCACCCTGCGGAAGCACGGGCTGCTGGATCGTCCCGCACTCGCGGCACTCGAGCAGGTCGCCGTGTTGGCCCGGGACGTGCGCGGACGGCGAGAAATGGGCAGCCGTAAAGGCCGCACCGTTGCCCCGCAGTCGGAGCTCGAGTTGCCCCGAGCAGATCCGGCACACCGCCATGCGATGCGGCACGCTACCAGTGAGATGCCTGAATGGGACGCGGAACGGATCGTCGACGAGGCGCTTGCGCGCCAGTTGATCGCCGGCCAGCACTTCACGCCCGCCTCGCTGCGGCTGATCGGCGAGGGGTGGGACAACACGGTCTGGCTGGCCGACGAACGGTGGGCGTTCCGCTTCCCGCGGCGCGCGATGGCGATCCCCGGCGTGTGGCGTGAGCTCGCCGTGTTGCCGGAGCTGCGGCTCCCCGTCCCGGTCCCCACGCCGGTGTTCGTGGGCGAGCCCACCGAGGAGTTCGCCTGGCCGTGGTTCGGAGCCGAGCTGATCGAGGGGCGCGAGCCGCTGGGGCTCTCGGCCGATGCGCGGGACGCGCTCGGCCGGCCGTTGGGCGAATGCTTGCGCGCGCTGCACGACTCGACCGTGACCGTCGAGTTGCCCGACGACCCGATGGGCCGGGCCGACATGAGCATCCGCGTGGCGCGCACCGTCGAGTCGATCGAGGCGCTGGGGCTCGAGGCGCCACCGTGGCTCGGTGATGCGCTGGCGTTGGAGCGCCCGGCGGCGACCGTCGTCTGCCACGGCGACCTCCACCTCCGTCACCTGCTCGTCCGCGACGACGACGGGCTGGCCGGCGTGATCGACTGGGGCGACGTCTGCCTCGGCGACCCGTCGATCGATCTCATCCTGGTCTGGGCGCTGCTCGGCCCGGACGGCCGCTCGGACTTCTTCCGCGCCTACGGCAGCGTCAGCGAGGAGCAGGCGCTGCGGGCGCGGGTGCTCGCGCTGAACCTGTGCGCGGTGCTCGCGCGCTACGGCGCCGAGGAAGGCATGACCGACCTGCGCGACGAGGCGCTGGCCGGCTACGCCAGGGCGTCGCGCGCGTTGTAGAAGTCGTCCGTGGCGATGGCGAGCGTGGTCACCGTTCACGGTGTACGCCAGATCCACGTTCACGTTGGCCTCGGACAGCGCGATCATCACGTCGACGAGCCCGCCCGGGCCGACCGGCACCACGAGCATCTCGCGCGTATCGGCCACGTGCAGGCCCGCGCCTTCCAGCGCCGCCTTGGCCTCGCTGACGTCGCCGTCGTCGACGAGCGCATGCACGAACCCGCGTCCACCGTCCCCGGTGAACGCCGCGAGCCCGCGGAGATGCACGCCCGCGGCCACGGTCACTTCGCCGAGGCGTGCCAGCGCTCCCGGCTCATCCCGCAACACGACGGTGAGGTCGGTGGCCATCGCACCGCCGATTGTGTCACTCGTGTCTAGAAAATGCGGTCGAACCGCCGCGCGAACACCGCGGAGGGCAACGCTCCGCGCCCGACACCGACCGGGCCGCCGTACGAATGCTCGATGTCGAACTCGATCGTCGTCCAGCCCTCCGAGCGCACCCGCACCACCACATCGCGCGGTGGCGTGCCCGGCGCAACGGGGTAGCGCCCGGTCCACACCGAGCCCGTCATGTCGTGGACACCAGGGTTGACGAGCCGCGCTGTTCGCGCACCGCCCGGTACGCGAAGGGGTGATGAAAGACGTCGAGGGCGCGCTCGCCGGGCCCGACGACGATCTCGAACTGCGCGTCCTGCTTGCGATCCGCGACCGTCACGGTCACCCGATCGCTGACCGAGTCCCAGAACATCGTCACGTCGAGGCCGTCGTTGCGGCGGTGGGCGAGTTCGTGAAAGTTGTTGTTCATGACGGCATCCTCGGGACGTTGGGCTGTCCCGTGAATAGTCCTCCGGAGTGAATTCTCTCCCCACCCGGCCAGCCCGCCTCTCCGTGCGCCAGAACACGAGACTGGAGGTGGGGCCAGCCGTACCACCCCGGCTAACCTGCCGGGGCTGATGGACTCTTTTCGCGACCTCGGCTTCGCGCGCGTCGACACCGACCGCGAAGCGCGCCAAGGCGCGCCGGAGGCGATCGTGGCCGAGGGCAAGACGCCGGAGGAGATCAGCGCGATCGCGACGGCGTTGCTGGAGGCGGGCTCCGGCAGCGTGCTCGTCACGCGGGCCGACAAAGCGGCGCGGGAGGCCGTGCTGGCGCTCGGCGACGACGCGGTCGAGGACGAGCGCGCGCGGCTGGCGTGGATCGCGCGCGGTGTGCCGGAGGCCAAGGGCCTGGTGACGATCGTGTCCGGGGGCACGTCGGACGGGCCGGTGGTGCGGGAGGCGCAGGTGCGGGCGGAGCTGCTCGGCACCGAGGTGATCGTGCACCGGGATGCGGGCGTGGCCGGGCTGCACCGGCTGGAGCCGGCGTTGCCGGATCTCAAGCGCGCGGACTGCGTCGTGGTCGTGGCCGGGTGGGATGCGGCGCTGGCCTCGGTCGTCGGCGGGATCGTGGCCGCGCCGGTGATCGCGGTGCCGACCAGCACGGGCTACGGGGCGGCGTTCGGCGGTGTGAGCGCGCTGCTGGCGATGCTGACCAGTTGCGCGGCCGGGGTGGCCGTGGTGAACATCGACGACGGGTTCGGTGCGGGGACGATCGCGGCGAGAATTGCGAGGCAGTCGGCGAAGTGATCCTGTACGTGGACTGCATCGGCGGGGTCGCCGGGGACATGCTGCTCGGCGCGTTGCTCGACGCCGGCGCGACGGTGGATCTGTCCGCCTTCGACCTCGAGATCGAGCGCGGAACGGCCGACCGGCACGGGATCACCGCCGTCACCACGACGATCACGGGCGCGGCGGAGCAGCCGCACCGTGACTGGGGCACGATCAAGCAGCTGATCGCCGCCGCCGGCCTGCCCGAGCGGGCGGAACAGCGCGCGCAGGAAGCGTTCAAGCGGCTCGCGATCGCCGAGGGCCGCATCCACGACCTGCCGCCCGAGCGCGTGCACTTCCACGAGGTCGGCGCGATCGACGCCATCGGCGAGATCGTGGGTGTCGCGCTCGCGCTCGAGTCGCTGCACGTGGACCGCGTGATCTGCTCGCCGCTGCCGATGGGCCGCGGGTTCGTGAAGGCCGCGCACGGCAACCTGCCGCTGCCCGCGCCCGCGACGCTCGAGCTCCTCAAAGGCGCGCCGATCCACGGTGTCGAGGTGGACCTGGAGCTCGTCACGCCCACCGGCGCGGCGCTCGTCGCGGCGCTCGCCGAGTCCTACGGCCCGCTGCCGCGGATGACGCTGCACGCCACCGGCTACGGCTCCGGCACGCGGGACCTGAAGGCGTTCCCGAACGTCGTCCGCGCCATCCTCGGCACCGAGGCCACGACCGGCACCGTCAGCCTGATCGAGGCCAACCTCGACGACCTCATCCCCGAACTCGCGCCGGACGCCGCGGCCGCGTGCTTCGCGGCCGGCGCGCTCGACGTCTGGACCACGCCGGCGCAGATGAAGAAGGGCCGCCCGGGCTTCGTGATCTCGGCCCTCGCGCGGCCGACCGACGAACGCGCCGTGATCGAGGCGATGCTGCGCGAGACCAGCTCGCTCGGCGTGCGCGTCGCGCACCTGGACCGCGTCGAGCTGGAGCGCGACTTCCTGACGGTCGAGGTCGCCGGCGAGCCCGTGCGGATCAAGGTCGGCCGCCTCGACGGCAAGGTCGTCAACCTGGCGCCCGAGCACGCGGACTGCGAACGCGCGGCGAGGATCGCGGGGGAGCCGGTCAAGACGGTGTGGGCGAAAGCGATGGTCGAGGCGCATGCCCGAACCTAAAGGTGCCAGGCACCTTTATCTTCTCGAGGCTCGCGTCGCCGCGCTCGGTCACGCGGTCGTCGCGTTCTCCGGCGGCGTCGACTCGTCCGTCGTCGCCGCGATCGCGTATCGCGCGCTCGGTGACAAGGCCAAGGCCGTGACGGCGGTCTCCCCGAGCGTCGCCAGCGGTGAGCTGGAGGGCGCGAAGCGCGTCGCCGCGCATATCGGCATCGCCCACGAGATCGTCACGACGAACGAGCTCGCCCGCCCCGGCTACCGCGCCAACGGCCGCGACCGCTGTTACTTCTGCAAGTCCGAGCTCTACGACACGCTCGCCGCGCGCTACCCGGGCGTCCCGCTGCTCTCCGGCGCCAACCAGGACGACCAGGGCGACTGGCGCCCCGGCCTGAAAGCCGCGGCCGAGCACGACGTGCAGCACCCGCTCGTCGACGTGACCAAGGACGAGGTCAGAGCGCTCGCGCGCGAACTGCAGCTCCCGAGCGCCGAGAAGCCCGCCTCACCGTGCCTCGCGAGCCGCATCCCCTACGGCACCGGCGTGGACCCCGAGACGCTCGCGCAGATCGACCGCGCCGAGCAGGCCGTGAAGGCGCTCGGCTTCCCGGTCATCCGCGTCCGCCACCACGGCATCCTCGGCCGGCTCGAGGTCGCCATCGAGGACCTCGACCGCGCGCTCTCCGCCGAGCCCGGCATCGTCGCCGCGATCAAGCGCGCCGGCTACCAGCACGCCACCATCGACCTCAAGCCCTTCAAGAGCGGCCGGCTCAACGTGGAGCCAGCGCGTCCCGCAACATCGCGGTGAGCGCGGCGCCGAAGCGCTCGCGTTCCTCGATCGACATCGGGTCGCCGCCGAACAGCCGGGCCCGGAAGCCCGCGTCGGAGAAGTACGTCGAGACCGCCCCGTAGACGATCTGCATCAGCTCGCCGGGATCGTGCGACCGCAGCCGCCCGGCTTCGATCTCCCGCTCCAGGAACGCGATGGCGCGGTCCAGGAACGGGCGCATGTGCTCGGCCATCGCGTCTTCCAGACGGCCTCCGCCCTCGATCGCCTCGCGGCGCCAGATGACGACGAAGTCCCCGTGGGTGGCGAAGAACTCCACGGCCGCGCGCACGAGGGCCGCGACGCGGTCGAACCCCACCGGCGCGGTGGACACGGCCAGCGACGTCATCTCGGCCCAGTCCATCATGGCCTGTTCGATGACAGCGGCGTAGAGCCGCTCCTTGGACTTGAAGTGGTACAGCAGCGTGGGGTGCGTGAGGCCCGCCCGCTCGGCGATGTCCTGCAGGCGCGCGGAGTACCCGTGCAACGCGAACTCACCGCGCGCGGCCTCCAAAATGCTCGCCTTAGACGCCATCTACTGACACGTTAGTAGAGACGACTGGTACGGTGCTCGCTCTGCCTGACGACGTCCTCATCCAGGAGCAATTGGCCGGCAAGACCGTCCTGCTCACCGGGGCCTCTGGATTCCTCGGAAAAGCCGTGCTCGGCCAGATCCTGCGGGAGCTGCCGGACACGCAGGTCACGCTGCTGCTGCGCGGCGACGCGCAGCAGCGCCTCGAGAACGAGATCCTCAACAGCGGTCCCTGCGAGGGACTGGACGGCAGCCGCGTGAAGACCATCAGCGGCGACCTCGGCCGTGAGGGCCTGGACGTCGGCAGCGGGATCGACATCGTCATCCACTGCGCCGCGTCCGTCTCCTTCGAGCAGTCGCTCGACGAGGCGCTGGAGCTGAACGCCAAGGGACCGGCGCGCCTGCTGCAGTCCGTGCGCGACGCCGGCAGCGACCCGTACTTCATCCACGTGTCCACGGCCTACGCCGCGGGCATGCGCACCGGGCTCGTGCTCGAGAAGCCGTCGGGCACCGCGCCGACCGAGCCCTGGCTGGACCTCAACGCCGAGCTCAACGCCGCGAAGGCCTGGCGCAACGACATCGAGGCCGAGTCGCGCCTGCCGCAGCATCAGCACCGGTTCGTCGCCGAAGCGCACCGGGCGATCGGCCCCGCCGGCGGCCCGGCCGTCGGCACCCGCGCCGAGATCCTCCGCTACGAGTGGGTGCGCGAGCAGCTCACCGAGCGCGGCCGCGAACGCGCCCGCGCCCTCGGCTGGAGCGACACGTACGGCCTGTCCAAGGCCCTCGGCGAGCGCACGCTCCTCGGCGCGAACCCGAAGCAGCTCACGATCGTCCGCCCGGCGATCGTCGAGTCCGCGCTGAACACGCCGTACCCGGGCTGGATGGAGTCGCTGAAGGTCGCCGACCCGATCATGCTCGGCTACGGCGCCGGCATCATCCCCGGCCGCTTCGGCGCCAACAGCAGCATCCGGATCGACATCATCCCCGTCGACTTCGTGGCCAACGCGTGCCTCGTCGCCGCCGCGCACCCGCCCGACGAGGTGCGCGTGTTCAACGTCTCGACGGGCATGCGCAACCCGTTCACGATCGGCGACCTGGCGGACGTGAACACGAAGTACTTCCGCGAGCGCCCGCTGCCGGACGAGGACGGCCTGCCGGTCAGCGTCCCCGACTGGCGCTTCTCGTCGGCCAACAGCATCCTGACCAAGATCGAGCGCGCGACCAACGTCCTCGAACGGGTCGCACCCTCGTCGACAAGCTGCCGATCCCGCGCAGCAACGACGTCGAGCTCCGGCTGCACAAGAACCAGCGCAAGCTGGACCGGCTCAAGCGCCTGAACGAGATCTACCGCCCCTACGGCGAGCTCGACTGCGTCTTCGACGACCGCAACGCCCGCGCGCTGCTGGACTCGCTGCATCCCGACGACCGCGAGCGCTTCGGGTTCGACGTCGACACGATCGACTGGGACCACTACATGGAGGAAGTCCACCTCCCGGCGCTGCGCAAGATCGTCGTGCCGCCCGCGCCCGGCCCGAAGAAGACCAAGAGCGCCGGCCGCCGCCCCGCGCCCGACGGCCCGCCCGCGCTCGCGCTGTTCGACGTCGAGGGCGTCGTGCTCGACAGCACCGTCGCGCACTTCTACGCCTGGCTGCGGACCCGCGACATGCCCGAGCTGGACAAGCTCGTGTGGACCGCCGGCGCCGCGACCAAGGTGCCGAGCTGGATCATCGAGGACCGCCGCTCGCGCACCGCGTTCAACCGCAACTTCTACAAGCTCTACAAGGACCTCCCGGCGCGCGAGCTCAAGCGCCAGGCCGAGGCAGGCGCTGCCGGACTTCATCCAGCCGCGCATCCAGCACGAGGCCGTGCGGCGGATCCGCGAGCACAAGCGCCGCGGCGACCGCGTGATCCTGATCACGAGCGCGCTGGACTTCCTCGTGGAGCCGCTGGAGCACCTCGCGGACGAGGTCCACGCCGCCAAGCTCGTCGAGCGCGTCGGCCGCTTCACGGGTGAGCTGGCCGAGCCGCCGCTGACCGCCGACGGCCGCGCCTCGCTGGCCGCGCGCCTGGCCGCCGACCACGACGTGGAGCTCAAGGACTGCCACGCCTACGGCGACAGCCTCGCGGACCTGCCGCTGCTGGAGCTCGTCGGCCATCCGCACGCGATCAACCCCGACTTCCGGCTCTCACGGGAGGCCCGGCGCCGCCGCTGGCCGATCGAGACCTGGGGCACGGAACGGGCCGCGATCTAGTCCCGTGCAGGCGCTCACGTACACACCGAGCATCGCCAAGTACGTCGCCACGCGCGCGGGCCTGCCCGGCGCGGGGGCGCTCGCGCTCAGCGAGGTGCGGCCGCCGCGCATGCCCGGCCCCGGCTGGCTGCCCGTGCGCCCGAAGCTCACCGGCATCTGCGGCTCCGACCTCGCGCTCGTGTCCGGCAAGGCGTCACTGCACCTGGCGACGCTCACGTCCACCCCGTTCGTCCCCGGCCACGAGATCGTGGGCGAGATCGGGGCGGGGCCGCGGCGGGGCGAGCGGGTCGTCGTGCAGCCCGCGCTCGGCTGCAACGTCCGCGGCGTCACGCCGCCGTGCCCCGAGTGCGCGCAGGGCCTGTCCGCGCTGTGTCGCAACGTGATCGACGGCTCGTTGTCCGCCGGCCTGCAGACCGGCTTCTGCCGCGAGACGGGCGGCGGCTGGAGCGAAGGGCTCGTCGCGCACGAGGCGCAGCTGCACACCGTGCCCGACGACCTGTCCGACGAGGACGCCGTGCTGGTGGAGCCGCTCGCGTGCGCGCTGCACGCCGCGCGCATCGCCGACGTCCAGCCGGGCGAGACGATCGCGATCATCGGCGCGGGCACGATCGGGCTGCTCACGCTCGCGGCCGTGCGCGAAGCCGCGCCGAGCGCGACGATCATCGTCGTCGCCAAGCACGCGGGCCAGCAGACCGCCGCGCGCCGCTTCGGCGCCGACGACGTCTTCACCCCCGCGAACCTCTACATCGAGGGCGCGCGGGTCACGCATTCCCGCAGATTGGTCGGACATCAGGGCCGCGAGATGTTGCTCGGAGGCTTCGACCGTGTACTTGACTGTGTGGGGACCGGGACGAGCATCGAGCAGTCGATCACGATCACGCGTCCGCGTGGCCGCGTGGTGCTCGTCGGCATGCCGGGCGAGCTGAAGGTGGACCTCGCCGCGGCGTGGCTGCGCGAGCTGGAGCTCCGCGGCGCGTACGGGTACGAGAACGACTTCCCCGCCGCGCTCGAGTTCGCCAAGACCCTCAAGCCCGGTCGGCTGATCGACCGCGGTTGGCCGTTGCGCGCTTTCCAGAAGGCCTTGGAGACCGCGCCCAAATCCGCACGCGCCGGACGCGTGAAGACCGTCTTCGAGATCGCGGCATGACTCGCGCTGCGCGCTCGCAAGCCGTGTCGAGAACTCGCCTAGCGGCTCGCTCTCGCGGCCGAGTTTACTTCCGTGGAGGCCACGTGAGCATCGCGCCCACCCGCATGATCGAGCGCACCAAGCGCCGCAACCCGGCCGCCGAGCGTGAAGCCTGCGTCGTCGAGGTGCACGAGCACTCGCCGCCGACGCTCTTCCACTCCGGCGAGCAGTTCCGGCTCGAGCGCCTGCCCGTCGGCAGCCGGATCGTCTATCCGCCGCCGCCCATGAAGGGCCTGATCGACGTCGACGCCGCGATCTGCGCCGCGCTCGATTCCCCGCTGGGCATGGACCCGCTGGACTCGCTGCTGAGCCCGGGCATGAAGCTCACGATCGCGTTCGACGACGTCAGCCTGCCGCTGCCGCCGATGAAGCTGCCCGACATCCGCGGGCGCGTGATCGAGCACGTGCTGGAGCGCGCCTACCGGGCCGGCGTCGAGGACATCCACCTGATCGCCGCGCTCGCGCTGCACCGGCGGATGACGCCGGCGGAACTCAAGCGCGCCGTCGGCTCACGCATCTTCGACGAGTTCTATCCCGACCGGCTCTACAACCACGACGCCGAGGACCCGACCGAGATCGTCGACCTGGGCAAGACCCGGCACGGCGAAGCGGTCGAGCTGTCCAAGCGGGCGGCCGAGTCGGACCTGCTGATCTACGTGAACCTCAACATCGTGACCATGGACGGCGGCCACAAGTCGGTCGCGGTCGGGCTCGGGACGTACAACAGCGTCAAGGCCCACCACAACGTCCGCACGATGCGCCATTCGAAGTCCTTCATGGACCCGAACAAGTCCGAGCTGCACAACAGCACGAACCGGCAGGGCGACATGGTCGAGGCGGCCGTCCCGATCTTCCACATCGAGACGACGCTCAACAACGACATGTACGACGGGCCGCTCGCGTTCCTGGCCAAGCCCGAGGCGCGCTGGACGGCGCGCGAGCAGACGACCTTCGCGGCTTTGAAGCGCACGACGGACCGGATGAACCCGAAGCTGCGCCGCGCCGCCTTCCACAAGTCCACGGCGCCGTACGCGATCACCGGCGTGCAGGCCGGCGCGGTCGGGCCCGTGCACGAGGTCACGCTCGAGCACGTCGCCGCCCAGCAGGCCGTCGCCGTCCGCGGCCAGGCGGACATCGTCACCGCCGGGCTGCCCTACCTCGGCCCGTACAACGTGGACTCGGTCCTCAACCCGATCCTCGTCATGTGCATGGGGCTCGGGTACTTCTTCAACCTCTACCAGGGCGTGCCGCTCGTGCGCGAGGGTGGCGTGATGATCTTCACGCACCCGGTCGGCCGCGAGTTCCACCCGGTGCATCACCCCTCGTACGTGGACTTCTACGAGGAAGTGCTGTCCGAGACCACCGACCCGGCGGAGATCGAGAAGCGCTTCGAGAAGAGCTACGCCGAGGACGACTGGTACCGCCACCTGTACCGGACGAGCTACGCCTACCACGGCGTGCACCCGTTCTACATGTGGTACTGGGGCGCGCACGGCCTGCAGCACCTCGGTGACGTGATCTTCGTCGGCGGCAACGCCGAGGCCTGCCGCCGGATGGGCTTCCGCCGCGCCGACACCATGCGCGACGCGCTGGAGATGGCCGAGCAGGTCGTGGGCCGCGATCCGTCGCTCACCCACTTCCACTGCCCGCCCGTCTTCTACGCCCAAGTCGAAGCATGAGGTTCGCCCAGGGCGGTCGACGCCTGGAGAAGCTCGCCGGCGCCAACAAGGCCGGCAGCCGCGCGCCGTCCGCGCCGCGCAAATGGCCCACGCTGACCGCGGGCAAGGACCCCTGGGCCGAGCGCGGCGTCGAGGACCAGGCCTGGCTGCGTGAGCCGCGCCCGGCCCTGCTGCGCGAGATCGCCCAGCAGACGCTGCTGTTCCCGGCCACGCGCGCGGTCTCGATGCCGACGATCATCGGCGCCGAGGACCTCGTCCACGCGCCGCAGCCCGCGATCCTCGCGCCCAACCACGAGAGCGACATCGACACGCCGCTCGTCCTGCTCGCGCTCCCGCACGCCTGGCGCTCGCGCACGGTCGTCGGCGCCGCGTCGGATCGCTTCTACCGCAAGCGCGGCTTCGCGATCGCGGCCGGCTTCTGGATCAACACGTTCCCGTTCGACCGTGGCGGCGGACAGCGGCGCGGCCTCGCCGCCGCCGCGGCGCACCTACGCGCGGGCCGCAACGTGATGCTGTTCCCGCAGGGCACGCGCGGCGCGGGCCCCGAGGGCTACCGCGCCGGCGTCGCCGAGCTCGCGCTGACCGCCGGCGTCCCGATCATCCCGATCCACATCGAGGGCACCGCGCTCGTCATGCCCAAGGGCAAGGGCCTCAACCGGCGCGGCAAGACGAAGGTCACCTTCGCCCGCCCGCTGCAGCCGCGCCCCGGTGAGACCCCGGGTCAGCTCACCCAGCGTCTCCACGACGCCATCGAGCACTGATCAGCGCTCCGGCGTGAAGGCCGGGGCGGCGTCGAAGATGTCGATCGCCAGCGCGCCCACGATCGACTGCAGCCACGCGCGCTGCTCGGGGTCGCTGGTGTTCACGCGTCGCCGCGCGTAGGTCGTGACGTCGTCGCGGGAGCCGGCGATCAGCAACGGGCCGGTCACGGCGTAGCGACCGTCCTCGAGCGCGACGAGCGCGCCGGGCTGGTCGCGGCGCACGCGCAGCCGGGCGACGACCTGCTGGTCGAGCACCTGCTGCGGGTCGTCGAGCTCCCCCTCGACCGCCTGCTCGTCGAACGGGCGGACGGTGAAGATCGGCGGCGTGCCCCGCATCTTGCGCCGCGGACGCGGGGGCGGGCCGACCGGCCCGGTGCGCCAGCGCTCCTGCAGGTCCTCGACCTGCCGCGCGGCCTCCCGCCGGACGAGGATGTGCAGGCGATCGCCGGTGCGGATGAGCGTCGACCCGCGCGGGGCCACCACCTCGTCGCCGCGCACGATCGCGCTGACGAGCGCTTCCCGCGGCAGAGCGAGGTCGCGGACGTGCGCGCCGACGACGGCGTAGCCGGGCTTCACCGGGTACTCGACGGTCTCGGCCCCGAGCCTGCGGATCACGCCCACCTCGATCAGCGGCTCCGAGCGCTCGAGCTCGGTCGCCGCCGTTCCCACCGTGTAGTCCGGCAGGAGCCGCTTCGGCAGCATCCGCGCCAGCACCTCCGAGCGGGCGGAGAACACCGGCGACAGGATCGACAGGATCAGCACGTAGAACGCGGCGAACGCGGCGACGCGGGCGTCGAGTCCGGCCGCGATGGCGAGCGAGGCGAGGATGAGCTCGAACTCGCCGCGGCTGACCAGTTTCAACGCGGTGTTGGACGCCTCGATCCGGCCGTAGCCGTAGATGCGCGCCGCGACGACGCCGGCGATGACGTTGAAGAGGAACGTCACGATCACCGCCGCGATCACCGCGGGGGCGATCGCCCCCATGTCGCTCGGCGCGATCGTCAGGCCGAACCAGAAGAAGAAGATCGCCGCGAACACGTCGCGCAACGGCACCAGCAGCTTCTCGATCCGGTGCCCGAGGCCCGTGCCGGCGACCACCATGCCCGCCAGCAGCGCGCCGACCGCGTCCGACGCGCCCGCGTAGTGCGCAAAGCCGGCGGTGAAGATGCCGAAGCCGACCACCATGATCACGGTGAGCTCCGAGTCGCCCGTGGCGATGAACGGCCGCACCAGGCGCGAGCCCCAGCGGGCCAGCGAGAACAGCCCGATCAGGAACGAGAACGCGATCGCGATCGACAGCGCGATCTCCCCCGCACCCTCCGTCCCGCTGAGGATCGGCTGCAGCAGCGCCAGGTAGAACGCGAGGAACACGTCCTCGACGACGATGATCCCGAGGATCATCCCCGTCTCCGGGTTCTTGACCCGCTTGAGGTCGAGGATCAGCTTGGTGACGATCGCCGTCGACGACGTGCCGATCATGCCCGCGATCACGAAGATCTCGCGCGTGCCCCACCCGAGCGTCCAGCCGAACACCATGCCGGCGCCGAACAGCAGCGCGATGTAGGAGCCGCCCGCCCACAACAGGCGCTTCCCGCCGCTGATCAGCTCATTGACCGAGAACTCGACGCCGAGGTGGAACAGCAGCAGCACGAGGCCGACGGTCGCCAGCAACTCGAGTTCGTGGGGGTCCTCCAGGATGACGATCCCGGGCGTCTCCGGCCCGAAGATGATCCCGGCGACGATGAAGAACGGGATGGTCGGCAGGCCGATCCGCCGCCCGAACCGGGCGAACAGCCCGGCCAGGAGCAGAGCGGCGCCGAGGACGGCGAGCTCGTTGTCCACGCTGCACGATGCTGGCCGCCGACCGGCCCGGCTGCCATGGGGGACGGCACCCAGTCATGCTGTGTCGATGTCCCGGTACGCCCCATGGCTGTTGCTCTCGCTCGTGCTGTTCGCGTGCGGCGGTGATGATGAACCGGCCGCTCCGGCCCCGCAACTCGCCGGGACGTCCTGGGTGCTCACCGACGGGATCGACGTGCCCGGCTGGGAGCAGGTCGCGCCGAGCGCGGGCTTCGCGGACGGCAAGCTCACAGGCGCCAACGGCTGCAATCGCTACACGTCGAGCTACACGCTCGACGGCGAGGCGCTGGAGCTGGGCGACGTGGCCGTGACCAACATGGCGTGTGGAGACCCCGGCGCCGCGGTCGAGACGGCGTTCATGGACGCACTCGAGCGTGTCGCGGCGGCGCGGATCGTGGGCGGCGAGCTCACGCTGCTCGACGACAAGGACGCTGAGCTCCTGCGCTTCCGCGAGGCGAGCCCGCTCGGGACGTGGGAGGTGACGTCGTTCCTGCAGGGCGACGGCGTGTCGTCCCTGGTCGAGGGCAGCCGCATCACCGCGACCTTCGCGGAGGGCGGCAAGCTGTCGGGCTCGGCCGGGTGCAACGACTATTCGGGGACGTTCACGCTCGGCTCGGGGACGCTCACGATCGGTGACGTGAGCGCGACGGAGCTGGCGTGCGAGATCCCCGCGGGCGTGATGGAGCAGGAGCAGGCGTTCCTCGCCGCCCTGCCGCGGACCGCGCGTTACACGCTGGAGGGCCGGTCGCTCACGCTGCTGACGGAAGAGGGGACGATCGTCGCGACCCTGGACGCGTCCGGATGAGGCGCCGGACGACGAACAGGCCGCCCGCCGCGGCCGCGGCGTAGAGCCCGACGGCGATCAGGCCGCGGACCGAGAACGGGTCCGCGAGTGCGCCGCCGAGCGCGACGTACGCGATCGTCTTCGGCAACGCGCCCAGCGCGACGGCCGCGAGCACCGCCCGGGTGCGGATGCCCGTGATGCCCGCGAGGTAGTTGACGATGCCCGCCGGGACGCCCGGGGCCAGGCGGGAGGCGAGCACGGCGCTGAAGCCGTGGTCGGCGAGCCAGCCCTGCCAGCGGCGCGCGCCCGGGCTGAGCAGGGACAGCAACGCGTCCGCGCCGATCCGGCGCGCCACGAGCAGGGCCAGCCCGGCCGCGAGCAGCGCGGCGCCGAGCACGACCGGGATGCCGGTGAGCGCACCGAACAGCGCCCCCGCGGCGGTCGCGATCAGCTGCCCGGGGAACAGCGCGAGCCCGAGCACGGCGGCGACGAGCACGAACAGCAGCGGCCCCAGCGCGCCGGCCTCGGCGACCCAGTGCCGCGCGTCGGTCGGCGACACGCCGAGGAGCGTGACGGTGACGAATGCCGCGATGATCGCCGACCCGAGCAGGGCAAGGCGCGCGACGGCGCGCCGGCGGTCAGGGACGCGGGTCACAGGAGAGATAACCCTCGCGAGCCCCCGCGGGTTACGGCTCCTATGAAACATTTACGTCGGTGATCCCCGACCCCACCACGGCCGAGTGGGCGCTGATCGTCGGGATCGTCCTCGCGCGCCTGGCTGTCCCGCTGCTGATTCCGCGCTTCGAGCTGGTCATCATCGTCGCGCTCGTCCTCGACGCGATCGACAACTCGCTGCTCGCTGCGTTCACCGACGTCGACCTCGGGCCCGACGGGCCGTACCAGAGCGTCGACAAGGCGCTCGACATCTACTACCTCGCGATCGCCTACACCGCGATGCTGCGCAACTGGACGAGCCACGCCGCCTTCCGCATCGGCCAGTTCCTCTTCTACTACCGGCTCGTCGGGGTGCTGGCGTTCGAGCTGCTCGACGAGCGGGCGATGTTGCTCGTGTTCCCGAACACGTTCGAGTACTTCTTCATCGTCTACGCGCTGATCGCGCTGCGCTGGGAGCCATCGCACTGGCCGCCCCGCTTCTGGCTGTGGACCGCCGCCGCCCTGTGGGTGTGCGTGAAGCTGCCGCAGGAGTACTGGATCCACATCGCCCAGCGTGACTTCACCGACACCGTCGCCGACTACCCCTGGTTCGGGGTGCTCTGCGGTCTCGGCATCCTCGTGCTCGTCGCACTGTTCTGGTTCGTCGCCCGCCCACGCATGCCCGCCGTCGAGCACGGCTGGAAGTTGGCCGCCGACCCGCTCCCGGACGTGCCTCGCGGCGGCCTCCGCAGGACCGAGATCGCCGAGAAGGTGGCGCTCCTGGGGCTGATCTCGATCCTCTTCGCCGAGATCCTCCCGGACGTCGAGACCTCGGCGGTGGAGGTCGGCATCGGCGTCGCGGCGATCGTCGTCGCCAACACGGCCATCTCGCTGCGCTGGTCGCACCTGGAGTTCGTCGCGCTGCTCGTGACCAACCTCGGCCTGATCTACCTGCTCAGCCGCTTCTTCACCGACGCCGAGAACTTCCCCCTCGGCACCGCGCTGTTCTTCGCCTTCCTGATCTCGCTGCTGCTCTCGCTCTACGACCGCTACAAGCCGGTCTACGAAGCGCGCTTCCCCGGCACGGGATTGGAACGAAGTTTTCGCAGTCGCGCGTAGATCCGTGACAGCGATCCGCGCGATGCTCCAGGGGTGAGGTCGGAAAGCCTTGTCCCAGGAACAGCTTTGCGACCGCACCCACAGTGGACCAGGCGATCGCGGCGTCTCGCGGACCGGCAACACGGCCTGATCACGGCCGCGCAGCTCAACCGTGTCGGGCTCGATGAACCGCGCGGTGATCAAGCGCGTGGCAGTCCGGTGCTCCGGCGGGTCTATCGCGGCGTCTACTTCCCTCGGCCCGCTCTCCCGCGACGCCGAGCTGATGGCCGTCGCCCTCCTCGGCGGCGGCGACCTCATCAGCCACTGGGCGGGAGCGGAACTCCTCCGAGGTCACGAAACGTCGCGCCTCCCGTATCGATGCCCTTGTCCCGAGCAAACGCCAGTCCCCACCGGGCACCAAACTCCACCGAGCCACGATCCACCCCCGCGACCCGAAGTGCTCGCAGCTCTTCGACGCTGGCGCTGCGACCACTCGTACACCCAGCTCAAGCTCGCGGGAGGCGGACCAGCTCGTCGCGAGCGAAGTAAGCTCCCGCGCATGATCGACCGCGCCCCGTTCGGCGCGACCGGACACCAGTCCAGCCGCGTGATCTTCGGTGCCGCGGCGCTCGGCGACGTCTCCAAGGCCGACGCCGACCGCACGCTGGAGCTGCTCCTCGAGCACGGCATCAACCACATCGACGTCGCCGCGAGCTACGGCGACGCGGAGCTGCGGATCGCGACGTGGCTCAAGGAGCACCCGTTCTTCGTCGCGACCAAGACGGGCCAGCGCACCTACGCCGCGGCGCGGGAGGAGATCCGGCGCTCGCTCGAGCGGCTCGGGGTCGACCACGTGGACTCGATCCAGCTGCACAACCTGTGCGACGTGATCGAGTGGGACACGGCGCTGAGCCCGGGCGGCGCACTGGAAGCGTGCGTGGAGGCGCGCGAGGAGGGCCTGGTCAACTACATCGGCGTCACCGGCCACGGCCTCAGCATCCCGAAGATGCACCAGCGCAGCCTGGAGCGCTTCGACTTCGACTCGGTGCTGTGCCCGTACAACTTCGTGCAGATGCAGGACCCGCGCTACGCGGAGACGTTCGACCAGCTCGCCGTGCTGTGTGCCGAGAAGCACGTCGCGCTGCAGACGATCAAGAGCCTCGCCCGCGCGCCGTGGGAGGGCCGCGAGCACACCGCGGCGACGTGGTACGAGCCGCTCACCGACCAGGCCGACATCGACCAGGCGGTGCACTGGGTGCTCGGCAACGAGCAGGTGTTCCTGCTCACCACCGGCGACGTCGCCGTGCTGCCGAAGCTGCTCGCCGCCGCTGAGCGCTACGCCACGCGCCCGTCCGACGACGCCATGGCCGCGATCGACACCGTCCCGTTGTTCACGTAGAACGCGAGCATCGCCTCGGCCAGCCGGTCGGGCGCCTCCATCGCGACGTAGTGGCCGATGCCGTCCAGCACCACGGGCGTGACGTCGGTCGCGACCTGCCGCATCGTCGCCGGCGTGAAGTCGCGTGACCCGCCACCGACCGCGAGCACCGGCTGCGTGAGCTTCGGCAGCGCCCGCAGATCGTCGCCTTCGCTCAGCGCCGAGCGGAACAGGCCGGCCGCACCGCTGAAGCCGCCGGGCCGGGCGTAGGTGCGGACGAGCTCGTCGATGTCGGCGGCGGTGAACGCTGCGGGCGTGGCGTTGAGCGACGGGATCGCGTAGTCGGCGATGAACGCGCGCTCGCGGCCGGCGAGCAGCATGTCCGGGATGCCGGGCGCGGCCAGCACGCCGATGTGCCAGGCGCCGCCGTGGGCGACGTCGGCGAGCGCCTCCCAGCCGAACCCGGGCAGGCCGGTCTCGATCGCGGTGTAGCTGCGCACGAGCTCGGGGTGTGCCGCGGCGACGCGGAACGTCGTCGCGCCGCTGATGTCCTGGCCCGTCAGGTGGACCGGGCCGACGTCGAGGTGGGCGATGAGCGCGCCCAGGTCCTGCGCCGCGACCGTGCTGTCGAAGGCGGCCTCCGCCGGAGCGGAATCGCCGAATCCGCGCAGGTCCACGGCGAAGACGCGGTGGTGCGCGCTCAGCAGCGGGATGAGCTTGTGGAAGACCCACCAGCTCTCGGGGAACCCGTGGACCAGCAGGACGGGCGAGCCTGCGGTTCCGGCCGAGACGTAGTGCAGCTCGGTGCCGTTGAGGTGGACGTGGTGGTGATCGATCATGGCGAGCTCCTATAGACAACCTGGTTGTCCACTATAGCACTCGGACAACCAGGTTGTCGATATCCTTCACGGCCGATGGCTCCCTCCCAAGGCGCACAACTGGCGCTGCTCCTCCTCGGCGGCTTCCACTCGATGGTCGACGAGGTCGTTCCCGAGCTCGACCGCCGCGGCCACGCCGGCGTGACCCCCGTCCACGAGTTCGCGCTGCGCGCCATCGCCGGCGGCGCCGACACGGCCTCAGCGCTCGGGCGCCGGCTGTCGGTCTCCAAGCAGGCGGCGGCGAAGACGATCGCCGCCCTGGAGCAACTCGGGTACGTGGCCCGAGAGCCGGACGCCGCGGACGCGCGCCGCAAGCGCATCGCGGTCACCCCCCGCGGCCACGACTTGATGGAGGTCGGCGGCGCGCTGTTCGACGACGTGCGCGCCCGCTGGGCGGCGCGGATCGGCGAGCACGAGCTGCAACAGCTGGAGGCGCACCTGGGCCAGCTCGTGCAGCGCCGGACGTTCGGCGCCGACGACCTCGCGCGCGACGCTACCTAGCGGCGGCGCGGTCGCGCATCCAGCCCGACAGCGCGGTGGCCGTCATCGGGCGCCCGAGGTAGAAGCCCTGCGCTTCGTCGCATCGCAGGCCGGCGAGCGTGTCCCACGCCTCAACCGTCTCGACGCCCTCGGCCACGACCTTCATCCCCAGCCGGCGGCCGAGGTCCACGGTGGTGTGGACGATCGCGGCGTCGCGTGCGTCGTCGGCCAGCCGCATCACGAACGAGCGGTCGATCTTGATCTCGTCCACACCGAGGTGCTTCAGATGCCCCAGCGAGACGTGGCCGGAACCGAAGTCGTCGAGCGACGTGGCCACGCCGATCGACCGCAGGTCGCGCAGCACCTCCAGCGACCGCTCCGGATCGGCCATCACCGCGTCCTCGCTCACCTCGAGCCGCAGGGAGGAAGCGGGGAAGTTGCGCAGCTCGAGCACCCGCAACACCTCGCTCGGCAACCCGAGGTCGAGCAGGTCCGCTGGTGACAGGTTCACGGCCACCGAGAGGTCGAAGCCGTCGCGGCGGCGTTCGCCGATCTCCACCAGCGCGCGGTCGAGCACGAACGCAGTCAGGGAACGGCCGAGCCCGCTGTGGTCGGCGAGCGGCAGGAAGTCGGCTCGGCATCAGCAGCCCGCGCCGGGGATGCGCCCAGCGCACGAGCGCCTCGACGCCGTTGACCGTGCCCGTCGCCAACTCCGCCTTCGGCTGGTAGTGCAGGACCAGCTCGCCGCCCTCCAGTCCGTCGCGCAGCTCGCCGAGCAGCTCCAGCCGGCGGCGCGAGTGGGTGTCACGCGCCGGCAGGTAGACCTCGTGGCCGGTGCGGGTGCGCTTGGCCTCGTACATGGCCACGTCGGCGCGCTGCAGCAGGCCGAGCGCGTCGCGCGCGTGCTCGGGGAAGAGCGCGATGCCGATCGACGCGTCGATATGGACGCGGATCCCACCGACCGCGAAGGACTGCTCCAGCGCCGACCGCAGCCGCAATCCGGCGGCGGACGCGGACGTCTCGTCCCCTGGGTCCAGCACGACCGCGAACTCGTCGCCGCCGAGCCGGGCCAGCGTGTTCCCGGGCCGCAGGGCGTCCTCCAGTCGCGGCCCGATCTGGCGCAGCACCTCGTCCCCGGCGCGATGGCCGAGCGTGTCGTTGAGCTCTTTGAAGCCGTCGAGGTCGATCAGCAGCAGCGCGACTTCGCGCGCGCCGTCCTCGATCGACCCCTCCAGCGAGCTCAACAGATGACGGCGGTTGCCCAGCCCGGTCAGATCGTCCGTCACGGCTTGCCAGTGCGAGTGCTTGAGCCGGTCGACGACGGTCAGCCCGGCGCGCGCCATGCCCGTCAGGACGGTGACCGTGGCCAGCGCGGCGGCGTCGACCGGGAGCGACACGAACTGCCCGACGACGAGCAGGGTGAGCGCGGTCGCGGCGTACGCCAGCAGCGCCGCGAGCACGACCGGGTTGAACTCGGGCGAAGGCGTGGCGGGCGGCTCGCGCACCCACAAGGCGAGTGCCAGCGGGAACGCCGCGAGCCACGGCAGCTCGCCCAGCGCGATCAACCCCACCAGCGTGATCGCGAGCGCCGCGCTCACCCGCCAGCGCGCCAGGCCCAGCGCGGCGGCGACGCCGCTCGCGCCCAGCGTCGCCCCCAACTCCGCCCCCGTCGTGGCCGAGAGCGCCCCCACCGCGGACCCGCCCATGACGAAGTCCAGCCACGTCATCGGCAGCGGCTTGCCGAGCCGCTCGAGCACCATCACCGAAGCGCCCGCGAAGCCCAGCGCGCAGGCGATCGCGTGCAGCGCCGGACCGCCCCCGAAGGCATCGGCCGCGGCGGCCCCCAGGGCGGCCGCGAACAGCGCAGCGACGAGCCACGAACGACGACCCGCGATGGCCGAGGCCAAACACGCGAGGCCGCCAAGGACGAGCACCGCGCCGGCCGCCTCTACGAACATCAGTGCAGATACAACCGCACTGGACCTGCAATGACCAACGAACCGGAAACCGGTCGCACTAGGGGCGCACCATCTCGAACAACGATTCGACGACGGTGTAGTCGCCGCGGTAGCCGCAGCGGGCGATCGGCTTCAGGCGCGTGAGATCCACGCGCCCGTCCACGATCGCGGCCTCGTCGAGGTGCACGCCGACGACCCGCCCGAACGTCACGATGTTCGGACCGTCGTCGATCTGCACCACCTGCGTGACCTTGCACTCGAGTGAAACTGGCGCGGCCGCGACACGCGGCGGGGTCACGAGCCGCGAAGGCGCGAACTCCAACCCGGCGTGCGCGAACTCGCTCTCCCCGCGCGGCAGGTCCGCCGAGCTGAGGTTCATCGGCTCGCGCAGGTCCCAGGTGGCCATGTTCCACACGAACTCGCCGGTCTCGTGCGCGAACGTCATCGAGTCCTTGGCGCCGTTGCTGGAGAACATCACCGTCGGCGGCGTGTCGCAGACGGCGTTGAAATACGAGTACGGCGCGAGGTTCACGGCCCCCGAGGCGCTGACCGTCGACACCCACCCGATCGGGCGCGGGGCGATGAACGCCTTGAACGGATCGTGCGGCAACAGGTCACGGTCGCGCTTATCGGGTTCGTAGAAGACCATGGCGAGACATACTGGTGGGTGTGGGAGACATGACCGACCGTCGCCGCAGCTGGCGCACGGGGCTCGCGCTCGAGTGCCTGCTGCACCGGCACACGGGCAAGACGATCGAGGCGCAGACCCTGGACCTCGGCCCCGGCGGCATGCGCGTCAAGACCAACCGGCCGCTCGCGGTCGACGAGACGTTCGACTTCGAGTTACACGACCGCGCGCGGATCAACGGCCGCGCCCGTGTGGTCGACGAGCGCGGCTACCGGGTGTACGGCCTGCGGTTCGACAAGCTGGGCGACGAGGCGCGCGCGGAGATCGCGCTGCTCGCCAAGGAAGCGGCGCCTAGCTCTTCCGCTCCAGAACGATGATCGGGATCTCCCGGTCCGTCTTCTTCTGGTAGTCGTCGTACGCCGGCCACTCGGCCGTCATCGTCTTCCACATCTCGGCCTTCTCCTCCGGCGTGGCCACGCGGGCCTTCGCCGGGAAGCGGTCATCCCACACCTGCAGCTCGACGTCCGGGTCGGCTTCGAGGTTCAGGTACCACGCGGGCGGCGCGTCCGCGCCGCCCTTGGAGGCGACGATCAGGTAGTCGTCGCCTGACTTGCCGTAGATCAGCGGCAACTCGCGCGGCTCGCCGGACTTGCGGCCCTTGGTGGTGAGCAGCAACGTCTGCGTGCCCTGCCAGTCGTGGCCTTCCTGGCCGCCGGTCTCCTTGTACCTCTGGGTGTGTTCTTCGCCGAAGAGCATGGTCTAAGTCCTTCCCGCCGGAGCGATCAAGTTGCGCACCTCACGCAACGCCACCGGCAACGTTGTCAGATCGAAGGCACCGCCCGCCCGGATCTCGCCCAGGATGTCCTGCGCGCGCTCGACCGCGGCCCGGTTGGCCTCGAACCAGGCGTCGAGCGAGTCGAAGCGCAGCACCTCGCGCGTGAGGTCCGCGTGCAGGGAGAACAGGTCGTCGCGCAGCGCGGCGCGGGCCATCGTCGCCCAGCGGGTGTCACGGCTGAGCAGCGCGATCTGGTCGCGCAGCCAGTGCAGGTGCAGCCGCCCGCCGAGCTCGAAGTGCAGCCCGGCGACCTCCTCCACGCCGCGCTCGGTCGCGCCCGCCACCTCGACGATGTCGAGCGCGGAGAACAGCGCGCCCTGCGAGGCCACGCGCGCCGCGAGCGCTTCCGGCACGCCCGCGTCGGTGAGCCCGGCCACGCGGTCCTGCCAGGCCTGGCGCTCGGAGTCGACGAGCACGCCGGGCAGCAACTCGGCCACGGCGCGCGCTCCGTCGGAGAAGCGGGCCACCTCGGCGCCGATGTCCATCGGCCGCGGCCGTGTGCGCAGCAGCCAGCGGGCGGCGCGTTCGACCATCCGGCGGCCGCTGAGCAGCATCCACGTCTGCGTCTCGGCGGTCACGGCGCCGTCGAGCGCCTCGACCGCCGACCACAGCGTGCGCATGTCGAACACGTCGCGGGCGATCACGGAGGCGCGGGCGATGTCGGCGTGCGACGCGCCGGTGTCCTCGCGCAGGCGGAACATGAACGTCGTCCCCGCGCGGTCCACGAGCTGGTTGGCCACCCGCGTCGCGATGATCTCACGGCGCAGCCGGTGCCGGCGCATCTCGTCGGCGTAGCGCTCGGGCAGCGGCGGCGGGAAGTAGATCGCCAGCTCGCCCTCGAGCGCCGGGTCGTCCGGCAGGTCGGAGTCCAGCAGCGAGGCGTAGAGCGTGATCTTCGAGTAGGCGAGCAGCACCGCCAGCTCGGGCTGCGTGAGCCCTTGGCCGGCCTGTCGGCGTTCGGCGATCGCGTCCGCGTCGGGCAACATCTCGATCGTCCGGTTCAGCCGGCCGGAGGCCTCCAGGTCGCGCATGAACCGGTCGTGGACGTCCAGCATCGCGGGCGCCTGGAAGCGGGCGAGCGACAGCGCCTGCGTCTGCGTGTACGAGCCCCGCAGCACACGCTCGGCCACGGCGTCGGTCATCTCGGCCAGCAGCGTGTTGCGCTGCTTGACCGTCATGTCCCCGGCCGCGACGACGATGTCGAGCAGCACCTTGATGTTGACCTCGTGGTCGGAGCAGTTCACGCCGCCCGCGTTGTCGATCGCGTCGGTGTTGATGCGCCCGCCACTCAGCGCGAACTCGATCCGCCCGCGCTGGGTCGCACCGAGGTTGCCGCCCTCGCCGACCACCCGCGCGCGCAGGTCGCGGCCGTTCACGCGGATCGCGTCGTTGGCCTTGTCGCCGACGTCGGCGTGGGTCTCCGACGCGGCCTTCACGTAGGTGCCGATGCCGCCGTTCCACAGCAGGTCGACCGGCGCGCGCAGGATGGCCTGCATCAACTCGGACGGCGTGAGCCGCTCCGCGTCGACGGCAAGCGCCTCGCGCACCTGCGGCGTCAGCTCGATCGACTTCGCCGTGCGCGGGAAGATGCCGCCGCCCTCGGAGATCAGGGAGCGGTCGTAGTCGTCCCAGCTCGATCGAGGCAGCGCGAACAGCCGCTCGCGCTCGGCCAGGCCGGCCGCCGGATCGGGGTTCGGGTCCAGGAAGATGTGCCGGTGGTCGAAGGCGGCCACGAGCCGGATGTGCGGCGAGAGCATCATGCCGTTGCCGAACACGTCGCCACTCATGTCGCCGATGCCGGCGACGGTGAAGTCCTGCTCCTGCACGTCGACGCCGAGCTCGCGGAAGTGGCGCTGCACGCTCACCCACGCGCTGCGGGCCGTGATGCCCATCGCCTTGTGGTCGTAGCCGACCGACCCGCCGGACGCGAACGCGTCGCCGAGCCAGAACCCGTACTGCTCGGAGACGCCGTTGGCGATGTCGCTGAACGTCGCGGTGCCCTTGTCGGCGGCGACGACCAGGTACGGATCGTCGCCGTCGGCGCGCACGACGTGCGAGGGCGGGACGACGGAATCGCCGACGATGTTGTCGGTCACGTCGAGCAGGCCCGACAGGAACGTCGTGTAGCACTCGACCACCTGGTCGCCGGGGCGCTTGACGACGAAGCCGCCCTTGGACCCGACCGGCACGATCACGGCGTTCTTGACCATCTGCGCCTTCATCAGGCCGAGGATCTCCGTGCGGAAGTCCTCGCGCCGGTCCGACCAGCGCAGGCCGCCGCGCGCGACCATCCCGCCGCGCAGGTGCACGCCCTCCACCCGTGGCGAGTGCACGAAGATCTCGAACTGCGGGCGCGGCAGCGGCGTGAGCGGGATCTGGTGCGGGTCCAGCTTGAAGCTCACGTACGGCTTGGGGCCCGGCAGGAAGTAGTTCGTGCGCAGCATCGCCGTGACGACGCTCAAAAAGCCGCGCAGGATCCGGTCCTGATCGAGCGAGTCGACGGCGTCGATGGCCTGCTCGATCTGCTCCGCCACCGTGGTCGGCGCCGCCCCGGGGGCCCGCCGGGTCGAAGCGTGCGCGGAACAGCTCGACGAGCGCGCTGGCGACGCCGGAGTGGGCGAGCAGCGTCGACTCCATGTAGCGGTCGCTGAACGGGATGCCGGCCTGGCGCAGGTAGCGCGCGACGGCGCGCAGCATCATCACCTCGCGCCAGTCGAGGCCGGCGGCGAGGATGAGGCCGTTGAAGCCGTCCTGCTCGGCGTCGCCCCGCCACACGCGCTCGAAGCCCTCATGGAAGCGGTCGCGGATGGCGTCGACGTCGACCGGCCCCTGGGCGTGCAGCCCGAAGTCGTACAGCCACACCGGCGGGCCCTCGCGCGGCGTCACGCGGTAGGGGCGCTCGTCGGTCACGGTCAACCCGAGCGACTCGAACATCGGGAGCACGTCGCTCAGGGACACGCGTTCGCCGCGCCGGTAGACCTTGCAGCGCAGCGCGCCGGGCGGCGCCTCGAGCGGACGGTAGAGCGAGAGGTCCAGCGCGTCCTCGTCCGTCAGACCCTCGATGCGCTGCACGTCGGCGACGGCCGAGCGGGCGAGCAGCTCGTCCCGGTAGGCGGGCGGGAAGCCGGCGCCGTACTGGCGGTAGAGCGCCATCCCGCGCTCCTCGCCGGTCTCCTCCAGCAGCGCCTCGAGCAGATCGTCATCCCACGAGCGGACGGCCTCGACGATCCGCGCCTCCAGCTCGGAAGCGTCGAAGTCCGGACGCACGTCGGCGGGCAGGTGCAGCGTGTAGTGGATGCGCACGAGCACCCATTCGGTCAGCCGCAGCCCCCAGTCCAGCGACTCCGCGCCGAGCGCCTCGGACAGGATCTCGCCGATCTTGACCCGGTTGGCCGTGTTGAAGCGGTCGCGCGGGATGAACACGAGGCAGGACACGAAGCGCTCGTAGCGGTCCGTGCGCATGAACAGCCGCACGCGCTGACGCTCGCCCAGCTCGAGGATCCCGACCGCGATCTCGTACAGGTCCTCGACGCCGATCTGGAACAGCTCGTCCCGCGGGAACGTGTCGATGACCTCGATCAGCGCCTTGTCGTCGTGGCTGCCGGGCACGAACCCGGCGCGCTCACGGACGGCCTGCGCCTTCTGGCGCAGCACCGGGATGTTGGCCGGCACCTCGTTGTAGGCGCCCGTCGTGTAGAGGCCGAGGAAGCGCCGCTCGCCGACGACGTGGCCCTCGTCGTCGAACTTCTTGACGCCGATGTAGTCCAGGTACGCGGGGCGGTGCACCGGCGAGCGGGTGGTCGCCTTGGCCAGGACGAGCGGGTTGGGCTCGCGGGCCAGCGCGCGCACGGCCACCGGCAGCTTCGCGAAGCCCGTGGACTGGGCCCCGCCGCCGCGCAGCAGCCCGAGCCCGGAGTGCTCGACCGCGTGCAGCGCGTCCTCGGTGAGCTCGTACTCGCGGTAGCCGAGGTACGTGAAGTGGTGGTCGGCGACCCAGGCGAGCAGCGCCCGCGCCTCCGCGAACTCGTCCGTGTCCACGCCCGCGGGCATCGGCTCGTCGAGCAGCGCCTGCATGCGCTCGCGCATCGGCTGCCAGTCCTCGACGGCGGCGCGGACCTGCTCGAGCACGCCCGTGATCGCGCGTCTCGAGGTCGTCGAAGCCGTCCGCCCGGCGGTCGACCTCGATGTGCATGTAGGACTCGTCACCGACGACGGGATGCACCAGCACGTGGATGCCGAGCTCGCGGCGGCTGAGCTCCATGCTCACCGAGTCCACGAGGAAGGGCATGTCGTCGGAGACGACGTCGATCGCCGTGTGCGGCGACTGCCAGCCGTGCTGCTCGAACGTCGGGTTGTAGACGCGGACGCGCGTCTCGCCGGGCTCGCGGTCCTTGCCGAACGCCCAGTGCGCGAGCGCGGCGCCGTAGAGGTCGACCGGCTCGCGGCCCTTCAGGTCCGCCGCGGGAGCGCGCCGGTAGTACTGCCGGACGAACGCTTCGGCTTCGGCGACCTCCTCCGGGGCCACCCGCTCGCGAACCCGTTCACAGACCGATTCGATGAGCGCCGACTCGACGTCCTGCGCTGGACTGGACATGCGAGGGGACGCTACGCCTTTCCGCCGAGCTCGGCCACCTCGAGGCGACGTGCGCAAGCGCATCGGCACTTCGCCGAGCGTCTCGCCCGCGCGAGACAAACGGTCCGCTACTGCGCCAAAGCTGACATCTCGCTCGGAAACCTCACACCGGTCAGCCGTTCTGACTCGACCCACAGCCGCTCCGCCACGGCGGCGTCCTGTGCGGCGGCGCTCCGGTTCGCGATCCCCGGGTAGCCGCGCAGCTCGCCCGGACCGTTCGGGCCGATGTACGTGTCGCCCGGGATGTCCTGCGTCGCGGCGTAGAGCGTGGGCAGCGCGCCCATGTCGCCGCTCTGCGCCAACACCCGGTTGCCGATCACCATCAGCGCGTTCTCCACCGGGTTGCCGGAGTGGCTCTGCAGGTTCGTCGCGGCCCAGCCCGGGTGCGCGGCGACCGCCCGCACCGGCGAGTCCGCGGCCTCCAGCTTGCGTTGCAGCTCGGACATGAACAGCAGGTTCGCGAGCTTCGCCTGACCGTACGCCCGATACCGCCGGTAGCCGTGTTCCCAGTTGAGGTCGTCGAAGCGGATCTTGCCGAGGCGGTGCGCCCCGGACGCGATCACCACGACCCGGTCGGTGATGCGCGGGAGCAGCAGGTTCGTGAGCGCGAAGTGACCCAGGTGGTTCGTGCCGAACTGCATCTCGAACCCGTCCGCCGTGCGCGCGAGCGGGATGTTCATCACGCCGGCGTTGTCGATCAGCACGTCGACGTCCTCGTCGACCGCTTCGGCGAACGCGCGCACGGAGCCCAGGTCGGCGAGATCCAGCGCGCGGACCTCCGTCTCACCGGAGATGGTGCGCGCCGCCTCCTCGCCCTTGGTCGTGTTGCGCACGGCCAGGATCACGCGCGCGCCCTTGCCGGCGAGCGCGCGGGCGGCCGAGAGGCCGATGCCGCTGTTGGCGCCGGTGATGACGTACGTCCGGCCCGTCTGGTCAGGAATGTCGGTTGCGGTCCAGTGGCTCATGGGAGTAAAGTAGACGATGACAACAATGCTGTCAACGACAACATTCTAAGCTCTCGGTAAGTGCCCCCCGTCCGCACCTATCACCACGGCAACCTGCGCGCCGCGCTGCTGGACTGCGCGGAGCAGACGCTCGCGGCCGGCGGCGAGCTGTCCCTGCGCGAGCTCGCGCGCAAGGTCGGCGTCAGCCACGGCGCGCCCCGCCGGCACTTCGCCGACAAGCAGGACCTGCTCGACGCGCTCGCGCTCGACGGGTTCCAGCGGCTCGGCCCGCAACTCGCCGCCGCGCTCGCCGGGGAGGACCCGTTGCGCGAATGGGCGCTGACCTACGTCCGCTTCGCCACCGAGCACGCGGCCCTCCTGGACCTGATGTTCACCGGCAAGCACGCGTCGCCCGAGCTCAACGCCGCTTCCGACCGCTGCTTCTCGCCCGCGATGGCGCTGTTCCGCTCCGAGCTGACGGGCATGGTCGCGTTCGCCACGCTGCACGGCATCGCCGCCCTGATCAACCGCGGTCTCCTGCGCGCCGAGGACCTCGAAGCGCTCGTCGACGAAGCCGTCGAGCAGATGGCCACCCGATCCGTCGGGGGGTGATGGTGTCATGCAGGGATGGAGCGGGACCTTGCGAGCGTCGAGTTGTGGGAGCGGTCGCTGGAGCGCTCGCGCCGCCGCCGGGCGCAGAGCCACAGTCGCGTGACGAACGTGAAGGTCTCGGCCGCGCTGCTCGCGGCGACCGTCGCCGTGCCCGCCGTACCGGCCGCGGCCCAGGAGCTCCAGCGCGGGAACACGGGTGACGACGTGCGCGCCGTCCAGCGCGCGCTGGGCATCACCGCGGACGGCGACTTCGGCCCGAACACCCGCCGTGCGGTCCTGGACTTCCAGGCCCGCAGCGGCCTGGTGGTGGACGGCATCGTCGGCCCGGCGACCAAGCGCGCGCTCGGCCTGGCCGGCGCGCCGGCCCCGGCCACGGCGCGCGGCGGCTCGTCGAACGCCGCCACCACGATGGCCATCCAGCGCGCGCTCGGGATCGGCGCGGACGGCGTCTATGGGCCGATCACGCGCCAGGCGGTGCGTGACTTCCAGCGCAACCGCGGGCTGGTGGTGGACGGCATCGCCGGCCCGGCCACGCTCGGCGCGCTCGGCGTGTCGGGCAACACCCAGGGCGCGGGAACCGGCGCGGGGTCAGGATCGGGCGGCGTCGCGGGTTCCTCCGCGGTCGGCGCCGCGCGGACCAAGCTCGGCGCGGCCTACGAGCTCGGCGGCGAAGGCCCGGGCTGGGATTGCTCCGGCCTCACGCAGTGGGCGCTGGCCCAGGCCGGCGTGACGATCCCGCGCACGAGCTTCGACCAGTTCAACGTCGGCACGCCCGTCGCCCGCGAGAACATCCAGGCCGGGGACCTCGTGTTCTTCGACGCCAACGGCCCCGGCGCCTCGCACGTCGGCATCGCCACGAGCAACAGCACCGTGATCTCCGCGACCACCCACGGCGTGCGCGAACACGCCATCGGCGGCGACTACTGGGGCACGCACTACTACGGCGCCCGGCGTTACTAGCCGGGGCGAACTTTCGCTGCGCGATCCTCTATGCCAGTGATGGACGCGCCCGGCACGCCGTTTGAGGACGAGATCGTCGTCCGCCGCATCCGCTTCTCCAGCGAGGAGTCCGGCTTCGCGGTGGTCGATGCCGACCGCGGCGGCGACGAGCTCGTGCTGATCGGCCCGCTCGCGCACCTGGAGGAACGCGAGCACGTGAAGATCAGCGGCGTCTGGCACGAGGACAAGCGCTACGGGCCGCAGGTCAAGGTCTCGCTGGCCGAGTCCGTCCCGCCGTCGGGCGACGAGGCGCTGATGGCGTATCTGAAGCGCGTCCGCCACGTCGGCGCGGCCCGCGCCTCCAAGCTGCTCGATCGCTACGGCGAGCACGTGCTCAACGTGATCGACGAGGACCCGGGGCTCGCGTTCCGCCGCATCGGCCTGAAGCCGCCGCGCGACCGCGAGGCCGCCAAGTCCTGGAACGCGCTGCGCTCCACGCGCGCCCTGCACCTGCTGCTCGCGCCGCACGGACTCGCCTGGCTCGTCCCGCGGATCGCCGCCGAGTACGGCGAGCGGGCGCACGACACCGTCCGCAAGCGCCCGTACGAGCTCACCAACGTCTTCGGCGTCGGCTTCCAGATCGCGGACACGATCGCCCGCGCCGCCGGCGTCCCGCGTGACTCGCCGGGCCGCCGCCGCGCCGCGGTCGTGCACGTGCTGATCGAGGCCGAGCGCGAAGGCTCCACCTGCCTTCCGGTGCCCGAGCTGGCGACCAAGGCGGGGACGCTGCTCAACGCCCCGCCACCCGACGCCCAGCTCATTCACGACATGGTCGAGCACGGTGACCTCGTGCTGGAGCAGGACGAGGACGTGCTGTGGGCGTACCGGCCGCCCACGTACAACTTGGAAGTCGAGCTCGGCGACCTCGTGAACGGGCTGGCCAAGGCGCGCCCGTCGCTCAAGCCCGCGGTCGTCGCCACGGACGACCTCACCCCGGCGCCGGAGCAGGCCGCGGCCGTGCTCGCCGCGTTCACGTCACGGGTCTCGATCGTCACCGGCGGCCCCGGCACCGGCAAGACGGCGACGATCCGGCTCATCTGTGCCGCGGCCAAGGCGCAGAAGGCGTCGATCGCGCTCGTCGCTCCCACCGGCCGCGCGGCCCGCCGGATGGCCGAGTCCACGGGCATGGAGGCGTCCACGATCCACTCCGCGCTCGGCTGGATTCCCGGCCAGGGGCCGACGCGCGACGAGATCGAGGCCGACCTGCTCGTCGTGGACGAGACGTCGATGGCCAACCTCGAGCTGCTCGTCACGCTGCTGCGCGCGGTCGGCGAGGGCATGCACGTGGTGCTCGTCGGTGACGCGGACCAGCTCGCCCCGGTCGGCGCGGGCAAGCCGTTCGCGGAGCTCGTGGCCACGAAGGCCGTCCCCGTGGCCGAGCTCACGCACATCTTCCGCCAGGCGGCGGGATCGATGATCGTCCGCGGCGCGCACGCCGTCCGCCAGGGCGGGATGCCCGACTTCGCCCCGCACGAAGGCCTGCAGCGCGACTTGTTCCTGATCGAGCGCGCCGACCCGGCGCAGGCGCTCGACGAGATCGAGTCGTTGGTGTCGCGCCGGCTGCCGGAGCACTACGGCGTGGATCCGTTGACCGACGTGCAGGTCTTCGCGCCCGTCTACCGCGGCGCGCTCGGCATCGAGGCCATCAACCAGCGCCTGCGACAGGCCTTGAACGCGCGCGGGCAGCAGGTGATGGGCGGCCGGCTGCGGATCGGCGACAAGCTCATGCTCTCCGGCCGCAACCTGCACGACCTCGGCCTGATGAACGGGACGATCCTGCGGCTGCTCGATCACCAGGACGAGAAGCTCATCGTCAGCGCGGACGGGGTGGTGGTGGAGTTGCCGGACGAGGAGGCGCCGCGGCTGCAGCTCGCGTACGCGTGCTCCATCCACAAGGGCCAGGGCATCGAGCTGCCCGTGGCGATCGTCGTCGCGCATCCCGCGTCCGGCGCGTACTTCCTGCGCCGCGAGATGTTCTACACGGCGATGACCCGCGCCCGGCTGGCCACGCTCGTGGTCGGCACGCGCCAGGTGGTGGCCCGCGCGGCCGCCACGCCCGACACCTCGCGTCGCTACTCGCGCCTGGCGGCTAGGCTTGCGCCAGATTGACGGTCAGGGTCCGTCTCGGCGCCGGGCTCGCGCGCCTTTCGGCCGCGCCGCTCAAGTCTGTCCAGCTCGCTGAGGGCGCCACCGTCGGCGACCTCTTCGCCCGGCTCGCGGAGGACGAACCGGACCTCGCGCCCGCGCTGCGATCGGTGCTCCCGGTCGTCGCGGGCGAGCACGTCACCCGCGACCAGCCCTTGGCCGACGGCCAGGAGGTCGCCCTGTTGCTGCCGGTCTCCGGCGGCTGAAAGGAACCCATGGCTATTCAGGACACAGCGGTTCGCCGCACCGTGGTGGTCGACACGTTCACCGACGGCGTGCTCGGCCCCGACGTGCGCCAACTCGGCCCCGTCGCCGACGGCGGCCACATCGTCTGGAACTCCACTCCCGGCTGCTGGGGGCCGATGATCACGCCCGCGATCCGCGGCGGCCACGAGGTCTGCACGCCGGTCGCGGTCGAGGGCGCCGAGCCCGGCGACGGGATCGCGATCCGCATCAAGGAGATCGCCGTCACCTCCCGCGCGACCTCGTCCGGCAACGACCAGGCGATGGAGGGGCGCTTCAACGGCGATCCGTACTGCGCGGCCGTCTGTCCCGGCTGTGGAGTCGAGTGGCCCGAGACGCGGGTCGAGGGGATCGGCGAGACCGCGGTCAAGTGCGTGGCCTGCGGTGCCGACGCGACCCCGTTCACGTTCACGAACGGCTACACGCTCGCGTTCGACGGGCGGCTGGGCGTGTCCGTCGACAAGGCGCGGGCGGAGGAGTTCGCGCGCGACGCGGCGACGTACGCGGCGCTGCCCGACAACAGCGTCCAGAACCCGGTGTTGACCTTCGCCCCGAGCGACCTCGTCGGCGTCGTCACGCGGATGCGCCCGTTCCTCGGGCAGCTGGGCACGACGCCGAGCGCGACGATGCCCGACTCCCACAACGCGGGTGACTTCGGCGCGTTCCTGGTCGGCGCGCCGCACAAGTTCGCGATGGACGCACAGGCGCTGCAGCAGCACAAGACCGATGGGCACCTGGACATCGACGCGGTGCGCGCCGGCGCGATCCTCGTCTGCCCCGTGAAGGTGCCGGGCGGCGGCGTCTACCTCGGGGACATGCACGCCATGCAGGGCGACGGCGAGATCGCCGGCCACACCGCCGATGTCGCGGGCACGGTCACCTTGCAGGTCGAGGTGGTGAAAGGCCTCGGGATCGACGGCCCGGTCCTGTTCCCGGTGCTCGAGGATCTCCCGTTCCTGGCGAAGCCGCTGACCGCGGAGGAGCGCGCCCGCGCGCAGGCGCTGGCCGAGCGCGAGGGCGGCGTCCCGCTCGAGGAGTCGCTGCCGATCTCGGTCATCGGCACCGGCCCGGACCTCAACTCCGCCACCGACAACGGGTTGGCGCGCGCCGCCGCGCTGCTGGGGATGAGCGTGCCGGAGGTCATGAACCGCGCGACCATCACCGGCGCGATCGAGATCGGGCGCGCGCCCGGCGTCGTGCACGTCACGTTCCGCGCGCCGGTCACCGCCTTGGAGGCCGCGGGCCTGCTCGGCTATGCGATGGAGCAGTACGGCAGCTAACTGCGATAGAGCAGCCAGGCGTCGCGCATGCGCTGCGTCTGGCCCGGCGTGAACTCCGTGTAGCAGGAGTCGTAGGAGTAGTCCATGTAGTTGTGGATCGGGTCCAGGCCTGCAGCGGCGCAGGTGTCCTTGCCCTCCGGGCAGCCCGACGTGGGCGTGAGCTCGGCCGGCGTGTCATCGACGAAGTCGCCGCTGCCGCTGCAGCCGCCGGCGAACGTGTGCTCGAGGTTGAGCCAGTGCCCGACCTCGTGCGTGGCGGTCTCGCCCTGGTCGTAGGTGCCCGCGTACGTGTCGGACACCCCGGGGAGCGACTCCCAGTCGATCACGACGCCGTCCAGGTACGCCTGGTTCTTGCGCGTGACGATGTCGGGGAAGTACGCCCAGCCGAGGTACTCGCCCGCGGTGGTCGTGTAGAAGTTGAGCGCGTTCGCGCCGCCCGTGTGCAGCGCCTTCTTCATCGCGCGCTCCTCCTTGCCGCCCGAGCTCGCGTAGAACCAACTCGGGTTGTCCGTGCGGGTGATGCCGGCCAGGGTGAAGCTGAACCCGGTGCGCGTGCCACCTTCCCGGCCCGCGAAGGTGCGGTTGAGCACGTCGATCTGCGCGGCGAGCTGCGCGTCCGTGAGCTGGCCCTCCGCGCCCGCGGTGACGACGTGGAAGTACACCGGGATCGTGGCGCTGAAGCCGGCCTTCGCCCTGCCCTTGGCCGAGGCGGGCAGGTCCTGCCGCGTGCCGAGGTCCGGCTCGCGTTGCGTCACCGGGCCGCCGCGGGCGGCGAGTGCTCCGGTCGCGAACGGGTCACAGATCGCGTCGGCCGCGGCCGCGCTCGCCGGCCACGCCATCGCCGCCACCGTCATGCCGATGGCCACCCTGCTGAACCTCATCGCCCTCTCCCTGTTGCGGTTCTCCCGTCCGCGACGGTAGGAGCCGCGTCGTGTCCCGTCCAGCCAGCCGGTTCAGCGTGCGGACCTTTCGTCAACCCAGAACGACGAAAGGGGCGCCCGCAGGCGCCCCTCCCGTTACACCACCCCGCGCGCGAAGCCGGAGACCACTTCCGGCGTCGCGGTGTCGAACCCGACGATGTCCAGCATCCCCGGGTCCTCGGGGTCGGCGATCGTGAACCCGTTCGCGACCATGCCGATCACGACGAGCCGCGCGGCGATCCCGGTCCGCTCCCGGTAGCGCCGCAGCGCCTGCACCGGGTGGACCTGGCCGCACCACGTCTCGGAGTCGGTGTAGACCACGAACGTGTCGATCTCGCGCTTGCGCCCGAGTGCGTACAGCATCGGCTGCGCGCAGTCGGTGGCGTCGAACGGCAGGCCCGACACCGTCCTTGCATCGCGTCGTCCAGCCGCTGCCGCGGGCTGATCGCCAGCGGCGTGAGGCCGCGCGAGAACGCGACGATCTCGTAGCTCGGTTCCGTCGCCGCGGTCACCAGCGCCATCGCTGCCGACGCGTCCCGCGGCGTAAGGCCCGGCACACCGGCCATCTCACCCCAGCCCATCGAGCCCGACACGTCGAGCGCGAGGAGCATGCGGGAGTTGGCCGGCTCGACGTTCCCGAACGCCGCGTAGAACGCGGCGTCGAGCGCGTCGACGATCGTCGCCACCGGGTCCCACGTGTGCGAGCCCCGGATACCGTGGCCGAGCGCGTACGTGCGCAGCGCCGACAGCACCGCGATCGGGTGCACCCGCGCCTGGCGCAGCCGCTCGACGTCGCCGAGCTGCTCGACCGCGTACGCCGCGCCATACGAACCAGGCGCGACGACGCCGACGCGCGTCAGCGTCGCCAGGTTGCGGATGAGCGCCGTCATCGGCATCCGCTCGAGCAGCGCCGCCCACACCTCGGGATCGCCGAGGTACTCGGGCTTGACCGCCTCGCGCGGCAGGCCGTACTCGGTGACGAGCCGCGCCGTCTCGGCCGCCGACGTCGCCGCCTGGGCCTGCTCGAACGCGCCGATCAGGCCGGCACGCGCCGCGCCACTCGCCGCCACGCGCCACGTCGCCGCCACGCGCCAGCCTCGCCACGCGCCGACTCGCCGCGGCCGCCACGCCGTCGCCGGGCGCGGCCGTCGCGCCACCCCGGACGATCCACTCGAACAGGCGCGCGTGCTCGTCCGTGACGGGCAGGCGCGGGTTGCCCGCGCGGGTCTTCGCGCCCGGGTGCGCGAGGCGCAGCACGTCGCGGTGGGTCACGCCGTCGCGCTGGCGGTACTTGACCGCCTGGTACGCGAGCCGGTCCGGGGACTGGCCGACGTACCACGCGCCGACGCCGCGGCGCAGGCCGCGGCCCCAGCCGCGGAACTGCTCGACGTAGCGGGTGAACGCGAACAGGTGCGTGCCGGTGCGGCACACGTCCGGCAGCGCGTCGAGGGCGAGCTTGCGCGTCGCCTCGTCGTCCGCCGACGCGGCCATCGCGAGCGCGAAGATCGCGGGGTCGTTCTTCGGCGCGCGGCCGTCACGGGAGATCGCCACGATCTCGCGGACGGCGCGCGGGCCGTCGGCCGCGATCGCGCGGGCGACCGCCACCGCGTTCCCGCGGGTCAGCTCCTGCTCACGCGCGTAGTACGAGCCGCCCTCGGAGCCGAGGATCAGGAAGCGCCGCAGGCGCGTCCAGTCGTCGACGGCCCACGCGAAGCCGCCGGCGGAGTTCGGCACCTGGTCGGTGCCGGGGATCGGCTCGCTCTGGCGCGTGCGCCGGAGGCCGAAGCGGGTCAGGTAGTTGATCGGGATCTCCCTCCTTTCTCTGGGTTGGTGGTGGGTGGTGGGCACGTCGCGGTCGTGGTGATGAGCACCGGGGTAAGGCCCATGGGGCCTCGCTTGACAGGCGATAACCGGCGCCCTCCGGCCCGCGACGTACGGGTGATGCTGCGGTCGTGGTGCGCGCACCGGACGCTCATCCGGCGCTCGACCCTCGAGCACGACCGGACCCCTGGTAACCGGCGCGCTTCGGCCCGCAGCAAGGCTCGTGACTGACACCGCGGTCGTGGTGTGGGCACCGGAACCCGGCGACAAGCTGCCGCCGGGGCAGGGGTTTCAAGCCCTGCGCGTGAGAGGCGATAACCGGCACCCTCCGGCCCGCGGTGAGTACGCCCGGCTGGATTCGAACCAGCGGCCTCCGCCGTCGCAGGGCGGTGCTCTCGTTCCACTGAGCTACGAGCGTCTGTCTTGCGTGGATTCAGTTGTCAAAGAACGACAAAGGGCGGCCCGCCGGGCCGCCCTCGTTGAAGCGATGCGTCGACATGTCCGAGCACGGGCTCAGGCGTGGACGCACCCCCGGACGAGGGCGTAGAACAGCTTCAGATCTCGGCGGCTGCTTGTCATGCGATGAGTGAAGGTAGGGCCTCGTGACGGATGTCGCAAGGCCCTGTGCGGTTCGAGTCCGGCTGCGGAGCGGGTTCGAGTCCGCGCGCCGCCGCGCCACCCCGCGCGCCCCCGGCCGCGAGCCACCCGCGCGCCCCCGCCGCGCCACCCCGCGCGCTCTCGCCGCGCGCCGCGCCTCGTCAGCGCGCGCGGCTCTTCGCGAACAGCCGCGAGAAGCGGCCGGTCCGCTGCGGCTGCGTCGCGAGCCACTGCTCGTACGACGGCATCCGCCCGGCCCGCTTCTCAGCCAGCGCGCACTCGGTGTGCGCGTGGCGACGGCGCCGCGTGTCGCCTTCCGGGAGCACGAGCACGTGCTCCATCAACGCGGGAAGGTGCTCCTCGCAGAACGGGCAGCGGTAGGTGACCGGCTTCAAGTTGGCCGCCGGCCGCACTGCCCACCACTTCGGTGCGTCAGGGCTCAGAAGGCGGAACCCTAGTGGTTCCGCAGCGCCTTGATCAACTCGTCCTTGTTCATGTCCGACCGGCCCTCGATGCCGATCTCCTTCGCGCGCTCCTCGAGGTCGTCCTTCGTCCAGTCCTCGTAGGAGCCGGACTTCCCGCCCTTCTTCGCGGTCGAGTGGGTGTCGGAGTTGGCGATCCGCGCCGCCTTCTCCTTGCTCTCCCCCTTGTCGCGCAGTGCTTCGTACTGCTTGTCGTCCTTCACGGACGGCCCGTGGTCCTTGGTCGCCATACCCGAGATCTACCCGCCCTGCCGCTCGTCTATTGGCCCCGCCAGCGCGCGACGCCCTCGCCACCCACCGGGTCGTCCGGCGGCGCGTCGAGCGCGTCGATCCGGGCGCGCGCAGCGTCGTCCGCCTCGCGCAGCAGGTCGTAGTCCTCCTGCCCGGCCGGGTACGCGCCCACCACCCGGAAGTCACCCGACGCCGACGCGCGCCGATGCCCCGTCCCCGCCGGCAGCACGACCACGTCACCCGTCGCGACCTCGAACGCCTCGCCCTGCGGCCCGCCGAGCTCGAGCACCGCGCTGCCCGCGATCACCGCGAGGACCTCGTGCGAGGTGGAGTGGAAGTGGTGGAAGTCGAACACACCGTTGACCCAGGACCCACCCCACCCGTGCGCGGCGAACAGCCCTTGCACGTCCGACACGTCCACCCCGCGATAGAGCAGCACCGCGAACCGCGGGTGGTTGGGGATGACGTCGCCGCGCGGAGCCGTCCAGGTCTCGAGCTCCATCAGTCGTCGTAGGCGTTCGACGACAGCACGCCGAACATCGCGCCCTGCGGATCGGCGAACACCGCGAACTGTCCGGACGGCACGGGGATCGGCCCGGTCACGACCTTCGCTCCAAGCCCGTCCACGCGCCCGAGCACCGCATCCAGATCCTCGTGCCCGAAGTACGGAATCCAGGCCGGCGGCGCGCCCTCCAGCGGGAAGATGCCGCCGTTGGACTGCTCACCGTTGCGGATGATCCGGTAGCCGCCGGCGTTCGGCAGCGCCTGGAACGTCCACCCGAACAGCTCCCCGTAGTAGCGCTCCGCCGTGTCCGGGTCGGGCGTGACGAGGTCCAGCCACGCCATCGACCCCGGCGTGTTGACGAGGTACGCGCCGATGTTGTCGCCCGGCTCCCAGAGGAAGAACTGCGCCCCCGACGGGTCGGAGATGATCGCGGACCGCCCCGCGGACATCACGTCGAACGGCTCGCCCGTCACCGTGCCGCCCAGCTCCGCCGCCCGCGCCGCCGCCGCGTCGCAGGACTCGACCGTGACGTAGCAGTTCCAGTGCGGCCGATCGTCCGCCCGGTACAGCGCGGCGACGCTCTTGCCGTCGACCTGCGCCATCGAATACACCATGCCCTCGCCGACCGGGCGGTCGTCGTACGACCACCCGAACAGCTCCGTGTAGAACGCCTTCGCCGCATCGGCGTCGCTCGTCACCAACTCGGTCCAGGACAGCGTGCCCGGCGCGTAGCTCGTTCGTTCGCCCATGGCCGGATCGTATGCCCGCGCGACCGCGCGCTCACGCCCCGACCGGTCGGCGCCGAGCAGCTCGCCGGCCGTGACCGGCGAGCCATGCCCGCGACTACGCCTTGGCGGCGAGCGTCTCCAGCGCCGCGTTGAGCGTCTCGCTCGGGCGCATCACCGCGGTCGCCTTCTCGCGATCGACGAAGTAGTAGCCGCCGAGGTCCACGCCTTCGCCCTGCGCCGCGTCCAGCTCGCCGACGATCTTCTCCTCGTCGCCGGCCAGGCGCTCGGCCAGCGGCTTGAACGCCTCCGCGAGCTCCGCGTCGTCGGACTGGTTCGCCAGCGCCTGCGCCCAGTACAGCGCCAGGTAGAAGTGGCTGCCGCGGTTGTCGAGCTGATGGACCTTGCGCTGCGGCGACTTGCCGTTCTCCAGCAGCTCGCCGGTCGCCGCGTCCAGCGTGGTCGCCAGGACCTTGGCGCGCGGGTTGTCGGTCTTGTCGGCCAGGAACTCGAGCGACACCGCCAGCGCGAGGAACTCGCCGAGCGAGTCCCAGCGCAGGTGGTTCTCCTTGACCAGCTGCTGCACGTGCTTGGGCGCCGACCCGCCCGCGCCCGTCTCGAACAGCCCGCCGCCCTGCATCAGCGGCACGATCGAGAGCATCTTCGCGCTCGTGCCGAGCTCGAGGATCGGGAACAGGTCGGTCAGGTAGTCGCGCAGCACGTTGCCGGTGACCGAGATCGTGTCCTCGCCGCGCTTGGCGCGCTCGAGCGTGAACCGCGTCGCCTCCGCGACCGGCAGGATCTCGATCTGCAGCCCGTCCGTGCCCTCCTCGGCGAGGTAGACCTCGACCTTCTTGAGCAGCTCGGCGTCGTGCGCCCGCGTGCGGTCCAGCCAGAACACGGCCGGCGCACCGGTGGCCCGCGCGCGCTCGACCGCCAGCCGCACCCAGTCGCGGACCGGCGCGTCCTTGGTCTGGCACGCGCGCCAGATGTCGCCCGCCTCGACCTCGTGCTCGATCAGCGTGTCGCCCGCGCTGTTGACCACGCGCACGCGCCCGTTGGCCGCGATCTCGAACGTCTTGTCGTGGCTGCCGTACTCCTCGGCCTTCTGCGCCATCAGGCCGACGTTCGGCGTGGTGCCCATCGTCGTCGGGTCGAACGCCCCGTGCTCGCGGCAGAAGTCCAGCGTCTCCGCGTACAGCGCCGCGTACGAGTGATCCGGGATGACCGCCTTGGTGTCCTGCGTGTCGCCGTTGGCGTCCCACAGCTGGCCCGACGAGCGGATCATCGCCGGCATCGACGCGTCGATGATCACGTCGCTCGGCACGTGCAGGTTCGTGATCCCGCGGTCGGAGTCCACCATCGACAGGGCGGGCGCCGTCTCGTAGGTCTTGTCGATCGCGGCGCGGATGGCGTCGCCCTCGCCGTCCGGAAGCTTTTCGAGCGCCGACAGGATCGCGCCGAGGCCGTTGTTCGGGCTCGCGCCGAGCTTCTCCAGCGCGTCGTGGTGCTCGGTGAACACGCCCGCGAAGAACGCCCGCACGGCGTGGCCGAAGATGATCGGGTCCGAGACCTTCATCATCGTGGCTTTCAGGTGCAGGGAGAACAGCAGATCCTGCTCCTTGGCCTCGGCGATCTGCTCGGCCAGGAACGCGTCCAGCGCCCGCGCGCGCATCACCGCGCCGTCCACGACCTCGCCCGCCTGCACCTTGATGCCGCTCTTGAGCACGGTCGCCGCGCCGTCGGCCCCCACGAACTCGATCCGCAGCTCGTCCGCCGCCGGCAGCGTCACCGAGAGCTCCGTCGAGCGGAAGTCGCCCTCGCTCATCGTCGCCACGTGCGAGCGACTGTCCTTCGACCACGCGCCCATCGAGTGCGGATGCGCCTGCGCGTAGGCCTTGACCGAGGCGGGTGCACGCCGGTCCGAGTTGCCCTCGCGCAGCACCGGATTGACCGCCGAGCCCTTGACGCGGTCGTACGCCTCGCGCGCCGCCTTCGCGTCGTCGTCGCGCGGGTCTTCCGGGTAGTCCGGGATGTCGTAGCCCGCGTCCTGCAGCTCCTTGATCGCCGCCTTGAGCTGCGGGAGCGAGGCGCTGATGTTCGGCAGCTTGATGATGTTCGCGTCCGGCGTCTTGGCCAGCTCGCCGAGCTCGCTCAGCGCGTCCGGCACCCGCTGCTCGTCCGTCAGCCGGTCCGGGAACTGCGCGAGGATGCGGCCCGCCAGCGAGATGTCGCGCAGCTCGATGTCGACCCCTGCCTGTGCGGCATAGGCCTCGACGATCGGCAGCAGCGAGTGCGTCGCCAGCGCCGGCGCCTCGTCCGTGTACGTGTAGATGAGCTTCATCGCCTGCTCTTCGCGTTCGGGATTCTTCAACGGGCCCCTCGGGCGACGAGGGTACCCATCGGCGATACTCGGAGGCGATGGCGCACGTCTCGCCCACCCGGCATCTGCTCAAGGCCAAGGACCTCGCAGACCTGCGATACAGCGAGCCGCTCGGCGTGGACGACATGGCCGCGGCCGCCGGCCTCTCCCGCGCGCACTTCTCCCGCGAGTTCCGGCGCGAGTTCGGCGAGTCACCGCACGTGTACCTGCTCACCCGCCGGCTCGAGCGCGCCGCCGCGCTGCTGCGCAACACCGACCGCTCCGTCGCCGAGATCTGCTTCGACGTGGGCCTCACGAGCGTCGGCTCCTTCACCACCAGCTTCAAGCGCATGTTCGACGCCACCCCGAAGGAGTACCGGGCCCAGTTCCCGCCCGCCGCCGCGCGAGCCGTCGTGCCCAGCTGCGTCGTCCGTGCGTACGCCCGTCCGCAACACCGCACGTTTCGAGAAGACAAGGGGACAGCGGCGGAATAGCTTGCTGTCCATGAAGCTCGCCACCACACAGATCTGGGTTCACGACCAGGACGAGGCCCTCGCCTTCTACACCGAGAAGCTCGGCTTCGAGGTCCGCGAGGACGTGACCATGCCCGAGATGGGCGACTTCCGCTGGCTGACCGTCGCCCCTCCCGGCGGCGGCGAGACCGCCATCGTGCTGATGGCCGTGCCCGGCGCGCCCGTCTTCGAAGAGGAGACGCGGGAGCTCATCCGCAAGGCCTACTCCCGCGGCGTCGCCACCGCCCTCTTCTTCACCACGGACGACGTCCGCGCCGACTACGAGACGCTCAAGGCGCGCGGCGTCGAGTTCACCGAGCCGCCCGAGGAGCGCCCGTACGGCATCGACTGCGGCTTCCGCGACCCGTCGGGCAACCACTACCGGCTCTCGCAGCTCACGAACGTCGCCACCCCGGCCGTAGCCATGTGCGTCTACGGCCAGCCGGGCACGTGGAGCTGAGCGCCCCGTGCTCGGCGAGTCAGCTCCCCAGGACCGCCTCGATGACCGGGGGCCCGCTGGAGACGACGGGCACGATCTCGAACTCCACGATGTCCTCCCAGTTGGCGACCCACGCCTGCAGCAGCGTGATGTCGTCGCACTCCATCACCTGGAACACGCGGCCTAGATCCGCCGCCACCCAAGCGGCGACGAACACGAGCCCGTCCGGCATCAAGCGGCCTTGCTCCCCAAAGCGCTTGTAGATCGGACGGGCGCCGGCCCGGAAGCGCTCGATGACCATGAATTGCATCCCGGAACCCTCTCATGGCGTCGCGCCCCGCAGCAGCCGCTCGACGGCCGCCAGCGCGGCCTCGTCCGGCTCCGGAATCGTGCGCTCCCACTCCGCGAAGACCTCGTCGAGCGCTTCCGAACGGTCGATCTCGCGGTAGCGATACCGCGGCACGTACCCGAACAGCCGGCCGTCCTCGCCGATGTGCAGGTAGCGCCGCGTGGCGCAGTGCTTGTAGGCGTGCGCGCGCACGCCGTCCACCTCGAACTCGCTCATCCACATGAACCAGCGGACGAGATGGGGCCCGACGAGATCGATCAGCGGGTCCCAGTTCGGCTGCTCGAACTGGGCGAGCTCACCGGCGAACGTGTGTTCGTATTTCATGTCCCGCAGCATGCGGGATGCCGCTGCAACGAAACAAGACGTATTTGCCACAAAAGTGTGCCAATTCAGGGGGGCGAAGAATCTGCGCCCCGCCCTAAGAGAGACATGGAAGACCGCACCACACCCCAGGCGCACACCGACCTCGTCGACGCGCTGCTCGAGCTCGCCACCTCCACCAGCGGCATCCTCGACGATCTCACGCGCGCGAACGATGTCGCCGACCGGTCCGCCGCCGTCGACTTCCTGCGCGAGGCGTTCCTCGAGTTGCTCGCGCCGCTCTCGCAGCTGCTCGGCCCGCGTGACCTGCGCGCCGCGACCGCCGCGATCGAGGCCGCCGTGAACATCACCGCCACACGCTTCGACTTCGCCGCGTGCGACGTCGAGGCCGAGGTCCCCCGGCGCGACCCGCGCACTGCCCACCGTCGCCTCAAGCGCCCGGCGATCCCGCGCAAGCGCAGCACGCGATACTAAGGCGCGTGCCGGAGACCTACACGGACACCCCGCTTCTGAGCGACGCCTTCGACCGCGCGCTGCTGCTCGCCACCGACCACCACCGCCGCCACCTCCGCAAGGGCACGACGGTCCCGTACGTGAGCCATTTGATGAGCGTCGCCGCGCTCACGCTCGAGATGGGCGGGACCGAGACCGAGGCGATCGCCGCGCTTCTGCACGACGCCGTCGAGGACGGCGGCGGCCCGCCGATGCTCGCCCGGATCGAGGCCGAGTTCGGCGCCGACGCGGCCCGGATCGTCCTCGCCAACTCCGACAGCGACAGCGAGCCCAAGCCGCCCTGGAGCGAGCGCAAGCGCGCGTACATCGACTCGATCGCCCACAAGCAACCCGACGAGCTGCGCGTCTCGCTCGCCGACAAGCTGCACAACGCCCGCGCGATCCTGCTCGACTACCGCACCCACGGCGACGCGATCTGGACGCGCTTCAGCTCGCGCGACGGCGTCCCGATCCGCATGTACTACCGCGGGCTCTACGACGCCTTCGACGCGCGGCGCGACGCCCTCGGCCCGCTCGCTGCGCCGGCGCTGGAGGAGCTCGGCCGCACCGTCGACGAGATCGACCGCCTGGCGAAGTAGCCGGTCAGCGCGAGGATCGCGAGCGGGACGAGGATGTACGCGCCCGAGAACGCGAACACGACCAGGACGGCGACGAAGGCGACACGCGCGGCAACGCGGGCTGCACCGGTGAGCAGCCGGTCGCCGGCCGCCGTCGCGGTGACGTACACGGCGACGAAGAGCGCGCTGGTCGCGCGCATCAGCGCGTCGACGTCGATCAGCTCGACCGCGAGGAGCAGCAGCAGCGTGCCGGAGATCGCCGCCATCGCGGCGAGGGCGTGCTTCGGGACCGTGAGCGGCTTCGGTGCGTTGCCTTCGTGTGCGAGCGCACCGGCGAGGCGCGTCGCCGCGGCCACGTAGGTGTTCATCGTGCCCATCGTGAGCAGGACGGCGAGCAGCGCGGTGATCCTGCGGCCCGGCTCGCCGAGGCCCGCGGCCATCAGGTCGGCAAGCGGGACGTCGGACTGGGCACCGACGCCGATCGTCGCCGCCGCGAGGCCGAGGTAGAGCACGATCACGATCGCGACGGCGGCACCGATCGCGCGCGGGAGCTGCTTCGCCGGGTCCTTGAGCTCGCCCGCGAGATGCGATCCCGCTTCCCAGCCGACGAACGAGAACATGAGCACGCTCGCCGCGCCGCCGATCGCCAGCCAGCCGTTCGGCGCGAACGGCGTCCAGTTCTCGGCCTCGCTGTGCGGGAGCGCGGTGACGACCGCGACGAGCAGCAGCGCGCCCAGCAGGGCGGCGAGCCCGAGCTGCAGACGAGCCGTCGTATGCAGGCTCGCGGCGTTGGTCGCCAGCACGATCGCGATCATCGCCGCGGCCGCCGCGACGGCCGGGCCACGCCCCGCGCCGAGCAGCTCGGCGACGTAGAAGCCACCCACCAGCGCCACCGCCGGCGCGCCGATCACGACGCCGCCGAGGAACCACCAGCCGGTCGCGGCGCCGGCGCGGCGGCCGAACGCCTTGCGCACGTACGCCGCCGTCCCGCCCGCCTCGGGCTGACGCGTACCGAGCGCGGCAAACGTGGCCGCGAGCGGGATCGACAGCGCCAGCAGCGCCGGCCCAGGCGATGATCGACGCCGGGCCCGCCTCCCGCGCGGCGACCGCCGGGATGAACAGGACGCCGGGGCCCAGCACGGCACCGACGTAGAGAGCGATGGCGGTGCGCGTGGTGAGCATGCGGACAGTTTCTCGCCGATCCCGGGGCATTTGGTGCTCACTTGTGTGGTGCCAGCCACACTATTCGGCAATGATCTGCCTCAGTGAACGCGACGGGAGGACGATCATGCCCCTAGACCGTGTCGACCGCGAGATGCTGGCCATCCTGCAGAGCGAAGGCCGGATCTCCAACGCCGCCTTGGCCGAGCGGCTCCACCTCTCGCCTTCGCCGTGCCTGCGCCGACTGCGTGCGCTCGAGCAGGAGGGCGTGATCAGCGGCTACGCCGCCATCCTCGACCGCCCACGCCTCGGCCTCGGCCTCACCGTCTTCGTCGACCTGAAGGTCGAGCGGCACTCCGAGCAGTCGGCGGCCGAGATCTCGCGCGCGCTGTCGGAGGCGCCCGAGGTCATCTCCGCGCACATCGTGTCCGGGGTGGCCGACTTCCGGCTCGAGGTCGTCGTCGCGGACCTCGCCAGCTACGAACGGCTGCTCTTCGACCTGCTGCTCAAGCTCCCGCACGTGACCGACGTCCGCTCGGACTTCGCGCTCCGCACCGTGAAGTCCACCGGGCCGCTCCCGATCTAAGCCGCCTCCTCGATGCCCTCGTAGATGTTCCGGTACGGCACCACCTCCCCGCTCACGCCGTCGATCACCGTGCGGTCGTCGAGTGGCCGATCGAGCAGCACGTAGGCGGGCGCGTCGATCGGCTCCCCGTCCTCGCCGACCACCGACATGCAGACCGTCCCGAACACGACCACGGTCTCGTCGTCCTCGGCGATCACGATGTCGTCCACGTGCTGCGCGCCCTGGACGACGTACCGCAACTGCAGCACGCAAGGGTCGCGCTCCATGTAGCCCGCGCACGCACGGGGACGGAGCTGGCGCGGCACGTCGCCCACGACCCACACGTCCACCTCGTCGCCGAGCACCTCGGCGACGCGCTTGCGCACGTGCGCCTCATCGCGGCCGGCGACACAGACGTGCGTCCCGCGCCGGTCGATCTCCACCGAGAGCACCGCGATGCCCTCCTTGAGCAGCGCGACGTGATCCTGAGGGCTGACTTCGTTCATGCCCCCACGCTCCCACGGGATCGCGCCGATCGAGCCCTGCGCGCGTGAGAATTCACAGAGACGGCACAGTTCCGTGACAGAGCGAGGGGGCGAGGTTTCATTCGCACGCCCTACACAGAGCATGGAATCCGTTCAGACCTTCATGCTCGCGCTCCTCGACGTCGGGGACCGCTTGACCCGGCTCGTCGACAACCTGATCGCGGGCTACGTCGAGTCCGCCGGCTGCAGCGAGGACGAGGCCACCGCCGAGATCCTCGCGATGATCTTCGGCACCGCCAGCACGCGCATGGCCTCCGTCCCGGATGAGGACTTCGAGCGCGCGACGAAGCTCATCCGACGAGCCTTCATGGTGCTCCTCGCCGACGTCGAGCAGGCGGCCGAGCTCGCCCGGCGACGCCACCACGGCCACCACATCCCTTCACTCCACGGCCGTCCGGCCTGAGGTGTTGCACCAGCAACATGAGTGTTACACTCACGGGTGCCGACGACGCGACCGCGGTTGATGATCACGGAGACCGACGAGGTCGCCGAAGCGCTAGACGATCGCGGCCACCCAGTGGCCGGAGACGAAATCCCGGCGTGAGCTTCTGCTCAGGCTCGTGCTGGAAGGCCGCGTTGCGGTGGAGCGCCGACAGGACGAGGAAATCGCCCGCCGCCGCATCGCGATCCGCGAGACCAGCGGCGCGCTGACCGGCAGCTACGAACCGGGGTACCTCGACCGCCTCCGCGACGACTGGCCGGCGTGATCGTTCTTGACGCGAGCGCGCTGATCGCGCATCTCGATGCCGACGACGCGCAACACCAGCGCGCCGTCGAGCGGATGATCGAGCTGGCTGAGCATCCGCTCGGGTGCAGTTCGATCACACTGGCTGAGGTGCTTGTCGGCCCTGCACGAGCCGGGCGACTCGACGCCGCCGAGCGGGTGGTGCGCGAACTGGGCGTCACCGAGATCAGGCTGGGTGAGGGCACGGCTCCGCGCCTCGCTGAGCTCCGAGCGCAGACGGGTCTCAAGCTTCCCGACTGCTGCGTACTGCTGGCCGCTCAGGACTGCGGCGCGCAGGCGGTCCTCACCCTCGATGACCGGCTCGGCCGCGAGGCGAGGCGGCTGGGCTTCTAGATCTCGTCGCGCCGCGGCCAGCGCCCGTGCTCTTCGAGGAACTGCCGGCGCGCTTCCTCGCGTTCCCGGTCCGCGTTGCTCTGCAGCCCGAGTCGCATGTACGCGTTCGCGAGCGCGCCGAGCACGGCCGAGCCGATCAGGAAGATCCCCGCGCCCTGGGCGATCTCCCCACCGAGGATCACCAGGATCACGCCGACGACGAACACCGTGGCCGGCAACGTCACCCGCACGAGCAGGAGCATGAGGCGGTCGTCCTTCACCACGAGCAGAATGCCACCGATGCGCCCCTCACTGCTCCTCACCTCCGGCCTCACCGAGCTCGCCGCGGGCGCGCTCACCGGCTGGGTCTACACGTTCGCCCGCACGCAGCCCGAGCGGGCCAAGGCCGTCGGGATCGAGAGCACCGCGCGCATCCGCCAGTGGCATCTCGACCTCGCGATGCTCGGCACCGCGACCGTCGCCTGCGCGACCGCCGTACCCGACGCTCCGCGGCCCGTGGCGGCTGCGCTCGGAGCGGGCGCGTGGACCAACGCGATGCTGTTCCTCCCGCTCGCCTTCAAGCCGGACATCGACCAGACGCGCGCGTTTCAGGGCGCCGCCGCGGCGTCGTTCGTCGCGACCAGCGTCGGCTTCACCGGGCATGGCCGCCACCGCTTGGGCGCGCCGCCGCTCTCGCGCTGGGTAGCTCCCGCGTATGGCACAGGAGTTCAAGAAGGGCGACAAGGTCGTGTGGAGCTCACACGGCCAGGACGACACGCCCGGCGTCGTCGAGCGCAAGATCACTTCAGACACCGAGGCCGGCGGCCGGAAGGTCAAGGCCTCCGAGGACGAACCGCAGTACCTCGTGCGCAGCGAGAAGGGCGGCGGCGAAGCAGTGCACAAGCCGGACGCGCTCAAGCGGCGATGATCCGCCGCCGCTCAAGCTAGGTTCGGGGCATGAGCGAGAAGCGGCAGCGAAAGCAGCAGCGCCGCCAACGCCGTCAGGCGAGCGGAGCCCGGCCTCGGTCGTCGCAGAGGCATGCCCTGGACGAGCTGGCGCGGATGACGACGGACGCCGTCGTCGAGGTCACCGACGGGTTCGAGGCGGAGCTCTGGGCCTCGAACCTCATCGCCACCTGGCTGCGGGAGGCACCGCCCGGGGAGCCCGTCGAGTGGCGCTGTTCCGTGGGCTCGTGCAAGCCTTGAAGCGACTTCGTACTGCTCCCGCGCTCGCGGCGTTGCGTGCGCTGAGCACGGTCGGCGCGCCGACCACTGCGGACGTCGCTCGCGGCGCCGCCGAGCAACTCGCGGCTGCCGGGCTTCCCGAGCCTGCATGGGAGGCCGGATCGCGGCCTGTCGCCGCTGTGCTGCTCGACGAGCCTGCGTTCGACGACGGTGTGAGCGTGATGGTCGAGTTCGCCGAGCCGGACGGCGCGCTCCACACGATCAGCGTGTACATCGACCACAACCTGGGCGGCCTCGTGAAGGATGTGTTCATCGCAGACGCGCTCGCCGATGTGCGCGCGTCAATGGAGAACGCTCCCGACAACGACCGGGTCGCGTTCCACGAGCTCGATCTCGGGGAGGCACGCGCCCGCATCGAGGACGCCTTGTACCTGCTCGACCACATGTTCGACGCGCCCGTGGACGACGAGGTGCACCATCTGAGAGCGCTGATCGCGGCCCGGATGCGGCTGCTTCCCGAAGGGCCTGAGCTACCCGACACGCGACGCGAGTTCTCGCAGGACGAGCGCGACGCGCTGCTCGCCGACTTCCTGGACGCCGAGGAGGGCCGGCGCTGGCGCGGCGACGAGGAAGCCGAGTACATCACCCAACTCGCGATCGACTTCGGCGCCGACTACAACCACGACGGACCGCTGCGCTGGAGCGCGGTGGTGGTCGAGCTCTTCATGCTGGACTGGCTCGGACGCAAGATCACCGAGGAGCCCGAGTTCTTCGAACGTGTACCGGATGTGCTGGCGACTTGGGTGCGCTACGCCGGCCGCCGCCGCGGCGTGCCCGCGCACTTCGTGGACGAGCCCGTCGCCGCCGTCGCCGGAATACCGCGACGAGATGCTCGCCACTGTCGGCGATCCCGACGCCTGGGGGCCCGCGAAGGTCTTCGCCACCGCCGCGAAGGAGGCGGGTGTCGACCTCAGCGACCCCGAAGCCGTCGAGCAGTTCATCCAGCTGTACCGGCCGTGACCAAGATCGTCTGCATCTCCGACCTCCACGAGCACCTCGTCGATGTTCCGGCCTGCGATCTGCTGCTGATCGCGGGCGACGTGTCGTACGCTTTCCAGGGCGACCGCGCAGCCAAGCACGCGTTCCTCGCCGGGGCGTTCAACCTGTGGCTCGATCGGGTCCCGCCCAGGAGATCGTGCTGGTCGCAGGCAACCACGATCAGTCGCTCGAGGCGTGGGGCATCCCGGACGGCCTGCGTTGCCACTACCTCCAAGACGCCGGCCTGGAGCTGCTCGGGCTACGGATCTGGGGCACACGTGGCAGCCGTGGTTTCACGACTGGGCCTTCAACGCCCCACGCCAACAAGGAGAGCCGTTCCTCGCGGCCGGTTCCGGCTGGGCGAGACCGAGGTCGTCAATGCCTCCCTCGTCGACGGTCGGTACCGACCGGTGCACCTGCCGGTCGAGATCGAACTGTGACGCCGGCGGGCTTCGAGCAGCTCAACTCGGGCGGGCGCCGCGCGCCCGCCCGTGTGACAGCGAGCTAGCCGCCCATGTCGTAGCGGGTGAAGTCGTTGCCGAAGCCGACGATCACGTTGTCGACGCCGGCGGCGAACTGGTCGGCCGGGGTCGTGTTGCCCGAGGACCCGCCGTTGTCGAAGCTGATCGCGCTGATCGTGGCGTCCGGGTTCTTGGCGATGACCTCGGCCCACGTGGCCGGGTTGGACTGATTGATGCCGCCCGCGCTGCGCGTGGACCACCACTTGCCCGACAGGGCGTCGAGGCTGTAGCGCTGGTAGAGACCGAAGTCGCCCTGCACGTAGGGCTCGAACACGAAGTTCGTGAAACCGCTCGGCGTGCCCGTGTTGGCCTTCATCACCGTGATGTGGATCGTCGGCGCAACCACGCTGCCGGCGTTGCGCTTGATCAGGCGGAAGTCGTAGCTCAGCGTCTTCAGCGAGCTGAGCGGGGCGTCGTTGCCGGCGCGGACGAGGCCGATCGCGCCGCTCGGAGTGGTGGCGTCGAAGCCGCCCTGCAGGCGCAGTTCGCCGCCCGAGAAGCTGGCGGTCGGGTACGGCGACGCGCCGCCACCGCCCACGAAGTTCCAACCGGCCGCTCCGTTGGTCGCGACGAGCGTGGACGGGTTGAAGCCGTCCTTGCCGTTGCCGCCGTCCTTGCCTGCCGCGCCGGGCGCGCCGTCCTGTGCCGTCCTTGCCGGCCGTCGGAGCCGAGCCGAGCACCGTCGACGTCGTCCCGGCCGGGCCGGCGGGACCGGCCGGACCCGCGGGACCGGGCGTGCCCGCCTTCGCGAGCTGCGTGCGAACGCTGGACGCGAGCCGATCCGAAGAGATCGTGCCCTTCTTGATGTCGCGCGCCTGGATCGTCCCGTCCTTGATGCTGTTGGACGTGATGAGCACGCCGGCCGTGGCGCTACCAGTGCATGCGAAAACCACCGCGACAGTTCCAAGAACCGTCCCGGGCGTGAGATGCTTGCGCATCGTCCCTCCCTAATCTGACTTGGCCGCGCCTTCCAGTGGCTGGCCATCCGTTGAGCCGGAAGGTAGATCGCTAAAGCCCCGGTACAGGAAGCTTTTGTAAAAACGATGACGTTCCTGGACGATCGGACGACCGCGTAATCATGTGGGCGTGACCGCCGAAGCGCCTTCCTTCACGCCCGACCTCTTCGCGTTCCTGCGCGAACTGGCTGCCAACAACGACCGCGAGTGGTTCGCGGCCAACAAGGACCGGTACGTCGCCCAGGTCCAGGAGCCCGCGCTCGCGTTCATCGAGGACGTCGGGATGCGCATGCCCGACATCAGCCGTCACATCGTCGCCGACGCGCGCACGACCGGCGGATCACTGTTCCGCATCTACCGCGACACGCGGTTCGCCAAGGACAAGACGCCGTACAAGACCCACTGCGGCATCCAGTTCCGGCACGCGCGCACGCGCGACGTGCACGCGCCCGGCTTCTATCTGCACCTGGAGCCCGGGAGCGTGTTCATGGCCTGCGGCGTCTGGCATCCGGAGCGGGACACGCTGCACGCGATCCGCACGGCGATCGCCGCCAAGCCGAAGCGCTGGACGGAGATCACCGACGGGCTGGACGGGTTCCGGCTCGGCGGCGAGTCCTTGAAGCGCCCGCCGGCAGGCTTCGACCGCGATCACCCGCTGATCGAGGAGCTCAAGCGCAAGGACTTCATGGCGATCGCGGACATGAGCGAGAAGGACGCCCTGGCGAGCGGGTTCCTCGACGAGTTCATCGGCCGCTGTGAGGCGGCCGATGACTTCATGCGGTTCCTGTGTGACGCGACGCGGGTGGCGTACTGACTCGCGCGTGGACGTATCAGCCAATAACGCGGGCTCTAGTGACCAATCGCGCAGGTCATATCCGCCGTTCGCGGACTCCTTTCTTGAACCCGAAGCCGTGCCCGACCGCGATCTCGGGACGAGCTGCGGCGCCGCGCGGTTAGGCGCGGGCGCCGCACGCAGGACTCGTTACAGGGGCCCGCGATGCCACGGACCGGTGACGGCGCACGTCATGCCCTCAACCGGGCCCTCCGCGAACGTCGCGCGGCCGAACAGGTTGACGAACAGCGTCCGGCCGCTCGGGCTGAAGCACACGCCCGCCAGCTCGGAGGCGTTGAGCACGTTGACCGCGAGCTCGAACGCCTGGCCATGCTGCGTGATCCCGATCAGGCGGTTGACGTTCTCGATCCCGGGCGCGAGCGGGTGCGTGTCGACGATCGCCGAGGAGGCATCGTCCTCACACGCGATGAGCCCGCCGCGCGGCGTGACCGTGAGGTTGTCGGGCGAGTCCAGCTCGGTCGCTGAGCTCGACTCGTACACGAGCATGAGCGTTCCGCCTCCGTGCCGCTCGGGGCGGTAGGCCCAGACCTGGCCGAAGCCCTCCCGGTAGCCGTCGGAGTTGACGTCGCCGTTCTTGGCGTTGCCGCCGCTCGTGGAGACGAAGAAGATCGTGCTGTCGTCCTCCCAGCAGCCCTCGAGGCGATTGAACTTCGCGGCGCCCTTCGCCCAGCCCTGATTGAACGTGCTGTTCGGGTCGGCGACCCGCGTGAGCGGCGGGTCGGGGTTGTCGATCTTCACCCAGCTGACGGGCAGGCGCGCGCCGCGGGTCTGGCCTTGCCGGAGGTCCACGTTCGGCCGGCCGGTGATGGCGAGCATCTCGAGCTTGCCGCCGCGGGTGAGGTCGTCCGGATTGTTCGGCGTGTAGCGGTAGAAGCCCGCGCCGACACCAGACCCCGGGTCCTCGGTCTCGTAGACGATGCCCGTTCGCTGGTCCACGGCCGCCGCCTCGTGGGAGAAGCGACCTGCCGCGGTGATCGGTTCGCCGGGCTGGAGCTCGTTCGCGTCGCGGTCGACCGGCGTCTGGAACAGGTAGCCGTGTCGCTTGGCGAAGCGGGCGTTGGCATCGGTGGCCTCGGGGCCGCCGACGGTCTCCTCGCCGGTGAGCCAGTACCGGTGGCGATAGGCGATCCCGCCCGCGCAGTTGACGACGGTGCCGTTGAGGCTCACGAAGTCCTCGACGAGCTCTCGCTTGCGCTCGTCGTAGACCAGCGTGGTGGTGCCACCGTAGCCGGTCGGGTCGTAGGCCTTGGTGCGGTCGCCGAGCAGGCTGCCGGGCGTCCCCGCCGGGTTGCGGTCCTCGCTGTTGCGCACGAGCCGGACGAGGTGGTCGTCGTGGCCGTGGCCGTGGCCGTGGCCGTGGCCGTGCGCCGTGCCCGTGGCCGTGCCCGCGGTGCTTGGGGTTGGCGAACGCGCCCATCCCGTCGAGCGCGAGCGGCGTCGGGTAGCCGTCCGACATCGTGCTGCCGGTGTGGCTGAACGTGACGTAGCTGAAGCCCGCGGGGAGCGCGAGCACCTCGACCCCTCGCTGGTCTTTGGTCCGGCGCAGCGGCCCGTACGGCTCGGCGCGGTCGCCGTGCGCGAACGCGTCGCGCGTAAGGAGGCGCTCGAGCGCCCCCATGCTCATCAGACCGCCGCTCGCCACCGCCGCCCGCGCGAGGAACGTCCGCCGATCAAGCCCTGTCTGCATACCTCTCCTCTCCCGCTTGCAGGACGCGGCGGACCTTACGCCCAACGGTTAACGCCGACAAACCGCCATGTCAGCGTTCGGGTACCTCCAAGGTGACAGCGGCCGAGCGCGTTCATGCTGCGCGGAATGACCGCGCGTGTGACCGATGCCTCCGGCGAGCGCTTCGCCCCCGTGGGCGATCTGACGCTGTGTTACGAGACCTTCGGCTCACCGTCGGATCCGACGACGTTGCTGATCATGGGCATGGGCTTCCAGCTCGTGCACTGGCCGGACGCGTTCTGCTCGTCGCTGGCGGCGCGCGGCTTCCAGGTCGTGCGCTTCGACAACCGCGACGCGGGACGCTCTTCACACGTGGACGCGTCGTATGCGCTGGACGACATGGCCGACGATGCGTGCCTGCTGCTCGACACGCTGGACGTGCCCGCCGCGCACGTGGTCGGCGCGTCCTTGGGCGGGATGATCGGGCAGGTCATGGCGGTGCGGCACCCGGCGCGCGTCCTGTCGCTCGCGTCCTTGATGTCCACGACCGGCGCGCGGGGCGTGGGCCGCACGTCGCCGCGGGTCTTCCTCGCGGCGCTGCGTCGGTCGGGCGACGTGGCGGAACGACGTGTCCGCCTGTTTCAGACGATCGGCTCCACCGGGTTCGAGCAGGACGAGGCGTGGATCCGCTCCGTCTCGCGGGTCGCCTTCGAGCGCGATCCCGATGGCCGCGCCGGCCGGCGCGCCAGCACCGCGCATGCGGCGTGCCGGCGATCGCACTGCGTCTCTGCGCAGCGTGGTTGCGCCGACGATCGTCATCCACGGCTCCGCGGATCTGATGTGCGCGCCCTCAGGCGGCCGCGCCACGCGGACGCCATCCCGGGCGCACGCTTCGAGCTGATCGACGGCCTCGGCCACGACCTCCCGCCCGGCGCCTGGCCGCGGCTTATCGACGCGATCGTCGAGAACGCGCGCTAGTACCGGCCTGCGCGGCCTTCGCGGCGATCAACCCGAGTCGCCGAGCCTCTTGGCTCGACAGGTTGCGCGGACGGCCCTTCGACTTGGTGATCAGGCGCCGCGCCTCGTCGCGTTCCTCCGCCGAGAGCGCGTCCCAGCCGGCCTGCAGCATCAGGAACACCGTCGATGCGCGGCGGCGGAACTCGCCCCACGGCACGTCGCGGACCTGCGGGAGTCGGCGCTTGGGCGTCTGAGCCATCAAGCCGAGGGTACCTCGCCGTGCGTGCCGATCGACACGGCCATCGGCGTCGATCTTCGCCAGTCCCCAGCGTCGCGATGCGAAACTGCAGGCGATGGACGCGCGTCGGTTCAGCCCCAAGGCGCGAGTCGCCCTGTTCTTGGCTGCCCGCGGCCACTGCGCCGCGTGCGGTGCGCCGCTGCAACCCGGCTGGCACGGCGACCATGTCAAGCCGGTGAGCGCCGGCGGCGCGACCGAGCCCGCGAACGGCCAGGCGCTGTGCCCGCGCTGCAACCTCGAGAAGGGCGCACGGACGTCGTGATCACGCCGCGGCCGTGGCAGGCCGAGTTTCTCGCGCGTCATGCCGCGCACCCGAAGCCGGATTTCCTGCTCGTCGCCACCCCGGGCGCCGGCAAGACGCTCGCCGCCTCGCTCGCGATCCGCGCCGCCGGCGCCGAGCAGGTCGTGATCGTCTGCCCGACCACCGCGCTGCGGGCGCAATGGGCCGACGCGGCCGACGCCGTCGGGCTGCACCTCGATCCGCGCTGGCGCAACGCGGACGGCGCCTGGCGAGCGGACATCGACGGCGTCGTCGTGACCTACCAGCAGGTCGCCCAGGCGCCGGATCTCTTCGCCCACCACCTCGCGCGCCCGACGTTCGTGGTGCTGGACGAGATCCATCATGCGGGCGAAGCCGCGACCTGGGGTACCGCGCTCCGCGCCGCGTTCGACGGCGCGCGCCACCGCCTCGCCCTGTCCGGCACGCCGTTCCGCTCGGATGCCCGGGCGATCCCGTTCGTCAGCTACGACGAGGAGCGCCGCTGCGCGCCCGACTTCGTCTACGGGTACGGCGAGGCCGTCCGCGACGACGTCTGCCGTCCGCTCGCGTTCCGGCTGCTCGACGCGACGCTGCGCTGGCGCGTGGACGCCCAGGAGACGATCGCGGCCTTCGCCGACGAGTTGGACGCGACCGACGACGCGCGCCGCCTCCGAACGGCGATCGACCCGAGCACCCCGCTGCTGCCGCAGATGCTGCGCGACGCCGACGCGCTCCTGACGAAAGCCCGCGCTGTCGTCCCCGACGCGGCCGGGCTCGTCCTGTGCGACGACCGCACACACGCCCGCGCGACGAGCGCGCTGCTGCGCACGATCGCCGGTGAGAAGCCGGTCGTGGTGCTCAGCGATGAACCGCAGGCCCACACCCGGATCGAGCGCTTCGCCCGCGGCGACGCCAATGCTCCGCGCTGGCTCGTCGCCGTCAACATGGTCAGCGAAGGCGTCGACGTCCCGCGCCTGGTCCTCGCCGCGTACGCCACGGCCAAGCGCACCGACCTGTTCTTCCGCCAGGCCGTCGGCCGCGTCGTGCGCCGTCGCCCGAATGACCCCCCGGACCTCGTCGCCACGGTCTTCATGCCCGCCGACCCCACCCTCACGGGCTGCGCCGAGCGAGTCGAGGTCGAGCTCCGCCAGCAGGTCAGCGACGAGATCGGCGCCGACTTCGACGTCGAGCCCCCGCCCGGCCTCGCCCAGCGCCCCGACTTCCAGCCGCTCGACGCGCAGGTCGAGCCGGGCGGGATGATCGTCGCCGGCGTGCACTACGCCCGCGTCGAGGTCGACGCGGCCCGCCGCCTGTTGCGCGAACTCGGTCAATCCGAACGCGCGCTGCGCTCCGTGCTGGAGTTCGTGCGCCGCGAGCGTGTCGGAGGCAGCGCTCCGGCCCCGACGCCCGTGCCCGCCCACCGCCGCGTCGAGCACAAGCGCCGCGCGCTCGATCGGCTCGCGCGCCGCTGGGCCCAGCTACGGCGTGAGATCGACCCGAACTACACGTGGCCACAAGCCCAGGCCCGCGTCAACCGCGCGATGGGTGTACGCCGCCGCAGCGACGCCGGCGAGCCTGAGCTCGACACCGGGTTGGCGTTCCTGCGCAACGAGCTCGCCAAGCTCGCCCGCGACTACCCCGAGCACGCGGAGCGTCTGCGCATCCCCGGCAGCGTCGAGGGCATCGAGGGCCGGCTCGGCACGGCGACCGGTGATGTCCCACCCAGATAGCC
>CAVRTQ010000007.1:0-185081 GCA_963724195.1 uncultured Solirubrobacteraceae bacterium | reverse complement strand
ATTTGCCTCCCTGGTCGGTGGGAGGCTGTCGGACCGGACGGGCCGACGGAAGATCTTCGTCATCGGTGCGTCGATCGCCTACGGACTGGCGATGTTCATCGTCGCCCTGGCCGGCGACTTCAACGGCTTCCTCCTCGGCATGGCCGTCGGCGGGCTCGGCTTCGGCGTCTACGTGGCCGTCGACCTCGCGCTGGTCGCCGACGTTCTCCCGGACACCGACAACGCCGCCAAGGATCTCGGCGTCTTGAACATCGCCGGCGCACTTCCCTTCTCCGTCGCACCGGCGATCGCCCCGGCCATCCTGGCGATCGGTGGTGGGAGCTACGGAACCCTGTACGCGGTCGCCGGGGTCTGCGCCATTATCGGAGCGTTCGCCATCCTGCCCATCAAGCGGGTCCGCTGACCGACCCAGGAGACTGACCGGAGGGAGGTGCGTGGCCGGGCCGCTGCTGGAGACCAAGCTCTATGTGCCCAGGCCGCGACGTGAGCTGGTCGCGCGTCCCAGGCTGAGGAGCGGCTGAGCCGCGGGGCCGAGTCGGCGCTGACGCTGTGTCGGCCCCGGCTGGGTTCGGCAAGACGACGCTGCTGGCCTAGTGGCTGGCCGCGGTGCCGGCCGAGGGCTGTCCGCGGCCTGGCTTTCGCTCGACCAGCGCGACAACCACGCGCGTTGTTCTGGCGTACGTGGTCGCGGCGCTCAAGACGGCCGTGCCCGGGGTCGGCGATGGTGCGCTCACCCTCCTCGATTCGCCCCAGCCGCCCGATCGAGGTCGTCCTCGCCGCGCTGCTCAACGACCTCAGCGCCGTCCCGACCGAGGTCGTGCTGGTGCTCGACGACTACCACCTCATCGACGCCCGCGACATCCACGACGGCATGGCCTTTCTGCTCGAGCACTTGCCCCCGAGGTGCACCTGGTCATCGCCAGCCGCTCCGACCCGGCGCTGCCACTGGCGCGGATGCGGGCACGGGGCGACCTCGTCGAGGTCCGCGCCGCCGACCTGCGCTTCACGCCCGACGAGGCGGCGGCCTACCTCAACGAGGTGATGGGGCTCGACCTGACGCCGAGGACGTCGCCGCGCTGGAGAGCGCGGACCGAAGGCTGGATCGCCGCGCTCCAGTTGGCGGCGCTGTCGATGCAGGGCCGAGACGACATCGCCGGCTTCATCGCCGGGTTCGCGGGGGACGACCGGTACATCGTCGACTACCTGGCCGAGGAGGTCCTGGAGCGTCAGCCCGAACAGGTCCGGACGTTCCTGCTGCAGACGTCGGTCCTGAGCGGCTGAGCGGCGCGCTGTGTGATGCCGTCACCAGCCAGAAGGACGGAAAAGCCATGCTCGAGGCGCTCGAGCGGGGCAATCTGTTCCTGGTCCCGCTCGACGACCGGCGCCAGTGGTACCGCTACCACCACCTCTTCGCCGACGTGCTGCGCGCGCGTCTGCTCGACGAGCAGCCCGACAGTGTGCCGGCGCTGCACCGACGGGCGAGTCGCTGGTACGAACAGAACGGCGAACCGTCCGAGGCGATCCGCCATGCCCTCGCCGGCCGGGATTTCGAGCGCGCGGCCGACCTGATCGAACGAGCATCCCGGCGCTGCGGCAGGCGCAGGCAGGATGCCACCCTGCTCCGCTGGCTCGAGGCGCTTCCCGACGAGGTGCTTCGCGCCAGGCCGGTGCTGTGCATCGCGTTCGCCGGCGCGCTGCTGACAAGCGGGCGAGGTCGAGGGCGTCGAGGCCCGTCTGCGCGACGCCGAACGCGGGCTGGATGGGCGACCGGCGCTACCAGGGCACGAAGCCCAGGAGCGGTGATGATCGTGGTCGACGAGGAGGCCTTCCGCCGACTGCCCGGCTCGATCGCGTTGCACCGCGCTGGACTTGCCCTGCTCAGGGCGACCTGGCTGGGACCGAGACCCACGCCGCGGCGGGCGCTCGAGCTCGCCGCCGAGGACGATCATGTCGGCCGCGGAGCGCACTGCGCTCCTGGGCCTCGCCGACTGGACGAGTGGGGATCTCGAGCCGCGCTCCGCAGGTACGCCGAGGGCATGGCCAGTTGGCGAAGGCCGGGCACGCTCGACCTGGTCGCTGGCGCCATCAACCTGGCCGATATTCGGATTGCGCAAGGTCGTCTCCGCGACGCGATGCAGCACTACGAGCACGGCGTGCAGCTCGCGACCGAGCAGGGCGGCCCCGTGCTGCGGGGAACGGCCGACATGTACGTCGGGATCAGCGAGCTCCAGCGCGAGCGCAACGACCTCGAGGCCGCGCGCAGCACCTGCTGATGAGCAAGGAGCTGGGTGAGCAGGCCGGTTTTCCGCAGAACGAGTATCGCTGGCGCGTCGCGCTGGCGCGCATCCACCAGGCGGAAGGAGACCTGGACGGTGCGCTCGACCTGCTCGACGAGGCTGAACGTCTGTACGTGAATGAATTCTCCCCGAATGTCCGGCCGGTAGCGGCGTTGAGGGCGCGGGTGTTGCTGCGCAGGGCCGGCTGGGTGAAGCCCGGCTGGGCGCGTGAGCGGGGACTCTCGGCGACGACGACCTCAGCTACCTGCGCGAATTCGAGCACATCACCCTGGCCCGGGTGCTCCTGGCCCAGTACGCGGCCGAGCGCGCCGACGACTACCTCGACGACGCGATGCGACTGCTGGAGCGGCTCCGGCGCGCGGCCGAGGAAGGGAAACGGACCGGCAACGTGATCGAGATCCTGCTGCTGCAGGCCCTCGCCCATCAGGTGCGTGGCGACCTCCCGGCTGCGCTCGCAGTCGCTCCAACGGCGCTGACCCTCGCCGAGCCGGAGGGCTATGTCCGAATCTTTGTCGACGAAGGACCGCCGATGGCCGCCCTGCTGCGAGCGGCCGCCAAGCAGGGCATCCGACGGAGCTACGTCCGCTGGCTGCTGGCCGCCCTCGACGAGACCGGACCAGCAGCCGGCCCGGCCAGCCGGGGCTGATCGATCCGCTGAGCGAACGCGAGCTGGACGTGCTGCGGCTGCTCGGCACCGACCTGGACGGCCCGGAAATCGCCCGCGAGCTCATCGTGTCGCTGAACACCGTGCGGACCCACACCAAGCACATCTACGCCAAGCTCGGCGTCAACAACCGTCGGGCGGCGGTCGCCGGGCCCGGGAGCTCGACCTGCTGTCGCGAACCCGCGACCGCTAGTTCGCAGCGCCATCTCGCCCGGTCATCACCACATGTGGTGATGGCGCTCATCACATTGCCTCCTAGCTTTCGAGCGGAAGGAGGACCATGAGCAGATCAATCCACCAACAATCTCGAGGCCGGGCAGCTACGAGATCCGGATCCAAGGACACCTCGGCGCCCGCTGGGCCGCCTGGTTCGACGGATTGAGCCTCACCAACGAACCCGACGGCAGCACGCTCATCTGTGGCCCGGTGGCCGACCAGTCCGCGCTGCATGGCCTGCTCCAGAAAGTGCGCGATCTGGGCCTGCCGCTGGTCTCCGTCATCCACGTCGACGCCGACCACACCGATCTACCCACCATCGCGCCTCAAGAGGCACAGATCCATCCACAAGGAGAAACGACATGACCGTTCTCGACCGACCAACAGCAACGAAACGAGTCCCGATGGACTCCCTGCGGAAGACCGCGCTCATCGGCGGGGCGCTCTACGTGCTCACCTTCGCCAGCTCGATCCCGGCAGCCCTCCTTCTCATCTCCTCCGTGCTGAACAATCCGGGCTACATCGGTGGGCCCGGTCCTGACACCGCGGTGCTGCTGGCCGCATCCTCGACGTCGTCAACGCGCTCGCGGCTATCGGCACCGCAGTCGTGCTGTTCCCGGTGGTCAAACGGCAGAACGAAGCCGTCGCGCTCGGGTTCGTCGGCTCTCGCGTTCTGGAAGCCGCGATCATCCTGATCGGCGTGGTGAGCCTCCTGGCGGTCGTGACCCTGCGCCAGGAGATGGCCGGAGCGGTCGGAGCGAACGAGGCCGCGCTCTTCACGGTGGGCCAGTCGCTCGTCGCGGTCCGTGATTGGACTTTCGTGCTCGGACCCATCCTCTTGTCCGGCGTGAACGCCCTCCTGCTGGGCTCGCTGATGTACCGGTCCGGCCTGGTGCCGCGCATCATCCCGCTGCTGGGGCTGATTGGCGGTCCCCTCATCATCATCTCCGCCACCGCCATCGCTGTTCGGCGTCTGGACCCCGGCTTCGGTGTGGCACGGCGTCGCCGCCGCCCCGATCTTCGTGTGGGAACTGTCGCTCGGCGTCTGGCTGGTCTTCAAAGGCTTCAAGCCCTCCCCGATCACCGCGGGCCTGACCGCCGCCAACACCCGGCCCGCCCACCAGGACGTCACCGTCTAGCTGTACATCCCCGTCGCCAACAGGGCCGGGCCCGCCAAGGGCCGGGCCCACGGTTCAGGCAATCGGCACAACGGAGAGGAACCACGACATGATCTCGACAACACCGCCAACCGGCTATCCCGTCCGGCTGACCGGCAAGCTGGACCCGAACCTCTCCCGCTGGCTGTGGCTGGTGAAGATGTTCCTGGCCATCCCGCACTACGTGGTGCTGGCGTTCCTCTGGGTCGCGTTCCTTGCCACCACCGTGTTCGCCGGCTTCGCGATCGTGCTCACCGGCCGCTATCCGCGTGCACTGTTCGACTTCAATGTCGGCGTACTGCGCTGGAACTGGCGGGTCGGGTTCTACGTCTACGCCGCGCTGGGCACCGACCGCTACCCGCCGTTCACCCTGGCCCGGGCCGACTACCCGGCCGGTATCGAGGTCGCCTTTCCCGAACATCCTTCCCGGGGCCTGGTCCTGGTCAAGTGGCTGCTGGCCATCCCGCACCTGCTCTTCGTAGGCCTCATCGCCGCCCCGATCCTCCCGTGGTGGTGGACCGACATCGACTGGACGGCCGGCCTCCAGTTCATCGGCGGCTACTCAATGCTCAACCTGGTCGTCGTTCTCGCCGGCTTCTTCCTGTTGATCACCCGGTCGTACCCCCGCGCCGTGTTCGACCTGCTGGTCGGCATCAGCCGCTGGCTCTACCGCGTCCTCACCTACCTCGCCTGCATGCACGACGAGTACCCGCCCTTCCGTCTCGACCAGGGCCCGTACGAGCCCGTCGACGTGGCCCGTCCGCTGGTGCCGGCGTACGCCCAGTAGATCGACGCGGTCGTTTCGATCATCGCCCGGGAGCCGCGGGCCCTGACCCTGCGACAAGTGGGCTTTCCCGGTTTTTCAAGCCCAGAAAGCGGGAGAGGCTACTTGTCAACAACGGAAGAGCGCCACCGATTGCCCCGCTTCGTCACGAACTGGGCGAACACGTAGCGCCACGGAATCACGGCGGCCACGATCAAAACCACGAGGCAGGAGTAGAAAACGCTCAACGTGGCCGGGTCCAGCCGATCGGCGGTCCACGCCGGGAGCACGACGACCGCCACCAGCATGCTCGTGGCCACGCCTTCCCAGAGGAGCCACGGCCCGGTGTGTTGGATGACCATGGGCCAGGCGACCAGCGCCTCCCGGTCAAACGGCGGCGTCTTGGTAATCGGACCGGGTGCCGGTCATGGCCCAGCTGACGATGCGGTCGGAGCGGCCGAAAAGCCAGATCGCGAGCCAGGCGGTTCCGACGGCCAGGGCGACAAGACCGAGGTCCAGCACCAGTTCGGGCACGAAGGCTCGTAGCGCGATCGGGACGGCGCCGACGGCGTACAGGACGAGCGGCGCCCGGGGGACTTCACGGGTGCGGAGCATGGCGAGAACGAAAGTCAGGGTGCCGAGCAGGAACAGAAGGGATGCTGCGGTCAGGGCGATACCCAGCGAGCCGGCCCGGAGAGCCGCGACGGTGCCGGCCGGGAGGTCTCTGAAGACGAGATTGATCACGAACTCCACGCCGACCAGCGTGGACAGGGCGAATGCGTTCAGCAGGTAGGCGACGAGGCCGAAAGTGCCGGTGCGGCGACCGAAGGCGAGATAGAGGGCAGTGACGAGGGCCAGCGCCAGGATTTCTGCGACTGGGGCGATCAGCTGGGTGAAGGCAGAGGCAGGGATGATCTCCGCGCGCTTGGCGGCGTTGATCAGCAGTACGACGGCGCTTCCGCAGCCGGCAACTGCAGCGATGCGATAGAGCGTCGCGGGGACGGGATGGGACATGGCATCTCCGATGTTCGGTGGACAACAGCTCTCGGCCGGCGGCCGAGACTTGGGTGGCGCCACGGACGATCATTGGTTCAGCTCGAAGCTAAGAGACGAGTTACGGAGTCGGCATCACCACATGATGTGATCGGTGTGGTGACAGCCTCGCTGGCGGTCTCGTAGTCGGCGAAGTAGAGATCAACGATGCGATAGGCCGGTGTCGCCGATCCGTCCTCCATGGGCCACACCGTCGCCGCCTAGAGCCGCTGCAGCTTCGGCAGTGCGCCGGTCAGGTCGAGGTGGCCGGCCCGGTAGGCCGCTTCGAAGTCATTCTGGGTTGGTGGGGTTGTCGAAGATCACGGCGATCTTGGTTGTCATACCCGCAGCGCCTTACCCGTCGAGAGACTCCGCCAGAGCGACATCCTGACCAGGCGACAGCAGCGACCGCGACACCCCGATGAGAATCGAGAAGGCACCAGGTCTGACCTGACGAAGATCGAATTCACCCAGGAGGACAGATGTCGACGATCAAGCTGGGGGTACACCTTCCGGTCGCAGGGCAGGGTGCCTCGCCGGAGGCCATTGCACAGGTCGCATTGGAGGCCGAACGCGTGGGGCTCGATTCCGTCTGGTCCTGGGAACGTCTGATGCGACCGACCGTGCCGATTGCGATGGGCGGGGCCGGTGGGCCGGTGATGGACGCCCCGGAGGACTTCGGCATCGTCTACGACCCGATCGAGACGCTCACCTATGTGGCGGCGATGACGAGCCGCATCACCGTGGGTACGAGCGTGCTCGACGCACTCTTCCAGAGCCCGATCATCCTCGCGCGGCGGTTGGCCACCCTCGACCGGTTCAGCGGAGGCCGGCTCGTCGCCGGCATCGGCCAGGGCTGGATGGAACAGGAATTCGAGGCGGCCGGTGTGTCCATGAAGCGGCGCGGCGCCGGGTTCGAGGAGCACATCGCGGCGATGCGCGCCGTGTGGGGTCCGGATCCGGTGAGCTTCGATGGCCGCTTCTACCGAATCCCCGAGGCCGACATCGGTCCGAAGCCGGTCCGGCCGGATGGGCCGACGGTGATTGCCGGCGCCGCGTCACCCGCCGCCGTCGAACGCGTGGGACGGCTCGGCCTCGGGCTCACGCTGGTGATCTTCGACTGGGGGACCGTCCGCGCGACCGTCGCAGACTTCCGCGCCGCCGCCGCCGCAGCCGGGCACGACGCCGACTCGCTGCCGATCATGTTGCAGGTCAACGGCAACGTCACCGACGAGCCGGTCGATGAGCGTGGCCCCCTGCTCGGTTCGGTTGATCAGGTTGCCGGCGACCTCGAGCTGGCCGAGGATCTCGGCATCGAGCACGTCTACTGGAACACCGCCGGCGAACCGCTCGCACAACTCCCGCTGTTGGCCCAACTGCGTCGCCGGTAGCGAATGCCGGCAGGGCCAACGGTCCCGCTAGGTGCCGGGCTCGGGTTGGTTCCTATCCTCCGGGACTGCTGATTGACTCTCCTGAGCACGGCTGTTCGACGGCAGGAGGGGCGATGCGGAGGTGGTTGCGGGATCACGGTCTGCTGCTGGTGAATCTCGGCCTGTTTGCTGTCTTCTTGGTGGCCATGACGGTGGTCGGTGTCCAGGTCTACAACAGCAATCAGCTCGAGGACGGTGAATCAACGGTCAGCTGGCTCGGCTACCTCGGCACGGGCGACTTCGTCGAAGCGACCTTCGAGAACTGGGAGAGCGAGTTCCTCCAGATGGGCGCCTACGTCGTGCTGACCGTCGTATCTGTTCCAGAAGGGCTCGTCGGAGTCCGAAGCCGGTGGGAGGAGCGCGACGCCGCAGGACGCGGACCCGCGCGAGGCCGATCGAGCCCGGGCGCCGTGGCCGGTCCGCCGCGGCGGCTCGGTGCTGCAAGCTCTACGAGAACTCGCTGGCGATCTTCTTCTTCCTCCTCTTCGTCGCCTCGTTCGCCCTGCACGCCGCCGGCGGCGCCGCGGCCTACAGCGCGGAGCAGCTGGCCCACGGCGGCCCACCGGTCGGCTTGCTGGCAATACCTGGCGACGTCGCAGTTCTGGTTCGAGTCCTTCCAGAACTGGCAGAGCGAGTTCCTGGCCGTGGCCGCGCATCGTCGGGGCTCTCGGTCTATCCTGCGCGCAACGGGGCTCGCCCGAGTCGAAGCCCGTGGCCGAGCCGCACACCAAGACAGGTGCCTGAGCCATCGCTGCGATCAGCCTGACTTAATTTCTCGCTCCGTAAGAAAGACTTGGTCGGGAGGCCTCCCGGTGTCGGTAAATCAACGCCGCACGGACGGGAATAATCCTGTTTACAGCGTAAACTTAGGGCCCTAAGATCACATTCAGAGGCTGACCGATTACCCAAGCTGGAGCGATTTAGATCGGATCACTCAGCCGTGAGGCGTCTCACGTGTGGCCAGCGATCTGACGGGCTCGCAGTGCGGATCGGCCGTGACTCGCTGACGGATGGAGGGAGCACAACGTGGAAGCGGACGAGGACCTCGACGCGAAAGATCAGTCGAATCCGATACCCCGGGCTGACGATGCTCGGATGGTTGCGGATTTCGCCGTCGGACCTCCTGGAGTCGGCCCTGTGATGGGCTTCGATTCCGGCGAGTTCTTCCCTTCGGCACCGTACGCGGACGACGACCGCACCCGAACCGACTGACAGACTGGAGAGGGCGCTGGTCGATGACATCCTTGACTCAGCAGCTTGCGCCTGCTCTAGACATCGACGCCCGCCTCACCGAGATCGAGCGCAGCGTGAACCTGCTGCTCAACGTCACGCCGGTCAATGCAGCAGAGGCATGGGCGGACTTCGAACGGAGTGACTTCGGGACGGCCCCCACGCTCCGGCTCAGACCGCTGGAGTTCGAGCCGGACCTGGTGCGACGCGACCTCTACAACCTCGAGATCGAGAACGTCACCGACCCTGCGCTGCACACACTCTTCCGGGCGAAGCGGGACGAGATAGCACGACAGATCACAGCCTTGGAGGACCGCGACACGTCACGGTTCGTGTACGGGTCGCTGCAGCTCTACGGAGGGATCGCCCAGCCTCTCGCGTCCGCCGCGGAGGAGCTGCTCGAGACCATCCCAGCCCAAGCTCCCAACACCCGCAGCGTCACGGCCGGGGCGTTCGCGGAAGCGGCTCGTGCGGAGTTCGATCGATACCGTGCCGTGTATCCGGACTTCCCGGCGCATTTCGAGGTGCGCGACGACATCTCCGAACTGATGGTGTCGTTCGGCCGGCTGCTCATCCCCGAAGCCGCTGCTTTCCGGGCGGACCGCGTCGAGCCTTTGCTGCATCACGAGGTCGGCACCCATGTCGTCACCTACCAGAACGGCGCCAGGCAACCTCTGACGCTGCTGACGATCGGACTGCCTGGCTACGACGAGACCCAGGAAGGCCTTGCGGTGCTCGCCGAGTACCTGACCGGCGGATTGGACCCGCGGCGTCTGCGCGTGCTCGCGGCGAGGGTTGTCGCCGTCGGCAAGATGCTCGACGGCGCCGAGTTCCTGGAGATCTTCGAATCGTTGCGGGCGGAACATCGGATACCGACGAGGACCGCTTGGTCCATCGCCATCCGGGTCGTCGTCGGGGGCGGTTCCGTGAAGGACGCGATCTACCTGCGTGGGATCACGCGCCTCCTCGACGCCCTCGCCGAGGGCAGCAGCCTCGATGCCCTCTTCGTCGGCAAGCTCGCGTTGGACCACATCCCGTTGATCCAGGACCTGCTCGACCGCGAGGTGCTCCAAGCACCATGGATCCGTCCACGCTGGCTGGACGTGCCCGGCGCTCAGGAGCGCCTGGACAGGCTGCGCGCGGGCGCGTCGGTCACGGACCTGTACGAAGGAGAGGTGTCGGCATGAGGCTTGCATTCTTCGTCAAGGACGTCGCTACCGAGATAGACGAGTACGCGACGACGCGGCTGGCGAGGGCCGCGGCCCAGCGCGGGCATGAGGTTTGGTACGTCGGGGTCGGAGACGTCGAGCTCGGGGAGAGCGATGGGCAGCTCGTGGCCCGGGCTCATGCCGCGGAGTTCGACAAGGACGACACGCTCGAAAGCTTCATGGAGCGCATCAAGGAGCGCGACGCCGAACGGATCGTCATGGACGACCTCGATGCCTTGTTCCTGCGCAACGAGTCGATCGACGATCTGCAGCAGCGGCCGTGGGCAAGTCCGCTGGGCGTGGTCTTCGGCCAGATGCTCAAGGCTCGAGGCGTAACGGTGGTCAACGACCCGAAGTCCCTGATCCGCGCAACGAGCAAGCTCTACCTGGAGGAGTTCCCCGAGAAGATCCGACCGCGATCGCTCGTGACGCGCGACCCGGAAGCGATCGAGCGGTTCGTCGGCAAGGTCGGCCGCTCCGTCGTCAAGCCGCTGTACGGAGCCAAGGGTCGGAACGTGTTCATGATCGAGGACGAGGGAGAAGCGAACCTCGCGCAGATGACGGAGGCGGTGCTGCAGGACGGCTACGCGATCGTTCAAGAGTTCGTCGACGGCGGTGAGGACGGCGATGCCCGGATCTTCCTGCTCGAGGGAAAGATCCTCGAGCGCGACGGGAAGCCGGCCGCCTTCCGGCGAGTGCCCACGGGTAACGACCCGCGGGCCAACATCAGCGTGGGCGGTCGCTCGGTCCCGCTCGAGATCGGTGACGTGGAACGCGGCATCGTCGAAGCGATGAGCGAGAAGCTCGTGGCCGACGGCATGTACTTCGTCGGCATCGATGTCATCGGCGACAAGGTGGTGGAGATCAATGCGGAGAGCACGGGCGGGATGCAGAGCGTCGAATGGCTCTACGAGATCGACGTCTGCCCAACCGTCATCGAAGCCCTGGAGCGCCGCACCGGCTCGAAGTCCTGAGCCATTCGGGCATCGAGTGAGCGCTGCGAGCTCGCGACAAGAGGAGCTGGTCGTCCGCGATCACCGTGCGAATGGCAACGACAAGACCCGAGCTGGCCACGTTCGATACCTGACTGGTGATCGTGGACTCAATCGGGCAGCTCGTTGTCGTCCCGGGCGAGTTCGTGACCGGCCCGAGCGTCATGGGCGGCATCGGTCAGAACCGATGCGGCAACCGATAGTCCTGGGGTGTGTTGATTGGTGCTCTCGGCGGCTTCCCCGGACAGTTCGGCGGCGAGGAGCTTCAGAGCCGTCACGAGGTCATCGGTGGTGAGGTCGTCAGTGATGTGGTCTCGACGTTCTAGCCAGCCGTTGAGGTAGATGAGCGCGTCCATGCGGGAACGCCCAGCCATGGCCGCGGCGAGCTCTTCGGCGGATTCGAGATGCTGACTCATAGGCACCTCCTCACGGCACTGTCACGGGTGCCCCGGTGTACTCGGCTTGGGCCCGCTGGCTACCGGCTCGGGGATCAGGTGGCCGACGGGATGAGATGATTCGGAGCCGATCAGGAAATGGTTTGGTCGACGCTCGCGAAGGCGGCGGCTGTATCGGAGACGACGGCAGCCGCCACGACCAGGCCTGTTGCCTGCGGGCCGGTCGGTTCGGCGGCGGCTTCCCTGCGGAATTCTGTGGCCAGAGTGTCCAGAACGGATCCGTACTCTTCCGCAGCCAACTCGGCTAGCGCTCGATCCCGTCGGCGAAGATAGTGAGTGAACCATTCCAAGGCATCCCCGGGTGCCCGTGCCGACAGAGCGTCGAGAGCTTCCCTTGGCGTCTCCAAGTGAACGTTGACTCGGTGACCGCATGCTTGGTGACCGTCCGCTTTTGGGGGTTGGCGCCGGGCCTGCGTCAGCGCTGGGGCCTGCTGGTCTTCGACCAGTAATGATGTGATCACGGCTCTCTCCCAGATGGCTGCTTTCGCAGCGTGGTTGAAGACTCATCCGATAGGTCGTGCCCGGTGGGAGCAGTGAGTTTCACGTCGCTGGCCCGCCTCATCTGGACGGGCCAGCGAGTGATCCGCGTGGCGGGATGGTTCCGCCGTGGAAGTGCCTGCTCCCGGACGAGTCGTCAGGCGTTGATCACCTTGTGGTCGTCGGCGCTGCTGATGGTGATCTTGCGGGGCTTTGCCTTCTCGGCCACCGGGATCTCCAACCGCAGCACCCCACCCTGGTAGGTGGCCGCGATCTTCTCGGTGTCGAGGTTGTCACCGAGGATCAGCTGGCGGCTGAACACACCGCGGGGTCGTTCGGCGGCGATCAGTTCCTCGATGCCCTCCCTGGCCGGCCGGTCGGCGCGCACCGTGAGCACGTTGCGTTCCACATCCAGATCGATCGAGTTGGCGTCGATCCCGGGGAGGTCGAACTCCACCACGAAGGAGTCGTTCTCCCGCCAGGCGTCCATCACCATCATGGCCGGTCGGGCGGCGGTGCCGAACACCTGCTGGGTGAGCCGGTCCAGGTCACGGAAAGGGTCGGTGCGCATCAACATTGGTTCCACCTCCTGGTTCATCGGTCCGTCGTTGCGCGAAGCCACGATCTATGGTGGCTGATACATATTGTATATAGCAGCCGTCGCCCATACTATGCAAGGGTGGCAACAGAAAAAGTCGGACCGACGAAGCCCGACCGGACCGCGGCGTCTACGGCATCTCCGTCGCGGCCGACTTGGCCCGCACCGGCATCCAGAATCTGCGCCTGTACGAACGCCGGGGCCTGCTCCGCCCGACCAGATCCGCCGGCGGCACCCGGCTGTACAGCGCCAACGACATCGTCAGGCTGCAGCGCATCACCGACCTGCTCGCCGCCGGCCTCAACCTCGCCGGCATCGCCATGGTCCTCGACCTCCAAGATGACAACAACCGGATACGCGCCCAACAGACGGTCATCCGGCGGGCCAGGAACAAACCCCGACCCGGGAGCTGACATGTCAGCCCGGTCTGGGCATGCTCTGTTGGGCACCACGCGGCGGGGATGGGCGTCTCCACTGGCTCGGGTTCGCCAGCGCAGCTCGAGCCAGGCCCGGGCATGTCGATCAGACCTGGTGGGTAGCGTCCCACAGCATCTGGTCGACCTCGCCGCGGGTCACCCCTGGCCTGGTCGGCGACCTGCCGGTCGAACTCTGTGACGCTCATGTACCCCCAAGCGGCAAAGTGTGGCCTGACGTGTCCACCTAGGTCATCTTCCTACAACTTCATGCCCGGCTCGAATCGCTCCTGAACAGAAAGGAGCGAGGAGTCCGCTCCGTCAGCGTCAGACTGCGGGAGCCGCGACCGTCATAAGTACGTCCAGTAGCGCGAGCCACGTGATGATCGAGGGGAAGGGCGTTACAGCGCCCCGAACGTCCGTACGGGTACGGACCCCAATCCGTGCCAACACGGTGGGCGCCGGCCGGAGATCTTCCTACCGTCGAAGGACTTGATCACTCTCACCTTGGAGGATGCCATGTCGATCACCGTCCGACCCACAAGCCGATCGTCCGAGACCGAACGCTTCCTGGCGGAAATGCAGCCGCGCATCACCGAGGCCGGTACCGCGATCCATGACGGGGACGTCGGCCCTGGATGGCGATGTGGTCGCGTACCGAGCCGGTGACGGCGTTCGGGGCGGTGAAATCCGGCCGCGACTGGGCCGAGATCGAGCCCATCTTCCAGGCGCTCGGCCGGCAGTTCTCCAACTGCGTGACGTACGAGAACGAGATGGTGACCGCCGAGGCTCGCGGTGATCTCGCCTACACGGTCGCGTTGGAGCACACCACCGCCTCGATCAACGGCGGCGAGCCCACCACCTACGTCCTGCCGGTCACGACGATCTTCCGGCGCGAAGACGGCGAATGGAAGGCCGTACACCGCCACGGCGACGCCCTGGCGGCGGACTTCGGCATCGGCACCGGTCTCTTCTTGCCGACCGGCAACGGGACCGATTGATCGGACCCTGCGTTGCGCTGGTAGATCATCCCGCGGCGGGGACTCGTGGCCGAGCGCCGCAGGTGTCACGATGAACCTGCCCCGCAGACTGCGCTCGATTCCGAAGGGAACGATCATGAACCGGCCGACCCTCCCCCTGCTCGCTGCCGGCGCATTGCTCCTTGCGGCGTCCGCCTGTGCCCCTCAGAACCAGACGCCCACCGCCTCAACGTCGCCCAGCGCGGACGCGTGCACCAAGGACAAGCTCCAGACGCTGAAACCCGGGACGTTTCACGGTGGGCACCGACAAGCCGGCGTACGCGCCGTGGTTCGTCGACGACAAGCCCGAGAACGGCGAGGGCTTCGAATCCGCCGTAGCGTACGCCGTCGCCGAACAGCTCGGCTACGACCGCGCGGCGGTGACCTGGGCGGTCGTGCCGTTCGCCAGGGCCTACGCCCCAGGGGACAAGCCCTTCGACGTCGACATCAACCAGGTGTCGATCACCGACGCGCGGCGTCGGGCGGTGGACTTCTCCTCGCCCTACTTCACGGTGACCCAGTCCGTGGTGACCACCAAGGGCTCCCCCATCGACGGGGCGACCACGGTTGCCGCCTTGCAGCAGGCGAAGCTCGGGGCGCAGGTCGGCACGACTTCCTACACCGCGATCACCGACCAGATCAAGCCGACCCAGGAGGCCGCGGCGTACGACACCAACGACCTCGCCATCCAGGCCCTGCAGAACGGTCAGATCGACGGCATCGTCCTCGATCTGCCGACCGCGTTCTTCGTGGTGGCCGCCCAGCTCGATGACGGGGCGATCGTCGGCCAACTGCCTGCCGGCCAAGGTAAGGCCGACCAGTTCGGGCTGGTGCTCGCGAAAGACAGCCCGCTGACCCCGTGCGTGTCGCAGGCCGTAGACGCGCTGCGGGAGAAGGGCACCTTGACCGAGTTGGAGAAGAAATGGCTCTCCGGGACCGGCGGGGCGCCGAAGCTCTCCTGAGCGGGAACAGGACCGTGGCGAATCCGGCCGCCGCCCCATTGGAGACTGAGGCGGCGTGGCAGCCGTCGCCGTTGGAGCAGCAGCGGATCGCCTACCGACGCCGCCGGGCTCGGCGCTCCAGCGCGATCGCCATCGCCAGCACGGTGATCGTTGGTCTGGTCTTGATCGTGGGCATCACCTCCACGCCGGGCTGGCCACGCGTGCAGGAGACCTTCTTCGATCCGGTCGCGGGCTTGGGAAGCCCTGCCAGCCGTGGCGCTTGGGCTTTGGCTGAACATCCGGGTGATGCTGGTCTGTGGAGTTCTGATCGCCGTGGGCGGTCTCCTGGTGGCGGTGCTGCGGACCCTCCGCGGCCCGGTGTTCCTCCCGGTCCGGCTGCTCGCCACCGCGTACACCGATCTGTTCCGCGGCGTGCCCCTGCTGTTGGTGATCTTCCTGCTCGGCTTCGGGGTCCCGGCCCTCCGGCTGCAGGGGGTGCCGAGTAGTGCGCTGATCTGGGGTGGGGCGGCGCTGGTGTTGACCTACACCGCGTACGTGGCCGAGGTTTTCCGGGCCGGCATCGAATCGGTGCACCCCTCCCAATGGGCAGCGGCGCGGTCCCTCGGCCTGTCGTACCCCAAGACGTTGCGGTTCGTGGTGCTGCCCCAGGCCATCCGGCGGGTGGTGCCGGCCCTGCTGAACGATCTTGTCAGCCTGCAGAAGGACTCCGGACTGATTGCCGTGCTCGGGGTCATCGACGCCATCCGGGCCGCCCAGATCGAGACCGCCGAAGACTTCAACTTCACTCCGTACCTGGTGGCGGGGGCGCTGTTCGTGGCCCTGACGATTCCGCTGGCCCGGTTCACCGACTGGGTCGCCCGGCGCCAGGGATGGTACGGCCCGACCGGAGTGGCTCGATGAGCCCCTTCGACAAGCTCAGGACACCGCCTTCGACAAGCTCAGGAGAGCCCCTGCTCGAGGCGCGAGGACTCCGCAAGACCTTCGGATCGAATGTGGTGCTCGACGACCTGAGCCTGAGCGTGGAACCGGGGCAGTGCGTGGTGTTGATCGGCGGCTCCGGCTCGGGCAAGTCGACCCTGTTGCGCTGTCTGAATCTGCTGGAGGTGATCGACGACGGACAGATCCTGCTCGAGGGTCGCGACATCAGCGATCCCCGGGTCGATGCCGACGCCGTACGGTCGCGGATCGGCATCGTGTTCCAGAGCTTCAATCTCTTCCCGCACCTCAGCGTGCTGGACAACATCACCCTGGCCCCGGTCCAGGTGCATCGGGTGTCGCGGGAAGACGCGCGGGCCGGGGCCCAGGAGATCTTGACCCGGGTAGGTCTGTCAGACAAGGCGGAGTCGCTGCCCGACCAGCTGTCCGGGGGTCAGCAGCAGCGGGTGGCGATCGCCCGTGCGCTGGTCAACAAGCCGGCGCTCATGCTCCTGGACGAGGTCACCTCGGCGCTGGACCCGGAACTGGTCGGGGAGGTGCTGGCGCTGCTCCGCGAACTGCGGTCCGAGGGGATGACGATGATCATGGCCACCCACGAGATGTCCTTTGCGCGGCAGGTCGCCGACACGGTGTGCTTCCTGTCCGGTGGGCGAATACTGGAATCCGGGCCGCCGGAACGCATCTTCACCGCGCCGCGGGCGGTTCGCACCCGGCAGTTTCTGGCCTCACTGAGCGCCGCCACTGGCCCGCCCGACGACAGCGCCTCTTAAGCCGCGCCGCGCACCGACGACTGATTCGGCCCTCACCCCGTGGCGCTACTGGAGTCCGCCGCGGACGGCCGTGATGCGCTGGGTGTTGAAACCCGAGCCAGTGCATCCGGCCGACGTAGCGTGCGTGCTCGACCTTGAGGCAGCGGTCCATGATCACCGTGACGCCGCCGTCCTCGCGATCCGCGCGCCGTCGTCGTTGATCACGCCGAACTGGCACCAGAGGGCGGCGGCGCCGATCGCCACCGCCTCCTCGGGCGATCCCCGGCAGCGCGTCCGGCGCGCGGAAGACGTTGACGATGTCGATCGGCTCCGGCACGTCGGCGAGGCTCGGATAGCTGTCTCGCCGAGAATCTCCGTCTCGCGGGGGTTCACCGGGATCACCCGGTAGCCGTGCCGCCGCAGGTAGTAGCCGACGAAGTAGCTGGCCCGCAGCTCGTTCTTCGACAGGCCCACGATGGCGATCGTCCGCGCGGCGTACAGCACCCGCTGGATCGTCAGCGGATCCTGGTACGGCGCGAGATCGGTCATCTGGCCGCCACCTCCCGCCGCCGACGCCGCGACGGCGCGAAGCCCTGCTCCAGGTCCCAGATCAGGTCCTCGACCGATTCGAGGCCGACCGACAGCCGCACCGTGCCGGGCGCCGACACCGGCCGCCCGGAGTTCGTCGTCGCTCAGCTGGCGGTGCGTGGTGCTGGCGGGATGGATGATCAGGCTCTTCGCGTCGCCGACGTTGGCCAGGTGGGACCACAGCGTCACCGCGCGGATGAGGTCCTGCCCGCCCTCGCGCCCGCCGGCGCAGTCGAAGGAGAACACCGCGCCCGCACCGCGCGGCAGATACTTCTCGACCAGCGGCCGGTACCGGCTCGTCCGGCAGGCCCGGGTAGGTCACGTTCGTGGCCAGCTCGTGCGACTCCAGGAACTCCGCCACCGCCAGCGCGTTGGCGACGTGGCGATCCATCCGCAGCGACAGCGTCTCCAGCCCCTGCAGGAACAGGAACGCGTTGAACGGCGCTGAGCGCCGCCGCCGAGATCGCGCAGGGTCTCGGCCCGCAGCTTCATCAGATAGCCGTACGTCCCGAAGGTCTCGTGGAACTGCAGGCCGTGGTAGGCCGGCGACGGATCGGCGACGACCGGGAACCGCCCGTTGGACCAGTTGAACGTGCCCGCCTCGACGACGACGCCGCCGATGCTCGTGCCGTGGCCGCCGATGAACTTGGTCGCCGAGTGGATCACGATGTCGGCGCCCCACTCGATCGGGCGGCACAGGTACGGCGTCGCGAACGTGTTGTCGACGATCAGCGGCATGTCGTGCTCGTGCGCGATGGACGCCACGGTCTCGATGTCCAGGACGTTGCCGCCGGGGTTGCCGATCGTCTCCCCGAAGAACGCCTTCGTGTTCGGGCGGACCGCCGCGCGCCAGGCGTCCGGGTCGTCGGGATCCACCCAGGTCAGCTCGACGCTCATCTTGCGCAGCAGGTGCTTGAACTGGTTCACCGTCCCGCCGTAGAGCGCCGAGGACGAGACGACGTGGTCACCCGGCTGGAGCAGGGTGAAGAGCGCGGCGGCCTGCGCGGCGATCCCGCTGGCGAACGCCACCCCGCCGCAGCCGCCCTCGAGGTTCGCCACGCGTTCCTCGAACACCGCGACGGTCGGATTCATGATCCGCGAGTACGTGTTGCCGTACTCCTGCAGGTTGAAGTACGCCGCCGCCGATTCCGGGTCCTCGAAGACGTAGCTGGTCGTCTGGAAGATCGGCACCGCCCGGGCGCCGGTGTTCGGCTCCGGTCGTTGCCCGGCGTGCAGCTGCCGGGTCTCGAACCCGAACGCGTGATCTTGCTCGATCCGGTGGTCGCCTTGGTCGTCACGTGCCCTCCTCGAGCCCCAGGAACCGCCGGATGATCGGCGTCTGCCGCGCCTCCTCGAGCAGGAAGCAGTCGTGGCCGTACGGCGCCTCGATCACGTGGAACTCGACCGGCTTGTCGAGGGTGAGCAGCGCATCGTGGATCTCCTTCGACGCCGACGGCGGATACAGCCAGTCCGAGCTGAACGCGATGAGCAGCGTACGCGCCGAGACGGCTTCGAGCGCGCGGACGAGCGATCCGCCTCCGTGCTGCCGGGCCAGATCGAAGTAGGTCAACGCGCGCGAGGTGTAGAGGTAGGTGTTGGCGTCGAAGCGCTTGACGAAGGAGTCGGCCTGGTGGCGCAGGTAGCTCTCGACCTCGAACTCCGGTTCGGTGATCGTGAAGCGGATGTCGTCGCTGCGTCTGCAGCCGGCGGCCGAACTTGTCGGCGAGGGCCGGCGCGGACAGGTAGGTGACGTGGCCGACCATGCGCGCCACGCCCATGCCGGCGTCCGGCGCTACGCCCCGTGCCGTAGTAGTGGCCACCCTGCCAGCCGGCGTCGCGCAGGATCGACTCCCGCGCGATCGCGTTCCAGGCCATGCCCTGCGGCTGAAGGGCGTGGGTGCTGGCGATCGGCACGATGGCGTCGACCTGGTCCGGGTACCGGACCGCCCACTCCAGGGCCTGCATCCCGCCGAGCGAGCCGCCGGCCACCGCCGCGAGCCGCTCGATGCCGAGGGCGTCCAGGAAGGCCCGTTCCGTCCGCACCATGTCCGCGACGGTGATCACCGGGAAGTCCGACCCGTACGGCCGGCCGGTCGCCGGATCGATCGACGACGGCCCGGTCGTGCCGCGACAGCCGCCGAGCAGGTTGGTCGAGACGACGAAGAAGCGGTCGGTGTCGAACGCCTTGCCCGGGCCGATCATGCCGTCCCACCAGCCGAGCCCCTTGCCGCGTGCGCCGTCCCGGTCCTCGGCCGCGAAGCCGTCGCGGGTGCTCTCGGTGGGCGGCGTCAGCGCGACCCCGGCCGCGTGGGCGTCGCCGCTGAGCGCATGGCAGACCAGGATGACGTTGTCGCGCGCGGGGGAGAGGGTGCCGTAGGTCTCGTACGCCACCCGGACCGGGTGCAGCTCGCGCCCGCAGTCCAGAGGCACCGGCTCCGGCAGATCGAGGTATCGCGTTTCGACTCTGCCGACCGACCCCGCGGCGAGTCTGGACGAGCGCCATGGGCGCGAGCGTAGCCCACCGCCGTATCGCAGGTGTAATTGTCAACCATCCCGCTGGGGAATTCGCGAACGAGGCGAAGGGGCGACGCATGACGGTGTCGACAAGGACAAGACGGCGGAGAACGGAGTCAACGTCCAGGCCCTGCTCGAGGCGCGGGAGGTGCTGAAGGGCGCGCCCGAGGCGGCGCAGTTCACCTGGCGAGCGATCGTCGACCTGGAAGCACGGCGTGCACAGCACGACGACCATCCAGAACTTCTTCGGTCTCGGCCAGGAGCAGCAGCACAAGACCGAGTCGGTCTTCGACGCCGACCATCCCGAGGTGTTCGCCGCCCAGGACAACGGCATCACGCCGATCGAGTACCTCCTCGTCGGCCTGGCCGGCTGCCTGACCGCCGGCGTGGCGTCCGTCGCCCAGAACCGCGGCATCCAGTTGCGCTCGGTCGAGGCGACGGTCGAGGGCGACGCACGACATCCGCGGGATCCTCGGCGCCGACCCGGACGTCCGCAACGGCTTCAACGACGTCAAGGTGACCTTCACCATCGACGCGGACGCCTCGAAGCAGGAGATCGAAGCACTCGTGGCCCAGTCCCAGAAGCGGTCGGCCGTGTTCGACGCGCTGACGAACCCCACGAACGTCACCGTCGACGTCGCCTGAGCCTTCGACAGGCTCAGGGCACGTTCGACAGGCTCAGGGCACGAGCGTCGACCGAGCGCTTCACCACGGTCGTCATCGGCGCGGGGCACGCCGGCCTCGCCGCGAGCCACCACCTGAGCGCGCGCTCGATCGACCACGTCGTCCTCGAGCGCGGCGAGGTGGCGAACTCCTGGCGACGGGAGCGGTGGGACTCGCTGCGGCTGCTCACGCCGAACTGGCTGAGCCGGCTGCCCGGCCACGCAGCTACGTCGGCCCGGATCCCGACGGCTACATGACGATGGGCGAGGTGGTCGACTTCATCGAGCGCTTCGCCACCGACTCCGACGCTCCGGTCCGCACCGGCACCAACGTGACGTCGGTGCGACGCACCGACGACGGCTATCACGTGAGCGACCAGCGGCGGCGAGATCCAGTGCCGGACCGTGGTCGTCGCCAGCGGCGCCTGCAACCGGCCGACGGTGCCGCCGTTCGCGAGGCGGTGCCGGCATCGGTCACGCAAGTGACCCCGTTCGACTACCGCGATCCCGGCCAACTTCCCGCCGGCGGAGTCCTCGTGGTCGGAGCGTCGGCGACGGGCGTCCAGCTGGCCGCCGAGCTGGCGCGGTCGGGCCGGCCGGTGACCCTGTCGGTCGGCGAGCACGTCCGGCTGCCGCGTACCTACCGCGGACGTGACGTGCTGTGGTGGATGGACCGGTCGGGCGTCTGGGACGAGCAGTACGACCAGGTCGAGGACCTGACGCGTGCCCGCCGCCTCCCCTCACCGCAGCTCGTCGGTACGCCCGAACGCGCGACCCTCGACCTCAACGCGCTCGCTGATCTGGGCGTCGAACTGGTCGGTCGGTGGGCGGCTGTGCGCGACGGCCGCGCCCTGTTCTCCGGTGGGCTGCGCAACGTGTTCGCCCTCGCGGACCTCAAGCTCGAGCGGCTGCTGGACACTTTCGACGATTGGGCCCGCGACAACGACCGCGAGGCCGACGGTCGCACCGCCGCCCGAGCGCTTTGCGCCCACCCGGGTTCCCGCGTCCGCCCGGTGGCAGCTCGATCTGCGCAGCGGCGAGTTCAGCACGATCGTGTGGGCCACGGGCTTTCGGCCGGACTACGGGTGGCTCGACGTGCCCGTGGTCGACCCCAAGGGCAATCTCCGACACGTCGGCGGCACGGTCGACAGTCCCGGGCATGTACGCGCTGGGGCTGCCGGTGCTGCGCCGCCGAAAGTCCACGTTCATCCATGGCATCGAGGACGACGCCCGGGAGGTGATCGATCACTTGTCCGGATACCTGGCGGGAACGCGGTGGTCGGCCGGAAGTCGCAGTCAACCGGCGAAGCGCTGAATCGTGATCAGACCCTCCGAGGTGCCGGGCCAGTGTCGTTGCAGCGCATCGCTTCCGGCACGGCGGGCGACCGAGCGCAGGACCAGGGCGACGATGACGGCATCGTCGGCGTATCCGATGACGGGGAGGAAGTCGGGAACGATATCGATGGGTATGGCGAGGTAGGCCAGAAGTAGCCAGAGGCGAATCCGGATGTCGCTCGGCAGAGTGGGGTCCGCGGCCATGCGCCGTAGGAGTCGCACCAGGTCGGGCAACAGGCGCAAGGTGTCTCGGAGCCGCAGGTCGTCCGGTCGGTTGAACCAGAGGATGGCGATGAGGGCCATCCACAGCAGCAGCAGCCCGCCAACGACGCCAAGGGCCAGCGACCACCATGACCAGCCGATCCCGACGTCCACGTGTATCAGTCTGCCGCAGCGAGTTAGCTTCCGAAGGCCGAGCGCCGCTGGCGAAGAACCGGCCGGACGTGAATCATTGCCGACGAGGCTTTGATGGGCGCGGCAACGGACGTGACCGAGGAGTCCAAATTGCGGGAGGTGGACATGAGCAGTCCGGCGACCCGAGCGCCGAAGCTTCCGCCGCCGTGGGTCATCCACCTCTTCTGGCGTGCTCATCGCGCGGTCTATCGACTCAGTGGCGGCCGATTTCTGTGGACCACCTCCAGCAAACGCGGCTGGGGTGCGCTGCGCCTCACCACCATCGGGCGGAAGTCCGGGCGAGAGCGCAGCGTCATCGTCGGCTATCTCGACGACGGCCCCAACCTTGTCACGCTGGCGATGAACGGCTGGGACGAGGGCCATCCCGCCTGGTGGCTCAACCTCGAAGCGCACCCGGACGCCGTCGTTCGTTTGGCCCACCGGCAGCCTCACCCGGTGCGAGCACGCCGGTCCGCAGGAGAGGAGCGGGACCGGCTGTGGCAGCGCTGGGTCCTGGTCGACCCGAACCTCGATGCGTACGCCGGCCGTCGGTCGACCGAAACGCCCGTGGTCGTCCTCGAGCCGCGCGACGAGACCCTCTGAGACGGTGGCGTCGACCACGTTCGGCCTGCCGGAATTCGGTCGCCGTTTCCCGTCACGGGCGCCCAGAAGACACCGATTCCGTCAGTCGGGGCGCCGTCTGCCGGCACGGGCGGCACAACGGCTCCGGCCGATTCGCGTTCACTCGCGCCGACGCGCGGCGGCGGGTGCGGCCGATCGAAGGAGGGGCACCAGCTGTCGTACGGGCAGGTCCTCGTCGATGAGGCGCAGAGCCTGGACGAGCGGGACGGATCGCATGGTCCGGCCCAGCAGGGACAGCGGACCGCTGGGGTCACGGGCCGCCAGACGCAGGAACCGCTCGTCGACCAGGCGCCAGGGCAACGGTGCACGACGTGTCGGCGGCACCCGTCCACCGTCGAGCCATCGGCGCGACAGATTCTCACTTTCCCGGGCGATACGCACCACCCCATAGCCGGCGCTGGGTTTGACCAGACCGCGCTTGCTGCCCAGGAGAATGTGCCGGGGACCGGCCGTACGCGCAGGCGCGAACCCGAGCGGCACCACACCGTTCTCCACGTGGGTAACGGTGAACGGCACATCGGGATGCCGCTTCGCGAGGTAGTCCAGAAGGACCGTCGAGTCGTCGGGGTGTGAGGTTGAGCCGAACGACGCCGACTCCAGCAGCGCTTCGGTCGGGCTCAGCGGCAACAGGTAGGCGAACGTCTGGCCGTCGATCGGATCGAAGAGCGTGGCGGTCGAGGCGTCGAACGTCGCCTGATCGGTCAGGACGCGGATTCCCGTCCCACTGACCGCCGAGCGTGGTCTCCGCGGTGACGGAAAGACCGGCGGGACCTTGGCGGCACTGTCGAACACCCACGGGGCGCGAAGTGTTCCAGCCGTCGTGTCGACTGCGTACTGACCGTCGCGGGTCCGGGTGATCGATCGGGCTGTGGCTGACACCCAATCGATGGGTAGGTCACTGATGTCTTCCACCAGGCTGCACAGCACATCGACAGATCGCACCACCGACATGGCGTACGGCGCGATGTCCTGCGGCGGTCCATCGCCGACGCGGGCTTGTCGCCAGGCATGGAGGGCGAAGCGGTCGTACGGAGTGGAGGTGGTGCTCCAGTAGCTCCAGTGGACGGTCGATCGCTCAGCGGGAGGGGTCGGGTCGATGATCGCGACTCTCGCGGGACATCGTTCGCGCACATTCCTCAAGAACAGCAGGGCGGCCAGCCCGCCGCCGACGAAGACGAGGTCATGGGTCGCGACGGCCACCAGCCGACCCTAATTTTTCGTGTCGCCGTCGTGGCCTGCGGCGTTCCACTCCTCGTACGCCGCCACCGCCGTCGGCAGCGTCGAGAACACCCGGTCCTTCCCAACCCGGTCGAGGAAGCCGGATGCGGACAGGATCTCCCCGACCTCGAACTTCACGCGGGCGACCGCGAAAACGGTGCCGCGATCGGCCAGCGCCCGGCGCACCTCCTCGAGGGCGTCGGCGGCCGTCAGGTCGATCTCGGTGTTGGCCTCAGCGTTGAGCAGGAACCACTCCACGGGAGGATCCGCTTCGTCGACTGCGGACAGTGCGCGACGTTTGAAGTCTTCAGCGTTGGCAAAGAAGAGCGGTGCGTCGTAGCGATAGACCAGCAGGCCCGGGACCTGCCTGCTGCTGGCGTAGTCGTCGATGTCGTGCATGCCGGCCAGGCCGGGAATGTAGCCCAGGACTCCGTCATGGGGTCGGGCGATGCGGCGCAGCAGGTCCAGAACCGACAACCCCACGGCCACGGCAATCCCGTACAACACATCGAAGATCAACACCGCAGCCGTGGTGGCCAAGGCCAGGAACAGTTCACTGTGACCGAACCGGGCGATTCGCCGAAACTCCGCGAGGTCGATCAACCGGAGCGCGGCGAACATCACCAGGGCACCGAGGGCGGCCAGGGGGAAGCTGGAAAGCGCTGGACCGAGGAACAGCAGGGTCAACAGCAGCACGGCGCCGGCGACGAGGGAGTACAGCTGGGTACGGCTACCCATCGCGTCCCCGATCGCCGTGCGGCTGCCGCTGCTGCTGACCGGAAAGCCCGAAAGCAACCCTGAACTCAGGTTGGCCGCTCCGAGGGCCAGGAATTCCTGGCGGGCGTCGACCTCCTCCCGCCGCCGGGCCGCAAAGGCTCGCGACGTCACGATGTTGTCGGAGTAGGCGACGATGGTCACGCCAAGTGCGGCTGGTAACAAAGTGCCCAGGTCAATCGTGGAGAAGTCCGGAATCGAAGCCGGCGGCAGCCCGCGGGGCACGCTGCCGACGGTCGCCACCCCCAACCGGTCAAGATCGAGGACGGCCACCGCCGTTGCCGCCACCACCATCGCGATCAGCGGGCCCGGCCATCGCGGCAGTAGTCGAGCAAACGCCACCAGCAGGGCGAAGGTGGCGGCGGCAACCAGCAGGGTCGGAAGATCAACTTCGGCCAGATGCGTCGCGAAGAACAACAATTCGGACAGGACGGAGTCTCCCTCGACGGGAACACCGCTCACCTTGCTGAGCTGACTCACGATCATCAACACCGCGATGCCAGCCATGTAACCGATGAGGACCGGGTTGGACAGCAATCCGGCCAGGAAGCCAAGCCGTGCCACCCAACAGACCAGGCAGATGGCGCTCACCGCGATCGCGAGCGCCGCTGCAGCTTCGGCCGAGCGCTGCTGGTCACCGGCGATCAGGACGGCGACCGCCGTCGCGGTCATCAGGGCGGTGCTGGACTCGGGACCGACGGAGAGCTGACGGGAGGAGCCGAGCACGGCGTAGACCACCAGCGGGCCGACGGCCGCCCACAACCCAACGATGGCGGGCAGTCCGGCGATCTCGGCGTAGGCCATCACCTGTGGAACCAGATAGGCCGCAACCGTCACTCCCGCCAGGAGGTCCCCGCGCAGCCAGCTTCGCTCGTACCGGCGAAGCGCCCAGATTCCCGGCAGATAGCGGCGGGTCAGGGTTTGCGCGCGGCCCGCTGCTTCCTGCTTCGACACAGTAGGACCGTATCGGGGATCCATCCGCCCCGGCGCTAGGCAGGTTGCGGGGGTGGTTCGAGATCAGGCAGGACCGGTGAAGGCTTGAAGCCTTTCCACGTGCAGTAGATGGCGATGAACCCCTCCCAGATGATCTCCGGAAGCGTGAGCAGGACCAGCGGCCCGCTCTGGGTGCTGCCCACGCCCAAGAGGAGGAGGATGCCGGCGAGGAAGGCCAGCGGCCCGGCGACGAAGAGCCCCAACATCGCCATGGGCCGGGGCACAAGGCCCGACTTGTACATGAGGTAGCCGAGCAGGATGCCGTTTCCGAACGCGGCACAGAACTGTGGGCCGAGGACGCGGGTCCACTCGTGGAAGGCGACGAGCGACTGGCCGACCAGTCGAAGCGTGTCGGAGTCCGCGCCGCCGCCTGCGAACTCCTGGCGCAGGGTGACGACCGACATGAGACTTACGACGCCCACAAGGATGATCGCGCTTTCGATGATGCGAAGAGAGACGTAGCCCAGAGCAACGCTCTCGCGGATGCGCCGCGCGATGCGGTAGAGAACGACCGCGGTGGCGATGTTCGCGATCGCGAGCAAGATCTCCAGCACCGCGCCGGCCGCGATCCTGGTGTCAGCGCCGGACCCGAGGATGTAGTCGGTGTCGTTGAGAACGGGGCCGTACAGGAAGAATGCCGGAATCGAGAACGCGAACGTCCCGAGGAACCAGAGGCCGAAGTAGAAGGACGTCCGCCTCACCGGGTCCATGTGACCCTCCTCTGATCGCCCTTGATGGACATCACTCTGCTTCCTGCCGAGGCGTGGACCGTCCCCCTCTGCTCCACAGTGGCACGAGTAGGAGCCCGCACCCACCTACCATCGTGGCCATGGCCGCGACCCTGACCGTCTCGCTTTCCGTAACCGTCGAGGCTTCGCGGCAACGCGTGTTCGCGGCGATGACCGACCCCGAGCAGGTCGCCAAGTGGTGGGGTCCGAACGGCTTCACCTGCCCCGAGGTGACCCTCGACGTACGAGAGGGCGGCGCGTATCGAATCGCGATGCGCCCACCTGAGGGCGAGATCTTCTACCTGGTCGGTGCGTACGTCGAAGTCGATCCACCATCCCGCCTGGCCTACACGTTTCGCTGGGAGCCGCCCGACCCCGACGATCGCGAGACCACAGCGCGCCTGACATTGCGCGACATGAACGGCGCAACCGAGGTCCAGCTCACCCAGGGCCCGTTCGCGACCGAGGCGCGACGCGTTCTGCACCAAGCAGGATGGGCCGAAAGCCTCGGCCGCCTGGTTCGCCATCTCGCGCCGACCTGACGTCGGTTCCTCTCCGGTTCGCCATGCCTGCGCCTCGACGGGCATGGGCACGCCCTCGGTGTCAGGCGAAGTCCGGCTCACCCTCCGATGCGATCCGTCACCGTCGGCGGTGTTGTTCTCTGACCCGCAAGGCCTGAGTGGCCAGAGAAGGAGGCGGAGAACGATCGACAAGCGCCATGATGTTTCGGTGGGGATGTACGACAGCACCATCACGCGGACTGTGCTCGTGCGGCGCTACGGCCAGGCTGACGATTTCCATCCGCGACTTCGCCGTGGGTTGTCGCTCGTGTCGAACTGGTGGATTGGTGCCGGTGCTCGCCGAGTTCGAGATTTCGGGGCCGCGAACGAGTAGAAACGAGGTGGGAGATGAGTGCAACCGCACAGATCATCAGCGGGATTCTGCTGTTGATCTTGATCACCGTGATGTTCGGCGGATTTCTCTCTGCTGCGTCTCGGCCTGGCCGGGAAGATCACCGATGCCCAGGCCGGGCAGTTCCGGGCCGGTCACGCGCACGCCGGGATGCTCACGATCGCGACGCTGCTGGTGGTCGATCTGCTGGACCGGGCCGCGGCATCGGGCGGAACGCTGTGGCTGATCGCGGGCGCCATGTTCGTCAGCGTCTTGGCCCAATCCGGGGGATTCTTCATCGGTATGGGAAACCAGCGCACCGGCGCCGTGGTGACGATGATCGGCGGAACCGCCCTGGCCATCACCGTGGCCGCGAGCGCGATCTGGCTGCTGGTGTGATCCTGGCTGGCCCTCGCTGACCCGGCAGCGATCACCGGTTCGTTCCCGGCGGGAAGTCAGGGTGGCCTGGCTAGCCCGTGAGCTGAAGGAGTCGGCGAAGTTCCCGTCGCGCCGCCGGGGTCAGACTGCGTGCGGCCTCGGGTGTGCCGGCGACAAGGATCACGAAGTCGTTGAAGCCGCGCCAGGATCGCGCATCGATCGGCATGGATTCGCTCCCGATGGTCAGCCGGAACCGGCCGGGTGCATCCCCGGCGTCGACACCGATCGCGACCTCACGCCAGCGGGCGTCCACCGCCTTTCGCCAGCCAATCCGGCCTCGGATGCCGGTGGCGCTCGCGTCCAGCGCAGGAATCATCAAGGCCACCGTCAAGTACCCGAGGAACCCGGCCAGGGCCAGGCCGCCGACGGCCAGCACCACCGCAATTGCTATCCGTCCGTCGGCGGCGTACGCGCTCACACCGAAGAGGACGACGATGAAGACGAACGCCGTCAGCGTGCCGTACAACACCCCGGGGCCGCGTTTCGGGCGCAGTCGCGCGACGGTCGGATCGGCACCACCGACACCGGATGCACGGGGCATGTGCCCATCCTCCTTCAGGGGTGGCAACGGAGCTCGATCCGTCTGCGAGCCTCTGCCGGCACGCCGCCCCGGGAGGGCCCTTCGACAGGCTCAGGGCACCGGTTGGCCCTTCGACAGGCTCAGGGCACGGCCTCTTGACTCTCCCCTACGGGGAGATCTGTCGATCAGGGTTGATGGGCAGCGTCCCAGAGCATCTTGTCGACCTCGCCGCGGGTGATGCCGGCGGAGCTGCTCCGTCGGGTGAACATCGTCAGGACGCTGGCGACGAGAGTGGACACCTTGACGTTGTAGACCTGGGAGTGGCTGCGGAGCACCTCGAACGCGGCGTCGGCCCGGATCCCGTAGACCAGCATCAGCGCACCCTTGACCTGCTCAATCGCGGCTCGCGACGCGAAGGAGGCCTGCAGCGCCGCATTCGTCTCCTGCCGGCCACTGTCCGTGACATCCACCAAGAAGCCACGCATCAGCACGGTCACTGAGCCCGAGCTGCTTCGTTCGCCGTAACCGACGGCCACGACGGTCTTCTTCTGACCAAGGGTGTCGATGATGTGGTGATAGCAGCTGAACGGCCCTCCGTGTGACCGGCTCCGACCGAACACCTCGTCGATGCGCGCCGCGTCCTGGGGATCCTTGTGTCGGAGAAAGCGCTCCATCGTCGGCTGCACCGTGCCCGGCTCGTACCCGAACAGGCGATAGAGGGCAGCCGACCACCACCACGCATCGGTGACCAGATCCCAGCGGAACTCCGCGACGGAGGAGAGCTCACTCCCGGCCTGGTCAGCGACCTGCCGATCGGACTGTGTCACGCTCATCGATTCCCCCCAGCGGCAGATGTGGCCTGACGGGTCCACCTGGGTCATTGTGCGACATTTCCCACCCAACATCGAGCCCGTGCGTGAACCCGGAAGAAGAAGGTAATTCGGCTCCGTCAGGCGCAGACGGTCGGAGTGCTGTCCGCGGGAGAGGCCGCAACTACGGTTGTCTCGGAGATCGTGTTCAAAACGAGGTGAGCGGCACACTCTGTTCGAAGTTGAAGACGTTCAACGGGTCGTACATGGTCTTGACGTGCCGTAGCCGCCGGAAGTGGGCGCCGTAGTACTGGGTCTCCCAGTCCGACGCGGCGGCGTTGGGGACATTGACGTATGCGCCGTCGACATAGGGACGCAGGGCCCGGGCGAAATCGGCCACCCAGCCCAGAGCATTCGCGCTCAACTCAGAGCCGTTCCACCCGGCACCGGGCTCGCAGTAGAAGAGCGCGTCCCGGTGGGGGAACGCTGAACCGCCCGGCGGCTCGTGCCGAACGGCACCGCCGAAGCTCGACAGGAAGTAGTTGCTTGCCGGGCTGGGGGTGTTCGCCATGAATTGGCAGATCAGGTCGATCACTTCGTCGGGGAACGGGTGTTTGACGAACTGCGAGAAGAACTTCCAGTTGGGGACGTCCACAGGCGCCTTGTCGACATCGGCATACAGATTCGGCCAGGAGTCCTCGGTGACGGTCACCTCGGGCGTACCGATCGCCAGCACGGCCCGCAGCGCCTCGGTCAGCTCGCCCCCCGAACCGCCGAACAGCAGCGCCGAGAGCGCCGCACCGTCGGCGCCGATCTCGAGTGCGCTGCTCAGGCGGTCGTCCGCGACCGGCGCCTCGTGCTGCCACGTTCGCAGGATGTCGCCGAGCTGGTCGTGGCCGGTCCAGGTCACGAATCCGAACGCGACGTCGGCGAGCTCGTGCAGCGTGAACGTGTAGGACGTCGCAATCCCGAAATTGTTCCCGCCGCCGCCTCGGCACGCCCACAGCAACTCGGCGTCGCTGTCCTCGGTGGCCTCCAGCACCTTGGCCGAATTGGTGCCGTCGGCCACCACGATCTCGGCGGCGATCAGGTTGTCGCAGGCCAGTCCCATAGCGCGGGTCAGCAAGCCGAATCCGCCGCCGAGGACCACCCCGCCGAGGCCGACCGCCCCTTCGGAGCCGGTGGGAACGACGTAACCGCGCCGACCCAGCGCCGCGACCACCTCCGCCTGAGTGAGTCCGGTCCCGACCGTGGCCGTGCGCGCCGTCTCGTCGACCTGCACGCTCTTCAGCCGGCTGACGTCGATGATCAGACCGCCGTCGATCGAGGACCAGCCCTCCAGATTGTGCCGCCCGCTGCGGGCCCGGAAGGCGATACCTTCCTCACGCGCCCACTCGATGGCGTTGACCACATCTGCGGTGTCGCGGCAGAACACGATCGCCTCGGGGTAGCGCTGATGCAGCCGATTCCAACCGAGCCGGGCCGCCTCGAAACCGGGATCGCCCGCCCACACCACCTCGCCGGTCAACCGTGTTGCGGTGGTCAGAGCCCGCGCTTTCACGGCTTCACGACCTCGATCTCGCCCGGCTCAGTCTCCAGCACACTGCGGTTGAAGAACCACAGGTACGCGAAGTACAGCCCGCCGACGAGGAGCAGGCCGACCGACGATCACACGGGACCAACGCCTCCGACGGGGTGCACCAGCACGAACAAGCGCGAGGCACCATCCACACCAGCGCGGCGATCGCGACGGGCAGCTCGAAGCGTCCGAGTTCGAACGCGCCCTCCCTGCGGTCGAGCCGCTTGCGCACCGCCAGGTAGAGGACGATCGTCGTCGCCGTAGAGGATCGCCGGGAGGATCGTGGCCGCCGTGATCAGCTCCAGCAGCGCGTCACCCGGCAGCGCGACCATCAAGATGACCCCCACGACGAAGATCAGGATCGTCGCCGGGATCGGCGTCTGGGTGCGCGGGTTGACCCGCCGCATCAGCCGGTGGGCAGGGAAGCGTGAGTCGCGCGACATCGCGAACACGATCCGCGAGCACGCGGCCATGATCACCAACCCGCCGCCGAAGAACGCGAAGGCGATCGCGACCAGCAGCACCGTCTCCACCACCGGACCGAGCTGGTCGCGCATGATCACCGCCACCGGCGAGTCGCTGGCGCTGACCCGGGGATGTCGTCGATCGCGACGGTGAGCGCGATCAGGAACAGCAGTCCCAGCACCCCGGCCGCCACCACCGATCCCACGATCGCGCGCGGGACGCTGCGAAAGGGGTCCTTGGCCTCCTCGGCCATGTTCGCCGCGGCGTCGAAGCCGACCAGCGTCGCGAGGCCCATGATCATCGCGAGCATCAACCCGCCGCCGATGCGCGAAATAGTTCGGGCGCGTCCTCGGCGATGCCGCGCGAGGTGAGGTTGTCGACCGAGCCGTCGCCGGTGACCGCCACCGCGACCACCAGCGCGATCCCCAGCACCACAACGATCACCAACTCGACGCCCACCGCGGCCGCGTTGACCAAGCCGACGATGCGCGTCGAGGCGATGGCCAGCACGGCCTGGATCGAGCAGCACGACCAGCGTGATCAGCGCGCGCGGTGCCCTCGTCCGGCTGCCATGCCGAACAGCGGCATGAACGCCTGGCTCGCCAGCGCGTTGTCGACCGCCACCACCGCGATCGCCAGGTACCAGAAGGTCAACCACCCGAACCCCCAGCCGACCTTCGGGTTGGCCAGCCGCGAAGCCCACTGGTAGGAGGAGCCGCTGAGCGGGATGCGGGCCGCGAACTGCGCGATCACCAACGCCACCAGGGTCTGCCCGACCGCCGCGATGAGCCAGAGCCAGATCCCTACCGGCCCCGCGTTCTGCAGCACGTCGTCGTAGGTTCCGAAGATGCCGACCGCCACCGAGATGAACGCGAACGAGATCGCGAACACCTGGAAGGAGCCCAGCGTTCGCTTCAGTTCGGGCTTGTAGCCGGAGTTCTCAGAGAAGTCGTCGGCCGACGATGTGTGCGTCGATGCTTCGGTCACTCGCTTACCCATCCTCTATTTCGTCGTGGGTCGAAAAATAGCGGAGGACGAAGTTCAGCGCAGGAAGTACGCAATTCTCACTGCGGTCGGAAGAGCCGGGGCAATCGACACTCAGACCGTGTCAGCGGGGCGTTGGCCGTGCCTTCCAGCAACCGTAGGCGCCGGTCATCATCATCAGGGCCAGCACCGCGACGTAGGCCCACATCCACTGGTGCTCCGGCCTGACCTCGGACCAGTGCGAAAGGGCCACGAGCAGCTGGAATCCACCAAAAGCGGTGTAGGTGGCTGCCGGCACGAACATCCGGTCGAGGTCCCGCTCACGGATGACCAGCCCGGTCGCAATCCCGAGCGCGATGAGCCAGGCTCCGACAACCTGGGCGCCGAGCGGACCAACTGTCCACGGCCAGAAAGAGAGCGCCGAGGCCGGGAAGTGGTGGACCGTCCCGCCCTGGACATAGAGGACCGCGCCGACGAGTAGCAAGATCAAACCTTGCCCGGCGAGGATCGCAGTGAGCCACTGAGGCATGGGCCGGCGAACGGGCTTCACGACGCTGTTCGTCGCCCGCTGTTGACCGACGGCGAACAAACAGGCCACCGGGATGGCGACGTAGACCGCGAGCCAGAACCAGGCTGCCAGACGCGCAGTGGAGTCCTCCGACGTGAGATGTAAGAGGTGCAGGTGGATCAGAGTAGGAACCAAGGTGAGTACCGTGAAGGTCGTGACGGTGATCAGGGCCACTCGAACACGGTCCCACCGCTCCTGCCGGAGCCCGAGAACCGAGAGCACGAAGCCGGCGGCGTACGCGGCGCCGTAGAAGGAGGCGGTCGGCTCCGCCGTGATCGTCCACGCGAAGTAGCGATCGGTGTGGCCGGCGAGCAGCAGCAGCGTGCCGGCGGCGAGGAAGGTCAGCACGGCGAAGGCGACAAAGACCTTCCGTGTGCTTGGCAGCATTGCGCCGCGGTCGATGGCCAACTGAGAGTTTCGGTCCAGGGTACGGATGGTGTGGGTAGACACCGCGTCCTCCGTTTCCTCGAGGCCGCTGCGCTTCGGCGCCCCTGAGCGCCTTCCCGCCTCGACCGCTGAGTGCTTCGGGAATGACGCTACGAACGACACGTCGCAGTGTTATCGGGAGAACTCCCTATCTTGGCCTTGGGCGTCTCGCGATGCCGCCGAATACCATCAGCCCATGGCGACGCAGCCCAACGGGGGTGGTGGCGGGTCCGGCCAGCTCGGACCGGGGCCTGTGGGAGCGCGGGGACGTGCTCCGTATCCTCGATCGGCTGGTGGCCGACAGCGCCCGCAGCGGCAAGGTCGCGCTGATCACCGGCGAGGCCGGTCTGGGCAAATCCTCCCTCGTCCGTACGTTCGCTGATCGCCAACGGCATGGGGCTCGGGTGGTGTGGGGCTACTGCGATCGGCTGACGACACCGCGAGCGCTCGGCCCGCTGCACGACATCGGCAGGCAGCTCGGAGGCGCCCTTGCCGAACGGCTGAGGGCAGCCGCCCCCGCCGAGGAGATCTTTGCCGCCTTTCTCGAGTCCCTGTCCGGGCCGTCGCGGCGGGCCCGGCCCGTGGTGGTCGTCGAGGATGCGCATTGGGCCGACGAGGCGACCCTGGACTGGCTGGCCTTGCTGAGTCGGCGCATCGACCAGGTCTCGGCCCTGTTGATCGTGACCTACCGTGACGACGAGGTGGACGCCGAGCACTCGCTGCGGCGCCTCCTCGCCACCTTGCCCCGCGGCATCGTCCACCGGATCGCGCTCGCGCCGCTGACCAGAGCTCGGGTGGCGGAGGAGGCACAGCGGGCGGGCCGTTCGCCCGAGCTGGTGTATCGGCTCGCCGGCGGCAATCCCTTGCTGGTGACGGAACTGCTCAAGGCGGGAACCGACGCCGTGCCGGGTGCCGTGCAGGACCTCATTCTCGATCGACTGCGTGCTTTGCCCCGGCCGGCCCGCGAGGTCGCGCAGCTGGTCTCGGTCGTTCCCGGTCGCCTCGAGCTGGCCCTGGTGTCCGATGCACCGGAGCCGGTAGACCTGTGCATCGCGTCCGGAGTGCTGGTGTCCACCGAGGATGGGGTGTCCTACCGGCACGAGCTGCTCCGAACGGCGGTGGAGGAGTCGCTGACCCCGGCGCGACGCATGGAGTTGCATCAGAGAGTTCTCGAGAAGTTGGTCGGCTGGCCCGGTGTCGACCCCAGCCGCCTCGTTCACCACGCCCGGGCGGCCGGAGACGTCCGAGCCGTCCTGGAGTTCGGGCCGGCGGCCGGAGCGGCGGCGGCCCGGCAGGGCGCCCACCGCGAGGCCGCGGACCACTACGAGGCGGCCTGCCGGCACGCGGACCGACTGACTTCGGACGCCCGAGCGGAGCTGCTGGAGCAGTACGCCGTCGAGGCGCACCTGGCCGGCCGTCAGGAGGACGCGTTGCGCGCCCGGAACGTCACGTTGGCCCTGCGGGAAGAGCTGGGGCAACCTGAGCTGGTGGCCGAGAATCTGCGCTGGATCTCGCAGCTGGCCTGGTGGACGGGCCGGGCGCCCCTCGTGCGACAGGCGGCCGATCGGGCCGTCGCCGTACTCGAGGCCCTGCCCCCGGACCACGAGCTGGCCATGGCGTACATCAATCAATCCCAGGTGGCCTTCATGGATCACCGCCTGGCCGACGCCGGCGACTGGGGTGAGCGGGCGCGGACCTTGGCCCAGCAGCTGGGGGATGGGGAGCTCGCGGTCCACGCGCAGATCACCGCCGACACCGCCCGGCTCGCCTCCGGAGACCTCGAAGCCGGGTCGAGTTTGGAGGAGGTGCACCGCCGAGCAGTCGCCGAGGGTCGGCCGGACCCAGCGGCTCGGTCCCTGATCAGCCTCGCCACGGTCATGGCCGACGAGCTGGCGGAGTACGCGACGGCTGAGCACCTGATGGACCGGGCCCTGCAGTTCACCGAGCAGCACAACTTCGAGGGTTTCTCCCTCGCTGTGCGCGGGTCGCGGGCGAAGCTCCAGCTGGAGCTCGGCAACTGGGAGCGAGCGCTTCGCGATGCGAAGGCGACCCTCGACCTCGCGGACCCGACCGGGTTGTCGGCCGTGCTCCCCCTGGTGGTTCAGGGTCGTATTGCGACCGCCCGCGGCGATCCGGAGGCGCTCGACATCCTCGACCGAGCCGCCTCGGCGGCGGCCGGAGTGGGCGACGTCAGCATGGCGGTTCCCGTCGCGGACGCACGCTCGGAGTACTTCTTCCTGACGGATGATCGGGAGCGATCCCGCGAGGAGGCGCGCCGCGGTCTCGAACTCGCCGGCGGTGATCACGGGGAGCCCTTTCCGGTGGGTCGCCTGGCCTACCGTTTGTGGAAAGCCGGCGGAGAACACACGATCTCCGGCAACGTCGCCGAGCCCTACCGGTTGATGATCGACGGGCGCTGGTCGGAGGCCGCGGTGCAGTGGGCCGGTCGAGGCGGCACCTATCTTCAGGCCGAGGCGCTCGCGGCCGGGGACGAGGCTGCCGCGACGGCGGCGTTGCGCATCCTCAACCAGCTGGGCGCAACTCGGATCGCTGACCGATTGCGCGCGCACTGGCGCAAGCAGGGGTTTGCGAAGCTCCCGCGCGGCCCTCGTCGCTCCACGGCGGCTAACGACGCAGGTTTGACGCCGCGCCAACTCGACGTGCTGAACCTCGTCGCCGAGGGAATGTCCAACGCCGAGATCGCCGCCCGCCTGACGCTGTCGCCCAAGACGGTCGACCATCACGTCTCCGCGCTGCTGGCGAAGCTCGGGGTGGCCACCCGAGGGCAAGCCGCCGCCGCGGCCCGACGATCCACCATCGGCCACCGAGCGCAGCCGACCGTACGGCGCCGGCCATGACCTCGCCCTCCATCCGGCTTGTCGTTCCGCATTTCGGCCCTCGACCGGCGTACTTCCCGCTCGTGGTGCGGAGCATGGCGGCCAACCCCGACGTGTCCTGGCTGCTGCTGACCGAGGAGCCGGTGCCGGACGTGCCGCCCAACGTCGCCGTACAGCTGTGCCGGTTCGACGACCTCGTCAAGCGCATCCGGAGCCACTTCGACTTCAAGATCTCGTTGGAGAGTCCGTACAAGCTGTGCGACTTCCGGCCGGCCTTCGGCGAAATCTTCACCGACGAGCTGGCCGGGTACGACTTCTGGGGTCACAGCGATCTCGACCTGATCTTCGGCCGAATCCGCGAGCATCTGCCGGACGCGGCCTTCGAAGCCGACAAGATCTTGTTCAACGGCAACTTCAGCCTCTACCGGAACACCACGGAGACGGCCGGCTGGTACCGGCACGAGGTCGGCAAGGTCAGCTACCAGGACGCCATGACAAACCCGGCCGCCATGCACTTCGACGAGTGGGCCGGGATCTACTACATCGTCGAGGATCTCGGGGCGCTCGCCTGGCACGAGGACGTGATCTTCGACATCTCGTTCCGCCAGTACCGCACGCGCGCGGAGGCGCCGCTCGGCCGCGACCCACGCCGGTACGCCTGGGAGGACGGCGAAGTCTGCGAGTACCGGCTGGAAGGGGGCCATCCGGTGCGCCGGACCGCGCTGCTGATCCACCTGCAGAAGCGGGTGCTGCGGGCACCGGCACCCGACGTCCTCGCGGCCGAGCGGTACTGGATCCTGCCGAACAGCTTCACCGTCCAGAACGGGGTGACGCCCTGGTCGATTCGGGCGGCCAGGATTCCGCTGGGCCGCGAGCTGCTGCCGTTCTACCTGCGTCGCGTGCAACGGTGGCGCGGACGCCGCGCAACCCGGCGCGCGGTCGCGGACGGACAGGCCACTGTGCAGGTTTGACCACTGTCAGGGTGGAATCAAAGCGCTTCGGATGCGGTTCTCGGAAGTAGACAGTGCGGAGCGCAGCGTGCTCCGATCATCACCGGAGGGGCCCGGTCAAGGGAGGTGGCCCTGATGCTGAACGAGATCGTTCTGTACCTTTTCGGAATTCTCGCGTTGGTGGGCGGCATCCTGCTCGTCGAGCGCCTGGTTGCCGGTCCGCGCTCGACGGCCGGCACCGGGTACGCCAGCGTGGACAGCGCTTTCGACTACGAGCGGTTGCTGCGAAAGCAGTCCCACACCCGGATGGCCGGCCTGCTCCGTCCCCGTGATGGCGGCACCCTTCCGCTGCTGCCGAAGGCGACCACGGCGACCCGGCACTTCCGCGACGCCGGCGAACAGCTGATTCCCGTTGCCGCCATCGTCGGGTCGGTCGACGGCGCCGCTCACCTGTTCGACCGGAGCTTCCGGCCGGTCAGCGATCGCGCTCACGCACGGCTGGGCAGCATCTTGCTGGCGATGCGTCGTGACGAGGCCCTGCCTCCGATCGAGGTGTGGCAGTGGCACGGTCAGTACTACGTACTCGACGGCCACCACCGTCACCTCCTAGAGCTTTCCTCGACGAGTGGACGCCGTACGACCGCCGCCACGAGTACCTGCTGGACGCCGACCTCGGCCTGACGCTGCACGCCGACACGCCCGAGGCGCCGTTCGCCGCCCGCGCGCGCTACATGGACTACCTATGGACGGCGCTGCCGTGCGTTCTCGCGCACGGGGACGAGATGGCCGAACGCTTCGGCGCCGCCGGCTTCGCGAGCTCGTCTCGCCGTGTCGACCACGAGAGCGGCCGCCGCGGCGGTCCTGCGCCTGATCGAGCATCCCGGACGCGCGCGAAGCGGCCCAGGGCCGGCGGCCGCAAGCTCGCCGACGCCCACCGCTGGAGCGCGCCTCGTGGCGCCGCTCGCGGAGCGATCGAGAAGGCCGCCGCGACCCGCGCCGGCGGCCCTCTGGCAGACCGCCTCGTCCGGACCGTCAGCAGCTACTACGTCCAGCGCACGTTCGACCACGCATCCGGTCTCGCGCGTCTGGGCGGTCGCGGGTGAGTTTTCTCCCCCACGCGGGGGAACATCCGTCGATATCGCCCTCGACATGGTCATGAACTCACCGATCGGCGCAGTCGAAGATCACCTTCCCCCTCGATGGTCCAGGCGCGAACCTGAGACATCATGGACGAAGCCCACGGAGGTGGCTGCAGTGAAGCGTCTGATGATCGTCGCGGACAATTCGTTCGCGGCACAGAGCATCCGCCTGGCCCTGCGGCAGACCGCCGGGTTCCAGGTCATCGGCTTCGTCGACGGATCGGTCCCGATCAGCACGAAGGCCGTTGAGCTCGCGCCGGACCTCGTCGTGGTCGACGACATGCAGGAGCCCGAGCACGCGATCGCGCGGCTCGCAGGAGCTCGCGACGCTGCTGCCCGACGCCAAGCGCGTCTTCCTGACGCTGCGCATGGACGACGACGCGCTCGGCGGCGTCGTTCGACGCCGGCGCCGACGCCGTGATCTCCAAGGCCGTGCACCCCGTGAGCCTGGCCACGCTGCTGCGCGAGATCTCCCGCGACGCGATCATGCACCTGCCGCGCCGGCCGGCCAGCAAGCCGTCGCGCGACGACTGCCCGCTGACCGACCGCGAGCTGGAGATCCTGCGCCTGGTCGCCCAGGGCTACACGAACGGCCGCATCGCGCGCGAGCTGTGGGTGACCGAGCAGACGGTCAAGTTCCACCTCTCCAACACGTACCGCAAGCTCGGCGTCGCGAACCGCACCGAGGCGAGCCGCTACGCCCACCTGAACGACCTGCTGGCGGCGGCGTAGCCGGCTCGCGCTCAGGCGCGAGGCGGACGCGGGCGAAGTTCGCGACGAGGCGTCTGCGCGCCCGCGTCGCCGCGCTCGCGCCGTCCCAGGACGATCGGCGCGCGGCCGGACGTCTCGCGCCGAGGTCCGCCGGCCGATCACCGACGGCGTCGACCGCGTGGCACGGGACGCCGAGCACGGCGGCCTCTCGCGGCACGCGCGCGGAGTCGGTGACGATCGCCTGTCGCCGCGCGCTCGAGCGAGAGACGCTCGAGGAACGACGGCGGCGTCGACAGGTGCAGCGCGCCGGGCGACGTCGCAGCCGCGCCGGCGCCTCGAGCACGAGCGGGAGCGGCGCGGCCAGCGTCGGTCAGCGCCGGCGCGACCCGGCGAACGGGACGCGCCCGGTCAGGACGGCGAGGACGTAGCCGCCGGGCGCGACGCCGTACCGCGCCAAGCGGCCGCGCGCCAGCGCGGCGCGCGCGTGGCGCTGGACGACGTCGACCAGCGGGTTGCCGATGACGGACGCGCGCTCGGGCGCGGCGTGCGCGGGCGCGTCGACGCGCGTCGAGCGGCGAGCGCGTGAGCAGCACGTCGGCGAGGCGGGCGATCAGCGCGCCGGCTGCCGGCGCCGGCACGCCGCCGACGCGCACGAGCGAGATCCCGAGCCGCGCCGCGGCCAGCGCGCAGCACAGGCCGGCGTGGTCGTCGACGTGGACCACGACGGCGGTCACCGGCCGACTCCGCGAGCGCGCCTGCACGATCCTCGCGGCACGCTCGGGCGGCGCCGAGGCGGTGGACGACAGGCGCGGACGCGCCAGCGGCCCGAGCATCGCGCTCGGTCGCCGGGCCGGCGCCGACGTCGAGCACGACGCTGGTCGAACGCCGCCGCGGTCGTCGACCGCCGCGATCACGCTCGGCGAGCCGCGGCAGATCCTCGGTGTCGGCGCGCGACGTGGACGATGACGGCGCCGTCGTGCTGCGCGACCGCGCGTCCGCAGCCAGTCGCTCGCGACGCGCGTCGCGCCGCGGGCGGGACGAGCGTGATGTGCGCGCCGCGTCATGCGGCCTCCCACGGAGCTTCGAGCAGGTCGGCGGCGACGCGGCGCCCCGCGTCGCCGTCCCAGAGCGGCGACCGGCTCCGGGCGCCCGGTCGCGGCGCGAGCGATGCGCATCGGCGATCGCGGCGGGGTCCTCGCCGAGCAGCATGTTCGTGCCGTGCGTGAGCGTGAGGCTGCGCTCGCTCGAGCGGGCGAGCGTGAAGCAGGGGACGCCGAGCACCGTCGTCTCCTCCTGCACGCCGGCCGAGTCGGTGAGCACTGCGCCCGGCGCCGGCCTGCAGCGAGAGGAACTCGACGTAGTCGAGCGGCTCGGTCACGACGACGCCCGCGGTCGCAGCGCGGCCGAGCGCGTCCGCGGGCCAGGCGCGCGAGCGGCTCGGGATGCAGCAGCACGACCGGGTGGCGGCTCGCCAGCGCGGCACAGCGCTCGACGGCCAGGCGGCTCGGGCTCGGCGAAGCTCTCGGGCCGGTGCAGGCTCACGAGCACGTACCGCCGCGGCGGCGAGCCCGGCGTCCCCAGCCGCCAGCTCGAGCGCCGGGCCGCGCCAGCGCGCCGACGATCGCCGGCAGCGTGCTGCCGACGCGGAGGATCTGTCCTCGTCGATGCCCTCGGCGCGCAGCTGCTCGTCGGCGGCCTCGCCGTCCGTGTACAGACGCGTGGCCAGCTCGTCGATCGCGATCCGGTTGATCTCGCGCTTGCGGCCGTGCGGTCGCCGCACCGCAGGCCCGCGCCGAGCCGGGCGATCGGCACGCCGGCGCGGGTCGCCGCGAGCGCGACGGCCAGCGCCGCGTCGCCGTCGCCGGCGATCAGCACGACCGTGCGGGCGGAGTGCGTCTCGAGCGCCGCGGTCACGGCGCGCGCGACGTCGCCGGCCGCTCGGGCAGCGGCAGGGCGTGACCACCGGCGGGCTCGCGCCGGCCCAGGCGACGATCGCGCCCGACGCGTCGAGCAGCGTCTGCGGCGCCGCGCAGGGCGGCGGCGACCGGCGCCAGCCGCACGGCCGCCGAGCGCGTCAGAGCGAGATGCAGAGACCGCCGGCGCCGCGGCCGCGGTGGTCGCGCGCGCGAGACCGGAGCGGAGGAGCGTGGCCACGCACCGAGCATCAGCTGAACCCTATGACCGCGACCCGCTTCGAGTGGCGGCGTTCTCCCCATCCGGCTAGGGCCAGACCAACCGCATGCCCAGCCCGCACGTCAATCGCCTATCCGTCCGTTTGCGCCGGTCGACGACCGACGGGCCGCGCGGCGCCGTTAGATTCGTCCTCGAGCATGAGCTCGCCGGAACGCTCGGATCACTGGCGCACCTCGCTCGACGTCGTCGAGGCGCTGCGGGCGCGCATGGCCGAGGTCCCCGACGCCGCACGAGGACGCCGTCGCGCGCCAGCTGATGGCGCAGGTCGCGCACGCCAAGTCCTCGAGCTTCATCGCGCTGCTCGACGCGGACGGGCACGTGCTCGACGTCAACCCGGCGGCGCTGATCGCCGGCGGCGTCGACCGCTCCGAGGTCGTCGGGCTGCCGCTGTGGACGACGCCCTGGTGGGCGGCGGCCGAGCGCCGAGACGTGCGCATCGGTGCAGCGCGGCGATCGCCGCCGCCGGCCGAGGGCCGCTTCGCCCGCTTCGACGTCGACGTCCGCATCGAGGCGCGGGCCGCGACGCCGGCACGCTGGACCTGCTGCTGCGCCCGCTGCGCGGCCGCGACGGGCAGGTCGCGTTCATCGTCGCCGAGGGCCGCACGATCACCGACCGCAAGCGCGTCGAGCAGCGCCTCGCGCGCCAGAACGCGGAGCTGTCGGCGCTGACCGAGCGCCTCGCGCGCGTGCACGACTACCGCGAGCGGCTGCTCGGCGAGCTCTCGCACGACCTGCGCGCGCCGCTGCAGGTCGTGATCACGCGCGCCGAGCAGCTGCTGCGCGTCCGATCCGCGACGGAGCGTCCGCGTCGCAGGTCGTCAGCATCCGGCTCGCCGCGCTCGGCGCGCTCGAGCAGATCAACGACATGCTCGAGCAGGTCAAGGCCGACCACGGCGAGGCGCGGCTCGCGCTCGTCGACGCCGACCTCGCGCAGGCCGTCCGCACGGTCGCCGAGTCAGTTCGAGCCGCTGGCCGCCGACCGCGAGATCGAGCTCGACGTCGACGCGCCCGACGACGCTCGCGGCGCGCTTCGACGTCGAGCGCGTGAGCCGGATCGTCTCCAACCTGCTCGCCAACGCGATCCGCCACGCGCCGCGCGGCGGGCGCGGTCCGCTGCGACGCTGGCCGCGGGCGACGGCGCGGCGGCGCTCGAGCGTCGCCGACTCCGGCCCCGGCGTGCCCGCCGGAGCACCGCGAGCGCGTCTTCGGCCGCTTCCGCTCGGGGCTCGACGGCGACGGCCGCTCCGCGCGGCGCCGGCGCCGGGCTCGGCCTGGCGATCGTGCGCGAGTTCGTCGAGCTGCACGGCGGCGAGATCTCGCTCGGCGACGCGCCCGAGGGCGGCGCGCTGTTCACGGTCACGCTGCCGCTGCGCCCGCCGGACGGGCCGCGCGTCGCCGGCGACGCTCGCCCAGCACGCGGCCGCCGCGCAGCGCACCGAGTTCGTGCGCTCGCAGCTCGAGGCCGAGCTCGACCGGCGAGCCGGCCGCGCCGGCGGTGCCGACGGTCGTCATCGTCGAGCGCGTCCCCGGCCGCGCCGACGCGATCCTGGCCGGCATCGGCGACGGCGCGGTCACCTGCGTCGCCGAGGACGCCGTGGAGGCGCTGCGGCTCGCGGTCGAGCTGCGCCCGGACGCGGTCGTCGTCGGCACCGACACCGGCGACATGCCGCCGACGTCGCTGCTGCGCCGGCTCGCGGCCGACGAGCGGCTCGTCGGCGTGCGCCGCGTCGCGCTCGCCGGCGAGCGCGAGGCCGACCACTCGCCCGAGGAGCTGATCGCCGCCGGCGCGCAGCTCGTGCTGCCGCCGCGGCCGCCGAGGAGCTCGGCGGCCGCCTGTGGGCGGCCGCCACGGTCGCACGAGCCTGAGCTAGCTACTCGACGGTGACGGTCTTGGCCAGGTTGCGCGGCTGGTCGACGTTCAGGCCGCGCAGGCGCGCGATCCGGTAGGCCAGCAGCTGCAGCGGGATGACCGCCAGCAGCGGCTGGAGCATCCAGTCCGTGGGCGGGACGACGAGCGTCTCCTCGGCGTGCTCGCCGAGGTCGGTGCCCTCGCTGGCGACCGCGATCACGTGGGCGCCGCGGACGCGGACCTCCTGCATGTTGGAGATCACCTTGTCCAGCACCGGCGAGTCGGTGGCGACGACGACGACCGGGGTGTCCTGGTCGAGCAGCGCGATCGGGCCGTGCTTCATCTCGCCGGCCGCGTAGGCGTCGGTCGCGATGTAGGAGATCTCCTTGAGCTTCAGCGCGCCCTCGAGGCCGACCGGCAGGCCGACGTGGCGGCCGAGGTAGAGGAAGAAGTCCTTGTCGTAGTGGCGCTCGGCGACGCGGTCGATCGCCTCGGTGCCGTGCTCGAGCATCGCGCCGATGTCGTGCGGGATGCGCTTGAGCTTGGTGACGAGCTCGGTGCGGCGCTCGGCGTCCAGCGTGCCCTTGCAGCTCGGCCAGGCGCAGCGCGAGCAGGTACATCACGGCGACCTGGGCGACGAACGTCTTGGTCGCGGCGACGCTGATCTCCAGGCCGGCGCGCGTGTAGACGGTCGCGTGCGGCGTCGCGCGTGGCCTGCGAGCCCATGATGTTGGTCACCGCCAGCACGGTCGCGCCGCGCTCGCGGGCGAGGCGCATCGCGGCCAGCGTGTCCAGCGACTCGCCGGACTGCGTGATGCCGATCACGAGGTCGCCGGGGCCGACCACCGGGTTGCGGTAGCGGTACTCGGAGGCGACGTCCATCTCGACCGGGACGCGCGCCCACTCCTCGATCGCGTAGCGGCCGATCAGGCCCGCGTGGTAGGAGGTGCCGCAGGCGACGATGATGATGCGCTTGACGCCGCGCAGCAGCTCGTCGTCGAGCTCGGGGAGGTCCACGCCGTCCGGGCGCACGGTGCGGTCGGCGATCGTCTCGGCGACGGCGTCGGCCTGCTCGTGGATCTCCTTGAGCATGAAGGTCTCGTAGCCGCCCTTCTCGGCGGCGTCGGCGTCCCAGTCGATCTCCTGGGTCTCGCGCTCGAACGCGACGCCGTCGGCGGTCATGAACTCGCGCGCCGTCGGCGGTGAGCACGACGAGCTCGTCGTCCTCGAGCGCCTGGACGGTGCGCGTGTGGGCCAGGAAGGCGGGGATGCCGGAGGCGAGGAACTGCTCGCCGTCGCCGCGGCCGACGATCAGCGGGCACTCCTTGCGGGCGCCGACGAGCACGCCGGGCTCCTCGGCAGCGACTGGGCGACGAACGAGTAGTGGCCGCGCAGGCGGTTGTACGTGCGGCGCGTGGCCTCGACGAGGCCGTGCTCGTCGAGGTCGCGCGGCGATCAGGTGCGCGATGACCTCGACGTCGGTCTCGGAGGTGAAGTGGGCGCCCTGGCTCTGGAGCTCGTGTCTTGAGCTCCATGTAGTTCTCGACGATCCCGTTGACCACGACGTGCACGCGGTTCTCGGGGTCGTAGTGCGGGTGGGCGTTCTCCTCGGTCACGCGGCCGTGCGTGGCCCAGCGCGTGTGGCCGATGCCGGTCGTGGCGGGCGGGGCGAGCACGGCCACGGCGCCGTCACTCGCGTCCTGCTCGGCGACCGCGGCCTTCAGCGCGCGCGAGGTTGCCGACGGCGCGGACGCTTCCAGCCGCCTCTCGCCCTGGATCGAGATCCCGGCGGAGTCGTACCCCCGGTACTCGAGCTTCTCGAGGCCGGCGAGGAGGATCTCCTGTACCGACCGCTGTCCGACGTATCCGACGATGCCGCACATGGCCGTCCTCCTTCCAAGGAATCTCGAGCGCGCCCGTCTGCGCGCTCGCACAGTTCAAGGAGCTTGCGTGCTCGGTTCGCTGGCCTTCGGTCCAGGCCTTCCGGTCTCACCCGAGCTGAGCCTGGACGAGCGCGACCAGGCGCCCGCACACCGCTTCCGCCTCTTCGGCGGACGGCGCCTCGACCATCACGCGCACCAGCGGCTCGGTGCCGCTCGGGCGCAGCAGCACGCGCCCTCGGCCCTCGAGCGCCGCGGACTCGCGCCTCGACCGCCGCGTGGACCTCGGTGGCCTGCTCGAGCGCCCCGCGGTCGCGCACGCGCACGTTGACCAGCGTCTGCGGCAGCTTCTCCATCCCGCTGCGATCGGCCAGGTTCGTGCGTGCCGAGCGCCTCGAGCGTGAGCAGCGCGGACGCGATGCCGTCGCCCGAGGGCACGAAGTTGCGGTCGATGATGTGGCCGGACTGCTCGCCGCCGAGCGCCCATTCGCGCTCGCGCAGCGCCTCCAGCACGTAGCGGTCGCCGACCGACGGTGATCGCCACCTCGATCCCGTGCTCGGCCATCGCGGTGTGGAAGCCGTAGTTGGTCATCACCGTCACGGCCACGCCGTTGCCCGGCAGGCGGCCGGTGTCGCGCAGGTGGATGGCGGCGAGCGCGATCAGCTCGTCGCCGTCGACGACCGCGCCGTTGCGGTCCACGGCGAGCATGCGGTCGCCGTCGCCGTCGAACGCGAAGCCGATCTCGTCGTCGCCGGCCTGCATCCCGGCCTGGAGGCGGCCGAGGTGCGTCGAGCCGCTGTTGAGGTTGATGTTGCGCCCGTCGGGCTCGTGCGCGATGACGCCGATGTCGGCGCCGAGGCGGCGGAAGATCTCCGGCGCGGCGCGGAACGTGGCGCCGTTGGCGCAGTCGATCAGGATCCGGCGGCCCGTGAGGTCCAGGCCGGAGAAGCGCTCCTCGAGCGCGCGCAGGTAGTCCTCGAGCGCGCCGTGGAACTGCAGGACGCGACCCGGGTGCTCCGGGACGACCGGCGGCTGCTCGAGCGCGGCCTCGATCTCGGCCTCGACGGCGTCGCTGAGCTTGTAGCCGTCGCCGCCGAAGAACTTGATCCCGTTGTCCTGGTACGGGTTGTGCGAGGCGGACAGGACCACGCCCAGGTCGAAGCCGTGGCGATGGATCAGCAGCGGCGCGCCCGGCGTGGGCAGGATGCCGCCGAGGAGCGCCTCTCCCCCGGCCGCGGCGACGCCGGCGGCGACCGCCGCCTCGAGCATCTCACCCGACTCGCGGGTGTCGCGGATGATCAGGACGCGCGCGGGCCGACCGTCCGGTCTGCACGCGCGAAGTGGCCGCGCGCGCGAGGGCGAGGGCGAGCTCCGCAGAGAGGAACTCGCCCGCGACGCCACGGACACCGTCGGTGCCGAAGAGCTTGCGGGCGGCGCTTGAAGGCGCCGCCGACACTAGCGCTTCGAGAACTGCGGCCGCTTACGGGCCTTCTTGAGGCCGGCCTTCTTGCGCTCCTTCACGCGCGCGTCACGCGTGAGGAAGCCGCGGCGCTTGAGCTCGGACCGAAGATTCGGGTCCGCCTCGAGCAGCGCCTTGGAGACGCCGTGCCGGAGCGCGCCCGCCTGCGCGGAGACACCGCCACCGTGCATGGTGGCGACGACGTCCATGCGATCCTCGTAGCCGACCGTCTCGAGCGGCTGGCGGATCGTGCGCTGCAGCGTGTGGCGCGGGAAGTACTCGTTGAGCGACTTGGCCCGGCCGGCGATACCGGTGATGTGGTACTCGCCCGTGCCCGGCTTGAGCGTGACGCGCGCGACGGCCGTCTTGCGCTTGCCGGTGGCGCGGTAGCGAGCGCCGGCGGCGAGGTCGATCGAGGCGTCCGCGATGGTCTGCGGCAGCTCGTCCTCGTCGCTGTCGGAGTCCGTGGACTCCTCGGCGTCGGGATCCTCGTCCTCGCTGTAGCGCGTGCGCGACTCCTCGCCCTCACGGACGATGTCGACCTCGAGGTCCATGCCCGGGATCGCCGGCTTCACGCGCGGCGTCTCGTCTTCCTCGATGTACTCGAGCTCCTCGTCGTCCTCGGACGCCGCGGCGTTCGTGATCGAGGTCTCTTCGGCGGCGATGATCTCGCTCTCGCCGGGAGTCTCGTCGACGATCGCCTGCTCGCGATCGAGGGCGTCGGCGCTCGGAGTCTCCTGGCCGCCGACGACGTCCTCCGAGGAGATCTCCTCGGGCTCAGGCGTCTCGTTGACGTTGTCGTTGCTTTCGGCCATGGCTCCTACTTGCTCTTGATCAAGGCCATCGGCTGCGGCTGCTGCGCGACGTGGGGATGGTCCGGGCCCGCGTACACCTTGAGCTTCGTGAGCTGCTTACGGCTGAGACGGTTGCGGGGCATCATGCCCTTCACCGCGAGGCGGATGACCTCTTCCGGCCGGCGCTCGAGCATGTCGTTCAAGGTGCGCGACTTCAGACCACCCGGGTAGCCCGAGTGGCGGTAGTACATCTTCTCAGCGCGCTTCTGCCCCGTGACCGAGATCTTCTCCGCGTTCACGACCACGACGAAGTCGCCCGTGTCGATGTGCGGGGTGTAGGTCGGCTTGCGCTTGCCGCGCAGGGCGTCGGCGATCTGGGTGGCGAGACGGCCGAGGGTCTGGCCTTCGGCGTCAACGACGAGCCAGTTGCGCTCGCGGTCCGTGGGTTTGGCGACGTAGGTCTTCATTCTTCTCTTCAGAAGGCGTAGAAACACCACGCGAAGGCCGCGCGGCGACGGAGCATGATAGCGAGCCTCAGCTCGCGGCCAGTGCGGCCTTGAGACCGTCGATCGCCGGGATGTCCACCGGGATCGGCCTCACGCAGGATCGCGGCGTACACGGTGACGAGGTCTCCGAGCAGCAGGAGAGACACGAGACGCTCGACCGGCGAATCGCCGCGGGCGGTGACACGCATGCACCGGGTCAGCGCCCGGCTTGCGCGATGTCCGCGGTCAGCTCAGCGCGCAACGCGTTGCGCGGATGCGCCCCGGGATCCTCGAGCGAGACGTAGGAGAACCGCCCGAGTGATCTGGCGGCGTCCCAGCCGACGACCTCGTTGTGGTCGGCCTCGGGCAGGACGGAGGCGAACGCCGGGAGCGCCGCGTTCTCGTTGAACTGGCACTTCCAGCGGTACGCCGCCGCACCGGCCAACTCCGCTCCGGCGATCACCGGGACGGTGCCGTGCAGGGCGAGCGCGATCGACTTCGCGAGCGAGTCGTCCGGCGCGTCGGGCCCCCACTCCTGCGCGAGCTCGTCGGCGAGCGCCGCGGCCGCGAGGATCTCGTTGCGGACCGACGGTGCCGCGCCTGCGAGCGCGGCGGCCTCGAGCGCCGCGACCAGCGCGTAGCCGATGGCGGCTCGCGGCTGGAAGCCGCGCGGCAGCGCGATGACCGGCACGCCGTCGCGCGTGGCGCGCGCGCCCAGCTCGCCGCCGGTCGTGGCCATCAGTCTCGGTGCACCGCGCTCGACGGCGTCGTCGTAGGCCGAGAGCGTCTCCTCGGTGTTCCCGCTGTAGCTCGAGGCGAACACGAGCGTGTTCGGTCCGGCCCAGGCCGGGAGGCGGTAGCCGTCAGAGACGATCAGCGGAGCGGTGAGGCGCGTGTCAAGGCCGCGACCGCAAGGCGCGCCCCGGCGGCGGACCCGCCCATGCCGGCGACGATCACGCCGCCGGGCGCGTGCACGGACGTGGCGCGGCCTCGATCGACGCGATCGAGCGCGTCCGGAGCTGGTGCGGGCAGTCCCAGCACGGCACTCAGCTGACCGTGCTGTCGAACTCAGCGATCGCAGCGCGGCTGAGAGTGCGCGTCGAGAGCCCGCGATTACCGGCCCCGCGGGAGTGAGGGACGCACGCGAACGCGTCTTTTTCAGTGGTTGGATCGCGCCCATGACAGCGCTCGAACCTACCGCCGCACGCGGTGAGTTCGCTTGACCGTTCGTCAGTCGAATCAGCGATGCCACGGTGCCGCGAGCGCCGGTTCTGGATCAGAGAGCAAGGCTCCATCGGAGCGTGACGCCGGGCGCGTTGACCGCGCCTTCGGTCGCGCCGCTGACGGTCGAGCCGGCGCCGCCGACGGGGATCGTCGAGTTCGGCCTAAGGCGCCCGCGGTACTTCTACGACGCGGCCGTCCCGGCCACCGCTCACGCTACGTGGTGCACGGCGCCGCTCCGGTCCCGGTGACCGTCGCGCTGGCGCGCGTGGAGGACGGCGTCGATCGATCTCGAACTGGGACCTCGGCGCGGTCGCGCCCGAGATGCCGCAGCAGCTCACGTGGAACGGGCTCGCCGCCAACAAGGTGCAGCGCACCGGGCGCTACGAGTTCCGGGTCACGGCGGGCGGCGTGGCGCAGGCGCCGGTCGCGTTCGACTTCGCCCGGGACCGCTTCCCGATCCTCGGCAAGTTCACGTTCGGCACCGGCGCGGCGGCGTTCGGCGGCGGGCGCGGGCACCAGGGCCACGACGTCTTCGCGGCGTGCGGGACCCCGCTGGTCGCCGCGCACGGCGGTGTCGTGAAGTTCGCGGGCTACCACGCCCGCGCCGGGCACTACCTCGTGATCGACAACGAGGGCACGGGCACCGACTACACGTACATGCACCTGCGCGAGGCGCCGCTGGTGGCGAAGGACGCGCGCGTCTTCACCGGCCAGCCGATCGGCTACGTCGGCGCGAGCGGCCGGGCGAGCGGGTGCCACCTGCACTTCGAGGCGTGGTCCGCGCCGGGCTGGTACGCGGGTGGGAGCCCGATCGACCCGCTCGCGATGCTGCGTTCCTGGGCCGCCTTCAGCTGGATCTGCCACGCCTGCGCGCCGATGCGCGTATTGACCGTCGTGGGCAATCGCCCCCAGTTCGTGAAGGCCGCGGCCGTCTCGTCGCGGCTGCGGGCCGTGGGTGAGGAGGTGCTGGTGCACACGGGCCAGCACTACGACGACGCGCTCTCGCGCGTGTTCTTCGAGGAGCTCGCGCTGCCGCGGCCCGAGCACCGGTTCGAGCTCGGCGGCGGGTCCAACACCGAGCAGACGGCGCGGATGCTGTCGGCGCTGGAGCCGCTGCTCGGCGACGTCGACGCCGTGCTCGTCTACGGGGACACGAACTCGACGCTGGCGGGGGCGTTGGCGGCCGCGCAGGCCGGGGTGCCGGTGGCGCACGTCGAGGCCGGGATGCGCTCGTACGACCGCTCGATGCCCGAGGAGCTCAACCGCGTGCTGACCGACCACGCGTCGTCGCTGCTGCTGTGCTCGTCGGAGGCGGCCGCGGAGACGCTGCGCGCCGAGCAGGTCGTGGGCGCGGTCGAGGTGGTCGGCGACGTGATGGTGGACGTGTTCGAGCTGCTGGCGCCGCGCGCCGACGAGGCGATCCTCGAGAACCTCGGCGTCGAGCGCGGCGGCTACCTGCTGGCGACCGCGCACCGGGCGGGCAACGTCGACGATCCGGCGCGGCTGCGCGCGCTCGTGGACGTGCTGACCGGGATGCCGCTGCCGGTCGTCCTGCCGCTGCATCCGCGCACGCGGGCCCGGTTGGCGGACGCCGGGCTGCTGGATGCGCTGGAGGGCGTGATCGTCGCGCCGCCGCTCGGCTACCTGGAGTTCACGGGGCTCGTGCTGCACGCGCGCGCCGTGCTGACCGACTCCGGCGGCGTGCAGAAGGAGGCCTATCTGGCCGGCGTGCCGTGCATCACGCTGCGGTCCACCACCGAGTGGCGCGAGACGATCGACGCGGGCTGGAACGTGCTCGTCGACCTCGATCGCGAGGCCGCGCTCGCGGCGCTGGAGCGCCCGGTCCCGGCCGAGCGCCCGCCGCTGTACGGCGACGGCCAGGCCGGCGCGCGCGTCGTCGACGCGCTCGTCAGGATGGTCGGCGACATGATCGACCCCACCGCGCGTCGTGCTCGAAGGCACGGTGTCTCGGGCCGTGGCTGCGAAGTCCAGGCCGGCGCCATCCTCGGCAAGTCGCCGACGCTCGCCCGCTCCTCCACCGCCACCGCGGGCCGACCTCGCCGCCGCTCGAGGTCGGGACGGAGGCCGTCATCTGCGCCCAGGCGATCGTGTTCGCCGGCACGCGCCTCGGCGACCGCGTGATCATCGGCGACCAGGCGTTCGTGCGCGAGCGGGTCACGATCGGCGACGGCTCGCTGATCGGCCGCGGCTCGACGGTCGAGAACGACACCACGATCGGCGCGCGCGTGAAGATCCAGACCCAGGTCTACATCACGGCCTACATGACGATCGAGGACGACGTCTTCGTCGGGCCGGGCGTCTGCACCACCAACGACGACACCATGAGCCGCCACGACAAGACGCTACGCGCTGCGCGGGCCGGTGCTCCGGCGCGCGTGCCGGATCGGCGGCGGCGCGGTCCTCTGCCCCGGCGTCGAGATCGGCGAGGAGGCCTTCGTCGCCGCGGGCGCGGTCGTGACGAAGGACGTCCCGCCGCGCGCGGTCGTGCTCGGCGTCCCGGCGCGCGTGGTGCGCGAGGTCCCCGACGAAGACCTGCTCGAGCGCTGGCGCTAACGCGCCGCCGGCACAGCGCTGAGCGCCGCGACCACTTCGTCCGCCTGGGCCCGGTCCAGCACCGGGCTCATCGGGACGGCGAGGTTCGTGCGCGCCGCCTCGGCCGTGCCCGGGAGGTCCAGGCCCTCGCCCCACTCGTGCATCGCCGGCTGCAGGTGGGCCGGGGTGCGGTAGTAGGCGCGGGCCCCGATCCCGGCGTCGTTGAGCACCGTCCGCAGCTCGTCCGCGCGCTCGCTGCGCACCACGTACAGGTGCCACGCGGGCTGGGAGCCCGCGGTGGCCACCGGCAGCGAGACGAACTCGCCGAGGCCGGCCTCCTCGTAGTGGCGGCCGGCGGCGCGGCGCCCGTCGGCCCAGCCGTCCAGGTGCGGGAGCTGGACGCGCAGGATGCCCGCCTGGAGCTCGTCCAGGCGCGAGTTGTGGCCGACCATCTCGAACGTCTGCTTGTCGCGCGAGCCGTGGAAGCGCAGCGTGCGGATCGTCTCGGCGAGGATGTCGTCGTTGGTGGTGACGGCGCCGCCGTCACCGAACGCGCCGAGGTTCTTGGACGGGTAGAAGGACCAGGTCGCGATCGTCCCGAGCGCGCCGGGGCGGCGGCCGTCGTCCAGGATCGTGCCCGCGGCCTGCGCGGCGTCCTCGAGCACCGGCACGCCCAGCGCCTCGATCGCCTCGACGGGCGCGACGTTGCCGAACAGGTGGACGGCGATCACGGCCTTGGTGTTCGGCGGTCATGCACCGCCTTGACCGTCTCCGGCGTGATGCACATCGTGTCCGGGTCCACGTCGCAGAAGACGGGGCGCGCGCCCGTGTGCGGGATCGCCTCCGCCGACGCGTAGAACGTGAAGCTCGGGACGATGACCTCGTCGCCCGGGCCGACGCCGAGCGCGCGCAGCGCGAGCACGAGCGCGTCGGTGCCGTTGGCCACGCCGACGGCATGGTCGGTGCCGGTGTAGGCGGCGAATTCCGACTCGAACGCCCGCACCTCGGGGCCGAGCACGTAGACGCCCGCGTCGAGGATCGCGCTGACCTTCGCGCGGATGTCGGCGTCGATCGCGGCGAGGGGTCCGGACGTGTTGAAGAGCGGGACGGCCATGCGTTCCACCCTAGCGAGGCGCCTACTGGCGGTGCTGGTTCTGGCGGCGGAGGCGGCGGCTGCGCCGCTCGTCGACTTCCTTGAGAATCAGGAACACGACGGCCCCACCGAGCACGCCGCTGATGATGTCCGGGAGCCAACTGTCCCCGCGCGGCCCGTACGTCGCGATGTACAGCGACGCGAAGACCGCGCCCATGAGCAGGCGCGAGCGGAACCCGAGGAGCTCGTCCTCGGGCCTGCGCTCGTGCTTGTTCTCCGGCTCTACTCCCACTCGATGGTGCCGGGGGGCTTGCTCGTGATGTCGAGCACGACGCGGTTGACCTCGCGGATCTCGTTGATCATCCGCGACGCGATCTGCTCGAGCAGGTCGTACGGGAGGCGCGCCCAGTCGGCGGTCATCGCGTCGTCGGACGTGACCGCCCGGATCGCCACGACGTAGCCGTAGGTGCGCTCGTCGCCCTGCACGCCGACCGTCCGGATGTCCGGCAGCACGCAGAAGGACTGCCACAGCTCGCGGTACAGGCCGGCCTTGCGGATCTCGTCCTGGAGGATGAAGTCCGCCGCGCGCAGCGTGTCCAGGCGTTCCTTGGTGGCCTCGCCGCCGACGATGCGGATCGCGAGACCCGGGCCCGGGAACGGCTGGCGCCAGACGAACTTCTCCGGCAGGCCGAGCTCCGCGCCGACGGCGCGGACCTCGTCCTTGAACAGCGCCCGCAGCGGCTCGACGAGCTCGAACTCCAGATCCTCCGGGAGCCCGCCCACGTTGTGGTGGGACTTGATCGTCGCCGCGCCGGTGCCACCGCCGGACTCGATCACGTCCGAGTACAGCGTGCCCTGGACGAGGAACTTGGCGTCGCCGAGCTTCGCCGCTTCCTCCTCGAAGACGCGGATGAACTCGGCGCCGATGGCCTTGCGCTTGGCCTCGGGCTCGGACACGCCCTTCAGCCGCGCGAGGAAGCGCTCTTCGGCGTCCACGGCCACGAGCGGCACGTGGAACTGGTCGCGGAACGCGCGGATGACCTGCTCGCCCTCGTCCTGGCGCATCATCCCGTGGTCCACGAACACGCACGTGAGCTGGTCGCCGACCGCCTTGTGCACCAGCAGCGCGGCCACGGAGGAGTCCACGCCGCCCGAGAGCCCGCAGATGACCTTGCCGGAACCGACCTGCTTGCGGATCGCCTCGACCTGCTCGTCGATGATGTTCGCCGCCGACCACGTGCGCGACGCGCCCGCGATGTCCTCGAGGAACGTCGTGAGCACCTGCTGGCCGTAGGGCGTGTGCACGACCTCCGGGTGGAACTGGATGCCGTACAGCCCGCGCTCGACATCCTCGACCGCCGCCACCGGCGACTCCGTCGAGGAGGCCAGGGCGGTGAAGCCCTCGGGCGCCGCGTACACGGTGTCGCGGTGCGACATCCAGCACGCCTGCGAATCCGGCGTGCCCGCGAGCAGGCGGCCGTGCTCGGCCACCGTGAGCGTCGAACGCCCGAACTCGCCCACCTCGGCGCCCTCGACCCGGCCGCCGAGCGTGAGCACCAGGGCCTGCATGCCGTAACAGATGCCGAGCACGGGGATGCCGAGCTCCAGCAGCTCCGGGTCCAGCTTCGGCGCGCCCGGGGCGTACACCGACGCGGGCCCGCCGCTGAGGATGAGGCCCTTCGGCTTGCGCCGGCGCACCTCCTCCACCCCCACGTGATGCGGGAGCAGCTCGGAGAACACGCCGAGCTCGCGCACACGGCGCGCGATCAGCTGCGAGTACTGCCCGCCGTAGTCGAGGACGACGACTTCATCCGTGGCGAGTTCACGTTCGAGCGCGAGCTCCTCTACCGGCTGATCAGCCGGAAGAGAAGAGCCGTGCCCGAGGGACGTGGCCTCAGTCGGCGACAAGTGCGACATCCCCGCCGCGCGCGCCCATGCCGATGGCCTGATCGCGCTGAAGCGTCTTGCCCTCGGTCTGCAGCGCGGGGGCGATCATCAGCTCGGCCCGGTTGAACTCGGCGATGTCCTGGTAGCCGCAGGTGGCCATCGAGGTGCGCAGGCCGCCCATGATGTTGAACGTGCCGTCGTTCTCGCGCGCGGGGCCCGCGATGATCTCCTCGAGCGTGCCGTTCTGCGTCGTCTTCACGCGCGCGCCGCGGGGGAGCGTCGGGTGGAACGTGGCCATGCCCCAGTGGTAGCCGTGGCCCGGCGCCTCGTAGGCGCGCGCCAGCGGGGAGCCGATCATCACGGCGTCCGCGCCGCAGGCGATGGCCTTCGAGACGTCGCCGCCGGTGCGCATGCCGCCGTCGGCGATCACGCGGACGTAGTCGCCCGTCTCCAGCATGTGCTGGTTGCGCGCCGCCGCCACATCGGCGATCGCGGTGGCCTGCGGCACGCCGATGCCGAGCACGCCGCGGGTGGTGCAGGCGGCGCCGGGGCCGACGCCGACGAGCACGCCCGCCGCGCCGGTGCGCATGAGGTGCAGGCCCGTCGAGTACGAGGCGCAGCCGCCGAGGACGACCGGGACCGGGAGCTCGCGGACGAACTCCTTGAGGTTGAGCACGTGGCCCGAGGAGGAGACGTGCTCGGCCGAGATGACCGTGCCCTGGACGACCAGGATGTCCAGGCCGGCGTCAAGACACAGCTCGTAGTACTGCTCGACGCGCTGAGGAGTGAGCGAGGCGGAGGCGACGACGCCGTGAGCCTTGATCTCCTTGATGCGCTGGGTGATCAGCTCTTCCTTGATCGGCTCCTGGTAGATGTCCTGCATCTCGCGCGTCGCCTGCTCCTTGGGCAGGGAGGCGATGCGAGCCAGGATGTCGTCCGCGTCCTCGTAGCGGGTCCAGATGCCTTCGAGGTTCAGGACCGCGAGACCACCGAGCTTGCCGATGATGCCGGCGCTGTCGGGCGATACGACGCCGTCCATCGCGGAGGCGAGCAGAGGAAGCTCGAACCGGTACGGCCCCAGGGTCCACGTGATGTCCACGTCATCGGGGTCGCGCGTCCTGCGCGAAGGGACAATGGCGACGTCATCGAAGCCGTAGGCGCGACGCGCCTTCTTGCCTCGGCCGATCTCGATTTCCATGGCGAAATCCTAGGGTGGGAAGCGGACGTTGACCCCGGGCGGGCATCACTACGTTAGAGCGTCGTTATGCGTCGCCGGTTGACGCTCGACGTCCACTTCTCCCAACAAGCGCTGGACACGGTCAGGATCCACCAGACCGGCTCCGAGATGCTGAGTGGATTCCGCGCCGCAGGCGACCGCGAAGGCCAGTGCCTCGTCGACGGGCCGGTGCTGATAGCGGGCGGCCACGTAGCCCGCCAGGAAGGCGTCGCCGGAGCCGACCGTGGCCCGCGGTTCGATCGCTCCACCGCGGACGCGGACGCGGTAGGTCACCGGTTCGGTCTCGTGCGGCGGGTGCATGCGCGCGAAGCAGCCGTCGGGCAGCGTCATCAGCGACTCGCGCGCGCCCATGTCGCAGACCTCCTTGACGGCGTACGTGCGGTCCTCGTCGTCGTTGAACTCGTGGCCGACGAGCTCCTCGGCCTCGAGCATGTTCGGCGAGACCACGTCCGGTTCCGCGCGCACGGCGCGTCGCAGCGGGTCGCCGTCGGTGTCGACGATGGTCGTGACGCCCAGCTTGCGCAGCTCGCGGATGAGGAAGGCGTAGATGTCGGTGTCCACCTCGCGCGGGAGCGAGCCGGCGAACACGCACAGGCTCGCGCCCTTGGCCAGGTACAGGAGCTTGTCGACGAACAGCTCGACCTCCTGCGGGGAGACCTTCGGGCCCTTCTCGTTGATCTCGGTCTGCTCGCCCGTCGTCGGGTCGATCACGGCCGTGTTCGTGCGCGACTCCTCGCGGATGCGGACGAAGTCGGAGAGCACGCTCAGCTGCGTGAGCTGGTCGACGATGCGCGTGCCGGTCGCGCCGCCCGCGAGCCCGGTGGCGATCACCGGCGCGCCGAGCGTCTTGAGCACCCGGGCGACGTTGACGCCCTTGCCGCCCGGCATCGTGGTCTGCTCGACCGTCCGGTGGCGGCGGCCGAGCCGGAAGTTGGGCACCGACAGGGTCTTGTCGATGGCGGTGTTGAGCGTGACGGTGACGATCATGCGGCGCCGGGCGCCTCGCGGCGGTTGGGTCGCCGGCGGCTGGTCCGAGCGCGGCGGGTCACAAGCAGGACCGTAGCGGCTAGCAGCAGCCCGATGCCCCCGACCACATAAGGACGGGCCGCCCACGATTTGGCCTTCTCGGTCGGCGTCGGCGCCGCGACGGCGGATTTCGCCACCAGCGCGACGGTGGCGACGAGCCGTCCGTCCTGGCGAACCTCCACGCGTCCGAGCCGCTGTCCGCTGCGGATCGGGCCGTCGACGATCGTCCGGCGCGACCACCTCGAGCTTGACCTCGTCGCGCTTGCCGCGCTCGATGATCCGCCGCACCGTCCGGTCAGGCGCCAGGCTGAGCGTCGCGCCCTGGCGATCGCGGATCGGGACCTTGGCCATGACCTTGCCCTCGACCACCGCGCGGATGCGCTGGAACTTCGGGAGCGCCCAGTTCAGCAGTGCCATCGTGTCGCTGTCGCGGGCGGCTTCGCCGTCGGTGCCGAGCACCGCGGTGATGAGCTGGATGCCGTTCTTGGAGCCCGAGCCGACGAGCACGTAGCCCGCGCCGCGCGTGTGGCCGGTCTTGACGCCGTTGACCCAGCTGTAGCGGGACACGAGCTTGTTGCGATTGCGGAACGTGCGCTCGTGGTCGCCCGACTTGAGCGTGCCCACGGGCGTGTCCACGACCTTCTTGAAGAACGCGTTCGTGCGCAGGACCTTGGCGAGCGTCACCAGGTCACGCGCGGAGGAGTAGTTGCCTTCCTCGTCGAGCCCGATTTCGTTCGCAAAATGGGTGTTCTTCAGTTCCAGCCCGCGCGCGCGGCGGTTCATCTCGCGGACGAACTTCTTGCGCGAGCCGGACACGCCCTCGGCGAGCGTGACGGCGGCGTCGTTGCCGGATTCGAGCAGGAGGCCGCGCATGAGGTCGGAGACCTTCATCCGCTCGCCCGGGAGGAGCCGGATCTGGGACTCGATCGGCAGCGGGCGGTAGTCCGAGGCCGTGAAGCTTCTGGCTGAGCTTGGCGTTCTCGAGCGTGACGAGCGCGGTCATCAGCTTCGTGGTGGAGCCGATGCTCCGGCGCTTGTCGGCCTGCCGTTCGCAGGCCACGATGCCGGTCGAGACCTCGATCACGATCGCGGAGCGCGCGCCGACGCTGTCCGGGCACTTGCGTGCCTCGGCCGGCGCGGTGTTGGTGAACATCGCGAGCGCCGCCGCCACCGCCGCGAGCGCCGCCGCAGCGGGGCGCCTCACTCTTCGAGCCTGATCTTCTGGCCCGGCGAGAGCGACGCGGGATCGAGCTCGGGATTGAGCTCCATCAGCGTCTCGAGGTCCACGCCCGCCTCCTCCGCGATGCCCGAAGCCGTGTCGCCGGCTTTGACCGTGTAGGTCTTGGGCTTGGAGGACTTCTTCTTTTTCTTCGTGGCGCTCGCGCTGGGCGTCGCGGTCGCGGTCTGACTCGCCGGCGTCGAACCGGTGGGCGCCTCGTCGTCCTTGACGATGGAGTAGAGCGCGAACGCGAACGCGATCAGCGCGATGGGCGCCAAGAAACGCGCGGGATTGCGGCGGAACATCGAGGCTCAGTCTAGAGGGACCATGCCCGCTCACGGAGGCGCTCCGCTTCGGCACGGGCCGCATCGGCAGGGGTGGCGCCGGTGGCCTCGTGGGCGTTGGCGATCGAGCGCGACGCCGTGACGAGCCCGCCGGCCTTGCCGGGAGCGAACGCCGGGGCGATGGCCGCGACGTCGCCGCCCTGGGCGCCGATGCCCGGCAGCAGGAACGGCGTCTGCGGCATCAGCTCGCGCAGGCGGGCGAGGTGCTGGGGCTCGGTGGCGCCGGTGACCGCGCCGACGTCCTTCAGGCCCGCCGGGCCCGCCTGACCGAGCGCGTCGACGAGCTGCGCGATCCGTTCCCACAGGCGCTCGCCGGTGTCCAGCTTGAGGTCGAACAGGTCGGCCGCGCCCGGGTTGGAGGTGCGGACGAGCACGATCACGCCCGCCTGGTGCTCACGCGCCGCTTGGACGAGCGGCTCGAGCGCGTCGCGACCGAGCAGCGGGTTGGCGGTGAACGCGTCGGCGCCGAGGCCGGACACGCCGCCGAACGGCGAGGGCGTGCTGCCGACCAGCGCCTGGCCGTAGGCCGCGGCGGTGACGGGGACGTCCCCGCGCTTGCCGTCCGCGAGCACGAGCAGGCCCTGCTCGCGCGCATAAGTGGTGATGTGCTCCAGCGCGAGCCAGCCGGGCGCGCCGAGGCGCTCGAAGCAGGCGAGCTGGGGCTTGACGGCGACGACGGCCGGTGCGACCGCGTCGATCATCGCCCGGCAGTGGGCCAGGACGGCCGCCGCGGTCTCCAGGCGTGCGACGACCCCCGCGCTGGGCGGCTGTTCGCCGGCTGCCTCCTCCGCGTCGGAGAAGGAGAGCGCGAGCCGTGCCCGCGCTTCGCTCGTGCGATCGATCGCCGCCGGCCACAACTTCGCCGGGTCGGGGTCGATCCCGAGCACGATCTGAGACTCACGTTCGGCGACGGCCGTACTCAGCCGATCGCCGAACGTCAGACTGGGTCCCGGCCTTCCGTTGCCCTTATGGGGCGTGCTCATGGTTGGCTACAGACCCAGCCGGGCGCCGGCAGGAACGCCGACGCCCCTCGTGGTCGTGACTACTTGACGGCCTTCTTGAGGCCCGAGCCGGCCGTGAAGCGCGGCACCCGGCTGGCGGAGATGGTCATCGTCTCGCCCGTGCGCGGGTTGCGACCCTCACGAGCGCCCCGCTCTGCGACATGGAACTTGCCGAACCCGGTGAAGTTGACATCCTCGCCCGAGCCAAGAGCAGTCTCGATCGAGTTCAGCACCGCGTCGACGGCTGCGCCGGCGTCCTTCTTGCTGAAGCCGGTCTGCTCGGCAACCTTGTCGACGAACTCGTTCTTCGTCATGCGTCCTCCTGTGTATCCCCTCTGGGAGGGCTGGTGGAGGCCCGAAGCTAACAGTGGCTTCGGACGGGGTCGGCGCACCATAGCGGAAAAACCCGCAATTTGCGGCAATCCGACGGCCAAATTCTGTCCGAGAAACCACGCTCTAGGGCCGAAAAGCGTCAGCGACTGCTGTCAGAAGGGGGGTCACGAGGCCCGGATCGAGGCGCTCAAAGGGGACTTCTTGACCACTCGTTCCCCCGTTTCCGGACAGGACGGTCCGCATATCCCGCCGGATCACGCGGGGCAGCGCGTGCCGGCCCGTGACCACGACGATCGCTCGTTCGTCGTCTCGGATCACGAACACCTGGGACCCGTTTTCGCCGACGCCGTGGAGCTCGCGCGCGTGTGGGCGCGCGGCGAGCAGGCGTGTGGCGGCGGCGTGCAACTCGGGCGCGCCGGCCAGTGTGTTCCCGCGCGGGTCGAGGACGATCCCGGCGCGAACATCCGCCGACAACTCGCGCACGTACGCGAGGGCGACCTCGGGCGTCAGGGAGGACTTCATCCGCATCCGCGACAATAGGGACTCGTGTCCCAGCTCAATCGCATCGCGTGGATCGTCACCGTCGGCCTCTGCCTGCTCACCGCACTCATTCTCGTGTTGTCCGGATACACCGGGTATGCGGGCGTGACGCTGGCCGTCGCCATCGCCGCGGGCATCAATTTGAAGTAGCGGGGCGTGGCGTTCACGTTTCCGAGGCGCTGAGCGCGGGGCGTGGGTCGGAACGGCTCACCGAGGGGGAAGGGAGCGGCGTTTCGCTCGCCCGGCCCGAACATCCGGCTCCGAGCTCCGCGTGGCACGGCCGGATGGCGTGCCGCTCTCAGGTCAAGTTACGGGCACCGGAAATCGCGAGGAGCGGTTGTGGTTGCTTCACACCGCTCCACGTCCGATCGATCAGGCTCGATCGCGACCGCGCTTCGAACAAAGGGGGTGACGAACAAACGTCACCTCCGAGGCGAACGTTTGTTCATCACCCCCTCCAGCGCGTGTTCGTTTCCGCGAGATCCGCAGGAGGTCGGCGGACGAGCGCGGCGCCCCACGAACTGTCAGTGGCCCGTAACTCGACTGAGAGCGGCAAGGCAACCCGACCGTGCCACGCGGAGCCCGGAGGCGATGTTCGCGCCGCGCGAGCCCAAACGCCGCTCCCTTCCCCCTCGATGCTGCCGTTCTGAACCCGATCCCGGGCTCAGCGCGTCGAAAATCTAAGCGCCACGCCCCAACCAGGCCGCCATGGCCCGCGCGGCCTTCCCCCGGTGCGAGATCGCGTCCTTCTGCTCGTCCGTCAGCTCCGCCATCGTCCGGTCCGGGAACTCCACCGGCACGAACAGCGGGTCGTACCCAAACCCCCCACCCCCGGCGGGCTGCTCGGCGAGCGTCCCTTCACACGTCCCCTCGAACAGCTCCTCGCCCCCGTCGGGAGACACGTACGCGATCACGCACACGTACCGCGCCCGTGAGCCGGCGGGCGCCTCGCGGTGGAGCTTGGCCAGGTTCTCGCCGTCGCTCGCGTCCGGGCCGGCAAAGCGCGCGGTGTAGACGCCTGGCCGCCAGTCCAGCGCCTCGGCCTCGATCCCGGAGTCGTCGGCGAAGGAGGGCTCGCCCGTGGCCTGGGCCGCGCTGCGCGCCTTGATCAGCGCGTTCTCGGCGTAGGTGGTGCCGGTCTCCTCGGGCGTCGGTGCGCTGTCGGGCAGCGGCGCGATGGCCACGCCCGGGAGCAGGCGCTCGAACTCGCGCACCTTGTGCGCGTTGCGGGTGGCAAGGACGATCGGGCTCACAGCGCGAGCGCCGCCTCCTGCGCGGCACGGAGACCTTCGATGCCGGTCTGGGCCAGCGCGAGGAGCTCGTCGAGGTGCGCGCGACTGAGCGGCGTGCGCTCGGCCGTGGCCTGCACCTCCACGAGGCCGCCCTCGCCCGTCATGACGACATTGGCGTCGACCTCCGCGGTGGAGTCCTCGGGGTAGTCGAGGTCCAGCAGCGGCACGCCGCCCACGACACCGCAGGAGACGGCGGCGATCGTGCCGGTCAGCGGGGAGCGCTTCAGCAGCCCCTTCTCCTGCAGGCTCCGGCACGCGAGCGCGAGCGCCACGTAGCCGCCGGTGATCGACGCGCAGCGGGTGCCGCCGTCGGCCTCCAGGACGTCGCAGTCCACGTAGATCGTCCGCTCGCCGAGCGCGTCGAGGTCCGCGATCCCGCGCAGGCTGCGGCCGATCAGCCGCTGGATCTCCACGGTGCGCCCGTCCGGCCGGCCCTTGGTGACGTCCCGCTGCTTGCGGTCACCCGTGGAGGCGGGGAGCATGCCGTACTCGGCCGTCATCCAGCCGCGGCCTTTGCCCGCCATCCACTTCGGCACGGACTCCTGCACGGACGCCGTGCAGATCACGCGCGTACCGCCGCACGAGATCAGCGCGCTGCCGGTCGCGGTGCTCACGAAGCCGGGCTCGATCGTCACGGGGCGAAGCTCGTCCGGCGCGCGGCCGCCACTTCTCTCACGGGTCATCCTGCGCCTCCTCAGGTGCGGGTCAGAGCGCCGCGCTCGCGCGCGGACGTGGGGAACGGAGCGACCACGCCGCCAGTCTGGCACGGCCCTCGCGCGGCTCTCCGTCCCCATCCGCCGGCCTTAGTTGATGCTCGCGATCGCGCCCTTGAGCTTTCCGATGATCGCCGAGGCGATGCCGGCGTCCTTACCCGTGGTGGCCACCACGGCCATGATCGCCGCCAGCAGCATGATCAGACCGACGTACTCGACCGTCCCCTGCCCGCGTTCCTGCGCGAGCCATGCGTGCGTCCGGCCCATCAATTCGTACATCCCACGACCTCCGAAAGTGTCTCCGCCCGGCACGGTGCGGGGCGGTGTCGGAAGCTTCGGGGGAGGGCCTGCAACAGCGCTACGCGGAGATCGCAACAAATCTGTGCCGTCTCTGCGAAAAAAGACGCGCCGGTAGCGTTGCGGGCCGTGCGCGCGTTGATCGTGTCGAACATGTACCCCACCGCTCAGCGTCCGGCGCTCGGCCCGTTCGTGCGCGACCAGGTCGAGGCGCTGCGGCGCCGGGACGACGTGGAGATCGAGCTGTTCGCCTTCGGGCCGGGGCCACGTGCGCTCGTCAACGCGGCGCGGGCGCTGCGCTCTCGCTACCGCGGCCAGCGGTTCGACATCGTGCACGCGCACTTCGGGCTGACGGCCTGGCCGGCCGTGCTCGCGCGGCTCGGGCCGGTGGTCGTGACGTTGCACGGCAACGACCTGCTCGTGCGGCGCTCCTACCTCGCCACGCGCGCCATCCTGCCGTTCACGGCGCTGACCGCCGCCGTCTCGCGCGAGTTCTCCATGAACCTGCCCGGTGCGGGCGAGAGGCGCCGGGTGGCGGTGCTGCCCGTGGGGATCGACCTGCACCGCTTCCGCCCGATCCCCCGCGCGGAGGCTCGCGCGCGGCTCGGGCTGGACCCGGACGGCCCGTACCTGCTGTTCCCGCACGACCCGTCGCGGCCGCTGAAGCGGCACGACCGTGCGGTCGAGGCGGCCGGTGACGTGCCGTTGCTCACGCTCGGGGGCGTCCCGCCGGACGAGGTCCCGTACTGGATCAACGCCGCCAACGCCGTGCTCGTCCCCTCGGCGGCAGAGGGCTTCGGGCTCGCGGTGATCGAGGCGCTGGCGTGCGGGGTGCCCGCGTTCGGGACGCCCGTCGGTATCCATCCCGTCGTGCTCGAGGGGATCGAGGGCGCCTACTGCGCACCGTGGGATCGTGACGCCTGGCGGGCGGCGCTCGCACCCCACCTCGCGGCCGCCGATCCGCGGGTCGACGGACGCCCGCGCGCCGCGCTCTTCTCGGCCGACGCGATGGCCGCCCGCGTCGTCGAGGCGTGGCGCGATCTGCTCGACGAGCGCACCTCTTGACATTTGAATCCGTTGAGATGGGTCGTGGCAGCCAGTAGCGACCCTATACTCGACCGCTCGGAGCCGTGCGCGGCTCCCGACGACCTATGAGCGGCCTGTTTCGACGCTTGTCCAGCCGACGCTCCGAGGGTCCCGAAGGCAGCGAGCCGCAAACCGCGGCCGAACCGGGAGCCGCGGACGCGCCCGCCCCCACCCCCGCCGATGAGCGCGGCCATCGCTCGCTGCTCACAGACCCGGCGGCGTCGGACCGTGTGACCTCGGGCGAGGCCACGGGCCACGATCCCGCGACCGGCTACGTGCCGACCGAGAGCGCCGGTCGCGCCGGCGGTCACGACCCGGCTACGAGCCCCGGACAGCCCGACGACCGCTCGGCCGGTCCGTCGGACGCGACCCAGGTGCTCCCGGGCGGCCTCGTCTCAGGCGACCCGCTCTCCGCGCCGGCACCGTTCTCGACGCCCGGCGCCGGTCCGGCCCAGCCGAGTGTCGACCCCGCGGAGCATCCGGTCCAGCCGAACGTCGACCCCGCGGCGGACCCGGCCCAGCCCGGCACCGTCCCGGCACATGACGCGGCGGCGCCGGCTGCGCAGCCGGACCCGGCTCCGGTCTCCGACGCGGCGGGCTATCCCGCGCAGCCTGGCGGCGCTCGCGATGCAGCGCACCTCGCCGGCGCGCCGGTGCACCCCGTCCAGCCTGGCGTCGCGCCCGGCGCAGCGGCGTACCCGGCCCAGCCTGGCGTCGCTCCCGCGCCTCGGCGCAGCGGCGTATCCCGCCGCAGCCCGGCGCAGCGGCGTACCCGGCCCAGCCCGGCTACGGTCCCGCGCCTGCCGCGTATCCGGGCGGCATCGTCCAGCCCGGCGCGTACCCGGGCGTGTTCGCGCCCCAGCCCGAGGTCGTCCCGGTCGCCGACCTGCCCGCGGGCCTGGACCCGGACGAGCTCGCGGCTCGCCCGGCGACGAGCGCGCGCCGCAGCAGGCTGCGCCGTCGAGTCGCGTTCCTGCGCGCGGCGCGCGAGGTCCTGCTGCGCGACCTCGGCGGCTTCATGTACGAAGTCCACCGCACCGCCCACGACATCGAGCACGAGGCCCACCGGCGCCTGCGCGAGACCAAGCTCACGCGCCTCGCCCGCGTCGATGCCGAGCTGCACGAGATCGAGACGCGCCTCGACGACGTGCGTCGCCAGGTCCTCGTCCGCGAGCCCGGTGTCGGCGGCGAGTGCCCCCAGTGCGGCGAGCTCTTCAGCAGTTGGGCGCACTACTGCGGGAACTGCGGCCTGCCGCTGACGGAGAGCGCGCGCAAGGACCTTGCCGCCCGCACCGCCGTGCCTGAGCCGGCCCGCGCGCCGGACCCGGTCATCGTCCCGCCGAACCCGGTGATCGCACCGGACGCCGCGTCCGCGGTCGACCAGCCCACGCAGGAGATCCCCCCGGTGGATCCCGACCACCCATCCGTGGGCGCCGAGTTCCAGTGGCCGCGCCGCCAGTCCTGGTCCAGCGACGCAACCACGGGTGCGGACGCGACGCAGGCGGTCGGCGACGCCGCGCCCGCGGCGAACGACAGCGAGTCGGGCGACGCCACGTCTGTGGCCGAGCCGACGCCGGGCAACGAAGCCGGCACCGCCGACATCGCCCCGGCCGACGCACACGTCGCCGCCGAGCCGACGCGATGACGCGCCGAGCACGGATTCGCCGACCGGCGCCGCGTCGGGGGGCGAGCCGACGCCGGGCGACGACGCACCGTCCGCCGGGTCGCCGGCCGAGACGTCCGAGGCGACGCCGAGCGAGGAGGCGCCGTCCGCCGGATCGCCGGCCGAGCGTCGACACCGAGCGAGGACGCGCCGTCCGCCGAGTCGCCGGCCGAGACGTCCGACGTCGCACCGAGCGAGGACACGCCGCACGCCGAGGCCCCCGCCGCCGACGCCGCGCCCGCGGTGACGCCGGGCGACCCTCTCGCGCCGCACGCGGACGCAGCCGCGCCGATCGCTGACGCGCCGGACACCGGGTCGCCGGCCGACGCCACGCCCGCTGACTCCGTCGCCCAGGCCGAGGACGCGCCGCAGGCCGAGTCGACCCCGAGCGACGCCGCGCCGGCCCAGGACGCGCCGCAAGCCGAGTCGACCCCCGACGCCGCGCCGGCCGAGGACACGCCGCAAGCCGAGCCGATCCCGAGCGACGCCGCGCCGGCCCAGGACACGCCGCACGCCGAGTCGACCCCCAGCGACGCCGCGCCGGCCGAGGACGCACCGCAGGCCGAGTCGGGCCCGAGCGAAGCCGGGCCCGAGCACGAGGCGCCGCGCGCTGCGTCGTCGGACGACGCCGCGCCGGACCAGGACACTCCGCGCGCGGAGGAGTCCGGTGGTGCGGGTCGTGATGTTGAGGACGGCGGCGATTCGCCGCACAATGGATCTGTGTTCAGCCCTGTGGAGCGACGCCCGTGAGCACGATGGAAACGCCACCGCCACCGCCGGAAGCGACGATGACGCCCTTGGCGCCGCCGGAGCGACGCTGCCCGCGTTGTGGGAGCACGTTGGCTCCCGATCAGGAATGGTGCCTCGCGTGCGGGGCGGCGGCCGGGACCGAAGTGGTCGAGACGCAGCGGTTGGCGGGTGCCGATCTACCTGGGTGGTGGGTTGGTCGCGCTGGCGGTGCTGGGCGTGATCCTCGCGATCGCGGCACTGTCGAACCAGGAAGAGCCGACGGCGAACGGGACGCCGACGCCGACCGCTTCGGCGCAGCCGCCCGGCGCTTCGCCGACGGCCGCACCGACGATCTCACCGATCCCGGCGACGCCGACGCCGAGCGTGACGGCGGCCCCGACCGAGACGGGGACCGTCGACCCGTCACCGACGGAGACGGCCACCGTGGACCCGTTGCCGACCGAGACCGCGACGGCGGACCCCAACAGCACGTTCGGCGGCTGGACCGGCAGCGACGGCGACTACACGATCATCATCGAGTCCGCGGACAGCCTCTCCGACGCCGAGAAGGTCGCGCAGCAGGCGCAGGACGCGGGCCTGACCGTCGGCATCCTCAACTCGGACGACTACTCGTCGCTGAACGGCGGCTACCAGGTGGTCTTCACCGGCGCCTACGCGACGAAGTCCGACGCGGAAGCCGACCTGGATTCCGTGCGGGACGAGTTCTCGGACGCGTACGTCCGGCAGATCAAGACGTAGTCCGCATCGACTCGTGTTCCGAGTCGGAAGTTGGCGTGCGCATAGCGGGCCCGATCGTCGTGGCTGGGTCCGCTGGTGATTTCAGCGCATACCGGGTGTACGTGTGGGATCGCCGGCGGCCGCCAGGCGCGGCGAGACGCCCGGTAGGTGCCCGCGAACTTCTGACTCGGGGCACTAGGCCGACAGGCCAGACCACCAGGGCTGAAGGCGCGCGACGGCGTCGCGCGCCAGCGGGTGCACGTCCACTTGCGCCGCGTCGGCGCTCGGCGTCGACCCGTCCATCAACACCGGCATGACCGCGGCCATCGAGCGGCTCAGCGCGCCGAGGTCATAGCCGCCCTCGAGCACCACCCCCAGCGGCGCACCGACGCCGTCCGCGGCCCGGCGCAGCGATGCCGCCATCCCCGCGAACCCGGCCTCGGACACCCGGCAGGTCGCGAGCGGGTCGTCGCGGTGCGCGTCGAACCCGGCGGAGATCAGCACCAGCTCCGGCTCCCACGTCCGGATCAACGACCCCGCGACGTGCTCCACCAAAGACCGGTACGCGGCGTCCCCGCTGCCGCCCGGCACCGGCAGGTTCACGGTGTAGCCCTCGCCGCCCCCGGACCCCACGTCGTCAGCCGGACCCGTCCCCGGGTACAGCGGCGACTCGTGGATCGAGACGAACAGGACGTCGTCGTCCGCGTGGAAGATGTCGTTGGTCCCGTTGCCGTGATGCACGTCCCAGTCGACGATCATCACCCGCGACAGCCCGTGCGCGACCGTGGCGCGCCGTGCCGCGACGGCCGCGTTGGCGAAGAAGCAGAACCCCATCGCGCGTGCCGCCTCGGCGTGATGGCCGGGCGGACGCAGCGCGCTCACGCCCACGTCCGCCTCTCCGCCCAACAGGGCATCGACGAGTGCCGCGGCGCCACCCGCGGCCCGCAGGGCCGCCCCGTACGTCCCAGCCACCGCGTACGTGTCGGCGTCGATCGCCCCGCCGCCGTCCCTACACAGCGTCTCCAGGAACGCGATGTGCTCCTCCGGATGGACCGGCAACAACAGCGAACGCTCGAGCTCGACCGCCTGCACGCGCTCTGCGCCGAACCAGCCGGCCGCGCTCATCTCCGCTTCCAGAGCACGAATCCGCTCCGGGCGCTCCGGATGCCCGGGCACGTTGTGAGCCATGAAATCGTCGTCGCGCAGCCAGATCGCGCGCCGTGCTGTCTCCTCCATCGCCCACACCGTAATAGCCTCTCCCCGCGTGCGATCCGACCTCGTCGTCGTCGGCGCCGGCGCGGCCGGTCTCTTCGCGGCCCTGACAGCCGCGCGCGAAGGTGCGCGCGTGACCCTCGTGAGCGCCCGCCCGCTCGCCGAGACCGCCTCCTACTGGGCCCAGGGCGGCGCGGCCGCGGCGCTCGCCGTCGACGACTCCCCCGCCATTCACCTCGAGGACACGCTCGAGGCCGGCCGGGGCCTCACGAAGCGCTCCGCCGCGGTCACCCTCACCGACGAGGCGGCCGCCCGCGTCCGCGAGCTGATCGACCTGGGCTGCCAGTTCGACGCCGACCGCCACGGCGACCTCGCGCTCGGCCTCGAAGGCGGGCACAGCCGCCGCCGCATCATCCACGCCGGCGGGAGCGCGACCGGCCGCCGGATCCTGCGCGCGTTGTCGGCGGCCGCGGCCGAGCATCCGCTGATCCAGATCCTCGAGGGTGAACGGGTCGCCGGGCTGCTGGAGGGAGGCGGCGTCGTCCTGCGCAGCGGCGGCGAGCCGATCCAGGCCAAGGCCACGCTGCTGGCCACCGGCGGCGCTGCCGCGCTCTGGTCGCGCACGACGAACCCGCCGGGCTCGTTCGGCTCCGGCCTCATCCTTGCCCGTGCGGCCGGCGCCCAACTCGCGGACCTCGAGTTCACGCAGTTCCACCCCACCGCGGTCGTCGGCCTTCCGGGTCGCGAGGGCTTCCTCATCTCCGAAGCCGTCCGCGGGGAGGGCGCCACCCTCCACGATCAGCACGGCGAGCGCTTCGTGGACGAGCTCAAGCCCCGCGACCACGTGTCCCGCGCGATCTTCAACCTGCCCGGCCAGACGGCCCTGCTGGACATGACGGCCGTCGACCCGGAGCGGTTCCCGAACATCGTCGAGGCGCTCCAGCAGGCCGGCCTGGACCCCACGACGCAGCGCATCCCGGTCGCCCCCGCGAGCCACTACGTGATGGGCGGGATCGTCACGGACCTCGACGGCCGCGCGCTGCCGCGCCTGTACGCGGTCGGCGAGTGCGCCTGCACCGGCCTGCACGGCGCGAACCGGCTCGCGTCGAACTCGCTCAGCGAGTGCTTCGTGTTCGGCCGCCGCGCCGCGCTCGCCGCCCTCGACGACGCGCCCCCCGACCGACGGTCCGACGATCGAGGCGGACGTCCAAGCGCCCAGCCGCGAGACCCGCGAGGCCGTGTGGCTGCTCGCCGGCCTCGAACGCAGCGAGGAGAACCTCACGCGCCTGCAGCAGGATCCGTACCCGCTCGCCCGCCTGGTCGCCGCCAGCGCCCTGCATCGCCAGGAAACGCGCGGTGCCCACGGCCGCGCCGAGTTCCCGGACACGGACCCCGCCCTCGACGCCCACCACACGGTCCTGGACGCGCACACCGAGACCCCGCGCTTCGAGGCATGGACGGACTCCTGATCGACTGGGGCGGCGTCCTCACGACGAACGTGTTCGATGCCTTCACCGCGTTCAGCCAACGTGAAGGCCTGGCCGCGGAGGCCGTGCTCGACATGTTCCGCCACGAGCCCCACCTGGTCGACCTCGAGTCCGGAACGATCGACCTGCACGAGTTCGAACGCCGCGTCGCCGCGACGCTCGACGTCGCCCCGGACGGCCTCGCCAAGCGCCTCATGGCCGACGTCGAACCCGACGTGGAGATGCGCCGGGCGGTCAAGCGCTACCACGACGCCGGCATCAAGACCGCGCTCGTGTCGAACTCGTGGAACGAAGACGACTACGACGTCGACCTGCACGCGATGTTCGACGTCGTCGTGCTCAGCCAAGCCCTCAAGATCCGCAAGCCGGCGACGGAGATCTTCGAAGTGGCGCTCGAACGCCTCCAACTCCCCGCACCCGCTTGTGTGTTCGTTGATGATCTAGGCGGCAACCTCAAGGCTGCGCAGCGCCTTGGCCTGACCACGATCAAGCACGAACGCACCGAAACGACGGTCCGTGCATTAGACCGTCTTCTGCTTGATCGGGCTTCTTAACGCGAAGTCAACAAAGCCGACGTTTGGAGTTTGGACAAGAGCGGCAAATACCCCTCCACCGGGCCACGGAAGGGGACCGCCGCCGTCAGGCAGTCCCGGGGAGACAGCGATGTACCACTTCAGCCGTTCCATCTATCGAGAGCTTGCCGCCGAGATCATTGAAGATCACGACGGCGGGACGACGAATCATGAGCGCGTCCTGCGCTCCTGCGAGACGTGTGTCGAACGCCTCGCAACCGACTGGCACTACTTCGCCAAGCCGACCAAGACGCTGTTCAACGACATCCGGATCTACTTCCCGATGTCGTCGCAACTGCGCGTCTACAAGGTCTGCGATCACTACATGAGCTTCGCGCGCGAGTACTTCGCCACGAACCCGATCGCCGAGCAGCTCGAATGCCGCGCCACCACGCGTCGCGGTACGCCGTGCCAGCGGACGCCGCTGCCGCACAACGGCTACTGCCCCTCGCACCAGCACCTCGCTGAGACCGAGGACGTCGCGCTCCAGGCCGCCGCGTAGCCGCGGGCCCGCACGGCGACCACCCGGAACGTCGCAGCGTGGGCGCACGCACGGCTACCGTAACCCTATAGCTGAGGTTGAGTTCGTGACGTTGTACGGGCGCACGGGCAACACTTCACACGGGACAACGATTGCCGGGAGGCGGCGGAATGGCTGAGAAGGTCGGATTCATCGGACTGGGGATCATGGGCTCGCTGCAGGCCATGAACCTGGCCAAGGCGGGCGTCGAGCTGACCGTGTTCAACCGGACGCGGGAGAAGGCGGACGACTGGGCCGCCGAACACGGCGGGACCGTCGTGGACTCGCCGAAGGCCGTCGCTGAGGCCTCCGACGTCGTGATCACGATGGTGGTCGACGGCGCCCAGGTGGAGGACATGATCGGCCAGGCGCTCGAGGGCGCCAAGCCCGGCACCCTCTTCATCGACATGTCGACGATCGCGCCCGACACTGCGCGTTCGCTGGCCGAGCGCTGCAGCGCCGAGGGCCACGCGTTCGTCGACGCGCCGGTCACCGGCTCCTCACCGAAGGCGCGCACCGGGACGCTCACGATCATGGTCGGTGGCGCCGAAGCCGACATCGAGCGGGCGCGCCCGCTGTTCGAGATCATGGGCGAGAAGATCGTCGTCTGTGGCGAGTCCGGGCAGGGCCAGGCCGTCAAGGTGATCACGCAGGCCATCACCGCGGTCAACTGCGCCACGCTCGCTCAGGGCCTGGTGCTGGCCAGGCAGGCCGGCGTGAACATGGACGCGCTGCTGGAGACGATGGACGGCGGCTCGAGCGACTCGACGATGCGCGCGCTGAAGGGCAAGCCGATGCTCGAGCACGACTTCACGCCGCTGTTCAAGCTCGCGCACATGCTCAAGGATGTTCAACTGTGTCTCGCCGAAGCGCGTACCGCGGGCGGCTCGTTCCCGTTCGCCGGACTCGCCGCGGAGCTCTACGGGGCCGGCATGGGCCGCGGTCTCGGGGACCAGGATTTCGCCGCGGTACTCGAGGTGATCGAGGGCCTCAGTGGTTCACGTGTGTAACAACGTGGCGCGTTTGCGCTCTATGCCCAAAAATCGCACATACTACGAAAAACCCGGCATTTTGCAGGGATGTTTTGTGATCTTGGGCGCTTGTGCATAGTATGTGGCGCCTTACGGGAGGTTTCCGTGGTGCAGCTTCGGGCAGGGTCGTCGCGCACGCTCGCTGTGCAGGGGAACTCGTAGGACCTACTCACTTCTTCCACCCATCTTTATGCCGATCGCTTTCAAGGAATGGGCCGTCACCGTGCGCGCTCTCGCCGAAGGTGAGCAATTGCTCACGCTTCGCAAGGGCGGCATCCGTGAAGCGGGCAAGCACTTTGCCCTCGAACACGACCGGTTCTTCCTTTACCCGACGTTCGACCACCAGCGCAACGACCTGGTGCGCGAGTCGCACCAGCCGGAGTTGCGACGCGCCCTTGAAGAGGGGGTGTGGCCCGAGGGCGATCCGCCTGCCCGGGCCCTCACGATGGACGGCGGAATCCCGCAGCCGGACCGGGTGCGCATTCGTGCCTGGGCCGAAGTCGCCGGCGCTTGGACGATCTCCGATCGTCGTGCGCTGGACGGGCTGACGCCGTTCCATGTCTGGACGTCCGACTACGCCGAGAAGCGCCTGGCGTGGAAGCGCCGCCACCCGCTCCACGTCCTGTTGCTGCGCACCTACCGCATTCCGCGGCCGGTGACGGTACGGGTGCGTGACGACTACGGCGGATGCCGCTCGTGGTTGGAGATCACCCGTGACCTCCCGTTCGAGGGCACCCCGGTGCTCTCCGACGAGGAGTTCGACCGCGTCTCCCAGGAGATCGCGGGCATCGCCGAAGCCAACGGCGCCCCCGCCTACGCCTAGACGCTGAGCCCCGGCGGGTTCTGACCGCCGGGCTGCAGCGGGCTGCCACGATAGGGCGTCGATGGGTTGGGTGGACACGCCTTCAGAGACGTTCGTGGCGCGCCACGACGTGCGCGACACGGCGGATGCCGAACGGGTGCTCACCCAGCTCGAGCTCGCCCGTACGCGGCTCGAGCAGCGCTTTCAGGCGGACGTCGGGGAGCTCGAGGTGGTGCTGCACTCCTCCCTCGCCCAGCTGGACGCCGCACAGCCCTGGGTGCCCCTGGCGCGCCGCCTGACGGCCCCTGCGGCCCGCCGCTATGTCGTGGGGTGGGCGGGCCAGCGGGAGATCCACGTGCTGTGCCCGCGGCTGCTCGCCCATCGGGCCTCGAACGTGGAGGGTTCGCTCGAGATGCTGATGCTCGCGCCCGCCGCGCTGCTCTCGCGCCGCTACGTGGCCGCGAGCCATCCCGAAGCTGCCGCCACCCGCCACGCCCGGCCGGATCGCGCGCTGGTCACGCTGGGCCTGGCTCGTCGAGGGGGCCGCGCAGTGGCTGAGCGGGCAGACGCGCCACGTGCGCCCGGCGGTCGCACGCCGGCTGCGGGAAGGGCCCAAGCCCGCGTTCCCTCCCTCGCGCACCGACGCGATGCTGCTCGGCGGCACGATCTTCGACCTGCTCGCGCGGGAGGAGGGCGACCGCGCCTGCGTCACGCTCGCCCGGGGCCCGCACCCGGACGGGCCGATCCGCGCGCTGGAAGTGGCCTTCCCGCGCTCCCTGCGCCACACCGAGGAGGCGTGGCGCTCTCACCTGGGCCGGCTGAGGTGAAGGGCAGCAGGACACTGCTCGCGAACGCCGCGAGCGTGAGCACCGACAGCGTCACCGCTAGCGCGCGAATCCACGTGGGGTGCCGGTGCGGCGCCAGTGTCGGCTCATCCTCGCGGCGGTCGCCGAGGATCTCCCGAGCGGTCTCCTCGGCGGAGGCGGCGACGACGATGTCGCGCGGGCCGGCGGCGAGGAAGTCCGGCACGTCGAAGCCGCCCGTGCGGCGCGCCAGCGACGGGACGCCCTCCTCGAGCAGCAGGTTCTGGATCATCTCCGCCTCAGCCTGATGGCGGGCCGTGGCGACGCGCACGAGGGGCCCGTCGGCGTACCCAGGCTTGACCTTGCGCGCGCGGCGCGTGGACTCCGAGGTGGTGTCCTTCACGAACGTCAGGGGGACGCCGCAGTCGGCGCAGAACCGCTCGTGTGGCTCGTGCGCGGCGTCGCACACGGGGCACACGAGCAGCCAGATCACTCCGTGACCTCGAACTCGACCTGCTCGTAGTCGTTGCCGACGATGGACCACAGCCGGATGTCCGGTTCGCTGCCCGCGACGCCGACGATCAGGTACAGCGTGCCGGGGAACTTCGGCTGGTCGTCCCCGTACTTGGCCAGGTTCACGTCCGTCTGCGACGGGATCGGGTCCGACCGCGTATGCGAGTGGTAGATGGCGCCGAGATCCAGGCCCGCGTCCTCGATCGCGGTGTAGATCTTCAGCTGCTCCTTCGGGTCCATCACGTACTTCAGCGCGCTGTTGGCGGCGTTGCGCGCGCGATGGACCGCGACCACCTCGCCCTCGCGGCTGCCGATCATGCCGCAGCACTCCTTGGGCGCTTCAGCGCGCGCGTGCTCGACGATGCCGTCGAGGAGCTGTCGCGAGATCCGCAGGGCTACTTCGTCCGGGTGAGCGGAGCGTCGAAGTCCTCGTCGTCTTCATGCCGGCTGCTGGTGGCGCCGGCGATCGACGTCTTGAACTCCCTCATCCCGCGGCCCAGGGCGCGGGCGGCGTCCGGCAGCTTCTTGGGACCGATGACGATCAGCGCGATGACCAGAACGATGGCGAGCTCGCCAATTCCGATGTTGCCTGCGAACGGCATGAACCTAGGGTACCTTGGCGGCGTCGCGGAAGAGGAAAAGGTGCTGTGCATGTGACGCCAGGATCGTCGCGGCCGTCATCGCGATCTTCGCGTCCGGGAGCGCGAGCAGCGCGGTCTTGTAGACCTCGAGCATGCCCTCCTCGACGAGCGCCGCTTCGGCGAGCGCGTCGGCGGGCTTGGCCGCGGCGAGGCGCTGGGCGGCGGCGTCGATGTCGTTGGGCGTCCACGGCGCGTCCGGCGTCCCCAGGCCCACCGCGGCGAGCTCGGTGGCCAACGCGGCGGCGTGATCGTGGGCGTGCCGGCGCGCGGGGCCGAACAGCTCCGGGTGCGTGTGGACCTGCTGCCCGTAGGCGAGGGCGAGGCCCTTCTCGCGGCGCCACAGGCCGAGCAGGAGGTCACCCTCGTCCGCGGCGGCGAGCGCGGGAGTGGCTCGAATGGTGACCGCCGTCGCGGCCCCCGCGAGCAGGAGCTGACGTCGATTCACGGGCGGTTCCTCTGGCCGGGGAAGGCGTCGACGATCGCCGGCTCGTCCATCAGCAGGCGCAGCGCGGAGACGGCCTCGGCGGTGCCGGCGATCAGGTCGCCGAGGATCGCGCGCGACTCGCGGTCCCCGAGCTGGCCGACCGCGGCGACGTGCGTCTGGAGGGCGACGCGCTCGGCGTTCAGCGCCGCCTCGAGACCCGGCGTCGCCGTGGCGGTCGCGCCGGCCGCGCCGGCGAGCGCCTCCAGCCGGTCCACGCGCGCCGACGCCTTGGCGCGCGGCGGAATCCCGGGCGGGTAGGCCGCGAGTGCGCGTTGCGAGGCGCGCAGCTGCTCGCCCCACACCTGGGTCGCGTTGACTTCCTGCTCTTCGGACGGCCCGCACCCCGCGAGGAGCAACGTGCCGGCGCCCAGCAGAGCGGCGCGGCGCGTTACCACCAGACCGTCGAGTCCAGGTTCTCGAGCTCGTCGACGGGCGTCGTGTAGAGGCCCGAGGACAGGTACTTCGAGCCGTCGTCGCAGACGATGAAGACGATGTTGCCCTCGTCCATCTCCTTGGCGATGCGGACCGCGATCGAAGCGATCGCGCCCGTCGAGACGCCGGCGAAGATGCCCTCCTCGTCGAGCAGCTTCTTCGTCCAGACGATCGCGTCGCGGTTGGTGACGAAGATCTTCCGGTCCAGCAGGCTGAGGTCGATGATCGGCGGGATGAAGCCGTCGTCGAGCGAGCGCAGGCCCTGGACGGGTTCGCCCTGCATCGGCTCGGCGGCGACGATCTTCACCGCGTCGCCGAGCTCTTCGCGCAGCCGGCGCCCGACGCCCATCAACGTCCCGCCGGTGCCGAGGCCGGCGACGAACGCGGCCACGTCGTTGTCGAGCTCCTCGAGGATCTCGACGCCCGTCCCGTTGTAGTGCGCGCGCGGGTTCGCCTCGTTGCCGTACTGGTACGGCATGTAGTACGAGGAGTCCTCAGAGGCCATCTGCAGCGCGAGCTCCACCGCGCCGTTGGAACCGAGGTTGCCCGGCGAGTAGACGATCTCCGCGCCGTACATCCGCAGCAGCTGCGTGCGCTCGGGGGTCACGTTGTCGGGCATCACGACCTTGAGCTTGTAGCCCTTGCGCGAGCAGATCATGGCCAGTGAGATGCCGGTGTTGCCCGAGGTCGGCTCGAGGATCGTCTGACCGGGGCGGATGGCACCCTTCTCCTCGGCGTCTTCGATCAGCGACCGCGCGACGCGGTCCTTGACCGAGCCCGTCGGGTTGAGGGACTCCATCTTGGCCCACAGGCGGACGCCCGGCTTCGGCGAGAGTCGCTTGAGCTCGACGAGCGGCGTGTTGCCGATCGCCTGCACAATGTCGCCGTAGCGCCCCCCGCAGGGACGGTTCCGCAGTTCCTGGGCCATGACTTCAGGAAGTGTAGTGCCAATTACCGATCCGCTCATCGCCCTCCGCACCTCACTCGCGGAGCAGCTCGCCGCCTTGCGGGAGGTGCCCGTGTCCGAGCTCCCGCCCGCACTGCTCGACATCGCCGTGCGCCGGGTGGGGCAGGCGTACTTCGTCTGCCCATCCAGCTGGGAGCAGCTGCGCCACGAGGAGGGCGGTGCCGGGCGTCCGGTTCCGTACTGGGCGCGGCCGTGGCCGTCAGGCGTCGGACTGGCAGGCGCGCTGTACGACGACCCGCCGCCGGCCGGGACGACCGTGCTCGAACTCGGCTGCGGGCTGGCGCTCCCGAGCGTGATGGCCGCGCGGGCGGGTGCGGACGTGTTGGCCACGGACGGCGCGACCGACGCGGTGGCGTTCGCGGCCCACGTGCTGGCCCTGAACGACGTGCTCGGCGAGGTCGCGGTGGTGGACTGGTCAACCCACGGAGACGCGCTCGTGGCGCGCGGTCCGTTCGACCTCGTGCTGGCCGCCGACGTCCTCTACACCCGCGCCAACGCCGAAGCCGCGAAGACGCTGTTTCCGCGCCTGGTTGCGCCGGGTGGACGGCTCATCATCGCCGACCCGAATCGCGCCGGAGCCCAGCACTTCCTGCAGGATTTCGAGCACACCACCGAGCCCGGCAAGGACGTCTCGCTCCACACCCTCCGGTTTGACTGAAGGGCCGCTGGGCAACCATTAATAGTGGCGGAGGCCTCCCGGCGTGAACAACGCCGCAACTTCTCTTTCCCGAAAACGGGGCCGCCCGCACTTCAATCCTCGTGCGAGCATTTACGTCCAGATCAGGGCGGTCTCGTCGTGCGCCCGTGTTGGCGCTCGTCGGCGTGGCCGCGATCCTCACCTTCCTCCTCGCCCCGCGCGTGTTCCCCGCGGTGGCGGGCACCAGCGACCCTCGCTGGCCGCAAGGCGTCGTGAACGTCTACGACGCGAGCGGCATGACCGACACCATGATCACCGCCGCCCAGCGCTGGACCGACTCGGGCGCGAACGTCACCATCCGCATCGTCCGCTCCGACGAGAACGCCGACGTGATCGTCCGCACCGACGACAAGCGCCTGCGCGAGCTGTGCGGCCGTGACTGCCTCGGCTACAGCACGTCGATCGGCCGCCCCAGCGACGGCACGGGCGAGATCATCATGCGCGGCAACCTCGGCGGCGACCCGCGTCCCCTGTCCGTGTGGGTGGCCGCCCACGAGCTCGGCCACGTGCTCGGCCTGCACCACCGCGACGGTCACGACTGCTCGGTGATGTCGCCGCGCGCGTTCGACACCCGCTGCGCGCCCTCACTGGCCGCGACCCGGCCGACGCTGTCGGAGCTGGCCTGTGTGCCCGCGCCCGCCGACGTGGACGTCGCGGCGGGGCTGTACGGCGGCGCCGCGGCGACGCGCGACCCGCGCTGTCGCTGAACGGCAACCGCGAGCGCCTACGGCGTGAACGGCGAGCACACCCACGGCCGCCGCGTCAAGCAACTCGCGCTTCGCGTGCGAGTCGCTTGATCCGTCGGGGCGGGCGCGCTCTTGAGCGGGTGGGCCGGTTGCACCCGATGCGCCCGGGCCCGGGCGGAGGCGTTTCTCCGCGAGCCATTGGTCAGTTGACTCCGCATACGGTGGTCGACTGCCACGCGAGTGATGACTGGTCAACCGCTGGTTGACCAATCGAGCGCTCGCGTGGCGCGCGCACCCGCGGACGAGACGCTCCCGCCCGCGCCCGGGCAGACCGGCGGAGCCGGCTCCTCAGTGGGCCGTCAGCGGAGCGGTGGCGTGGTTGTCAACCGCGAGTCCGTCAGGACCGGCCGAAGGCCGTCGCGAAGCGATCGCCCTTGACAACCGCGACGCCGCGGAGCTACCCGGGCGCGGCGAACAACGCCACGGCGATCCGAGCGGAACGCCACGCCGCCGTATACGGTTCGCGCCGTGATCGCTTCGCGCCTGGCCAACTTCGGCACCACGATCTTCACCGAGATGTCCGCGCTGGCCGAGAAGACCGGCGCGATCAACCTCGGGCAGGGGTTCCCGGACGAGGACGGGCCGCAGGCGGTGCTCGAAGCGGCGCAGGCGGCGATCCGCACCGGGCGCAACCAGTACGCACCGCTGCCCGGGGTGCCGGCGCTGCGCGAGGCGATCGCCGAGCACCAGCGGCGGTTCTACGGGATCGAGCTCGACCCGGCCAGCGAGGTGCAGGTGACGATGGGTGCGACGGAGGCGATCGCGGCCGCCATTCTCGGGCTGTGCGAGCCGGGCGAGGACGTGCTCGCGTTCGATCCGTACTACGACTCGTATCCCGCGGCCACGGCGATGGCCGGCGCGCGCTTCGTGCCGATCCCGCTGCAACCGCCGGAGTTCACGTTCGAGGACTTCGTCGTGCCGCCGAAGGCGCGGGTGATCATCGTCAACTCGCCGCACAACCCGACCGGGCGCGTGTTCAGCCGCGAGGAGCTGCAGCGGATCGCGGACCTCGTGATCGAGCATGACCTGATCGCGATCACGGATGAGGTCTACGAGCACCTGGTGTTCGACGGGCTCGAGCACATCCCGCTCTCGACGCTGCCCGGCATGGCGGAGCGCACGCTCTCCATCTCCTCCCTCGGCAAGACGTTCAGCGTCACGGGCTGGAAGGTGGGCTGGGCGACGGGGCCGCAACCGCTCGTCGCCGCGGTCCGGGCGGCCAAGCAGTTTCTGACCTTCGCGGGCGCGACGCCGTTCCAGCACGCCGGGGCGGCCGCGCTCCGGCTCGACACCGGCTGGTACGAGGCGTTCGCGGCGGAGCTGCAGGCCAAGCGCGACCACCTGTGCGACGCCTTCAGCCACTTCACGGTGGCCCGCCCGCAGGGCACGTACTTCGCCAACGTGGACGTCGGGACGAACGCGGTCGAGTTCGCGCGCGAGCTGCCGTACAAGGCGGGCGTCGTCGCCATCCCCACGTCGGTGTTCAGCGCGGACCCGCAGCGGCTCGCCCCCTACCTGCGCTTCGCGTTCTGCAAGCGCCTCCCCGTCATCGACGAGGCGGCCCGCCGGCTTCACGCCCTCGAGTCGTAGTTCCAGAACTTCGGGAGCGCGGCCGCGAGCGCGCGCGCACGCGGCGACGACCATCACGCCGCCGATGACGATCGACGGCCCGAGCCCGAACAGCGACGCCCCGAAGCCGGCGCGCGCGTTGCCGAGCAGCGGCCCGGACGACCACGAGATCATCTCCAGCCCGGCGAGGCGGCCGCGCAGGCGGTCCGGGATCGTCTCGTTCCACAGCGCGCCGCGGAAGATGCCGCTGATGGCGTCCGCGGCGCCCGCGAACGCCAGCGCCACCAGCGCGAGCCACAACGAGTCCGCGAACCCGAACAGGGCGATGAACGCGCCCCAGCCCGCGGCCGCGAACACGATCGCGCGCCCGTTGTGGTGCACGCGCACGCTCCACCCGCTCGTGAGCATGGCGACGATCGCGCCCACCGCCGGCGCGGCCCACAGCAGCCCGACCACCTCGGCCCCGCCGTACTGCTCCGCGACCGCCGGGAAGAGCGCGAACGGCATGGCGAAGAACATCGCGCTCATGTCGATCGCGTAGGAGCCGAGGATCTCCTGGCGCGACCACGCGTACTTGACGCCTTCGACCACGCCGCGCAGGCTCGGCGGGTCCGCGTCGGACGGCGGCGGGGGCGTGCGCATGAGCGCGAACGCGGTCAGCGAGCCGAAGAAGGTCACGACGTCGATCGCGTACGCGGACTGCACCCCACCGGCGGCGATCACCAAGCCCGCGAGCGCCGGCCCGACGATCCCCGAGACGCTCATCAACGACCAGGAGATCGCGGTCGCCGCCTTGAGCTCCTCGCGCTCCACGAGCCGCGGCAGCAACGCGTCCAAGGGTGGTCGCAGCACGGCGCTCGCCGCCGCGAACAGCGTCGCGGCCACGTACAACAACCACAGCTGCGGCGAAGGCGCGAGCGCGTTGATGAGCAGCGCCGCGGACACGAACCCCGACGCGAGCTCCGCCCCGAAGATCAGCTTGCGCCGGTCGAAGGAGTCCGCGAGCGCGCCGCCGATCAGCGCGAGCGCCACGATCGGGATGAACTGCGCGACGCCCAGCAGCCCGACCGCGACCGTCGAGCCGGTGAGGTCGTAGACCTGGATCGTGAGCGCGACCTGCGTGAACGCGGTGCCGATCGACGACACCGTCGAGCCGCCGACGAGCAGCCGGAGATCGCGCCGCCGGCGCAGCAGACCCAGGTCCGGGAGGATCACCGCGCGAGCTTGTCCAGCGTCAAGCGGGTGAGCGCCAGGATGCGCTCGACGTCGTAGCCCTCGAGCACCAGGCGTGCGGCCTCGTCGGCGTAGGCGCGCAGCATGTGCGCGGTGAGCTCCGGGTCCGGCAGGCCGGTGTCCGGGCGGAGCGCGGCCGTCAGCCGCTGCACCACCGCCGCGCGGCCGGCCGCGATCCGCTCGCCCAGCAAGCGCGGCGCGCCCTCCTGCGGCATCAGCACGAGCCGCCACGTACCGGGATCGGAGCGCACGGCGTGCAGGTACGCGGTGAGCGCCTCGAGCAGGTCGTCGTAGGCCTCCGGGAGCTGACCGAGGGCGCGCAGCACCTCGCGGTCCACGAGCGCCTCCAGCACGCCGGGCAGGTCGTCGAAGTGCCCGTAGACGATCGGGCGCGTGATGCCCGCCTCGCGTGCGACAGCCTCGATCGACACGGCGTGGAAGCCGTGGGCGAGCACGATCGCCTTGGTGGCGTCCAGCAGCTGCTCGCGCCGTTGCTCTGCGGTCATTCTCATGTGACCAATGGCAGGTTACAGCGCTGTAAGTTACGGCAATGTAACCAGCCTAACTTCCGAATCGCAGCACTAAGCTCCGGAAGGCATGAGGAGACTGCTTCTCGGTGTGTGTAGAGGGTCCGGCTTAACTGCGATGTGACCGGCGCGTCCTGGTACGCGGTCGCGTTGCGCTGGATGCTCGATACTATCAAGTGCCCCGTTCGCGCGCGCGTGCTCGTGTCCGGCACCGGTCCGCTCGTCGAGCCTAAGTTCCCCGACTTCCCCGAGCTCGCGTCCTTCGCTGGCGTCGTCGTTTCACTCCTCTCGCTGTGATCACTTCTCCGATCTGCGCGCTCAAGCGCGTCGCGAGCGTCCGCACCGTCTCCTCGGCGATCCAGTACGTTCCCTCCATCGCTCCTCGACGTCGCCCAGCTGTACGTGCTCCAGCGCACTCCGCCGTTCGTGTTGCCGCACAGCGCTCTTCCGATCTCGTTCGTCGGAGCGGCGCTTCTTCCTCTCTCTTCCCGTCCGTTCAGCGCGCGCTTCGCGGCTGCATCTACTCCGCTCGCGAGCTGCTGGTGCTCGGGTTCGTCAAGCATCCCGCGCGCCATGAAGCTGCTCGAGCTCGTCTCGCCGCCTTCACATCGCGAGCTTTCGTTGCAGTACCCGTCGCTGATCGCGCAGTCGACGCCCGACTACACCGTCCGCTGCAAGCGCATCCTGCCCTCCAACTACTGGTATCCGGCTCTCGCGCGCGATAACGTCGGCTCGTCACCGAAGGCGTGTCTCGAGGTGCGCCCGCTCTCGGTCGTTCTCGACTCGTCTCGCGCGAGCTCGAGGTCGACGCTCTCGTGTTCGGCACCGGCTTCCAGGTTCTTCTACATGCCCGTCTTTCTAGCTTCGTTCTCTTTCTCTACTTTCTCACTCTTTCCTACATTTTTTACTTCTCCCCTCTCTCTCATCTTTTCTTTACCGTCCCCTTCTTCCCTAACTTCTTCATCCTTTTTTTCCCTTACACCTTTCTCGGGCACATCTTCTTTCGTCTACATGATCGAGTCTCAGATCGCTCTACTTTCTTCTATGCTCTGCGGGATAGTTAGGCTGCGCTAGATTCGTCGAGGTGAAGCCAGGGTCGAGCGCAGCGGCCTTCGCGGTCGCTGCCGCGCCGAGCGAGGCCTCCTGCGTGGACGCGCTCAAGTGGCACGGCCAGCTCTACATGAGCGACAGCCGCGCAGACGGCCGTGCCGGCCTCTGGCTCAGCGATCCGGCGCGGCTGCCGTCGGCGATGGACTGTGGCCCCGTCGTCCGCATCATCGGGGAAACGCAGCCGCGACCCAAGCCGTACCGGCCTCCACGCCTGGAGAGCATCCGCACGATCGTCGGGACCCCGCCCACCGTCGCGGTGCTGCACGAGGACCGGGTCTACCGGAACCTCGATCCGCTGGACGCGCTGCCGTGGGCCTACAGGCTGACGGCGGCGCCGGTTTCGGCGGCGCGGTAGAGCGCCTCGATCGTCCGGGCCTGGCCGAGCGCGTCGGCGCGGCCGATCCGCGGGGCGTCGCCGCCGGACACCGCGCGACCGAACTCCTCCAGCTCGCGCGTGTACGGGTCCACGGACTCGGGCTCGATGATCTCCACCGCGTCCCCGCGTGAGAGCTCGATGCGGGCGCCGAGCGGTGTCTGCCACGGCGACGGGACGAGGATCGTGCCCTCGCTGCCGACGACCTCGATCTGGTTGCGGCGATGGACGTCCATGCCGCAGTCGATCGTCGCGAGCACATCGCCCGGGAAGCGCAGGACGCCGGCGAAGCGGGCGTCGACGCCATCGCCGCCGAGCACCTGCTCACCGCTCACGCGCTCCGGCTCGGCGCCGGCGATCACGCGCGCGCCGCTGATGCAGTAGCACCCGACATCCATCAGCGCACCGCCTTCGAGCTCCGCGCTCCAGCGGACGTTCTCCATCCACGGGAGGTTGAAGCCGAACGCGGCGCGGATCACCCGTAGGTCCCCGATCGCGCCGTCGCGCACCAGCCGCACGACCTCCTCGGTCTGCGGGTGAAAGCGCCACATGAACGCCTCCATCAGCACGCGGCCTTCGCGCTCCGCGACGTCGAACGCACGGCCCACCGGGGCCGGGTCACGCGCCAGCGGCTTCTCGCACAGCACGTGCTTGCCCGCCTCCAGCGCCGTGATCGACCACTCGACGTGCATCGAGTTCGGCAGCGGGATGTAGACGGCGTCGATCTCGGGCGACGCCAGCAGCTCCTCGTAGGAGCCGTAGGCGTGCTCGATGCCGCGCTCGTCGGCCCAGGCGCGGGCCCGCGCAAGGTCGCGCGAGCCCACGGCCGTGATCTGCGCATTCTCCGCCCCGCGCGCACCGTCGACGATACGGTCCGCGATGCGCGCGGTCGAGAGGATGCCCCAGCGGATCATCTGCCGGTGGCCGCTGCCCTTCTACGGGAGATGGCGTCGACGCTGGCCGCGAGCAGGAGCACGAGGCCGTTGATGATGAACTGCACGCCGGACTTCTGCGTGACCAGCGGGAGGCCGTTGGCGATGATCGCCACCACCAGGCCGCCCGTGACGGCGTCCATGATCCGGCCGCGCCCACCGAACAGCGAGGTGCCGCCGATGACCGCCGCGCCCACCGCGTACAGCAGCGTCTGCGCACCACCCGTGGTCGGCGAGACGCTGTTGTCACGCGACGCGAGCAGGATGCCCGCGACGATCGCCAGCGTCGAGCCGAGGATGAAGCACAGCGTCTTGATGTTCGGGACGTTGATGCCGGCCCGGCGCGCCGCCTCGGCGTTGCCGCCGACGGCGTACACGTGCCGGCCGAAGCTCGTGCGCATGAGCAGGAACGTCAGCACGACCACGAGCGCGACGACCAGCGGCACCACCCACGGCACGCCCTGGATGACGATCGGCGCGTTCGGGCGCTGGCGCTCCTGGCTGAGCAAGAACACGAACACGACCACCACGACCGCCAGCCCGAGCACCTTGGCGCCCAGCACCGACATCGCCGTCACCGGCAAACCGGCGTTCTTGCGCGTGCGCCTCGCCCAGAACTGCGAGAACGCGAAGCCCGCGATGATGATCAGGGCCAGCAGCCAACCCAGCGCCACCGGCATGTTCTTGTTCATCACCGCCAGGATCGCCTCGTTGCGGATCGGGATCGTCCCGCCCTCGCCGATGATCAGCAACATCGCGCCCTGCAGGCCCAGGAAGAAGGCCAAGGACACGACGAACGACGGGATGCCGAGCCGCGCCACCAGCAACGCGATGGCGAAGCCGATCGCCACACCCGTGATCAACGAGGCGGCGACCGCGAGCGGCCACGCCCAGTTGTGCTCGGTCAGCGTCACACCCAGGATGGCGGCGCCCGTGCCGGCGGTGAAGCCGGCCGAGAGGTCGATCTCGCCCAACAGCAGGACGAACACCAGCCCCATCGCGAGGACCATGATCGCCGCGCCCTGGTTGAGCAGGTTGGCGAAGTTCTGCTCGGTCAAAAACGAGTCCGGCTCCATGACGCCGAACACGATCACCAGCACCACGACGCCGAGCAGCGCCGGCAGCGCGCCCAGGTCGCCGCCCTTGATGCGGTCGCGGTAGGCGCTCGCGGCCTCGCCGATGCCGCCCTGACCGGGCAGCGTCTCGAGGTCGAACTGCGACACCTGCGCCGCGGGATCCTGCGTCGGGGTGCTCACGCGACACCCGCCTCGGCGGCCTCACGCGGCTGGAGCCCGAGCTCGCCGGAGCGGCCCGCGGTGATCAGCTCGATCACCTGCGTGTTGTTGACGTCCGTCTTGCGCACCTGCGCCGCCATCTGGCCCAGGAACAGCGTCGCTATCGAGTCGGCGACCTGCATGACGTCGTTCATGTTGTGCGTGATGAGCACGACGCCGAGCCCGTTGTCCGCCAAGCGGCGGACGAGGTTCAGCACCTGCTCGGTCTGCGCCACGCCCAGGGCGGCGGTCGGCTCGTCGAGAATGACGAGCTTGGAGTTCCACAGCACCGCGCGAGCGATCGCCACCGTCTGGCGCTGACCGCCGGACAAGCTGGAGACGTTCTGACGCAGCGAGCGGAGCGTGCGGACGGACAGCGACTTCAGCGTCTCGCCCGCCCGCTTCTCCATCTCGGTCTCGTTGAGCGTGAGCCCCGACTGCAGCTCACGCCCGAGGAACATGTTGTGGACGACATCGAGGTTGTCGCACAGGGCCAGGTCCTGATAGACGATCTCGATCCCGAGCGCGTTCGCTTCCTTCGGCCCGTGAATCGTCACGGGCTGGCCCTCGAACAGAATCTCGCCGTCGTCGAAGGGATGGATCCCCGCGATGCACTTGATCAGCGTGCTCTTGCCGGCGCCGTTGTCGCCGACCAGCGCAGTCACCTCACCTGGCCGCACGTCGAAGTCCACGTCCCGCAGGACGTGCACGGCGCCGAAGCTCTTGTTGATCCCGCGCAGGGACAGCAGCGGGGCCCGCTGCTGTCCCTCGACGGCCTCGCTCATCCGCTGACGCCGTTCTCTTCGCAGGCCTTCTTCAGGGCCTCGTTGGTGCAGATCTTGTCCGCGGTGGTGAAGCCGTCGGCGACGACGTCCTTCACGTTCTCCTTGGTGATCTGCTGCGGCTCCAGCAGCACCGACTTGACCTGCTCGCCCGTCTCGGTGTCCTCCACCTGGCCCGTGGCCAGCTTGTCGGCAGCCGGCCGTGTCGCCCTTGGCCAGCGCGATCGCGAGCTGGGCGGCCGCGTCGGCCTCCTTCTTGATCGCCTTGTAGACGGTCACGCACTGGGTGCCGAGCAGCACACGCTGCAGGCCCTCGTCGGTGGCGTCCTGACCGGTGGTCGGGATGTCCTCGCTCGCGCCTTCGCGCTTGAGGACCGCAGCCACGGCGCCGCCGAGGCCGTCATTGGCGGCCGCGACACCCACGAAATCGCCCTTGGCCTTCGTGAACATCTGCTCGAAGATCGTGCCGGCCTTCGTGTTGTCCCAGTCCGGGACGCTCTGATCGTCGGCGACCGTGTAGCCCGCCCCGGTGATCTCCTTCTCGTAGCCCTGCTTGAACAGGGTCGCGTTGTTGTCGGTCGGCGAGCCGTTGAGCAGCGCCACCGGGCCGGAGGTCTTGCCGCCGTCCTGCATGCACTTCACCAGGCCGGAGCCGATCGCGGTGCCGACGGCCACGTTGTCAAAGGACACGTAGTACGAGGCGCCGCCACCGAGCGTGAGGCGGTCATAGTCGATGACCGGCACGCCCTGCTGCTTGGCCTTGCTGATCACCGCGGCCGCGCTCGGGCTGTCGAGGTTGACGATCAACAGCACGTTCGCGCCGGCGTTGAGCATCTGATCGGCGATCGTCGCGAACTTGGCCTTGTCGCCGTTCGCGTTCTGAATGTCGGACTCCACCCCAGCGGCCTCGAAGGCTTCGCCGAGGTACTTACGGTCCGCTGTCTCCCAGCGCGCCGAGGAAGCGGCGTCCGGCAGGATCACGCCGACCTTGGCCTTGGTGGCCTCTTGCGTTGCCTCACCGCCACCACCTCCGCCGGAAGTGGTGGGTTCGTCGTCACCGCAGGCGGCAACGGTGAACGCAAGGGTCGCTGCGACGGCGACTGCCCCGAGGGCACGGAACTTCATATAGGTCTCCCCTTCTCCAGATGGAACCGCAGACTGGCGACTATCTGCGAATTCGAAGTATCTCCACCCAAATGTACAAGTGTCAAGCCACGACTCGACCGAGGACGAGCGCCACCGCACCTAGAACTTCTGTCCGCTCCCCCAGTTCGCCCTGGACGACGTCGACGTCGTCCGCGGCGGAGCGGATCGCACCTCGCCTCACGCTCTCACGCAGTGGGTCGAGCAGCAGCTCGCCGGCCTGCCCGAGATCGCCGCCGACCACGACCCTGCGCGGATTGAAGAGGTTGCAGAGCGTCGCGACGGCGGTCCCGATCGCGGTGCCGGCGTCCGCGATCGCCCGGGCGCAACCCGCGTCGCCACCGAGGGCGAGCGCGACCGCGTCCTGCAGCGTCAGCGCCTCCCCGTGAACATCTCTTAACGACCCGAGCACGGCCGGAGCGCCCGCGAGCGTCTCCAGGCAGCCGCGGTTCCCGCAGCGGCAGATCGGGCCGCCGGGGTCGACGACGGTGTGCCCGATCTCCCCCGCGGTGCCGCCCGCGCCGACGTAGGGCTGGCCATTGACGATGAACCCGGCGCCGATGCCGGTCGCGGCCTTCACGTACGCCATGTGGTCCACGCCGCGGCCCGAGCCCCACATCCACTCGCCGAGCGCGCCCAGGTTGGCGTCGTTCTCGACCTCGACGCGATGGCCGAGGGCCGCGGAGACCGCGTCCGCGGCGTGAATCCCGACCCAGCCCGGCAGGATCGTCGAGTTGCCGAGCTGCCCGCTCGGACGGTGCACGGGACCCGGCAGGCCCATCCCCACGCCGACCAGCTCAGCGCCACGGACCTCGGCTTCCTCGAGCGCCTCGTGAAACATCGTCCGGGTGAGCGCGATCGCTTCGCGGGCGGGCAGATCGGCGTCCAGCGGGCGGTGACGCTCGGCCAACAGCTGGTGGCTGAGATCGGAGATCGCCACCCGCAGGTGGGTCTTGCCGAAGTCCACGCCGGCGACCACGCCCGCCTTGCGGTGCAGCGCGATCAGCACCGGCGGACGACCGACCGTCCCGCGCTCGGGCGGGTGCACAGGCTCGGCGGGCTCGACGACGAGCCCTGCAGCCTGCAGGTCGCTGACCACGGCGGAGACCGTCGAGGGGGCAAGCGCCGCACGGCGCGCGAGATCCGCGCGCGACACGGCCCCGGCCTCGGCCAGGACCCCGACGACCCGCGCCCGAGCATCCCGGCGTGAAGTCCGTTCCATCGGCGAGGGAACTTACACACGAAACTATCGGACCGCAACGTTCGATTAGTTCGTTGCTGTTTTTACCCGGCCAACGCGAGGCGGGTGGGCAGGGCCCGATCCGCCTCGGATACGACCAGCGCGAGGGCGCCGAGCACGTGGGCGCGCTCGCCGAGCACGCCCGCGACGAGCTGTGCGCCGCGTGAGGTTTCCGGCAGCGCGGCGCGCGCGACGGACTCGCGCATGCCGTCGAGCAGAAGGTCCCCGGCAGACGCGAGGTGCCCGCCGACGACGAGCATCTCGGGGTTGAGCAGGTTCAGCAGGCTGGCGGCGACGGTGCCGAGCGCGCGGCCGGCGTCCGCGATCACGCGGCGCGCGGCGGGGTCGCCGGCGTTGGCGGCATCCAGCATCGCCTCCATCGTGAAGTTGTCGCCGTGGGAGCCGCGCAGGCGATCCACGAGCGCGCCGGTGGCCGCGACGGTCTCCAGGCAGCCGCGGTTGCCGCAGCGGCAGACGATGCCCTCGGGGTCGACGAGCACGTGGCCCAGCTCCCCCGCCAGCCCGGCGCTGCCGCGATACAGGCGGCCGTTGAGGATGAGGCCGGCGCCGATGCCGCTCGACACCTTCAGGTAGACGAGGTCGGTGGCGTCGCGGCCGGCGCCGAACGCCGCCTCGGCGAGCGCGCCGAGGTTCGCGTCGTTGTCGACCATCACCGGGAACTCGAGCCGCTTCTGCAGCTCGGACGCGACCGTCATGCCGATCCAGCCCGGCAGGATCGCGGACGAGTGCACGGTGCCGTCGCCTTGATCGACCGGGCCCGGGAGGCCCATGCCGGCGCCGATCACGGCCTCGCGTGCCACGCCGGCTTCGGCCAGCGTCTCGACCACGAGCTCAGCGGCCATCTCGAGGCCTTCGTAGGCGTCGTGATCGGTGTCCAGCGGGCGGGTGCGCTCGGCGAGGATGGTGCTCGCCAGATCGGACACGGCGACGCGGAGGTGGCTGTGGCCGAAGTCCACGCCGACCGCGGCGCCCGCGCTCGCGTCGAAGCTGAGCAGGATCGGCGGCCGGCCGCCCTGCGCGCCGTGCGCGTGACCGGGCTCCGCGCGCTCGACCACGAGCCCGTCGGACTGCAGGTCGGCGACCAGGCTGGAGACGGTCGAGCGGCTCAGACCGGTGCGGCGAGCGATCTCGGCGCGCGAGATCTGGCCCTCGTCACGCAAGGCGCGAATGACGCGCAAGCGGTTGAGACGGCGGAGGCTTTCGAGGGAACCGGCGCGACCTGGGGGCATGGAAGCGGTTTCATTTGAGCGCAGTGGACGGAGATAATCAACCGTAAGGTGGAGCAGCCCCCCCGACGGGGGGTGCTTGGGCCCGGACTTTGCGGCCGCGAGGTACTCCAGGAACTGCTCGTCGTGCAGCCCGGGACGCACGCCGGGGACACGTGAACGCAGCTTGCCGGCGAGATCGGCGGCGAGCGCGGCCCGCGCTCCGGGCGCGAGCGTGTGGCGGCGATCGAGGAACGTGCGCACGGCGGCGACCTCCGCGTCACCGAGGCCGGCGACATCCCAGCTCGCGAACTGCGCCGGGGGGACCTGGGCGCGCGGCGGCTCGTACCGCGGCGCGTGGGAATCACGGACGACGAGCGTGCCCGCCGCCAGGTCGCCCAGGCGCTGGTTGTTCTTGGTGGCGAGGATCGAGATCAGCCCCGGCAGGTAGAAGAGCGGGAGCCCGTCGACGAGGCGCAGGACGTTGCGGATGAGGCTCGCGCGCAGGCCGACGGGCGAGCCGTTGTCGGTCACCACGCGCAGTCCCGCCGCGCGGCGGCCGAGCGTGCGCCCGCCGCCCGCGACCTCGAACACCACGTGGTAGCCGACGTACAGGACCAGGAAGACGGCCGCGGACGCGATCGCCGCGGCGACGGCGCCACCGACGGCAGCGGCGAACAGGACGATGATCAAGCCGACCGACAGGCAGAGCGTGAGGTCGATCATCGTCGACATGAAGCGCGTGCCGATGCCGGCGAGCGGCAGCGCGAGCTGCACGCCTTCCGGCGTGGCGATCTCCCGGCGATCCTCATACTCCATCCCCACATGATGAGCGCTGATCGCTTCGAAGCGGACCGAGCCGCCAGTTGGGGCGAGCTCGACGCGGCGCTGCGGCAGGCGCGCGACAAGCCGGAGCGGCTCGGCGCGGCCGGGGTGCGGCGGCTGGGCGAGCTCTACCGCGCGGCGGCGGCGGACCTCGCGTTCGCCCGTCGGCGCTTTCCCGGGGACCCGCTCCTGGGGCGGCTCGAACCGCTCGTGCTGCGCGGCCGGGCGGCGGTCTACGGGCGCTCGGAGCGGCGGCAGTCCGTGTGGCACTTCCTCGCCCGTGGCTACTGGGTGCGGCTGGCCGAGCGGCCGTGGTTGGTCTTCGCGGCGTGGGCGCTGCTGATGGTGCCGGCGCTGCTCGGGTTCGTGTGGGGCATGGTGGATTCGCCGACCGCCGCGGGCCTGATGCCCGCCGAGTTCCAGGGCGCGGCGGACCCGCCCGTCGAGGGGCGCGACTACGACGCCTCGGAGGCGTCCGCGTTCTCCGCGCAGGTGATGTTCAACAACATCCAGGTGACGCTGCTGGCGTTCGCCGGAGGCATCACGTTCGGGCTCCTGACGGTCTACGCGCTCGTGTTCAACGGGCTCATCCTGGGCGTGATCGCGGGGCTCGCGATCGGCGCCGGCAACGGCGTCGCGTTCCTGCGGCTCATCTCCTCCCACGGGCCGCTGGAGATCTCGTGCATCGTCGTGGGCGGGATCGCGGGGCTGCGGATGGGCTGGGCGCTGATCCGGCCGGGCGTGCTGCGCCGCGGGACGTCCTTGCGGCGCGAGGCGATCCCGGCCGTGGAGATGGCCGCGGGCACGGTGCCGTGGCTCGTGCTGTGCGGCGTGCTGGAAGGCTTCGCGACGGGTCCCGAGCTGCCCGTGTGGTTCCAGGCCGGGCTCGGCTTCTCGCTGATGGCCCTGTTCTGGGGGTTGGTGTTCGTTCAGAGGATCGCGCGCGACTTCGCGCGCAGGTAGGTCGCGACGAGCGTTGCCGGTAGCCGGTCCGGCGGCGCTTCGATGACGCGCGCGCCCGCCGCGCGGACCTGAGCCGCGGCGCGCGCCCGCGCCTGCAGGACGTCGCCGGCGACGGTCGCCCGTGCGTCGGTGAGCCGGTCGCCCCCGCCCTTGGCGAGCGCCTCCAAGACGGGGTCCGACGGGCTGGCCACGACCACGGCGTGGCGGCGGGTGAGCACCGGGACGGCTCGGACGAGCGGCCGCGCGGCCGCCTCCTCGAGCAGGTCGCAGAGGACGACGACGAGCGCGCGTTTGCTGCCTTCCGCGCGCCGGAACGCGAGCTCGAAGTCCGAATCCGCGGTGGACGCCTCGAGGTCGTAGAGCGCGCGCACGACGGTCTGGCCGCCGCGCCGCTGCGGGGTGAGCGCGACGCGCACGTCGTCGTCGAACGCCACCGCGCCGGTACGGTCGCCGAGCTCGTCGGCGACGAACGCGAGCGCGGACGCGGCGTCGAGCTCGGCGTCGAGGATCGTCGCGCTCTGCAGCGGGGCCCTGGAGAGCCGGCCGGCGTCGATCAGCAGGATCAGGTCGCGGTCCTGCTCGAGCCGGTACTGGTTGCTCATCGGCCGCCCCATCCGGGCGGTCGCGCGCCAGTTGACCTGGCGGACGTCGTCGTCGGGCGAGTACTCGCGGATGAGCTCGAACTCGGTGCCGAGGCCCAGCGGACCGCGGGCGACGTTGCCCTGGTCGCGGAAGCGGCCTCTGGCGACGGCGAAGGCCAGTCGGCGTGCGGTGTGCAGGTCGGGGAAGACGCGGATCTCGGCGGTGTCCGTGGCCTTGTGGTCCCAGCGGGCGAGTTTCAGCGGGCCGGTTGATCTGGATGCCACCGCGGGGAGGGTGTGTCGGCCGCGGCGCAGGGCGGTGATGGTGTCCGGCTCGATGCGGAGGTTCGGCGGGACCGGCTGGCGGGTGATGACCGTGCCGCCGGCCGCCGGCGTGGCGGTGATCTTGAGCGGCGCGGGGATGCCGCGGCTCATCACCTCGGGGGCTTCTCGGTTCGACTTCGGGGCGTCGGCGCGCCGCGCGGGCGTCGACCGCGACGGCCGCGACGAGCGCCACCGTCAGGAGCGCCACCGCCTCGATCGGGATGAGCAGCGCGGAGAGGGCCAGGACGGCCAGGGCTGCGACGGCGCGCGGGGCAGGGCTCAACGGAAAAACCCGCTGGTAAGGGAGTGGGGACGCCAACCGCGCGGCGGGGGCGTAGCCGCGCGTCGCCGCGCCGCCGCAGGGGTGCGGTCGGAAACTTGTCGTGGGAACAAGGTTTCGACCGCACCCTCCACGCGGGCGGCGCGGGTGCGGTGGGAAAGTGTCCTGTCAGGACACTTTGCGACCTCACCCCCGGCGGCGTGGCGTGGGTGCGGTCGGAAAGCTGCCTGTGAGGAAGTTTTCCGACCTCACCTCCCGGTCGGCGGTGCGGGGTGCGGTCGGAAACGTTCGCCCAGCGGACCTTTCCGACCTCACCTCTCGTCATCGGGGCACCGGGACGTCCTCGAGGGCGGCGCGGATGGCGCCCATGGGCGTGGCGCGCTCGAGTTCGGCCTCCGGGGTGAGGACGATCCGGTGGCGGAGAACCGGGGCGGCCATGCGGGCGACGTCGTCCGGGGTGACGTAGGCGCGGCCGGCCAGGCGGGCGGCGGCCTTCGCGGCGCCGAGGAGGTGCACGGCGGCGCGGGGGCTCGCGCCGAGGGACACGCTCGGGAGCTCGCGGGTGCGGCGCGTGATCGCGACGACGTAGTTGATGACCTCGTCGTGGACCTCGGTGGCGTCGACCTCGGCGCGGGCGGCGCGGAGGTCCTCGGCGGTCGCGACGGGCCGGATGTCGTCGAGGCCGGTCGGGGTGAGGCCGCGGCGGTTGAGGCGGAGCATCGCGCGCTCCTCGTCGGCCTCGGGGTAGCCGAGCGCGACGTGCACGAGGAACCGGTCGCGCTGGGCCTCGGGCAGCGGGTAGGTGCCCTCGTACTCGACCGGGTTCTGGGTGGCGAGGACGAGGAACGGGTCCGGGAGCGGGTGCGACTCGCCGTCGATGGTGACCTGGCCCTCCTGCATCGCCTCCAGCAGCGCGGCCTGGGTCTTGGGCGGGGTGCGGTTGATCTCGTCGGCGAGCACGACGCCGGCGAAGATCGGGCCGGGGCGGAAGACGAGGTCGCCGGCGCGCAGGGCCATCGTGCCCGTGACGTCGCTCGGGAGCATGTCGGGGGTGAACTGCAGGCGGCGGAAGTCCATCTCGAGTGCGCGGGCGGTGGCGCTGGCGAGCAGCGTCTTGGCCACGCCGGGCACGCCCTCGAGCAGGACGTGGCCGCCGAGGGCGAGCGCGACGAGCATGTCCTCGAGCGCCTCGTCGTGGCCGACGACGACCTTCCGGATCTCCCCGGCGACCCGGGCGTGCAGCTCCTTCACGACTTCTCCTTGTCGGGTTTGGTGCGGGCGAGCGAGCCCGCGAGGGCCTCGACGTATTCCACGCGCGGCGGCGGCGGATCCGTGTCCGGGTCCTCGGGCGGGCCGAAGCGCCTCCCGGCCGCCCACACCGCGACGAGCGAGGTGAGCAGCAGGCCGAGCAGCGTCCACTTGACCTCGGTCGGCAGGCCGCCGAAGCCGCGGCTGACACCGTAGCCGTGCACGGTCTCCAGGAACGCGACGGGCGTGCCCCCGGCCAGCGCGACGCCGAACGCCGCGTTGTCGGCCGCGCCGAGCCCTTCGTTGCTCAGCGGCGACGTGTCCGCGAGCACGATCAGCTCACCCTCGCCCAGGCGGGTACGCGCGGCGACCGGCGGGTCCAGCAGCGGCAGCAGCCCGCCGAGGTCGTCGAGCTCGGCGCCGTCGCGGGCCTCGACCGCCTTCACGCCCGTGAGCGGGACGACCGGTTGCTGGTGGTGTCGTCCGGCGGGGGTCCAGGTCGGCGGCTCGTCCAGGAGCTGGTCCAGCCACGCGGGCTCGCCGCTCGATCCGACCACGAGCCGGCCACCACCCATGACCCAGTCGCGGACGGCCTCGGCCTCTTTCGGCTCCATCACCTGCGGGTCGAGGATCACGAGCGTCTCGCCGTCGCGTGGGGCGCGGTCGGCGATCGGCGTTCTGAGCCGGCGGACCGTGATCCCGGCGCGCTCGAGCAGCGAGGCGTAGGCGGCCGTGCCCCGCGGCGAGGTGGCGTACGAGGACGACGGCGGGCCTTCCGGCGCGGGCGAGAGCCGGTCGATCGCGATCAGCAGCGCGATGAACGCGCCCACCAGGCCGAGCCCGATCAGGACGCCGCGCCTCACTTGACCACCTCGGGCCAGCGCTCACGGGCCTCCTTGACGTCAGCGCTTTCCGGCTCACGACCGCCGTAGACGACGTCGTCGAACGTCGCCGCGAGGGCGTCGAAGTCCTCCGAGCGCACCGCGCGCCGGACCTCGTGGGTGGAGATCGACGGGCGGAACTCGATCGCGCCGCGCCGGTCCAGCCGCAGCAGGCCCGCGCGGAACCGCAGCCGCAGCGCGGCCTCGAGGTCACCGGAGGCCTCCGCCGCGTCGGCCTGGCGCTCGAGCGTCTTGGGGTCCAGCTCGGCGGGCGTGAGTGCCATCGCGGTGGCCTCGGAGTGCTTGATCCGGCGCGAGAGGAACAGCCGCGCGATCAGGTACCCGGCCACGAACAGCAGCGTCCCGAGCACGATCCAGACGACGCTCCGGCCGCCCGGGATGAGGTCGTCGAGCCGGTCGAGGATGCCGCGCGGGACGAGGTCCTTGAGGCGATCGAGGATGCCGCGGAACGGCCCGGGCACCTCGTTGCCGTGGAACCGGTCCTGCTCGAGGATCTCGCGCGCGTCGGTGCGCGGGTTGCTGAGCTCGCCGCGTGGCGCGGGCTCGTCGGCGAGCGCCTGGAGCCGCTGGTCGAGCTCGTCACCGCGCGCGCCTTCGAGCGCCGCGTCGATGTCCACCGGCTGCCCCTCGACGGACGTCACCGCGCGCAGGTCTTCGAGCGCCTGCGACGAGTCGGCAGCCTGCTGGGCGAGCTCGCGCAGCTCGGTCGCGCTCACCTCGGTCGCGTGGGCGATGCCCGGCGCGACGAGGCTCACCGCCAGCAACAGCACGACGCCCGCTGCGCGGGCGCGCCTCACAGTCCGCCCGGTCCGCGCGGTTCTTCGGGCAGCTGCCAGTCGTCGCCGCGCTTCTTGCGCTTGTCGTCCTCGTCGGGCTTGTCCTCCCAGGGGGAGTCGCCGAAGGGGGAAGACGGACCCCACCGAGGGGCCGGCGGAGCGTCGTCGGGCGCGGACGGCGAGTCGTCACCGGCGGGCGCGGACGGCGAGTCGTCAGCCGACGGGCGCGGACGGCGAGTCGTCGTCACCGGCGGACGGCGGCGTGCCCCACGCGGGCGGCGAGTCGTCACCGACGGGCGCGGTCGGCGCGTCGTCGCCACCGGCGGACGGCGGCGTGCCCCACGCGGGCGGCGAGTCGTCACCGGTGGGAGCGGACGGCGAGTCGGCGGCGGGCGCGGGCGCCCAGCGATCGTCGCCGGCGGGCGTCTCGCCGCCCGGCGAACCGGGCCCGTCCGTGGGCGGCGGCGGCTCGCCATCCGCGGGCGCGTCTTCGCGCGGGCCCCACCGGTGATCGGTCGGCGCGGAGCCGGCCGGAGGCGCCCAGTCACCACTCGCGGGTGGGCCAGGGGCCATCCACGGCGACGCTTCGGGCGGGCGCTCGTCCTGGGGCGGGCCGGCGGCCGGGCCCCAGCGGAGCGGCGGCGCGTCGTGCGCGGGCGCGCTCCAGCCACCGCCGTACTGCTGCGGCGGGGGCTGCCAACCCGGCGGGGGCGGCGGCTGCCAGTAGCCCGGCGGTGGCTGCTGGGGCTGCCAGCCCTGCGGGGGCGCGGCGTTCGGGTGCGGGCGCAGCGGGGCCGGGATCGGGGCGTTCGGGTCGTAGGCGGCGCCGATGCCCTCCGCGAGCAGCTGGACGTCGAAGCCTTCCTTGCGGACGCGCTGGTCGAAGTAGAGGATCGCGAAGACGGCCGCGCTGATCGGCAGGACCATCGCGCTGCCGATCGTGCCGAAGATGATGTCGGTGACCGCGGTGGCGATCTCGTTGTCGGGCGCGAAGACGGTCGCGAGCCCGGACGGGATGCCCTGGACGACCGCGGTGACGAAGAACGTCAGCAGGGTCGTGATGATCAGCAGCAGCAAGGTCGCCCAGAAGCGCCGCTTGATCAGCTCGAAGCTCCGGCCCAGCGCCTTGATCGGCCCGAGGCGCTCGAACAGCAGCGCGGCGGTCGCGACCGACCACATGACGGAGAGCCAGATCGTCGGGATGCCGCACGCGATCAGGCCGAGCAGGAACGTCACCAGCATCAGCGATCACCATCGCGACCAGCGCGAACGTGCGCTGCAACGCGAACCGCCATGACCGGCCGGCGGACGGCTCAGCGCCCAGCCACGCGTCCGCGACGGCCTTGAAGCAGACCGCCTGGACGATGAACGTCGTGAGGTAGCTGACGAGCGACCCGAGCCCGGCCGAGACCCAGAACGACGCCTCGATGTCCGACGGGTCACCCGACGTCTCGAACTGCGAGATGTCGGTCTCCAGCGACGCCGTCAGCAGCACCGACAGGATCGTCAGCGGGAGGATCGGCACGATGACAGCCAGCATCAGCGGCTTCCAGTGCCGGATGACGACTTTCAGGGCCGCATCGAGGATCTCCCCGATGCTCAGCGGCCGTAGCGATGCCGTTGCCACGGCCGCGAAGGTACTCGACTCCGCCCTATTTATGCGCAGCCGCCGGCCATGGCCGGCAGGATCACGAGCGTGTCGGACTCGCCCACGGAGGTGTCGAGCCCGTCGAGCACGCGCACGTCCTCATCGTTCAGATACACGTTGACGTAGCGGTTCAGGGAACCGTCGGCGCCGAAGAGCTGCTGCTGGGTCGCGGGGTGCTGCTCCGCGAGCGCGCGCAGGACCGCGCCGACGTCGCCGCCGTCCGCCTGGACTTCCTTCTCGCCCCCGACGGAGGGACGGAGAACCGGTGGGATCTTGATCTTGGCCATAGCTGTCAGATCACCCTAGCCCGCCGCGGCGCAGAAGGCCTCGTAATCGGGGAAGACGCCCATCTGCGACTCGTCGATCTCCGACGGGTCGATCGAGCAGATCGGGCACTCCGGGTCGCGCCGGACCTTGAGCTCGGTGAACGTCGCGCCGAGCGCTTCGTAGAGCAGCAGACGGCCGATCAACGGCTCGCCCGCGCCCACGATCAGCTTGACGACCTCGGTCGCCTGCAGCAGGCCCATCGTGCCCGGCAGCACGCCCAGGACGCCGTTGGCGCCGCAGGACGGAGCCAGCTCGGCCGGCGGCGGCACGGGATAGAGGCAGCGATAGCACGGGCCGTCGTGCGGGGCGAACACGCTCAACTGCCCGTCGAACCCGAGGATGGAGGCGCTGACGACCGGGATGTCCAGCCGCACGGTCGCGTCGTTGAGCAGGTAGCGCGTCGGGAAGTTGTCGACGCCGTCGACGATCACGTCGTAGCCCTCGATGATCTCCATGATGTTGGAGGCGTCGAGGCGCGTCTGGTACTTGACGACGTTCACGTCCGGGTTGATGCCGTTGATGGCGATCTCCGCGGAGTCCACCTTCGGCGTCCCGATCCGGTCCGTGGTGTGGATGACCTGGCGCTGGAGGTTGGAGAGGTCCACCTCGTCGTCGTCGACGACGCCCAGGGTCCCGACGCCGGCGGCCGCGAGGTACAGCGCGGTCGGCGAGCCGAGGCCGCCGGCGCCGAGCAGCAGCACCTTGGCGTTGAGCAGCTTCGTCTGGCCCTCGAGCCCGATCTCCGGCACGAGCAGGTGGCGCGAGTAGCGATCACGCTGCTCGCGGGTCAGCACGACCGGCTTCTCGACCTCGTAGCCGCGGTCCTTCCACAGCGTGATGCCGCCGTTCATGGACGCGACGTTCTCGTAGCCGAGCAGGTTCTTGAGCGTGTCCGCGGCCAGGGCGCTGCGCTGCCCCGACGCGCAGTAGATGACCACGCGCTGGCTGCGATCGGAGCCGATCGCGCCCTCGACGCGCGACTCCAGGTACCCGCGGGCGACGTGCTTGGCGCCCGGGAGGTGCCCCGCGTCCCACTCCTCGCTCTCGCGTACGTCCAGGAGGACGATCCCGTTGCCGTTCGAGAGCGTCGCCTTCACGTCGGAAGGATCGACCTCTTCGACCTCACTGCGGATCTTGCGGATGACTTCCGCACCGGATGGACTCATGCGCGTCCTCGAGAATTCGGATCGGGATTCAAGGCTTCAAAAAGGATAGCGCCGCGCGAAGGCGGGATGGGGTAACGACCCGGGGCGCGATTGCCGATGAGAACCGGACAGTGCGCACTCGTTCCCTCTTGAACCAGGTCCTCGCCGTCAACGCGGTGCTCGTCGCGGTCACGGCGCTGATCTCCACGCTGCTGGACGCGGACGACGTTCGCGGGGCGCTGCTCGTCGGCGTCGCCGTCGTCAGCGCCGTGCTCGTCAACACCCTGCTGCTCAAGCGCCGGCTCGTGCCGCTCGAGGCGCTGCTGGCGACGATGGAGCGCGTCGACCTGAGCGCGCCCGGCCAGCGCGCCCACGCCCCCGCGCGGGCGCCGTACGAGGTCGAGCGCCTGACCGCCGGCTTCAACAAGATGCTCGCCCGCATCGAGCAGGAGCGCATCGAGGGCGGCCGCGCCGTCATCCGCGCCCAGGAAGAGGAGCGCGCCCGCATCGCCCAGGACCTGCACGACGAAGTCAACCAGGCCCTCACCGCGATCCTGCTCCGGCTCCAGGCCGCCGCGCTCGACGTCCCGCCCGGGCTGCGCTCCGAGCTCAAGGAGATCCAGACGCTCGCGACCCAGGCGATGGAGGAGCTGCTGACCCTCGCGCGCACCCTCCGCCCCACGGCCCTCGATGACCACGGCCTCGTCCCCGCGCTCGCCTCCCAGGTGGCGAACTTCGGCGAGCGCACCGGCATCCGCACCACCTTCCACCGGCACGGCGACACGCCCGAGCTGTCCGACGAGGAGCAGCTCGTGCTCTACCGCGTCGCGCAGGAGTCGCTGTCCAACGTCGTCCAGCACTCGGGCGCTTCCGCCGTCCGCGTCGAGCTCTCCAGCGTCGGCCGCACCACCTTGCGGGTGCGTGACGACGGCTGCGGCTTTGCACCGAAGACCAAGTCCGGCGGCCGCCTTGGCGTGTCCGGCATGCGCGAACGCGCATTGCTCGTCGGCGGGCGGTTGAACGTCTTCTCCGCGCCCGGCGAGGGCACAACCATCGAACTGACCATGGGGGCCTCATGAGGATCCTGATCGCCGACGACCACGGCATCGTCCGGGGCGGCATGAAGCTGCTGATCGACCGCCAACCCGACATGGAGGTGGTCGCTGAAGCCGGCGACGGTGTCGAAGCCTTCGAGGAAGCGCTGCGCACCAAGCCCGACCTGTGCGTGTTGGACGTCTCCATGCCCCGCATGACCGGCCTGCAGGCCGCGCGGCAGATCCGCGCGCACCTGCCCGAGACGCAGGTCCTCGCGCTCTCCATGCACGACGACGAGCGCTACGTCTTCGACGCCCTGAAGGCCGGCGCCTCCGGGTACGTGCTCAAGCGCGAAGTCGACCAGGCCCTGCTGAACGCCATCCGCGCGGTGTCCCGCGGCGACGCGTTCCTCACCAACGCCGTCGAGCGCACGATCGTCCGCGAGTGGATGAGCGACTCGTCGAGCGGCCCCGAGGAGCCGTTGACCCCGCGCGAGCAGGAAGTGCTGAAGCTGATCTCCGAAGCCTTCACCAACAAGCAGATCGCCGAGACGCTGCACCTCGCCGAGAAGACCGTCGAGTCCCACCGCGCGAACCTGCTGCGCAAGCTCGGCATGCGCGACCGCGTCGAACTCGTCCGCTACGCCATTCGCCGCGGTCTCACCGAAGCCTGACACCACTCCTTTGCGCGCCGGGCGTCGCGAGACGCGTGGTTCGGGTTTCGTCCGAGCCAGTCTCGCGCTTGTGTGAGTTGGGTGCGCGCCTGGGTTGAGAACAGCTCATCGAGGGGAATAGGAGCGGCGTTTCGCTGCCGAGACTCCAATCTCGCCGCTTGGGTTCCGCGTGGCGTGGGAATCCGCCTTGCCTCTCGCCGGCCTCCTGCGGATTTCGCGAAACGAACACGGCGCGGAGAGGGGTATGCCCGCTCAGTTGCGCATAGGGCAACTCAGCGGGCATACCCCCTTTGTGCGGAGCGCGGTCGTGATCGAGCCGTGTCCGATCGGACGAGGTCGGCCCAATCCACCGCGACCGAGCTCCCCCTCCCTCGGTGAGCCGTTCCGGACACGGCCACGAGCGCAGCGCCTCAAGAAACTGAACTCCACGCGATGAATCTCCGCCGCGAGCGCGGTCAAAGCGGCGCATGAAGACCGGAACCCGCGAGGAATGGCTCGCCGCCCGCCAGGACCTGCTGCACCGCGAGAAGGAGCTGACCCGCGCGAGCGACGCGCTCGCCCGCGCGCGGCAGGAGCTGCCGTGGGTGGAGGTGACCGAGCCGTACGTGTTCGACTCGACCGAGGGCGAGCGCACGTTCCCCGAGCTGTTCGGCGAGCACGAGCAGCTGCTCGTCTACCACCTGATGATGGGCCCGGACTGGGAGGCGGCGTGCCCGGGCTGCACGTACACGGGGGACACGTTCGACCGCGCCGTCGAGCACCTCCCCCACCGGGACGTCGGGTTCGTGGCCATCTCCCGCGCGCCCGTCGCCGCGATCGAGGCCTACAAGGCGCGCATGGGCTGGAGCTTCGACTGGGTCTCGTGCGGGCGGACGACGTTCAACGAGGATCTCGGCGCGGCGGCCGGAGCGCCGTATCCCGAAGGGGTCGAGATGCACGGGCTGAGCTCCTTCGCCCGCGAAGGCGACGCCGTCTTCCACACGTACTCGACCTTCGATCGCGGCACCGACGTCCTGAACACCGTCTGGCAGCTGCTCGACCGCACACCGCTGGGCCGCGGCGGCGAGCACCCGAACTGGCCGCGCCGCCGCTACGAGTACGCGTGACGCCGCGGGGCTAGCCTTGGGGCGGTGTTTCCGGCTCGCCTCCGCCTCGTGCTCGTCGCGTTCTCGCTGTGCGCCGTCGCCGCCGTCATCGGCGCGACGCTCGCCTCGCGCGGGGATGACGGCCCGACCGGGCTCGAGCTGAGCGCCGACGGGTGGGCGGGCGCGATCCGCCCGCCCGGCCAGCCCGTGCCCGACTTCACGCTCACCGACCAGGACGGCAAGCAGGTCAAGTCCACCGACCTCAAAGGCCAGCCGATCGTCTACGCGTTCGTGTACTCGACGTGCGAGGACGTGTGCCCGGCCCAGGTGCAGACGATCAAGGGCGCGCTCGACGACCTCGACCGCGAGGACGTGAAGGTCGTCGGCATCTCCGTCGATCCCGCCAACGACACGCGCAAACGGGCCGCCTCGTTCCTGCTCAAGCAGGGCATGACGGGCCGGATGGAGTTCCTCATGGGCACGCGCGAGGAGCTCGCGCCGGTGTGGGAGGCGTTCGCGATCCAGCCTCAGCAGGAAGAACCTGGAACACTCCGCGCACACGATCCTCGCCGATGCCGGCGGCACGCAACGGATCGGCTTCCCCTTTGACCACATGACGCAGGAGGCCCTCGCCCACGATCTCGGACGACTGTGAGCCGCTTCCGCGAGTTGCAGTTCTTCGGGGAGTGGCGGCCGTATCAGCGCGCCGCGCTGGCCGCGTTCGAGAAGGACCGTCAGCACGGCAGCACGCGCACGCACATCGTCGCGCCGCCCGGCAGCGGCAAGACGCTGCTCGGTGTGGAGCTGATCCGCCGGGTCGGCAAACGGGCGCTCGTGCTGGCGCCCAACCAGGGCATCCAGCAGCAGTGGCCGCGCGCGGTGGGCTCGTTCACCGACCGCCCGAACGAGATCGCCGGCGCGGATCCGCTCAAGCCGATCGCGTGCCTCTCGTACCAGGCGCTGTGCCAGCTGGAGGACCCGGAGATCCTGCTCGGCCGGCTCGCGCAGTCGCGCTGGGCGGACGAACGCGCCGCCGCCACGGGCATGACGCCGGAGGAGGCGCTGCGGGAGGGCGAGACCTTCGAGGGCGAGGCCGCCAACCGCCGCGCCCGCGAGCTCTCACGCATCAGCGCCGCCCTCAAGCGGGAGGTCGCGCGCGGCGAGCACGCCGGTGTGGAGCTCCGGGACCTGCTCAGCGAGACCGCCCGCGCGCGGGTGCAGCAGCTCGCGAAGATGGGCGTCGGCGTCGTCCTGCTCGACGAGTGCCACCACCTGGCGAGCCTCTGGGGCTACGTGGTTCGCGCCGTGCTGCAGGAGCTGCCTGCGGACGCGCACGTGATCGGCCTCACCGCCACGCCGCCGGTCAGCCTCCCCGAAGCCGAGGCCGAGCTCTACGACGCGCTGCTCGGCCCCGTCGACTTCACCGTGCCCACCCCGGCCGTCGTCCGCGACGGTCACCTCGCGCCCTACCAGGAGCTCGCGCTGCTCACCGAGCCGCTGGCCGTCGAACGCGACTGGCTCGCCGAGCACGACACGCGCTTCCGCGAGCTGGTCACGAACCTCCACGACGGCGACTTCCCCGAGTGGGTGATCGGCCGCCTGCACGACCGCCGGCGCTCCGCCGAGGACGAGACGGAGCTGAGCTGGCCCGAGTTCCAGAAGCGCAGCCCGAAGCTCGCCCGCGCCGGCATCCGCTTCCTGCTCTCGGCCGACCTGCGGATCCCGCCCGGCGCGCCCCGCGGCGAGCAGTACCGCCGCCAGCCCGACCTCGACGACTGGCTCGTGCTGCTGGAGGACTATGCGCTGCGCAGGCTCGCCGGCGATCCGTCGCGCGAGGCCGCCGACCGCTACGAGGCGATCGCGGCCGCGCTGCGCGAGCTGGGGTTCAACCTCACCCGCAAGGGCATCCGCCGCGGCACGTCCGAGGTCGACCGGCTGCTGACCGGCTCGCAGGCCAAGGCGCTCGGGCTCGTGGACGTCGTCGCCCACGAGCTCGAGCACCGCGGCGAAGCCCTCCGCGGGCTCGTCCTGTGCGACGCCGAGCTCGCCGCCCAGCGCCCCGACGACGCGCTCACCGGCGTCCTGGACCCCGCCGCCGGCACCGCCCGCCACGTGCTGCTCGCGCTGGCCGCCGACGACCGCGTCGCCCCGCTGCGCCCGTTGCTGGTGAGCGGACGCGGCCTGCGCTGTCACCCCAACGACGCCGACGTCCTGCTCGAAGCGCTCAAGGCCTCCGCCGAGGGCCACTTCAACCTCGCCGAATGGGACGCCGAGCCCGACGGCCTGCTCATCTCGCTCGAGTCTCAGGGCGCCGAGTGGATGCCCCGCGCGTGGGTGGAGCTGGCGACGCGCCTGTTCGTGGAGGGCACGACGCAACTGCTCGTCGGGACCCGCGCGCTGCTCGGCGAGGGCTGGAACTGCCCGCCGCTGAACGTGCTGATCGACATGACGATCGCCACCACCGGCGTCTCCGTCCAGCAGATGCGCGGCCGCTCGCTGCGGCTGGATCGCCACGATCCGCTGAAGGTCGCGTCGAACTGGGACATCGTCTGCGTCGCGCCCGACCTCGTGCGCGGCAACGCGGACTACGAGCGCTTCGTCCGCAAGCACCTGAACCTGTTCGCGCCCGCCGAGGACGGCCAGGTGGAGGCGGGCCCCTCGCACGTGCACCCGGAGCTCGGCCCGTTCGGACCGCCGCCCGTCGAGCGCTTCCGCGACCTCAACCGCGAGCTGCTCGCGCGCGCGGCCGACCGCGACGGCGCCCGCGAGCTGTGGCAGATCGGGACGCCTTACCGGGGCGTGGAGCTCCCCACCCTGCTGGTGCGCAGCCGGTCTCCCGCGGCCACGGCGCCGCCGCGCGCGACCAAGGCCGGACGCACGCTGCATCTCTCCCAGCGGGTCCCGATCGGCACCGGCCTCGGCGGTGGCGCCGCGTTCGGCGTGCTCGGCGTCGCGGCGAGCGCCCCGCCGCTGCTCGCCGGCCTCGCGCTCGTGCCCGCCGGCCTGGCCTGGGCCGCCGTCCGGCTCGCCGCGGCCAAGCAGCGGCTCCCGCTCGTGCTCCCGCTGGACGCGTCCGCCCGCGCGGTGATCGAGGCCTACCGGGAGCTGGACGAGCTGAGCCCGGAGGCCGCGTCGAGCCTCACGATCGAGCCGCGCAGCTCGGGCTACCTGCGCTGTGAGCTGGCCAAGGCCACCGCCGTGGAGGCGAAGCGGTTCGCGACCGCCCTGGACGAGCTGGTCAGCATCTCCGACAACCCGCGCTACCTCGTCTCGCGTCCGCTCGCCGACCCGCGCCGCGGCGCGCTCGGGCTGCTCGGGCGCGTGCTCATGCGCCGTCCGCCGTTCGACGAGCGATTGCATCCCGTGCCTGCCGATCTCGCCCGTAACAAGCAACGCGCTGAGGCGTTCGCCCGTGCGTTCCGGCGATCCATGGGCCCGGGAAAGCTCGTGTTCACGCAGCGCAGCGAGGCAGGCCACGAAGCCCGTGCGGAGGCGGCCTCAGCCGACGGCGGCTACGAGACGCTGGTGCGCGACGTCTGGGTCTGAACGAGCGTGTCCTGCGCCGCGTCCTCGCGATCCTGCGCGGCGCGGTACGCGCTGTACGCGCCGCGTGACGGCGAGCGCCGCCAGGCGGCGAGCGCCTCGGAGGCTTCCTCGGCCGCGTCGCGCCAGGCCTGCATGTCGGGGCTCCACGAGGGATCGCGACGCAGCACGATCTCGAGCGTGTCAGGCACGTCGTCGAGGAGAGATCGCAGGTCGCTGGTGCTCATCGCGTGAGGGGGATTCCCGAATGACCATTGGACACACCTGCAACTACGCAGGAAAGGTCCAGCTGGTTGTGATTCGGACCCTCAGACGAGGATGAGCGCGCCGGCTGTCAGGTTCGCGAGTTCGGTCTCCGCCGCGTCCGAGCGGTCCTCGGCCGCACGATACACGGCGTACGCCTCGGCGCCCGGGACCTCACACCAGGCGTCATACGCCTCGTTGGCCTCAGCGCGCGCGGCGCTCCAGAGGACGAAGACCTCTTCGAGCTGACCCAGCATCTCGCCCGGGCGACTTCCCGCGCGACCAGCGCCCTAAACGTCTTCTTCGTCGTCGACGTCAGAAATCCCGGACGGTCCGCGGAAACGCGCCCACAGCAGGGCACCGATCATCGCCAGCACGGGCGCGAGGTACAGGAGCTGCGCCGCCCAGTGGCCGGGATGCGCGAACAGCAGGGTCATGCGTTCAGCGCCGCCGACAACAGCCACAGCCCGAGACACGTGAACGCCACCATCAACCCCAGCATGACAACCTGCGAGCGGGTCGCGGCGCGGGCGGAACCGTAGAGCTCGAGCGCCCGGTCGTGGGCGAGCACGAGCGCCGCGACGTGGCCGACGACGAGCGCCCCGACCTGCACGTACCAGATGCCGGTGGCGCTCACGACGCCGTAGTCGATGTCGCGCCCGGCGCCGCCGAACCAGTCCGAGCCGTCGCCGAGCGGGTCACTCAGCAACCGCCACAGGTCCTGACCGTTGTACGCCAGCAAGGAGAAGTAGTGGGCGACGAGGTAGCCCGCGGCGATCGGGATCAGCGTGTGCGCGAACGCGCGCGAGAGCTCGCGGCGCGAAGTGCCCTCCGGCGGCCGCATCCCGCGCATGCCGAGCGTGTAGATGGCGGCGACGATCGCCACCGCGCCGGCCAAGCCGATCACGAACGCGAGCTCGAGCGAGAGCCCGATCCCCAGCCCGAGGTCGCGGAAGAAGTCCTGCAGGCCCTTGGCGATGTCGTTGAACAGCGCGCCTTCCTTGGCCCCGTCGAACGCGGTCGAGCCGACGGCGACCATCAGCAGCAACGCCGTCCCCACCACGGGCGCGAGCCGGGCGGCGGCGGAGAACGGCACCCGCAGGCGGCCGTCGCCGAGCGGTGAGAGCGAGCCGATCAGGCCGAACAGCACGCCGAACGCGTCCGCGTTGCGCACCCACGGCTCCACGCCGTAGAGGCTCATCCCGACGAGCATCACGACGAGGTAGACGAGCATCAGGATCGCGAGCGCCCCGGGCTGCGTCCCCCGCGCCCACGCCAACTCGCAGATCGCGAACGCGAACAGCCACGCCGCGGCCGGGAGCCGCCCGACCCGCGCGGGGTACTCGAGCGGCTCCGGCAGCGCGCCGAAGCGACCCGCGACCCAGCCGGTCAGGCGGCCGAGCGCCCGCCACGGGCTGAACAGCCGGAACACGTCGCCGAACAGCAGCGACAGGCACGGGATGCCGACCCAGAAGCCGACGTAGACCGCGGTCGGGGCGAGGTTCTGGCTCTGCGTGTCCGTGCCGAACAGGCCGGCCCAGACGGCGAGGCAGAAGACGGCGACGCCGAGCGCGCCGCACACGACCTCGACGGGGCGCGGGATGCCGAACAGGGGCCGGCCTTCCATCGCCCGCAGCTTCGGCTCCGACCAGCCGAGCGCGAGCGCGACGAAGGACACGACGAGCACGGAAGCGGCCGCGGCGGCAAAGAGCGTCTCCGGGATCGGGAGGTCGGCGCGGCCGACGATCCCGTGCGCGAACAAGAGCACGCGCCGAGTCTAGGAACGACAACGGCCCCGCCGACGTGGCGGGGCCGTTGAGGCACTACGGAGTTTCTACTGAGCTGAGGCTCAGGAGCACTTGATGTCGAACGAATCCTTGGCGGACGCGGCCGCCGGCGGGTTCGGGTTACCGGCGTAGGCCACTTCGACGCCGACCGTGTGCTTCTTGCCCTTGCAGCCGATGGACGAGATGAGGGCGTTCTTGCCCTTCTTCTTGTTGATCGTCGCGGAGAGCTCGTTCAGCGCGGAGTAGACGTTCGGCACCGGCTGCTGGAGCTCGGGCGTGATCACGATCGTCATCGTCTGACCCTTGATCTTGCCGTGCAGGACGGCGTCGGCCGATCCCGAGAGCAGGAACAGGAGATCGTTCTTGCCGACGATCGGCTGGACGTCGAACTTCAGCGGCGACGGCGTCGTCGAGAACGGGTTCAGGTTGGCGCTGGCCTTGCCCTTGCCCGCGAACGCCTTCTTGCACTTGCTGCGGTCCAGGATCAGCGCGTCGTCGCTGATGGTGCACTGATCGAGGCCCTTGGTGGAGACCTTCATGGTCTTCGGGAACGTGATCTTGATCGACTTCGCCGTGGTCTTCGCCAGAGCGTTGTTCTTGACGTCGAGCTTGAAGTTGACGGCCGTGGGCTTGGACTTGGTGCCGGCCTTCGTGGGCGAGCCGCTACCCGTGGCCTGGATGCTGGGGGTGGTGTCCTGGGCGTAGGCGATGCCGGCAGTACCGAGGGCGAACGTCGCAACGGAGGCGACGAGGAAGGACTTGCGCAACTGGGGAACTCTCCTCTTGAGAACGATGTTCATGGGCGACACGGACGCGGGGGCGCACCGCAGCGCAGACCTACCAACAACACGTCAAAAACCCAAAGGTTTCGGTGCTACGGTCGCGGATCGCAAATGCGCGCTTCTGACGCCAGTATCGGCACCCCGCCGTTCCCACTTAAGCTGCCGTGGTGCAACGTGGCCACATTACGTATGGACCAGCAGCGCGGGAAGGCCGTCCTGGTCGAGTTCTGGGACTTCTGCCGCATCAACAACCTGCGCACGCTGCCGTATCTGAAAGCCTGGCACGAGCGTTACGCCGAGGCCGGGCTGCGCGTGATCGGCGTCCACACCGGCGGCTTTCCGCCCGCCCGCGACGAGGACAACGTGCGCCGTGCCGTCGAGCGGCTCGAGATCGAGTGGCCCGTGGTGATCGACACCGACCTCGAGATCTGGGACCTCTACGGCAACGAGGGGTGGCCCGCGCGCTACCTGTGGACGCCCGACGAGCACACGCTGTTCTCGATGCACTACGGCGAGGGCGCCTACGCGGAGACCGAGCGCGAGATCCAGGAGCTGCTCGGCGTGTCCGGCCCCGTCGTGCCGCCCGTCCGGCCCGAGGACGCCGACGACGCGCTGATCGTGCCGCAGACCGAGGACCAGCCCGGTCCCTACTCCGGCCCGTACGAGGCCGGCGGCGTGTGGGCGGTGGTGGACGGCTTCGGGGCCATCCGCGTGAACGGGCGCGAGTTCGAGATCACCGAACCGGGCGCGATCGAGCTCATCCACCACGACCGGCACACGCGCGGCGAACTGGTCTTCGAGCTCACCGAAGGCGTGGCGGTCTACGCCACCTGCTTCACCCCTGGCCTCGCGGCCTGAGTTCGTCGTGGCCGCGGTCGCCGAGCAGCCGCAGGAGCTGCGGCGGGCCTTCGTCTTCGACCAGCACGGCCGTTCCCGGCCAGTACGGCGAGCCGTTCACCTCGGGCGTGAGGAAGTGCGGCTGGTAGACCCACGAGCCCGTGTTGTGGATCCGCGTGCCGTTCACCTGCCACTCGGCAGGATCGTCGGTCGGCCACGGTCCGGAGCGGTGCGAGTGGCCCCAGATCACGTGCGCCGCGCCCGGTTGGAGGCGCCGGATCACTTCGGAGATCCCATACAGGTATCCGCGCCGCAGCGCGGTCGGTGACAGGTTCGACTGCAGTGGGCCGAGGCCCAGCGCATTGAGCGCCCGTACCGCGCCGCGATAGCCGGTCTTCAGCGCGAGGGAGCGGGGCGAGCGCTCGACCGTGAGTGCGCGATACGAGCGAGATGACGCGCCCCCGCCGTGTGACGACGATCGAGCGGTCCGTGCGCTGCGTGAGCGCGTGCAACCAGGCGTACAGCGGCGACAGCACGGCCTCATAGTCATCCGGCGTCGCGTGCTCCTCCGGGAGCGTGGTGACCCATTTGGCCATCGCACCGACGAGGAGACGCTCGAAGGTCGGGACGGTGGCGTGGGCGTCCGCGTAGTGGCCGTGGAAGGCGTAGACGTCGTCGCGCAGCCAGAGGCCGGGGTAGGCGAACTGCAGCCGCGCGGGCCGCGCCGCCTCCGCGAGGGCACGGGCGAGCGGGCCGTGGGCCTCGAAGTGCTGCTCGAGCCCGAGGAACCCGGCCGCCTCGGTCTGCAGGCGTGCGTCGATCCAGCCCGCGACGAGCCCGTGGTCATGGTTGCCGGCGAGCACCACGAATGCCTTGTCCGGCCCGAGCCGCTTGCCGACCGCGGCGAAGAACGGGATCGCACCCTCGACCGCGTCGCGGTGTGACGCTTCGCGCAGCTCGACGCCATCGCCGAGGATCACGAGGCGGTCGACGCCGTCAAGGGCCTCCAGGAGCGGCTCCTGCAAGTCAGGGCGGCGCAGGAGATCCCGGTCGCGATGGCCGATGTGCAGGTCGGAGACGACGAGGGTCTTCACCTGCACTAGTGTGCCCGCCATGGCGCCTCTGGACGGAATCCTCGTCGCCGACTTCTCGCGGGTGCTCGCCGGGCCGCTGGCCGCGATGCTGCTCGGCGACCTCGGCGCGGACGTGATCAAGGTCGAGCGCCCCGACGGTGGCGACGACACGCGCGCCTGGGGGCCACCGTGGCGCGACGGGGTCTCGACCTACTACCTCGGGCTCAACCGCAACAAGCGCTCGATCGCGCTCGATCTCAAGGACCCGGAGGATCTCGCGCTCGCGCGGGAACTGGCCCGGCGGGCCGACGTGATGATCGAGTCGTTCCGGCCCGGGCTGATCGGCGAGCTCGGCCTCGCCCCGGACGACGTGCGCCGCACCAACCCGGGCCTCGTCTCCTGCTCGGTGACCGCGTTCGGCAGCTCCCCCGAAGCGGCCGGGATGCCCGGCTACGACTTCCTGCTCCAGGCCATGGGCGGGCTCATGTCCGTCACGGGCGAGCCGGACGGGCAGCCGCTGAAGGCCGGCACGGCGGTCGTGGACCTCGTGTGCGGGTTGCTGGCCGCGAACGGCATCCAAGCGGCGCTGGTGGAGCGAGCCCGGACCGGCGCCGGGCGCCACGTCGAGGTGTCGCTGATGGACTCCGCGCTCACGTGCCTGCTCAACCAGGGCACGGCCTGGGTGGCCGCGGGCGTGACCGGCCGGCGGCGCGGGAACCGCCACCCGAGCATCGTCCCCTACGAGACGTACGCGACCGCCGACCGGCCGCTGGCGATCGCGGTCGGCAACGAGCGCATCTTCGTGCGGCTGTGCGAGGCGCTCGGGCTCCCCGAGCTGCCGGCCGACGCGCGCTTCGCCTCCAACGCGGTGCGGGTGGAGCACGCGGACGAGCTGATGGAGGCCTTCGAAGGCGTGCTGCGGGAGCAGCCCGCCGAGCACTGGCTCGAGGTGCTGCGCGCGGCACAGGTGCCCGTGGGGCCGATCAACGGCGTCGACGAGGCGTTCGCGCTGGCCTCCGAGCTGGGGATGGAGCCGGTCGAGGACGTCGACGGCCTGCCCGTCATCCGCCCGCCGCTGCGCGTGGACGGCGAGCGGCCGGACGATCCGCCACGCCCCGCCCGGCCTCGACGAGCACGGCGACGAGCTGCGCGCCTGGCTCACACGGGCTGCACGTGGGTGATGACGTGACCGCTCTCCAGGAAGGCGTGCACGAGGAACGACGGCGGTTCGCCCTCGGCGAGCTTCATCCCCGGCGCCTCGAAGTCCAGCGCGGCCTGGATGTTCGTCGCCGCACACGTCACGACCGTGCAGCCGCCGAGCGCGGCGGTCGAGGTCTTGTGCACGTGGCCGGCGACGACGCGCACGACCTGCGGGTTGGCGTCGAGCAGCGTCGCGAGCGCGGCGCGGTCGTGCCGCGGTAGGCCGATCTCGTCCAGCCACTGCAGGCCCATGAGGACCGGCGGGTGGTGCATGGCGATGATGTGCGGCACCGCGGGCACGATCTGCGCCTCGAGCCACTCGACGTCGAGCGCGCCGTCGTCGCGGCCGGGCTGCGAGGTGTCGCACACGAGCACGCGGACGTTGCCGACCTCGGCCACGTACTGCTGGCGCTCGGCGTAGCGGTCATGGTTGCCCGCGGTGGTGTAGATGGGTGCCTGGATCGGCGCGAGCAGGCGCGTGGCGATCTCGTACTCCTCCGGGTCGCCGGTGTCGGCGATGTCGCCGGTGAGCAGGACCGCGTCGGGCTTGAGGGCCGCGACGCGCTCGGCGGCCCGCGCCAGCGCGGGCTGGGAGGCGTCGTCGTCGAGCCGGATGTGGGGGTCGCTGAGCTGGGCGATGAGCACAGCCAGAACCGTAGCAACCCGAGTTGACAGATCGCGGTTAGGCAACTAGAGTTGCTATCACCATGATCGACCTTGCCACCCCCGAGGATCCGGCCGACGGCCTCGCCGCCGTCGTCGCGTTGCGGCGCCTCGCCGAGCAGCTCGAGGCCGCTGAGGTCGAGCGCGCGATGCGTACCGGCTGGAGCTGGCCCGAGGTCGCGGAGGCGCTCGGCGTCACGCGTCAGGCCGTCCACAAGAAACACGCCAAGCGGCTGATCGCCGCGGGCGTCGAGCTCAGGAGACGATGACGATGTTCAACCGCTTCACGAAGGGCGCCGGCAAGCTCGTCACCGAGGCCGTCGACCTCGCGCACGAGCTGGGCTCCACCACCGTGGAGGCCGAGCACCTGCTGCTGGCCGCCGTGCGGCGCGACGACGCCGCGGCGACCGTCCTGCGCGGCCACGGCCTCGACTACGACCGCCTCGAGGCCGCCCTCACCGCCGAGACCGAGCGCAGCCTGGCCGCCGTCGGCGTGACCGCGACGACCACTCCGCACTTCACGCGGTTCCCGAGCAAGCCGCGCTTCGCCACCTCGGCCAAGGTCACGCTCGAGGGCGCGCTGAAGATCGCCGCCGAGCGCCGGGACAAGCAGATCTCCGCGGGCCACGTGGTGCTCGCCGCGCTGCGCCCGAACCGCGGCACCGTGCCGCGCGCGCTGGAGCTGGCGGGTGTGGATCGGAACGAGCTCGGTGCGGCGATCTCCAGCGTGACCTAGGGCAAACCAGACGTACGGGACGCCTGCTGGCGCGTGCGAAACGCGGGCCGCTCGCGGCGATCCTTCGAGGCATGAACACGAACCCCACCGGTGGCCGCCTCGCGGCCATCATCACCGGAGGCGTCCTGGCGTCGATCGCGCTGCTGGTGCTGGTCACCGGCGCCGGTTTCGCCTGGCTCGACAACCGCAAGGACGCCGACGGCTACTACATGACCGACAGCGAGCGGTTCTCCACCAACACGTACGCGCTCGCCACCGAGAACCTCGACATCGACGACGACATCCCCGGCTCCGTCTCCGGCAACCTGCGTCTCGACGTGCAGGCCAGTGGCGGCAAGCCGGTGTTCGTCGGCGTCGCCCGCTCGCGTGACGTGCAGCGCTACCTCGCCACGAGCCCGCACGCGACGCTCACCGACGTCGAGGTCGACCCGTTCGTCGCCGACTACCGCACGAGCGGTGGCACCACGCGGCCGGGCGCTCCCGCCGCCCAGGACATCTGGGTCGCGCAGACGCAGGGCACCGATCCGCAGCGCCTGACGTGGGACGTCGACGACGGCGACTGGTCGGTCGTGGTGATGAACGCGGACGGCTCCGCGAACGTCGATGCCGACGTCGCCGTCGGCGCGGACCTCCCGATCGTCGGCACCGTCGCCACCGCCCTGCTGATCACCGGCGGCCTGGGCGTGCTCACCGGCACCGCCCTGATCGCCGGCGGCTTCCTCGTCCGGCCGCGCCGGCGCGAGCCGTTGCTAGCTGCTTGAGGCTCCGCGCATCCGCCGCGCGAAGGTCGCCGTCAGCACGATCAGCATCACCAGCGTGCCGACGGCGACCCACACCAGCGGGTCCGAGAGCGAGAAGTCGTCCAGGGCGTGGCCGAGGTAGGTGGCGGCGGCGGTGATCGGCAGCACGCCGACGGCCGACGTCCACGTGTAGCGCCAGACGGGCACGCGGGCGGCGCCCGCGATGTAGCCCACGAGGCTGAACGGCACGAACGGGATCAGGCGCGCCATCAGCAGCGCGGGCGCGCCGCCCCGGCCGATCACGTGCTCGGCGGTCGCCACCCGCTCCTCCCCCGCGATCCGCACCGCCAGCGGCCGCCCGATCCAGGCGCCGAGGCCGTAGGCGATCAGGCCGGAAGCCACCCACGCGGCCAGCACCAGCGGCAGCGCGAGGGCGAACCCGTAGACCAGGCCGGCGACGGCGTTCGGGATCTCGGCCGGGAACAGCACGACCGCGTGCACGAGGATGATCGCGACGAGCACGAGCGCGCCGGCGACGCCGAGGTCCTGGAGCTGGAGCTGCAGCGCGTCGATGTCGCCGTGCAGCGCGTACGAGAGCGCGATCCGCAGCGGGTCGATGAGCACCACCAACACGGCCGCGACGGCGATCGCGGCGAGGGTTGGCAGCAGCGTGCGCAAGGGCGGCTCAGGCTTCGGCGGCGGCCGTCATGGCCTGCCGGATCTGCTTCGGCAGCATGAAGCGCACGTCTTCACGCAGCACTTCGAACTCCTGCACGTCCTCGGTGCCGCGCTCGCGGAAGAACGCGACGAGGTTCTCGACGAGTTCCTCGGGGACGGATGCGCCGGAGGAGATGCCGACGATCTTCGTGTCCGCGGTGAGCCAGGCTTCGTCGATCTGGCTGGCGTTGTCGATCAGGTACGACGGCGTGCCGAGATCGCGCGCGACATCCACGAGGCGGTTCGAGTTCGAGGAGTTCTTGGAGCCGATCACCAGGACCAGGTCGCACTTGTCGGCCATCTGGCGGACGGCGGCCTGGCGGTTGGTGGTGGCGTAACAGATGTCGTCCGTGCGCGGGCCCGTGATGTGCGGGAACTTCTCGCGCAGACGGGCGATGATGCCGCGGGTCTCGTCCACCGACAGCGTCGTCTGGTTGATGTAGGCGAGTTTGCGCTCGTCCTCGACCTCGAGCGTGTCCACGTCCGCTTCGGATTCGATCAGCACGATGTGGTCGGGCGCCTCGCCCATCGTGCCCTCGACCTCCTCGTGGCCGGCGTGGCCGATGAGGACGATCGTGTAGCCCTCCTGCGCGAACTTGATCGCCTCGCGGTGGACCTTGGTCACCAGCGGGCAGGTCGCGTCGATCGTCTGGAGCTGGCGGCGCTCGGCGTCCGCGTGGACGGCGGGCGACACGCCGTGGGCGGAGAAGACGGTGATGGCGCCCTCGGGGATGCTGTCGTCGAGCTCGTCGACGAAGATCGCGCCACGGTCGCGGAGGTTCTCCACGACGTGCTTGTTGTGCACGATCTCCTTGCGCACGTACACCGGCGCGCCGTGCAGCTCGAGGGCGCGTTCGACCGTCTGGACGGCGCGGTCGACGCCGGCGCAGTAGCCGCGCGGGGCGGCGAGCAAGAGCTTTTCCGGAGCGTGCATCTGATTCACCAGTCTAGGAGACTTAGACGCCATGCTCGACCCCGTATTCCGTCACGCGGACGCATATCTGGCCGGGCTGGACGATCGTCCGGTGGGCCTACCCGTTGAGCCCGAGGTGCTGCGCGCCGGGCTCGCGCGGGACTTGCAGCAGGAACCCGATGGACGCGGCGGCGGTGCTGGACGAGCTCGTCGCGGGGGTCGACGCCGGGTTGGTGGCGAGCGCCGGGCCGCGCTACTTCGGCTTCGTGACGGGGCAGGCGCTGCCGGCGGCGCGAGGCGCGGACATGCTCGCGGCGGTCTGGGACCAGAACGCGTTCTCGTACGTCTCCTCCCCCGCCGCGGCGGTGGTCGAGGAGATCGCGGAGCGGTGGGTGCTGGACGTGCTCGGGTTGCCGTCGACGGCGAGTGTGGGCTTCGTCACGGGCGCGCAGATGGCGAACGCGACGTGCTTGGCGGTCGCCCGGAACGTCGTGTTGGCGCGGCTGGGGTGGGATGTCGCGCGCGACGGACTGATCGGTGCGCCGCCGCTGCGGGTGATCGCCGGCGCGGAGGCGCACGCGACGATCTTCAGCGCGCTGCGGTTCATCGGGTTGGCGCCGCCGGAGTTGCTGGCGGTCGACGACCAGGGGGCGATCGAGGCGTGCGGCGCTGTCGCTGGACGGGCCCGCGATCGTGTGCGCGCAGGCCGGCAACGTGAACACGGGGGCGTTCGATCCGCTGGGCGCGTTGGCCGAGCGGTGCCGGGACGCCGGCGCGTGGCTGCACGTGGATGGCGCGTTCGGGCTCTGGGCCGCGGCCTCACCCGCGCGGCGGGGACTGGTCGCGGGGCTCGAGCACGCCGATTCGTGGGCGGCCGACGCCCACAAGTGGCTCAACGTCCCCTACGACAGCGGGCTGGCGATCGTCGCCGACCGCGAGGCGCACCGCGCCGCCATGGGGTTGAGCGCCGCCTACCTGGTGACGTCCGACCACCGCCAGAACTACGACTACACGCCCGAGGCCTCCCGCCGCGCGCGCGGGTTCGCCGTCTATGCCGCTTTGCGGTCGTTGGGCCGTGCGGGGCTCGCGGATCTGATCGACCGGTGTTGCGATCACGCGGCGCGGTTCGCCGCGTTGCTGCGCGAAGGTGGCGCGGAGGTGCTCAACGACGTGTCGCTCAACCAGGTGCTCGTCGCCGCTGCCCCGGAGGCCATCGCGCGGGTCCAGGCGGACGGCACCTGCTGGCTCGGCGGGACCGTCTGGCGGGGGCGCTCCGCGATGCGCATCTCGGTGAGCGGCTACGGCACGACCGACGAGGACGTGGAGCGCTCCGCCGCCGCCATCCTCAGCGCGCTTTCGCCTTCCACTCCGTGACCATGTACTCGAGCACGGCCTCGCCGCTCAGGTTCAACGACGGCTTGGACACCGCGGTGAGGTCGTCGCAGGTCTGGTGCCAGCACGGGAAGTCGAAGTCGATCAGGTCGATCGACGGGATCCCCTGCTCCAGGAACGGGACATGGTCGTCGAGCACGGCGCCCGAGGACTCGTCCGGGAACACGGACTGCGCGCCGACGCGCTTGGCCGCCGCCCGCAGCTTCTTCCACATGTCCTCGTTCGAGGACTCCTCACGCGGGATCGAGAGGTCCTTGTCGGCGATGAAGTCCAGCAGCACGAGCTTCGCGGTCCGCTTGCCGTGCCTGGCGGCGTAGGCCTTCGCGCCGCGGATGCCGGTGCCGAGGAAGTCGCTGTCGTCCGTCGCCTCTTCGCCGTCGAAGAAGACGAACTTGATCGGCGGCGCGTTCGCGGGCCGCTTCATCTTGCGACATCACGCGCGCGATCTCCAGCACCGCCGCGGTGCCGCCGGCGCCGTCGTTGGCGCCCACGAAGTCCGGGATGTCCTTCGTGTCGTAGTGCGCGGCGAGCACGATCGCCTTGCCCTTGCCGGGGATCTCACCGACGACGTTCTGCAGCCCGCCGGGAACGGCCTCGATCCGGCCGCGCGGAATCCGGGCCTGGATGTAGCTCGCGAGCTTCTTCAGCTGCGGCGACCCGGCCGGCCGCGGCCCGATCTTCACCTGGTACTCGAGCAGCTTCCACGCCCGGTCCTCGTTGAAGCGATCGGCCAAGCGGGAAGCCACGGCCTCCGAGGCCTCGGGCACCGGTTCACGGCCGTCCGGCGCGGACGTGGTCGGCTCCGCGGAGTCTCCTCCGCACCCGATCACCAGGGCAGCGCACAGCGCGACGGCGAACATCGAGAACTTCCTAGTCGTTTGAGGTCACCGCCTCGAGCAGGTCCGCGAACCGTTCGCGGGCCGCCTCGCGGCGGGTGGGGACGTGCTCGGACGGCACGTCGTGGGGCTCATAGCCGCGCAGGACGCGGCGGGCGACCGACTGGCGGTGAACCTCGTCGGCGCCGTCATAGAGGCGGGCAGCACGCGCGTAGCGGTACATCGCCTCCAAGGGTAGGTCGGTCGAGTACCCAAGTGCCCCATGAACTTGGATCGCGCGATCGATCACGTCGTGGAGCACCTTCGCGCCGAAGAACTTGATCATGCCGATCTCGGTGCGCGCCGCGGACGCGCCCTCGTTGTCCATCTTCCACGCCGCGTGCAACGTCATCAGCCGCGCCGCGTGCATCTCGGCGGCGCTGTCCGCCACGAAGTTCTGGATCGACTGCTTGTCGGCCAGGACGGAGCCGAAGGCGTGCCTCGAGACGGCGCGCTCGCACAGCGCGTCGAACGCCCTTCTCGACACCCCCAGCCAGCGCATCGCGTGGTGGATGCGGCCCGGGCCGAGCCGGTGCTGGGCGATCAGGAAGCCCTCGCCCTCGCCGCCGATCAGCGCTTCGGCGGGGACGCGCACGTCCTCGTAGCGGATCTCGGCGTGGTTGCCGTAGACGCCGAACGTCTGCGCCGGGTGCTCCATCGTCGCGACGTCGCGGATGATGTTCACGCCGGGCGTGTCGACGTCGACAAGGAACATCGACGCGCGCTGGTGCGGCCGGGCGTCGGGGTCGGTGACCGCCATCACGATCAGGAAGTCCGCGATCGAGCCGTTGGTGGAGAACCACTTGTGGCCGTTGATGACCCAGTGGTCGCCGTCCTTGACCGCGCGCGTCTGCAGCAGCGTGGGGTCGGACCCGGCGGTCTCCGGCTCGGTCATCGAGAACGCGCTGCGCAGATCGCCCGCGAGCAGCGGGTGCAGGTAGCGCTCCTTCTGGTCCGGCGTGCCCGCGAGCGCGAGCACCTCGCTGTTGCCGCTGTCGGGCGCGGCGTTGCCGAACACGGCGGGCGCGAACGGGCTCGTGCCGAGGATCTCGTGCATGAGCCCGAGCTTCACCTGCCCGTAGCCCTGGCCGCCGAGGTCGGGCGGCAGGTGCGCCGCCCACAGGCCGCGCTCCTTCACCCGCTCCTGCAGCGGGGCTATGGCCCGCTTGAACCCGTCGTACCCGAGGTCGTCGAAGACGGTCTCGATCGGCCAGACCTCGTCCCGCACGAGGTCGCGCATCCAGTCCAGGTGCGCCTGAAACTCAGGCTCGGTGGCGAAGTCCCATGCCATCCGTCGATCATCGCACGGCGCGCTCGATCACCCACAGGATCAGGCCGAAGACGATCAGCCCGCCGGCCCACAGGACGAGCTTCGGATCGTCCACGACGGACTGCACGGCGAGGCCGGCGCAGGTGATGATGCCGAGGTACGGGAGCACCGTCGGCGCCTTGAAGTGGTCGTGGTCCACGGGCTCGCCGCGCAGCTTGAGGAGCGCGATGTGGACCCCGATGAACACCAACAGCAACAGCAGAACGGTCGTGTCGGCCAGCGTCGTGAGGTCGCCGATGACGACCAGCACGGCGGCGATGCTCGCGGTGAAGGCGATCGCCACCCACGGCGTGCGACGGCCGCGATGCACGGTGCCGAGCACCTCGGGGACGACCTTCTCGCGCGCCATGCCGTACATCAGGCGGCTGGCCATGATCAGGTTGAGCAGACAGCCGTTGATGAGGGCGAACAGGGCGATCGCCGCGAAGACCTTGCTGTTGACCGCGAGCGGACCCTGCGTGACGACCTCGAGCAGCGGGCCGTCGGACTCGGCGAGCGTGCTCGCGGGCACGGTCATGCCGGCGATGATCGTCACCAGCAGGTAGATCGCGCCCGCGATGCCGAGGCCCATGAAGAGCGTGCTCGGGAAGGACTTCGTGGCGTCCTGGGTCTCTTCCGCGACGTTGACGGCGTCCTCGAAGCCGATCAGCGCGTAGAACGCGATCGACGCGCCGGCGATCATCAGCAGCGCGGGCGTGGCGTCGTCGTTGAACTCGAGCGCGGCGCTCGGATCGCCGCCGCCGTCGAACAGGAACGTGGCGCCGATCACCACCACGAGGAACAGGCCGCAGATCTCGATCAGCGTGCACACGACGTTGAAGCCGGCCGACTCCTTGATGCCGCGGAAGTTGATCGCGGTCACGACGGCGATCACCCCCAGCCCGACGAGGATCTGCGGCAGCTCGACGAACTCGCTCAGGTAGTCGCCGCCGAAGGCGGTCGCCAGCGCGGCCGCGGACGCCAGGCCCGAGCACATCACCGCGAAGGCGACGACGAACGTGAGCAGGTCGCGCTTGAACGCCTTGTGGATGTACAGCGCGGCGCCGGCGGCCTGCGGGTACTTGCTCACCAGCTCGGCGTAGGAGGCGGCGGTGAACGCCGCGACGATCGCCGCGATCAGGAAGCCGGTCCAGATCGCCCCGCCGATCTCGCCCGCGACCTCGCCTGTCCGGGCGTAGATGCCGCCGCCGAGGATGTCGCCGACGATGAACAGCAGCAGGGTCTTCTTGGTGATCCCGGCAGCGAGTGAGCTTCCGTCCTCGCGGTCGGCCGGGGCACCAGCGGATTCCGCGTGAGCAGCCATCCCGCCGCGTTACCCCGCGATCAAGTCCTTCACGCCCAGCGCCGATACCACCCGCGTGACGTCCGCTCGCGCGCTCTCCCTCCTCGCGGCCCTCGCCGCGCCGGTCTTCCTCGGCGCTGCCGCCGCCGGCTGGCTCTACGGCGTCTGGCCCGCCACGCCGGTCACCTTCACCATCGCGGCCCTCGTCGTCTGCGGCGGACCGATCCTCGCGATCTTCCACGTCGCCGCCGCCGACCGGCGCGAGCCCGTCGAGGAGCTCGAGCCCACCGTCGTGCTCGCCCCCGCAGCCCCGGCACCGGCCCCCGTTCCGCTGCCCATCACACCCAAGGCCGCCGCGGCCCGCGCCCTGATGGACTGGCGCAACAAGCCGCTCCAGCGAACCTAAAGGTGCCAGGCGAGCACGTCGTCCTCGGCCTCCCCGCGCCCTACCCCGAGGGCGTGGCGGAGTGGGTGGCCGACCGGCTGCTCTAAGTTCGCGGCGTGCTCCTCGCCGCCGCCTGTGTGTCCGTCGCGCTCGGGGCGATGCTGCAGGCCGCCACCGGGTTCGGGTTCAGCCTCGTCGCCGCGCCGCTCGTGTTCGCGGCGCTGGAGGCCGAGCCCGCGGTGGTGCTGTTGCTGATCCTCGGCGTGGAGATCAACCTGCTCACGCTGCTGACCGAGCACCGCACGCCGCAGCCGCTCAAGCGCTCCGCGGTGACGATGCTGCTGTTCGCCGCGCCCGGCGCGTTCGCCGGCGTCGTGATCCTGCGCGCGCTGCCGGAGGTGGCGCTGCAGATCGCGGTGACGCTCGGCGTGATCGGCACGCTGGTCGCCCGGCGCGTGACCACCGCGCACCTCCCCGCCTCGGTGGCCGGGCTCGCCGCGGGCGCGCTCACCACGACCACGTCGACCAACGGCCCGCCGATGCTCCTGCACCTGCTCGGCCGCGGCGTCCCGCCCGAGCGGGTGCGCGACACGCTGACCGTCTGCTTCATCGGCCTCGCGGCGCTCGGCGCGCTCGCGCTCGCCATGTCCGGTGAGCCCGCGACCCCCGACTTGCAACTCGTGCTCGGCCTCATCCCCGCCGTGGCCGCCGCGCACGTGATCGGGCGCCGCGGGTTCTCCAAGCTCGCCGCCGGTGAGCACTACGAGCGCGTGTTAACCGCTGTGATGCTCGTCGCGGTCGTGGTTGGGCTCATCGGAGCGCTCAGTTAGGCTCTCGCACGGATGGCGCAGGCTCACGGAGACCGGCTTTCAGCCGTTGACGCATCGTTCCTGGCGCAGGAGCGGGCGAACAGCCACATGCACATCGGCGGGGTGCTGATCTTCGAAGGCCCGCCGCCGTCGTACGAGGACTTCCTGAACCACATCCGGTCGCGACTGCACCTCGTGCCGCGCTACCGGCACAAGCTCGCGGTCCCACCGCTGGAGACGGGGCGGCCGATCTGGATCGACGACCCGAGCTTCAACCTCGAGTACCACGTGCGCCACACGGCGCTGCCCCAGCCGGGGTCGGAGGAGCAGCTGCGCGCGCTCGCCGCCCGCACGCACTCGCAGCGGCTGGACCGGGCGAAGCCGCTGTGGGAGTTGTGGCTCGTCCAGGGGCTCGAGCAGAACCGCTTCGCGCTCATCTCCAAGACCCACCACGCGCTGGTCGACGGCGTGTCCGGCGTGGACCTGATGACCGTGCTCTTCGATCTCTCGCCCGTGCCGCAGGTCGCCCCGCACGAGGGCGAGCCGTGGGCCGCGCAGCCCGAGCCGCGCGGCGTCGCGCTGGCCGCGCGCGGGATCAAGGGCCTGCTCAAGCTGCCGCTCGACCTGGCTTCCGGCGCCGTCGCCGCGGCCACCCATCCCGCCAGCTACCTCGACACCGTCAAGGAGGCGCTGGAGGGCATCGGCGAGGTCGCCTGGGCCGGGCTGAACCCCGCGCCCGAGACGCCGCTGAACGTCCCGATCGGCCCGCACCGCCGGCTCTCGTTCGTGCGCAACGACCTCGACGACTTCAAGCTCGTCAAGAACGCGCTGGGCGGAACCGTCAACGACGTCGTGCTGACGGTCGTCGCCGGTGGCCTGCGCACCTGGCTGCGTTCCCGCGGCGTGCGCACCGAAGGGCTGGAGCTGCGCGCGCTGGTGCCCGTGTCGGTCCGCGGCAAGGACGAGCACGGCCAGCTCGGCAACCGGATCGTCGTCATGCGCGGTCCACTGCCGGTCTATGTCGAGGACCCGGTGGCGCGTCTGCGCGTCGTGCGCCACGCGATGGAGGACCTCAAGAGCTCCAAGCAGGCCGTCGGCGCGGACGCCATCGTCGGGCTGGAGGCGCTCGCCCCGCCCACGATCCTCGCCCAGGCCAGCCGCCTGCAGTTCTCCACCCGGCTGTTCAACCTGCTCGTGACGAACGTGCCCGGCCCGCAGTTCCCCCTGTACGTCCTCGGCCGTGAGCTCGAGGACCTGTTCCCGGTCGCGTTCCTGCCCGAGAACCAGTCGCTCGCCGTCGCGGTGATGTCCTACAACGGCCGCATGGACTTCGGGCTGCTCGGCGACTACGACAACCTCACCGACATCGAGGACTTCGGGCAGGCGCTGCGGGACGCGCTGGGCGAGCTCATCGAGGCGGCGGGCGGCAAACCGCCGCGCCGCCGCCGCGCGGCGTCCACGGCCTGACTGCTACCGTCGATACATCAAGCCGGACCAACCGGGTCCGGTGCCGCCGTGCAGGCGCGCCCGCAGTCGTAGCCCACCAAGCTTCTCCGCGTTCGCTCAGCACTTGAAGAATGTGGAGGACCGGCCATGACGACCGGCACCGTTAAGTGGTTCAGCGACGACAAGGGCTTCGGCTTCATCGTCCCCGACGACGGATCCAAGGATCTGTTCGTGCATCACAGCGAGATCACCGGCGGCGGGTTCCGTACCCTCGCCGAGGGCGCCAAGGTGTCCTACGTCTCGCAGGCCGGGCCCAAGGGCCCGAACGCCACGCAGGTCAGCCTCGTCTGATCTGAGTGCGGCGCCCGGCTCACGCGGGCCGGGCACCGCGCGCAGCTACGGCGTGGTGGTGCTCAGCGTGAGCATCACCGTCTTGCCGTAGCCGCTCGCGCCGGCCGACGCGCCAGGACGCTGGCGCTCGCGCGGCGCTCGGCTCAAGCGAGGCGATGGCGCCGGCCGTGCGCACGGCGGCGCTGGCGCTCAGCCGCGCGGTGTCACAGAGCGCACCGTTCGGTGCGGCTCAGTAGCCGAGGGCGAACTTCGCGTCCTCGGACATCTTGTCCGGGGTCCACGCGGGGGTGAAGACCATGTTCGGGATGACCTCGGTCACGCCCGGCAGCTCGCCGACGAACTCCTGCATCTGCTCGGAGACCTGGGGCCCGATCGGGCAGGCAGGGGTGGTGAGCGTGAACGTGATGTTCACGGTGCTGTCGTTGATCTCGACGCCGTAGACCAGGCCGAGCTCCACGAAGTCCAGCCCGAGCTCGGGGTCGATGACGTTCGAAAGCGCCTCGAAGACGTCGTCTTGGTCAATCATCTCCACCGAGTGTAGGGAAGTCCGCGTTCGTGACCTGTACGAACCGGGCGGTTCGTTGTAGGGTCCAACGTATCGTCTCCTTCGACGCAGAGCTCGCGATCCTCCGCATTGAGGGGGATGAGGACCGGACCACCAGCGGCCGCCGCCGCCGGCCCTTCTCCGCGGCCCTCATCGCGACGCGTGACGTGATCGTCGACCTGAGCGACCTGACGTTCGCGGACCCGTCGCTGATGATCGATTTGGCGTGCCTCGCGCAACGGCTGCGCGCGAACGGCGTGACGCTCTGGCTCGCGCATCCGCAGCCGAACATCCGCAGGTTGATCGAGACCGTGGGCCTGCACCGGCTGCCCGCGGTCCGGATCAACGACGGCGCTAAGCCCGCCTTGACCTGAGCGTCGTAGAGTCGGGGCTCACGCATGCCCTTGCTGCTCGTCATCCTCTTCATCGTCGTCCCGATCGCCGAGTTGGCGCTGCTGATCCAGGTCGGGCAGGCGATCGGCGTCTGGTGGACCGTCCTGATCCTGATCGCGGACGCGCTGCTCGGCTCCTACCTGCTGCGCACGCAGGGCCGGCTCGCGTGGCGGCGCTTCAACGAGGCGCTCGTGTCTGGGCGTCTGCCGCACAAGGAAGTCGTGGACGGCGTGCTCGTGATCTTCGGCGGCGTGCTGCTGCTCACGCCGGGATTCATCACGGACATCTTCGGCCTGCTGTTCCTGCTGAAGCCCACGCGCGTGGTCATGCGGCGGCTGCTGGTCCGGCGCGGCGCGCTGCGACTGGTCGGCGCGATGCCGGGTGTGGGCAACGTGCCGCCCGCGTATCCCGGCAACGGCAACGGCAACGGCCGCCCGCAGGACATCGAGGGCCACGCCGTGGACATCGACCCGCCGCCCCCGCCGACGCGATGAGCGCGCCCGATCTCGAAGCGCCCCGGCCGCTGCGCAAGCCCGGGGACACGGATGCTGTGACCTTCTCGTGGGCGGACGTGGACGCCGGCCTGTACGGGCTCGCGCGCGTCGCGTCCGGCATGGGCGCCGACGGTGAGACGTCGACGAGCGGACTCGCCGTCGGCTTCCTCGGCCGCGAGACGCTCGGCGCGATCGTGTCCTCCCCCTCCGAGGACCTCGCCGCGACCACCGAGGCGCCGCTCGAGCGCTGGACGGTGCGCGGCAGCGGGGAGCTGGACTTCGAGCTCGTGTTCGAGGCGATCACACCGCCGGTGACCTACTCCGGCCGCCAGTCGCTGGTGAAGGCGGGCGGGATGGAGGGCTACGAGCAGCTCTGCCGCGTGAGCGGGACGATGGAGGGCCGGCCGGTGAACGGGCTCGGCCAGCGCGGGCACTCGTGGGGCAACCCGGACTGGGAGAAGATCGCGCTCACGCGCACGGTCTCGGCGTGGTTCGAGGACGGCGGCGTGGCGCTCGGGCTCGTGCGCTCCACCAAGGCCGCCCATCACGCCGACGAGGCCGCCTGGGGCGCGTACTTCTCGCCCGAGGGGTCGCTGCAGGTGGACGAGGTGCGGCTCTCGACGACCACCGACGAGGCCGCGCGGCAGGTCCGCGCCGGCATCGAGCTCTACATCGAGAAGGACGCCGAGTACCCGTACCGCGGCGCCGGCGAGGTCTTGACGGGCTCGACGTTGGAGCTCGGCGCGCTGCGGATGGACGTCGCGTTCTTCCGCTGGCACATCGAGGGCCGGACGGGCGTCGGCCGCTACGACATCATCCGGCGGCACGTGACGTCCCTGACGGACACTTGATCAAGGCGGTCATCAGCGACTTCGGCGGCGTGATCACGCTGCCGCTCAATGAGGCGTTCGCGCGGGCGCACGAGGAGATGGGCGTCCCGCTGAGCGCGCTCGGTGACGCGATGAAGCTCGCGGCGTCGCGATCGGACGAGCCGCCGCTGTTCAAGCTCGAGCGTGGGGAGCTGACCGACCCCGAGTTCATGGCGATCATGCAGGCCGCGATCAGCGAGGTCGTCGGGCGCGAGGTGGCGCTCGACAACTACGGCGAGCGGCTGATGCGCGAGCTGCGCGTGAACGAGGCGCTCCTGTCGTACTACGCGGACTTGAAGGCGCGCGGGTTGCGGCTCGCGATCCTCACGAACAATGTGCGTGAGTGGCAGCCGCGCTGGATGCCGCTGCTGCCCGAGGGCATGTTCGAGCTGATCGTCGACTCGGGCTTTGAAGGCGTGCGCAAGCCGGAGCCGGAGATCTACGAGCGGACGCTGGAGCGGCTCGGTTTACCGGCCGGTGCGTGCGCGTTCGTCGACGATCTCGAAGTGAATGTGCAGGCGGCCGACGCGCTCGGCCTGCACGGCGTGTGGTTCCGCTCGACCGAGCAGACCATCGCCGACCTCGACTCAGTTCTCTGAGCCCAATCGGTCCCACATGTAGAGCTCCAGGCACTCGGCCAGGAGCTCCGTGGCGCGTTCGTTGCTCAGCCACGGGAGCACCGATTCCAGTGCCTGCTCCTCCGCGACGCCGGCGTTGAACGCGTCCTCGCCGCGCAGCCCGGCGGCGATCTTCAGCGCCTCGCGGCGGTTCTCGCCGAGGTTCTTGAACGCGCCGACCAGGAAGTCCTTGTTCGCCAGCGGCGTCCCGACCTCCATCGAGGCGTGCCAGGCGGCGAGCATCGAGAGGTCGTGCTCGTCGAGGTCGGCGACGGCCTTCGCGTAGTGCGACGCGAGCTCGTTCTCCGGAATCTCGTCCACCCAGGCCCGGACGAGCTCGCCGAGCAGCTGCCGGCGGGCCTCCCGACCGACCGACTCCGCGATCACACGGATGGCGTCCTGCGGCTCAATGAAGCAGAGGGGCATTGCGCAGCGAACGGTACGAGGTGCGTCGGACGGCACAATTGTCGTCGTGGCCGGCCGATACGAATCGTGGTTCGTGAGCGCACGGGACGTCGACGCGGGCCGCCCGGCCCGCGCGCTCTGGATTCGTCACACGCGGCACCGGTTCGCGGGCTCGGAGCAGGAGTCGGGCGCCCTGTGGTGCACGGTCTTCGACCCGGCCGGGGGTGACGGTCCGGCGGCGGTGAAGGAGTCGGGTCTGGAGCTGGACGGCGCGCACCACGCGGGGGCCGACGGGTTCCACGGGGGCGCTCGCGCGCGCGGGCGGATGGCCGAGTGGGACCTGACCGTCAGCGGCAGTAGCGAGCTGCGCCATCTCTCGCCGGGCGTGCTGTACCGGCTCCCGCTGCCGAAGACCAAGCTCGTCGCGCCGGTGCCGGACGGGGTGATCTCCGGCCGGGTGGTGGTCGACGGGGTCGTCGTGGACGTCGTCGGCTGGCGCGCCACCGTGGGCCACAACTGGGGCCGCGAGCACGCGGAGAAGTGGGTCTGGCTGCACGCTGCCGGGTTCTCCGACGAGCCGGAGGCGTGGCTGGAACTCGCGTTGGCGCGCGTGCGCGTCGGCGGTGCTTTGTCGCCGTGGATCGCGAACGGCGCCGTGTTCGTCGGCGGCCGTCGCTTCCGGCTCGGCGGGCTCGGCCACGTGCCGGGCGTGCGGGTCGTCGCCGCCCCGGGCCGCCTGGAGGCGATCGTCCCCGGCAAGGGCGTCGAAGTGCGCGTCGCGGCGCACGCCGACCTCGATCAGACGGTCAACTTCACCTACACCGGCACGCGCCCCGGCGACACCCGCTCCGTGCTGCACGCGGGGCTCGCCAGCGTCCGACTCGGCGTGCGCCGCCCCGGCCGCTCATCGGCCGAGCTCGCCACCGTCGCCGGCGCCGCCTACGAGCTCGGCGCCCGCGAGCTGGAGGGCCACGGCGTGCCGATGCAGCCGTACCCGGACCCGTGAACCAACGCCCAAGGCGCTGACGGTCCGCGTGGCGACCTCAGGCTTTGAGCCGCACCTTGAGCGTCTGGGTCACGGCCTTCAATCCTTTGCCCGAGGCCTGCAGACGGAGAACGACGTTGTTGCCGACCTTGGCGGCGCGGAGGCGGGATTTGCTGAGCGCCAGCTGGAAGGCCCCGCTGCGCGTCCGCGTCGCGGTGCCGATCACCCGCGACCCGACCTTCGCCTGGACGGTCACCTTGGCTCCCGGCGCCGAGCGCAGCGTGATCTTCAGTTTCCCGGTCTTGCGGAGCGTCTTGAGCGAGGCCGTCTTCGCGACCGTCGCAGACGTGAGCGCGTTCTTCGGCGCTGCGGTCGCCGTCGGCCTCGGCGCCGGCGGGAGCGCGGGGATGATCACGGTGAAGTCGCTGCGCGCGGGGGTCGGGTCCACGTTGCCCGCCGCGTCGGTCGCGGTCACGGCCACGCTGTGCGCACCCTCGCTGAGCCCGGTGAGCTTCAGTGGACTCGCGCACGGCGCCGCCGCGGCCCCATCCACCGAGCACACGAACGTCGCGGCCTCGGTCGCGGTGAAGGCCAACGAGAACTCGCGCGTGGTCAGGATCGGCGGCGGCGCCCACGCGATGATCGTCTCCGGCGCCGTCGTGTCCACCGTGAAGGTATGCGTGGCGGGGGTCGGGTCCACCCCGACGTTGTTCACGGAACGCACCGCGAAGGTGTGCGTCCCTCCGGCCACCGGCCAGGCCTGCCCGGACGTACACGCGACGAACGCGGCACCGTCGAGGCTGCACTGGAAGCTTGAACCGCCGCCGGCGAAGTCGAACGTGACCGTGGCCGCGTTGGTGAGCGCCGGTGGCCGCGCGGTCAGCGTCGTCTCCGGCAGCTGTGTGGCGTTTGACCGTGAAGTCACGTGCCGCGACCGGCGTGCGGTCGACGCCGTTGACGCCTCGCAGCTCGAACCGGTGCGGTCCGTCCGGAAGGCCCGAGTAGCGGATCGGCGAGGTGCACGTCGTGAACGGCGCGCCGTCCAGGGACACTCGAAGACCGGTGACGCCTCGCTCCGGTGAACGTGAACGTCGCGTCGACCACGGGCGTCGTCGGTCCCGAGACGATCGTCGCCGCGAAGCTCGGCGACCCGTAGACGGAGAACTCGCTCACGTCGATGTACGACGCGCCGGCGGTCTGGGTCGTCATCGGCGTGAGCCGGACGTACGTCGCGTCGCTCGCCGTCGCCGCGACCGCGTTGAGCTTGCCGCGGTGCGCGGCGGTGAACGTGCCCGTGGCGATCGTCGTCCATGGCCCGGTCGCGGTCGGGGCGGCCTCCACGGTGTAGTCCGCCATCGACGATCCGACGCCGTCGTTGCAGCCCGCGCTCGGGTCGATGGCGAGGCCGGTGATGTCGATCGCGCCCGGAAGCTTGACGACCAGCGGCTTGTCCGCTCCCTGCTGCGTCGACCACGTGCTGCTCTGGAGACCGTCGACGGCCTGCTTCGGGCCGCAGCCGATCGGCGCGTTCTCGTTGCCGGTCGTCGAGGTCGCGGTCGCGCCGCCGCGCACGGAGGCCCAGTTGCGGCGCAGCTGCGCGTCGGCTTCGCCGGGCACCGCCACGTCGTCGAGCACCGCGCGGTCGTAGCCCGGGGCCGTGATCACCGCGTGGGCGTAGGTCTGCGCCGGCAGGTTGGAGAGCGTGTAGTTCCCGTTGGCGTCCGTCGTGGCGGTCCGCGCGCCGATGCTCACGGTGGCCCCCACGATCGGCATGCCGCCGTCGGTGATGGCGCCGTTGAGCGTGCCGACCGGACCGCCCGCGGGCGGCAGCGCCATGCCCTCGACCGGCTGCGTGTCGGCGCCGTCGACCGTGCTCGCGTCCCAGCCCATGCCCCGCCGCGCGAACACCGACCAGATCGTGGCGTGGTGCGCGCCGGCGAACCGCGCCGTGTCGGCCTGCAGGATCGCGTTGCGCATGTCCAGGAAGGACGGCTCGGGCGGCGAGATCCGCATCGCCTGCGTCACGATCGCCAGCGTGTCGTTCGGAGCGGCCATCGCGGTCCGCAGATCCCACAGGGTCTGCGCCCAGATCTCGCCGTCGTTGTGGACCTCGGGCCCGCCGGCGGCGAAGTCGCCGTAGGTGTAGCCGCCGCCGAAGCACGAGGACCCGACCGGGCAGTCGAGCCCCGCGTTGCGGGTCGAGTGCGCCGTGGCGTCCATGTAGGCGCCCATGTCGATCTCGCCGGCCGCGGGACCGTGTCGGTCTCGAGCCCCTCTGGACGAGGTAGTCCTTGGCGTAGAAGTCGCTCCAGCCCTCCCCCATCGCGCCCGCCTGCCATGACCCGAGCGCCTGCACGCCGTCCGCGTCGACCACGAGCCGGCCGGAGAGCCCGTGCGTGTACTCGTGGAAGAGGATCGACGCGTCGTCGCCGCTGTTGACGCTGCGGTACGAGCTGAGCCCGACCAGAAGTCCATCTGCATCCGCGGCGACTCGTCCCTCGGGCGGCGTGAACATGTTCGCGTTGTTGCTGGACGCTCGCCGTCGCCCGTCTCCAGCCGGATCTTGTCCGTGCCCGGAGAAGCCGTCGAAGTTGATCGGCGCGGCGGCGAGGTAGTCGCGGAAGCGGTTCGCGAGGAAGAAGGCCTGAACCGCGTTCTGGTTGCGGTTCGTCGCGCGCGTGGTGTTCTGCCCCGCTCCACGAGCACGGCTTGGCGTTCGTGCAGCCGATGCCGGTCGTGTTGAAGTCGGTGAACGGGTATTCGCCCGGCGTCACGTTGGTCACGGCGTTGTTGCCGGTGGCGTCCACGTAGGCGTGCACCCACGGACCTTCCAGCCGCGTCGTCTCGGTCAGCCACGGATCGAGCGACACTCGCAGCGGGGCCACGAGCAGCGTCGGGTGGTTCTCCCACACCCGCCCGTTGACGGACTGGACGAGGTTCGTGCGCTTGAGCACCTTGCCGGTGTCGGCGTCGGTGATCGTGTCGTAGATCGCGTCGGGCCCGGCCTCGTCGCGGTAGCGGTACGCGAGCTGGTCGGCGTAGATCGTCAGCTCGGCGTCCGGATCGGGCTTGTCCAGCAGCGGGGACGTGTCCTGCGGCAGCGAGGACGAGGGTGAGCCGAGCACGTTGATCACGCGACCGTCGTCGTCGACGTTCACGCGCAGCTCGGCGTCAGCGACCGCGATCCCGTCGACCTCCTGGCGCCAGCGCACCTGCCGGATGCCGTCCACGGACCTCACGGTGGGCTCGGCGAGCGTGTCGAGGTCGGCCGCCGTCAGACCCAGCTGGGCCCGGTGCGCACGCACGTACCGCAAGCCGATCGGCGCGGCCGCGCCGGACGCCGGCCCGGTGAGCGTGCCGTCGAGGTTTCCGGCCACCCGCACCGTGTCGGTCGCGGGATCGAGCTCCACCCGCGTGTCCGCGCGCGCGAACGCAGGCAGCGACAGGGCCGCCAGCAGCGTGCACGCGATGGCTCGTCCGCGACGTATCCGGCGAATGTAGCCACGCAACCTGAGAACACGACCCCCGACATCCGGCCAGCGTTCTGCCAGGATGGCGCGCCATGGAGCCGGAAGAGGCAGAGGTCAAGGCCGCGGGCGGGGTGGTCCGCAACGAAGACGGGCTGATCGCCGTCGTGCATCGTCCCCGCTACGACGACTGGTCGTTGCCGAAGGGCAAGCTGGACCCGGGTGAGACGTGGGAGGAGGCCGCCCTCCGTGAGGTCTGGGAAGAGACAGGCCTGCGCTGCACGCTCGGCGAGGAGCTCCCGCCGGTGTTCTACGACGACCGCAAGGGCCGCTCCAAGGCCGTCCGCTACTGGCTGATGGAGGTCGAGGACGGCGACTTCGACCCCAACGAGGAAGTCGACGAGCTGCGCTGGATGCAGCCGGCCAACGCCGCGCAGCTGCTGACCTACGAGCACGACGTCGAACTGGCCGAAAGGATCGCCGACTCATGAACCGCGACCGTTTCTCCGGCCTGGAAGACGGGTGGGCGCGACTTGACGGTGCCGCCGGCAGCCAGGTGCTCGACAGCGTGATCGAGGCCATGGCCGACTTCATGCGCTCGGGCGCGATGGCCAACCACGGCGGCGCGTTCAAGGCCGCCCACGAGACCGACGAGCTCGTCGCGAGCACCCGCTCCGCCTGCGCCACGCTGCTCGGCGGCGACCCCGAGGGCATCTTCTTCGGCCCCAGCTTCACCGCCACCACGATGCGCTTCGCCGCCACCGTCGTGCGCGAGCTCGGCCCGGGCGACGAGATCGTCTGCACGCGTCTGGACCATGACTCCAACGTGCGCCCGTGGGTGATCGCGGCCGAGCGCGCCGGCGCGACGGTCAAGTTCGCCGAGCCCACCGAGGGCACGCTCGAGCTGCCGGCGTCCGCGGTCGAGGCCGTGCTGTCCGAGCGCACCAAGTGGGTTGCCGTCACCGCCGCCTCCAACGCGGTCGGCACCGTGCCCGACCTCGACGGGATCGTCAAGGCCGCCCATGGCGTCGGCGCGCGCGTGTACATCGACGCCGTCCACGCCACCCCGCACCGCCGCTACGACCTCGCGACGCTCGGCGCCGACGTCCTCGCCTGCTCGGCCTACAAGTGGTTCGGCCCGCACGTCTCCGTCCTGTGCGCCAGCCCGGAGCTGCTGAGCGAGTTCCACCCGGACAAGCTCAAGCCCGCCCCGGAAGAGGCGCCGGACCGCTGGGAGCTCGGGACGCTGCCGTTCGAGTCGCTCGCCGGCGTCCGCGCCGCCGCCGAGTACATGCTCGAGCTGGACTTCGACGCCGTGCGCGCGCACGAGGAGGGCCTGATGGGCCAAGCGCTCGAAGGCCTGCGCGCGATGGACCACGTGACGCTCTACGGCGACGCCGGCGACCGCGCCCCCACGTTGATGTTCACCGTCGAGGGCATCCACCCGGACGCCGTGGCTAAGGCTCTAGCTGAGCGTGAGATTGCCGTCTGGAACGGCAACTACTACGCCTGGGAGCTCGAGCGCGTGCTCGGCCTCGCCCCGCACGGCGGCATCCGGGCCGGGTTCCTGCACTACAACGACGCGTCGGACACCGAGCGCCTGCTCGCTGCGGTCGCGGAGCTCGGCAACGACGCCTAGACGAGGCCGGGTCGGCCTGCCGTGAGTTCCCGCGCGACGAGGCGGGCGAAACGGCGGGCACCGATGAGGGGTGCGTCCCGCGCGGCGGTCGCAGGAGGGGGTGCCGCAGCGAAGTCGCGCATACCGCGAGTTGCTTGCGTCACCCCCGGGGGGTGGTCCTCGAAACCCCCGCCCGGCGTCAGTTTCTAGGGCCGCCCCCTCCTCTCCGACCGCCACGGGGCACACACCCTCACTCGGTGCCCGCCGTTCTCGCCCCGCCTCGTCGCGCGGGAACCCACGGCAGACCAGCGCGGCCCCGCCTAGAGCCCGAAGGAGCGCCCGACGACCCGATCCCACGCGCGGTCAGGCAACACGCGCCGCAGCCCCATCATGATCCGCGCGGACGGGGTCACCGGCACCCGCGTCGGCGCGCGCTCCTTCAACAACGCCTTCTCGATCGCGACCGCGACGCTGTCGGCGTCGCCACCGAGCCGCGCGAGCGGCCCCTCGTAGACCTCGCGCGTGGAGCGCGCGACCGCGGCATTGAACTCCGCGTACGGGCCGTCGTCCACGGCCACGCCGCCGACCGCGGTGGCCGAGAACTCCGTCCGGATCAGCCCCGGCTCGACGCAGATCACGTCCACCCCGAAGCGGGCGACCTCCATCCGCAGCGCGTCGCTCATCGCCTCGATCGCGTACTTGGTCGCGTGGTAGGCGCCGCCGCCGGGAAACGTGAGCCGGCCGCCCATCGAGGAGACGTTGACGATCGTCCCCGCCCGCTTCTCCCGCATGCCCGGCAGCACGAGCTGCGCCATCCGGAGCGCCCCGAACACGTTGGTCTCGAACTGGCGGCGGACCGCGTCCATCGGCAGCGTCTCGAGCGCGCCCGACTGCGAGTAGCCGGCGTTGTTGATCAGCACGTCCACCCCGCCCTCGACCGCAGCGACCGCCGCGGTCATCGACGCCTCGTCGGTCACGTCCAGCGCCAGGGTGCGGCACCCGGCCGTCTCCAGCGCCGAAAGCGTCTCGATCTTGCGGGCCGTCGCGTACACCGTCCAGCGCCCGGATCGGGCCAGCCGAGCGGCCGTGGCGTGTCCGATTCCGGATGAGCAGCCCGTGATCAGCAAGTTGGGCATCGCCACCGCGACTCTATAGCGCTACCTTTCTGGTGGTGAGGGTTGTTGCATTCTTCGTGGCGTTGGCGGTCGGGGCCGCCATCGCCGTTCCCGCGGCCGCCACGGTGCCGCCGCGTAACTGCGGGCCGCTGGTCGTGGCCAAGCGCAACTACATCGTCAAGGCGGACCAGATCCGCTGCAGCTCGGCGAAGAGCAACGCGAAGAACTATCTGACGTCCAAGCGCAGGCCCGCGGGCTTCAAGTGCAAGGACTTCAAGGGCTCCGCGATGATCTTCCGCTGCAGCAAGGGCGTCCAGGTCTTCTTCGCCATCCGCCGCTGACCCGCGGCGGCAGACACTGGGTAGTCGGGGCCGGCACCGTCGGAGCGTTCCTGCTCGGCGCCGAGCGCGCGCACGCGCACGGCCTGGTCCAGCGCGCGAACCTGCCGATCCCGGAGTCGCTGTTCTTCCTCGCCGCCGGGGTCGTGCTCGTCGTGTCCTTCGCCGCGCTCGGGCTCCTGTGGGCCAAGCCGCGGCTCGAGCAACCTGCGTGGCGCCCGCTCCCGGGCGGCACGGTGGTCGGCTCCAAGCCGGTCGAGATCCTGTGCGGCGCGCTCGGCGTCCTGACGCTCGCGACCACGATCGGCGCGGGCTATCTCGGCCCCGACGACTCGCTCTCGAACTTCGCCGTGATCTTCGTGTTCATCACGTTCTGGGTCGGGATGGCGTTCGCCAGCGTGATCCTCGGCGACATCTTCCACGCGCTGAACCCGTGGCGCGCGATCGGGCGCGTCCTGCGCCTGAACGGCCGCCGCCCCTACCCCGAGCGGCTCGGCGTCTGGCCGGCCGCGGTCGCGCTGTTCGCGTTCACGTGGATCGAGCTCGTGTCGGAGTGGCCGCAGCACCCGGCGCAGATCGCGACCGCCGCGGTCGTGTACTCGGTGGTGACCCTGATCGGCATGGCGATCTACGGGACCGAGGCCTGGACCCGCCACGGCGAGGGCTTCTCGGTCTACTTCAACCTGCTCTCGCGGATCTCGCCGCTGGAGAAGCGCGGGCACACCGTCGGGATCCGGCCGCTGCTCGGCGGCCTGCCGCCGATGGAGCGTCCGCGCGGGATCGTCGCGTTCGTCGCGGTCATGATCGGAACCGTCACCTACGACGGCCTCAGCCAGGGCGCCGCCTGGCGCTGGGTCGCCGAGCGGCTGGACTTCCTCGGCGTGCACGGCGTCGCCACGCTCGGCCTGCTGCTGGCCGTCGCGCTCGTCGCCGGCTTCTACCGGCTCGGCATGGCGGGAGCGCACACCGTGCCGGGCAGCCCCGACGCCACCACGCTCGCGCGGGCGTTCATCCACTCGCTGGTCCCGATCGCCGCCGTCTACGTCGCCGCCCACTACCTGTCGTTCCTCGTGATCGAAGGGCAGGCCATCCGCTACACGGCCTCGGACCCGTTCGGCCAGGGCTGGGACGTGTTCGGCTGGGCTTCGCACCGGGCATCGACTACGGCGTCCTGAGCCAGAACGCCACCTGGTACCTGCAGGTCGCGCTGGTGGTCGCGGGCCACGTCGCCGCGCTGGTGCTGGCGCACGACCGGGCACTGGTTCTCTACGGTCAGGCCCGGTTGGCGGTTCGCTCCCAATACTGGATGCTGGGGATCATGGTCGGGTTCACGATGTTGGCGCTGTGGCTACTCGCGCAGGCGGGCTCATGAGGGCGCGCGCGGCCATGCTGCTCGCCCTCGCGCTCACCGCCTGTGGCGGCGCGAGCGAACCGGAGGCGCCCACGGGCGCGCCCGCGAAGCCGCCCTCGGACCGGCTCGTGGACCTCAAGAAGAAGCCGCCGCTCGTGAACACGCTGGACGTGGACCCGGCCACGCAGGACTTCCTGCTCACGACGAACCGCGGCTTCTTCCGCATCTCCAGCGACGGCAAGACCGTCACGCCGGTCACGGGCTCGATCCACGACGCCGGCAAGACCGCGACCGTCGGGACGTTCCTCGAGCTGCGCGCCACCGGCCCCGACCAGCTGCTCGGCAGCGGGCACCCGGACAAGCTCGGCACGCTGCCGAACTTCCTCGGCCTGATCCGCTCCGACGACGGCGGCAAGACGTGGGAGGCGGTCGCGCGGATGGCCGACGCCGACCTGCACAAGATCATCCTGCGCCACGACAAGCTCTACGCCTTCGACGCCGTGCTCTCGGCGATGCTGATCTCCGACGACGGCGGCAAGACCTTCAAGGAGGCGTTCACGCCGCGCGGGCTGATCATCGACTTCGAGGTCGACCCGGCGAACCCGGACCGGATCGTCGCCTCCACCGACAACGAGCTCTTCCGCACCGAGGACGGCGGCGAGTCCTGGCGCCCGCTCGCCCCCGCCGACGGCGTCCGCCTCGCCTGGCCGGACGCCAAGACGCTCTACCGCGCGACCAAGGACGGGACGTTCAGCGTCTCGACCGACGGCGGCGGCGCGCTGGGAGGACGTGGGCCAGGTCGGCGGGGAGCCGTACGAGATCCACGCCACCGGCCCGAAGGCGGCGTTCGTCGCGCTCAGCGACGGCTCGATCATCGAGACCCAGGATGGAGGCGCGACATGGCGCGATCGTTTCCGGCCATAACCGTGGCCGCGGCGCTCGCCGCCGCCGCCCTCGCCCCCGCGGCGCACGCGCCACTCGCTCGTGCGCACGAGCGGCGGCGAGGTGGCGTACCTCTCCGACGGACGCGGTGTCGCTGAACACACTCGTGGTCAAGCGCAACGGCGCCAACATCGACCTGCGCGACCCGACCGTCGGCGCAAGGCCTGGACCCGGGCTCGTGCGCCCCGGGCGAGGTCACCGAGCGACGCGAACGCCTGGCTCATCCAGGCCCTGTGCCCGGCGAGCAGGCGCGCAGCGCCTGCGCATCGACCTCGGCGACCGCGAGGACTCGGCGGTCGTCCAGGTCGACCTCCCGACGACCGTGCTCGGCGGCACCGGCACGGACAAGCTCACGACCGCCGGCGGCGCCGACGCGCGTCACCGGGCGACGACGGTGACGACGTGATCGAGACCGGCGGCCGGCGCGGACCAGGTCAACGCGGGCGACGGCGACGACGACGTCGACGGCGGCGCGGGCAACGACGTGATCGAGGCCGGCCTCGGCGTGGACACGATCGGCGGCGGCGACGGCGACGACGACCTGCGCGTGCGCGACGGCATCGCGGACACCGTCCGCTGCGGGCCGGGCACCGACAAGGTCGAGGCGGACACGCTCGACGACATCGCGTCCGACTGCGAAGACGTCACCCGCCTCCCCACGGCGGTCCCCCCGGGCGGCGGCACGACCGGGCGCGACCGCACGCCGCCGCGCGTGCGCGTCGGCGGCGCCACGATCCAGCGCGCCGGCAAGGGCTACACGCGCGAAGCTCGTCGCGACCTCCTCCGAGCGCGGGACGATCGCCGCCTCGGGCTTCATGGAGATCGGCGACCTGTCGCTGCCGATCAGCACGAGCCGCCAGCGCGTCGGCGTCGGCGGCGGCGGCGTGGAGCTGACCTTCAAGCTCAACGCCCGCGAACGCCGGGAGGCGGCCAAGGCCTGGAAGCGCAAGCGCAAGGTGATCGCTCAGGCTCGGCGTCGTCGGCGTCGACCGCGCGGGAAACTCCACCCAGGTCAAGGCGCCGACGATCCAGCTACTTCGCTAGCCGCACCGTCTTGGTCACCGACGTCGCGTTGCCCGCGGCGTCGAGCACGCGCAGCTTCGAGCGTCGCCTTGACCGCCTTGCCCTTGAACAGCCGCTTGAGCGCGGCCTTGGTGAAGTCGAAGAACACGTACGTGCCGCCCGCGCCCTCGAGCGCGGCGTCGCCCTTGGCCACGACGCGTCCCGACCTTGTGCTTGCGCGCGACGGCCTTCGACAGCGTCAGCTCGGCGGTCACCGAGCACGCCTCCGAGCAGCGCACGCTCGTCGGCCATCCCGCCGCGCGCGTCGGCGGCGCGCTGCACCGCGGCCAGCTTGAGCGTGACCTTCGCCGGCGTGCGGTCGGCGACCGCGGCCGGGTCCGTGACCGTCGGCGGCGGCGTCGACGAGCGTCTGACCCGTGAAGTCGGCGTCGCACGCATCGCCGATGCGCGTCGCCGTCCGCGTCGGCCTGGTCCTTGTTGGAGCAGCATCGGGCAGTTGTCGCGCGTCGTCGAGGCAGCGCGTCGTTGTCGTCGTCGGCGTCGCAGACGTCGCCGACCGCGTCGCCGTCGTTGTTGGCCTGGTCGGGGTTCGAGCGTGCGGCGGCAGTTGTCCTCGGCGTCGATCGACGCCGTCCCGTCGTCGCGGTCGAAGAGACACGCGTCGCCGTAGACGGGGTGCTGCGTGCGTTCCTGGTCCGGCGTTGCGCGACGGTGCGGCAGTTGTCCTCGGCGTCGAGCGACGCCGTCGTTGTCGTCGTCGTCGTCGCACGCGTCGCCGCGCCGGGTCGTCTGTCGCTGTCGATCTGGTCCGCGTTCGGGACGCCGGGCAGTTGTCGCTCGAGTTCGTGACGCAGTCGTCGTCCACGGTCGTCGGGCGTCGGGTCGACAGTCGCCGACGTCGCTCGACGGCCGAGCAGGCGTGCGCCGCGGCCGGCGCCGCGCGCCGGAGCCGGCGAAGGCAGGCACCGCGAGGAGGACGGCCAGCAGGACGGCGAGGCGGCGCATCATGCACGCACATGAGTAAGCCCGAGGCGGGCCGGGGACCAGCCCCCGCCCGCACGCTCCGAGTCGACGATCAGCGGAAGCGTGAGCGCCTTCGTCCGTGGTCGCGTCGTTGCCCGCGGCGTCGGCCGCCTTGACGCTCAGCAGGCCCGGGAAGCCGCTTCTCGCTGCGCAGCTTGCGGCGCAGCGCGGCGCTCGGCCGCAACGTGACGGTCACGGTCTGCCTGGCGCGCGACGTTGATCGCCCCGTTCGTCCTTGAGCATCCGCACCTTGCCGCGCGCGCCCCGCTTGAGCGTGCTGGTGAAGCGGCCCGCGCAGCGCCACCTCGAGCTTGCGCCGCCTCGTTGACGCGGAGGCGGAACCGCAGGCCCGCCGTTGCGCAGCGTCCGCAGGCTCTGGCGGCGGTTCGACAGCAGCGAGATCAGCGGGTCGGCTGTGTCCTTCGCCGCCGGCGGCGGTCGGCGCGGTGCCGGCGGCTGCGCGGGCACGCCGGCGGCGGCGTCCGGGCCTGTGTACCGGAAGATGTACAGGCCGAAGTCGCGGTCGGAGGCCGCGATCAACCGCTCGCCGGACTTGGCGGTGAACTGCTCGACGCCCCAGAAGTTGTTGCCGCCCGCGTCGATGTAGCCGCCGACCTCCTGGATGCCCCGCGTCGCCGAAGCTCGACGACGCGCAGGCCGCCGGAGTAGTAGGACGCGTAGGCGAGGTTCGTCGTCCGGATCGGTGGCGAACTCGTGGATCGAGAGGTCGCCGAAGTCCGTCGACGTAGCGCTCGTCGATGCCCTCCGGGATCGCGTACGGCGTGCCGACTTCGTCGAGCTTGCCGGAGCCGCGCCGGTACAGGTGCGCGTAGCCCCAGCCGTCGAACCGCGCGTCGATGTCGACCGGCACGCCGTCGACGCGGCGCCGTCGGCGTCGGCGTCGGCGTCGCGGCTTGCCGCGCACGTGAAGGTCGCCGCGTCGTACGACCCGATCATCCGGAAGCCGACGCTCGCGCGCGACCGAACAGCGCGACGACGTCGCCGGTGTAGCCCGTGAAGTCCATGTTGAGGAGCGTCGTCGCACGGCGCGTTGGCGTGTCGCGTTGCTGGGTCGAAGATGATCGAGCCCTTGTAGCCGCGCGCCTCGGCGTTCTCCGTCTTGACCTGGAAGTCGCAGTCGCCGCGCTCGACGACCGCGATCGTCGCGTCGCCCGTCGGCGGCCGGGATCGTCGCCGCGCGTGCAGCCGTGGCCGACGTAGCGGGTGTCGCCGTCGAGAGCGCGGCCGCTGATCGCGGCTGATCAGCGGTGCCCTCGTCGGCCGTGACGCCGGCGCTGCGGAACTCGAACTGGTTCGCGGCCGTCCGGGTCGACCACGCCCGAGAAGCGGTAGGCGTCGAAGTCCTCGTCGGCGGCGAGGATGTACTTGTTGTCGTGGGAGAACTCGGCCTGGTGGCGCGTTGCCCTCGGGCGGCGTCTTGCCGGTCAGCGGGTCCGTGTCGTCGAAGCGTCGTGTCGCCGATGTACTGCGGGTCGGCCGGATCGTCGACGTTCGAGCAGCACGTAGCCGCCGTCCCAGTAGGACGGCGAGCAGCGTCTGGACGCCGTTGATCTCCTTGACGACCATGTCGTGCAGGAGGCACGTTGTTCGCCGAGCCCGTCCTCGGCGCCGTCGACGGATCGGGAACTCCTGGTCGAAGTCGTACTCGCGACCGGCACCGGGCGCGCGTCGGGTTCGGTGATGTCGAAGATGTCGACGTCGGTCTGCGCCTGCTCGTTGTTGTCGACGCCGATCAGGTAGACCTTGCCGCCGTCGCGCCACATGAACACGGAGTGGTACTCGTGGGCGACGGCGTCGTCGGCGCCCTGCGGCGTCGGAGTCGCAGCACACCAGCGCGCCGACCGGGCCCGTAGTCGCCGGCGCCGTCGACGAGCTTCGTGGGGTTGCGCCGGGTTCGCTGACGTCGTAGAGCGCGAAGCCGCCGCCCGGCTCGGGCGGCTCGTGCGCCGGGCGTGCAGAACTCGTTGTTGACGGCGAGCACGTCGCGGCCGTCCGGGAACGTGATGACGTGCGCGCCCTCGCCGTGGTAGTTGCCGGGCAGCGCCGGCCGAAGGCCAGCTGCCGGGGCTGCGCGGGATCGGAGATGTCGACCGAGAAGAAGCCGCCGCGCTCGCACGTGCGCCGTCTCGGGGTCGACCGGCGCGACCACGAGTTCAGGTACGCCGTGTTCTTGTAGACCGGCGACGTCCGCGATCTGCTCCGGCGCCGCCGGGCCGACGACCGGGAGCGTCGAGCGTGTTCAGCTCGAGCTTCGAGACCAGCTCGACGTTCTTGCTGCGACGGCGGAAGATGGCTCGACCAGCGCCGTCCGTGGTCCGCGCGCACGCGAGACCGCCGAGCCCGCGGCCGGCCCGATCCCCGGGTGGCCCGTCGGACGCCGTGGCAAGCCGCCGTCTAGCCATCGGCGACCGGTCGGCGCCGCTGGCCAGCGGCCGCGAGCAGCACAGCCAATACCGCCCCGAGGAGCAGCGCGAAGCAACCTGGGAGACACCCGTCCTCCTATGAACTGTCCCTGTCGGGCGCCCTCCGGGGCTGGAACGCGGCCCTCTCAAGCCGCACACCGCGCTCACGCCGACCTCATCGGAAACGTACAACAGACGGCATCATGAGGCAGTTCGCACCGAAGGCGGCTGCTCCGAGTAGGGGTGGCGGCGCGTCGCAGCCTCGGGGTAGGCGACCGTCGACCGAGACGGCTGCGCAGTCGGCGGAGGTGTCGTTGCCGCCACCCGTCGAGGGCGCCCTGCACCGGCCAGGAGAACGCCCGCGGGCAGGACGGCCCCGGCGAAGGGTGTGCCTCGCATGAGCCCACCCTCCTATGCCGGATCAGGACTGTCAAGGAGCCTCAGGGCCTGCCCCAGGTCGACGACGTCAGGAGTTGGACGCGATCTGCGGCGGGTCGGCGCCGAGGTCGGGCGAGCCGAAGCGATCGCTCGTGCCCGCGGACTCCTCGTCGCGCGGGTCGATCGCCGGCAGCGACCGCAGGTAGCGGTCGGCCACGCGGGCGCACTGGCGGCCCTCGTTGATGGCCCACACGATCAGCGACTGGCCGCGGCGCGCGTCACCGGCGGCGAACACGCCGTCGGCGGACGTCGAGTACGCGCCCGCCTTGGCGTTGCCGCGCGCGTCGCGCTCGACACCCAACGCCTCGAGCAGCTCCTGCTCGGGCGAGAGGAAGCCCATCGCCAGCAGCACCAGCTCGACCGGGTGCGACTCCTCGGTGCCGGGCACGGCGTCGAACGGCGGCGCGCCGCTGTTCTGCACCCAGTGCACCTGCTCGACGTTGCCGTTGCCGGTGAGCTTGGTGGTGGAGATCGCGAAGTCGCGGTCGCCGCCCTCCTTCAGGGCGTATGACGTGCGCAGCTTCACGGGCCAGCGCGGCCACGGCGTGAGGTCGTCCGGGCGCTTGGCGGGCGGCTCGCCGAGCAGCTCGATCTGCGTGACCGAAGCCGCACCCTCGCGCAGCGAGTGGCCGACGCAGTCCGCGCCGGTGTCGCCGCCGCCGACGACCAGCACGTTCTTGCCCGCCGCGGTGATCGGGTTCTCCGGGTCGTTGCCGTCCAGGCAGCGCGCGCGGTCGTACAGGTACTCCATCGCGTAGTGCACGCCGCCCAGCTCGCGGCCGGGCACCGGCAGGTCACGCGGGACGCGCGAGCCGGTGGCGATGACCACGGCGTCGTGCGCGGCGCGCAGCTCCTCGGGGGAGATGTCCTGGCCGACGTCCACGCCGTAGCGGAACTCGACGCCCTCGGCGATCGAGCTGCTCCAGCCGCCGCTCGATGACCCACTTCTCGATCTTGAAGTGCGGGACGCCGAAGCGGACCAGCCCGCCGCCGGCCTCGTCGCGCTCGTAGACCGTGACCGTGTGGCCCGCGCGGCGGAGCTGCTGCGCGGCGGCCATACCCGCGGGGCCGGCGCCGATGACGGCGACGGTGCGGCCCGTCTCCACCTTGGGCGGCTGCGGCTTGACCCAGCCCTCGTCCCACGCGCGGTTGATGATCGAGACCTCGATCTGCTTGATCGAGACCGCGTCCCCCTCGCGGATCTCCAGCACGCACGCCGCCTCGCACGGGGCGGGGCAGAGCTTGCCGGTGAACTCCGGGAAGTTGTTCGTCGCGTGCAGCTGGTCGATCGCCTCGCGCCAGCGGTCGCGGTAGACGAGGTCGTTCCAGTCCGGGATGAGGTTGCCCAGCGGGCAGCCGTTGTGGCAGAACGGCACGCCGCACTCCATGCAGCGCGCGCCCTGCTCGCGCAGCCCGTCGACCGGCAGCGTCTCGACGAACTCGTTGAAGTCGTGCAGGCGCTCGGCCGGGTTGCGCTCCGGCTGCTCGACCCGCGTGATCTCGAGGAAACCTCCGAGCTTGCCCATCTAGGAGTTCCTCCCCGTGCCCGTCGCCGGCGCGCCCACGACCTCGGTCGCGGCGTCGCGCTCATCCGTGGCTCGCAGCGGCGCTTCGGCCTCCGCCATTTCCTTCAGCGCACGCTTGTAGTCGTGCGGCATGACCTTCTTGAAGCGCGGGAGGAAGTCGTCCCACGCGTCGAGGATGCGCTGCGCGACGGGCGAGCCGGTGCGCTGCGCGTGCTCGGAGATCAGGTTGTGCAGCTCGATGGCGTCGGAGTCCTCGATCGGGTCGAAGCCCACGAGGCCCATGTTGCAGCGCTCGGAGAACGTGTCGTCCTCGTCGAACACGTAGGCCACGCCACCGCTCATGCCCGCGGCGAAGTTGCGGCCGGTCGGGCCGAGGATGATCGCGCGGCCACCGGTCATGTACTCGCAGCCGTGGTCGCCCACGCCCTCGACGACGGCGCTCGCGCCCGAGTTGCGGACCGCGAAGCGCTCGCCCGCGAGCCCGCGGAAGAACGCCCGGCCACCGCTCGCCCCGTAGAGCACGGTGTTGCCGATGATGACGTTCTCCTCGGCCACGAACAGCGAGTCCTCGGGCGGCGTGACGGTGAGCACGCCACCGGACAGGCCCTTGCCGGTGTAGTCGTTCGCGTCGCCGATCAGCGTCAGCTCCACGCCCGGCGCGAGCCACGCGCCGAACGACTGGCCGGCGCTCCCGCGCAGCGTGTACTGGATCGTCCCGGGCGGCAGGCCCTGGGCGCCGTGCACCTTCGTGACCGCGCTCGAGAGCAGGCCGCCGACGGTGCGGTTGACGTTGCGCACGTCGAAGTCGCCGCTGACCTTCATGCGGTGGTCGATGGCGTCCTTGGCCGCCTCGATCAGCGTCCAGTCCAGCGCGCCCGGCAGCGGCGAGTCCTGCGGGCGCAGGCGCCGGCGCGGGGCGTCGTCGGTGACGGGCGGGGCGGCGAGCACGTGCGTGAGGTCCACGCCGCGCGCCTTCCAGTGGTCGATCGCGTCGTCGGCCTCGAGCAGGTCCACGCGGCCGACGAGGTCCTCGTAGCGCCGGATGCCGAGCTTGCGCATGAGCTGGCGCGCTTCCTCGGCGACGTAGAAGAAGAAGTTGACGACGTGCTCCGGCTCGCCCTTGAAGCGCTTGCGCAGCTCCGGGTCCTGCGTCGCGATGCCCACCGGGCACGTGTTCAGGTGACAGGCGCGCATCATGATGCAGCCCGTCGCGATCAGCGGGGCGGTGGAGAAGCCGCACTCGTCCGCGCCCAGCAGCGCGGCGACGATCACGTCGCGGCCCGTCTTGAGCTGGCCGTCCGTCTGCACCCAGATGCGCGCTGCGCAGGTCGTTGAGCACGAGCGTCTGCTGGGTCTCGGCCAGGCCGATCTCCCACGGGATGCCGGCCGACTGGATGCTCGAGAGCGGGGACGCGCCCGTGCCGCCGTCGTGGCCGGCGATCAGCACGTGGTCGGCGTTCGCCTTCGCCACGCCCGCCGCGACCGTGCCCACGCCCACCTCGGACACGAGCTTCACCGAGATCCGCGCGCCCGGGTTGGCGCAGCGCAGGTCGTAGATGAGCTGCTTGAGGTCCTCGATCGAGTAGATGTCGTGGTGCGGCGGCGGCGAGATGAGGCCGACGCCCGGCGTCGTGAAGCGGATCGAGCCGATGTAGCGGTCCACCTTGTGGCCCGGCAGCTGGCCGCCCTCGCCGGGCTTGGCGCCCTGGGCCATCTTGATCTGCAGCTCGTCGGCGTTGACGAGGTAGTTGATGTTCACGCCGAAGCGGCCGGAGGCCACCTGCTTGATCGCCGAGCGGCGCTGGTCTCCGTTGGGATCTGCGACGAACCGCGAGGGGTCTTCCCCGCCCTCACCGGTGTTCGACTTGCCGCCGATCCGGTTCATCGCGATCGCGAGCGTCTCGTGCGACTCGCGCGAGATCGAGCCCAGCGACATCGCGCCGGTGACGAAGCGCTTGACGATCTCGCTCGCCGGCTCGACGTCGTCGATCGACAGCCACTCGTCCTCGGGCAGCTCCTTGAACTTCAGGAGCCCGCGGAGCGTCGCGCGCCGGGCCGCGTCCTGGTTGACGAGCTTGGAGTACTCGTCGTAGGTCGGCTGGCCGCCGTGGCGGACGGAGTGCTGCAGGAGCGCGATCGTCTCCGGGTTCCACATGTGGTGCTCGCCCTCGCGGCGCCACGCGTACACGCCGCCCACCGGCAGCAGGTCGTTCGTGGAGAGGCCGAACCCGCGCGCGTGGCGCTCGAGCGTCTCGATCGCGAGGATCTCGCTGTCGATGCCACCGATCCGCGACGCGGTGCCCGTGAAGTGGCGGTCGATCAGATCGTCGGCCAGGCCGACGGCCTCGAAGATCTGCGCGCCGGCGTAGGAGCGGATCGTCGAGATGCCCATCTTCGAGATCGTCTTCAGCAGGCCCTTGGCCACGCCCTTGACGACGTTCCACTGGGCCTTCTCGAAGCTCTCGACCTCGGGCACGTGGCCGTCGGCGACGAGCGCTTCGAGCGACTCGAGCAGCAGGTACGGGTTGATCGCCGAGCAGCCGTAGCCGATCAGCGTCGCGAAGTGGTGGACCTCACGCGGCTCGCCGGACTCGAGCACGAGGCCGGTCTGCAGCCGCGTGCCCTCGCGCACGAGGTGGTGATGCACGCCCCCGACCGCGAGCAGCGACGGGATCGGCGCCCGCTCGGGGCTGACCGCGCGGTCGCTGAGGATGAGGATGTTGACGCCGTCGGCGAGCGCCGCGTCGGCGTCGGCGCAGGCGCGGTCGAGCGCCTTGAGCATCCCGGCGGGACCCTCGCTCACCGGCCACGTGATGTCGACGGTGTGCGCCTTGAACACCGAGCTGTCGACGTGCCGCAGCTGCTGGATCTCACGGTCGAACAGCAGCGGCGTCTGCCATCGCGAGCTGATGCGCGTGCTCGGGCGTCTCGTCGAGCAGGTTGCGCTCGGAGCCGACGCCCGTGCCGTGGTCCATCACGATCGACTCGCGGATCGGGTCGATCGGCGGGTTCGTGACCTGCGCGAACAGCTGCTTGAAGTAGTTGAACAGCGGCGGCTGATGGTCGGACAGGACCGCGAGCGCGTTGTCGTTGCCCATCGAGCCGATCGGCTCTTCGCCCTTGGCCGCCGTCGGCGCGAGCAGCACGCGCAGATCCTCCTGCGTGAAGCCGAACGCGCGCTGGCGGATGTGCAGCGGCGTCTCGGACTTCGGCAGCTCCGGCCCGGCGGGCAGGTCGGCGAGGTGCACGATGCCGTCGTCGAACCACTGCTGGTACGGCTTGGCGCTGGCGACCTCGCGCTTGACCTCGGCGTCGTCGACGATCCGGCCCTGCTCGAGGTCGACCAGGAAGAGCTTGCCCGGCTGCAGGCGGCCCTTGCGCTTGATCTTGCTCGCCGGCACGTCCATCACGCCGGTCTCGGAGCCGAGCACGACCCAGCCGTCCGTCGTCTCCAGCCAGCGCCCGGGACGCAGGCCGTTGCGGTCCAGCGTCGCGCCGATCATGCGGCCGTCGGTGAACGTGACCGCGGCGGGGCCGTCCCACGGCTCCATGAAGCAGCCGTGGTAGGCGTAGAACGCCTTCAGCGCCTCGGGGATGTCGTCCCGGTCGGCGTAGGCCTCCGGGATCATCATCATCACCGCGTGCGGGAGGCTGCGGCCGGCGAGCGTGAGCAGCTCGAGCACGTTGTCGAACGTGGCGCTGTCGCTGCCGCCGGCGCGCACGACCGGGAGCACCTTGTGCAGGTCCTCGCCGAACAGCTCGGAGGCGAGCTGCGACTCGCGCGCCCGCATCCAGTTGATGTTGCCGCGCACCGTGTTGATCTCGCCGTTGTGGGCGATCATGCGGAACGGGTGCGCGAGCTCCCAGCTCGGGAACGTGTTGGTGCTGAACCGCGAGTGCACGAGCGCGAGCGCGGTCTTCGTGCGCGGGTCCTGCAGGTCCGGGAAGTAGCCGAGCAGCTGCGGGCTGGTCAGCATGCCCTTGTAGACGATCGTGCGGCTGCTGAAGCTCGGCACGACCAGCTCCGGCCCGGCGGCGAGCTCGGCAACGCGGCGGATCACGTACAGCTTGCGCTCGAACGCGTCCTGGTCGCCCGCGAGCTCCTCGGAGGCGCCCACGACGAGCTGCTTGACGTACGGCGCGTACAGGTTGGCCGTGATGCCGACGTAGTCCTTGTCGACCGGGACGTCGCGCCAGCCGATGACCGTCTGGCCCTCGTCCTTGACGGTCTGCTCGAGCAGCGCTTCCAGCCGGACGCGCTCGTCCTCCTCACGCGGGAGGAACAGCATCGCGACGCCGTAGGCGCCGAGCGGCGGCAGCTCGGCGTCGATGACGCCGCGCAGGAACTCGTCGGGCAACTGGAGCAGGATTCCCGCGCCGTCGCCAGTATTCGGGTCAGCACCCGCGGCGCCGCGGTGCTCGAGGTTCTCGAGCGCCACGATGGCCCGCTCTACCGCCTCGTGCGACGGCTTCCCATCGAGCTTGGCAACCATGGCGACGCCACAGGCGTCGTGCTCGTAGGACGGGTCGTAGAGGCCGATCCGGCCACGTGGACGTTCAGGCATAGGCGAGCGACGGGGTCGGGGGACGCGGAACCCCATCCGAGAGCTCGGAAGGGAGTGACAAGGTAGCAACCGCTGTGGAGCCCACTCAACACGTGGGCCCGCGAAGCGTTGCGTTTGACGCAGCGATTAGCCGCTTTGTACCCCGTTTGTGCGCAACAACATTGCGTCGACGCCCCGAACCTGGTCGTAGAGGTCGGCCACGTCCTGGGCCAATGACGACCACGCGTAGCGCTCAGCCACGTCCTCGGCGGCGTTCGCGCCGCGCCGCCGGCGCTCCTGCGGACGGTTGACCGCCTCCACGAGCGCGTTCGTCAGCGTGTAGACGTCGTCGGGCTCCACGAGCCAGCCGGTCTCACCGTGGTCGACGATGTCCGCCGGGCCGTGCGCGTCGACGGCGATCGCCGGCAGCCCGCACGCCATGCCCTCGACCAGGACCTGCCCGAACTGCTCGCGCACGCTGGGCAGGACCACCACGTCGGACGCGCGGAGGATGTCCGGCAGCTCGTCGTGGTCGTGCCAGCCGGCGAGGTGGACGTCCTGCGCGCCGAGGCGCGCGATCGAGTCGCTCGGATGCTCACCCTCGTGCTCGCCGGGGAACCCGCCGACGAGCACGAGCGGGGCGCGGCGGCAGAAGCCGGGGCGGGCGCGCTCGTAGGCCTCGATCAGCAGCGGGACGCGCTTGACCTCGGTGAAGCGGCCGACGTAGAGGAGCACGGGCGTGTCGGCTTCGATGCCGGCGTCGGGCAGCAGGCTCGCCCACAGCGCCTTGCGGTCGATCTCCTGGATCGAGAAGAGATCGGGGTCGTAGCCGTTCGGGATCAGCGTGTAGCGGTCCGGGTCCACCGGCAGCACGCGCTCCGCGCGGTCGATCTGGCTCTCGGAGAGCACGATCAGCCGCTCGGCCTGCAGCGCCCACGAGCGCAACCGCTCAGCCCACGCCAGCCCGTACGGCCAGCGCAGCGGGTCGGCCTCGATCGCCTCCAGCATCAGCAGCTCGGTGCCGTGCAGGTGGCCGACGATCGGCACGTCGGGCGCCGCGCGCTTGGCGGCCTCGTACAGCGGCGTGAGGTGATGCAGGTGCAGCACGTCGGCGTGCGCGGCGCCCGCGGACTGCAGCGCCCGCGTCCACGCCGTCACCTGATGCTCGGCGTCGTCGGCGTCCAGCAGCCCGAAACAGCGGTCGGGCGCGCCGGGACGGTCCTCGTAGGACGGGTGCATCGGCGGGTCCGCGGTCATCGGGTCGCTGGATTCGATCGCGCGCGACATGTCGACGGGGCGGACATCGACGTCGTGGTAGAAGCGGCGGGCGTCGCCGTGTCCGGTCACGCTGCCGGTGAGGACCGTGGCGTCCCAGCCCACGCGCGGGAGCGCATGCGCGAGATTCCGCGCGACGTGCGCGGACCCGCCGCGCGGGTAAAAGAGCAGTCCCATCAGGACGCGTGCGATGTGAAGGCGATGTCACCGCGTTGTGACCATACCCGGCGGAGCGTTGCCTTTCACAGGCAGGGATGCTTGAACATTGAACCGGCGGGTAGAGCGCCGCCCATGCGCACCGCACTACTTGCCGGTTTCACGTTTCTCGCGCTCGCCGCGCCCGCCGCGGCGCAGACGCCCACGCCCACGCCGACGCCCGACACGGCGCCGACTATCGCCGCAGACGGTGTCGGCCTAGCCGCCGTCGCGCCGGACGTCGGCTCGTTCACCGTGTTCGTGCAGGGCCAGGCGCGATCGGCGGTCGCGGCCAGGAGCGCCGCGAACAAGATCGCGCGGACGATCGTGCGGACCGCGACGGGCGCCGGCGTGGCCGCGGGCGACATCCGCACGCTGGCGGTGTCGACCAACCGCAACCGGGTCAAGCCGAAGCGCCGCCCGGCGTACACGCGCTTCACCGCGCGTCAGTACATGGTGATCGTCGTCCGCGACGTGGCCAAGATCGGGGCGTTGATCGACGCGGCCTCGGACGCCGGGGCCGACAACATCGAAGGCCCGGAGTTCGGGTTCTCCGACCCGTCGCAGGGTCGCCTGCTCGCGACGCGCGCGGCGATCGCCGACGCCCGCCGGCGCGCCGACGACGCGGCCGCGCAGACGGGCCTGCGGATCGTCAGCGTGCGGTCGGTCGTGCTTGCGCCCGACGACGACGAGAGCGGCGGCGACAGCAGCAGCGGCAGCAGCGGCGCGTTGCAGCCGATGTCCGGTGGCAGCGACGACAGCGCCGACGCGCCGACGACCGTGTCCGCCGGCGTCCGGCAGTTCGTCGAGCGGGTGCGGGTGGTGTTCAACGCCGCTCCGCTTTAGGCTTCGGCGGTGCCCGAAGTCGAGTTCACCAGCCTCGACAAGCCGCTGTTCGACGGCGCCGACGCGACGAAGGGCGACCTCGTCGCCTACCTCGAAGCGGTCGCCGATCAGCTGATCGGGCAGTTGCGTGACCGGCCGCTCTCGGTGATGCGAGCGCGGCCGGGGCAGCGGCCGTTCATGCAGAAGAACGTCCCGAAGAATGCGCCGGACTGGATCGAGACGGTCGGCATCTGGGCGGAGACGTCCAAGCGCGAGGTGCACTACGCGCTCTGCAACGACCGGCCGACGCTGCGCTGGTTCGCCAACCAGCGTGCCGTCGAGTACCACCCGACGCTGTGGCCGCAGACGCAGCTCGTGCTCGACCTCGACCCGCCGGCGGGCGCGGCGTTCGACGTGGTGGCGGCCACGGCGCTGCTCGTGCGGGAGGCGCTCTCCGCCGCCGGCCTGGAGGGCGCGATCAAGACCAGCGGCTCCAAGGGCGTGCACATCTTCGTCCCGGTCACGGCCGGCGGCGAGGAGATCGCGCACGCCACCCGCGCCCTGGCCGCTCGCACGGCCGCGCTGGACCCGTCGATCGCGACCACCGCGTACGTCGTCGAGGAGCGCGAGGGCAAGGTGTTCGTGGACTCCACGCGCGCGGGCGGCGCGACCGTCGTCGCCGCCTACTCCCCGCGCATCCGCCCCGGCGTGCCGGTCTCGTTCCCGGTGAGCTGGGACGAGCTCGAGCGCATCTCCCCCGCGGACTTCACCATCCGCACCGCTCCGGACCTGCTGGCCGGCCGCGACCCGTGGATGGAGTCCATGCCCGCGCCGCAGGCCCTCCCGGACGACCTGGTCGAGGAAGGCCGCGCGATCCCGATCGCCCGCGTCGCCGCGATGCACGAGGGCAAGCGCCGCAAGCGCGCCGCGGAAACCTAAAGGGGCCTGGCCCCTTTAGGTCCGCGGCACGAAGAGCAGCGCGGTGGAGACCGGCCGCCCGCCGGGCTCGGGGCGGTCGAGCCCCGCGCGTGGGCGGTTGCGCAGCCGGCCGCCGCTGATCAGCGACGTGGACCCGCCGCCGTCGAGGTTCATCGCGGTGTGCGCGCCGAGCGCGGTCATCAGCGCGGCGAGCTCCTCGAGCGTGAGGCCCGCGTCGGTCTTGGAGCGACCGTCGACGGCGACCGCGAACATGCGGTCCTCGCCGAGCCCGATCGCGGCGCGCGGGTAGCGGCCGTCGGTGATGTCGGAATCGAACTGGCCGTTGGCGGCGCGGAAGCCCTCGTGGTCCTCCTCGCGGCGGAAGACGGGCCGCCCGTCGCGGACGAGCAGCGGGCCGGCCTGCAGCAGGTCGCCGCGCGGCGTGGCCGGCAGCTCCATGCGCGAGGCGATGGCCGCGACGCCACCGTCGACGTGCACGCAGGCGCGCACGCCATCGAACGGCGCCGTGAACGGCACGTGCTCACGCGCCACGCCGTGCGTGCGGACCTCGCCGAGCGGCGTGCCGAGCGGACGGGCGAAGAACCCGCCGACGATCGCCTCCTCGACCCCGTTGGCCGCGCACCAGGCCTCGAGCTTCGCCTGCCCCCGCAACACCGCGACGCGCAACTCCGTGGCCGCGGTGTCGTGGACCGCGACGTGGATCGTGGTGCGGGCGCCGTCCTCGAGGTCCAGGCGCATCCGTCGCGCGGAGCCCGCGCGAGGCGCCCGGAGCGGGGCTGTGGTGGCGAGGGCCATGATCTCCAGAATGCTCCCGGGAGCGCGCCTGGTTGTGAACATACCGTTGGGCTAGTTCGCGAGTGCGAAGCTGACCCGGCGGTTGGGGGTGACCGTCCATTCGCCGCGGCTGTACCGGATCCTCGTGCCGTCGGCGAGTCGGGCCTGCGCGCGACCGCCGGCCGGCTCGCCCCACAGCGTGGCCTCGAGGGGCCGCTCGCGCTCCGGCGTGTCGCCCAGCCCGCGCGCGACGTGCGCGGCGGGATAGGTGACGATCAGCGCACCGCGCCGGACCCACACCGGGATCCGGTCCAGCGGCGCGTCGGCGTCGATCTCACCCCCGCCGGCGTGCTCGGCGCCGGTGGCCAAGTCGATCCAGTCGCCGCGGGGGAGGTCGACGTGCACGGAGCGCGCACCGTCCTCCAGCACCGGCGCGACCCACAGCGACGGGCCGAATCCGTAGGCGTCCGCGATCGACCAGCCGCGCACGTCCGTCGGGTCGGTGAGCGCCAACGGGCCGGATGATCGGCAGGCCGGAGCGCTGCGCCGTGGCCGCGGCAGCGCGGATGTATGGCACGAGCCGCTCGTGCAGGAGCACGTGCGCGCGGTAGAGGTCGAGCAGCTCGTCGTCGTAGGTCCACGGCTCCTGCTCGAACCGGCTGTGCGCGTGCATGAGCGGCGTGAAGCAGCCGAACTGCACCCAGCGCGCGAGCAGCTCCTTCGAGCGCGCGGGCCATGAGCTTCTCGCCGAGGTAGCCGCCGACGTCGTGTGACCAGTTGCTGAAGCCCGTCGCGGCCGCGGTGAGCGTGGCGGCGACCAGCGTCCTCAGCGACCAGAAGTCACTCGGCTGGTCTCCGCCCCAGGTGATGCCCACGGCCTGTTGTCCGGTCCAGCCCGGGCGGCCGAACAGCACGCCCGTGTCCGGATGCACCTCGTCGAGTGCGCGCTGCATCGCTGCGCCGGTACTTCAGCCCGTGCCCCCACGCCGCCTGCGCGCCGCTGGTGCCGTCGGCGAACCGCACGTCGTCCGGGAGGTACCAGCCCTCGCCGTCGTCGGCCTTGATGCCTTCCACGCCCAGCGCCAGCACGCGCTTGGCCTGCTCACGCCACCACCGCTCGGCGGCCGGGCTGGTGAAGTCCACGGGCGATCCCTGTGCCCATCCACCACTTGGCGACGAGCGGCTCGCCATCGGCGTCGCGCACGAAATGCTCGGGCTCGTAGTTCGGCGCCGGCTCGGCGGTACAGCGCGGCGGACGCGTCATCCGGCGGGTACTGGCCCTCGCGCGAGTCCACGTTCACCCACGGCGTGACCCACACCACCGTGCGGACGCCGTCCTCGCGCAAACGACGGACGTACCCCGGGGCGTCCGGGAACTGGTGCGGGTTGAACTCCCACGTGTTGTATTGCGTGGCCCAGGGGGAGTCGAGCACGATCGCGTCGAGCGCGATGTCGTGCTCGCGGAAGCCGGCGTGCTCGCCCTCGGCCTCCGTCTGGTGGCGGTAGATGTCGCGGCTCTTCCAGAACCCGTACGCCCACTCGGGCAGCACGGGCGGGACGCTGTTGGTCAGCCGCAGGAACGCCCGCAGCTGCGCGGCGGGCGTCGGGTGCGTGAACAGGTGGACCTTCAGCGGGCCGGCGGCGGCGCGGGTGGAGAGGATCACCTCGTCGCCGAGCTCGCAGCGCACGCCGTGCCCGTCGTTTTCGATCCAGGCCGCCCAGCCGCGGCTGGACAGCACGAACGGCACCGGCGCGTAGTCGCCCTGCGGGATGCCGCCGACGTCGAGCATGTCGGGCGGGCAGTCCGGGCCGGTGTACGCGCGGTCGGCGCCGAGCTGCAGGCGGCGCCCCGCCTGGTCGACGTGCAGGCCGTGCCGCGCGCCGAGGCCGATGAAGCGCTGCTCCGGGTGGCCCTTGAGGACGAGGCCGAGGCGGTGCCCGCGCGGCGCGGCGCGGTGATGACACGGTGATGCGGTCCGACGCTCGCTGCGACCGTGAAGTCTTCGCTGTCGACCGGGTCGTCGAGCGTCTCCTCCGCGACCATGCCCTCCGTCAGCTGGATGAACTGGTCATCCGCGCGGCCTTCCCACGTACGCAGCTTCACCCGGCGTAGCTTCGAGGCGCTCGCCCGCGTTCGGACCGATGTTCACAGGACGATCACGCCATGGTCGCGGCTTGATCACAAAGGGCCTGCATAGCGGCCCGATCCTGCGTCTCATGCACACCAGCCGCGCGGACCTCCACTGCCACTCGACGGCATCCGAGGTGTCGAAGCTGGGCGTCCAGCGCGCTCTGGGCCTGCCGGAGTGCGCGACGCCGCCTGAGGAGGTCTACGCGCTGGCCAAGCGCCGCGGGATGGACTTCGTCACGATCACCGATCACGACACGATCGACGGCGTCCTGGCGATCGCCGACCGGCCGGACGTGTTCATCTCCGAAGAGCTCACCGCCAGGTTCCGCGGTGAGCCGCAGGCCGTGCACATCCTGTGCCTGGGCATCACGCCCGACGATCACGAGTGGCTGCAGGCGCACGCGGACGACGTCGAGGTCGTCGCCGAGTACCTGCACGCGAACGAGATCACCTGTTCGCTGGCGCACCCGTTCTACGCCGTCGAGGCGCCGCTGCAGCCGCGTCACCGGCGCCGGCTCGCGCAGCTGTTCGACGTGTGGGAGGTGCGCAACGGCTCGCGCGCTCCCGAGCTCAACCACCCCGCCGCGATCTACGTCGAGACCCACGGCGGCGTCGGCACGGGCGGCAGCGACGACCACGCGGGCGTGGACATCGGCCGCACCTGGTCGGAGACGCCCTTCGCGCCGGGGCCTGCGGAGTTCCTCGCGCACATCCGCGCCGGCCGCGTCGAGGCCCACGGCGAGCAGGGCTCCGCCGCCAAGTGGGCGCACGCGGCGATGGCGCTGGCCGTGCGCGCCCTGGGGCGCGGCGATTCGACCGTCGCACCGGACCCGAGCGCGGTCCTGAAGATGGTCGAGCGCGTGATGACGGAGGGCGATGCCCGTAGCGGCCAGATGGCGGCTGACCTGTGTCCCGAGGACGGCCGGGCCCTGCTGCGCGCGTGGCTCGACGCGGTTGACCTGCGCCTGAGCGAGCGTGACCTGCTCGCCCTCCTCCAGTCCGACGGGTTCTCGCACGCGGCGCTCGAGCGGCGCGCGCGGCGCTGCCACGAGCGCGGTTTGCGAGCGGGCCGTGGCGCGGGCGATCGCGGCGCCGGGCGAGCTCGACGCGGCCGCCGAGGACGTCTTCACGGCGTGCGTCGCCGCCATTCCCTACGCGCCCGCCGCGGCCTTCCTCGGGCGCGAGAAGAGCAAGCTGGCGCGCCGTGACGGCGAGCCGCTGCGGGTCGCCCTGGTCGCCGACGGCATCGGCTCGATGCACGGCGTCACGCACACCCTGGACGAGATCCGCGAGCGCGGCGTGCCCGGCTTCGAGGTCGAGGTCATCGGCACCGACCCGCACGTGGACCGCCGGTTGTCCGCGGTGGCCGAGGTCGACGTCCCGTTCTACGCCGGGATGCGGGTGGGCGTGCCGTCGCTGCCCGCGGTGGTCGAGGCGCTGAGCGAAGGCCGCTACGACGTGCTGCACGTGTGCGCGCCCGGGCCGGCGGGCGTCGCGTCCGCGTTGATCGGGCGCGTGCTCGGGTTGCCGGTCGCCGGCTCCTACCACACGGAGCTCACCGCCTACACGGCGCTGCGCAGCGGGGACGCGAAGCTCGGGTTCGCCATGGAGGCCGTGCTCGGCGCGTTCTACGGCGGCTGCGACGTCGTGCTGTCGCCGTCCCGGGCGAGCGACGAGCGGCTCGCCTCGATGGGCGTGGAGGCGGTCGGGCGCTGGGACCGCGGCGTGGACGTCGAGCGCTTCTCCCCGGCGCTGCGCACCCGGGAGGCGGACGGGCGCATCCGGGTCCTGTACGCGGGGCGGCTGACCAAGGAGAAGGGCGTCGCCCTGCTCGCCGACGCGTTCCTCGCGGCCCGCGCGCGTGACCCGCGGCTGGAGCTCGTGCTCGCCGGTGGCGGGCCCGAGGAGGACGCGCTGCGCGCGCGGCTCGGCTCGGCCGGGACGTTCCTCGGCTGGCTCGAGGGCGACGCGCTGGCCCGCGCCTACGCCGACTCGGACCTCTTCCTCTTCTGCTCGCAGACGGACACGTTCGGGCAGGTGGTGCTGGAGGCACAGGCCTCGGGGCTGCCCGTCGTCGCCGTGGCGGCGGGCGGCCCCGCCGAGCTGATCGACTCCGGCCGCACCGGCATGCTCTGCCCGGCGAGCGCGAGCGCCCTGGCGGACGCCGTCGCCGGCCTCGCCGCCTCGCCCCGCGCCCGTGAGCGCCTCGCCCGCGGCGGCCTGGCCGCCGTGCGCGAACGAACTTGGGAGGCCTCCCTGGCCGCCCTCGGCGCGGGCTGGATGCGAGCCCTCGCCACCCGCGCCGCCGCCTCCGACGAGGCGCGCGCCGCATGACCCGAAGCACCACCGCACCACCCGACCCGGCACCACCCGACCCGCCCCAACCTAAAGGTGCCTGGCCCCTTTAGGTTCGACCTTGTGACGCGACCCCGTTCGCGCACCTCCCCGACTCGCCGTTTTCGGCCCGGCTACGCCGAATCGCCCTCGCCGGCGAACCTAAAGGGACATTAAGGGGTCTGACCCTTTTAGGTTCGGACACCCGCGCGTGAGCGTCGCGTTCGCCCCGCTGCGGCTCGTCGCGCCCGCCCGGACGCTGCGGGTGGTGGATGTCGCGCTCTTCTACGGGGAGCGCAGCGGCGGCATCCGCACGTACCTGGACGCGAAGGCCGCGTACGCCGCACGGACGGGCGCCTTCGAGCATCGGCTCGTCGTGCCCGGCGACGTCCCGTCGGTGTGCGTGGCGCCGAACAACGGCTACCGCTGGCCGCTCGGCTCGCGGCCGCTGGTGGACCGGCTGCGCGAGCTGGAACCCGACGTCGTGCTCCTGCACGACCCGTTCTGGGCGCCGCGCGCGGCGGTGAGCGCCGCCCGCTCGGTCGGTGCGCGGGTGGTGATGGTCCACCACGGGTCGCTTGAGCTCGACGTCAACGCCCTCCCCGGCCCGAGCCGCTTGTACCGGCCCGCGCTCGGCGCATGGCTGCGGCGCGCGTACGGGCACGTCGACGCCGTCATGTCCGCGTGCGACCCGCTCGGCGATACCGGGCGCGAGGCGACGCTGCCGCTGCGCTTCGGGCTCGACCAGGCGTTCTTCCCGACCGGGATTCCGCGAGCGCGGGGACCACGTGCTCTACGCCGGCCGGCTCAGCCGCGAGAAGGGCGTCTTCGAGCTGCTCGAGGCGGCCGCCCGCTCGGCGGAGCCGTGGCCGCTGTGGCTGATGGGCGCCGGCAACGCCGAGCACCTGATCGCCGCGCGGGTCCGCCGGCTCGGCCTCGGCCATCGCGTCCGCATGCTCGGCCACGAGCGTGACCGCGAACTCCTGGCCCGTGCCTACGAGGCCGCCCGCTGCGTCGTGATGCCGGGCGCGCTCGAGACGTTCGGCCTGGTGGCCTTCGAGGCCGCCGCGAGCGGCGCCGCCGTCGTGGCCTGCGAGTCCGCGCCGTCCGCACGGGTGATCGGCCCGCTCGCGGACACGTTCGCGCCCGGCGACATCGACGGTCTGCTCGCCGCGATCGAGCGTGCCCGCGCTCGGGTGCCCGATCGCCTCGTCGCCGCGCGCTTCGCCTCCGCCCACCGCTGGGAGCACGCCTTCGCCGCCGAGCTCGCCGACCTAGAGGCGCTGTGAGGGCCGGACCGCCTGTGCTCTCCGCCCGCGTCTCACCGCTCGCCGCGGTCACGCCGCCGGCCCCGCCTGCGCGGCCCGCCGCCGAGCCGTCGAGTCACCGGGCGGGCGGGGACGCCTCGCGGTCGCGCTCCACGACGTCGAGCCCGCGACCCACCGGCGGTGCATCGAGATCCGCGAATGGCTGCAGGCCTTCGGGGTCGACCGGGTGACGCTACTGGTCATTCCCGCGCCGCGGATGCATCCGTTCCCGGCCCGGTCGCCAGAGCTCGCGTACTGGTTGCTCGATCGCCAGGACGGCGGGGACGCGATCGCCCAGCACGGGCTGCACCACCGCAGACGCGTCCCGGGCCGCTGTTCGCGCGCCCGCTGCGGCGCTGGCAGGGCGGCGCGGCCGCCGAGTACGCGGGGCTCGACGCGGAGGCCGCCGCGGAGTCGGTCGAGGCCGGCCGGCGCGTGCTCGAGGGCGCGGGCCTGCACGTCGCGTGGCTTCGTCGCTCCCGCCTACGCGTACACCCGTGCGCTGCGGACCGTCCTCGGCGAGCGCTTCGACTGGTGGGCGACGCTGCTCACACTCCACGCGAGCGCCGCGGCGCGCTCGCCCGCGCTCTGTCTCGGCACGTCCTCACCGCTCAAGCGCGTCGTGTCGCCGCTCGTGGTGCGCGCGGGCGCGACGTTGCTCATCGCCGTTGCTGCGGTTGGACCTGCATCCGGCCGACTTCGACCACCCGCGCCATGTAGCCGCCGTCGAACGGGTGTTGGAGCGCGCGCGGGACCGCGTGGCGGTGACCTACGACGACCTCAGCTGAGGACGTCCTGCGAGCCAACTGGCGCGAGGGAGTGCGCCGCGACGGGACGCCCTTCGCCTTCACCTGCCCGTCGCTGCGGCGCTACCAGCACCAGTGGTCCTGGGACTCGTGCTTCCACGCGATCGCGTGGTCGCACATCGACCCCGAGCGCGGTCGCCAGGAGCTGCGCACGCTGATCGCGCCGGCCGGCGCCGACGGCTTCGTCCCGCACACCGCGTTCTGGCAGGCGAGCCCGCGCTGGCGCCGCGCCCCGCTCTACGCCACCGCGAGCTACCGCGGCGACACCGCCACCGAATCGATCCAGACGCCGCTGCTCGCCCGTCGCGTGGGAGCGCGTCGGCGGCGCGACCGCCAGCCGACCTCGCAGCTTCCTCGAGGCCCACGCCCGCTGGCTCATCCGCGAACGCGACCCCGACCAGGACGGGCTTCATCACGATCCTGCTGCCCGATGAGTCCGGGCTTGACGACTCACCCAAGTACGACGCCGTCTACGGCCGCCTCGCGCACTGGAAGCCGGGCTACGCGCGGCTCGTCCAACGCTGCCGCCGAGCGAACTGGAGCGCCGCGGCGCTCTGCGCGGCGACCAACGAGCACGTCGAGGACGTGCTGGTCAACACCGCGCACGCGCTCTCGCCTGCGCGCGCTGGCCCGCCTCACCGGCAAGCCGCGAGTGGGATGCGCACGCCGCCCGCACCGAACAGGGGCTCGTCGACAAGTGCTGGGACGAGCAACGCGGCCTCTTCTTCGATCTCGCCGGTCGCGCCGAGCAGCACGTGAAGCTCTCCACCTGGTCCTCGCTCGCCCCGCTCGCCCTCACCGGCATCCCGCGCGAGATCCGCGAGCGCCTCGCCAACGAGCATCTCCTGCACCCGCGTCGCTATCGCGCACGGTTCGGCGTGCCGAGCGTCTCGATGGAAGAGCCGTCGTTCCGGCCGGGCTTCAACGCCTACCGGACCTGGCGCGGCGCAGCCTGGATGAACACGAACTGGCTGATGGTCGGCGGCCTGCGCGCACTCGGCGCCGCCGACGAGGCCGACACGCTCGCGCAGGGCGCGCTCGACGCCGTCGAGCGCAGCGGCTTCCGCGAGTACTACCACCCGCGCACGGGCGCCGGCCACGGCGAGCAGCGGTTCGGGTTCGCGACGCTCGCCCTCGACCTGCCCGCCGGGTTTGGTGCCGCCGACGCCGGGGTAGCGCGAGCGACGTGAAACTGCTCGTCGTCACACCGGAGCCGATCGACGCCGCCTTCCTGCGCAAGACCCTCGGCGACGAGGTCGAGGGCGCCGAGGTGCTCGTGCTCTCGCCCGCCACCAACCAGTCCAAGCTGGCCTTCTGGGTGTCCGACCCCGACGATGCCATCGCCGAGGCGGAGGAGGCGCAGACCGAGACGGTCGAGCGCCTGGAGGAGGAAGGCGTGGACGCCGCGGGCGAAGTGGGAGAATCCGAGCCGGCGCAGGCCATCGACGACGCGCTCGTCACCTTCGCCGCCGACCGCATCGTGATCTTCTCCCACCCCGAAGGCGACCGCGACTACCGCGAGGACGAAGCGCTCGCCGCCGGCGAGGCCCGCTGGAACGTCCCCGTCACCCACGCGCTGATCGCTCGCTAGCCGCGCTGTACCGCCGGACGGGCGCCGACGGTCCCTCCGGGGATCACCGGCGCGCGCACGGCGTGGGGCTCGAGGGCTACTACTGGCGCGTCTACGAGCCGGGCTGGAGCGCGCTCGCGATCGCCGGCGTCTGCCCCGACTGGGCGATGGTGATCCTGGCCACCTCGGCCGGCGAGGTGTGGACGGAGATCGTCGACGCGCCGCGCATCTCGGCGACCGGCCTCGGCGTCGACGCGGGGCCGCTGCGCGCCGACGGGGAGTCGCTGCGGGTGGACCTCGGCCCGGGGCTGGACGTCCGGTTCCAGCAGCGCCGCGAGTGGCCGCGCCGGTTCTCCCCGCTCGGCCCGGCGCAGCTGGTGCCGTTCCTCGGCCAGTACTGGGCGCCGTGGCTGCTCTCCGCCCGCGTGTCCGGCGCCTTCGGCACGCGCTCGCTGGACGGGCTGTCGGGCTACGCGGAGAAGAACTGGGGCGCGGTGTTCGCCGAGCACTGGTGGTGGGGCCAGGCGGAGTTCGTGGCGTTCGCGGGCGGGCGGGTGCACGGCGTCGCGCCGACCGCGGTCGCGGTGTGGACGCCGGACGAGGTCGTCACGCTGGCACCGCCGTTCGCGCGCACGGTGACCCGGGCCGGCGGTGGCGAGTGGGCGGTGCGGGCGTCGAACTGGCGCTGGCACGTCGAGCTCGAGGGCGAAGCGAGCGACCCGCTGCTCCTGCCCGTGCCGATCCCGCGCGAGCGGCGACTCGAGGTGCGCTCCCGCCATCACCTGCTCGGGAGGGTCCACGTGGTCGTCCGGCGCGGCCGCCGGGTGTGGTTCCGCGGCGAGTCCTCGGTCGCCGCGTTGGAGGACGGGCGAGGCTTCACGTCTTCTACGCCCGCATGACGAGCAGGGCGATGTCGTCCTCGCCGCCCTGCTCGCGGTCCAGCGCGCGCAGCACGTGGTCGGCCACCGCGTCCGGCGGGAGGTCGACGCCGCCGAGGGCGTCGCGCAAGCGCTCCATCCCGACGTCGATCGCGAGCGTGCGCTCCTCGATCAGGCCGTCCGTGTAGAAGACGAGCGTCGCGTGCGGCGGGATCGTCGTGACGTGGCGGGTGTACTCGCGGGCCCCTGCGCCCAGCGGCGGACCCGGGCGCGCGTCCGCGAAGTACGGCTCGCCGTCGCGGGGCACGATCAGCGGCGGGAGGTGCCCCGCGAGCGAGAACGTGAGCTGCCGGGTCACCGGGTCGTAGAGCGCGGCGAGCACGGTCGCCATCGGCAGGTCCAGCAACGTCGGGGCGCGCACGCTCAGGTGTGCGAGCACGCGGTCGGGTGGGTCGCCGTCGTAGGCGTAGGCCGCGAGCACGGCGCGCAGCTGGCCCATGCGGGCGGCGGCCTGGGCGCCGTGGCCCATCACGTCGCCGATCACGAGCAGCACGCGCCCGTCCTCGAGCGGGTGGGCGATGTAGAAGTCCCCGCCGACGTCGCGCCCGCCGGTACCGGGGAGATAGCGCGTGGCGAGTTCGATGCCCGGCACGTCCGGGATCTCGGCCGGGAGCAGGGAGCGCTGCAACGTGAGCGCGAGCCGCCGCTCGGAGCCGTAGAGCACCGCGTTGTCGAGCGCGACGCCCGCCCGCGCGGCGAGTTCGATCAGCACGCGCCGGTCGAGCGCGCCCATGACCGGGTCCAAGACGATGATCGCGCCGAGCATGCGGCCCCGGGACACGAGCGGGAGCGTGAGGGCGGGGCGGGAGCCGAGGCGCTCGTCGAGCTCGCGCGCCTCGCGGTCCTGCACCGCGCCCGCGGCGAGCGCGGCGGCCGGGATCGGGCTGCCGTGCAGGGCTTCATCGACGCCGGCGACGTGCGCGACGCGGAAGCCGCCGCCCCCGGTCGGCGTCGTCTCCTTGCCCGCCAGGTCGCGGATGATCCGCTCCTTGAGCGCCACGACGACCCCCGTTCCGAACCCGTTGACGATCACGTCGGAGAGGATCTGCAGCAGCTCGTCGACCTCGAGCGTCCCGGCGAGCCGTGCGCCGGCGCCGCTGAGGATCTGCAGCCGGCCGGTGGCCGCGCCGCTGGCGGCGAGCGCATCCGCACGCTCCCCCGCGAGCCGCGCCGCGTCCTGCTCCGCGCGCACCCGGCCGGTGATGTCGTGGAAGTACACCGAGAGCCCGTCCTCGCTGGGGATCGCGCGCACGTCGAACCAGGCGTCCAGCGGCGGGTGGTAGTGCTCGAAGCCGACCTCGTCGCCGCCGGCCAGCGCCTGCCGGTAGCGGGTCCCGGCCTCCGTGCCCCTGAGCTCGGGAAGCATCGTCCACAGGTCGGCGTTCAGGAGCACATCGCGGGGCCGGCCGAGCATCCGCTCGGCCGCGCCGTTCACGTACGTAAACCTCCAGTTGAGGTCCAGAGTGATGAAGGCCGTGCTCATCGTCTCGAGCACGCGGCCCAGGCGCTCGGAGGCGTTGTGGACCGCGGTCGTGTCGTACGCGGCGCCGAGCATCCGGGCCGCCGCGCCCGCCGGGTCGCACACCACGCGGCCGCGCGCCGCGACCCACCGGACCGTCCCGTCGTCGTGGACCACCCGGTAGTCGGCCTCGTAGTCGCCGCAGGAATCGATCGCCTTCGCGATCGCCGCCTCCGTGCGCGGGAGGTCCGCGGGGTGCAGGCGGACGCTGAACGAGTCGATGTGCGGCGTGAAGGTCTCGGCCGTGTAGCCGAAGAGCTCCTGGAGCCGGTCGTCGAAGTGCAGCGCGTTCGTGCTCAGGTCCCAGTCGAAGCTGCCGATGTTCGCCGCCGCGAACCCGAGCGTGAGACGGGCGGTGCTGTCCTTCAGCTCCGCGGCGAGCGAGCCGCGTTCGAGCTCGCCCGCGATCGCCGCCGCGAGCTCGCGCAGCAGCTCACGGTCGTGCTCGGTCCACGTGAACTCCTCCTCGTCGTACACGCAGAGGACGCCGACGCGGTGGTCCGCCGCTTCGATCGGAGTACCGAGATAGGCGCGGATGCCCGCCTGTTGCGGGGGCTGGAGGCCGTGGAACGTCGCTTCGGCGAGCGCGTCCGCGGGCGGCCGGCGGGGCGTCGGCGGCGTCAGCTGGACCTGGACGTCCGTGAAGAGCGACACCTGCGCGTACGCGGTGCCGAGCAGCCGCGCGCTGAGCGCGGCGAGCCGGTCGATCGCCTCCCCCGGGGCTTCCGTGAGTAGGCGGCGAGCGGCTTCGGTCCGCTGCGGGTCCGCCTCCATCTCGGCGAGCATATTGACGCGCCTTCCCAGATTTTGGCGCTTAGTCCTCCGCGCGACGGGCCGCCAGCGCGAGCGGCTCCGCGCCCACCAGGCGTTCGAACGGGCCGACGACGGCCCAGACGGCCTTCAGGCGTAGCCGCGCTCCGGCGTCAACCGGCTGCACCCGGGCCTCCGACCACAGCTCCGACTGGCCGTCGCCGAGGTCGCGCACGCCGTGCGCGAACGCGACGCGGACCGTGCCGGGTTCATCCCACGCCGCGAACGCCTCCGGGCCGTCCAGTGCGGGATAGTCGCGGGCGAGCGTCCAGATCCGCCCGCACAGGCCGGAGACGAGGCCGTGCTCGGATTCGTCGAGAACGCTGAAGGGGTAGGCGCGGAACAACTCGTGATACGTCGAGGACTCCTGCACCCCCGGGATGCGCCAGCCCACCAGGCGCCCCAGCCGCCGCGTCTCCTCCAGGCGGATGCTCGTCGCCGCCGCCCACAGCTCGGTGGGCGTCGCGTACGCCGCCCGTCGATGTCGGCTCCGGATGACCGGATCGGGCAGCCAGTGGTCCAGCTCCTCGCGCATCACCGTATGGTGCCCAAGCCATGCGGCTGATCCAGCACAAACGCGAGGCCTTTTGGTTCTACCGGTTCCTGTCGCTGGGGTACGACCGCTGGGTGAACCCGCTCTTCTGGACCGAGGCGATGCGCGCCCGGGCGCTGGAAGCGGCCCGTCTGGAGCCCGGTCTGAAGGTGCTGGACGCGGGCGCCGGGACCGGCTTCACCACCGAGGGCATCGTGGCGCGTGCGCATGCGGCCGACGTGACGATGCTCGACCAGAGCCCGCACCAGCTCAAGCGTTCCCGCGCCAAGCCCGCCCTGGCGGCCTGCCCCCGCGTCCTGGGCGACGCCGAGGCGCTGCCCTTCGCGGACGACTCGTTCGACCGCTACGTGTCCGCGGGCTCGATCGAGTACTGGCCGGACCCGCAGCAGGGCATCGCCGAGGCCTACCGGGTGACGCGCGAGGGTGGAACGGCGCTCATGATCGGCCCCGTCCGCCCCGCGAACCGCGCCGCCCGCGCCCTGGCCGAGGCCTGGATGCTGTTCCCGCCCGTCGAGGACTACACGGGCTGGATGGAGGCCGCGGGCTTCACGGACGTGACGGTCGTCGAGCTCGCGCCGGACTGGTACCGCGACTCGCGCGTGCCGTACGCGTTGGCCGTGAGCGGGGTCAAGCCGGCGGCAGGCCCGTCGCCGGCCGCACGCGTGGGACCGGCGGCCGAGGAGCCGCCCGCGAGCCCGCTGAAGTTCGCCGCGCGCTTCGTGGCCGGCTCGGCGGCAGGCGCCGCCTTCGTCCCGATCGCCGCCGTGCTCGCCCTGCGCGCGCGGAGAGAGCGACGGGCCGCGACGTGAGCCGCGCCGGCGAGACGCGCCCGGGGCGAGCCGGGGCAGCGCGGGCCGCCGAGACGCGCCCGGGGCAAGCGGGCGCAGCGCGGGCCGGCGAGACCGCTCGCGCGGGGCGACCCGGGCGGGCCACCGCGTGAGCCGTACGGGCGCCGCCTCTCCCGCCGGCGCCGCTCGCGCGACCGCAACGGAGACGCGCGCCAACCCGCTCGTGGTGCTGTGGCGGTTCTCGCGGCCGCACACGGTGATCGGCACGGCGTTGTCGATCATCGGGCTCTACGCCATCGCGGCCGCGGAAGCCGGCGCGGCGCCGCCGGCGTGGGACCTGCTGGCGACGCTGGTCGCGGGCCTGACGGTGAACATCGCGATCGTCGGGGTCAACCAGATCACGGACGTCGAGATCGACCGGGTGAACAAGCCGTTCCTGCCCATCGCGGCGGGGGAGCTCAGCCCGGCGGCGGCGAAGGTGATCGTGGCGGTGTGCACGGTCGTGCCGCTCGCGCTGGCGCTGACGCAGGGGGTGTGGGAGACCGCGGCGGTGGCGGCCGGCCTCGCGGTCGGGGCGGTGTACTCGCTCCCGCCGTTCCGCCTCAAGCGCTATCCGGTGGCCGCGAGCCTGTGCATCTCGGGCGTGCGATCCATCGTGGTCAACCTCGGCGTGTACTGGCACTTCGCGGGCCAGATCGACCCGCCGGTGATCGCGCTGTGCCTGTTCGTGCTCCCGTTCAGCCTCGCGATCGCGATCCTCAAGGACGTTCCGGACATCGAGGGGGACCGGCGGTACAGCATCCGGACGTTCACGGTGCGATTGGGCCCTGAACGGGTGTTCCGGGCGGGTTTGGCAGCCTTGTTGATTGCGTACGCCGGGATGATCGTGGTTGCGCCGCCGCTGCTGGTCGACTACGCGAATCCGGTCGTCCTGGCGGTCGGCCACGCGTTGCCGCGATGCTGCTGCTGTACTGGGCGAGGACCGCCAATCCGCGCTATCACACCAAATTCACGCGGTTCTACATGCGGGTGTGGGGACTCTTCTTCTTGGAGTACCTGCTGGTCCCCGCCGCTTGCCTCGCAAACTGGTGACTTTTCGACGTCAGGGCCAGAACAACCCGCCACGGTTGGCCCGTTAGGCGTGGACAACCCCCATTCGGCCAGGTAGGTTTGTCGGCAATGTCGATTGCCTCTGAGGCGGATCAGCAACCGCGCCAGGGTCGTCCTCCCGCGACACCCAGTCAGCGTTTCGTTCGGCAGGCCGAGCCGAACACCATCACGGCCTCCCAGGCGCGCGCCGCTCGTCGGCGGGAGGCCAGGCGCGACGAGCAAGCCGTAGCTTCCTGGCTGCGCGAGCTCTCGGGCCGGCCCCGTTGAACGCGCGGGACGCCGCTCCGCGCCGCGGCGTCCCCGCTTCACCTCGTTGACCCCCTGCTCAGGGGGTTCACGATTCGTTAGCCCGGAGGGGCCTAGGGGGAGTGTCACTGTGTAAGGACCCCCTTTGAAAGGACCGCCTCCATGAGCACTCCTCTCCAGCAGTTGGCCGAACACGGCCAGAGCGTCTGGATCGACTACCTCTCGCGCCGTTTCGTCAAGGACGGCGACCTCAAGGGCCTGGTCGGTGAGGGAGTCGAGGGCGTGACGTCCAACCCCACGATCTTCCAGGGCGCGATCGCCGAAGGCGACGCCTACGACGACCAGATCCGCGAGCTGAGCGGCGAGTACGACGATGCCAAGGAGATCTTCTGGCAGCTCGCCAAGGACGACATCCGCGACGCCTGCGACATCCTCCGTCCCGTCTGGGACAAGGGCGAGGGCAAGGACGGCTGGGTCTCCCTCGAAGTTGACCCGAACCTCGCACACGACACCGAGAAGACCAAGTCCGAGGCCGTGCGGCTGTTCGAGCTCGTCGACCGCCCGAACCTGCTGATCAAGATTCCCGCCACGCTCGAGGGCCTGCAGGCGATCGAAGACACGATCGCGCACGGCATCCCGGTGAACGTCACGCTGATCTTCTCGCTCGAGCGCCACCGCAAGGTCGCCGAGGCGTACGTGCGGGGCGTCCAGCGCCTCGTCGACGGCGGCGGCGACCCGAAGACGGTCGCGTCCGTGGCCTCCTTCTTCGTCTCGCGCGTGGACACCGAGGCCGACAAGCGCCTCGAGGCCATCGGCGGTCAGGACGAGCTGCTCGGCAAGCTCGCCATCGCGAACGCCAAGCTCGCCTACAAGACGTACGAGGAAGTCTTCTCCACCCCGGAGTGGGAGGCGCTGGAGGCCAAGGGCGCGTCCAAGCAGCGCTGCCTGTGGGCGTCCACGGGCGTCAAGAACCCGGACTACAAGGACACCGTCTACGTCGAGGAGCTCGTCGGCCCCGACACGGTCAACACGATGCCGCGCGAGCTCGTCGAAGCCGTCCTGGACCACGGCGACATCCGCGGCAACACGATCACCGAGGACCCGGAGGGCGCGAGCCGCGTCCTCGACCAGGTCGAGGCGGCCGGCGTGAGCTACGACGAGGTCGTGCAGACGCTCGAGCGCGAGGGCGTGGAGAAGTTCGCCAAGAGCTTCGCGGACCTCATCGAAGGCCTCGAGAGCAAGCTCAAGACGCTCGTGGCGGCGTAGGTCATGGCCCACGACGCCGACTTCCGGCGCGAGCTCGGCCAGCAGCTGCGGGTGGACTCCATCCGCAGCTCCGACGCGGCCGGCTCGGGCCACCCCACCTCCTCGATGTCCGCCGCCGACCTGATGGCGGTGCTCATCGACGGCCACCTCCGGCTCGACTACTCGAACCCGGACAACCCGGCCAACGACCACCTGATCTTCTCCAAGGGCCACGCCTCGCCGCTGTACTACGCGGTGCTCAAGGCGGTCGGCGCGATCGACGACGAGGAGCTGCTGACGTTCCGCAAGCTCGGGTCGCGCCTCGAAGGGCACCCCACGCCGCGGATCCCGCCGACCGACGTCGCCACGGGGTCTTTGGGTCAGGGCCTGCCGGTCGGCGTCGGCGTCGCGATGGCCGGTCGTTCCCTCGACAAGCTGCCGTTCCGCACGTGGGTGCTGTGCGGCGACTCCGAGATGGCCGAGGGCTCGATGTGGGAGGCCTTCCAGCACGCCGGCTGGGAAGGGCTCGACAACCTCACCGCGATCATCGACGTCAACCGGCTGGGCCAGACGCGCGAGACGATGCTCGGCTGGGACCTCGACGGCTACGTGCGCCGGATCGAGGCCTTCGGCTGGAAGGCGATCGCGATCGACGGGCATGACGTGGAGGCCATCGAGGCCGCCTACGCCGAGGCCGAGGCCACCAAGGGCCAGCCCGTCGCGATCGTGGCCAAGACGATGAAGGGCCGCGGCGTGAAGGCCGTGGAGGACCAGCCCGGCAAGCACGGCAAGCCGATCGAGGACGCGGCGGCCGCGATCGAGGAGCTGGGCGGCGAACGGGATCTCTCCGTGGACGTGGCGAAGCCGGAGGCCGGCACCCCGCACGTGTTCGAGACGCCGGGCGGCGAGCTGCCGTCCTACGCGCTCGGGGACGAGGTCGCGACCCGCAAGGCCTACGGCGAGGCGATCGCCGCGCTGGCCAACGTCCGCGGCGACGTGGTCGCCTTGGACGGCGAGGTCTCCAACTCCACGCACTCCGAGGACTTCCGCGAGGCGCACCCGGACCGCTACTTCGAGATGTTCATCGCGGAGCAGCAGCTCGTGGCCGCCGCGACGGGCATGCAGGTGCGCGGCTGGACCCCGTTCGTGTCCACGTTCGCGGCGTTCCTGTCGCGCGCGTACGACTTCGTCCGCATGGGCGCGGTGTCGCGCGCGAAGTTCGTGCTCAGCGGATCGCACGCCGGTGTGTCCATCGGCGAGGACGGACCGTCGCAGATGGCGCTGGAGGACATCGCCTCGCTGCGCGCCATCCACGGCTCGACCGTCCTGCACCCGAGCGACGCGCAGCAGACGGCGAAGCTCGTGGCTCGAACTGGCCGACCGGGACGGCATCTCGTTCATCCGCACCCTGCGCGGCAAGACCCCCGTGCGCACCGCACCGGACGAGGACGTGCGCATCGGCGGGTCGCGCATCGCCCACGAGGGCGACGACGTGGCCATCATCGCCTGCGGCATCACGCTCGACGAGGCCGTCAAGGCCGCCGAGCGCCTCGCCGACGGCGGCGTCCACGCCCGCGTGCTCGACGCGTACTCGATCAAGCCGATCGACGCCGAAGCCGTCCGCGCCGCGGCGCGCGACTGCGGCGCGATCGTGACCGTCGAGGACCACGCCCCCGAGGGCGGCCTCGGCGACGCCGTGCTCGAGGCCCTGGCCGCAGGTGACGAAACGGCCCACGTCGTCAAGCTCGCGGTCCGCGAGATCCCCGGCTCCGGCACGCCCGAGGAGCTCCTGCACGGCGCGAAGATCGACGCCGACGCGATCGCCGACGCGGCGCAGAAGCTCGTCGCCACGCCCGCCTGACCCCGCTCCGCCCCGCCCCGCCCGAGCCCGGGCGGGGCGCAGCGAGTCACTGGACACGGCGGAGCTCCATGACCCAGTTGGACTCCCAGGTGGCGCCGTGGTCGTAGGAGAAGCACTGTTCCCAGCGGGCGGACGCCGGCGTGATGTCCGACCAGACGAAGCGCATCCGGAGCGGGACGCCGTCGAGGACGTCGTCGGCCTCGAACGTGGCGGTGCCGTCGCCGTGGAAGCGGCCCTCGACGGGCGGGTCCAGCCGGCCGGGCCGCTGCGTGGAGGACCACCAGATGCGCCACGTGTCCGTCTCCGGCGAGTACAGGCGCAGGCTGAAGCCCTCGTAGCCGTCCGTGACGAAGTGATCGTGGTTGCCGCCGCCCTCGAGCATCGCGAACGCGGTCGACGTGGCCAGGAACGTCTGCCACGAGCCGTCTTCGCGGAGCTTGTGGTTGGTGATCTCCCAGCGGCCGGGGAGGAAGTCGAAGTCGGTGACGGGCATGGTCAGACCGCCACCGGGTCGAGCGCGCGCGAGAGGTACGCGTCCAGGTCGTCGTCGATCAACACGTCCTGCAGCCACGCCCGGCGTTCGAAGTCCATGACCTCCATCTCCCACACGCACGTGATGCCGGTGCTCTCGTAGGCCTCGAGCTGGTCGGGGGCGTCCAGCGGCGCGACGGAGAAGGCCGCGTGCAGCTCGTTCTCGTTCGCCCACCAGTAGACGAGGCTCAGGGCGGCGGAGACGCCGCGGTGGGCGATCGTGAAGCCGGGCGCGTCCGTGCGCGCCCGCAGGCGGACAGCGGCGAGGTGCGCGGGATCGGGGTCGCCGATGCCGTAGTGCTTCGTGTGGCCTTCCAGGCCGAAGAACTCGATGTTCCGGGGTTCGTGGTGGGGCATGGGTGGACCGTACGCCCTAAACAGGGCAGAATCGGTCCTCTAATGGCGAAGGCGGGGCGAGTGCTCGAGCTGCTGGAGGCGCTGCAGGACCGCGGCACGGCCACGGGCCCCGAGCTGGCGCGCCGGCTCGGCGTCGACGTCCGCACCGTGCGCCGCGACATCGTCGCCCTGCGCGACCTCGGCATCCCCGTCGAGGGCGAGCGCGGCCGCGGCGGCAGCTACCGGCTCAGGCCCGGCTTCCGCGTCCCGCCGCTGATGTTCACCAGCGGGGAGGCCGCCGCCGTCGCGCTCGGGCTGCTCGCGGCGCGCCGCCTCGGCCTGGAGGCCGAGAGCGCGCTGGGCAAGGTCCGGCGCGTGCTGCCCGACCCGCTCCGCCGCGGTGTGGAGTCACTCGAGCAGATCCTCGGCTTCACGGGTGACGTGGAAGCGGCCCCGCCCGACGGCGAGACGTTGCTCGCGCTGGCCGACGCCGCCGGTCGTGGCCGGCGCGTCGCCGTCACCTACGTGAACAGCGCCGGCGTGGAGACGGCGCGGGAGCTCAGCCCGCACGGCGTCGTCGCCCACAGCGGGCGCTGGTACGTCGCGGCGTTCGACCACCAGCGCGGCGAGGAGCGGCTGCTGCGCGCGGACCGCGTGGCGACGGTCACGCTGGGCGCCGCCGGCGAACCCGAGCCACCCGGCTTCGACGCCACGGCGTTTGTGAGCCGTGGACTCGCGCGGGTGCCGTGGGCGCACTCGGTCGAGGTGGTCCTCGCGTGTTCGCTCGACGAGGCCGAGCGGCGGTTCCCGCCGACGTTGGCGGAGCTGGAGGACCGCCCGGACGGCGTGGGCATGAAGTTCCGCGCCGACTCGTTGGACTGGGCCGCGGGGATCTTGGCCGGGGCGGGGTGTTCGTTCCGAGTGGTGGCGCCGGACGAGCTGCGGGGCGCCTTGCGGGAGCTGGCCGCGCGGTTGAGCGCGGCGGCGTGAACGGCGAGCACACCGTCGGGCGTCGCGTCAAGAAACCCGTGCCCCGGCCGCGGGCAGGGTCGCGCGGTGGTCACGGGTTTCTTGACCCGCCGCGGCCGGTGCGCTCTTGTGCGGGTGAGCCGGTTGCACCGGGTGCGCCCGGGCGCGGACGGTGCGCTCGACCACCCGCGTGCCACGCGAACGCCGACTTGGTCAACCAGCGGTTGACCAAGTCGCATTCGCGTGGCGAGCGAGCGGCAACGCGCCACCCGGGCACGCGAGCGATGCCTAACTCGCGTATACGCGAGTTAGTGAACGCTCGCGTGGCGTGGACCGTCCCTCGGCGTGGAAGACGTGAACGCCAAGGCGTTCACGCAGTGCGGGGCACCCGCCTCACCCGCAAAAAGCACGCCGGCCGCGGCGGGTCAAGTCATTCGCATGCGAAGCGCAAGTTGCTTGACGCGGCGCCCGCGGGTGTGCTCGCCGTTGACGTTCTACTCCAACTCCGCGATCTCGTCGGCGGGCAACGCCTCAGCCACGTGGACGGAGCACAGGAACGGCCCGCCGGCCTCGCGGGCGTCCTTGATCTCCGCCGTGGTCAGCTTCGCGCCGCAGACGGAACAGGATCGCTGGATGGTGTCGTCGAGGCTGCGCTCTTCGAGGTCCATGCTCGGACGGTACCGCGATTGCGGCCGAGCGTCACCCCGATCAACCCGGCGGTCAGACCACAGGCCGCCATCAACCAGTAGGCCGAGACGAAATCGGCCAGCACCGGGGTGGCGCCGACCACCGCGATCAGCACCGAGATGCCCAGGACGGCGCCCAGCTGGCGGAAGCAGTTCGACACGGCGCTGCCGGTCGCGAAGCGGGCCGGGGGCAGTTCCATCACCGCGGCGGAGGAGAAGCCCGCGAACGACAGGCCGACGCCGGCCCCGGTCAGCAGCGTCGCCGGGAGGAACTCCGACGCGTACGCGGGCTCAGGCCCCAATCCGACGGCGAACAGCACGCACCCCAGCGCGAACAGCACCCCGCCCGGGACGGCGGACACCCGCGGCCCATACCGATCGATCACGCGCCCCGCCAGCGCGGAGGACAGCGCCGCCATCAGCGGCCCGGGCGTCACGGCCACGCCCGCGGACAGCGTCGACCACCCCCACACGCCGGTCAGGAACAGGATGTTCGCCAGCAGCACGGCGTAGAACCCCAGGGAGAACACGAACGCGCCGGCGCACGCGGCGGCGAACGACCGCACGCGGAACAGCGACAGCTCCAGCACCGGGTGCGCGACCACCATCGAACGCCGCACGAACGCCGCCAGCAGCACACCCGCCACCACACCCGCGCCCAGTACCCGCGCGCTCCCCCAGCCCCAGTCCGGCGCCTCGACGATCGCCAGCGACAGCAGCCCGACGCCGCCCGCCAGCAGCGCGATCCCGACCGCGTCCGGTACGGCGCCCCGGTCCGGGTCGCGCGTCTCCCGCAGCAGGCGTCGCGCCGGCACCCACGCGGCCGCACCCAGCACCAGGTTCACGAAGAACACGAGCCGCCAGTCGCCCCACGCGATCAGCAGCCCGCCCAGCGACGGCCCCGTGGCCGCCGCGATGCCGCCGACCGCGCCCCACAGCGCGGTCGCCGACGCGCGCCGCTCCAGCGGGAACTCCGGCAGCAGGAGCCCCAAGGACGTCGGCACCAGCAGCGCCGCGCCCGCGGCCTGCACCACGCGCGCCGCGATCAGGAACTCGACCGAGGGCGCCAGCCCGCACAGCGCCGAGGCCCCGACGAACACGCCGAGCCCCCAGAAGAACATCCGCCGCCGTCCCAGCAGGTCCGCCAGCCGCCCGGCCGGCACCAGCAGCGCGGCAAAGACGATGTTGTAGGCGTTCAGCACCCACGACAGCGACGCCAACGACGACGAAGCGAAGTCCTCCCGCACGGACGGGAACGCGACGTTGACGATCGTCACGTCCAGGAACGCCATGAAGACGGCGACGGCGGTCACGGCGAACACCCGCCACCGGCGGTCAGGTTGCTTCATGCAACGCACTCTACACACCAGCGTTGCATCACGCTACCCTCAAGGCCAGATGCTCGGACGCACGTACGACGGCCAGAACTGCAGCGTCGCGAAGACGCTCGAGCTCGTGGGCGAGCGCTGGACGGTGCTCATCCTGCGCGAGATCTACTTCGGCCGCCGCCGCTTCGACGAGATCGCCGACGGCCTCGGGATCGCGCGCAACGTCCTCACCCAGCGCCTGCAACGGCTCGTCGAGGAAGACGTGCTGACCAAGGTCGCCTACCAGGAGCGCCCGCAGCGGTTCGAGTACCGGCTCACCGACAAGGGCCTGGACCTGTGGCCGGTGATGGTCACGATGATGCAGTTCGGCGACCGCTACTACGCGCCGGAGGGCCCGCCCGTCGTGCTCACCCACCGCGACTGCGGCGGCACGCTCGACGCCCACCGCACGTGCACCACGTGCGGCGCCAAGCTCGGCGCCAGAGACGTCCGCGCCCACGCGGGCCCCGGAGCGCGGGTCCCGGCGTAGCTACCGGGGCAGTTCCTGCTCCAGCGTCTGGACCGGCGCGAACAGGTCACCCAACCGCTGCACCCGCTCCAGCACCTCCGCCGACGTGAAGGCCAGCGGCTCCTGGATGTCCTGAACCTCGTCCCAGGTCAGCGGCGTCGACACCGTCGGCTGCTCCATCGCGCGGAGCGAGTAGACGTTCACCGTCGTCTTGTGGCGGTCGTTCTGCGACCAGTCGACGAAGACCTTGCCCGCGCGCTTGGCCTTGGCCATGTCCGACACCACCAGGTCGGGCATCCGCCGCGCCAGCACCTGCGCGAGCCCGCGCGAGAACGCGCGCGTGTCCTCATAGGTCACGCCCGGCGTGTTCAGCGGCAGGTACACCTGCATCCCCTTGGACCCCGACGTCTTCGGGAACGCCGAGAGCCCGAAGTAGTCGAAGGAGCGCTTGAGCTCCAGCGCCACCTGCGCGCACTCGACGATCGTCGCCGGCGGGCCCGGGTCCAGGTCGAACGCCACGATCGACGGGTTGTCCATGTCCGGCACCCGCGCCATCGGCGTGTGCAGCTCCAGGTCCGCCAGGTTCGCGAGCCACACGATCGTCGGCAGGTCCTCGCACAGGCAGTAGTTGATGTCGCCCTCGTTGCGGCCGGACCAGACCGCCGCGGTCTTCACCCAGGACGGCGCGTGCGACGGGCAGCGCTTCTCGTAGAAGAACCCCTTCTCGACCCCGTCCGGGTAGCGCTTCAACGTCAACGGGCGCGCGCGCAGATGCGGGAGCAGTGTCGGCGCGATCCGCGTGTAGTAGTCGATCACGTGCCCCTTCGTGAAGCCGGCGCGCGGGTACATCAGCTTCTCGAGGTTCGAGAGCGAGACCGTGACATCGCCCACATTGACCTCGACGCGCTTGGGCTGGGGCACCATCAGGACCCTATCCGGGTAGCCCGTCGCCATGGCCTCCGACCATGACCGTCTGAGACCGCTATCTCAACGAGGCGCTGGCCACCGAACGCGCATTGGTCAGCACCCTCACCGCCCACATCGCGATGACGCCGCGCAGCCCGTACCGGGAACTGCTCGAGCGCCATCTGCGCGAGACCGAGGCGCACGCGGACGCCCTGTCCGCGCACGCCACCGCCGACGACACGAGCCTCGTGAACCTCGCGATCGGGCTCGCCGAAACCGTCGTCGGCCAGGCGCTCACGCTCGCCAAGGGCCCGCTCGACCTCGTCCGCGGCGGCATGAGCACGCGGGAACGGCTGCTCAAGAACGCCAAGGACGAGTGCGCGACCGAGGCGCTCGAGATCGCCACCTACGACGCGATCGAAGCGCTCGCGACCCAGCTCGACGAACCCGAGATCGCCGCACCTCGCCGCCCGCCACCGGGAGGAGGAGGTGCGCATGCTGGCCGACCTGCGCGCGCTCATCCCGACGCTCGCCGCCCGCGCGGGCAAGACCGAGACGCCGCAGGCCGGCAACCCGATCGCCGGCTACGACGAGCTCAACGCCGGCCAGATCGTCGCGCGCCTCAGCCAACTCACCCAGGACCAGCTCGCCGCGGTGCTGGCCTACGAGCGCGCCCGCCGCAACCGGCGTGCGGTGATCGAGAAGGCCGAGCAGCTCACGGCCACGCCGCCGTGGGCGGGATACGACGAGGACTCGGTCGAAGCGATCCTCGAGCGGCTCAATGGCGCGCTCGCGGGCGCGGTGCGCGACTACGAGAGCCGCCACCGTCGCCGGGTGGAGGTCCTCGAAGCCGCGCAGCGGGAGCTCAGCGGCTCCGCTTGATCGGCGAGCGGCGCAGGCGGCCGCCCGTCTGCGCCATGACGCGTCGTACCGCGGCGGGATCCAGCCGCCGCGGCGGACGTCCACACCGGGGGCACGCCGCGTCGTCACGAGTGAGCGTCGAGCGGCAGTGGGAGCAGCGGGAAGTCGTGATCATCGCCGCGAGCTGTACCCGCGGCATGTGCCCTTCATTCGTGCCCGGAGGGAGGGTCAGCGTGGACCAGGCGTCCGCCGCCCATCCCCGTCGATCCTCACCTCACCGTAAGACGTGTGACGCCTTGACGGAGCCGCCGGTAAAGCGGTTAGAGTGGCCGCCGCGCAGGCGAGCGCCTCCCCGCGGGGGCCCGAGCAGGCGGAACCTCAAGAGGACGGTCTGACCGGCTCCACCGCCACGGGGCGGCCAGCGGCCTCCCCTGTGCTACCCAGAGGATTCCGTTCATGCCCGAAGACTTCGTCCCTAGACCGTTTCGCTGCGACGTCGCGCAGCACGACGGCACGACCCATCTGCGCCCTGAAGGCGACTTGGACCTGAGCACCGCGGAGGAGCTCGAGCGGCTGTTCAACAGCGCGCTGGACGGCGGCGCCAAGCGGATCGTGGTCGATCTGCGCGGCCTCAGCTTCATGGACTCCACGGGCATCACGCTGTTGACGCGATACAACAACGCCGCCGGCCGCGACGGCTTCGATCTCGCGCTCGTCCAGGGCCACAAACGGATCGCCCGGCTGTTCAGCCTCACCGGACTGGACGAATACTTCACCTTCGTGGCCGGGTAAGCCTCCGGACACGTGCAGGACGATGCCCAGGAATTGATCGAAGCTGCAGGGGGCCCGGCCCCCGGCTCGCTGCGCGCCGCGCTCGCCAACGCGATGGTCGGCCTCAAGAAGCGCTACTACGGCCGCGGACCGGAGGCGGCCAAGGCGTACGTGGAGGACGACTACATCTTCGTCGTGATGGAAGGCGGCCTCACCCGCAACGAGGAGACGCTGCTGGCCGCGGGCAAGGCCGACCTGGTGCGCCAGTACCGCCTCGCCTTCCAGGAGACCGTCGGGCCGACCGCCACGAGCGCCGTCGAGGAGCTCACCGGCCGCCGCGTCGTCGGCTATCACAGCCAGGTCGTGTTCGACCCCATGCGCGCCTTCGAGATCTTCGTCCTCGCCCCGGAAAGCTGACGATTCTGTCCGCAAACGAACGGTCCTCGCGCTCCCAGGGGTGATTTCCGGGACGTCGGGTACCGATTGAACTTGATGGCTTCGACTCCGACGGCCGAACGCCCCCGTTCAGCGGCCAACCCGATCGACCGTGCCAAGCGGCAGCGCGAAGATCAGCGTCTCATGCGGCTCGTCCTCAAAGGCGACGAGAAGGCGCGTGAAGACCTGATCGAGCGGTACATGCCGCTCGCCCGCTCTCTGGCCCTGCGTTACCGACGCGCGAGCGAGCCCCTCGACGACCTGATCCAGGTCGCGTCCGTCGGCCTTGTCAAAGCGGTGGACCGCTGGGACCCGGAGCGCGGACTCGCGTTCTCGTCGTACGCGGTGCCGACCATTCTCGGCGAGTTGCGGCGCTACTTCCGCGACTCGACCTGGGACGTGCGCCCGGCGCGCGACCTGCAGGAGCTCTGTCTCGCGCTCGAGGAAGCGCGCGAGAAGCTCTGGGGCGAGTTGGGCCGCCAGCCCACCGTCTCCGACCTCGCCGCCCGCCTCGGGCGCAGCGATGAAGAGATCGTCGAGGCGATGCAGGCCACCGAGGGCCGCTCCGTGCGGTCGCTCGACGCGCCGGTGCACGACGAGGAGAACGACTCCGCGTCCGCCGGCGACCTGATCGGCGTCAAGGACGAGGAGTTCGACCGCGTCGAGGCCGGCGTGACGCTCGAGCGCCTGACCGGCATCCTCGACGAGCGCGCGCGGGAGATCCTGCACCTGCGGTTCACGGAGGACCTGCTGCAGTCCGAGATCGCCGACGTCGTCGGCTGCTCGCAGATGCACGTGTCGCGGATCATCCGCTCTTCGCTGGAGAAGTTGTACGCCTACGGATCCGGAATGAAGGTGGAGTCATGAGCGTCCCGCAGCCCCAGGAACCGGCCACGCCGATCGCGCCGCCCGAGCCGGCGACGCCCGCCGTGCCCCAGGAGCCGATCGTCCCGGCCGATCCCACGCCGGACCGCGAGACGCCTCCGCCGAACGATCCGCCGCAGCCGCAGCCCGACGAGACCTAGAGACTGGCCCCGGTTCAGGCCGCCAGCTTCTCGATCCGCGGTGACTCTTCCTTCTCGTTGAGGAGGTCGAGCACCGCGGCTTCGATCTCCGGGTGGTGGGTCGGCAGCTGGCCGGGTTCGGCCGCGTCGAGCAGCACCTGGTGGTCGAGCACGAGGCCGGCGTCGTAGGCGTCGAAGATGCGCGGGTCGATGTAGGACGCGCGGCAGACCGCGGGCGTGTTGCCGAGGTAGCGCGCGGTCTCCTTGATCGCGCGGGTCTTCGCGCGCTGGCGTGAGGTCTTGGTGCCTTGCGCGGAGCCGGAGACCGACAGCGCGACGGCCGCGAGCACGGTGGCGCTCCAGGTGCGGAAGTCCTTGGCGGAGAAGTCGTCGCCGGTGGCGTCCTTGAGGTACTGGTTGATGTCGTCGGAGCGCACGTCCAGCCACTGGCGGCCGTCCTTGTAGGCGAGCAGGTCCGGCCCGCCGCCGCGCCGGCGCTTGAGGGTGCAGACCAGGTCCTTCGCGAGCGGATCGACGACCGCCTGGATCCGGCGCTGCCCGCTCTTGGCCGGGTAGTCGAAGATCATCTGCTCCCCGTCGATCTTCACGTGCTCCTTGCGGATGGTGGCCAGCCCGTAGGACTCGTTGGTCGCCGTGTACTCCTCGGTGCCGATGCGGAAGAACCCGCGGTCCAGCAGCCGCACCGCGCACGCCAGCACGCGCTCACGGGTCAACTCGTCCGTCGCGGCCAGATCGGCCTCGACCCGCGCGCGCAGCGCCGGAAGCGCGCGGGCGAAGCGCGTCATGTCGTCGAACTTCTGCGCGTCGCGGCGGGTGCGCCACGCCTCGTGGTAGCGGTACTGCTTGCGCCCGGCGGCGTCGATGCCCGTCGCCTGCAGGTGCCCGTTCGGATACGGACAGATCCAGACGTCCTTCCAGGCCGGTGGGATGCCGAGACCGCGGATGCGCTCGAGCACCTCCTGGTCGCCCACGAGCACGCCGTCGTCGTAGTACGCGAAGCCGCGGCCCGCTCGCTTGCGGGTGATCCCCGGTCCTGAGCAATCTGCGCGACGGAGCCTGGCCATTTCCCCAGCCTCCCCACGGCGCCGCCGGTTTACGCTTGCGCGCGGATGTCACGGTTCGGCCTGCAGACGACCGCGATCGGTCCGGTCGCGCTCATCACCCTGCGCGGTGAGCTCGACGTGCTCGCGACCGCCGAGCTCGAGTCCGAGCTCGAGCGGGTGACCGAGGACGTCGTCGCGCTCGACCTGCGCGCGCTGCTGTTCCTGGACTCCGCGGGCCTGCGGACGATCCTGCTCGCCCGCGACCGCCTCGGCTCAGAGGACCGGCGCCTGGTGCTCGTGCGCGGGTCGCGGGATGTTCAGCGCGTCTTCGAGCTCACGCGCACGACGTTGCGGCTGGAGTTCGTGGACGCGCCGGAGCACGTCAACTCTTAGCGGGTTCCTTGTCCTTCGAGGAGGACGCCTTCTTCTTGGGCTTGTCGACGGCGGCGAGGCTCGCTTCGAGCGCGGCCATGAGGTCCGGGACGGCGGTCGGCGTCGGCGCCTCGGCCTGCTGGACGATCTCGGCGCCCTCGGCCTTGGCCTCGATCAGCTGGAGCACCTTCTCGCGGTACTCGTCCTTGTAGCGGGAGGGCTCGAAGTCGGTCACGAGCGATTCGATGAGCTGCTGGGCCATCTGCACCTCGCGGTCGGAGACCTTGAGCTCCTCGGCCTCGGGGAGGCCGTCCAGCGCTTCGCGGCCCACCACCTCGTCGGCGAAGATCATCGTCTCCATCATCAGCACCGTGCCGTCCTGGGCGGGACGGATGGCGACGAGCTGCTCCTTCGAGCGCAGGACCACGCGCGCGATCGCGACCCGGCCGGACTCCTGCATGGCGCTCAGCAGCAGACCGTAGGCCTTCGCGGCGCCCTTGTCCGGCACGAGGTAGTACGGGTGGTCGTAGTAGACCGGGTCGATCTCCGCGAGGTCCACGAAGTCCTCGATGTCGATCGTGCGCGACTTCTCCGGGTCCAGCGAGTCCAGCTCGTCCGGGCTGATGATCACGTACTGGTCCTTGGCCATCTCGAAGCCCTTGACCAGGCTCTCGTAGGCGACTTCCTCGCCGGTGACGGCGTCGGTGCGCTTCTGCGCGATCCGGTTGCCGGTCTCACCGTTGATCTGGTGGAAGCGCACGGTCTTCTTGGAGACGGCGGAATAGAGCTTGATCGGGACGTTGACGAGCCCGAACGAGATGGCTCCACTCCACATTGAGCGCGGCATACGTCACATTCTGGCGGATCGCGGCGGCGGACCCGCAAGACGTCATTCGGGCCGGCCCACGTCCTCGGGCGCGATGTCGTCGCGCAGCCCCTTGTAGACGGGATGGCGGAGCGTGCCGTCGTTGGTCATGTCGGAGTACTCGACGCTCGCGATCAGCTCGGGCTCGACGAACCGCACCTGCTTGGGCGGCTTCGGACCGCCCGTGAACGGGCTGCCCTCGCGCGCGCGGGCCTCGAGGAGGCTCTGCACGCGCTTGAGCTCGGCCTCGGTGAAGCCGGAGCCCGCGCGTCCGGCGTAGTGCAGGTCGCCGTCCTCGTAGAAGCCCACGACGAGCGCGCCGAGGCGGCCGGCGCGACCGCCCTCACCGGGCATCCAGCCGCCGACCACCACGTCGGCCGTCTTCTTGTTCTTGACCTTCACCCAGCCGTTCGAGCGCCGCCCCGGAACGTAGGGGCAGTCCAAGCGCTTGGCGACGATCCCTTCCAGCCCCTGCGCCCGGCTGGCCGCGAGCATGGCCTCACCGTCGCCCACGTGGTGCGCCGGCGACTGCCAGGCCGGGCCGCACGATCTCCAGCTTGGCCAGCAGCGTGCGGCGGTCGGCGTAGGGCAGCTCGAGCAGCGAGTGGCCGTCCAGCCACAGCAGGTCGAAGACGATGTACACGACCGGCTCGGTCTGCGAGAGCCGCCGCACCTGCGCCTCCGAGGTCAGGTGCATGCGCTTCTGGAGGCGCTGGAAGCTCGGCACGCCGCCCTCGAAGGAGACGACCTCACCGTCGAGGATCGCCTCGTGGGTCCCCAGCGCGCGCCCCAGCTCCCGCAGCTCGGGGTAGCGCGGCGTGATGTTCGTCTGGTTGCGGCTCTCCAGCTTCAGGAGCCGGCCGCCCTCGCAGTAGGCGATCGCGCGCACGCCGTCCCACTTGATCTCGAACGCCCAGCCGTCGTCCGGCGGCAGCTCACCGGCGCGGGCGAGCATCGGCGCGATCCGCTCGGGCAGCGGCGCCCGCGTCGGGTCCTCCGGCGGGTCCATCCGGTGGATCATCCAGTTCTTCGCGTCCGTCCGGAACAGGACGTACTTCCCGCGCACCCGCTCGCCGTGGAACGTGACCATGACCTCCTTGTCCCGCCACTTGTGGACCTCGAACGTGCCGCGGTCGAAGATCTTCATCGTCCCGGCGCCGTAGTTGCCCTCCGGGATCTCACCGTGGAAGTCCAGGTATTCGAGCGGGTGGTCCTCGGTCTGGACCGCCAGGTTGTTGCGTTTGGGGTCGACGGGGATGCCCTTCGGGATCGCCCAGCTGGCCAGCGTGCCCTCGTGCTCGAGCCGCAGATCCCAGTGCATCGCGCGCGCCGAGTGCTCCTGCACGACGAACCGCAACTCCTCGCCCGGCTCAACCGCTCCGGCGGGTTCGGGCGTGTCCTCGAAGTCGCGCTTCGCCCGATATCGGTCCAACCGATCAGCCATCGTGCCCATTGTGGCGTCCCTTCGGGCACAAGTGGGTATCGTGCACGCCCGTATGGACGCCAACCCCATCGTCCTTGACGAGACCGCCGGCGACGTCGTCGTAGTCGTCGTCGAAGGCGAGCACGACATCTACACCGCGCCGACGCTGCGGGAGCGGCTCGACGAGGCGCTCGGACGCGGCGGCGGCATCGTGGTCGACCTCACCGCCGCGACCTTCGTGGATTCCTCCGTCCTGGGGGCGCTGCTCGACGCGCGCCGCCGGGCGATCGAGGCCGGCCAGGGCTACGTGGTCTGCGTCGGCGACAGCGTCGAGCCGGGGGTCCAGCGGATCCTCGACATCACCGGGCTCGTTCCCGTCCTCCCCGTCATCCACGGGCGCGAAGAGGCGATCACCACGGCCCGCTCCACCAACGGCACGAGCGAGTAGATGACCACTCCGGCCCCAGAGGTCCTGCTCACCATGCCCGCCCGGCCCGAAGGCGTCGGCGTCGTGCGCCAGGCGCTCGCGGGCATGGCCGACGCGCTGGACTTCGACCCCACCGTCCTGGCCGACATGAAGATGGCCGTCACCGAGGCGTGCACCAACGTCGTCGTGCACGCCTATGACGAGGACGCGGGCATGCTCGAAGTCGAGATGCTCGCCGACGAGAACGGCCTCACGATCGTCGTGCGCGACCACGGCGCCGGCATCCAGCCCCGCCCCGCGCGCTCCGAGCCGCCGGCCCTGGGCCTCGGCCTGCCGCTGATCGCGGCGCTGAGCGACGCCTTCGAGCTCAAGGGCTCCGCCGGCCACGGCACGGAGGTCCGGATGACGTTCGCGTACTCGCGCAACGCGGACCCCGCCGCCGCGAACCCGGTCACCGGGAACGTCGGCGCCGACGGGCGCTGGGACCCGGACGCCGAGTCGCCCGCTTAGCGCGAACGGCGACACCGTCGCGTCCCGGGTAGCGCGTCGCTCGCCACGCGAGCGATCTTGGTCAACGTCGCGCGAACGCTCGCGTGGCACGCTGATGAACGACCGCCACGCCAAGTGCACCGGAATCGGCCACCCGTCGACGCGGCCGCCGACGGTGTGCTCGCCGTTACTACGCGGCTTGGCGCAACGCAGCCAGCTCGCGCATGCGACCGAGCCGGCCCAGGGCCTTGGACTCGATCTGGCGGACGCGCTCCGGGGTGATCCCGAGCTGGCGGCCGATCTCACGCAGCGGCGTGGGTTCGCCGCCGTCGATGCCGTAGCGCAACGCCACGACGGTCCGTTCGCGGTCGGGCAGCTCGAGCAACGCCCGCTTCAGGGTCTCCTCGCGCAGGGACACGTGCACGACGTCCTCGGGCGCGGGGCCGTCGGAGGGCAGCAGGTCGCCGAAGGCGGCGTCCTCGCCCTCGCCGAGCGGCCGGTCCAGGGACGTCACCGTGCGCGCGGCGTCGCGCAGCGCCAGGAGGTCTTCCAACGAGATCTCGGCTTCCTTGGCGATCTCGGCGTCCGTCGGCGCGCGGTCCAGCTTCAGGGACAGCGCGTTCTCGGCGCGCGCGACCTTGCGCTGCGTGCGGACGAGGTTGATCGGCAGCTTGATCGTGCGGGCCTTGGCGTCCATCCCGCGCTCGACGGCCTGGCGGATCCACCACGTCGCGTACGTGGAGAAGCGGTAGCCGCGGCGCCAGTCGAACTTCTCGACCGCGCGGATCAAGCCCAGGATGCCTTCCTGGATCAGGTCCAGGAGGGTCAGCTCGGAGCCCTGGTACTTCTTCGCGATCGAGACGACGAGCCGGAGGTTGGCGTTGATCATCCGGTCCTTGGCGCCGAGATCGCCGCGCTCGATGCGCTTGGCGAGGTCGATCTCCTCGGCCGGCGTCAACAGCCGGTGGCGGCCGATCTCGTTCAGGAAGAGCTGCAGCGTGTCGGTGGTGACCGTCGCGAAGTGGGCGTCGTCGATCGGCGCCTCCGGTGCGTCCTGGCGCGTGCAGTCGTCGCGCAGCTCGATGTGCCGCGCGTGCAGCTGTTCGTAGAGCGCGCTGAGATCCTCGTCTTCGAGATCCAGCGCCTGGGCGAGCTGGTCGACCTCTTTGAGGTCCACGCAGCCGCGCTCCTCTCCGCGGTCGATGAGGGCCCCGATGGGCCCTGTGCTGTAGGCGTCACGCTCCGTTGCCATGGCTGTCCTTTTGACTCACCGCTCTGCGCCTCGACTAAACCAGCCAGAAATTAGAGTGACCTTCGCCACGCCCACTCCGGTTGAGAGGTCTGGAATCCGACTTCCTCGGGTAGCCCTTGATCGTGAGAGGAGCTGCCATCCCAATGACTCGGACCCCGGACATGGTCCGCTTGCTGGATGTGGATCCAGATCTGGGCGGACTGCTCAACGACAGCCGGCGCGAGCACGCTGAGCGCGAGCTCGTCGTGCGTACGCACCGACTCCCAGTGGGCCCGTGGGACGTGTCGCGCCTTGCGGGCGCGACCGCCGATCACATCGGCCTGCTGGTGATCGACGGCATCCTGTCGCGTGAGCTGGTCGTCGCCGACCACGTCTCCGCGGAGCTGCTCGGCCCGGGCGACCTCGTGCGCCCGTGGCAACCGACCAGCCGGACCGGGCTGCTGCCCGTGGACGCGGTCTGGACCGTGCTCTCGCCGGTGACCGTGGCCGTGCTCGATCGCCGCTTCGCCGCGGAGATGACCCGCTACCCGGAGATCACCGCCGCGCTGTTCGACCGGCTCTCGGAACGGTCCCTGCGCCTCGCGACCACGCAGGCGATCTCGCAGCTGACGCGCGTCGATCGTCGCCTGAAGGCACTGTTCTGGCACCTGGCCGAGCGCTGGGGTCGCGTGTCCGGCGATGGAGTCATCGTGCCACTTGCGCTCACTCATCGCATTCTGGGTCAACTCGTGGGTGCTCGCCGACCGACCGTTTCGACCGCGCTGAGCGAGCTCGCGGAACGTGAGGAGCTCATCCGCCGACCCGACGGTTCGTGGCTGCTGCGCGGCGATCCGCCCGATGCGGAGTCACTGGCACGCAAGCCCGCACCCGCTGGTCATGCCGCTGCCCGCTCGCAAGATCTGATGCGCCCCGCGCGCCGGTTCGAGCGCGAGCAGCAGGTGGCGGAGCCGGAGGTCGTGACCGCGATCGACCGTCTGCGGGACGCGCTGGAACCCGGTGAGCTGCGTGAGCTGCTGGACCGCCGTCGCGGTGAGTCGCCCCACGACGCTGCCTAGCGGCGCCTGCGTCCGAGCGCGTACGCAAGGCCCCACGCGCGGTGCGCGGCCCAGGTAGGGTCAGCACCGAGTGGAGCCCACCCTCACGGCTGCCGTCCTCGATGTCGAGCCGCTTCTCGACGTCGTTCCCGTGCCGTTGGTGGCGCTCGAGCCGGGCAGCGGGCGTGTCCTGCACATCAACGCCGCGGCCCGCGGTGAGTTCCCGTCGCAGCCGGCGCTGCGGGTGGCCCGGGGCGAGACGCTCACGAACGTCCAGTACGACTGGGACACCGGCACCCGCCTGCGCACCGTCCTCGTCTCCGGCACGACCGTCACGCTCAGGGGCGAGCGCCACGTCGCGCTGGTCAGCTTCGAGGACGTCACCGAGCTCGAATCCGGCCGCCGGCGCGCCGCCGTCCAAGCCGACGAGCTCGAGGTGATGCTGGACGGGATCGCCGACGCGGTCACCGTGCAGGCGCCCGACTACAAGGTCATCTACGCCAACCAGGCCGCGATGCGGCTGTACGACATCCCGCACGGCGGCGGGCTGGACGCGTTCTCGGCCGAGACGTACCTGCGCGACTACGACGTGCTGGACGACACCGGGCAGGCGCTCGACTTCGCGCGGCTGCCGGGGCGGCTCGCGCTCGCCGGCCTCGAGCCCGAACCGGTCGCGATGAAGACCGTCGAGCGCCGGACGGGCGTCGTCCGCTGGTCGCGGATCAAGGCCACCGCCGTCCGCGACCCCGACGGCGGCGTGCGGCTCGCGATCAACGTGATCGAGGACATCACCGAGCTCAAACGCAGCGAGGAGGCGCAGCGGTTCCTGGCCGAGGCGTCGCGCCGGCTCGCGTGCGCGTCGCTGGACTACGAGCTGACGCTCGCGGCCGTGGCCGAGATGGCCGTGCCCGAGCTCGCCGACACGTGCACGCTCGTGCTGGCGGACGCCGACGCGGTGCCCGCGGAGGCGCTCGAGGTGCTGCGGACGGGCGTCACCTCGCACGGGCCGACGCGGCTCGTCGTGCCGATGATGGCGAGCGGGCGCGTGCTCGGCGCGCTCACCTTCGAGAGCCACGCGCGCACCTTCGACACGCAGGACGTGCTCGTGGCCGAGGACTTCGCGCTGCGCGCGGGCGCGGCCGTCGAGAACGCGCGGCTGTACCGCGCCGCGTCCGAGATCGCGCGGGCGCTGCAGACGTCCCTGCTCCCGCCCGTCCTGCCCGACATCCCGGGAGCGAAGCTGGCCGCCGCCTACCACCCGGCGGGCCACGGGCTCGAGGTCGGCGGCGACTTCTACGACGTCTTCTCCACCCGCGAGGGCCAGTGGTACCTCGTCATCGGCGACGTCTGCGGGAAGGGTGCCGAGGCCGCGGCGGTGACGGCGCTCACCCGCTACACGATCCGCAGCGCGGCCGCGCGCGAGCGTTCACCGGCCGCGATCCTGCGCTGGGTGGACGAGGCGATGCTCACGCAGAACGGCGCCGGCGGACGCTTTTGCACCGTCGCCTGCGTGCACGTGGACGTCTCCGGCCCCGTCGCGCAGGCCACGGTGGCGTGCGGCGGGCATCCGCTGGCGGTCGTGCGCCGGGCGGACGGACAGGTGGAGCTGTTCGGCACCCCCGGGACGCTGCTCGGCCTGCTGGGTGACGTGGAGCTGCCAGAGGCCTCGACCGAGTTGCGCCCCGGCGACTCGCTCGTGCTCTACACGGACGGGCTCACCGAGGCGCGCGCGCCGCTGCACACGTGGAGCGAGGACGAGCTGATGGCGGCGGTCCGCAGCGCCCCGATGAACGGACCGATCGGGCTGGTCGACAGCCTCGTGGCCGACGCGCTGGGCGACCGGAGCGCACCGCGTGACGACCTGGCCGTGCTCGTCGCGCAGTTCACCTAGGCGATCGACCTAGCCGGCGTTGTTCGGGTTGCCGGTGGCCTTGCCATCGTCGTTGTCAGGTTTTCTGCCTGACCCTTTGTCGTCCCGCTGCGGCGTGCCCTCGGCGGGCGTATCATCGACCTCGGGAGGCTGCTCCTCCGGGTAGCCGACATCGGATTCGGTGGTCTCCATTCGCCTCTCCTACCCCCTATCGGGGATGTCGCAAGCCCGGTGCGACGCGTAGGCTCGACGCCCGTGCAGTTCAGCTTCCAGTTCCCACCCGCCGAGGACGCGCCCGCCCAGGCTCGCGCGGCGCTCGAGGTGTTCGATCAGATCCTGTCCCCGGACGTGCTCGAGGATCTGCAGCTGGTCGTCTCCGAACTGGTGACCAACAGCGTGAAGTTCGGGCCGCGCCGGCCCATCACCTTGGCGCTCTCGATCGGTGACGGCGGCGTCGTCCAAGGCGAAGTGATCGACCAGGGTGACGGCGAGCGCGCGAAGGTCGAGATGAGCATCGAGCCCACCGTCGACGGCGGCTGGGGTCTACACCTGGTCGATCAAGTTGCGATGCGCTGGGGCGTGCACGAGGGCTCCACCCACGTGTGGTTCGAGATCGGCCCGAACCGCAAGCCCTGACTCAGGTGCGGCGTTCGAGGTTCGCGACCTCTTCCGCCTTGCGGTCGGCCTTCTCCTGATCGCGCGCGAGCTCTTCCTTCGCCTCGCCCTTGCGCTCCTCGTCGCGGCCCTGGCGACGGAGGCTGGGGTCGTCCGCGAGATCGCCCGCGGCCTTCTTGACACGACCTGTGACTTTGTCTGTGAGGCTCATGCCATCGGGCTACCCACCGTTTGCTCGGGCAAAGCGCGCAGGACGTCCTCGAGGGTGATCGAGAGCAGGCCGCGATCCGGCATAGGAGCGTGCGGATCGCCGGTTCTGCCGGCCCACAGAACACGGTGTCGACCGCGGTTGACGGGTGGGCCC
>CAVRTQ010000006.1:0-16388 GCA_963724195.1 uncultured Solirubrobacteraceae bacterium | reverse complement strand
GTTCTGCAGCTCTGTGGGTAGTACGACCGGCGCAGCCGCTTCACGCCAGGAGGACGCTCGTGCCGTACAAGGACCCCAAAGCGATCACGGAAGCCGGAACCGCCACCGGCGCCAAGAAGGCGAGGTTGGCTCCGAACAAGGCGCTGCTCGCCGGGTTCCTCGCGGGCGCCTACATCGGCTTCGGCGGTCTGCTCGCGATCACGGTCTCCTCTGGCCTCGATCCCGAGCGCTGGGGCACCTTGCCCACGTTGTTCACCGGGGCGGTCTTCACCGTCGGCCTGATGCTCGTGGTGATCGCCGGATCAGAGCTGCTGACCGGCAACATGGCGCTCGTCCCGCTCGCGCTCATGCAGGGCAAGATCAAGGTCAAGGACCTGATCGGCAACTTCACCTGGGTGCTCGCCGGCAACCTGCTCGGCGCGCTGTTCGTCGCCTACTTCCTCGGGGTCCAGTCCGGCGTGCTGACCGCGGACCTGCCGTTCGAGCGACTCAGCGGGATCGCTCACTCCAAGGGCATCGAGGAGACCGAGTGGCAGATCTTCCTGCGCGCGCTGGGCTGCAACTGGCTCGTCTGCCTCGCGGTGTGGATGGCGCTCGCCGCCGACGACGTCACCGGCAAGATCCTCGCGATCTTCTTCCCGATCATGGCCTTCGTGGCGATGGGCTTCGACCACGTGATCGCGAACATGTTCTTCCTGCCCGCCGCGATGTTCGCGGGCGTCGCCGACCTGACCTGGTGGGACGTCGATCCACAACTGGATCTTCGCCTTCATCGGGAACCTCGTCGGCGCTGCCGTGTTCGTCGCCGGCTCCTACTACTACCTGTACGGGCGTGACGAGGAGGAGGCCAAGCCCGGCGACACGCCGCGCCAAGGCCGCTCCTTCGAACGCGACGGCGCTGAGCGGGAGACGGTGTCCGGCCGCGGGTAGGTCCCGGTCATGCCCGATGATCCGGTCGCCCCGCTGGTCGCCGACTACGCCCGCTACCGCGCGGACGAGGCGATCCGGCTCGAGGACTACGACACCGCCGAGACCGACGACCTGACCCCGGAGGAGGCGCGAGCCGAGCTCGCCGCTTTGAACGAGCGGATCGCCGAGCTGCAGGCGCGTCTGTACGCGGAGGAGTCGCGAGCCGTGCTGATCGTCCTGCAGGGCATCGACGCCGCGGGCAAGGACTCCACCGTCAAACACGTCTTCCGCGGGACGAATCCGCAGGGCGTGCGCGCGACGCTGGAGGCGATGAACCCCTGCTGGCCGCGGCCCGACGAGGACCTGGAGGCCTACGCCCTGGAGGAGCTCGAGGAGAGCGCCTCTTCCAAGCGGTAGGCGAGCGCCTCGCACGCCAGCTCTTCGGAGACGTTGAGGACGAGACGCGAGCGCGTGTCGTCGACGAGTTCCTGGGCCCGCTGCAGGTTGGGCCTTCCCGCATCCTGCTGGAGCGTGCCGAGCCGGTCGGAGTGGAAGACGAGCTCGGGCGCGTTCGCGGCCAGGACGGTGAGGTCGCGGTACCAGAGGCCGACGAGCTGCAGCGCGTGGTCGAGCGCCTGGGTGGCGGCGCGGCGGTCGGCTCGGCGCGCCCGTTCCGTGAACTCCGTCTCGCGGCGCTTGTGCTCCTTCTTGGGCAGGAACTGCAGCTCCTCCTTGAGCTGCTGCTCCACTTCGGACTTCGCGTCCTGGCCCGCCTGCTTGGCGCGATTGAGCAGCTCACCCCACGGCTTCTCGTTGACCGTGCCGTTGATCGGCGCCCGGGCGTAGCTCTCCGCCGCCTGCCGCAGCTTCAGGCCGTCGCCGGTCGCGAGCCGGATCGCCTTCTCGCCGTCGCCCAGGCTGAGCCGCGCCGCCGCTTCGGCGGTGTCCGGCGCGAAGCCCTGGTGCTCGAGCCGTTGCGCGAGCTGCGTGGTGGTGGGCGGGTCGAACCGCACCGCCTGGCAGCGGGAGGCGATCGTCGGCAGCACCTGCGTCGGGCGGTTCGTGAGCAGGAGCAGCACCACGTACGACGGCGGCTCCTCCAGCGTCTTGAGCAGCGCGTTGGCCGCCTCGTCGTTCATCACGTCCACGCGCTCGAGCACGAAGATCCGATGCACCGCCTCGAACGGCGTGTGCGAAGCCGCCCCGACGACCGAGTTCGCCACGTCCTTGCGGAGCATCTCGTGCGCGCCCGAGGGCGTGACCCAGGTCAGGTCGGGATGGCTGCCGTGCTGCGGCCCGGACCTTGACGTTCGCCGGGTCCTTCGCCCCCTTGGCGAGGAGCTCGCCGGCGAAGGCGCGCGCGACGTCTCTCTTGCCGCTGCCTGCCGGGCCGTGGAGCAGGTACGCGTGGGCGGGCGAGTCCTTCAGCGCCGCCCCGAGGACGGCTTCGGCGTGGGGGTGGGCGGCGAGATCGAGCACGTGCTCCTTGATCCTAGTCACGCCCCCGGCGCGCCTGGATCCTGACCATCGACTGCGTAAAGATCGGTGCGGAGGCATGGTGCAAGACATGCTTCGCGCTGGAGCGGGGTATATGGCCGAGGTGCGCCGCGCGTTGACACTCTGCGTCGTAGTCCTGACGGCAGCCGTGCCGTCGGTCGCGGCTGCGCAGACCCCGAACGTCGGCGAAGCGCTCCAGGCCACCACCGACGCTGTGACGGCGCCGCTCCAGCCGCCGGCCGCGGCGACGCCCGCGCCGCCGGCGGCGACTACCGGCCGAGCCGGTCGCCGAAGCCGCCCCACCGGTCACGCGCACCGTCACCGAGACAGCCAAGCCCGCCACGGAAGCCGTCGCTCCGGTCACCGACGCCGTCAGCGAGGCCGCCGAGACCGCGCGGCCCGCCACCGACGCCGTCAGCGAGACCACCAAGACCGTCGCCGAAACCGCGCGCCCGGCCACCAACGCAGCCGCGGAGACCGCTGAGACGGTCGCCGACACCGCCCGGCCCGCCACCGACGCCGTCAACCAGACCACCAAGACCGTCGCCGAGACCGCCCGGCCCGCCACCGACGCCGTCAGCCGAGACCACCAAGACGGTCGCCGACACCGCCCGGCCCGCCACCGACGCCGTCAACCAGACCACCAAGACCGTCGCCGACACCGCCCGGCCCGCCACCGACGCCGTCAAGAGCGCCGCCGGCGCAGCGCGCCCCGCGGTTGACTCCGTCGCCGAGACCACTGAGACCGTCACCGCGACCGCCCGCCCGGTTACGCGCACGGTGGCCGAGACCGCCCAGGTCGTCACCGACGCCGCTGCGCCGGCCACCCGCGCCGTCGCCGAGGACCGCCTCGACCGGTCGTGCAGGCCGTCTCGGAGACCGCCCGCCCCGTCACGCGCACGCTGTCGGAGACCGTCACCGCCGTTGCGGACACCGCGCGGCCGGTGACGGACGTCGCCGTTCCGCCCAGCCGCGTCGACCGTGCCCCCGCGTCGACGAGCGTCCCGCCGCCGTCACAGCCCACCGTCACCGCCGTCCAGCGGCTCGCGACCGGCCGCCGAGCGCGACACGAACCTCTCCGCGGAGCGCGCGGTCACGGACTCCGGGCCCATCGCCGCGCCGGAGCGCCGCGAGGACTCGACGCCGCCCGCCGTCGCCGCTGCCGTCGCGTCGCCCGTGATGAGCGCGTCCGCGCCGATCGCCGCTCACGCCGTGCCCCAGTCCTACGAGGCCGCGCGTCGCGAGCCTCACCGACGAGTCCACGCACGCGCCCACCGGCTCGCCCGCTCGCACCCTCGCCCCAGCGCCCCGACCAGGCAGCTTCGCGCGCACGGACGCACCCGGCGACCTGACCTCGCCCGCGGTCACCACGACGGCACCGGCCGGCGACACGGCCCCACCCGCGACCGCCCGCGCCGACGATGCCGCCGCAGCCGGGCTGCCGACGTTCGCTGCCGCCGTCAGCTCCGGCGCCTTCGCGGCGGCCGCCGCGAGCGCGGGATCGGGCGCAGCGGCCATCGCCATCTTCGTCGGCCTCGTCTTTGCGGCCTTCCTGATCGTCGTGCCTCGGATCACGCCGCTCGCGCGGCCGATCCTCTTCATCTCGCTGAACGAGCGCCCCGGCTGAGGACTTCGAGTCCTCAGCCCCGCAAACGCTCACTTCAGGAGATGAAATGTTCAATTGCCCCGCCGCGCCCCGCGCGCGGAGATGGTTCACTGGCGTAGCGCTGGCCGCCACGGTGGTCGCCGCGCCGACGGCGGCAGCCGCCCCGGACCCGGCCACGAGCTGGCACGGCCGCGCGATCGAGCGGCCGGAGCCCGCGCGCTCGGTGGCGCAGCCCGGGTGGCCGCGCGGCTGGTCCGCCGGCCCGGTCGCTACCGGCGCAGGCTCGATCCGTGCGTCCCGCCGCGTCCGTGCCGTGCAGCGCGAGTTGCACGCCCGCGGGTATCGCGTCGGCCGCGTCGACGGGCGTTTCGGTCCGCGTACCCGCGGCGCCGTCAGCTGGTTCCAGATCAAGCACGGGCTCGAGCCCACGGGCCGCGTCGACGCGGCCACGCTCGCCGAGCTCCACACCCGCCGCGACCCGCGCATCGCGCTCACGCGCACCGCCGAACCCACGCCGACTCCGACACCGGCGGCGACCCTCGCCGCGGTTCCCGAGCGTCCCTCGTCCAACCTGGTCGGCGCCGTCCTGCTGGTGCTCACGCTCGCCACGACGCTGGCGCTGATCGCGCTCTACTGGCGCCGGAGCCCGCAGGCGCTCCCCGCCGACCCGCCACGCCCGTCGCGCGACCTCCCGCACCGTGCTCGGCTACATCGTCGTCGACCCGGACACCGCCGGCGCGCACGAGCGGGTCGCCGTCACCACGGCCGCGATCGCCGCGTGGTGCGACGCTCGCGACTGGCACCTGGAGCGCGTGATCCACGACGCGTACCGCTACCCGGACGACCGGCCCGGGCTCGCGTACGTGATGGACCGGATCAACACGGGCACCGCGTGCGGGATCGTGGTCCGGCACGTCAGCGACCTCGCCGACTCGCCGGCCGACCTCACCCAGATGCTGCAGTGGATCAACGAGGCCGACGCCTTCGTGATGGCCGTCGACGAGTGGCTGGACCCGAACCTCCCGCCGGGCCGGCTCAGCGCCGGCGCGCTCGTGGAGCTCAGCGAGTGGCGGAGCCGACGCGTCGACGCCCGCGGACAGGACGGGCTCGGAGCGCAGCTCCCCGACGTCCCGGAGCTGCGCGGACGCGTGATCGCCATGCACGAACGGGGGATGTCGCTGCAGGCCATCGCCGATGCGCTGAACGCCGCGGGCGTGCCCACCCTGCGCGGAGGCAGCCACTGGCGGCCCTCCGGGGTCCAGGTGCTCGCGGGATACAAGCCGCCGCCGACCCACGAGCCGCTGCGGCGGAACGGATGAGCTGGCGTCCTGCGCACGCGTCACACTGCTCGGCGTGCTCATCACGGTCGAAGGCCTCGACGGCGCCGGGAAGACGACGCTCATCGCGGGCCTCACCGAGCAGCTCGACGCCACGGTGCTACGCGAACCCGGCGGGGTCGAGCTCTCCGAGCGCATCCGGGAGCTGGTCAAAGACCCGGCGCTGACCGTCGATCCGCGCGCGGAGGCGCTGCTCTACGCGGCGGCCCGCGCGCAGCTCGTCGCCGAGAAGCTGCGGCCGCTGCTGGACGGCGGCACGACCGTGATCCTCGACCGCTTCATCGACTCCAGCCTCGCCTACCAGGGCGGCGGTCGCGGGCTCGGGGTGGAGGAGATCCGGACGCTGAACGAGTTCGGCACCGGCGGCCTGGAGCCCGACAAGACGTTGTTGCTCCGGGTCGACCCGGCGGTCGGTCTCGGGCGGATCGCGGACCGCGAGGCGGACCGCCTCGAACTCGCGGGGGGAGAGTTTTTCGCGCGCGTGGCTAAGACCTATGACGAACTCGCGGCGGCCGCGCCGGAGCGGTTCGTCGTCCTTGACGCCACCCAACCCCCCGAGACCGTGCTCGCCGCCGCCCTGGAAGCCCTGAATTTGAAGCAGAGCAGCCCCTCCGCCCCACCCCGATCATCCGACCTCAAATGAACGAAGCGCTCTCCCTCCTCGCCGACGTCTTCGACGACCCGATCAACAACGCCTGGGCGCTCGAAGAGCTCCGTGGCCAGTGGCTCGACCTTGCCCCGGAAGAGCGCGACGCGCTGACGCCGCTCGCCAAGCTGGCCGCCCAGCGCATCGCCGAAGCCAAGGCCGCACCGCCGCCGGAGGGCGCGGCGGCGCCGCCGCCGGCCACCGACGCCGACCTCGCGACCCCGGACGAAGCCGAGTTGCGCGCGGCGCTGCGCTTCGGCGTCGCCCCCTCCCCGGAGTGACATGCACGAAGCGCTCGGGCTGCTCGCCGACGTCTTCGAAGCGCCCGCCGCGAACGCGGCGATGCTGGACGACCTGCGCGCCCGCTGGCGCGACCTCACCCCGGAGGAACGCGCCGCACTGACCCCGCTGGCGCAGCTCGCCGCGACCCGCGTCGCCGCCGCGCAAGGCGCGTCCGCGCCGTCACAGGCCGGGGCCGGGCCGCGCGCCCCATCGCCGGCCGACGCGCCGCCGCGCGCTGTCGCCGCATCGCAGACCGGCGGCCCGTCGCACCCCGGCGTGCCGTCGCACGCCGCTCCGCCGCCGCCCGCCGACTCGTGGCGAGACGCCGCCGAGCCTCCTCACCCCGCGGACTCGCTCCTCGACGCCGCTGTCTCTCCATCCCCGCGCGCGCCGCGCGCGACCACGGACGCGACCCCCGAGGAGCTGCTCTCCCTCGTCGGGCTCCCGAGTTTCCGGCCCGGCCAGCGCGAGGCGGTGCAGGCCGCGCTCGACGGGCGCGACGCGCTCGTGGTGATGCCGACCGGCGGGGGCAAGAGCCTCTGTTACCAGCTGCCCGCGCTCGCGACGTCGGACCTGACGGTCGTGGTGTCCCCGCTGATCGCGCTCATGCGCGACCAGTGCCAGCGGCTCACGGACCTCGGCCACCCGGCCGTGATGCTGGCGTCGGGCGAGGACAATCAGACCGCGCTCAGCGACATCCGCAACGGGCACGCCCAGGTCGCGTTCGCCGCCCCCGAGCGGTTCGCCAGCCCCGCGTTCCGGCAGGCGATCGCGGCTCGCACGCTCGCGCTGTTCGTGGTGGACGAGGCGCACTGCGTGTCGGAGTGGGGCCACGACTTCCGCCCGGACTACCTGCGTCTCGCGGCCATCATCGGAGAGCTCGGCCACCCGCCGACGATGGCCTGCACCGCCACGGCGACCCCGAAGGTGGCCGAGGAGATCGTCGCGCGCCTCGGCCTCAGAGAACCCGAGCGCGTCCGCTCCGGGTTCGACCGCCCGAACCTCTCGTTCGACGTCCTCGCGTTCGACGGCGAGGGCTCGGTCGCCCGCAAGCGCGCCACGCTCCAAGCGGGCGTGCAGATGCCCGAGAACCGCCCCGCCGTCGTCTACTGCGGCACGCGCAAGTCCACGGAAGAGATCGCGGCGATGCTCAACGCGCCCGCCTACCACGCGGGCATGCCGCCCGAGGCGCGCACCCGCGTGCAGGACTCGTTCATGCGCGGGGAGACGGACGTCGTCGTCGCCACGAACGCGTTCGGCATGGGCGTCGACAAGGCGGACGTCCGCTCCGTCTGGCACTGGGCGCTCCCGAGCAGCCTCGAGGCCTACTACCAGGAGGCGGGCCGCGCCGGCCGCGACGGCGCACCCGGACGCGCCGTCCTGCTCGCATCCCGCAGCGACCTCGGCCGCCTCGTGCGCTTCATCCAGGAGGCGGAGGTCACGGTCGAGCAGGTCGTCGCCCTGATCAACCGGCTCCGGGCCCAGGGCGACATCGAGATGGACCCGGGACAGGACCGCGACCGCATCCTGCTGGCCGTCGCCGAGCGGGCGGGAGCGCTCCAGCTCTCACCCGGGCAGGGCGGCCGCGTCCACATCAAGCTCGCCACCGGCGGCATCGACCGCGGCCGGATCGCCGAGCTGTGCCGCGCCGCGAAGGACCGCCGCTGGCAGGCGTACCGCACGATCGAGCACTACGCCGCCACCGGCGACCGCTGCCGACGACGCCAGCTCCTGGACCACTTCGGCGACCAGTCGCCCGGCGCTCCCACGGGCCGCTGCTGCGACGTGCACGACCCGCCGGACTGGCTCCCGCCGATCACGGCGGCCAAGGCCAAGACCCGGAAGGTCGTCACCGAGGACGACGGCCCGCCCGTCTCAGACAGCGCGCTGCAGACCCTGAAGGACTGGCGCAAGGGCCGCGCGGACGGCAAGCCCGCCTACACGGTCGCGACCGACGCGACCCTGCGCGAGGTGATCCGCCAGCAACCGCGCACGCCGGACGACCTGCTCGCGATCAAGGGCATCGGCCCGTCCTTCGTGGACAAGCACGCCGACTCGCTGCTGGAGCTGCTGGCTCAGTAACCGTCCGGGTGGGCGGAGTGCCAGGCCCACGCGTCCCGGATCATGTCTTCGAGCGTCTTCTCGGGCGCCCACCCGAGCCCGACGCGCGCCCGCGCGTTGGACGCCACCAGCCGCGGCGGATCGCCGGCCCGGCGCTCCTGCTCGACCGCGACGATCTCGCGCCCCGTCACCGTGCGCGCCGTCTCGATCACCTGCCGCACCGAGTAGCCGGTCTCGGACCCGAGGTTGTAGATGGCGTGCTCACCGTCGACCGCCTTGTCCACCGCCAGCGCGTGCGCGACCGCGAGGTCGTCCACGTGGATGTAGTCGCGCACCGCGGTGCCGTCCTCGGTCGGATAGTCCGTGCCGAAGATGCCGATGCTCTCGCGCGTGCCGGCCGCGGCCTGCAGGACCAACGGGATCAGGTGCGTCTCGGGCGTGTGATCCTCGCCCAGCGGCCCACTGGCGCCCGCCACGTTGAAGTACCGCAGCGAGACCGCCGCGATCCCGTGCGCGCGCGCCTCGTCGGTGAGCATCCGGTCGATCGCGAGCTTCGTGTTCCCGTACGTGTTCACCGGGACATTGGGCGTGTCCTCGGTGATGAGCTCGACGTCGGGCTCGCCGTACGTGGCCGCAGTCGAGGAGAAGACGATCCGCTTGACGTCCGCCGCGCGCATCGCGTCGAGCAGGTTCAGCGCGCCGAGCACGTTCCCGCGCCAGTACTGCTCCGGCACCTCCTGGGACTCACCCACGAGCGAGAGCGCGGCGAAGTGCAGCACGCCGTCGAACCCGCGCGCGACCACCTCGTTCACCGCCTCGGCGTCGAGCAGGTCGACCTCGACGAAGTCGGCCCCCTCGGGCACCGCGCCGCGGTGGCCCTTGTAGAGGGAGTCCAACACGGTGACGTCGTCGCCGCGCGCGACGAGATGCTGCGCGACGATCGAACCGATGTAGCCGGCACCGCCGGTGACGAGAAGTCGCATTGGCGCGGCATCGTAGCTACGCGGCGGCGATCCCCTCGAGCTCGATCGCTGGGACAACGACGCGCTGCGCGCGCTCAAGCGCCTGCGGGGCGCTGACTTCGAAGCTGTTCGGTGAACTTCACGATCCGCCGGGCGCGGGTCTCCGGCCGCTTGGCGTCGTGGAGCTGGAACAGGATCGAGTAGCGGTCCTGGCTCTTGAGCCCCGCGAAGACGTCCGTCACGCCCGCGGCCTCCATCGCCTCCACCAGGTCCGGCGGGACCTCGATCTTCGACGCCGGTGCGTACGCGGCGTCCCAGCGGCCGTCGGCCTTCGCGGCGTCGATCTGGGCCTGTCCCGCGGGCCGCATCCGCCCCGCCTCGATCAGCTCACCGCAGCGCCCCACGTTGATCTGCGACCACTTCGACCGCGTCCGCCGCGGCGTGAACTTCTGCAGGTAGTGCGTGTCGTCGAGACCCTTGCGCTGGCCGTCGATCCAGCCGAAGCACAAGGCAACTTCGATCGCTTCGACGAAGTCGACCGTTGGTAGCCCTGTGCCCTTCTTCGGGAACCTGACCCAGACGCCGTCGCAGTCCGCGTGCTCGGCCTCGAGCCAGCGCTCCCACTCGGCGCGGGAAGCGAATGCGCGTTCCTCCATGCGCGGCGGATCGTACACTCGAAGGGCGATGTCCCTGCGCCTGATCACGGCCGTGGTGGCCGCGCTGGCGCTCTGGCCCGCCGCCGCCTCCGCCCAGAATCCCTCCGCGACGCCCGGCCCGCCCAACAGCGCGTCCGACGCGGTGAAGCTGATCTACGAGGACTACCGCCGCGACGGGAAGATCGACGTCTGCGAGCACGAGCGCGCGGATCTGCAGGACGCGCTGGACACGATCGAGCCCGACTTCGACACCGATTACCCGGACTTCCGCGAGGCGCTCGAAGCCGGGGTCACGGCGCCACGACGACGGGGGCTGCGACGCCGACGCGACGGCCACGGCGACCGCCACCGCGACGGCGACGGCCTCCCCGACCGCCACCGCGGACGACGGCACGCTGCCGCCGCCCGAGGACGACGGCGGCACCGATGGCGGAGCGATCCCGCCGCCGGACGACGGCACCACGACGCCCCCGCCCGACGACGGCACCCTGCCCACGGACGAGAACGACCCGTTCGCGGCCACGCCGACCCCGGCCCCCAGCGCCGTCCCGCCGGCCGCCCAGGCCACGGTCCCGCCCGCCGCGTCCGCGGTCCCGACGCCCGCGTCGGTGTCCACATCGGCCGACCGGAGCAAGCTGCTCCTGCCGGGCCTGTTGGTTGCGCTGGCAATTGTTGGCGCGCTCGCGCTCATCTTCTTCGGACGCCAGTCGCCGGCCTGGCGCGAGGCCACATTCCGCACCCGCGCAACGTGGGCGGATTTCACCGACTGGCTGCGCCTCGGGCGATGACGGTTTAAAGCGCACTGAGCGGCCATTCTACGGCTGCCCGTACCTCCTTCCGCGGTACAATTTCTCTGCAAACGCAGGATTTTCGCGCCCTCTGTCGTACCGCCCGCGCCGGTTGCCTTCCGTCCGGGCCGAGGTGCATCATCCACCGCCCGCACGATTTAAAGTCCCTGCCCGAGGGAGATGGAAAGCACCATGGAAAAGACGTCGCCGCAAACCACGCCCACGCAACCGTCTCGCGCCCCTGAAGCGCTGAGCGTGCGTCGGCTGTTCACGCGGCCTGGCGTGCACCCCTACGACGCGGTGGAGTGGGAGCTCCGCACCGCCGCTGTCGGCTCGTTCCGCCAGGACGACGTCGAGTTCCCGAAGTCGTGGTCGCAGAACTCCACCAACATCGTCGCCCAGAAGTACTTCCGCGGCCAGCTGAACTCGCCGACGCGCGAGCGCTCGGTCAAGCAGATGATCAACCGCGTGTCGGGCACCATCGCCGACTGGGGTCGTGAGCGCGGCTACTTCGCCTCCGAGGAGGACGGCGACGCGTTCGAGAACGAGCTCACGCACATCCTGCTGCACCAGATCGCGGCGTTCAACTCGCCGGTCTGGTTCAACGTGGGCTTCGAGGAGTCCCCGCAGTGCTCGGCCTGCTTCATCTTGTCGGTGGACGACACGATGGAGTCGATCCTCGACTGGAACACGCGCGAGGGCCGGATCTTCCGCGGCGGCTCGGGCTCCGGCATCAACCTGTCGAACATCCGTGGCTCGATGGAGCCGCTGGCCAAGGGCGGCACCGCCTCCGGCCCGGTCTCCTTCATGCGCGGCGCCGACTCCTGGGCCGGCACGATCAAGTCCGGCGGCAAGACGCGCCGCGCGGCCAAGATGGTCGTGCTGGACGTCGACCACCCGGACATCCGCGAGTTCATCTGGTGCAAGGCCAAGGAAGAGGACAAGGCCGCCGCGCTGCGCGACGCCGGGTTCGACATGTCGATCGACGGCGACGGCTTCCACTCGATCCAGTACCAGAACGCGAACAACTCGGTGCGCGTCACGGACGAGTTCATGCAGGCGGTCGAGGACGACGCCGATTGGCACCTGATCGCGCGCACCACGGGCGAGCCCGTCGGTGAGCCGGTCCGTGCGCGTGAGCTCATGCGCGAGATCGCCGAGGCCGCGTGGCGCTGCGCCGACCCGGGCGTCCAGTACGACACGACGATCAACCAGTGGCACACGTCCCCGAACTCGGGTCGCATCAACGCGTCCAACCCGTGCTCGGAGTACATGCACGTGGACGACTCGGCGTGCAACCTGGCCTCGCTGAACCTGATGAAGTTCCGCCGCCCGGACGGCACGTTCGACACCGACGCCTTCCAGCACGCCGTGGACATCGTGTTGCTGGCGCAGGAGATCGTCGTCTCGCCGTCGAGCTACCCCACCGAGGAGATCGGCAAGAACGCGCGTGCGTTCCGCCAGCTCGGCCTGGGCTACGCCAACCTCGGCGCGTTCCTGATGGCCAACGGCGTGGCGTACGACTCCGACGAGGGTCGCGGCGCCGCCGCCGCCATCACGGCGCTGATGACGGGCCGCGCGTACGCGCAGTCGGCCAAGATCGCCGCGGCGATGGGCCCGTACGACCACTACGCGCTGAACCGCGAGGCGCACAACAACGTCATGCGCATGCACCGTGACGCGTCCTACCACGTGCCGGACAGCGCCGTGAAGGACGCGCCGCTGCTGGCCGCCGCGCGGGAGACGTGGAACGAGGCCGTCGCGCTCGGCGAGCTCTACGGCTACCGCAACGCGCAGGCCACGGTGCTCGCGCCCACGGGGACGATCTCGTTCCTGATGGACTGCGACACGACGGGCATCGAGCCGGACTTCTCGCTCGTGAAGTACAAGGAGCTCGTCGGCGGCGGCAACATGATCATCGCCAACCGCACGGTGCCGATGGCGCTGCGCACGCTGGGCTACGGCGAGGTCGCGATCGAGCAGATCGAGGCCTACGTCGCCGAGCACGGCACGATCGTCGGCGCCCCGGGCCTCGCGGCCGAGCACCTCGAGGTGTTCGACGTGGCCGTCGGCCAGCGCGCGATCTCCGCCTCCGGCCACGTGAAGATGATGGGCGCGGTCCAGCCGTTCCTGTCGGGCGCGATCTCCAAGACGGTCAACATGCCGCAGGACTCGACGGTGGAGGACATCGCCGAGGCCTACATCAACGCGTGGAAGCTGGGCGTCAAGGCGCTGGCCATCTACCGCGACGGCTCCAAGACCGCCCAGGCGCTGCGCACCGACGCGCAGGACACGAAGGAGCTCCCGGCCAAGGCCGAGGCGGCGCTGGAGGCCGGCGAGGAGATCTTCACGCAGTCCGAGGTCGACGACCTGATGGCGACCGCCATCAAGAAGGCCGTCGACAAGGCGCTCGCCCGCGAGGACGAGCCGCTGCGCAAGCGCATGCCGCGCGAGCGCAACTCGCTCACGCACAAGTTCTCGCTCGGCGGCCACGAGGGCTACATCACGGCCGGCATGTACGAGGACGGCTCGGTCGGCGAGATCTTCCTGACCGACATCGGCAAGGAGGGCTCCACCCTCCGCGGCATGATGAACTCGTTCGCGACGGCGATCTCGATCTCGCTCCAGTACGGCGTGCCGCTCGAGACCCTCGTGCGCAAGTTCGCCTACATGCGCTTCGAGCCGGAAGGGATCACCACCAACCCGGAGATCCCGTTCGCCAAGTCGATGCCGGACTACATCATGCGCTGGCTCGCCTCCCGCTGGCTGGACGCGGACACGCAGGAAGAGCTCGGCATCATGACCGCCGACGTCCGCGCCAAGTCGATCGCGCAGAACACCCTGCCGTCGAGCGACACCGCCGGCCCGGCCAACGGCAACGGCGCCCCGAAGGCGCTCGCCGCCCCCACCCCGGCTCCCGCGGCGGCGAAGCCGGCCACCTCGGCGATGACCGACACCCCGCCGGTCGTCCCGGTTCGCATGGTCGGCCTGGACCTCGGCCCGGCCTGCAACAACTGCGGCGGCATGATGCAGCGCACCGGCTCTTGCTACACGTGCTCGAGCTGCGGCAACAACACCGGCTGCGGCTGATTCTTAGCGCTTAGCTTCACTTCTGTCGAAGGGCCGCCTCCGGGCGGCCCTTCGTCGTTCTACCGGTGAAGGGTTGCGTGAGCCTTCCGCAGGCGTTCGTCAAAGGTCGCCAGCTCCACCGGCTCACGCCCGCTCTGCTGAGCCTGAATTGAGGTCGCCAGCGCGAAGGCGTCGGGCAGCTTGAGGTTGGTGCGGACTCGAACGACTGCAGCGTGTTCCGCGAGTGCCTTGTCCACATTGACGATCTCGATGCTGAACTGGTTCAGCATCTGCTTGACGCTCTCGTCGGCGACGACGCGGATCGGGCCAATCAGGATCTCGGCATAGTTGACCGCGCACAGCAAGCGGCGCGTGCCGGGTGCGAGCGCGGCGCGGACCTTTCGCACGGCCTCGGAGTGATGGGCGTCGTCACGGTTGAGGAACCCGATCAGCACATCGCTGTCGAAGACGACTACCGCCATTCGGAGCGAAGATCCTTCGAGGTACCCCGCCGGGTACGCGGAGCTGTCCAACATCCCGGCGAATTCATCGACGAGTTCGTCGGTCTTGATCAGCTCGATCCGGCCTGGGCCAGCGCTACGCACGCGGACGTCGTCCCCTGCGGCCAAACCCGCCGCCCGCATCACCTCGGCCGGGATGGTGATCTGGTTCTTACGAGAGACGAGGCTCATTCCTTTACTATAACTGCCGTGGGTAAAGGAACCCGGGCGCCGCAACCATGACGGCTACAGCGCGGCGAGCTCCTTGGGTGAGAGCTTGTCGAGGCCGAGGGTCTTCAGCGTCCTGACGCCCTCGGCCCGGAAGTCGCGGGCCAGCACGACCGACGTGACCGTGATCAGCGAGTCGATCACTGGCGTGGGGACGCCGAGGCGGGCGGCGAGGTCGGCGAGGAAGACCAGCGAGTAGCCGACGTCCTCGGTCAGGTAGCGGTGGTCGAGCTCGCTCTGCGCCTTGATGCCGAGGAACCCGGGCGCGGTGCTGTAGGCGGTCGAGTAGTTGTGCTCGCGCATGTAGCCCTGGCGGACGCCGATCTCGGGCTCGGACAGGATCGGCACGCCGAGCGCGGCGGCGATCGCGAGGCGCTCGTTGTCGACCGCCTCGATCATCCGGCCGACGGCCTCGGTCACGCCCTCCTCGTAGAACAGGAAGTCGCCGTGGGTGCGCTCGAGCAGGCCGGCGTTGAGCAGCGTCACCGCGGGGTGGATCACGGGGTTGCCGTTCTGGAGCGTGGTCTGGAAGACGCTCTCGGCCTTCTCGACGGCGGGCCAGACGTCCTTGACGAGGTCGTACAGCCGGTCGGTGCCGCTGCGCGGCAGCGCGGCGAGGTACACGTCGGTGGCCAGCTTGAGGAAGACGTTGATCACGCCGGGCTCGGTGACCCGCACCGCGTACGGCAGCGTGCTGGTCTCGCCCACGATGACGCGTTCATCGTCGAGGTCGAGCCCGGCCGCGCGCTTGAAGGCGATCGCCCCGGCGCAGGACCCGGGGCAGACCAGCACGGACTTCACCTCGGTCAGATACGACGCGGCGGCCTTGGCGTGCGGCTCGATCCCGTAGGTCGGTGCCACGAGCACCACGAGTTCGGCGCCCTCCAAAGCCTCCCCGTGGTCGTGCCCGGAGTACCGGATCGGCGCGAAGCCTTCGAGGTCGCCGCTCGCGGTGATCCCGCCCGCCTGGTTGACCGCGACCACGTTCGTCCCGAACTCGGGCGTCGCGCACAGCGACACCTCGTGGCCGTGCTGAGCGAAGTCGAACGCCGCCGCGACGCCACCGTTGCCCGCTCCCAGAACCGCGACCCGCATCCCGAACCTCCCCGAAGTGAACCGTCCACCCTACGAGCTATGCGGGGAGCGGGCGCGAAACGGTGATCGGCGAGCCGACCGCGAGCGACAGGTGGCTCGGCGGCGCGTCCCGCAGCCAGGCCCACTCGGCACCGTAGATCGCCCCGAAGTCCACCGCGAGCTCGAGGTCGGTCACCTCGCGCAGCGCCCAGGTGGGATGCGCGACGTCGTACAGCAGCGTGGTGCCGTTGCGGCGCCGGCCCACACCGAGCGAGTGGTCCGTGAGCCAGTGGGCGGCGCTGCCCTCCTCCGGGACGACGGCCTCGGCCGCGCCCTCCATGGTCAGGGACGAGCCGCGACCGAACCGGTGCCACACGCGCACGCCTCCGGCCAAGGTCGGCTCCGCACCGCAGCGCATCGGCACGCGCTGATAGGGCTCGTTGTAGAGCAGCCGCGCGACGGTCGCGATCGCCCACCGCGGCACCAGTTCGCGGATGAACACGACCGCGCGCTCCCCGCCGTGGCGCACGTAGAAGCGCAGGTTGATCTCCGGAAACGCGATGTGGAGGGGGATCGCCAGCCCGCCCACCCGCGTGCGCCGGAACTCGAACGCGACCAGGCTCACCCGCGGCGAACCCTCCAGCGCGTCGATCGTCGCCCCGCGCGGGACGTACGGTCGCAGCCGCTCCTCGTCGACGGCGAACGTGACCGCGGCCACGTTCACCCACTCGGCGGTCAGGAACGGGCGCTCGGGCACACGCGCATCTTGCCCT
>CAVRTQ010000005.1:0-318749 GCA_963724195.1 uncultured Solirubrobacteraceae bacterium | reverse complement strand
TAGTTGCCGACGCCGATGGTGACGGAGATCGAGGTGACCGGGGCCGGCGGCGTGGCGCCGGAGGCGATCAGGGCCTGGTACTGCTCGACGGCCTCGGCGTAGCTGATGTTGTAGAAGACGAAGCCGCCGATGCTGATGACCGACGTGAAGGTCGGGGCGGGCGCGGGGGCGGGCGTCTCGATCGGCGCCGGAGCGGCCGTCTCGACGGCACGGCGGGCGCGGGCGTGGACTTGACGGTCTTGGTCGGCTTCTTGGCCGCGCGCTTCTTGACGACGGTCTTGGTCGCGGTGCGCTTGTTCTTCTTGGTGGCGGCGTCAGCCGATCCGGCAGTGGCCGGGACGACAGCGACGGCGAGGGCCAGTGCAGCGAGGCCGGTGCGGAGCGGAGTGGTCACATCCCCGGTATCGGCACCTGGCCGTTTGGGTTGAATCCGTTCGACTGGACCGCTCTGGCTAGCGCACGGGCGTGGCGGTGACGATCACGTTGTCGCGGTAGTGGCCGGTCTTGGCGTTGAACGGCCCGCCGCAGGTCACGAGCACGAGCCGCGCCGGCCCCGTGCGCGTGTAGATGCTCGACGGCAGCGCTTCCTTGCGGACGATCTTGACCGTCGTGACGCGGTAGCGGCGGGAGTCCACGGTGACGATGTCGCCGCGGCGGGCGCTCTTGAGCGGGTAGAACGCGCCCGCGCCCTTCTTCGCGCTGTCCACGTGGCCGCCGATCAGCACCGTGCCGTTGGCCGCTCCGGGCGCGGCGCCGTCGCGCCACCAGCCGACCTTCTTGATGTCGGCCGGGATGCCGAGCGCGCCCGCTTTGAGGTCGATGCCGACGGCGGACACCGCCGCGTCGATGCCCAGCCGCGCCAGCTTCACCCGCTTGGGGCTGCCGGCCTGGGCGGCGCGCACCTCCGCCACGTTGTCACCGCGGCCGCCGAGGATGAGCGGCGCGGCCAGTGAGGTCTCGGCCTCGTTGATGCACTCGCCCTGTGTGGCGGTGACGGTCTCCGAGCCCGCGATCCGCTCGCGGAACACGAAGAAGCCCGTCCGGCGCACCTCGGCCTTCGGCGACTCGTACTTGCCGTCACCGGTCACCGCCACTTCGCCCGACCAGTACGGCGCGCCCGCGCAGTCGATGTCGGCGCGGCTCGCGTAGGGGCCGAACAGGTCCACGACGACGGTGGCGGGCGTCTTGCCCAGGCCGGTGACGTTCAGCGTGTCGAAGATCTCGTCGCCGGGCTTGACGACGGCGTTGGACACGACCGTCGTGACCTTCGGCGCGGCGCGGGCGATCGTCGTCTCGCTCACCTCGGCGCAGGCCGTCGTGACCGCGGCGGTGGACTCGCTCTCGGCGATCCACTCGCGGTAGGTGTAGTAGCCCGCGGCGCCGAGCACGGCCGGCGCGGTGACATAAGAACCGTCACCGTTGACGGCGAGCGTGCCGGTCCAGAAGGGCGTGCCCTCGCACGTGATCGCCTCACGGGTGGGGAAGGGGCCCCAGAGCTCGACGTTGACCGTCGCGCCGAGCTTGCCCAGCCCGGTGACCACCACGGTGTCGGTGATCGACGCGCCGGGCGTGGTCTCCTGCGCGCTGATCTGGGTCGTGATCGCGGGGGTGCCGCGCACGACCGTGGTCTCGGAGACCTCCGCGCAGGCGGTCTCGGTGCGCGCGATCGAGTCGGTCTCCTCGATCCACTCGCGGTACGTGTAGTAGCCGGGGGTGTCGAGCGTGACCGGGGCGGTGACGTAGTCGCCGTCGCCCGTGGCCGTGATCGTGCCCGTCCACACCGGCGCCTCCGCGCACTTGATCGCTTCCCGCGACGGGTACGGCCCGTACAGCGCGGCCTGGATCGTCACGGTCTGGCCGGCGAGCCCGGTCACCTTCACGGTGTCGGTGATCGACGAGCCGGGCGTGGTGCTCTGGGCGCTGATCTGGGTGCTCAGCGCGGGCTGCGCCTGCACCGGGGCCGCGACCTTCGCGGTCCGCAGCGTGGTGGACGCGGTGACGAGGCGCTGGCCGTTGACCTTCGCCGCGCCGCGGGTGGGCACGTAGAGCGTCGGCGTCTCCGACGGGAGGTCCTCGGCGCCGGCCTCGACGGTGAGGTTGCCGGGGCTGCTGGGCGTGACCGCGGCCTTCGCGAGCCCGCTCGCGCCCGTGTTGACGGTCTCGGGGGCCTCGCCGCCCGTGATCGTTCAGCGCCACGTCGACGTTCGGCACGCGCCGCCCGCCCGCCGTGAGCACTTCGACCGTCGCCTCGGCCGCGCGGCCCGCGACGAGCTTCGCGGCCGGCAGCTTGACCTGCACCTTGTACGGGCCGGCCCAGCGCTCGGCGTCGCTGACGACGCTGGCGTAGACGCGCTGGCTGGCGGCCGAGAGCGCCTTCGGATCGACCTCGCCCGGCGCCCCGTCACCCATGAGGCGGTGGACATAAACCATGACCGCGGCCTGCTGGGTCGCGTTGTCGGAGCGGCCGTAGCGCCACAGCGCGCGATTCATCCGCCGCAGCGACGTGGCGGAGATCTTGTCGCCTTCCTTGTTCTTGAGCCCGGTGGTGGACCGCGCTTCGTAGCCGAAGTTCTTGCCCGGGTACCAGAACCGCAGGTCGATGCAGAACGTGGCGGCGTCGACGTCCGGCACCGCGCGGCGGTAGTCACCGAACCAGCGCACGCCGTACTTGTAGGTCCGGTAGGAGCCCTTGCCGGTCGTGCCGCAGGAGTCGCGACCGTTGCGTGAGCAGGGGTCGTTCTGGTTCGGCGGTTCGGCGGCAAGGGCCACGCCACTGCCGGCAGTCAGGAGGGCCAGCAGCAGGACCAGCAGGAAACGGGGCACCATGTGCGCGGTACTCAAGCACGGGCAGCGGCGGCCCCGCTAGGACACCCGGGCTACTTGGCGTCCTCGTCCGGCGTTGCCTCGGGTTCGTAGACCGGGTCGGGCTCGGTGGCCTCCGGGGTCGCCCCGGCTCCGGGGTCGCCTCCGGGTCGCCGGCGTTCCTCCGTCGCGGCGGGCTCGGGGACGCTCTCGGGCTCGGCCGCGGCCGCGGCCTTCACGTCGGCGAGCTTGGCCTTGATCTCGGCGGCGAGCTCGGTCAGGCGCGTGTCCAGGGCGTCGATCGCCTCGCGCGCGTCGGTCTGGGTGTCCGCGGCCTTCTGGCGCGCGGCGTCCGCGCTGTCGGCGGCGCCGCCGGCCTTGGTCCGGATCTCCTCGGCGCTGCTCTCACCGTCGGCGATCAGCTGGTCGAGGCGCTCGGAGGTCGTCGTGACGGCGGCGGAGAGCTCGTCGATCTGGGTTGACAGGTCCTCCGCCTCGTCGGGACGGCCTCACCTGCTCCTGCTGGGCCTCGACCTGCTCGGTCTGCGTCTCGACTTGCGCGTTGGCGTCGTCCAGGTCCTGCTGGAGCCCGACGGCCCAGATGACGACGCCGACGACCACGATCAGCAACGCGGCCGACAACCCGATCCACACCCACGGAGGTTTCTGCGAAGAGGTGCTCACCCCGCGGAGGCTCGATCCCGACGGGGTGAGCGGGCCTCACCCGCGGAGGACGACGGTTACGCTCGCGCGCGTTCTTTGGCGATGAACTTGTCGAGCCCGGCCTTGGCCGTGCCGCCGACCTTGCTCCGGAGCAACGGCGTCCAGCCGAGGGCCGCGCCCTTGGGACCCAGCGCCTGACGCGACCACTTCCAGAAGCTGAACTCGTCGACGTGGTCGACGATCAGCCCGTCGGCGAACCGGAACGTCGCCCGCACGTCGTTGACCACCGGGCGTCCGGTGGCGGAGAACGTGTACGTCGCGATCCAGTGGGCCGAGGTGTCGTCGTGTTCCGCGAGTTCGACCTTCAGGTCGCGCGCGGTGCGCGTGAGCATCCGCCACATGGCGCCGGCCTCGGCGCCGGTCAAGTCGCCGAACACGGGGTCGCGGAAGTGGCCGTCCGGGGCGTACATGGCGGCCATCGCCGTGCCGTCTCTGCGGTCGAAGGCGGCGTAGAACCGTTCGATCTGTTCAGCGCTCATCCCTCCAGCCTCCCAGATCCCTCCGTTCAATGCCCGCTAATCGACGTTATGTGAACTCGTAACGAGAAGGCTAGGAGGCATGTACCGGAGCGACGCGCGTGACCGGCACGACGATGACGAGGACACGCCGACCATGATCACCACGCTGCCGGGTCATGTCGTCATACACGGTCACCGCGACGGCGGGCGCGGCCGGCCGGGTCGTGGTGGAGACGAGCGCGCCGACCACGCGGCCGTGCGGGTCCTGACGACGGCCATCTCCCTCGGGTCGCTGTACCACGTGAGGTGCTGCCGCGGTGACCCGTACGGCACCTGCCTCGACCTGGTCGACGACGTCGGCCTGGTCCCGGCGGCTTGAACCACTGGCTGTCGATCTCGACCGTCGCTCGTCGACGATGACCGCGGACGGCGCTTCCAGCGGAACTCGGCGTTCGCCTTTGATCCGGCGCCGACGAGATCGTCGCGCTTGAACTCGTAGCTCCGGCCGCGGTCGTCCTGGAAATCGCCGCACGCCATGGCGCGGACCGCCACTACCCTCATGCGTCCCGTGCGCACCGTTCTCGCCCTGGCCATCGCGGTGATGGCCCTTCTGCTCCCGCCGCGGCGCAGGCCTGGATCCCGAACGATCGCGGGATCAACGGCGCGGGCTGGCAGGCCGACCAGTGGAACTTCCTGCCCGGCACCGGCGTCGACGCGCCGCGCGCGTGGGACAACCTGTTCGCCGCGGGCCGTCCCGGCGGCAAGGGCGTGAAGATCGCCGTGCTCGACAGCGGCGTGGCGTACGCCAACCTCGGGCGGTTCAAGAAGTCGCCGGACCTCAAGCAGATCCGGTTCGCCAAGGGCTACGACTTCTGCGCGCGCAGGAGCACCGGCCTCGACGCGTGCGAGGGCCGCGACCCGTACCCCAACGACGACTACGGGCACGGCACGCACGTGATCAGCACGATCGCCGAGACGCCGAACAACGCGCTCGGCCTGACCGGCCTCGCCTACGGCGCGACGATCATCCCGGTCAAGGTGCTCAACGCGCGCGGCGAGGGCGACGAGGAGACGATCGCCGAAGGCATCCGCTTCGCCGTCAAGCGCGGCGCGCAGATCATCAACCTGTCGTTCGAGTTCGGGTCGAGCACGACGTCGGCCACCCAGGTCCCGCTGATCGCGGCCGCCGTCCGCTACGCGCGCTCCAAGAACGTCACGATCATCGCCGCTGCGGGAAACACCGGCGCTGAGCCGTGTCGGCTACCCGGCCGCGCTTCCGGGCGTGATCAGCGTCGGCGCCGTCACCGAGCACGGCTGCGTCGCCGTCTACTCCAACACCGGCCCGGGCCTGGACGTCGTCGCGCCCGGCGGCGGCAAGGACGCCGCGCTGCCCGACCAGCCGAACTGCCGCCCGAACGGCCCGCACGGCCGCCCGATCTTCCAGCTCACGTTCACCAGCAAGATCAAGCAGACGTTCGGCTACCCGACCGACTACTTCGGGACGAGCATGGCCACCCCGCACGTCACGGCCACCGCGGCGCTGATCATCGCGTCCGGCGTGATCGGCCCGAACCCGACGCCCGACCAGATCGAAGCGCGCCTGAAGGCGACGGCGACCGACCTCGGCGCGCCCGGCCCGGACGAGACCTACGGCGCGGGCCTGGTCAACGCCGGCGCCGCTACCGCGCGCTAGCCCGAGCAACGTCAGCGACCGCGATCGGCTCATGCCCGAGGTGCGGTGCGGTGAGCTCGGTGACGATCTCGACGCGACCGTACTCGTCGCCTTGGGGCTGGGTGTGCTGAACCGCGCGCCGCCGTTCGACATCGATGACCCAGTACACAGGAACGCCCGCGCCCGCGTAGAGGCGCGGCTTGACCTTGAGATCGCGCGTCCGCGAGGACACCGCCACCTCGATCACGAGGCTCGCGGTCGCGGGATGGTACGGCTCTTCAGCGCCGATGCGCGACGACCGCGATGTCCGGCTCAGGCTCCGAATCGCCCGAGCGACGAGCGGGCGCGCCGACCCCGATGCTCGAAGCGGCTCGGCATCGACCGGTCCGCGACGAGGCGTTTCAGCGAGCCGCGCGGATGATGCGCTCGTGCTGCCGGCGACTTCGGGCTCATGTCGCAGCAGGAGTCCGTCGATGAGCTCGACCCGCGACTTCTCATCGAACGCTCCCGATTCGATCAGCAGGTGATATTGCTCGGCGGTGAGGCGGTAGATCTCGGAATCAACGGCCACGCCTCCCATTATCTCACCCGCGGCGCATGAGCCGGCCGACCGCGGCCATCAGCTCGTCGGCAGACGCCTCTTCGGAGGCGCCGCCGATCATGCAGTGGCGCGTGTGGCCGTCGAGCAGGCCCAGGGCGACCTTGTCCAAGGCCGCCTGGATGGCGCTGATCTGTGTCAGCACGTCGATGCAGTAGCGGTCGTCCTCGACCATGCGGGAGACGCCGCGGACCTGGCCCTCGATGCGGGCCAGGCGCTTGTTGAGCTGCTCTTTGGTGGCGGTGTAGCCGCGTTCCATACCGCTCAGTCTACCGCTACCCCTGAGGGGTATCTAAACCGCGATTCGCTCTTCCTCGTGGAGCAGGAAGCCGGCGGCGTCGAGCACGCGCCGGTCGCGGAGCCGTGACAGCCGCTCCTGCGCCTCGTGGTCGGTCTCCCACGCGGCGACGGCGGCCGTGTCCTCCAGGCCTTTCAGCCCGTGGTCGGCCGGCTCGTCGAACGCCTGGCGCAGCCACGCGAGGTCGTCGGAGATGCGGCGAGGGCGCTCAGCGCGGCCGGCTGCGGCCCACGGATCGTCGCCGGCGCGGCGCTCGGGCACACCGGCCGGGCGGGTCAGGGCGACGGTCAGGGCACCCAGCCAATCGGGGCTTGAACTCACAAGTTCCAGGACAGCCATGTCGTATCGATTACCCCTCAACGGTCCAGTTCATGGCAGATATCCGTCCAATGCAGCGACGTATCGCTCAACAGAGCGGCGGACGATACCGCTGCCGTCCGCCTCGATGACGGCTCCCCACCACGCGCCGTAGATCCGTTCGAAGGTGAACGGGGCCAACGCGGCGCCTACGGCCTGCACCGACGCGGCCGGCAGCGGGATGTAGTTCGGGAACGAGTACATGAACGCCACCCACGCCCGATCGGGGATGACCTGCACGATGTCGCCCGCGAACAAGTCTTCGCCGCGGTGCAGGACGGTTCCGCCCGCGAAGTGCCCGCCGGCGCGGATCAGCGTCATCCCGCCGCCCAGGTCATACGTCTCGCCCGACCAGTACTCGATGCACGCGTCGGGCCGCATGACCCACTCGCGGTCGTCCTCGTGCAGCAGGACCGGGCAGTCGAACGCACGCCCCCACTCGACCATGGACGAGTAGTAGTGCGGGTGCGAGATCGCGATCGCGCGCAGCGAGCCGACGCGGTCGATCGTCTCGTCGTCGAGCAGCGTGATGCAGTCCCAGAGGACGTCCTCGACCACGAGCGCACGCTGGCCGATGCCGAACTTGGGCTCCGTCCCGATGCCGAGGAACGGGCCCTCGTCGGCGAACCGGTTGTGGTGATCGGCCTGCAGTGCCTCCATCGACGTCCACGCCTGCCCGGACACCGGCACGTACTGCCGCGGGTCCTCACAGACGGGGCACGAGGCCACCGCAGCGCCGTACTGCACCCCGCAGGTGACGCAGATGGCGTAGCTCACGCACTCGATCCTGTCAGCTTTGAACGCCGTGAGCCGCGAGTTCATGATCGGCATCGGCATCCTCAACGCCACCCAGGCGCTGCTCGTCCTGCTGCCCGGGGCGGGCATCCCGGCGTGGCTTGAGCGTTTCAAGACGAAGCTCTGGGCCCTGATCGCGCCCGTCTCGATCGCGCTCGTCGTCGCCGCGATCGCGCTCGTCCCCGAGGTCGCCGACGGTCTCACGTGGTTCGCGCTGCTGCTCGTGCCGCCGGGTGCGGTGCTCGCGCTCGGCTGGGCGATGCGCGGCGCCAAGCCGGTCTACGGGCTCATCGCCGTCGCCGCGTTCGTGGTCGCGCTGATCGACGTCGACTCGCCGGCGGGCGAAGGTGCCGCGGCCTTCCTGACGGCGCTCTCCTGCATCACCGTCGGCCGCCTCCTCGCGGGCCTGGTCCCGGCGGCGCCGCTCAAGCTCGGCATCGTCGCCATGGCGGTGATCGACTTCATCCTCGTGTTCGGCAACCAGCTCCAGGGCCCGAACGCGACGCTCAACGCCGCCGTCCCCGCCCCCGGGCTCCCCCAACTGCAGTTCCTGGACGTGACGTGGGCGCGCATGGGTTATGGAGACGTGTTCGTGGCCGGCCTGCTCGGCGGCATCCTCGCCGCCGAGCGCAAACGCCAGGCCCCCGCGGCACTGCTCGTGTTCGGGCTGTGCTGCGCGTGGGACCTGCTGTTCCTGCACTTCAATACGCTGCCCGCGACCGTGCCGATCGGCGTCGCAATCATCGTCCTGGAGCTCAAAGACCGTGCCTCATCCGCCCGCCCCGTGGCATCTGAACGGTGAGCTCGTCGTCGTGCCCGCGCTCACGAGCGCGCGGCAGCTCGGCGGGGTGATGCTGGCCAACTACACGGCCGGCACGCTCGTCTACCGCGAGCTGATCGTGTTCTCGCACGCCACCGCGCGCGGGATGGTCGTGAGCCACATCTACGTCGACAGCGAGCAGTCGATGAGCGGCGGGCACGAGATCTGGCAGCTCCCCAAGGAGCTGGCCGAGTTCGAGTACGGCGACCGCACGTTCACCGCCCGCCAGGGCGAGACGACGCTGCTGCACGCGAAGCTGCGCCGCCGCCGCGGCGGGCTGCCGATCCTCATCCCGACCCCGATCTTCAGCGCGGCGGGCCAGACGATCGGCCGCGCGCGCATCAAGGCGGCGCCGGCGCTCGTCGACCTGCAGATCCCGCCCGACAGCCCGTTCGCGTATCTGGGCCTGGCCGGTCGCCACGTCGCGCTGGCGGGCGATGACCTGCGCCTGCACATGCCGGAGCCGCGAGTTCGCGAGACGCTCGCGCCCTGACGGCGGTCGCCGAACTCGCCCAAGCATCGCCCCCTGGGCGATGCGACACACTGAAGCGCGTGCGCCACTTCCTGCGTCCCCTCTTCGACCGCGTCGTCGTCAAGGAACTCGAGCCCGACCGCATCCGCCAATCCGGACTGCTCGTCCCGGCCGGCACGCACGAGCCGCCGCCGCAGCACGGGATCGTCCTCGCCGTCGGCCCGGGCCTGGATTGGTGGGAGAGCGCGGGGATCACGATGCCGGTCAAGCCCGGCGACCACGTCGTCTTCCCCGCCAGCGCCGGAGCCTGGGTGGAGGTCGACGAGGAGCGGCTGCTGGTCTGCCGCGTCGGTGAGCTGCTGGGCGTGCTCGACGAGGTCGCGGACGAGGTCCCCGCGTGATCGACGACCTCGGGCACGGCATCCACCGCTGGGAGCTGCGCCACCCGGAGTGGCATCCGGGCGAGTTCGGGGCGAAGGTCGGCGCCTACCTCGTGCACGAGGGCTCCGGCACCGTCCTGATCGACCCGCTGCTCGACGACGAGGTCACCAAGGCGCTCGACGAGCTCGTCCAGGGCGAGGTCGTGATCGCGATCACCATCCCCTACCACGTGCGCAGCTGCGTCGAGGCGCTGGAGCGCTGGGGCGGGACGCTGGTCGGCCACCCCGACATCGCCAAGCGGCTGCCCGAGGGCACGCCGGTGCACGGCGACGAGGACCTTCCGCTCGGCCTGACCATGCACAAGCTGAGCCGCGGGAAGGAGCGCCCGCTCGAGCTCCCTCACGCGAAGGCGCTCGCGTTCGGCGATCGCATCGTCGGCGCCGAGGGCGGGCTGCGCTACTGGATGAGCGACCCGATCACCGACAAGCGGCGCGCCTGGTTCCGCAAGACCGGCGCGCCCGGGCTGCAGGGTCTGCTCGACATCGACTTCGAGCACGCGCTCGTCACCCACGGCGACCCGGTCATGAAATCCGGCAAGGCCGCCCTCGAGAACGCATTGAGCGGCGACCCCTGGTATCACCGCGGGTCATGAGCGATCACGTCTACAAGACCGTCGAGATCACGGGCACCTCGCCCGACGGCGTCCAGGCCGCCATCGACCGGGCGCTGAGCAAGGCCGGCGAGTCGCTGCGCAACATCGATTGGTTCGAGGTCACGGAGATCCGCGGCGCACTCGTCGAGGGCGCCACGCACTACCAGACCACGCTCAAGATCGGGTTCCGGCTCGAGGACTCGTGAGCTGACGGCCGGCGAGGCGGCGGGGCTGTCCTCGCGGGGCTGCCGCGGCCGGTTCGCGCGGTGTATGAGGCCGGGCCGACCCCACGCCCCTCGACGCTTCCTCACGCCCCCAGCGCGCTTGGATTCTGACCATTGACTGCGTAAAGGTCGGTGCAGAGCCATGGTGACGACATGCTTCGCGCTGGAGCGGGGCATATGGCCGAGGTGCGCCGCGCGTTGACACTCTGCGTCGTAGTTCTGACGGCAGCCGTGCCGTCGGTCGCGGCTGCGCAGACGCCGAACCTCGGCGAGGTGGTCCAGGCCACGACCGATGCCGTCAAGGCGCCGCTCGAATCGCCGCCCACGCCCCCGGCGGCAACGCCGACCGCGTCGGCCACGCCGGTCCCGACCGTCGCCGAAGCCGCCCGGCCCGCCACCGAAGCCGCCAAGCCGGTCGCGGAAGCCGTCCGCCCGGTCGCCGACACCGTCAACGAGACCGCCAAGCCGGCCACGGAAGCCGTCCGCCCGGTCGCCGACACCGTCAACGAAGCCACCAAGCCCGCCACGGAGACCGTCCGCCCGGCCACCGACGCCGTCAACGACGCCGTCACGCAGGTCCGCCCAGCCGCGACGCCGTCAACGGACCACCAAGCCGCCACGGACGCCGTCGACGAGCCGTCACGACAAGAGCGTCGCCGACACCGTCCGACCCGCCACCGACACCGTCAAGGACGCCACCAAGACCGTGGCCGACACCGTCCGGCCCGCCACCGACACCACGAAGACGGTCGTGGACACCGCCCGACCGGTCACCGACGCCGTCAGCACGAGCACCGGGCCCGCGACGCAAGCCGTCCGTCCGGTCACCGACACCGTCAACGACGCCACCAAGGCCGTCGCGGAAGCCGCGCGGCCCGCCACCGACATCGTCGGCGAGGCCACCAAGACGGTCGCTGGCTCCGCCACGCCCGCCGGCGAGCCGTCAAGTCCGTCGCCGGCGCAGCGCGCCCTGCCCTCGACGCCGTCGCCGAGACCGCTGAGACCGTCACCGCGACCGTCCGCCCCGTCACGCGCACGGTCGCCGGGACCACCGAGGTCGTGACCGACACAGCCGCGCCGGTCACCCGCGCCGTCGCCGAGACGACCCAGACCGTCACGGGCGCTGCTTATCCGGTCGTGCAGGCCGTCTCGGATTCCGTCCGCCCCGTCACGCGCACGGTGTCCGAGACAATCGCCGCCGTTGCGGACACGGCCCGGCCGGTCACCGGAACGACCCGAGCCGAGACCGACGTCGCCCCGCCGGCCGAGCGCGCCTCCGCGTCGACGAGCGTCCCGCCGCCTTCACAGCCCACCGTCACCGCCTTCCAGCGGCTTCGCGACCGGCCGCCGAGCGCGATACGAACCTCTCCGCGGAGCGCGCGGTCACGGACTCCGGGCCCATCGCCGCGCCGGAGCGCCGCGAGGACTCGACGCCGCCCGCCGTCGCCGCTGCCGTCGCGTCGCCCGTGATGAGCGCGTCCGCGCCGATCGCCGCTCACGCCGTGCCTCAGCTCTACGAGGCGCGCGTCGCGAGCCTCATCGACGGGTCCGATGCCCGCGCGCACCGGCTCGCGCGCTCGCACCCTCGCCCCAGCGCCCCGGTCAGGCAGCTTCGCGCGCACGGACGCATCCGGCGACCTGTCCCTGCCCGCGGTCACCACGACGGCCCCGGCCGGCGACACGGTCCCACCCGCGACCGCCCGCGCCGACGATGCCGCCAGCCGGGCTGCCGACGTTCGCTGCCGCCGTCAGCTCCGGCGCGTTCGCGGCGGCCGCCGCGAGCGCGGGTTCGGGCGCGGCGGCCATCGCCATCTTCGTCGGCCTCGTCTTTGCGGCCTTCCTGATCGTTGTGCCTCCGATCACGCCGCTCCCGCGGCCGATCCTCTTCATCTCGCTGAACGAGCGCCCCGGCTGAGGACTTCGAGTCCTCAGCCCCGTAAACGCTCACTTCAGGAGATGAAATGTTCAATCGCCCCGCCGCGCCTCGCGCGCGGAGATGGTTCACTGGCGTAGCGCTGGCCGCCTCGGTGGTCGCTGCGCCGACGGCGGCCGCCGCCCCGGACCCGGCCACGAGCTGGCACGGCCGCGCGATCGAGCGGCCGGAGCCCGCGCGCTCGGTGGCGCAGCCCGGGTGGCCGCGCGGCTGGTCCGCCGGCCCGGTCGCTTCCGGCGCAGGCTCGGTCCGGGCGTCGCGCCGCGTCCGTGCCGTGCAGCGCGAGCTGCACGCTCGCGGGTATCGCGTCGGCCGCGTCGACGGGCGTTTCGGTCCGCGTACCCGTGGCGCCGTCAGCTGGTTCCAGATCAAGCACGGGCTCCAGCGCACGGGCCGCGTCGACGCGGCCACGCTCGCCGAGCTCCACACCCGCCGCGACCCGCGCCTCACGCTCACGCGCACCGCCGAACCCCCGCCGACGCCGACACCGGCAGCGACCCTCGCCGCGATCCCCGAGCGTCCCTCGTCCAACCTGGTCGGCGCCGTCGTGCTGGTGCTCACGCTCGCCACGACGCTGGCGCTGATCGCGCTCTACTGGCGCCGGCGCCCGCAGGCGCTCCCCGCCGACCCCCCACGCCCGCGCGAGACCTCCCGCACCGTGCTCGGCTACATCGTCGTCGACCCGGACACCGCCGGCGCGCACGAGCGGGTCGCCGTCACCACGGCCGCGATCGCCGCGTGGTGCGACGCTCGCGACTGGCACCTGGAGCGCGTGATCCACGACGCGCACCGCTACCCGGACGACCGGCCCGGGCTCGCGTACGTGATGGACCGGATCAACACGGGCCCGTCGAACGCGTAGTGCACGCCGGTGAGCTGCTCGGAGACCTCCCAGAGGCGGCGCGCGGCGGCCTCGTCGCGTGAGTGCGCGCTGCCCCTGGTGAGCTTCGGCGGCCCGATCGTCTCCATCCGCTTGCTCGGGCCGACGAAGGCGCCACCGGGCACGCCCGGCGCGGTCGCGGCGTAGAGCATCGGCCAGGCGCCGTCCGCGCTCGACTGCGCGCCGAGCTTCACCCCGAGGCCCATGATCTTCTCCTGCACGGTCGCGCCGCCGATCTGTGCGCCCTTGCTGTGCAGCTCGGTGGCCGCGTAGCCGGGGTGCGCCGCCAGGCTGAGCAGGTTCGAGCCGGCCGCGGTCGCGCGCCGCTGCAGCTCGAACGCGAACAGCAGGTTGGCCAGCTTGGAGTGGCCGTAGGCGAACCAGCGCCGGTACTTGCGGTCGCCCTGCAGGTCGTCGAAGTCCAGCCCGCCCATCTTGTGCATGTTCGAGGACACCGTCACCACGCGGGGGGCGTCCGCTCGTGCCAGTGAGCCGAGCAGGAGGCCGGTGAGCGCGAACGGGCCGAGGTGGTTGGTCCCGAACTGCAGCTCGAAGCCGTCCGCCGTCTCGCGCCGCGGCGGCGCCATCACGCCCGCGTTGTTGAGCAGCAGGTCCACACGGTCGGGGGCGGCGGACGCGAACGCGCGGATCGAGTCCAGGCTGGCCATGTCCACGAGGCGCAGCTCGAAGTCGGCGTCGGGCGCCTCGGCGCGCATGCGTGCGAGGGCCGCCTCACCGCGACCGGCATCGCGGCAGGCGAGGATCGTGTGGGCTCCGGAGCGGCCGAGCGCGAGCGCGGCGTGGTAGCCGATCCCGCTGTTGGCGCCGGTGACGATCGCGGTACGGCCTGCCTGGCTGGGAATGTCCGCGGTGGTCCAGTTGCTCATGGCGCACCCTATCCGCAATAGGGTGCGGTGGGTGCAGAACGCTTTTACGGGCGCCGCGCTCGATCGGGTGGGCGATTCGCGGCGCCGGGACGTTGATTGGCTCGCGGCGCAACTCGAGCACCCGGGCGCCCGCGCCGTCGTGGCCGGCGACCGCGGGTTGCGGATCGCCGAGGACCGGTTGGAGCTCGTCCCGCTCGCCGAGCTCGACGGTGGCGAGCCGCTGTTTCTCGGCCTTGACTCTGCCGGGCCCGTGTTCGCCTACGACGAGGACCCGCCGCGCGACGGGCGCGTGCCGATGGTCGGCAGCGGCGGCGTGCGTGGCGAACCGCCGAAGGACGCGTCCGGCGACCGCATCCCCCTGCGCCAGGCCGCGGCGCGGTTCTCACGCGCGGACGGCGGGCTCGCCGCGTACACCGCCGCGCTGCTGAACTGGCATCGCCGCCACCGCTACTGCTCCGCCTGCGGGCACTCGAGCGACGTCCGCGAGGGCGGTCTCACGCGGCATTGCCCGAACTGCGGCTCCGAGCATCACCCGCGCACCGACCCGGTCGTGATCATGCTCGTCGTGGACGGCGACCGGCTCCTGCTCGGCCGCCAGGCCGCCTGGCCGACCGGCCGCTACTCCGCGCTCGCAGGGTTCGTGGAGCCGGGCGAGTCGCTCGAGGAGGCGGTCGCGCGCGAGGTGCACGAGGAGTCCGGCGTGCGCGTCGGTCGGGTCGATTACATCGCTTCGCAGCCCTGGCCCTTCCCCGCGAGCCTGATGCTGGGCTTCTCCGCCACCTACGAGAGCGGCGAGGCCGCCATCCGGGACGAGGAGCTCCAGGACGTGCGCTGGTTCACACGCGCCGAGATCGAGGCCGCCGCGGCCGCGCCGGAGTCGGAGAATTGGGGCACCCCAGGCGACCCTGGTGGCGAATTGGCGCTCCCGCCGCGGCTGGCGATCGCCCGGGTGCTGATCGAGCATTGGCTTGCACAGACGCGCCCGGAGGCTTACCGTTAAGCCAGGGTGACGCTGGAGGGCTGGATCTTCATGGTCGGGCTCCGAGTCTTCGACATCGGGGCGCTCGTCGTGTGGCTCGTGTGGTTCTTCCGACTGCGCGACGACGACGATGACGACGGCGACGATTTCCGTCGCGGGAAGGACGACGGCAACGAGCCGGAGGAGCCGACCGGCGGCGGCGGCCTGAAGCTGCCGCTGCCCGAGTCCAAGCCGTGGGGCGCGCGCCGCCGGGACCACGGCGGCGATCGTCGCGGGGCCCCGCTCACCGCTCGCCGCGGCACGCCGCATCGCACGCCGACGCGGATCCCGACCCGCGGCCCGCACAAGTAGAACGAAGCGTCGGGTGCATCCGGCCGGATCGTCGACGCCATGAATTGTGAGTGATGGCTGATCGGAGTCGGTGCCCGAACTGCAAAGAACCCGTGAGCCCGTTCGCGGCGGGCTGCGCCGTCTGTGGCACGGACCTGGACACGCGGCGCTGGGACGCGGGCCCCGGGCTGGGGAATCGCGTCGGCTCGTGGTTCTCCGCGCTCGGCAACGGCCCGTCGCTGCGCGGGCCGTGGGTGTGGCTGATCGTGTTCCTGCTGTTCTTCGGCGGGCCGCTGTTCGCCGTGTTGTTCTTCTGGCTCTGACCCGGGAATAGCGCCTCACGGCCCGGCGTCTAGCGGGCCATGCGCTTGCTCTTCGCCAGTACGCGCGGCGCCGCTCACATCGCGCCGCTGGTCCCGTTCGCGCTCGCCGGCAAGCGAGCCGGACACGACGTGATCGTCGCCGCACCGCACTCCGCGTGGGAGCACGTCGCCCGCGCCGGGCTGCCGTTCGCGGGCTTCGACTCCCCGTCGGACGAGGAGATCGGCCCGATCTGGGCGCGCGTGAAGGCCAGCACCGACCCCGACGAGCAGAAGCGGATCGTCGTCGGTGAGCTGTTCAAGGGTGCGTATGCCCGCGACGCCTACCCGGGACTGCTCGCGCTCGCCCGCCGGATGCGGCCCGACGCGATCCTGCACGAGACCGAGGAGCACGCCTCCCCCCGCGTCGGCGAGGTGCTCGGGCTGCCGGTATGGAAGGTCGAGTGCTACCTCGGCGCCCAGGATGGCGACGGCGGACCCTTCCTGACGCTCTCCCCGGCCTCGTTCGACCCGCGGCCGGGCGCCGTGCGCTTCCGCGTGCGCTCCCAGCGCGAGGCGCCGCTGCAGGATTGGTGGAGCGGCTCTCGCGCGCCGCTCGTCTACGTCTCCTTCGGATCGACCGCGGCCGGCAACGGCTACTTCCCGCAGCTCTACCAGGAGGCGGCGGCCGCGCTGGGCGACCTCGACGTCCGCGTGCTGATGACGCTCGGGACCGAGGTCGACGCTGACGAGCTGGGACCCGTGCCCGCGAACGTCCACGTCGAGCGGTGGGTGCCGCAGGCGGCCGTGATGCCCGAGGCGGCGGCGATGGTCGGGCACGGCGGGTCGGCTTCGACGCTGGCCGCGATGGCCGCGGGCGTACCGCTGGTGTCCGTGCCGTTGTACGCCGACCAGCCGTTCAACGCCGCCCGGGTGGCCGCGCTCGGCGCGGGGATCGCGCTGGACGGCGTCGACGGCCTGGCCGACGCGGTGCGTGCGGTGCTCGGCGACCCGCTCTACCGCGACGGCGCCGCGCGCATCGCGCGGGAGATCGCCACGCACGCGCCGGTGGACGACATGCCGTGGTTCCTGCGAACCGCGACACCGGAGATGCGCGCCGCTTAGCCTTTGCGGAGTGCTGCTCGCACTCCTCGCCCTCGCTCTCGCCGCTCCCGCCCACGCTGACTCGCGCGGGTCCGCCAGGTGTGTACGAACCTCGCGGTATGAGCGAGGTTCGTTACGTTGCGTCACGCAACTCCGCGCGAAGCTGATCGTTTGCGCGCGGAATCCGCCGATGCGCGATCGACTCCGTCCGACCCACCCCTCCTCGGTGCCTGCTGTTCTGCCCGCGCTAGTCCAAGTCGGCGGCCGTGAGCTGACCGCTGTACGGCCCGCGCCCCGTCAGATTCGCCGCGCCCGCCCGCGCCGCGAACTTCAAGGCATCGTCGATCGAGTACCCCGCGCCCAGGCCGAACGTGAACCCCGCGGCGAACGTGTCGCCGGCGCCGTACTCGTCGACCAGCGGCCCGGGCAGCTCTGCGACCTCGAAGCGGCCACTGCCCTCGCGGCCGGTCCAGGTCCCGCCTTCCTTGCCGGCGGTGGTGATGATCAGGTGCGGCTCGGGGTCCAGCGTCTCCGGGTCGACCTGTTCGAGGCGGTCCTTCCCCGATCCGACGAGCGCGTCGAGCTGCACGCCGGCCAGGGACTCCACGGCTCGGGGCGTCGCGACGAGCAGCTCGCCGCGCCGGGCCTCGCGCATGGCGGCGTTGTCCCCGCCGGACACGAAGACCGCGGCGGCGCCGTCGATGCGCTCCCACGGGAGGTCGTCCGCGCCGACCGGTGCGTGCCGCTCCCCCACGATCGAGATCGTGCGCTCGCCGTCGTCGTCGAGGTGGACGAAGCCCCAGCGCTGCATGGCGTCGCGCGGCGCGGCGTGGACGCGCACGCCCAACTCGCGCAACCGATCCGCGGCGGCCCGGCCGCGCCAGTCGTCGCCGAGCGCGGTGAAGAAGTCGACGTCTCCGCCGCTCAGCTTCGCGAGCTGGACGGCGACGACCGCCGCGCTGCCGGCGGCCTCGGAGAACCACTCGGTGGCGTCGATGATCTCGCCCGGCTCCGGCACGTGGCTGAAGCGCCCGAACTCGATCCACTCCACGTGGCCGACGACGGCAAATCGCGTCATGCGCGCAGCTTCGCGGCCGCGAACTCGCGCATCCCGGCCTCGAAGTCCTCAACGGCGTCGAAGCCGAGCTCGACCCGGGCCTTGTCGGCGGAAGCGAACACGTGCCGCACATCTCCCCCGCGCCACTCGCCGGTAATCACGGGTTCGGGGCCGTCGGTCGCGCGGGCGAGCGCCGCGGCCATGTCCCCCACCGTGCGCGGCGTGCCCGAGCACACGTTGAACGCGCCGGCGACGCCGTTCTCCAGCGCCAGCACGTTCGCGCGGGCGACGTCGCGGACGTGCACGAAGTCGCGGCGCTGGCCGCCGTCCTCGAACACGCGCGGCGCCTTCCCGGCAGCCAGCGAGGAGCGGAAGATCGAGGCGACGCCCGCGTACGGCGTGTCGCGGGGCATCCGCGGCCCGTAGACGTTGTGGTAGCGGAGCGCGGTGACCGGGGCGCCCGTCTCGCGGGCGTACGCGGTGGACAGGTGCTCCTGCGCCAGCTTGGTGGCGGCGTAGACGCTGCGCGGGTCCAGCGGCGCGTCCTCGGGGACGGACTCGGGCGTCAGCGAGCGCGAGCAGATCGGGCACGGCGGCTCGAAGTTCCCGCCGTCGAGCTCCGACGCGGCGCGCGGGCCGGGCTGGACGATCCCGTGCTCGGCGCACCGGTAGCGCCCCTCGCCGTAGACGACCATGCTCGACGCGAGCACGAGCGGCACCGGGTTGCGCGCCAGCACGCGGATGAGCTGCGCCGTCGCGAGGTCGTTGTGGGAGACGTAGTCGGCGATGTCGCCGAGGTCGAGCCCGAGGCCGACCATCGCGGACTGGTGGCAGACGGCGTCGGCGCCTCGGGCCGCGGCCGCGATCGTCTCCGGATCGCGCACGTCGCCCTCGATCAGCTCGGCGCGGGGGTCGAGGTAGTCGGGCCGCTCGCGGTGCGCGGCCTCCAGGAGCAGGTCGAGCACGCGGACGTCGTGCCCGCGTTCGAGCAGGGCGTCGACGATGTGGGAGCCGATGAACCCGGCTCCGCCGGTCACGAGGATCACGCCGCGCCAGGCTATACCGTCCCGCCGCGTGCCCGACGTGATCCTGCCGGTCCTCAACGAACGCGACGCGCTCCCGTGGGTGCTCGAGCGGATGCCGGACGGCTACGCGCCGATCGTGGTCGACAACGGGTCCACGGACGGGTCGGGCGAGCTCGCGGCCTCGCTCGGCGCGCGCGTGGTGACCGAGCCCACCCCGGGGTTCGGGGCCGCGTGCTACGCCGGGTTGACGGCGGCGACGGCCGAGATCGTGTGCTTCATGGACTGCGACGCGTCCTTCGACCCGCGCGAGTTGCCGAAGGTCTCAGACCCGGTCGCGCGAGGCCACGTGGACCTGATGCTCGGCGCGCGCCGGCCCACCGCACGCGGCGCCTGGCCGATCCACGCCCGCGCGGCCAACACGGTGCTCGCGCTCGAGCTTCGGCGCCGCACCAAGGTCAAGCTGCGCGATCTGGGCCCCATGCGCGCCGCCCGGCGCGAGGCGCTGCTGGGGCTCGGCATCCAGGACCGCCGGTTCGGCTGGCCGCTCGAGATGGTCCTGCGCGCGGCGGAGGCCGGCTGGCGAATCGGGGAAGTACCGGTCTCCTACCACCCGCGCGACGGTGAGTCCAAGGTCACCGGAACACTCAAAGGCACGGTCCGAGCGGTGAAGGACATGGGCAGTGTTCTGCGCGAATGAGTGATCCAAACGGCTCGCGGGCACGCTAGAAGTTCAGTGGGACCTGTACTTCTCGTGATCGCCAAAGAGCCGATTCCGGGTCGGGTTAAGACTCGTTTGACCCCACCTTTGGAGCCGGAACAGGCGGCCGCGCTCGCACGCGCGGCGTTGACGGACACCCTCGCCGCCGCGGTCGCCGCACGCGGAGCCACCCGCCGCGTCATCGCCCTCGACGGCGAACCGGGACCGTGGCTTCCCCCGGGCTTCGAAGTCATCCCCCAGCGCGGTGACGGCCTGGACGAGCGCCTGGCCGCCGCGTTCGAGGATGTCGGCGAGCCCGCCTTCCTCGTCGGCATGGACACGCCCCAGGTCACACCGGAGCTGCTCGAGCAGGGCCTCCGGGCCGTGGCCGATGGCGGCACGGCGTTCGGCATGGCGCTCGACGGCGGCTACTGGTGCATCGGCCTCCAGCCGGGTGACGAGCCCGTCTTCGCCGGGGTCCCGATGAGCACGGAACGCACCGGCGCCGTTCAGCTCGCCCGCATGCGGGCGCGCGGCCTCACGCCGGCGATCCTGCGGCCGCTGCTCGACGTCGACACCATCGACGACGCGCGCGCCGTCGCGCTCGAAGCGCCGGACAGCCGGTTCGCGACCACCGCCGAATTCGCAGCCGAGTTGGCCGCATGACGCGTCGCCGAGCTCGCGCTCGCAGCTGGGCGGACTCGCCTGACGGCTCGCTCCCGCGGGAGTCGATCCATTGACGCGGTTGATCGCGACGACCTCGTCGGGCTCGACGAGGCGCGCCTCCCTACGCGCCGCTTCCTCCGGCCCGCCGAGGACGCGTCGGCCCTGCCCGCCGACGCGCTCTACGGGCGCCTGCTCGCCAGCGCGGTCCAGCACCTCGACGGGGACGGCCCGCCGCCCACGGCGCGGATCCGGCGCGCGGACGGCGCGCTCGAGCCGCTTCCGCTCGATCGCTGGCTTGCGCCCTGTGACGCGGCCGACGAGGCCATCCTGGCCTCGATCGACGCGCCGGTGCTCGATCTCGGCTGCGGGCCAGGTCGCCACCTCGCGCGGCTGCGCGAGCTGGGCAAGGACGGGCTGGGCGTCGATCTGTCTCCGGTCGCGGTGGAGGTCGCGCGCGGGCGCGGCGCCACGGCGATCAACGGGTCGCTGTGGGACGCGGTGCCCGGCACCTACGCCACGGTGCTGCTGTTGGACGGCAACATCGGGATCGGTGGGAACCCGGTGGCGCTGCTCAAGCGGGCCGGCGAGCTGCTCGCGCCCGGCGGGGCGATCGTGGTCGAGACGGGCGACCACACGAAGCGCGTGCGGGTGCGGATCGAGGCGCCCGACATGGTGTCGGAGTGGTTCAGATGGGCGTGGGTCGAGGCCGATGATGCGGCCGCGATCGCTGAGCGGGCGGGGTTCCGGGTCACGGACAGCCGGGAGCTGTTCGGCCGAACCTTCGTAACGCTCAGGCGTCTGTAGGGACAAGACCCCCGTGCCACCCAAACTGCTTCGCCAGGCCCCGCCCGGACCGTTCCGCGAGGGCTTCTTCCGCTCTCCCATCCGCGGACCGGTCCTCACCGGCATCCTCGGCACGATCCTGCTCGTGCTGGTCGCGATCGTCGCCACCACCGGCTTCTTGAGCCACATCGCGTACATGCCGGACCTGCCCGGCAACGCGATCGTCCCGGCCGACCGTGACTTCCCGTTCACGCTGACTGGCCGACCTCGCCGAGCTGGCTGTACGCGCTCAACCAGGGCCTGCACACGAACGTCGGCCTGATGATGATCCCGTTCCTGCTGGCCAAGCTGTGGTCGGTCTTCCCGAAGCTGTTCAGGTGGCCGCCGGTGACCGGCCCGGCGGACGCGATCGAGCGCTTCTCGATCGCGCTGCTCGTCTCCTCCTCGGTCTTCCTGCTGGCCACGGGCGTGGCCAATGCGCAGTACTGGTACCCGTTCAAGTTCAACTTCGTGGTCGCGCACTACTACGGCGCGATCGTGTTCGTGGCCTCGCTCGCGATCCACGTGATCATCAAGCTGCCGATGGTCCTGCGCGTCTACAAGGACCGCGAGTGGATCAAGCCGATCCGCCAGGACCTGGATGAGCCGACGATCTCCCGCCGCGGCGTGATCGCGTTCGCCGGCGCGGGTGCGCTCACGCTGCTGCTCGGCAACGTCGGCCAGTCGATCGGTGGCCCGCTGCGCAAGACGGCGCTGTTCGCGCCGCGCCGCGACAGCGGCTTCCCGGTCAACAAGACCGCCCGCGCCGCGGGGATCACGCCGGCGATGACCGGGCCGGACTACCAGCTCGTGCTGCGCGCCGGTGACCGGGTCACCGCGCTCACCCGTGACGACCTGCTCGCCCTCCCCCAGCACACGGCGACGCTCCCGATCGCGTGCGTGGAGGGCTGGAGCACGACGCAGGAGTGGACGGGCGTGAAGTTGTCCGAGCTCGCGCGCCGGGCCGGCGCGCCCGGGGCGTCCCAGGTGCTCGTCGAGTCGTTGCAGGCGGCGGGCGTGCTGCGCCGCGCCTCGCTGTCGGCCGACCAGATCGCGGCCGACGACTCGATGCTCGCGCTCAAGGTCAACGGCGAGGACCTCTCGCCCGACCACGGCTACCCGGCGCGCGTCATCGTCCCCGCGCTGCCGGGCGTGCACAACACGAAGTGGGTCGGGGAGATGACCTTCCGCGCATGAGGCTGTGGCTCGCCCATCTGATCTTCCTGCCGCTCGCCGCGTGGGCGCTGATCACCGTCTTCGACTTCCGCGCGGCCTCGAACGTGGCGCTGTGGCTCGTCGGCGCCGTGATCGTCCACGACTTCCTCATCCTGCCGCTCTACTCCGCGGCCGACCGCGCCGGCCGGCTCGCGCTGCCCGGCACCCGCATCAACTACGTGCGCATCCCCGCCGGCCTCTCCCTGCTGGTGCTGCTGGTCTTCTGGTCGACCATCCGCGGCAAGGGCGCAGGCACCTACGCGCGGGTCAGCGGCCTCGAGTGGGACGGGTACGGCACGCGCTGGCTGCTCGTCACCGCGGCGCTGTTCGCGCTCTCCGCGGCCGTCTACTTCGTACGGGGCAGGGGCACCGGCCGCCAACCCGCCTTGTAGTGCACGACCTTGTCCCTGAGCTTGATATCGAGCGCCCAGCGCTCACGATCGAAGGCGATCGCATACGGTCCGCCGACCAGATGAACGCGGCGGATGAGCTGGAACGGCGTGCGCCGGTAGACGAGCAGGGCCTCGCCGAGCGAATCGATGACGTAGGTCGCGTGCTTGCCGTCCGTGACCATCGCGGTCGGCCCGATGCCCGCGGGCTGGGTCGCCACCCGCTTGCCCGTGCCGGTGTCGTAGATCTCGACCGTCCGCTCGCGACCGCACAGCACCGCGAGCCGCGTCTCGTTCGCCAGCCACTGCGTGGCGAGCTGGTCCCGGCACTTGGCGAGCTTCGGCGCGCCGGCGACCATGTTCGCGGCGACCGGCGGCCCGGCGGGGTCGGGCAGATCGGCCTCGGCCATGCGACCCGCAGCCGGCGAGCAGGACGAGCGGCAGGAGCACGAGTCGGCGCACCCCTCGAAGATAAAGGTGCCAGGCACCTTTAGGTTCGGCTGGTGAGCGCGGCGGCGCCCGCTCGCGCCGGTCTGGCGCGGCACGCCGTGCCGGCCGTCGCGGCCGTCCTCGCCGTGGCCACCGTGGCCGTCGGGCTCTACGAGGACGCGAACGGGCGGCTGCTCGGCGTCCCGCATCCGCCGTTCATCGGCGCGTGGAGCCCGCAGGCCACGGGCTGGCTGTGGCTCGCGATCCCGTGCTTCGCGGCGGGCGTCGCGCTCGTCCAGCCGCTGCTGAAGGCCAAGCCGCTCGTGTTCGCGGCCGGGATCTTCGCGCTCACGCTCGTGCTGCGGGTCGTCCTGTTCGCCGCCCGCAACGGCGGCGACTTCGACCGCGCGCTCGCCGTCCTCCCGCGCGGTGAGGGCAAGAACGAGTACCTGCCGACGCTCGCGGCGTTCGAGTACGGCACGCGCTTCGTGCTCGACCGCTTCGCCGAGCTGGTCCCGGCCTTGCCCGTGCACAGCGCCGGCCACCCACCGGGCCTCGTGATCGTGCATGCACCACCTCGGGCTGAACACCGGCATGCGGCTGGCGTGGTTCTGCATCATCGTCGGCGCGCTCTCCGCGCCGCTCACCTACGTGCTGGCCAAGCGGCTCTTCGACGACCGGGTCGCCCGGATCGCGGGCGTCCTCGCCGCCTTCTCCCCCGCGATGCTGCACTTCGGCGCCGTCTCGCCGGACGCGGTCTACCTGACGCTCGGCCTGCTCGCCGCCATCCCGCTGCTCTCGGGCCGGATCGTGCTCGGCGCGATCGCCCTGGCGCTCGTGACCATGTTCGCCTGGAGCGAGCTCGCGATCGGCGCCTGGGCGACGATCCTCGTCCTCACCCGCGACGGCTTCAAACCGGCGCTCAAGCTCGCCATCACCTGCGGGATCGCGCTGCTCGGCACCCAGGCGCTGCTCGCGATCAGCACCGGCTGGGACCCGATCGGCACCTTCCACGCCACGCACGACGTCTACACGATCGGGATCGCGAGCCGGCGCCCGTACTGGTTCTGGCTGCTCGGCTCCCCCACGGCGTTCTTCCTGATCCTCGGCGCGCCGATCGCCTGGCTCGCCCTCGCCCGCCTGCAGCAACGCGCCCCCGAGGCGATCGCGATCCTCGCCGTGATCGCCGTCGCCGCCGTCGCCGGCTTCACCAAGGCCGAGACCGAGCGCATCTGGCTCTTCCTGGTCCCGTTCGTGTGCCTGGCCGCGGCGCCGGCCGTCCGCCGTCCGACGCTGCTCGTCGGCGTCCTCGCCGTGCAGGCCGTGGTCTACGAGCTGCTGTTCGACACGCTGTGGTGAGGTGCGCGGCGCCCGGCGAGCAGCCGCGCGTCGTTCCAGAGCGTCCACTGCTCGACGTAGGCGTCGGCGGACGCTGCGTCCGGCCCGATCAGACCCGGCGCCAGCAGACGCCGCGGCCCGGTGTAGTCGCTGCCCGGGGCGACGGGCCGCGGACCGACGAAGCTCATCCGCCCGCGCAGGACCGTCAACAGCAGCGGGAGCTCGCGCGCACCCGCCCGCTCGAGCCAGCGCCCGACGGCGCCGCCGGGAAGCGCGCGGAACCGGATCAGCGTGAGCCTGCGGCCGTCCCGGCCCAACCGGGTGCGCCGCTCGATGACGCCCTCACCCGCGAAGCCGAGCAGCAAGAGCACGGCGACGAAGAGCGGGATGAGCGCGACGAGCATCGCCAGCGCCAGGACCACGTCGGCGAGCCGCTTGACGGCCAACCCCGCACGCGCATGCGGCCGTGCGAGCCGAGTCGCGGCCCACTCCACGTCCGTTGCCGGGTCGGCTGAAGGTTCGATCGTTCGCGCAGACACGCGCCATACACCCTTTCGTGTTTCAGCACCATCCCAGATTCGGGGGAGGCTGAAAAGACCGACAGATGTCCAGTCTTACGACAGCGGGCGCAATTCTTCGGCGTACGACAGCGAGTGCCGGCGCAGCTCGCCGCCGTCGAGGATCTCGTACGCGCCCATGCGCCACAACGGCGGCGAGTAGGCGTGGATCGTCACGGCGGGCCGGTCGCCGACGTGGCGGACGCGATGGATGTCGGCCGCGGTGAAGTGGAAGGACTCGCCGGCCTCGGCCACGCGCGTCACGGGTGGACCGCCCAGCGCGAGGCGATCTTCCGCCACCGCGCCGTCGGCCACGGCCACGGCGCCGCTGGACAGGTCGTGGTCGTGGAAGCCGGTGTCGTGCTCGTCCATCCAGCAGATCAGCCAGACGGCGACGTCGTCGTCGCGGCGCAGCTCGACGTACTCGCGCTGCTCGCGTGAGTGGTGCACCAGGTGCTCCCAGGCGTCGCGATCGGCGGCGATCTCGCGCACCAGCGCTTCCAGTTCCAGCTGAGTCACAGCACTCGTTCCGGGTTGGTGACCGTCAGGGCATGCAGCGCCGCCTCGCCCAGCGCCGACAGATCGGTGGGCTCCACCACCGGGACGTCGGTCCCGTACACGAGCCGGTCCACGCCGACCACGCGCAGCATGGCGTCGATCGCGCGCGGGCCGTAGGACGAGGTGTCGTAGAACGTCAGCGGATCGTGCACGGCCTCGCTCGGCCCGCCCCGCGCCGCGAGCCGCTCCGCGTGCAGCGGCGCGAGCCCGGCGAGCATGGCGAAGACCACGCGCAGGTTCGGGTGCCGGGGCCTCCCCCACTGCGCCCACGCGTGCCAGGCGGCGTTCATCTCGGCCACGTAGCCGGTCAGCGCCGGAAACCACGCGGGTGAGCCGGAAGCCGGGCCGGGATGGACCAGCAGCGGCTTGCCGGCCGCGGCGAGGCGGTCGAGCGCCGGCGCCCAGCGCTCGTCCACGAGCTCCCGGCCCGCGAGCGCGATTCCTGCCGCGCCCGCCTTCAGGAGCTCGTCCACGAGCGCCGGGCGCGCCGGGCTCGCCCACAGCTCGAACGGCGCGCCCAGCTCCAGCACGCCGCGGTGGTAGTCCTCGAGCAGCGTCTCGGCGTCCGACAACGCCTCGATCCCCAGCGGGAGCGACGGGGCGACCACGATCCGGTCGCCTGACCGTGTGCTCGGGTCGTGCACGGACGGGTCGAACGGCGCCGGCGGATCTCCGGCGAGCTCGAGCCACCAGCCGTGCCCGTCCCGCTTCAGACGGGGAGGAGCCGTGCGGCGCGCCAGGGAGGAGAGAAGCGCATCCGGCCACAGGTGCTGATGGATGTCAACGGCGCGCCGCACGGTGTGAGGCACATTATCGACAAACCCGATCGACTTTCAAGTATTTGTGCGTTCGACCATGACGGAGGTGGCTTTGACCGCCGCCGTGGCCGGGACTCCCGGGGCCAGCCCGAGCTCCTCGACGGAGTCGCGCGTGACCGCCGCGACGACGATGTGCGGCCCCGCCTCGATCTCCACGATCGCCATCACGCCGTCCACCTCGACCGAGCGCACGACGCCCGCGAAGCGGTTGCGGGCGGAGAGCTTCGCGCCGGTCGGCGGCCGCTGCGGCTTGTCGGAGAGCCGCGCGATCTCCTCCTCCGGCACGAGCCGGCGGTTGCGCGCGTCACGCACCGTGCGCAGCTTGCCCGCGCGGTCCCAGCGCCGCAGCGTGTCCGCGGAGACGCCGAGCGCCCGTGCGGCCTCGCCGAGCGTCAGCTCGGCCACTGCGGCAGCGCGCCTTCCACGCGCTGCGGGCCCTCGGGCGTCAGCTCGACCTTCCAGATCGGCGCCTCGGCCTTCGCGCGGTCGATCAGCTCGCGGGCGCCGGCGAACGTCTCGCCGCGGTGGGCGCCGGACGCCGCGATCAGCACGGACGGCTCGCTCAGCGGCACCCGGCCGACGCGGTGCACGACCGCGACCGCCCACAGCCCGTGCTTCTCGGCCACTTCGCTCGCGATCGTCTCCAGCTTGGCCGTGGCCATCTCGGCGTAGGCCTCGTAGTCGAGCGCCTCCACGTCCCGGGTGACGCCCTCGAACAGGACCACGGCGCCGGCGCGTGGGTCGCGCACGGCCGCCAGGACCGGCGCGGGGTCGAGCGGCTCCTCGGTGACGGCGATCAGCCGCACCGGGCTCTCGGCGCCGCCGCTCACGGGCGGGATCAACGCCACCTCGTGCGTGGGCAGGACCGGCTCGTCGGCGCGCGCGTACTCGAGGTCGAGCGCGACGATGCACTGCCCCGGCTCCAGCCCCATCGCGGCGAGCACGTCGCCCGCCTTGGCGTCGTCGGGGAGGTCGAGCTCGACGCGGTCGGCACCCGCGCGCTCGCGCAGGCCGGCGAAGAGACGGACGGAGATCTTCACCCCGCGGATCCTACGGCGCGCGCCGGGAGATCCGCGAAGCGATCTCCAAGCCGAAGTGGGCACGCACGGCGAAGCCGTCGCGCACACGAAGCGCCCGGTAGCCAGCTTTTGAATACCATGGGGGCCGTGGAGGGCACGCTCACCCACCTCGACTCCGAGGGCAACGCCCGGATGGTCGACGTCAGCGAGAAGGCGGAGACGTCGCGCTGGGCCCGTGCGCGCGCCGTCGTCCGGATGTCGCCGGAGACCGCCGCGCGTGTCCAGGCGGGTGACGCGCCGAAGGGCGACGTGCTCACCGTGGCCCGGCTGGCCGCGATCCAGGCCGCCAAGCGCACCGACGAGCTGATCCCGCTCGCGCACTCGCTGCCGCTGAGCGGCGTGGAGACGGACATCACCGTGGACGTGGAGGCCGGCACCGTGACGCTGATCTGCGAGGCCCGCGTCGCCGCGCGCACCGGTGTCGAGATGGAGGCCATGGTCGCCTGTTCGATCGGGGCGCTGGCGATCTACGACATGGTCAAGGGCATCGAGAAGGGCGTCGTGGTCGAGCGCGTCGAACTGCTGGACAAGACCGGCGGCAAGTCAGGGGACTACCACCGATGAGAGCGCCAGCTGATCGACGGCCACAAGCGCAGCATCGGCGACGTCCGCATCTCCGTCACCGACCGCTGCAACTTCCGCTGCCAGTACTGCATGCCCGCCGAAGGGCTGCCGTGGCTGGACCGCGACGAGCTGCTCTCGTACGAGGAGATCGCGCGCCTCGTCGGGCTGATGGCGAGCATGGGCGTGCACGACGTGCGGCTGACCGGCGGCGAGCCGCTCGCCCGGCGTGAGCTGTGGCGGCTCGTCGAGCTGCTGAGCGGCGACGAGCACGTCCACGACCTGTCGCTGACCACGAACGGCTACCTGCTCGAGCGCCAGGTCGAGCAGCTCGTGGCCGCCGGCCTGCGCCGCGTGAACGTGTCGCTGGACGCGCTCGCGCCCGACCGGTTCTTCCAGCTCACGCGCCGGGACTCGCTCCAGAAGGTGCTCGACGGGCTCGCGGCCGCCGAGAAGCACCCCGAGCTGCGGCCGATCAAGGTCAACGTCGTGGCCCTGAAGGACTTCACCGAGGACGAGGTCGTGCGCTTCGCGGAGTTCGCGCGCAAGCACCCGTACGAGGTCCGCTTCATCGAGTTCATGCCGCTGGACGCCGACCGCACGTGGTCGCGCGACCGCGTGCTGCCCAACGCCGAGGTCCGGCGGCTCATCCACGCCGCGTACCCCTTGAAGGACCTGGGCCGCGAGCGCCACGGCACGTCGCGGCGCTGGGAGTTCGCCGACGGCCTGGGCTCGATCGGCTTCATCTCCCCCGTCTCCGAGCCGTTCTGCGGCGACTGCAACCGCATCCGCGTGACGGCGGAGGGCAAGCTGCGCACCTGCCTGTTCTCGATGACCGAGACCGACCTGCGCGGGCCGATGCGCGCGGGCGCGTCGGACGACGAGCTGGAGAAGATCATCCGCGACGCGGTGTGGGAGAAGGAGCTCAAGCACCACGTCAACGACGCGGGCTTCGTCCAGCCCGCCCGCACGATGTCCCAGATCGGCGGATGAAAGACTTCGACGAGGCGCTGGCGCTGGTCCTGGACGGGATCGAGCCGCTGGCGCCCGAGACCGTCCCGCTGCCCGCGGCCGAGGGCCGCGTCATCGCCGCCGAGGCGCACGCCGCGATCGACCTCCCGCCCTTTGACCGCACGGCGATGGACGGGTTCGCGGTCCGCGCGCAGGACGTGCACGACGGCGCGGTGCTGCAGGTCGTCGGCGACCTCGCGGCCGGCGGCGACACGCTCACGGTCACGCCCGGCACCGCCGCCCGGATCTCCACCGGCGCCGCGATCCCCGAGGGCGCGGACGCGATCCTGAAGGTCGAGGACACGACCGTCGAGGGCGACCGCGTCACCGCGCACGCGAGCGTCCGGGAGGGCCTGCACATCCGGCTCCGAGCCGAGGACGTCCGCGCCGGCGACGTGCTCTCCCGCCCCGGCGACGTGCTCACCATCCCGCGCCTGTCGGCACTGGCCAGCGCGGGCGTGTCCACGGTGTCGGTCCCGCGCACGCCCCGCGTGTCGCTGATCGTGACGGGCTCCGAGCTCCTGCCGCCGGGCGCGCCGCCCGAGCCGGGCAAGATCTACGAGTCCAACTCGCTCGTGGTCAACGCGCTGCTGCGCGCGGTCGGTGCCGAGGTCGAGCAGCAGCCGCCGGTCCCGGACGACTTCGAGGCGACCAAGGCCGCGATCGAGCACGGTCTGGCGCGCCGACATCCTGATCGTGAGCGGCGGCGTCAGCGTCGGCCCGCACGACCACGTCAAGCCCGCGTTCGAGGCCTGCGGCGTGGAAGAGGTCTTCTGGCGCGTGCGGATCAAGCCCGGCAAGCCGCTGTGGTTCGGCCGCCGCGGCAAGACCCTCGTGTTCGGCCTGCCGGGCAACCCGCTGTCGGCGATCGTCGGCACGGCGATGTTCGTCCTCCCCGCCCTGCGCTCGCTGCGCGGCGAGGCCGATGTCCAGCCGCGGCTCGTGAAGGGCCGGCTCGGCGAACCCGCCGGCCCGTCCGACCACCGCACCACGTTCTTGATCTCCAAGCTCGTCCCGGACGCGGACGGCGTGCTGGTGGCCTGGCCGACCGAGCGCCAGGGCTCGCACATGACCGGCGCCCTGGGCGAGAGCGACGGCTTTGCCATCGCGCCGCACGGCTCCGGCCCGCTCCCGGCCGGCGCCGAAGTCGACCTACTGCGCCTCTGAGTACCCGTCGGTGACGGGCGCGCAGTCGATCCCGTTGCGCAGCAGCACCCGCGCGAAGACCGCGCGCAGCACGTCGGCCTCCTCGTCGGTGATGTACTGGCTGAAGAGCTCCTCGACGGCCGCCATGTGCACCGGCGTCGCGCGGTCGAACGCCTCGGCGCCCTTGTCGGTGATGCGGGCGTAGGTCGCGCGGCGATCCTCCTTGGGGATCTCGCGCTCGACGAGGCCGTCCTCCTCCATGCGGGCGATCAGGCGCGTGGCGCCGCCGCGGGAGAGCACGAGCGACTCGGCCAGCTCCCCCATCCGGCACGGGCCCTTGTGGATCTGCGCCAGCACCTCGTACCAGGCCGGCGGCAGGCCGGTCTCGCGCTCCATGCGCTGGCCGACGCGGTCGACGATGTGGGCGTCCACCTGCAGCATCCCGTAGAACGCCACCCACTTCGGGTTGTCCATTCCCATGAGCGAAGACTGTAGAGGCAACAGTTGACAAGTCAATCCTTGCGAGCTTTACTTCGCAACGGTTGCTATGTCAATGCTTGCTTTGGAAAGGGAACAGACGACCGTGCCCGTCTCCCGTCTCGCCCGCCTCGGTGGATTCGCCTTCCGGCGTCGTCGCCTCGTCCTCGGTGCCTGGGTCGGCGCCCTGGTCGCCGCCTTCGCCCTCGCCGCCAGCTTCGGCGGCACGTTCTCGGCCGACTACAACACGCCCGGATCGGACTCCAAGGCGGCTGCTGACGCGCTGGCGGACCGCTTCCCGGCGACGTCACCGGACACGATCGACGTGGTCTGGCGCACCGCGGACGGCACGCCGGCCGCGTTCCTGCGCGAGGCCTCGTCACTCCCCGGCCTGGCCGCGGCGGGTGAGCCGCTCCTCTCGCCCGACGGCGCCGTCGCCGTCGCCCGGATCCCGCTCACGATGCTGCCCGACGAGGTACCGCGCGCGACGGGCGAGCGATTGCTCGAGCTGGGCAGCGCCGCGAACGTCGAGCTCGGCGGCTCGGTCATCGAGCAGGCGCAGCAGGGGCCGATCTCGAGCGAGATCATCGGCCTCAGCGTGGCGTTCCTGATCCTGCTGCTCGCGCTCGGCACCGTCGTCGCCGCCGGGTTGCCGCTGCTGCTGGCGCTGTTCGGGCTCGGGATCGCGTCGGCGCTGATCATGCTGCTCGCCGCCGTGCTGCCGACGCCGGACTGGTCCTCCACCGTGGCCGCGATGCTCGGCATCGGCGTCGGCATCGACTACGCGCTGCTGATCCTCACGCGCTACCGCGCCGCGGGTGGCGGTGAGGACGCGATCCGCGAGGCGGTCGCCACCGCGGGCCGGTCCGTGCTGATCGCGGGCCTGACCGTGGTGATCTCGCTGCTCGGCCTGTTCGCGATGGGCCTCACGTACCTGTACGGCGTGGCGCTCGCGGCGATCATCGCCGTGCTCGTGGTGATGGTGGCCTCGATCACGCTCCTGCCCGCGCTGCTGGGCTTCGCCGGGCCGCGGATCGAGCGGCTCAAGCTCCCCGGCCGTCGCTCGTCCAACGGCGCGCTCGCCGGTCGCTGGAGCCAGGCCGTGCAACGTCGCCCGTGGACGGCGGCGATCGCGGGCGCGCGCAGTGCTGCTCGCCCTGGCCTCGCCGGTGACCGGCCTGCGGCTCGGGTTCCCCGACGCCGGCAACGACCGCGCCGAGACCACCACCCGTCAGGCCTTCGACCTGATGACCGCGCACTTCGGGGCGGGCTCGAACGGGCCGTTCGTCGTGGTCGCGCCCGCGGCGGCCGCCGAGGGCGTCGCGGCGACGCTCCAGGGTGAGCCGGGGATCGCGTCCGTCGCGCCGCCGCAGGTCAACCCGGCCGGCGACACGGCGCTCATCCTCGCCAACCCGAAGACGTCGCCGGAGGCCCAGGCCACCGAGGACCTGCTCGCCCGGTTGCGCGACGGGCGGCTCGGCGAGGACGTGGTGATCGGCGGGCGCACCGCGCAGGCCGTCGACCAGGCCCAGACGACCGCCGCCCGGCTGCCGCTGTTCATCGGCGGCGTCGTCGGGCTCTCGCTGCTGCTGTTGCTCGTCGCGTTCCGGTCGGTGACCGTCGCGCTGAAGGCCGCCGCGCTGAACCTGTTCAGCGTCGGTGCCGCCTACGGCGTGGTCGCGCTGCTCGCGCAGGGCGGCTTCTTCGGGCAGCTCGTCGGCATCGACACCGCCACGCCCGTTCCGCCGTTCATCCCGGTGATCATGTTCGCGACGCTGTTCGGCCTCTCGATGGATTACGAGGTCTTCTTGCTCTCGCGCGTGCGGGAGGCGTGGCTGGGTGGCCGCTCGACCTCGGGCGCCGTCACCGAGGGCCTGACCCGCACGGCGGGCGTGATCAGCGCCGCGGCGGCGATCATGGTCGTCGTGTTCGGGGCGCTGGCGCTGTCGCCGGAGGTGTTCCTGAAGCTGATCGGCATCGGCCTGGCCACCGCCGTGCTCATCGACGCGACGATCGTCCGGCTGGTGATGGTGCCGGCGGTGATGCAGCTGCTCGGCGAGCGCAACTGGTGGATGCCGCGCTGGCTGGACCGGCTCGTGCCCCATACCGAACTCGAGGCGCCCGCACTGTCGCGAGCTTGACACTCCGGACGTAACGGATCAGCGCGACGGGCGCGGCGCACCGCGGGAGCCTTTGCCATTGTGATGTCGACCGTCGAATACACCTCTCCGGGGGAGCGCCTCGCGCGTTCCAGCCTCGTTGCGCTCATCCAGGTTCAGGTCGCGCGCATCGCGGCCTTACCGCTCGGCGTCGACGCCTCGGCGGAGCTCGCGGAGCTCGAACGGCTGCAGGACGAGCTGTACGGCGACTAGGGTTCCCGCCGTGCAGTGGCCGATTCTCGCCGGGGTGCCTGAGGAAGACGCGCGGCGGGTGTTGTCCATCGCCCGCCGCCGTACCTTCGCCCGCCGCGAGGTCGTGTTCCACCACGGCGACCCGGCCGACACGCTGCACCTGGTGGCCAGCGGGCGGTTCGCGGTGCGGATCCAGACCCCGCTCGGCGACACGGTGATGCTCTCCCTGCTCGGGCCGGGTGAGACGTTCGGCGAGATCGCCCTGCTCGACGGCGTCGGGCCGCGCTCGGCGACGGTCGTCGCGCTGGAGAAGGCCGAGACGCGCGCGATCCACAAGCTCGACTTCGACGCGCTCGTCCAGCGCAACCCCGGCGTGGCCGACCTGCTCGCCCGCGCGCTCGCCCTGCGCGTCCGGCGCCTCTCAGAGCTGCTGCTCGAGGCCCACTACGTCCCCGCCGACCGTCGCGTGCTGCGGCGGCTGGCGGAGTTCGGGCTCGACGACGGGATCGTCCCGCTCACCCAGGAGGAGCTCTCGAACCTCGCGGGCACTTCCCGCGCCACGGTCAACCGCGTCGTCCGCGACGCGCAGGCCCGCGGCGAGCTCGCGGTCCACCGCGGCCGCATCGAAGTGCTCGACACGGCGGCGCTCGTCGCGCGCTCAACCTAAAGAGGGACTGTCCCTCTTTAGATTCGCGGCTGGCTAGCCTGGGATCCCAATGCCCGTGGGTTTGATCCTCGCCGCCGGGGCCGGTCGCCGGTTCGGCTCGACGAAGCAGCTCGCGGAGCTGCGCGGGCGGCCGTTGCTCGCGCACGCGCTGGAGGCGATGCTCGCCGCGGGGCTGGAGCGGGTGATCGTGGTGCTCGGCCACGACGCGGAGGCGATCCGCGCGCGGGTGGACTTCGGCGCCGCCGAGGTCGTGATCGCCGAGGACTGGGCCGACGGGCAGGCCGCTTCGCTGCGGCGCGGGCTCGCGGCCGCCGGCGAGGCCGACGCGGTCGTGATCACGCTCGGCGACCAGCCGTTCATCACGCCGCAGGTGATCGGCGCGGCGCTCGATCAGCTCGACGGGTTACGACGCGGTGCGCGCGCTGTACGGCGACCTGCCCGGGCACCCGGTCGTGCTCGGCCGCGCGGTGCTGGACGCCGCCGGCGGGTTGCGGGGCGATCAGGGCGCGCGCGAGCTGCTCGCCGACTTCCGCGTGCACCAGTGGCAGGCCGGGCATCTCGCCAGCGCCGTCGACGTCGACACCCCCGAGGAGCTGCAGGCGCTGTGAGGATCGAGCACACCTTCGAGGTCAGCGCCGGGGCGGACGAGGTGTTCGCCGCGCTCAACGACCTGGAGCTCGTCGTGCCGTGCCTGCCGGGCGCGCGGATCACCGGGCGCGACGATGACGGCGGCTTCCACGGCGACCTCAGCGTCGGGTTCACCCGGTTGCGCGGCACGGTCGCGATCAGCGCCAGCGACCCCGTGACGCGCACGATGGAGCTGACCACGGGCCATCACTCCGCGCAGGTCGCGGTGACCGCCCGCGACGGCGTCGCGGACGTCACCGCCGCGGCGAACCTGGCGGAGATCGGCGCGCTCGCGCTGTTCGGCGGCATCGTGCAAGACCTCTCCGGCCGGCTGCTGCGGGACTTCGGCGCGTGCCTCTCGCGCAAGCTCGGCGACGAGCCGACCGCCGCGGACATCGCCGCGGGCCGCGAGGCGCCCGAAGCGGCGCTCAGCGACACCCCCGACCCCGATCCGGACTCGGCGGCGGGATGAGCGACCCCGACTGCGGCATCTGCGCGGGCGACGTCCCGCCCCTGATCGGCCAGGTCCTGACCGGCACGGGCCTCACGCTCGACCAGGCCGCGCGCCGACTGGCGAACGGCGAAGCGCTCCCCGCGCTCACGCCGATCCAGCTCCGGCTCGTCGAGGACTACGCCGAGCGCGCTCTAGGCGCGCGACGTCTCGGCTTCCATCAACGCCGCCAGCGCCTCCAGCGAGGCGAGCGAGTTGCCGGGCAGCAGGCGGTCCACGTGCGGCATCGCGGCCTTCATGCCGCGCGTGAGCGGCTCGTAGCGCGGGTCCGCGGCGAGCGGGTTCAGCCACACGACGCGGTACGCGGTGCGGGCCAGGCGGGCCATCTCCTCCGCCATCTCCTCCGGCTCGCCGCGGTCCCAGCCGTCGGAGAGCAGGATGACCATCGACCCGCGGCCGATCCGGCGGCCGTGCTCGCGGTTGAGCTGCGCGATGCACTCGCCGATGCGGGTGCCGCCGCTCCAGTCGTCCACCGCGGCGGCGGCGCGAGCCAGGGCCCGGTCGCTGTCGCGCCCGCGCAGCTCGCGGGTCACGCGCGTGAGCCGGGTGCCGAACACGAACGCCTCCACCCGGGCGCGCGCGGCCACGCAGGCCTGCATGTACTGCAGCAGCATGCGGCTGTAGGGCGCCATCGAGCCGCTCACGTCGCACACGAGCACGAGCCGCCGCGGCCGCGTCGCCTGCTGGCGGTAGCGGCGCTCGAGCAGCTCGCCGCCGGTGCGCAGGGAGGCGCGGATCGTCGCGCGCAGGTCGTGCTCCTCGCGCCGGCGCCGGGTCGGGACCGTGCGGCGGGAGCGGCGCATCGGCCCGCGCAGCGCGATCCGGTGCAGCAGCCGCCGCGCCACGGCCCGCTCGGCGTCCGTGTAGGCGGCGAAGTCCTTCGCCCGCAGCAGCTCTTCCTCGCTCCAGGCCGCGGGCGCGGGCATCAGCTCGGCGCCCGGCGCCTCGTTGCCCTGCGGCGGGATGCCGACGCGCGGGAGCGCCTGCTTGGCGATCTCCCCCAGCTCGTCGAGCGGATCACGCGCCTCGCCCGCGCCGAACACCGCGGTGAACGCGGCCGGGAACGCGATCATCTCCGCGCGGGTCGAGCACAGCGCGGCCCGCAGGGCGAAGAACACCTCGGTCCGGTCGGCGGCGTCGACCGCCGCGAGCGCCCGCTGGGCGGACAACACCTCCCCCATCCCCACCCGGGCGCCGTGCGCCCGGAGCTGATGGGCCAGCGGCGATGCAGCTGGGTCGGAGACATGATCGGCCAGCGGCGAGAAGTCCGTGACGCGACGCCGCGCGCGCGATCGTCGCCTCGTCGGCCTCCCAGCGCCGGGCGCGGCGATCGACGTTCTCGCGCGCCTGCTCGGCGATCTGCGCGTGGCCGGAGGCGATGCGGGGACCGCTAGGCACCCTCGAGGACCTTGTCGCGGCGCACGCGATCGATGTCCTCGCGCACCTTCAGCGCCACCCCCAGCGTGTCGTCCAGGGACGTCTCGCCGTCGAGCGCGAGCAGCGCGCGGGCCCAGGTGATCGTCTCGCCCACGCCGGGCAGCTTGTACAGCTCCTGCTCACGCAACTTGCGCCACCGCGGAGCACACCCGGGCGGCGACCTCCTCCGGCACGCCGGGCAGCCGGGTGCGGACGATCTCCGCCTCGCGCTCGGGCGTCGGATAGTCGATCCAGTGGTACAGGCAGCGGCGCTTCAAGGCGTCGTGCAGCTCGCGCGTGCGATTGGAGGTCAGGATCACCAGCGGCGGTTGCGCGGCCGCGATCGTCCCGAGCTCGGGGATCGTGATCGCGAAGTCCGCCAGGAACTCGAGCAGGAACGCCTCGAACTCGTCGTCCGCGCGGTCGATCTCGTCGATCAGCAGCACGGCCGGCCCGCCCTCGTGCTCCAACGCCTCCAACAACGGTCGCTTCAGCAGGAACTCCGGCCCGAACAGCTCGCGCGCCGGCGCGCCCGCCTCGGCCGCCCGGATCGCCAGCAGCTGGCGCTGGTAGTCCCAGTCGTAGACGGCGTGGTGGAGGTCGATGCCCTCGTGGCACTGCAGCCGGATCAGCTCGGCGCCGGTCGCGGCCGCGAGCGCCCGGGCGACCTCGGTCTTGCCGACCCCCGCCTCGCCCTTCGAGCAACAGCGGCTGCTCCAGGGCGAACGCGAGGTAGGCGGCGGTGGCGAGTCCCTGGTCGGCGAGGTAGCCCTCGCCGGCCAGGGCCCGCGAAACATCCTGCGGGGTCTGCACTTACCTCATTGTGACGCGGTGGTCAGCGCGCGCTTGGTCAACACCCGCGCCAGGTGCTGCTTGTAGTCGACCGACGCGTTCAGATCCGCACGGCGGCTCCGTCCCCTCCGCGGCCTGCTCGGCGGCGGCGGCGATCGAGTCGGCGTCCAGCGGCTTGCCGCGCAACGCCTCCTCGGCCGCGGTCGCCCGCAGCGGGACCGAGCCCATGTGGGTCAGCCCGATGCGCACGTCCTCGCACGTGCCGTCGCTCGCCTTCTTGACCAGCGCGGACACGGCCACCATCGCCCAGTCCTCCTGGCGGCGGTTGAACTTCTCGTAGCCGTACCCGTAGCCGTCGAGCTTCGGGAAGCGGACCTCGGTGAGGATCTCGCCCTCCCCCACGGCGGTCGTGAGGAAGTCCTCGAACAGGTCGGCGGCCGCGACCTCGCGCTCGCCGCCCGATCCGCGGATGATCACCGAGCCCTCGAGGGCCAGCAGCACCGCGGGCATGTCGGAGGCCGGGTCGCCGTGCGCCAGCGTCCCGCCGATCGTGCCCATGTTGCGGACCTGCTGGTCGGCGATCGTCGCCGCCGCGGCCGAGGTGAGGCCGAAGCCCCCCGTGGCCACGCGGTGGTGCGTGACGAGCGCGCCGAGCCGGATCGAGTCGCCGTCGGACGAGGTGTTCTTCAGCTCGTCCAGCTGGCGCAGGTCCACGATCAGCGACGGCGCCGCCATCCGCAGCTTCATCAGCGGGATCAGCGAGTGCCCGCCGGCGAGCACCTTGGCGTCCTCCCCGCCGTCGGCGAGCGCCTTGAGGGCATCGTCGAGCGAGCCCGGCGCCACATAGTCGAACTCAGCAGGGATCACGCCTTCGCCTCCTGGATCGCTTCCCAGACCCGCTGCGGGCCGAGTGGCATGTTGATGAACGTCACGCCGAGCGGGCGCAGGGCGTCGATGACGGCGTTCGTGACCGCGGGAGAGGCGGCGATCGTGCCCGCCTCGCCGATGCCCTTCACGCCGAGCGAGTTGACCGGCGACGGGGTCTCCGTGCGGTCCAGGTCGAAGGACGGCACGTCGGCTGCGCTCGGAATCGCGTAGTCGGCGAAGTTGCCCGTGACGAGCTGGCCGTCCTCGTTGTAGTGGATGCGCTCGAACAGCGCCTGGCCGATGGCGTGCACGATGCCGCCGTGCACCTGGCCGTCGATGATCTTGGGGTTGATCGCCGGGCCGCAGTCGTCGACGGCGGCGTACTTGACGACGTCCACGTTGCCGGTGTCCGGGTCCACCTCGACGATGCACGCGTGCGCGCCGAACGGGAACACGAAGTTCTCCGGGTCGTAGAACGCGAGCTCCTCCAGCCCCGGCTCCATGCCCTCGGGCAGGTTCTCGGGGATGTAGGCGGCCATCGAGACCTCGCCGATGGTCATGCCCTTGTCGGGCGAGCCCTTGACGGCGAACTTGTCGCCCGAGAGCTCGATGTCGTCGACCGCCGCTTCCAGCTGGTGCGCCACGATCTGGCGCGCCTTGTCGACGATCTTGGCGGTCGCTCTCGCCACCGACTCACCGCCGACCGCGGTCGACCGCGAGCCGTAGGTGCCGAGCCCCTGCGGGCCGGTGCCGGTGTCGCCGTGGATGACCTCGACGTTCTGCGGATCGCAGCCCAGCCGCTGGGCGACGATCTGCGCCATCGTCGTCTCCAGCCCCTGGCCGTGCGGGGACGTGCCCGTGTAGACGGTCACGGCGCCGGTGATGTGCACGCGCACCATCGCCGACTCCCACAGGCCGGTCTGCAGGCCGAAGCCCGACGGCCCGGTGACGCGCGACGGCGCCAGGCCGCAGATCTCCGTGTAGGTGGAGTAGCCGATCCCGCGCAGCTTGCCGGGCGGCGCGTCGGCCTTGATGGCCTCGAAGTCGCCCAGGGCCAGCAGCGTGTCCAGCGCCTTCGGGTAGTCGCCCGAGTCGTAGACCACGCCGATCGCCGTCTCGTGCGGGAACGTCTCCGGCTGCATGAAGTTCTTGCGCCGCAGCTCGAGCCGGTCCATGCCCAGCTCGTCGGCGAGCTGGTCGATCATCATCTCGATCTGGTGCGTCGCCTCGGGGCGCCCGGCCCCGCGGATCGCGTCCGTCGGCATCTTGTTGGTGAAGACGCCGACGATGTCGGTGTGCACCGCCGGGATGTCGTAGACGCCGCTCATCACGAACGCGCCCAAGCGACGGGATCGTCGGCGTGAGCAGCATCAGGTACGCGCCCAGGTCCTGCAGGATCTTCGTGTGGAACGCGGTGATCTTGCCGTCGCGCGTGGCGCCGATCTTCGCGTAGGCGATCTGGTCGCGTCCGTGATGGGTGGCGAGCATGCCCTCGGTGCGCGACTCGACCCACTTGATCGGCCGCTCGAGCTTGCGTGAGGCCCACGCGAGCGCGATCTCCTCGCCGTAGATCTGCAGCTTGGAGCCGAAGCCGCCGCCGACCTCGGGCGCGATCGCCCGGATCCGGTCCTCGCTGATCCCGAGCTGCAGCGCCAGGAAGAGCCGCAGGAAGTGCGGGACCTGGGTGGAGCTCGTGAGCGTGAGCGAGCCCGCGCGGTAGTCCGCGAGCACGCCGCGCGGCTCGATCGCCGCGCCCACCGTGCGGTGGTTGACGATCCGGCGCTCGACGATCACCTCGGCCGCTTCGAAGCCGGCTTCGAGGTCGCCGCCGCCCAGCGACCACTCGTGGCACTGGTTGGTGCCGAGGTCCGCGTGGACGAGATCGCCGCCCTCGTAGGCCTTCTCCAGGTCCACGACCACCGGCAGCGGCTCGTACTCGACGGAGACGAGCTGCGCGGCGTCGACGACGGCGTAGCGATCGGAGCCGATCACCAGCGCGACGGGGTCACCGACGTGATGGACCTCGTCCTTGGCCAGCGCCCAGTGCGGCGGGTTCTTGACCTCGACCCCCGGCGGGACCCAGGCCATCGGCAGCGGCGCCTCGAGATCGAGGTCGTTGCCGACGAAGACCGCGTGGACGCCGGGGTAGGCCTTCGCCTCCGACACGTCGATCGACGTGACCTTCGCGTGCGCCTCGGGCGAGCGGACGAACGCCGCCCACAGCTGGCCCGTGACGTTGATGTCGTCGATGTAGCGGGCGCGGCCCATGATCAGCCGCGGGTCTTCCTTGCGCTTGAGCGGCCGGCCCACCCAGGGCTCGGCGGCCGTGGGGCGCTCATGTGGTGCTTTCCGAGGCGGCCAGAACCGCCTTGACGATGTTGTGGTAGCCCGTGCAGCGGCAGAGGTTGCCCGCGAGCGCTTCGCGGACCTCCTGCTCGTCGGGCTTCGGGTTGCGTTCGAGCAGGTCGGCCGAAGCCATGATCATGCCCGGCGTGCAATAGCCGCACTGGAGCCCGTGGTGCTCCCAGAACGCCTCCTGCAGCGGATGCAGCGCGCCCTCCTGGCCCATTCCCTCGATCGTCTTGATCTCCGCGCCGTCCGCCTGAGCGGCCAGCAACGTGCACGACTTGATCGCCTCACCGTTGAGGTGAACCGTGCACGCGCCGCAGTTGGACGTGTCGCAACCAACATGCGTTCCGGTCAGACCCAGCGTCTCGCGCAGGAAGTGGACCAGGAGCAGGCGAGGTTCCACCTCGGCGCTCTGCTGAGCACCGTTCACGGTCATCGTGACCCGTACCGAACCAGCCATGCCTCTCCTCCCAGTCGCTAACTGGGCGGAGCGTATCGATTGCTACTTCCCGGCGCGACGGCGATGGAAGGCGAATGTCAGCTGGGCGAGCAGCAGACGATCGCTCGGCTCGATCTCGACGAACGAGAGCGAGACGTCCTGCGCGGTGACGCGGACCGTCTCCGCGGTGCAGCGAATCTCGGCAGAAGCCTGGACGAGCCCGATCACGACCTCGTGCAGGTCGGCCTCGAGGTAGCCCGACTGCTTGGCCACGCGCAGGCCACCGGCGCTGATATCGCGTGTGAAGGTGGTTTTCGGGGGCTCCTGGGTGCCGGCCGGGCGCAGGTGCGCGGGCAGGACGAGCGGGGCGCGGGAGAAGGTGCGGCGTTGGCCGAGCCGGAAGGAATCCAGCAGCGTGGCGATCAGCTCGCCCTCGGCGTAGCCCGGCTTGATGGCGGCCTTGAGCGCCTGCAGGTTGCCGCCCGCTTCGATCAGCAGATACGTGGTGAGACCTGGCGCGAGCGCGTCCTCGGGCAACGGCGCCTGCGGCGCGAGCATCACGTCGTTGCCGGTGAAACCGACCACCAGGCAGGGGACCGCGTCATCACCCAGATCAAGCTGGGCGGGCTGTCCCTCACTCAGCGCGCTTGCAAATCCCGTAGCCATAGGTTCTTCTATCCCGTTCATCGGCCGCAGGTCGAGGGGAGTTGAGGGTCAATTCATGACCACTTGAACGTGCGCGCGTGAGGAGCGCAGAACCGGGCCGTGCGCAGGGCTTCCTCTTCGATCCCGTCGGGTCGGAACTCCACGTGGGGCGTGATCGTCATGCGGCCTTCCTCCATCGTCCAGCTGGCGACGACGCGACCGTCGACGGTGAGCGTCTGGTCGCCGGAGAGCGTGAGCTGAAGGCGGCTGGACCGCCGGCGGCAGGATGCGATCGCGGTCCTTGTAGGCGAGCAGCGGCTGGTCCCAGTTGGCGAGAAAGCGCGGCGGGAGCGGCGTGTCGCCGGGGAGGATCTCGCCGCCCGGCAGGTCGATCAGCGTGCGGCCGTGCTCGTCCTTGTAGCTGACCGTGTCGATGGCGTCGAAGTCGAAGTCGCGCTGGGCGGCGCCGGCCCAGGCGGCGAGGTCGCGCTTCTGGGCGGGCCCGAACGCGGTCAGGTAGCGGGTCAGCACGGTCTTCGCGGCCTGCTCCGGCGTGGGCAGCGGGCGCGGGTCCTTGACGAACAGCGTGTCCCGGCCGCGGTCGGCGTAGTGGCCGGCGGGCGGGAGCTGGACGAGCGGCACCATCGTGCGGGCCCGCAGGATCGGCGTCCACAGGTCCGGCGCCTCGATCTTGGCGCGGATGTCCTTGTTGGTGCGAGGCGTGGTGAACCACGCGGCCAGCTCCTCGGCCTCCTCGTCGATCCTCGGGTCGGTCGCGCGCCACTTGCGCATCCGCGAGTGCCGGAGCAGGGCGGCGTAGGCCGGGAAGTCCTCGCCGCTCGCGAGGTGCAGCGTGAGCCGCATCAGCGTGGACTTGACGACCTGGCGGTCGGTGATCGCCTGCTCGAGCGCCTCGCGCGTGAAGTCCTGGACGCGCGCGGCGAGCGCGACGAACGGGGCCCTGGCTTCCTGGCCCTGGAGCGGCGTGAGGCGCTTGATCGCCTCCTGGGGCGAGACGTCCCAGCGGGTGATCAGGCCCTGCCGGTGGGCGAGCGTCGCCGTGAGCTCTTCGCGCGTGAGGACCCGCATCGGGCGCAGCGTAAGGTGGATCGCATGGCCCTCGCGTTCACGCTGCCCGATACCGCCGGCTCCCCCGTCGCGTTGCATGAGGACGGTGCGCGCGCCGCCGTCGTCGTGTTCACCTGCAACCACTGCCCGTACGCGCTCGCCTGGCACGAGCGGCTGCAGGACGTCGCGCGCGACTACGCGGACCGCGGCGTGCGGTTCCTGCAGATCAACTCCAACAACGCGGACAAGTACCCGCGGGACTCGGTCGAGGCCTCGCGGGCGCGGGTCGAGGCGGGCGAGTTCGCCGGGCCGTACCTGGTCGACGAGTCGCAGGAGGTCGCGCGGGCGTGGGGTGCGAAGACGACCCCGGACGTGTTCGTGACCGATGCGTCCGGCGTGGTCTACCGGGGCGCCCCGGACGCCGACTACAACGACCCGTCGCTGAACGCGTCCTGGCTGCGCGAGGCGCTCGACGACGTGCTCGCCGGGCGGCCGGTCGCCCGCCCGGAGACCGAGCCCAAGGGCTGCTCGGTCAAGTGGAAGTAGAGCTCCTGTGGTGGGCGGGGTGCCCGTCGCACCCCGTCGTCGCCGACCAGCTGCGGGCCCTGGGCGTCGAGTTCGTCGAGCGCGAGATCGTGTCCGAGGAGGACGCGGCGCGCGAGCGGTTCCCGGGCTCGCCGACGATCCGCGTCGACGGCGCCGACCTGTTCCCGACGGACGAGCCGCCGTCGCTGACCTGCCGGATCTACCACCTCGCGGACGGCCGGATCTCCCCCACGCCCGACCCGGACGCGCTGCGCGCGGCGTTGGCGGACGCGCGCCGCCACCAGCGAATCTAAAGAGGGACAGTCCCTCTTTAGGTTCGCGCCGGCCCCGGTCCGGCGGGGAGCGTGCCGGACCGGGGCGTCGTCCTGGGGAGGGAAGGTTTGCCGCCGGCCACGATGTCCTTCCGTGGCCGGCGGAGTTGGCGGTCCGTGGGACCTATGTCAGAGGCGGTCGCGCCAGCCCACCGCGGCCGAAGCCACGCCGCCGAGCGCGTCCGTCAGCCCGCGACGGTCGTTGGCCGCGCGGGCGGCGTGCAGCGTGCGGAGCGCGTTGGCCATGACGGCCGGACCGGTCGGCCCGGCGTCACGCAGGTCCGCGATCTCGGCGCGCGTCAGCTGACGCGGCTCGCCGCACACCAACGTGGCCAGCTCACGGGCCCGACGCTCGGCCACCGCGGCACGATCCTCCGCGGCCCGCGCGGCGGCCATGGCCGCCGCGATCGCGCCACCGGACTCGGCCTGCGCCTGAGCCACCGCCGCCGCGATCCGCGCCTCGACCTCGGCCGCCGACACGCCACCACCAACATCCTGCTTGGTGCTGACCGCGACGTGCCCGTTGCCGTTCGCCTCGTTCCGCCCGTTCACACGGGCGTATGTCGTGGTGCCGGCGGTCACCGTGGTGGCCGCTTCGAGCAGGCGCTCCGCCGCCGTGGCACGCGCCTCGGCGTCGGCCGCGCGGACTTCCGCCTCGGCGGCCGCGCGGCGGGCGTCACGGGACTCCGCGACCGCCGCCGCCGCCTGGTCGTAGGCCGCGCGCGTCCGAGCACCCGCATCCGCCACGACCGAATCGGTCTCGACGGACGCGCTCTCGCGCACACGGTCGCGGGCCAGGCGGGCACGACGCTCGCGGTCGCCGGCCCGACGGGCGCGCGTGCGCGCGTCGTCGAGCAGGTCCTCCGCGCGCGTCGCCCGGCGCTCGGCCACCTGGACGGTCCGCTCCAGCTCGGCCACGCGGCGCTCCAGAGCCCGCTCGCGCTCGTCGGCCTCCACCAGCGCGTCGTTGACGCGACGGGGGACCGTCTCGGGCGCGCGCTGCTCAACCGCCGGGCGAGCCGTTCCGGCCGGACGGCGGCGCGGACCGGAGCGGTGAGGCTCCAGACCCGCGGCACGCACGGCGGCGTCGAACGACCCGTCGAACGGGCGCTTCGCGGCGTTGGTGGAGGGCCAGATCCCGTCCCGGTACCGCTCCGCGCGCCATTCCTGCGCACGCCAGCGGGCCAGCGACGGGTTCCAGTCGGCCGAGCACGGCGGTTCGCCGTAGAGCTCGTTCCACTCCGTGATCTTCTCGATGATGGTCTCGCGGGTCCAGCGCGTCACTCGACGCCCGCCCGCGGTGTTCGCGGTCGGGGGCATCAGTGAGCTCCGTTCCGCTAGTAGCCGCTCGGCTGCGTGTTGTAGATCGCGTCGAAACGCATCCCGACCTCGCGATTCCACGCCGACGTACCCGTTTGCACGGGCAGCAAGGAGGCGTGGAGGAGGGCGGTGCACTTACGCATCAGACGATTCAAGGTACAGACCGCGGACCAGTTCGTCCACTCATCAGGTCCCGAAAGGTTCGAACCCTGCGAAGCTGAGCGGTCATGTCCGTCGATGCTCCGACGCAACTGGCGCCCGGGATCCACCGCCTCGGGAACGAGTACGTCAACTGCTACCTGCTCGAGGAAGGCAACGACCTGACGCTCGTCGACGGCGGCCTGCCGGGGTTCCGTCCGCAGCTCGACGCCTACCTGCAGTCGCGCGGCCGGTCGGTCAAGGACATCGCGGCGGTGATCCTCACCCACGCCCATGCTGACCACGTCGGGATCGTCGAGCACGTCCGCGAGGACGCGCAGGCGCCCGTGTACGTGCACGCCAAGGACGCCGAGATGGCCCGCACGGGCAAGACCCACAAGCGCGACGGGTCGCTGCTCCCGTACCTGCGCTACCCGGCGCTCTACAAGCTCTTCCTGGTCGCGGGCCGCGCCGGCGGCGCCCGCACCCCCAACGTCGAAGTGGTCACCACGTTCGACGCAGAGCAGGACCTCGACGTGCCCGGCCGGCCGCGGATCATCCCCACGCCGGGCCACTCCCCCGGCCACGTCGCGTTCCACCTGCCCGAGCACGGCGCGCTGATCGCCGGTGACGCGCTGTGCACCTACAACCCGCTCACGGGCGCCAAGGGCCCGCAGCTGATGCCGCGGGCGTTCGCCGCGGACTCGCTGCAGATGCAAAAGAGCCTCGAAGCGATCGAGCGCATCGACGCCACGCTCACGCTCTTCGGCCACGGCGAGCCGTGGACGGAGTCACCCCAGGCCGCAGTCGATCGAGCACGTGAGCGCGGACTCACATGAGCCGCCTATCCTGGACACCCGGCGCGAGGTCGCGCCCGCTTTCGTGAGCACGGATACGCCCACCTCAGAGCAGCCCCTCGCGGCCGTCGCCCCACCCAGCGATCCAGCCGCCCCGGAGAGCCGGCCCCGCCGCTCCCTGCTCCCGATCCTCGGCATCCTGGTCAGCGTCGTCTCGCTCGGGTTCGTGGTCTGGTGGGCGACCAAGCAGGACGCGCCGACGTTCCCGTCCACCCCCGGCGAGATCGCGGCGCTGATCGGCGCGGTCGCGCTGTACGGGTTCGCGACGCTCGTGCGCGGCGAACGCTGGGAGCGGCTGCTCAAGGACGAGGGCGCGACCCCGAAGCGCAGCGACATGTACTCGCTGACGGTCATCGGCTACATGGGCAACAACATCCTCCCGGCCCGCGCCGGTGACGCGATCCGCGTCTTCCTCGCCGCACCGCGGGCGAACACGTCCAAGCGCACCGTGGTCGGCACGCTGGTGGCCGAGCGCCTGCTCGACGTCGCCGTCCTGCTGGTGATCTTCGTCGTCGTCGGCTACGGCCTGCTCGGCGAGGTCGGCGGCAACTCCGTGGAGCTGATCGCGATCGTCGCCGTCGTCGGGATCGCGGCGGCAGCCGTCGGCTGGCGCCTGATCCGCAACAACGAGCGGGTGCACGGCGTGCTCGCGCCGCTCGCGTCGGCCACGCTCGGCCTGCGCCGGGCCCACCACGGCCTCCGGCTGCTCGCCCTGACACTCCTGATCTGGGCGATCGAGACGGGCGTGTGGATGGCGACCGGCGCCGCCGTCGGCTTCAACATGACCGTGATCGAAGGGCTGTACATGGTGGCGCTCGCCAGCGTCTTCTCCATGATCCCGAGCGGGCCGGGCTACGCCGGCACGCAGGACACGGCCGTGATCACCGGCGTCAAGGCGCTCGGGGGCACCGGCAGCACCGCGCTGTCCTACATCCTCATGTTGCGCTTCGTGATCGTCGTCCCGATCACCGTCCTGGGTCTGATCCTGTTGGTCGTCCGCTACGGCGGAATCAAGAACCTGCGCGCCGCGCGCGCCGAGGCCCGGAGCTAGAACGAACGTGACCGAGATCGCCGCCGACGCCCCGACGATCCCCGCCGAGCAGCCGACCGAGCGCGCCCGCCGGCGCCGCCTGACGGCGTGGTACGCCGCCCAGGACAAGCGCGAGCTCGCCGTCTGGGGCGCCGTGCTCGTCCTCGCCCTGATCGTGCGCTTCATCGCGCTCGGCGAGCGCGCGTTCCACCACGACGAGAGCCAGGACGCGTACTTCTCGTACCTGTTCCGGCAGACGGGCGACTACGAGTACAACCCGCTGCTGCACGGGCCGCTGCGCTTCTACCTGACGGCGCTGATGTACGTGACGTTCGGCGACACGGACTTCACCGCCCGCCTCGCCCCGGCGCTGATGGGCGCGGCGATGATCCCGATGTGCTGGGGCCTGCGGAGCCTGATCGGCCGTGGCGCGGCGCTCGCCGCCGCGATCTTCTTCGCGTTCGGCGCGAGCTACCTGTACTTCAGCCGCTTCGCCCGCGAGGACATCTACTTCGCGTCGCTGTCGCTCGCGCTCGTGGTCGTGATCTGGCGCGGCATCGACCATCCGCGCAAGTACCACCCGGCGCTGATCGGCATCCTGATCGCGCTGCTGTTCGCGACCAAGGAGACGATGTTCATCTCGCTGTTCGTGATGGGCACGTTCTTCATCTTCTGCTTCGCCGTCCCGTCCTGGCGGGCGCAGCTCATCCGCGCGCTCACGGTGCCCGGCTGGGACGGCTGGGGCTGGTTCGTCGCCGCGTTCGCGCTCACGTTCACGCTGCTGTTCACGACGTTCCTGACCCACCCCACGGGGCTCTACGACGGCGTCGTCACGGGCCTGGACTACTGGCTCGGCCAGCACGAGGTGCGCCGGGGCGGTGAGCCGTGGGTCTTCTACTCGTGGCTGCTCATCACCGTCGAGTGGCCGATGCTGATCCTCGGCGCGATCGGCGCGGTGTCGTTGTGGCGCCGGAACGCGATGCTCGCCGCCTTCCTGCTCTGGGACTTCTTCCTCAGCCTCGCCGTGTACTCGTGGGCGGGCGAGAAGTTCGCCTGGCTGGTGCTGCACCCGCTGCTGCCGATGATCCTGCTGGCGGGCGTCGGCGTCCAGGCGATCTGGCAGGCCCGCGGCGCCTGGCGCGCGGCCGGGCTCGCGTTCGCGGCGGTCGCCGCCGTGTACGTCTTCCTCAGCTCCTGGTGGGTCAATCACGACCGCGGCGCCGACCCGCGCGAGTACCTCGTCTCCACCCAGTCCTCCGAGCAGGTCAAGCAGGTGGCCGACCAGGTGCAGGCGCTCGCCGCGAGCCGTGGCCCGGGCCAGCCGCCGCTGACGGTGACGGTGGACGCCGCCGAAGGTGCGACGTTCCCGTACGCCTGGTACTTCCGCCATCTCTCGTCGGGCTACATCGACTACCAGCAGGCCAACGCCGCGGCGCCGAACAGCGACGTGCTCATCCTCACCGACGCCAGCAAGGCGCGAATGGAGACGGCGGGCCAGCTCAACGGCTACGACGGGCGCCAGTTCGACTTCCGCGTCTGGTGGGTGCGCGAGTACGACCAGATCCGCCCCGGCAACCTGTTCAAGTACATCACCACCCGCAACGTCTGGAACCCCACGGGCGGGATGAAGGAGTGGCTCTACATCAAGCGGTAGCGGCGCCGAGGCGCCACACGGTGGTGCCGCCCTCGCTGAACACCCGCTGGCCCAGCTGGTCCCACTTGGCCGTGCCGGCATCGCCGTAGGTGGTCTGCTCGATCGGCCCGACGACGACGTAGTCGATGCCGTAGCGGTCGATCAGACCTTGGGCCTGCGCGTTGTCGGTGGTGGTGTAGAGCGTCTGGATCTCGGCGCTGCGCTGGCCGGGGTCGTGCTGCCACTGCAGCTCGTGGCCCGCCCAGCCCATCACGGTCGGGCGGCCGGTGAAGGTGGAGATGCGGGCGTGACCGAACGCGCTGTAGTCGTCCCCGAAGGCCTCGAGGATCACGGCGTCGCCGGCCGTGTTCGCGCGGATCCATTCCATCGCCGCCGGGTCGCCCGGTGAGCCCGCTCGCAGCCACTTCAGGCCGTCGAGCGTCGGCGCGTTGGCGAACCCGCCCGTGCGGGCGTAGCCGCCGGCGTACGGGTAGACGAGCCCGAGCACGAGCAGGACGGCCATCACCGCCGCCCACGGCGGCCAGAGGATGCGGGGGAGCCAGACGGCGGCCCAGGGCAACGCCGCCCCCGCGGCCAGTCCGAGCAGCAGGAACGCCTGATAGCCCGACTTGAAGACGGTGTTCATCCGCTCCAGCGCGCTGTTGTCGAACGCGTCGCGCAGGAACACGAGCTCCGGGATCATCACCAGCGCGGCGCCGCCGGCCACCAGCACCCAGAGGAAGCGCGCGGGCGGGGACACGTCGTCGTCGAGCGCCGCGGCGATGCCGACGATCAGCCCCACGGCCACGAGCGCGGCGCCGGTGAGGTTGCTCGACGCGAGCAGCGAACCGCCGACGACGCCCACGGCGAGGCCCCAGCCGGTCCAGCGCGCGGCGTGACGGGCGTCGAGCAGCCGGCGCAGGTACAGGCCGAACAGCGGCCACAGCAGGATGCCGTAGATCAGCGCCATGTCGCCCATCCACTGCTTGAACGGGCGGCGCGTCTCGACGGTCCCGATCCCGCGCGCCTCGGGGTCGAAGTTGAGCAGGAACGGCAAGAAGAGCGCGAAGCTCGCGACGAGCACCAGCGCGAGCCAGACGATCGCGTAGCCCGTCCTCCCCCGCGCCTCGTCCGTGCGCAGCCAGACCACGACCGACGCCGCCAGCAGTCCCGCCGCGATGGGGTACGACCACGAGTTGATGGCGTACAGCGCGCCGACGGCGAGCGCCGCCGCGAGCGCTTCCGCCACCGAGCGCCAGAGCGCGTCGCCGCGCGGCCCCCGCAGCGCGACCTGCATCGCGAACGCGATCGCCAGCACCGTGAACGGCAGCGCGATCACGTGTGCGTGGAGGTCGCCGAGGATGAACGAGAACGACGGGAACTCGTTGATCGTGTCCGGGATCACCCGCGATGGGTCGAACCACGCGTAGTCCTTGGGCGGGTCCTCGGCCCGGATCCACGACCGCACGCCGGCGAGGTTGCCGAGGATCGCCACCAGGGCCGCGCCGACGAGCCCCGCGAGCACCGGCCCGCCGCGCGGCGCACGGTCGCCGAGGGTCTCGCGCGCGGCGGCCCAGAGCGTCCCGCAGAACGCGTACACGGCGGTGGCGGTGAGCGCGAGCAGCAGGCCCCACGAGAGCAGGTACCCCGCGTCCGGCCGCAGCCCGAGCAGCTGGATCGGCCACGCGAAGATGACGTGCCCGAAGTAGTAGTAGTTGAGCTGCTCGCCGCTCATCCACGGGTCGTGCGGCGGGAACGAGTCCGACGCGTTGATCGCCGTGATGAACGCCATGTCCATCGGCTTCTCGGTGTTCCACACGTCCGGCGCGGAGGCGGCGAAGAACGCGCCGAGCGCGAACGTGACGGCGAAGACGATCTCCGCGCCCCAGAACAGGCGGCGCCGGACCGGGTCCTCCGGGAGCGCGAGCCGCCGCAGCCGCTTGGACCGCGATTCGGGGTCCAGCGAGCGCAGGCGCAGGCCGACGAGCACGCCGGCGACGACGAGCAGCACGAGGGCGCCGATGATCAGGCCCTTGCCGTAGGGCGCGATCCCCAGCGAGGCCGCGAGCCAGATCAGCCACGTGACGAGCAGCAGCCCGAGCAGCTTCGAGAAGCCCAATCCGGCGCCGGGCAGCCGTCCGAGGACGAGCGCAGCCAGCGGTGCGGCCGCCAGGCCCACCACCTCGATGACGACGAAGAGCCCGAGCGCGTCCAGCATCGCGGTCGAGGAGGGTACCTTCAACGGCCATGGCGCTCTACGACGCGATTGCCGAACTGCCGCTCAAGATCGAGGGCTACACCCTCGAACGCCTCGCCCGGATGGTGTCCTCGGGCTTCGAGCGCGTCTCGACCGTGTACGCCCTGACGGGCGGCGGTGAGACCGGGAAGGGCGAGGACGTCACCTACGAGGCGCCGGCCCAGGAGGCGCAGATCGCCGCGGGCCCGGTGCTGGAGCTGGCCGGCGAGTGGACCTTCGACTCGTTCTCCGAGCACCTCGGCACGCTCGACACCTTCCCGGACTACACGCCCGAGCAGCCGGTCTACCGGTCCTATCGCCGGTGGGGCCTGGAATCGGCGGCGCTGGACCTCGCACTGCGCCAGGCGGGGACGTCGCTGCACGCGATCCTCGGCCGGGAGCCGCAGCCGGTGACGTTCGTGGTGTCCTCGCGGATGGGCACCCCGCCCACGCTCGATCCCGTCACGCGCCGGCTCGCGCGCTACCCGAACATCCGCTTCAAGCTCGACGGCACCCCGGACTGGACCGACGAGCTGATCGACGGCCTGGTGAAGAGCGGCGCCGTGGACTCGATCGACTTCAAGGGCGCCTACAAGGGCACGGTCGTCGACGTCGAGACGGACCCGGCGTTCTATCGCCGGATCGCCGAGACGTTCCCGGACGCGTGGCTGGAGGACCCGGACCTCGAGGACGAGGACGCGATGCACGCGCTCGCCCCGTTCCAGGACCGGATCACGTGGGACGCGCCGATCCACAGCGTCGACGACATCCTCTCGCGCAAGGTCATCCCGCGCACGGTGAACCTGAAGCCGTCGCGGTTCGGGTCGGTGAAGGCGCTCTTCACCGCGTACGAGTTCTGCGAGCAGCGCGGGATGGGCGCCTACGGCGGCGGCCAGTACGAGCTCGGCGTGGGCCGCGGGCACGTCCAGTTGCTGGCCGCGATCTTCCACCCGCACGCCCCGAACGACATCGCGCCCGGCGGCTACGACGACCTCGACCCGGAGCCGGGGCTGCCCGAGTCGCCGCTGGACGTCGATCCGGCACCCATCGGCTTTCGCCGCAGCACGGATGACGCGACAGCGGCATAGCCGCGAATCCGCGAAGCGATTCGCCGTAGACTGAGAGGGCCATGCCGCCCAAGCCCCGCCAAGTTCGCATCGAATCCAAGTCGGCGATGAACGCCATGCAGCAGTTGGAGCAGCGCTCCGACGAGGAGCTGCTGAAGGAAACGCGCTTCAAGTCCGCTGCGCAGGCCATCCTCGGCACCCGCGCGGCCGAACGGATGGACGCGGAGCAGGCCCGCGTGCACTTCCGCTCGGCGATCGCCGCCGCCCGGCCGCAGGAACGCCTGCAGCTGCGGCGCATGGCGGAGGCTTCGCTGGCCCTCGCCGAGCGTCGTCCGGGCGACCTCAAAGCCGCCACGGAGAAGCTCGGCGGCACGCCGCCGACCAACCGTCAGCTGCTGATGCTGCGCGTCATGGGCATCGTCGCGCCGCCCAAGAGCGCCGGCCTGGCACGCCGGATCGGCGGCATCCTGCTCGTGCTGCTGTTCATCGTGCTGGTGATCACGGTCGGGTTCCTGATCGTGAAGCTGGTCGCGCTGCCGTTCGGCGGGATCGGCAACACGGCGTGGTTCTGGGGCTTCCTGCTCGTGCTCGTGGTGCTCGGCGTGCTGGCGTTCGTCGGGCGGCGCCGGCAGGCTTCGGCGCGGGCCAAGATGGCCGAGCAACGCGCGTCGATGTACGGCGGAAAACGGTAACGGCGATCGATCGCGGCAGCCGACTTCGTCGGCGCCATGCGCGATCGCTTAGAGATCGCTTCGCGGATCTCTTCTCACATTTCGGGGCGCACATCCGTTGCAACGGGTGTGCTGCCACCGTTCTGGTCCCTCGTCGAAGCGCACGGCGACGAGCTGCTCGTGCACGCTCGTCGCCTGAGCGGCGACGCGGCCGAGGACGTCCTGCAGGAGGCGCTGCTGCGCGCGCTGCGGGCGTATCCGAAGCTGCGCCACGCCGAGCATCTGCGGGCGTGGCTCTACCGCGTCACCACGACCACCGCCATCGATCAGCACCGCAAGGCCCGGCGGGAAGTCCTGTCCGACGAGCCCCCGGTGGTCGCGGTGTACGACACCCACGAAGACTTCGAGGGCCTGATCGCGCCGTTGAACGACACGGCGCAGGTCGCCCTGCGGCTGCGCTTCGTCGACGACCTCGACTACGACGGGATCGCGGAGCGGCTCGGCTGCACGTCCGCCGCGGCACGCCAGCGCGTGTCGACCGCCGTCCGCACCCTCCGGGAGAGCTACGCATGAGCCCGCTACCGAATTCGCTGCTGGAGTCCGTCGCGGCCGCCGCCGTCCGCGAAGGGCTCGCCGACGCCCTCTACACGCGGCTGAAGACCCCGATCGGGCGGTTGCTCGTCGTGTCCGGGCCCGAGGGCGTGGTGCGGATCGCGTTCGAGAGCGAGGCCGAGGACGTGGCGCTGGCCGAGGTCGCCGGAGCGCTCGGGCCGCGCCTGATCGGCTCCGATCGCGAGCTGGCCGGGACCCGCGACGCGCTCGACGCGTACTTCGCCGGCGAGCCGCTCGACCTGCCCGTGGACCTGCGGCTCGCTCGCGCGCCGTTCCGGCACGCGGTGCTGGAGCACCTGCGGGAGGTGCCGCGCGGGCAGACCGTCTCCTACGGCGAGCTCGCGGCGCGGGCCGGGAACCCGAAGGCCGCCCGCGCCGTGGGCACGGCGTGCGCGCGCAACCCGGTGCCGATCGTCGTGCCGTGCCACCGCGTGCTCCCGGGCACGGGACGGCTCGGGAGCTACCGGGGCGGGCCGGAGCGCAAGGCCGCGCTCCTGGAACTCGAAGGCGCCGCGCCGCGGTGATCCGCGAAGCGATCACCCCGGCGCAAGCGACCGCGGATGGCGCCGACGAAGTCGGCTGCCCCGTTCGGTCGCCTAGACTCCTCGACCGGTGACCGACTTGATGATCACCGGCGCGGCGGGCATGCCGGAGTTCGGGTCGGCCTGGATGGCGCCGATCTTGTCCACGACCTCCATGCCCTCCGTCACCTCGCCGACGAGCGCGTAGTCGGGCGGCAGCGTGCAGCGGCGCCCTCGCCGGTGACGACGAAGAACTGCGAGCCGGACGTGCCCGGCGGCCTCGTCCTCGGTCTTGGCCATGGCGACGATGCCGTGCGTGTACTTGAGGTCGCTCGGCGGCGCCTCCTCGACCGAGTAGCCGGGGCCGCCGTTGCCGGAGCCGGCCGGGTCGCCGCCCTGGATCACGAAGTCCGCGACGATCCGGTGGAAGTTCAGGCCGTCGTAGAACTTCTCGTCGGCGAGGTACTTGAACGAGCCGCCGGTGATCGGGGCCCGCTTGGCGTCCAGCGTGATCTTGAAGTCGCCGCACGTGGTGGAGACCGTCGCGACGTAGGTCTTGGACGCGCTCAGCTTCTCCTTGGGCGCCTCGAGCGTGCCTTCCTCCTTGGGCGCCGGCGCTTCGACGTCCTCGCAGCCCTCGGGCAGGAACTCGTTGGCGGTGGGGGCTTCCGTCGTCGCCTCCTCGGTGGCGGCGGGTTCCGGAGTGGCGGCGTTCTCGTCTCCTCCGTCGTCACCGCACGAGGCGAGCGCGAGGGCAAGACAGCAGGCGATGAGGGTGGCGAGGAGTCGGGACACGGCGGGCAAGGATAATGCGGTCCTTGCCCCTTTCCGCCGCGGTCCGTCCGTATGACCACATCCTGCTCGACCTCGACGGCTGCCTGTGGGTGGGCGACGAGGCGCTCCCGGGCGCTGTCGATGCCGTCAGCGCCTTGCGTGAGGCCGAAAAGTCGATCCTCTTCCTGACCAACGACGTGCGCCACCCGCCGGAGGGGTTCGTCCGCAAGCTGTGGCGGCTCGGCTTCCAGGCGTCGCTGCCGGAGATCCTCAGCGTCGGCGCGGCCGTGCAGTTCGCCCTGGCCGAGCGGCCGGGCGGCGGTACGGCGTTCGTCGTCGGCTCCCAGGCGCTGGTCGATCACGTGGCCGAGGCGGGCCTGCGGGTGGTGAACGGCACGCAGTTCGCGACCCGCGCCGACGTGGTGGTGGTCGGCGGGCACGACGACTTCGTGTTCGAGGAGCTCAAGGTCGCGACCCAGGCCGTCCTGCGCGGCGCGGACCTGATCGGCGCCACGCGCGACGCCGTCTTCCCGATGCCCGACGGTCCCTGGCCGGGCACCGGCGCCGTGCTGGCCGCGGTCGAGACCGCCGTGGGCCGCAAGGCCTCGATGGTGATCGGCAAGCCCGAGCCGACCATGTACGAGGCGGCCCGCGACCGCCTCGGCCCCGGCCGCATCCTCGGTGTCGGCGACCGGCTGGAGATCGACGTCCTCGGCGCGCGCCGCGCCGGACTGGACCAAGCGCTGGTGTTGACCGGCGGGGCGTCCCGCGTCGAGGCCGAAGCCGCCGACCCCTCCCCGACCTTCATCGCCGACTCGCTCGCCACGTTGGTGCTGCCAACATAAAGAGGGACTGTCCCTCTTTATGTTCCCTGCTCAGAGCAAGGAATTGCCAGCGGCGGCGCCCGCCGGCGCGAGCGCTTCGATGCGGGCGAGGACGTCGGGCGAGAGGGACACGTCGGCGGCGCGCAGGTTCTCGTCGAGGTGGGACGGGGTGCGGGTGCTGGGGATCGGGACGATGTCCTCGCGCTGATGGAGGATCCACGCGAGGGCGAGCTGGGCCGGCGTGATCTGCAGCTCCTCCGCGATCCCGCGCAGCGGCGCGAAGCGGTCGGTGTTGGCGGCGAGGTTCTCGCGGGTGAAGCGCGGATGGTTGGCGCGGAAGTCCTTGTCGGTGTCCTGGACGGAGCCGGCGAAGAAGCCCGCGCCGAGCGGCGACCAGGGCACGAAGCCGATCCCCAGCTCGGCGAGCACGGGCAGGAGCTCGCGCTCGGGGTCGCGGGTCCAGAGCGAGTACTCGGACTGGACGGCGGCGAGCGGGTGCACCTGGTGGGCGGCGAGGACCTGCTCGGCGCTCACGTTGCAGAGACCGAGATGGCGGGCCTTGCCCTCCCCCACGAGCGCGGCCATCGCGCCGACGGTCTCCTCCACCGGCACGTCCGGGTCGGGGAAGTGCAGGTACCAGAGGTCCACGTGGTCGGTGCCGAGGCGGCGCAGGCTGGCCTCGAGCGCTCGGCGCGCCCGTTCCGGCCGCGCGTCGATGCGAATCTCCTGCTGATGGTGGTGATCGAGGACACGGCCGCCCTCGAACACGATGCCCCACTTGGTCGCCAGCTGGAGCTCGTCGCGGCGGGCGGCGAGCGCCTGGCCGACGAGCGTCTCGTTGCCGCCGTCGGCGTAGGCGTCGGCGGTGTCGATGAAGGTCGCGCCGGCGTCGACGGCGTGCTGGAGCGTGGCGATGGCCTGCGCGTCGTCGCTGTCGCCGTACATGCCGGGGACGAGGGCCATGGCGCCGTAGCCGATCGTCGAAGTCGTGAGCGTTCCGAGGGTGCGCATGGCCTGCATCGTCCCCGTGGCGCGGCGCCGGCTCCACACAAGCTGCCGCTACGTGGTATCGGTTTCACCGATGGCCGAGATCCGACAGCTGCGGTACGTGCTCGCCGTGGCCGAGCACGGGAGCGTCTCGCGGGCGGCGACGGAGCTGCACCTGAGCCAGTCCGCGCTGTCGGAGGCGCTGCGCAAGCTCGAGCTGGAGCTGGGCGTCGAGCTCTTCAGCCGCGGCGGACGCGGCGTGACGCCGACCGCGGCCGGTGAAGCGCTGCTGACGGCGGGTGCGGAGGCCGTCGCGGGCGTTCGACGCGGCGCTCGCCGCCGCCGCGGGCAGACGGGCCGGCTGCGGGTCGGGTTCGAGGCGACGGGCGCGGGCGGCTGTCCACGCAGTCACGGGCGCGGTTCCTGGCCCGCTTCCCGCACGTCCGCGTGGAGCCGCGCCGCTACGACTGGGGCGGCGAGGTGAGCGCGCTGCGCGATGGCGAGTGCGACGTCGCGTTCGTCTGGCTGCCCGCCGACCTCACGGGGCTGCGGCACGAGCTCGTCGCGAGCGAGCCGCGCTTCGCCGGTCTCGCGTGCGAGCACCGGCTGGCCAAGCGCGAGTCGCTGACCGTCGACGAGCTCAACGACGAGCCGATCATGTGGACACGCCGCGCCCCGCGATATTGGGTCGACTGGTGGGCGGTGAACCCGCGCCCGAACGGCGCGGAGCCGCGCTGGGGGCCCGGAGAACGAGAACGTCGAGGAGATGCTCGAGCAGGTCGCCGACGGGTCCGCGTACGCGATCGTCGGCGCCGCCATGACCGAGTTCTACGCCCGCCCCGACCTGGCCTGGGTGCCGATCACGGACATCGACCCGCTGCGGATCGCGCTCGCGTGGCGCGAGCGCGATGCCAACCCGCTGATCGCCGCGTTCGCGGCGACCGTGCGCGAGCTGACCGTCTAGCCTCCCGGGCCGTGATCGACGGCCCCGTCTGCTTGATCGTCAACCCCCACGCCGGCGGTGGCCGCGCGCTCCGCCTGCTCCCCGGCGTGGAGGCCGCGCTGCGCGGCCAGGGCCGCCCGTTCCGGGTGGTGGAGACGATGTCCATGCAACACGCCCGCCAGCTCGCGCGCGAGGCGTGCGACCAGGGCGACATCGTCGCGGCCATGGGCGGCGACGGGATCGTCGGCGCCGTCGCGGGCGAGCTGCGCGACCGCCAAGGGCTGCTGGCCGTCATCCCCGGCGGCCGCGGCAACGACTTCGCGCGCAAGCTGGACATCCCGTTCGACCCCGTCGAGGCCGTCAAGCTGCTGGAGACGGGCGCGGAGCGCAGCGTCGACCTGGCCCTGGCCAACGGCACGGTCTACCTCGGCATCCTGTCCGCGGGGATCGACTCCGACGTGTCCCGGATCGCGCTCGAGACGCGGCTGAAGCTCGGCACGTTCGTCTACACCTATGGCGTGCTGCGCGCGATCGCCCGCTGGAAGCCCGCCGCCTGGAAGGTCACGATCGACGGCGAGTCGCTCGACTACCCGGGCTACAGCGTCGCCGTCGCCAACTCCGGCGTGTTCGGCGGCGGCATGTTCCTCGCGCCCGACGCTTCGCTCGAGGACGGCAAGCTGGACGTGGTGCTCATCCGCCAGCAGTCGCGCCTGCGCTACCTGCGCGGCCTGCCGCGCGTGTTCAACGGCAGCCATCTGAAGGACCCGGCGATCACGCTCCACCAGGGCTGCGAGATCACGTTCGAGGCCGACCGCCCGTTCACGGCCTACGCCGACGGCGACCCGATCGGCGACCTGCCGCTCACGGTGCAGGTCCTGCCGGGCGCGCTGCGGGTGGTGGCGCCGGCGTGATCCGCCTGGCTGCAGGGGTGGCCGCCGCCAAGGCGGTCGGCACGCTCGCGCGCACGGCGGGCCGCGGCGGCGGCACGAGCCTGCCGGGCAAGGTCCTGACCAAGGTCGAGCCGAACGCCATCCGGAAGCTGTCGTCGCAGCTGGACCGCGGCAGCGTCGTGATCTCCGCCACCAACGGCAAGACCACGACGGCGGCGATGGTCGCGTCGATCCTCCAGCGCACGGGCGCGCGCCTCGTCCACAACCGCGCCGGGGCGAACATGGCGGGCGGGATCGCGGCGACGCTGGCGGGCGCCGCGCGCAAGGGCGGCCGTGAGCTCACCGGCAACTTCGGCCTGTTCGAGGTGGACGAGTTCTGGCTCGGCCAGGTCGCCGAGCAGGTCGAGCCGCGCGCGATGCTGCTCGCCAACCTGTTCCGCGACCAGCTCGACCGCTACGGCGAGCTGGAGACGATCGCCGACCGCTGGGCCGCGATCGTCCGCCAGCGCGCGGGCCTCGTGCTCAACGCCGACGACCCGCTCGTCGCCGACCTCGGCCGCCACGCGCCGGAGCCCGTGTACTTCGGCGTCGACGACGACCGCCTCGCGCTCCCCGAGCTCCAGCACGCGAGCGACTCCAAGCACTGCCGCCGCTGCGGTCACGCCTACACGTACAGCGCCGTCTACCTCGCCCACCTCGGCCACTACAAGTGCCCGAACTGCGGCCAGGAGCGCCCGACGCCCACGGTCGTGGCCACCGACGTCGAGCTCCGCGGCATCCGGTCCGCGGCCTTCGACGCTCAACGGCGCCCGCGTCGAGCTCCCGCTCCCGGGCCTCTACAACGTCTACAACGCGCTCGGCGCCGCCGCGCTCACGCTCAAGCTCGGCGTCGAGCTCGACGACATCGTGGCCGGCCTCGAGGCCGTCGCGCCCGCGTTCGGCCGCGCCGAGACGCTCGATCTCGGCCGCCCCACCTCGCTCCTGCTGGTCAAGAACCCGGCCGGCGCGAACGAGGTCCTCAGGACCCTCGCGCTGGAGGGCGAGCAGCTCGACCTGCTCGGCGTGCTCAACGACCGCGTCGCCGACGGCCGCGACGTCTCCTGGGTCTGGGACGCCGACTGGGAGCTGCTCGTCGACAGCGTCCGCTCCTTCACCGCCTCGGGCACGCGCGCCGCAGAACTGGCCCTGCGCATGAAGTACGCCGGCCTGGACCCGAAGAAGATCACCGTCGTCGACAAGCTCGAACAGGGCCTCGATCACGCGCTCAAGACCGGCGAAGGCCCGCTGTACGTCGTCCCCACCTACACGGCGCTGCTCGAGCTGCGGGAGATCCTCACCCGCCGCGGCCAGGCCGAGGCCTACTGGCGATGACGATCCCCGAGCTCGCCGCCTGGCACGACATCGAGTGCGGCCGCTACGAGGCCGACCTGCCGCTGTGGAAGGAGCTGGCCAAGGCCTCCGAGCACGGCGTCCTGGACATCGGGGCGGGAACGGGCCGCGTGGCGCTGCGGCTCGCCTACGCCGGCTTCGACGTGACCGCGCTCGACCTCGAACCCGAGCTGCTCGAAGTGCTGACGCCAGCGCGCCACCGAAGCGGGCTTCACGATCCCCACGGTCGCCGCCGACGCGTGCGACTTCACGCTCGAGCGCCAGTTCGACCTCATCGTCGTGCCGATGCAGACGATCCAGCTGCTGCCCGCCCGGCCGGGCTTCTTCGCCAGCGCCCGTCGCGCGCTGCGCCCCGGCGGCCGCCTCGCGATCGCCATCGTGACCCAGCTGGAGACCTATGACGGCAGCCCGCCGCTGCCCGCGCCCGACGTCGGCCACATCGGCGACCACACGTACATCTCCCAGCCCATCTCGGTCCAGGTCGGCGACCACCGCGCGGCGATCGAGCGCGTGCGCCAGCGCGTCGGACCCGACGAGGAGCGCGTCACGACCGACGACCGGATCGAGCTCGCGATCGTCTCCCCCGGCACGCTCGCCGAGGAGGCCGCCGCGCATGGCCTCGAGGCCGACGAGCTGCTGCACATCGAGGAGACGCCCGACCACGTCGCCTCCGAGGTGGTGGTCTTCCGTGGCTGACGTCCTGCGCGTGTGCGCGCTGTACCCGGACCTGATGAACATCTACGCCGACCGCGGCAACCTGCAGCTGCTGCGGCGTCGCTGCGAGTGGCGCGGGCTGGGATTCGCGCTCAGCGGCGTCGGGTTCGACGACGAGCTGGACCCGGACGGGCACGACCTGTTCTACATGGGCGGCGGCCAGGACCGTGACCAGGTGCTGTGCGCCGAGGATCTCGCGACGCACAAGCGCGCGGCCCTGCAGCAGGCCGCCGACGACGGCAAGGTCATCTTCGGTGTCTGCGGCGGCTACCAGCTGCTCGGCCACGCCTACGAGCTCGACGGCACCAAGCTCCCCGGCGTCGGCCTCGTCGACCTGGAGACCGTGCGCGAGGACGGCCCGCGCCTGATCGGCAACGTCGCGATCGAGGTGGACCTCGACGGCACGAAGCACGTCCTCGCCGGCTTCGAGAACCACGGCGGCCGGACCCGGCTGGGAGCGCAGACGCGCCCGCTCGGCCGCGTCCTGAAGGGTCACGGAAACGACGGTCGCAGCGGCCACGAAGGCGCCCGCGGAGGCGCCCACGGGACGGTCCTCGGCACCTACCTCCACGGTCCCCTGTTGCCCAAGAATGCGTGGTTTGCGGACTGGTTGACCGCAACGGCCCTGCACCGGGCGGTAAGTGACCTGCAGCCGCTGGACGACCGTTTCGAGGACGCCGCGCACGCCGCTGCCCGGCGTGCGGCCGGGATCTGACCGGGTAGCATCCGCGTCCCCCTTCCCCAGGGACCCTCCTCTTGCCTCCGACCCACACCGCCCAATCAGAGGGGCCGTCCGGCTACCGCGAAGCGGTCGAGCTGGAGTTCGCCGAGGCCACCAAGCGCTATCCCGGCGCTGATTCGGCCGCCGTCGACGGGCTCAGCCTCACCGTCCCCGCCGGGGAGATCTGCGTGCTCGTCGGCCCGTCCGGCTGCGGCAAGACGACCGCGATGCGCATGGTCAACCGGATGATCGACATCAGCTCCGGCGACATCCTGGTCGGCGGGCGGAGCGTGAAGGGCCGCGACGTCGACGACCTGCGGCGCGAGATCGGCTACGTGATCCAGCAGATCGGCCTGTTCCCGCACCGGACGATCGCCGACAACATCGCCACCGTCCCGCGGCTGCTCGGCTGGGACAAGGACAAGACCACGCGCCGCGTGCACGAGCTGCTGGACCTGATCGGGCTGCCGCAGGAGATGGCCAAGCGCTACCCCGCGCAGCTCTCCGGGGGCCAGCGCCAGCGCGTCGGCGTGGCCCGCGCGCTCGCCGCCGACCCGCCGCTGATGCTGATGGACGAGCCGTTCGGGGCGATCGACCCGATCAACCGCGAACGCCTCCAGAACGAGTTCCTGCGCCTGCAGGCCGAGATCCGCAAGACGATCGTCTTCGTCACGCACGACATCGACGAGGCGATCAAGATGGGCGACAAGATCGCGATCCTGCAGGTGGGCGGCAAGCTCGCGCAGTACGCGACGCCGTCCGAGATCCTCCAGCATCCCGCGAACGAGTTCGTCGAGGACTTCGTGGGCGCGGACCGCGCGCTCAAGCGGCTCGCGCTGCTGCGCGTCTCCGACATCGAGCTCGGCCCGTCCAACGGCGGCCCGTCGATCCGGGACTCGGCGCTCGTGCGGGACGCGCTCAGCGACCTGCTCCAGCACGGCGCGATGCACGGCAACGTGGTCGACGCCGAGGGCCAGACGGTCGGGGGCATCAGCATGGAGGCCCTCGCGCGATTGGCGAAGGCGTGATCCTCGCCCAGCTGCAGATCCGCGGTGCCGACGACGGCGGAGATTCGTGCGTCGCCGACAACGGGTTCTGCCCGGCCTGGATCGCCGACAACTGGGAGCGCTACCGCGCCCCGTTCTTCGAGCACCTGCAGCTGACGCTGATCAGCGTCGCGATCGGGTTCGTGATCGCGTTCGCGCTGGCGATCGTCGCGCACCGGCGGCGCTGGCTGATCCCGCCGGTCACGCAGATCACCGGCATCCTCTACACGCTCCCGAGCGTCGCGCTGTTCTTCCTGTTGCTGCCGCTCACCGGGCGCGGCAAGACCACCGCGGTGATCGCGCTCGTGGCCTACACGCTGCTGATCATCTTCCGCAACGTCATCACGGGCCTGGAAGGCGTCCCCGCCGAAGCGCGGGACGCCGGGCGCGGCATGGGCCTCACGTCGCGCCAGCTGCTGTGGCGCGTGGAGCTGCCGCTCGCGCTGCCGGCGATCATGGCCGGCCTGCGGATCGCGATGACGACCACCGTCGGCCTGACCGCGCTCGTGTTCCTGGCGGGCGCCGGCGGGCTCGGCGAGGAGATCTTCAACGACATGCAGTTCCGCTCCAACGTCGTGGTCGCGGGCGGATTGTGCGTGCTGCTGGCGGTCCTGCTCGACCTGCTCGTGCTCGGCGTGCAGAAGCTCATGACCCCATGGACGCCGGGCGGCGCGCCGCATGAGCGCGACCTTCGCCGCCCTGGGCGAGTTCGGGGACGGGATCTCGTTCATCTTCAGCGAGCGCGAGAACCAGCGTGGCGCCCCCGTCGGCGGCGTCAACAACCTGACGCTGCTGTGGGAGCACCTGAAGCTGTCGGCGGCCGCGCTGAGCCTGGCGATGGTGATCGCGCTGCCGCTCGGGCTCATCCTCGGGCACACCGGCCGCTTCTCGTTCCTGACCATCAGCACGTCCAACGTCGGCCGCGCCGTGCCCAGCGTGGCGCTGATCGCGCTCTTCGTCGCCTTCTTCCCGCGTAGCCCGGAGTTCCTGAACGTCACGCTGGCGCTCGCGCTGCTGGCGATCCCGCCGATCCTGACCAACGCCTACGTCGGCGTGCGCCAGACCGATCGCGACGCGGTGGACGCGGCGCGCGGGATGGGGCTGTCCGGCGCGCAGGTGATCCGCCAGGTCGAGCTCCCGCTCGCGCTGCCGCTGATCTTCGGCGGCATCAAGACGTCGACGGTCAACGTCATCGCCACGGCCACGATCGCGCCGCTCGTCGGCGTCGTCACGCTCGGCGACCCGCTCGTGGCGCTCTCGGTCTACGGGCCCGAGGGGCGGATCGGCGCCTCGATCATCGTCGCCGCGCTGGCGATCGCCGCGGAGCTCGGCCTCTCCGCGGTCCAGCGCGCCGTCACGCCTGAGGGCATCAAGCTCGAGCGCGGTTCTGAGGACCGCGCACGTACCCGCTTCGGTCTCACCAAGAGGAGGATTCAGACAGCGCCATGACTCGAACTCCGTATCTACTCGCGCTCGTGCTCGCCGCGCTCGCCATCTTCGTCGCCGCGTGCGGCGGAGACGAAGAGGAGCCGGCGACGGGCAGCGGCTCCGAGCCGACCGCGACCGCGTCCGCCGACACGTCGGGCCAGATCGTCAACAACCCGGACAACGCCAAGACCTCGCTCACGATCGGCTCCAAGAGCTTCACCGAGCAGCGCGTGCTCGGCGAGATCTACGCCCAGGGCCTGGCGGCCGCGGGCTACGACACCAAGACGGACCTCAACCTGGCCGACGAGCAGGCCGCGATGTCCGCGCTCGAAGGCGGGCAGATCAGCGCCTACCCCGAGTACACCGGCACCGCGCTGCTCGTGTTCTTCAAGAAGGACGCCGCCGACCTGCCGAAGGATCCGCAGGCGGCCTACGAGGAGGTCAAGACGGGCTTCGAGGGCAAGGGCATCACCGCCTTCCCGCCGACGCCGTTCACGTCGTCCAACGAGGTCGCGGTGACCAAGGAGACCGCGGACCGCCTGCAGCTCAAGAACATCTCCGACCTGTCCGAGCACGACCAGGACCTGACGCTGTACGGCACGCCGGAGTGCCGCCAGCGCATGGACTGCCTGCTCGGCCTGGAGGAGATCTACGGCCTGGAGTTCAAGAAGTTCGTGCCGGTCGCGGGCGACCAGCGCCACGAGGTGCTGCAGTCCGGCCGCGCGGACGTCTCGATCGTCTACACGACCGATCCGCAGATCAAGCGCAACGGCGAGGTCCTGCTCGAGGACGACAAGGGCATGTTCCCGCCGTACAACCCGACGCTGCTGATGAAGTCCGAGACGGCCGAGGCCGCCGGGCCGGACCTGGCGAAGACGATCGACCTGATCCAGAAGCCGCTGACCGACGACGCGATGCAGGAGCTGGACGCGCGCGTCGATCTCGACAAGAAGGACCCGGCCGCGGTCGCCAAGGAGTACCTGCAGGAGACCGGGCTGGTCAAGTAGGGTCCCGCCGCCTGCTCGGACGGTCTGACCGTCCGAGCAGGTTGATCTGCGGTCGTCGTTTATCGGGCATAGTCGGTGCAATGGAGACGTGGGACATCCCCCGCCTGCGCGGGGTGACGCACGCATACGCGTTCTTCGTCGCGGTGATCGCCGCTGCGCTGCTGATCGCGTTGACGCCGGGCGGCGCGCCGCGGATGGCCGCCGCGGTCTACGGCGTCGGCCTGTGCGCGCTGTTCGGCGGAAGCGGGCTCTATCACCGCTGGCGCTGGAATCCGCGCTGGCGGCCGGTGCTGCGGCGCGTGGACCACTCCACGATCTACCTCTTCATCGCGGCGTCCTACACGCCGGTCGGGCATGCTCGTGCTCTCGGGCACGACGCAGTGGGTCGTGCTGATCACGGTCTGGTCGGGTGCGCTGGCCGGCGTGACGCTGTCCGTCGCGTGGATCAACGCGCCGCGGTTCCTGTGCGCCATGTGTTACGTCGCGCTGGGCTGGGTCGCGGTCCTCGCGTTCCCGCAGATGCACGCCGAGCTGCCGATGGTGGCGCTCGTGCTGATGGGCGTGGGCGGCCTGCTGTACACGATCGGCGCGATCATCTACGCGATGGGTCGCCCGAACCCGTGGCCCGAGGTGTTCGGCTTCCACGAGATCTTCCACGTCTTCGTGATCCTGGCCGCGATCGCGCACTTCATCGCGATGGCGGCTTGGATCGTGCCGTCCGGGCTTGACGCTTAGCTACGCGGCATCGAAGTCCAGCTCCTCCATCCGGATGCGCGCGTTCCCGCGCGCGGTCGAGACGGCGACGCCGCGTACGACCTGGCGTGCGTGGAGGCGTTCACGCTCGCGCCGGGTGAGCGCGCGCTGATCGGCACGGGCGTGGCGGTCGCGATCCCGCCGGGCCTGTGCGGGCTCGTCCTTCCCCGCTCCGGGCTGGCGATCAAGCACGGCATCGCGTGTGTGAACGCGCCCGGGCTGATCGATCCCAACTACCGCGGCGAGATCGGCGTGATCCTGATCAACCACGGCTCCGAGCCGTGGAGCGCGCAGGCCGGGGACCGGATCGCGCAGCTGCTCGTCACCGCCGTTCGCCGCTCCGGCGCTCACCGTCGTGGATGAGCTGCCGGACAGCGACCGCGGCGCGGGCGGCTTCGGCTCCAGCGGTCGGTGAGTACCTTGGGCGCATGTCGCGTCCGCTGTGGTTGCGTCTGACGGGCGGCTTCGTCGTCATCGGCGCGGGCCTGGGCACGTTCGCGCTGGCCTGGTTGACGCTGTTCTCGTGGTGGTGGACGCTGACGCCCTTGCTGGCGGCCTTCGGGCTGGTCATCGCGGCGCCCTTCGCCGCCTGGCCGTTGATCGCGGGCCGCTGGGCCCGCGGAGCCTGGATCGTGCCGCAGGTCGGCGCGTTCGGCGTCACGCTGCTCGGCTACGTGGCCGTCGCGCTGGTCGCGGCGAGCCAGGCGCTCATGGCGCTCACGACGCGCGACGACTACGCCACGCCGGCACTGCAGTGCGCTGCGTGGCTCGCGCTGGCGGCCGCCGCGGTGCTCGTGATCGCGACGCTCCTCACCACGGTGCCGCTGGACGAGCGCGACGGCGCGCTCGCCTTCGTCACCATCGCCCTCGGCGCGGCCGGGCTGGCCGGCGTGGGCGGGGCCGTCGCCGTGGCGGCCGGCCCGAGCTCCTGTGAGCGGTTCGCGTTCGACCGCAGCGCCTGGAAGCGGGACCGCGCGCCGGTGGCGGACGCGCTCGTGCGCTGTCGCACCCTCGTCGGCCTCGACGAGCGCGAGGTGCAGCGCCTGCTCGGCGGCCGCCTCGGGCGCAACGCAGTGGCACGCCGGGTACGTGGACGACGGCTTCTTCGGCGCCCGGCAGCGGCTCTCAGTGCGGTACAGCCGCGACGGGCGGGTGCGCTCCGCCCGCCTCGACGCGATTCCACCTCTAGTCGCTCGGCCGGCCGTTGAGCGCGTAGCGGCCGTAGCGCTCCGCGACGACCTTCGGGAGCCGCGCGGCCACTTTCACGCCCTCGGGCCGGTCCTCGCGATCGAGCTCACCGGCGATCTCGTGGATCTCGTGCAGCAGCGCGCCCTGGTTGTAGGGCACGAGCAGCGCGACGTCCACGAGCGTCTTCTCGAACTCGATGTGGATGCGCTCCTGCAGCTCCTCGAGGCCCTCGCCGGTCTGGGCGGAGACGAGCACCGCGTCGGGGTGGCGGAAGCTGAGCTCGCGGCGGCGTTCGTCGTCGAGGATGTCGGCCTTGTTGAGGACGAGCATGCGCGGCGAGCTGCCGGCGTCGATCTCCTCCAGCACGTCCTCGACGGCGCGCGTCATCTCGACGAGCTCGTCCTCGTCGGTGGACGCGTCGACGACGTGCAGGACCATGTCGGCGAGCTTCGTCTCCTCCAGCGTGGCCGCGAACGCGTTCACCAGCTGATGCGGGAGCTTGCGGATGAAGCCGACCGTGTCCGTGAACAGGAACGTGCGGCCGTGCAGCTTGAGCGTGCGCGTCGTCGGGTCCAGCGTGTGGAACAGGCGGTCGCGGACGCCGACGTCGGAGCCCGTCAGCGCGTTCAGCAGCGTGGACTTGCCGGCGTTGGTGTAGCCGGCGAGCGCGACGGTGGGCAGGTGCGCGCGCTCGCGCTCCGCCCGCTGGGTCGCGCGCGTGGCCTTGACGTCCTCCAGGCGCCGGCGCAGCACCGTGATGCGGTCGCGCGCGAGGCGGCGGTCCGTCTCGATCTGCGACTCGCCCGGGCCTCGGGTGCCGATGCCGCCGACGCCGCGGCCGGCGCCGAGACGCTCCAAGTGCGTCCACAGGCCGCGCATGCGGGCCATGTTGTATTCGAGCTGCGCGAGCTCCACCTGCATCTTGCCCTCGGCGGTGTGCGCGTGGGAGGCGAAGATGTCGAGGATCACCGAGGTGCGGTCGAGCACCGGGATGTCGAGCGCGGCCTCCAGGTTGCGCTGCTGGCGCGGCGTGAGCTCGTCGTCGGCGACGACGACGTTCGCGTCCGCCTGCTTGAGCAGCGATTTGAGCTCGTCCACCTTGCCGGAACCGAGGTACGTGTTCGGGTGGACGGAGTCGCGCTTCTGCGTCAGCTCGCCCACGGTGGCGACGCCGGCGGTGCGCAGGAGCTCCTTGAGCTCCTCCAGATCCGGCGTCTCTTCCGAGGCGGCGATGCAGTAGGCGCGCTGCTTGGCCCGGCCGACCTCTGCGGGCGGGACGGGGCGGGTCTCAGTTGTACGGCCGTTGCGAGAGCGTTCCAAGATGGTCCATTCTAGAGTCCGCCTCCATGCCTGTGACCCCCGCGCCCAGCGAGTCCGAGCTGGCCGAACGTCTTGCCGTGCGGACGCTCGAGCTGATCGACATCCCGTCCGAGTCCCGCAACGAGGCGGAGCTCGCGGCGCACGTGGCCTCCGTGCTGCGCGAGGGCGGCGCCGTGGTCGAGGATCTCGGGGACTCGTGCGTGCTCGCGTACCCGTCCGAGATGCGGCCGCAGGTCCTGCTCGCCGGCCATCTGGACACGGTTCCGGCCCAGGGCAACCTCCCCGGGCGGATCGCGGACGGGCGCGTGACCGGGCTCGGCGCGTCGGACATGCTGGGCGCGCTCGCGGTGATGATGGAGCTCGTGCTCGCGCGGGCGCCGTACGCGGCGCTGTTCTTCCCGCGCGAGGAGCTGCCCGCGAACGAGAGCGCGCTCGCGCCGCTGCTCGAGCGCCACACGCTGGACCAGGAGTTCGTCGTGGTGATGGAGCCGACCGACGGCGAGCTGCACGCGGGCTGCCTCGGGAACATCAACGCGACGTGGACGTTCTCCGGGCGCTCCGGGCATTCCGCGCGGCCGTGGCAGGCCGACAACGCGATCCACAAGGCGGCGCTCGGCATCGCCGCGCTGGCCTCCGCGCCGTCGGTGCCGGTGACGGTGCACGGGCTGACGTTCCACGAGGTCGCCTCCGTCACGCGGGTGGAGGGCGGGATCGCGGGCAACGTGATCCCCGAGTCCTGCGTCGCCGGCGTGAACTACCGCTACGGCCCGGGCCGGACGCCGCACGAGGCCGAGCAGCGGCTGCACGCGATGACGCAGGGCCTGGGGGCGCTGGAGGTGACCGCCAACTCGGGCTCCGGCGCCGTGGCGCTGGACCATCCGCTCGCGCAGAAGCTGATCGCGGCGGGCGACCTCGTCGTGGCGCCCAAGCAGGCCTGGACGCCCGTGGCCGAGTTCGCCGCCGCGGGCTACCCCGCCGTCAACTTCGGCCCGGGCGAGACGTCCCAGGCCCACCAACGCGGCGAAGGGATCGGGATCGACCGGCTCCTGCACGCCCACCGCGTCCTGGAGGCGTACGGCACGTGATCAAGCTCTCCCCCGTCCTCGACGGCCTCGGCACGTACCCGTTCGTGCGGCTGGAGGCCGCCCGCGCACGGCTGCGTGCGGCCGGCACCGAGATCATCGACTTCGGCATGGGTGAGCCGCGCGAGGAGACCCCGCCGTTCATCCGGGAGGCGCTGGCGGCGGCGATCCAGCCGCTCGCGCCCTACCCGAGCGCCGTCGGCCTGCCCGAGCTGCGCGCGGCGATCGCGGCGTGGGCGGGGCGCCGCTTCGGCGCGGCGCTGGACCCCGACACGCAGGTCATCCCCACGCTGGGCTCCAAAGAGGCCGTCTTCGGGCTCGCGCACGTGTTCGGCGGCGACCAGGTCGTGATCCCGCAGCCCGCGTACCCGGTCTACGACCGCGGCGCGCGCTTCGCGGGCAAGGAGATCGTCGAGCTGCCGCTCCGCGAGGCGGACGGCTGGCTGCCGGACCTGGGCGCGGTCGACTGGTCGCGCGTGTCGATCCTGTGGCTCAACTACCCGAACAACCCGACGGGCGCGACCGCTCCGCTCGAGTTCTACGCGGAGGCCGCGGCCCTGGCGCGCCGGCACGGGTTCGTGCTGGCCAGCGACGAGGCGTACTCCGAGCTGTACTTCGGACGCAGCGCCCCCCAGTCCGCGCTCCAGCTCGGCGATCTGGAGAACGTGGCGGTGCTCAACACCCTGTCCAAGCGCTCGTCCATGCCCGGCTATCGCGCGGGCTTCGTCGCCGGTGACCCGGAGATCGTCGCCGCGCTGAAGAAGTACCGGCCGAACGTCGGCGTCGCGCCGCCGGAGGTGCTCCAGCGCGCGGCGATCGCGGCCTGGAACGAGGAGACGCACGTCACCGAGGTGCGCGCCCGCTACCGCGCCAAGCGCGACCTCCTGCTCCCCGCGCTCGAGTCGATGGGCCTGCGCTCGGCCGGCGGCGACGCGTCGTTCTTCCTGTGGATGGAAGGCTCCGACGAGCTCGCCGCCCGCTGGCTCGAGCGGGGCGTCATCGTTGCGCCCGGCTCGTTCTTCGGTCCCGCGGGTGCGGGCTACCTGCGGCTCGCGCTGGTCCCGCCGCTCGAGGCGATCGAGCGCGCGATCGAGCTCATGCGGGATTAGTCGTTCGCGTGCAGAGCGGCGTTCAAGCCCTGCCAGTTTCCTGAGCGCGGCAACGCCTCGACGGTGCCGGTGCGCGAGTTGCGCCGGAACAGCAGCCCGCTCGCGCCGCTCAGGTCGCGGCCCTTGACGGTGTCGCCGTCCGGCAGCGTGATCACGGTGCCGGCCGTGATGTACAGCCCGGCCTCCACGGTGCACTCGTCGCCGAGGGAGATGCCGATGCCGGCGTTCGCGCCGAGCAGGCAGCGCTCGCCGATCGAGATCACCTCGGCGCCGCCGCCGGACAGGGTGCCCATGATCGACGCGCCGCCGCCGACGTCGGAGCCGTCCCCGACCACGACGCCCGCGCTGATGCGGCCCTCGACCATCGAGGTGCCCAGCGTGCCGGCGTTGAAGTTCACGAAGCCCTCGTGCATGACGGTGGTGCCCTCGGCGAGGTGGGCGCCGAGCCGTACACGGTCGGCGTCGGCCACGCGCACGCCGGTCGGGGCGACGTAGTCGGTCATGCGCGGGAACTTGTCGACGCTGAAGACCTGCAGCGCGATGCCGGCGGCGCGCGCCTTCAGTTGCACCTGCGTCAGGTTCGCGGGGTCGACCGGGCCGACGCTCGTCCACGCGACGTTCGGCAGCGCGCCGAAGATGCCGTCGAGGTTGATGCCGTGCGGCTTGACGAGCCGGTGGCTGAGCAGGTGCAGGCGCAGGTAGGCGTCAGCGGTGTTGCGCGGCGGCGTGGAGAGGTCGGCGATGCGGGTCAGCACCGTCGCCTGGCGCACGTCGCGCAGGGCATCCGTCCGCTGCGCCTCCGGCAGCCCGTGCTCCGCGGCGGCTTCCGCGCTCAGCTCGGTGACGCGCGATTCGCCTTCGCCGCCGAGCTGTGGGTCCGGATAGAAGACCTCGAGGATGCGGTCGCCCGCGTACGTCGCCAGCCCGGCACCCCAGGCCCCACCTTCCGTCATGCCTGCTCCTTGAATGCTTCCACGTGGTCCTTCGCGAACTCGTCGATCGAGCGCGGGTCGCGGCCGAGCGCGTCCTTGACGCCCGACGTCACCATCTGCGCGCCGCCGCCGGCGTAGAGCGCGAACTGCTCGCTCAGGCCCTCGGCGTTCCACGGCGGGACGCCGGCCCGGACGAGCTCGCGCTTGAGCGCCTCGACCGGGATCTCCTCGACCGTGATCTCCCGCCCGGCGGCCGCGAACACGCGCTTGGCCTGGTCACGGTAGGACACGGCCTCGGGGCCGGAGAGCCCGTACGCCTTGCCCGCGTGGCCCTCCTCGGTGAGCGCGACCGCGGCCACCTCGGCCACGTCCCGCGCATCGACGAGGCTGAAGGCCGCGTCCGGGACGGGCGAGTAGAACGTGCCGTCGAGCACGCGCGCGCCCCAGCTCAGCGTGTTCTGCATGAAGCTCGTGGGCCGCAGCAGCGTCCAGTCCATGCCGGAGTCGCGCAGCGCCTGCTCGACCTTGGCGTGCGTGCGGGCGAAGCGCAGCGGCGCCTCGGGGCTCGCGCCGATCACGCTGAGCTTGACGACGTGCTTGACGCCGGCCTGCATCGCCGTCTCCAGGAACGCCTGCTCGAACTCGGACTGCATCGGGCCCATCGGCGACACGAGGTACGCCTTCTCGACGCCCTCGAACGCCGGACCGAGCGTGCGTGGGTCCCCGAGATCACCCGTGACCGGCTCGAAGCCGAGGTCGCGCAGGTGATGCGCCTTCGTCTCGTCGCGCACCAGGGCGCGGGCCGCGGCGTCGCGAGCCTTGAGCGCCTTCAGGACCTCCATGCCGGTCGTCCCGGTCGATCCGGTCACCAGCAGCATCTATTCGGCCTCCATGTCGTTCAGGAATTCCTCGCTCAGCTCGGCGCGGTAGATCGGCTTTGCCCATCCGGTGAGGTCCACGTGCAGGGCATCGTCGACGTCGACGGTCAGCTCGCCACCGTCCAGATGGACCGTGACCGGCGTCTCGCCGCCGCGGACGACGTGGGCCACGGCCGCCCCGCTCGCCCCGGTGCCGCTCGACAGCGTCTCCCCCACACCGCGCTCGAAGATGCGCGCGCGGATGGCGTCCGGGGCGATCTCGCGCCAGAACGAGACGTTCGTGCGGTTGGGGAACAGGTCCGCGTGCTCGATCTGCGGGCCGATGGCCTGCAGGTCCAAATGGTCTGGGTCCTCGACGCGGATCGCGCACTGCGGGTTGCCGATCGCCACGTGCTGGAAGCGATACCCGGCCACCTCGCCGGTGCCGTCGGGCGGCCCCTGCGGGTAGTTCGGGCTCGTCAGCGACGCGCGGCCCATGTCGACGCGGCACGTGGTGGCGCTGAGGATCGTGGGCCGGATCTCGCCCGCGAGCGTCTGGATCGAGAACGTGTCCGCGTCCGTCCAGTGGCGGCGCAGGTACAGGATCGCCTCGCGCGCGCCGTTGCCGCTCAGCTCGGCCTCCGAGCCGTCCGGGTTGAAGATCCGCAGCCGCGCGACGTAGCCCGGCTCATCCGGCTTGGTCAGCACGAGCACCCCGTCGGCGCCGGGTCCGAAGTGCGGGTCGCAGAGCGTGCGGACCGCGTTCGGGGACAGCTCGACCTCCTCGAAGATGAGGTAGTCGTTGCCCAGCGCCTGCCACTTCTCGAAGCGCACCAGCCCTAGATCATGGCGACCAGCTCGGCGGCGACGTCCTCAGGGGTCCGGTCGGTGAGGTCGACGCGGTGCGCGCCGGGCAGCTTGCGCAGCCACGTGAGCTGGCGCTTGGCGTAGCGGCGGGTGCTGCGCTTCATGGCCTCGATGTCGCCGTGGAGGAGCTCCTCGAAGCCGACGGCGCGGCGCGCAGTGGCGCCCGCGGTGTGTTCCACGGCCCTGACTTCCTCGGCCGCGCCGGCCGCGACCATCGCGTCCACGCGGGCTTCGATGCGCTCGTAGAGCGGCTCGCGGTCCATCACCAACGCGACGAGCAGCGTCGGATGGCGGGTGTGCTCCGTCCACAGCTGGCGGCTCGTCGCGTGCGGGAGCTCGCCCGTCGCGAGCAGCTCGTGCGCGCGGACGATGCGGTGGGTGTCCGTCGGCCGGATGTTCAGGTCCGGCGGGAGCTCGGCGTGCAGCTCGGCCAGGTCGCGCGCGGCGATCCGCGCGCGGATCGCCGGGTCCACGGGTGGCCTGAGGTCGAGGTCGGCCAGCGCGGCCCGCAGGTACAGGCCGGTGCCGCCGACGACGATCGGGCGCCGGTGCTGGGCGATCAGGCCGTCGATCTCCTCGTGCGCCCGCTGGGCGAACGCGCCCGCCGAGTAGGTCTCGTGGACGGGCACGAAGCCGAGCAGCCGGTGTTCCAGCTGCGCTTGCTGGAGCGCGTCGGCGGCCCCGGTGAGGATCGGCAGGCCTTGGTAGAGCTGCATGGAGTCCGCGGAGACCGCGACCGGGTCCTCTCCGCGGGCACGCAGGCGCTCGGCGAGCGCGATGGCGACCGCGGTCTTGCCGATACCGGTCGGTCCGAAGACGGCGATGACTTGCACGGCCGCTCAGTATCGTCACCCAGGCATGTCCGTCCGCATCGGCACCGGCCTCTCGACGTTGCTCGAGCCGCGCGCGGCCGCGCTGGACGCCGCGACGGCGGCCGCCGCCGAGCTCGGCGATCAGCGTTGTGACCTCGTGGTGGTGTTCGCTTCGGGGAGCGTGCTCGGGGCGCCCGAGCTGGTGCTGGAGGCCGTGCACGAGATCCTGCGGCCGGAAGGGCTGATCGGGTGCGGCGCCGGCGGCGTGATCGGCCACGGGCAGGAGGTCGAGAACGGCACGGCGGTGTCCGTCTGGGCCGCTTCGCTGGGTGACGGCACGGCGCTGACGTTCCACGCCGCCGTCGAGGAGATCGAGATCGGGACCGGCGCCCTGACGGGCATGGCGGACCTCGCGGGCGCCGACGGGGCGATCCTGATCGCCGACCCGGAGACGTTCCCCACCGCCCCGGTCCTGCGCTTCCTGAGCGAGTCGACGCCGATGCTGCCGCTGATCGGCGGGCTTGCGTCCGGGAAGTCGCTGGAGAACGAGACCGTGCTGTTCATCGACGAGCGCGTGGTCACCGACGGCGCCGTCGGCGTGCGCCTGGACGGTGTGGAGATGCTCCCGACCGTCTCGCAGGGCGCGGCGCCGATCGGTCCCGAGCTGACGATCACCGCCGGCGAAGGCCGCGTGATCGGCGAGCTGGCGGGCAAGCCGGCGCTCGAGAAGCTGCGCGACACGATCGAGGAGCTCCCGGCCGAGGAGCTCAAGCTCGTCCAGGGCGGGCTGCTCGTCGGGATCGTCGTGGACGCCAACAAGCCCGACTACCTGCAGGGCGACTTCCTCGTGCGCGGGCTCGTGGGCGCTGATCCGGACACGGGCCAGATCGCGATCGCCGCCGACGTGCATCCCGGCCAGGTCGTGCGGCTGCACGCCCGCGACGCCGACAGCGCGGACGCCGACCTGCGCGAGGCGCTCTCGATCTGCATGACCGCGCTGGGCGGGCGGCCGCCGGCGGGTGCGCTGCTGTTCGCCTGCAACGGCCGCGGGCGCGGGATGTTCGGGCGGGCAGGGCACGACGTCGAGTCGGTCGAGCGCGGGCTGGGCGGCGTCCCGGCCGCGGGGTTCTTCGCCGCGGGCGAGATCGGCCCGGTCGGCGGCGGCTACTTCCTGCATTCCTTTACGGCCACGGTGGCGGTGTTCGCATGAAGCTCGATGGTGCGCGGGTGTTGTTGACGGGCGCGACGGGCGGCCTCGGCCAGGCCATCGCGCGGGCCTTGCACGAGCGCGGCGCCTCGTTGCTGCTGACCGGCCGGCGGTTGGACGTGCTGACGCCGCTGGCGGAGGAGGTCGGCGGGCGGGCGATCGCCTCCGATCTGGCCGATCCCGGCGCCGTGGACACGCTCCTGAGCGAGGCCGGGCGCGTGGACGTGCTGGTCGCGAACGCCGGGTTGCCGGGGAGCGGCGGGCTGCACTCGTTCTCGGTCGAGGAGATCGACCGGGCGCTGACGGTCAACCTGCGCGCGCCGATGCTGCTCGCGCACGCGCTCTCCCCCGCGATGGTGCAGCGCGGCAGCGGGCACCTGCTGTTCATGTCCTCGCTGGCGGGCAAGGCCGGCGCGCCCGGCTCCTCGGTCTACGCGGCGACGAAGTTCGGGCTGCGCGGGTTCGGCCTCGCCCTGCGCGAGGACCTGGCCGGCAAGGGCGTGGGCGTGTCCGTCGTGCTGCCCGGGTTCATCCGCGACGCGGGCATGTTCGCCGAATCGGGCGGCAAGCTCCCGCCCTACGTGGGCACCAAGCGCCCGGACGACGTCGCGCGGGCCGTCGTGAAGGCGATCGAGCAGAACCGGGCGGAGCTCGACGTCGCGCCGCTGCCGCTGCGCGCGGGGGCGCTGCTGGCGTCGGTGGCGCCCGGCCCGGCCGGCGCCGTGCAGCGCAAGCTCGGGTCGGTCAAGACGTCCGAGTCGATCGGGCGCGGGCAGGCCGAGAAACGCTGAGCTTCGCCCTGCGGGCTCGCTCAGTGGGAGTCATGGCCCAGGCCGGGCCGGCGGCGAGCGGCAACGTGCCAACTCGGCGAACGGGGCTCAAGGTCCGAGCGCGCCGTGCCGATAACCAGACTAGACCGCCCGCCGAGGCGGTTTTCGCGTTTCTAGAACAGGCTTTCCTGCTTCACCCTCGAGGTCGGCGCCGGCATCAGTGGTGGCGGCTGGCCGTTGCGGTGGCGGCGGAACGGGTCCAGGTCGCGGTCCGGACGCAGCCACGGGACGCCCGCGGCGCTCTCGATCTTGTGGCGCTCGCCCGGTGAGAGCCGGGAGCGCTTCGCGTAGAGGCGCTCGTAGCGCGGGACGAGGTCCGGGCGGTAGTCGCGCAGCCAGTCCATGAAGATCTGACGGACCGGGCCGGAGAGGAACAGCGTCTGGCCGCCGATGTAGGTGGCGTCGGCCTCGGTGGCCAGCTCGACGATCTTCTCGACCTGCTCGGGTGCGTCGTTGATGCCCGGGATGAGCGGGGCGATCAGCACGCCGGTCGGGATGCCGTTGCGGTTGAGCTCGGCGACGGCCTCGAGGCGGGCGCGTGGATGCGGCGTGTGCGGCTCGGTGGCGCGCCAGGCCTTCTCGTCCAGCGTCGGGACCGACAGGCAGGCGCTGAAGTCCGTGACCGCGGCGATCTGCTGCATCAGATCCAGGTCGCGCAGCAGCAGCGGCGACTTGGTCAGCACCGAACACGGGTTGCGGTAGTCGCGGAACGCCTCCCAGATCCCGCGCATCAGCTTGTAGCGCCCCTCGACCCACTGATACGGGTCCGTGTTCGTGCCCAGGGCGACGCTCTCCCCCTTCCACGACGGCCGCCGCAGCTCCGCGCGCAGCACCTCGGGCACATTGACCTTCACCACGATCTCGCGTTCGAAGTCGCGGCCGGCGTCGAGCTCCAGGTACTCATGGGTCGGCCGGGCGAAGCAGTTGTGGCTCACCACGCCGTTGGCGATGAAGTCGCCGGTGCCCGTCGTGATGTCGTACATCGGGATCTCGAACCCGAGCGGCTCGACCGACGTGACCCGCAGCAGGCCCGGGAACTTCACCGCGCGGCCCGCGATCGTGCACTTGTGCCGGATCGCCGGGTCGACGGTGTGGAAGAACCGCAGATGCTCGGCGCTGCCGCCCAGCAGCCGCAGCGACCCGGCGTCCTCGGAGACGTGGTGGAACCCGAGCTGGCGCAGACAGTCCGCGGCGCGGCGCAGCACGGCAGGGTCGGAATTGGCGATCCGGACGGCCTCGCCGCTCGAGCCGTCGGCATCGAACACGCCGGCCAGGAACCCCTTGCTCCACTGCTCCCCGGCGTCCCACGGCCAGGTGAGCACATGGCGCAGCGACTCCGCCGTGGGTCGCGCCACCCGCACCTCGCGATAGCCCGCGACGGCCGCCGCGGTCATCGACAGCCCGAGCTCGGCCAGGTACAGGTCCACGCGCTCCAGCGCCTCCCGGCCCGCGGGCGTCAGGCGGAAGAGGTGGTCGTCCCCATGGACGGCCCCGCACAGGTAGCCGCGCCGGTAGTCGGCGTCCTCGGCCGGGCCCTTGGCGAACTGCCCAACGCCGCCGAGCCGCTCCCCGATCGCCAGCACCCGCCGGCCGACGGCCGCGCCGAGACGACCCCGCCGCCGGGCCACGGCCGGGGCGGGAGCCAGGTGCCGGCCGAGTGACTGCCCGACCCGGCCGAGTCGCTCCGTGGCCGGCCGGCCGGCGGACACGCCGTCCTCGGAGGCCACGTAGCCCCACCCGTGCCGCGAGAGGAACCGGTGGTCGCCGCTGGCGAGAATCCTCGTCCCGTCCTCGAGCGTGACGCGATAGCCGGGCTTGCGCGTCTGCCAGTGCGCCAGCACCTCGGTGGTCACGTAGCGACCCTTACGCGTGCCGTAGATGCGGTCTCCCGCGCGCAGGTCGGCCAAGGGCCGTACACCGCCGTCGGCGAGCAGGATGAGCGTGTCCCCCGCCATGCAGTAGACGCACGCATGCGAGCAGCCGCGGTAGGGGTTGACCGTCCAGTTGAACGGCACGCGCGACGCGGCCGGGACGCGGTTCAGCGCCGACTTGGTGCGAACCTCGTGGAAGCGCATGTCCAGCGCCTCCGGCGCGTCGAAGCGGCGCACCACCGTGTCCCCCAGCCCGGGCAGGCGGCCGACGTCGTCGCTCTCGATGACTTGTGATGACCAGCGCACGAACACATGTTCGCACGCCGGGCGGACGGATTACAAACGTACGTTCTCAGTCGTCCGGCAGCAGGCTGTACAGGACGGTGTCGCGGCGCCCGCCTTTGAACGGCAGGTGCGCGCGCATCAGGCCTTCGCAGGTGAACCCGCAGCGCTCGGCGACCCGCTGCGAGGCGACGTTGTCGGGTCCGCAGGTGAGTTCCAGCCGCGCGACGCCCAGCGCGTCGAACGCCCAGCGCGCGAGCAGGCGGACCGCGCGGGTCGCGACGCCGCGGCCCCGCGCTGCGGGCACGAGCCAATAGCCGATCCCCGCCCGCCCTTCGACGAACCCATACAGGGAAGCGCCCCCGAGGACCGTGTCGGCGGCATCGACGAGCGCGAACTGGATCTGCTCGCCCCGCAGCCGCCGCTGCTCCTGCGTGGCGAGGTCGTCTGGCTCCCAGTCCGAGAAGCGCTGGAACGTGGGATCGGCGAAGGCGGTCACCACGGCTGGTTGATCGTCATCCCGCCACGGCCGCAGCCGGATGAGGTCGTCGGCCAGCGGCGGCGCCGGCCACGGCAGCATCAGGCCACGCGGGAGAGCAGCGATTCCGTGCCGGTCATCGACTGCGACGTGGCCGAGAGGATCTCGACCGGCACGATCTCGCCCGGGGAGGCCAGACCGTCGAAGTTGACGACCTTGTTGTGCGTCGTGCGCCCGCGCAGGCGGGACGGGTCGTAGCGCGACGGCCCCTCGACCAGCACGTCCAGCGTCCGCCCGACGAACCGCTGCGCGCGCTCGCGGGCCCGTCGCTGGATCACCTCGACGAGCCGCCCCATGCGCTCGACCTGCACCTCGTGCGGGACGAACTCGTCGACGAACTCCGCCGCCTCGGTGTCGCGGCGGGGCGAGTAGATGAACGTGAAGGCGCCGTCGAAGCCGACCTCCTCGGCGACCTCGAGCGTCTCCAGGAAGTCCGCCTCGGTCTCCCCCGGGAACCCGACGATGATGTCGGTCGTCAGGGCGCAGTCCGGCACGTGCTCGCGGATCAGCGCCACCCGGTCGAGGAACCGCTCGCGGCCGTAGGTGCGGCGCATGCGCTTCAGGACGCGCGAGGAGCCGGCCTGCAGAGGCAGGTGGATGTGCTGGCAGACGGACTGGAGCTCCGCGTGCGCGCGGATGACGTCCTCGGTCATGTGCGCCGGATGCGGCGACGTGTACCGGATGCGCTCGATCCCGTCGATCGCGTCGACCGCGTGCAGCAGCTCCGAGAACTTCCGCGGCTGCGGCCGGAGCCGCATGCCGTACGAGTTGACGTTCTGGCCGAGCAGCGTCACCTCGCGTACGCCTTCCGCCGCCAGCAGACGCACCTCGTCCACCAGTTCCTCGAACGGCCGCGAGACCTCACGACCCCGCGTGGAAGGCACGATGCAGTACGAGCACTTCATGTTGCAGCCGGCGCTGATCTGCACCCAGGCGTGCAGGTCCCGGGCGCGCTTGTGCGGCAGGTGCCCGGTGAAGCCCTCGAACTCGAAGAAGCCCTGCGCCGTCAGCGAGTCCGAGGTCAGGAACTCGGCGAGCTTGTGCACCTGGCCGGGCCCGAAGGCGACGTCCACGAACGGGTAGTCGCGGAAGACCTGGTCCTTGACGGACTGCGCCCAGCACCCACCGACGCCGATCACGCGCTCCGGATCACGCCGCTTGAGCGCCCGCGCCTCGTACAGGTGGGACACGAACCGCTCGTCCGCCTTCTCGCGGATCGAGCACGTGTTGAAGAGGATCAGATCCGCCTCCTCGCGCTCCGGCACCTCGGAGTACCCGAGCGACTCGAGCATGCCCTTCATGCGCTCGGAGTCGTGCTCGTTCATCTGGCAGCCGAAAGTGGTGACGTGGAAGCGCTTCATGACCGCGGAACAGCGTACCTCGCAGGCCCGTGGCCGGAACGTCGAGCGGCTCACGCTCGACGGTCCGGCCGTGGGCTGGCTCAGCGCGCGTAGTCGGTGGCGCGTGACTCGCGGATGACGGTGACCTTGATCTGGCCCGGGTACTCGAGCTCCTGCTCGATCTCGCGGGCGATCTCGTGGGACAGCAGCACCGCGCCGTCGTCGTCGAGCGTGCCGGGCACGACCATGACGCGGATCTCGCGGCCGGCCTGCATGGCGTAGACCTTGTCGACGCCGTCGTGGCGCGTGGCGATCTGCTCGAGGTCGCGCAGGCGCTTGACGTACTGCTCGAGCGACTCGCCGCGGGCGCCCGGGCGGGCGCCGGAGAGCGCGTCGGCGGCCTGGACGAGCACGGCCTCGACGGTCTGCGGCTCGACCTCGTTGTGATGGGCCTCCATCGCGTGCGCGACGGCCTCGGACTCGCCGTGCCGACGGGCCAGGTCGCCGCCCACGAGCGCGTGCGGGCCCTCGACCTCGTGGCTGACGGCCTTGCCGATGTCGTGCAGGAGCGCGGCGCGGCGGGCGGTCTTGGGGGACGCGCCGAGCTCCTCGGCCATCATCGCGGCGAGGTGGGCGCACTCGACCGAGTGCGCGAGCACGTTCTGGCCGTAGCTCGTGCGGTACTTGAGGCGGCCGAGGATGCGGATGAGCTCGGCGTCCAGACCCTGGACGTTGGACTCCAGCGCGGCGGCCTCACCGGACTCGATGATGTGGGACTCGAGCTCCGACTTGGCCTGGTAGTAGGTCTCCTCGATCCGGGCCGGGTGGATGCGGCCGTCCTGCAGGAGCTTCTCGAGCGTCATGCGGGCGATCTCGCGGCGGACGCCGTCGAAGCCGGACAGGATGACGGCGTTCGGGGTGTCGTCGATGATGAAGTCGACGCCGGTGAGGTGCTCGAGGGCGCGGATGTTGCGGCCTTCGCGGCCGATGATGCGGCCCTTCATGTCGTCGGCGGGCAGCTGGACGACGCTGACGGTCGTCTCGGCGGCGTGGCCGGCGGCGAGGCGCTGCATGACGACGGCGAGGATGTTGCGCACGCGCCGGTCGGCGTCGCGCTTGGTCTCCTCCTCGATCTGGCGGACGAGGCGGGCGGAATCGTGACGGATCTGGTCCTCGAGCTCCTTGAGCAGGAGCTGCTTGGCCTGGGAGGCGGAGTAGCCGGACGTGCGCTCGAGCGCATTGACGTGGCGCTCGTGGGCTTCGGCGGCCTCCTGCTCGCGGCGGGCGAGCGTCTCCGCCTGGGTCTCGAGCTCGGCGGCGCGCGCGTCCAGCGCCGCTTCACGGCCGACGAGGCGCTCCTCGAGACGACCGATCTCCTGCCGGTGCTCCAGGGCGGCGTGGTCCGCCTTCTCAGGGGCGGCGACCGCCGGCTTGGGGCCGCTCGTCGGGCGCGATGCGGTGTGCGAGGCGCCCCCGGCGGCAACGAGCCCGGGGGCCCGTTTCACCAAGAGCAGCGCCGCGACCACTAAGCCAGCCGCGAGTACGGCCGCCGCGATCACGATTTCCATTGTCCAGTGTCCTCTCTCCGAACGCCGCCCTGCAGGGCGCGGCGAGATCCGATGCTTCGATTTCATGAGGCGGCAGATCGGGTCGGCCCGGGGGCCCGGGAGCGAGGATCAGCACTAAAGGGCGGCGCGCGGCCGCCGCGTCAGAGAGCGGCTTGTTGCGTGGTTGTTCGAAGGGGCCGTGCCAGGCGTCTGAGCCCGCACGGTGGGCGCTCTCGCCCGGAAGGTTGTCTCGTGGCCGTCAAGTCTGAAGCTGCTGAATCGCTGGTGAATTTCGGTTATTTGCTGCTGGTTTCAGGTGGGTCCGCACGGACCCGGTCTGTCGCTGCGGCGGATCGTAGTACCGCAGCTGGTCGCACGCAACGAGTGACCGACACGGCCCACCCACCCGCTTCACGGTTGCCGTGCGCGGGACGTTCTCGCCCCCTGGGCGATAACTCCCAGCCGAACGAGCCCGCAGGGCGAGGCTCGGCCTGTCAGCGCTCGACGGCGGCGGCCGCGTGGCGGCGGAGCGCGTCGTGCGCGAGTTCGAGATCGAACCCTTTGCGGATGAGGAACCCGAGCGCCTTCTCGAGGTCCCTCGGGGTGTCGGGCGGGATCGGGTAGCGGCGCGCGAGGAGCGCGGTCGCGGCGGCGAGTTCGTCGTGATCGCCGGCCGCGAGCGCGGCGGCGATGTGGTGACGCTCGACGCCGAGCTCGCGCAGGCGCCGCTCGATCCGATCGGCACCCCACCCGTCCAGGTTGCGCCGGTCCTCGGCGAAGCGGGTGGCGTAGCCCGCATCGTCGACGTACCCGCCGGACATGAGCTCGTCGAGCACCTCGTCGATCAGCGGCGCCTCGACGTCGTTGCGCTCCAGCCGCGCCCGGACCTCGGCCTCGGTGCGCTCGCGCCGGGCGAGAAACCGCCAGGCCGTGTTGAACGCCTCCTCGCGGAGCTGGAGCTCGGTCGCGGCGGGCGGCTCGGCGGCGAGCGCGCCGAGCGACTCGGACGCCAACGCGTCGAGCGCGAGCTGCGCGCCGTCGGCGGGGCCGGGCGAAGCGTCCGCGGCGGTCGCGCTGGCGGGGCCGGGCGAAGAGGCAGCGGAAGCGCCGGCCGGAGAGGCCGCGTCCGAAGGGGCGGCGGCAGGGCCGGGCGGAGAGGCCGCGGCAGAGGTGGTGGGCGGGGCTCCGCCGCCGCGGGACGCGGCGGCGGGGGTGCCCGGGTGGGCGGCGCCGGGCGAGGCCTCCGTGTCGGCGGAGGACCCTGCCTGCGGGGTTGCGGGGGCGGTGTGATCCGGCTCCGCGGCGCTGCCCATGCTTGCCTAGGCGCCGACGAGGGCCGCGGCCTTCTTGGGGTCTCCCTCGATGGGCGTGACGAGGTCCTGGTTGACGCCGAGGACCTCGTAGACCTTGCCCTCGATCTCCTTGGCCACCTCGGGATGGGTGTCCAGATAGCCCTTGGCGTTGGCGCGGCCCTGGCCGAGGCGCTCGTCGCCGTAGGAGAAGAAGGAGCCGGACTTGGAGACGATCGAGTGCTCGATGCCGAGATCCAGGATGCAGCCCGAGCTGGAGATGCCCCTGCCGAACTCGATGTCGAACTCCGCCTGGCGGAACGGGGCGGCGACCTTGTTCTTGACGACCTTCACGCGGACGCGGTTGCCGACGGCCTCGGTGCCGTCCTTCAGCGTCTCGATGCGGCGGATGTCCAGCCGCTGGGAGGCGTAGAACTTCAGCGCGCGGCCACCCGGCTGGGTCTCCGGCGAGCCGAACATGACGCCGACCTTCTCGCGGATCTGGTTCGTGAAGATGCAGAGCGTCTGGGTGCGATTCAGGTTGCCGGCGAGCTTGCGCATGGCCTGGGACATCATGCGGGCCTGCAGACCGACGGTCTGATCGCCCATCTGGCCCTCGAGCTCCGACCGCGGCGTCAGCGCCGCCACGGAGTCCACGGCCACCACGTCGACGGCGCCGGAGCGGACGAGCATGTCCGCGATCTCCAGCGCCTGCTCGCCGTAGTCGGGCTGAGAGACGAGCAGCTCGTCGATGTTGACGCCGATCCGCTGGGCGTACAGCGGGTCCATCGCGTGCTCGGCGTCGATGAACGCACACACGCCGCCGAGCTTCTGCGCTTCGGCGATGATGTGGTAGATCAGCGTCGTCTTACCCGAGGACTCAGGGCCGAAGACCTCGACGATGCGGCCCCGCGGGATGCCACCGATGCCCAATGCAAGGTCCAGCGACAGCGCTCCCGTGGGAATCGCCTCGCACTTGACCTGAGCACCCGGATCACCCATCCGCATGACCGAGCCCTTGCCGAATTGCCGCTCGATCTGGGAAAGGGCGCCCTGCAGGGCTGTATCACGTGCCTTTGAGGGCTCCTGGTTGCTCATGACCGTGCACGCTAGGGGTACGGTCGGACGGACACGAACGTCTGTGCGCTTTTGGCACACATTCCGAACAGTTTTGTGTCAGGCCGTGGGTAGACCGGTAGAACTTCTCGAAGATCCTCGACTGCGAAGCCGCGCGGAATGCCCAGCCCTTCGTCGGCCACGGCCACCCGCACGACACCTGTCCGCGCAGGTCGCATCCACCCGCACCACGCCCCCGTCCGGCGAGTACTTGATCGCGTTCGAGAGCAGGTTCGCGATCACCTGGGCCACGCGCGCCCGGTCGCCGAGCGCCGTCACCGGCGACTCACAGGGCGTCAGCTCGAGCCGATGCGCCTCGCTCTGCCCGGCGAACACCGCCACGGACTCCTCCAGCAACGCCCCCATGTCGAACGGCGCCCGCACGAGCTCCAGCCGCCGCTCCTCGATCGTCTGCAGGTCGAGGAAGTCGTCGATCAGCGAGGACAGCCGCTTGGCCTCGCGGTGGACGGTGCCGAGGATCTCGACCGCGAGTCCGGCGTCGAGCCGACGCGTGCGCAGCAGCTCCGTGTAGCCCATCGACCGACGCCAGCGGCGTGCGCAGCTCGTGCGAGACGGTCTGCATGAGCGTCGACTTGAGCTGGTCCACCTCGCGCTCGCGGGTGACGTCGCGGAGCACCACCAGGCGGCCGATCCGCGCGCCCGCGCGTCGTCGATCGGCGCCGTGTAGCGCTCCAGCACGAACCCGGAGACAGTCGAGCTCGTCTGCCGTCGGCTCGTCGGAGTCCGCGAGCATCGGCCTCCCAGTCGGCGAAGTAGGACTCGCCGTCGAACTCGGCGGACAGGCTCCGCGGTCGGCACCGATCGCCGCGCCGATCGGCATCGACATGCCGCGTCGCGAGCTGCTCCATCGCCGCGTTGGCGAACACGAGCTCGTGGTCGAGCCCCACCAGCGCAAGCCCCTCCCGCACGCCGTCGAGCACGGCCGCGTTGACCTGCGACAGCCAGCCTTCGCTGCTCGAGCGCATCGGCCTCCGCCAACGCGGTCGCCGCCTGGCCGGCCAGCCGCAGCACGGTCATCGGTCTCGTCGACCGCGAACGCGTCGGTGCTCACGCCACCGACGCGTGAACAAAGACTAAACTACGAGCGCGAGCGTCGCGTCCGGGCAGCGCGGCCGCGCGCTTCCTGGTAGTCCTGCAGCAGCGTCTCGTTGCCGCTGATGAGGTATCCGCGGATGTTGGTCTGGACGGCGAGCAGCCGCTGCTGGGTGAGGTTGGCCGCGGCGATCACGGCCTGGGACTCCCAAGGCACGATTCGCGCGTCTCCCGCTGGCGTGCGATCGCCCATCGTCTAGCAAGCTGATGACGGCGACGATGATCCCGAGCAGGCCCAGCGAGCCGAGGATCGTGCCGTCTGGTCATCCTCCCACTCGTTCATAGGCGTGCGGGGCGATCTGCGCGCAGCCCGTAGGCGCCGGATCGATGCAGCCGCTCGCTGCGTCCGAGCAGCGAGCACGCCGCGGCGCGCCATGCGCGGCGACCAGCGTGCTGTAGAGCCGCGTCGCGGGCCGCCGGCGGTCATGTAGATCGCGACGTTGCGGCACAGCACGAGCCGCCACGCCCGGGCGGCGGGCCGTCCGCCGTCCAGATCCCGCTGTTCTAACCGCACCCGCGCGCGCACAGCATCCGAAACGCCGTCGAACGCCCCGACTTGCGCAATCGCGAGGTTCTCTTCCAGCAAATCGCTGCCGAGCAGCAATGCGCGCTCGAGCGCGCCGAGCCGTTCGAGCAGCACACCCAGCGAATACAGCTCCGATCCGTCCGAGCAGCCCGCCGACCACGCGCTCACGCGCCCGCCACCCGCCAGCAACCTCTGGGAGCAGCTCGTGCTCGAGCAGCGCGAACTGTGCGGGTCGCGGAACATCGCGGCGTGCGAGATCGCACGAACGCGAAGCGCCGTCGCGCGTCCTCGTCGTGCGCAGCACCCGCGCCAGCTCGACCGCGTCCGCCACCTCCAAGCGCGGCACGCGCGAGCCACCTGCTCGTTCACGTGCTCGTCACGGAAACTCGCCAAGGCAGCCCGCTTACGCGCTCTAGTTGCTCCCACCGCGGCAGGAACGTGTGCGCCGCCCGGGGCTACCGGATCCCGGTCTGTCAGCGCGCCAACGCGCGAACCCGCAAGTCGTCGTGCAGGACGCTCGCCTGCGCGGACGTCGAGCCGCAACACGACCTTCTTGCCACCGGCCCGGCCGATCAGCCCGCGGCTGCTCAGCACGAGGGTTCCCTTGGCGGCCTTGGTGCCCGCGATCCGGAACGTGAGCGAGCGCGTGAGGTCTCCCCCGCCGCTGACCGTCACGCCCGTCACGGCCTGGTAGTCGCGCAGGATGAGCCGGCGGCCTTCGATCCCCCACGAGCCGCCGCGCAGGCCACCGCCGCTGGCGGTCAGCGTCGCCGGGGAGAGCACGAGGTCGAGGTCGTTGATCGTCGCCAGCACCGCCCGGAGCGTCCGGCCGACCTTGCGCGGGTAGCCGCTCACGCCGCGCAGCGACTCGAACGACGCGGGCGCCGACGCCACCGCGGGCACGCCGGTCTGGACGCGCCGGCACGTCTTGGGCGGCGTGCGGTTGGCCACGAACCGCAGGATCGCTTCGGCGGCGCAGTCGCGTGGGTCGCTGACGGTGGAGTGGCCGACGCCGGGGATGACGATCCGGTGCGAGCCCGGAATCCGCTCCGCGAGCCGCTGCGACCACTCCGGCGGGGTGCGGAGGTCCTCGCGACCCTGCAGGATCAGCGTCGGCACGGTCGGGTACGGCGGCGGCGGGACGTCGAGCACGGGGCGCGGCACGTCGGGCCAGCGCAGGCACAGGTCGATCTCGTCCTCGACGACGATCGCGGGATCGAACGGCGCGAACGCGGTCGGCGCAAGCGCGGCGATCCGCTGCTGCGTGATCGCCGGGCGCGCCTCGATCGGCGTGCCCGCGTCCCACGGCAGCGGCGTCGTCTCGCACACGGTCGCGTAGCGCGCGACCGAGAAGTCCCGCGGCGAGCCGAAGCCCTCGAGGCGCTTGCCCTCGCGGATGAGGCGGGCGAGCAGCGCGCCGTCGCCCTTCAAGGCCGCTTGGACGCCGGCCGGGATCGCCGCTCGCAGCGCCGGCAGGTAGTCGGTCAGCAGCATCAGGTCGAACAGCGCCGTGGGCGTGATCTTCACGCGGGTCGAGCGGCCCTGCTCGTCGTAGGCGAAGGCCTGCAGCGGCGTCGCGCGCAGCTGGGCGACGAGCTTGCCGAGGTCGGCGCCCGGGTCCGTGGAGATGCCGCGGCAGCCGCCCGGGCAGAGCGACTTCAGTGACGGGCCCATCGCGCGGAACAGGACGGTCGCGAACGGGTCACGGTCGTCGTAGTCGACGACGGAGTCCAGGACGAGCCGCTGCACGTGCTGCGGATAGGCGCGGGCGTAGGCCACGGCGAGCTCGGTCCCGTAGGAGATGCCGAACAGCGTGAGCTTGTCGACGCCGAGCTGCTGGCGGATCGCCTCCATGTCGAGCACGGAGTCGGGCGTCGTGTAGAAGCGCCGCGCCGGGCCGATCCGGTTCGCGCATTCCTCCGCCGCGCCCGTGTCGCGCAGGTACGGGTCCTTCTCCAATCGCGGGCAGCGCAGCAGCCCGGAGCGGCCGGTGCCCCGCTGGTCGTAGCCGATGAGGCGGAAGCGGCGCTCCAGGTCCGGGAGCGCGGAAAGCACGCCGAGCATCTCGCTCACACCCGCACCGCCGGGACCGCCCGACAGGTACATCAGCGTGGGACCGGACTTGCGGCCCGCGCGGGCGATCCTGAGCGGGACCGTGCCCGGCATGGTGTTCGCCCGGTCGAGCGGGACGTCCAGGGTCGCGCACTGGATGCCGTCGAAGTCGACGCACGAACGCCAGTTCAGCGCGGCGTTCGCCGTCGTCGGGAGGGCCGTGAGCGCCGCAAGGGCGAGCAGCGCCCCAAGGATGAGCCTCCGCATCAAGGCTGAATGTAGCCGAGGCTGCGACGTGACGAGCGCCTCATAGCGCGCGCCATCCGGGTGAAGTCGGGACGCGTAGAGGGTCACCGCTTCGCCGTGGAAGGAGCGCGGCTCGAGCGTGAGGGTGGTGCCGCGCGGCGGTTTGGTGCGCGGGCGCAGGCGGGCGAGCGTGACGTGCGGGCGGAACGGGCGGGTCTCGGGGGTGTAGACGCCGGCTTGCCTGGAGGGCGGCGGCGATGCGGGCTTGGAGGGCGTTCAGGTCGCCCGTGATCTCCGCCGCGAGGACGCGTTTGAGGGTGAGAATGCGGCCGAGCGCGAGTGGTGGGGCGTCGTGCTCGGCTTCGATGATCGGGACGGATGAGGTCGACGTCGGTCTCGGGGCGGTTGCCGAGGAACGCGAGGGTGACGTGGAGGCTTCGGCTTCGGGGATCGGGCGCCACGTCGTCTCGGTCGATCGGAGTCGCGGCGAGGGTGGCGCGGATTCCGTCCGGGAGGTCGAGGGCGACGAAAAGGCGTTGCACGGCGGGCATCGAGGGGGAAGGGAGCGGCGTTTGGCTCGCGTGGCGCGAACATCGCCTCCGGGCTCCGCGTGGCACGGCCGGATTGGCGTGCCGCTCTCAGTCAAGGTACGGGCCACTGACATTTCGTGGGGCGCCGCGCTCGTCCGCCGGCCTCCTGCGGATCTCGCGGAAACGAACACGCGCTGGCAGGGGGTGATGAACAAACGTTCGCTCTGGGAGACGTGACGTTCGTGCACACCCCTTTGTTCGGAGCGCGGTCGTGATCGAGCACGATCGACCGGACGTGGAGGCGCTCGAAGCGACCACAACCGCCCCTCGCGATTTCCGGTGCCCGTAACTTGACTGAGAGCGGCACGCCACAGCGAGCGTGCCACGCGGGGCTCGAGGGACGATGTTCGCGCCGCGGGGCGGAAACGCCGCTCCCTTCCCCCTCGGTGAGCCGTTCTACGGGGCCGACGCCAGCAGTCCACGCAGCATGTGGAGCGCCACCGTCGTCGTGCGGTCCCGCACGTCGGCACGCGAGCCCGGGAGCCGGACGACCCGCTCCTCCACACCCCAAGCCGACGACACACAGAGACACACGGTCCCCACCGGCTTGTCCGGCGTCCCGCCGCCCGGCCCGGCGATCCCCGTGATCCCGATCCCGAGATCCGCGCCGAAGCGAGACGGCCGCACCGGCGGCGAGCGCCCGCGCCACCTCCGGCGACACCGCCCCGTGCGCCGCGATCAGCGCCGGATCAACGTCCGCGAACTCCGTCTTGGCCTCGTTCGAGTACACCACCACCCCACCGAGCACGTAGGCGGAGGAGCCGGCGAGGTCGGTCAGCCGCCCCGCCATCAGCCCACCCGTGCAGGACTCGGCCGTGGCGACCGTCAACCCGGACAGCGCGCGGGCGATGACCTCGTCGATCGTCGCGTCGTCGTCGGAGAAGAGGACGTCGCCGTGGCGTTCGCGGATGGCCGCTTCAAACGACGCGTAGGCGTCCGCCTCGGCGGGCCGGTAGACCGTCGCCACTTCGAGCTCGCCGCGACGCAGGCACGTGGTCACCTCGAACGGCAGCGCGTCGGCATCCAGCTCGCGCAGCGTCGCCGCGATCTGCGGCTCGCTCAACGGGAAGAACCGCAGGATCCGCCGCTCCAGCGTCCCGGCGCTGCGCAGCAGCCCCGCCAAGGGCTCGATCTCAACCGCGTCGGCCCACATCCGCTGCAGCTCGCGCGGCGGGCCCGGGCAGCACGGCGACCACCGGCGACGTGCCGACCAGGAACCCCGGCGCGGTGCCCTTGGGCTCCAGCACGACGGCGCCGACCGGCACGTGGGCCTGCTTGCGCGCGCCGGCCCGCATCGGCGCCTCTTCGCCCCCGATCCGCTTGCGCAGCGAGTTGACGATCGCCCAGATCCGCTCCTCCAGCGCCTCGTCCAGCACCATCGTCGTGCCCGCCCACCCGGCGACCACCTCGGCCGTGAGATCGTCCGCGGTGGGCCCGAGGCCACCGCTGGTCAGCACCAGGTCGACGTCCGCGAAGAAGTCGAGCGCGCGTCGGAGGTCGTCCGGGCGGTCGCCGACCACGACGATCTGCGTGAGCTCCACGCCGAACCCGCGCAGCGCCTCGGACAGCCAGGGCCCGTTGGCGTCGCGGATCAGCCCCGACAGCACTTCGGTGCCGGTGACGATGATGCCCGCGCGAACGCTCAAGTGGCGCAGAGCCCCGTCCGCACCGATTCCTTGAGCCGCTTGGGCTTCTTGCCCGACCGCAGCTCGTAGCCGATCGGCTGGCCGATGTTGGCCGGGGAGTAGCGCTTGCCGCCGTAGCTCATCCGCACCGAGCTGTTGCCGAAGTTGACGCGGAAGTAGCGGGAGCGGAACGTCTTCGTGCTCGCGCCCTTCTCGAGGTACTCGCCATTGACCACGGCCTTGCCGGTGGCGTCGACCAGGCAGACGTAGACGCGGTCCGTCGCGGTGAGCTTCAACGCGACCCGCGCGGGCGCGGCCTTCTTCTTTTTCTTGGACGCCGTCGGTGTGGGCGTGGCGGTCGCGGTCGGCGTCGCGGTCGGCGTGGCCACCGTCTTCCCCTCCTCGGGGTCGTTCGCGCCCTGGCGGCCGAGGATGTACAGCGCGCCGAGCACGATCAGGATCCCGAGACCGACCACCACGAACGGGCCGATCGGCCGCCGTTGGCGCTGGCGCTGACGGCCTCCGCCCCGGTTGGGCCGGAACGGCGTCAGGTCCTGCGTCGCCGGCCGCTCGAACCGCTGGCGGTACTCCTCCACGAGCAAGCGTGGGTCCAGGTCGAGGTACTCCGCGTACGTCCGCAGGAACGTCTTGACGAACGTGGGTCCGGGCAGCAGGTCCCATTCCTCGTTCTCGAGGGCGCGCAGGTACTTGGCACGGATCTTCGTCGCCGCCTCGACCTCTGTCATGTCGATACGGCGGCGCATCCGCGTCTCTCGAAGCGTCTCACCGATCTCCGGCATCAGCTTCTACGAGGCTACAAGCGCCTCAGTCGCCGCTGACTTCGTCGTCCGGCACTTTCGCCGGTGAGGCGGACAACGCCTCGAGCACACGCGGCACGTCGGCTTCGGTCACGAGCACCTGACGCGGCTTGGAACCTTCATATCCGGAGATCACGCCGCGGCGCTCGAGCATGTCGATCAGTCTCCCGGCTCGCGTGTAGCCAAGACGCAAGCGACGTTGCAGCATCGACGTGGAGGCCGTCTGCATCTCCGCAACGAGCCGGATCGCGTCCTCCAGCAGCGGGTCCTCGTCCGGATCGAACTCGTCCGGCTCCTTCTCCGGCTGCTCCGGTTCGTCTTCGACGGCTTCGAGCAGGTCCGCGCGCAGCTCGGGCTCGCCCTGGTCGCGCCAGGCGTCGGTGATGGCCTCGATCTGCGGCTCGTCGATGAACGCGCCCTGGATGCGCTGGAGCCGGGAGGAGCCGACCGGCGAGAAGAGCATGTCGCCCATGCCGAGCAGCGCCTCGGCGCCGTTCTGGTCGAGGATCACGCGCGAGTCCGTCTGCGAGGAGACCGCGAACGCGATCCGCGACGGCACGTTGGCCTTGATCATGCCCGTGATGACGTCCACGCGTGGGGACTGCGTGGCCAGGACGAGATGGATACCGACCGCGCGCGCCTTCTGGGCGATGCGGATGATCGAGTCCTCGACGTCGGCCGGGGCGACCATCATCAGGTCCGCGAGCTCGTCGATCACGCACAGGATGTACGGGAGCGGCGGCTGGTCGCGGGTGGCGCGGACCTTGTTGAGGTCCTTCAGCGTCCGTGTGCGGGCCAGCGCCATCGCGCCGTAGCGCTGCTCCATCTCGCGCACGAGGTTCTGCAGCGCGACCGCGGCCTGCTTGGGCGAGGTGATCACGGGCGTCAGCAGGTGCGGGATCGAGTCGTAGTGCGTGAGCTCGACCTGCTTGGGGTCCACGAGCACCATCCGCACCTCGTGCGGCGTCGCGCGCAGCAGGATCGAGGAGAGCATCGCGTTCACGCACGCGGACTTGCCCGCGCCGGTGGTGCCGGCGACGAGCAGATGCGGCATCTTGGCGAGGTCGGCGCCGATCGCGCGGCCCGCGACGTCCTTGCCGAGCCACACGGTGAGCGGCGACCAGTCCTCGGGCGGCTGCCCGTAGATGTCGCCGAGATGCACGATCCGGCGGCGCGCGTTGGGCACCTCGATGCCGACGGCCTGCTTGCCCGGGATCGGCGCCAGGATGCGGATGTCGGCCGCGGCCAGCGCGTAGGCGAGGTCGTCCTTGAGCTGCGCGACCTTGCCCACCTTGATGCCCGGGGCGAGCCGCAGCTCGTAGCGGGTGATGTGCGGGCCGGCCACCATGCCGATGACCTTGGCCTCGATCTTGAAGTGCGCGAGCGCTTCCAGCAGCTGCGCGGCGACCTTCTCCTGGCCGGCGGTGTCCGGGCGCGACTGGTCCTCGGTCGAGCGCGTGAGCGCGTGAGCGTCCGGGACCTGCCAGACGAAGTCGGGTGAATCGGTGACCTCGGGGCGATAGCGCCCCTGGGGCGTGAGCTGCTCGGGGTCGACCGGCTTGGCCGGGCCGCGCATGACGCCTTCCTCATCCTGGTCCTCGGCGAGCCGCTCGAGCTCGGGGACCTCCTCGATCTCGGTGATTCGCCCAGGGGGCGAATCACTGTCGAGTTCGGCGACGGGGTCGCTCGGCGGGTCCGACGGCTCCGCGCCGAACTCGCTCGCTCGTCGACGTGCCGGCTCGACGGTTCGGCCGCCTCGATCTCGGCGAGTCCCACAGCGAGTCGTACTCTGGCGGCTCGTCGATCTCCGCCGGCGGCGCCTTGGTCGACACCTTCACCCGCGTGGAGCGCTCGAGCGTCGCCAGATCGTCCCGCACGCGCGGACGGGGCCGCGGGCGCGGCGCCTTCGCGGCGGCCGTGCGCAGCTCGCGCGTGGTCGAGGACACCGAGTCCGACGTGAACTTGATGACGCTCGCGACGGACGCGCCCGTGAGCAGCAGCACGCCCGCGATGAACAGGAAGATCGCGACGATGTGCGCGCCGACGGCGCCGAACAGCGTCTCGAGCCCCCAGTCGAAGGTCTCCCCCACCATGCCGCCGCGGGTCTTGACCCACTCCGCGTCCCACCAGTCCGGGCGCACGCCCTCCGGCCCGACGCCGAGCGTCCCGGCCGACAGCGCCAGGGTCACGGCCAGGAAGAGGCAGATCGCGCCCGAGCGGAACGGCCGCACGGCGGGCAGCACCGGGCGCAACACGACGATCGCGCCGCCCGCGACGAGCGCCACCGGCACGAGATAGTGCGCGGCGCCGAGCAGCCACTTCAGGGCCTCGACGGCCTGCGAGCCGACCTGCCCGCCTTCCCAGCCGGCATAGACCAGGAATCCGAAGAACAGGCCGAGGCCGACGAGGCCCAGGCCGATCAGGTCGAGCTGACGCTGGTCGAGCGTCGGCAGTCCGCGCGGCGACGACGAGCGACGCGCGCGAGCGGCAGGCTTCTTCTTGGGCTTCTTCTTCGCGGCAGGCATCTGGCCCCCGCCCCTTCGACGCGCGCGGCCGCTCCCCTGCTCACGGTGCGTTGCTCAGGAGCAGCTAAAACGTCGGGCCGTTCCGCGGCTCGGGGGCGTACCATCTTTAGGAATGGATGCCGCCAGCCGTCCCGTGCGTGTGCTCGTCGTCGAAGACGACGAGGAGATCGCCCAGGTCCTGCAGCGCTCGCTGCGCCTCGAGGGCTATGAAGTCAAGCTCGCCGCGGACGGTGTGCGCGGGCTCGACGAAGCGCACGCGTTCCTCCCGGACATCATCGTGCTGGACCTCGGGCTCCCGCGCCTGGACGGCATCGACGTCGCCAAGCGCCTGCGCGAGGACGGCGACGACACGCCGATCCTGATGCTCACGGCCCGTGACGCGCTCGAGTCGCGCGTGGCCGGGCTGGACGTCGGCGCCGACGACTACCTCGTCAAACCGTTCGAGCGCCAAGAGCTGCTCGCCCGGTTGCGCGCGCTGCTGCGCCGGCGCCCGCCCCGCGGGATGGCCCCGCTGCGCGTCGGCGACCTGACGTTGAACCCCGATACGCACGAGGTACAACGCGCAGACCGTCAGATCGACCTGACGCAGCGCGAGTTCGAGCTCCTCGAGTACCTGATGCGCAACGAGCGCCTGGTGATCAGCCGCCAGAAGTTGCTCGACGAGGTCTGGGGCTACGACCCGTTCTCCATCACGAACACCATCGAGGTGTTCGTGTCCAACCTCAGAAGAAAGCTCGAAGCCGGTGGCGAGCCCCGTCTCCTCCACACGGTCCGCGGCGCGGGCTACGTACTCCGCGTATAAGCGGCAGCCCATCCGCTGGCGGCTCGCCGGCGGCAGCGCCGCGCTCACGCTGGTCATCCTGCTCGGCTTCGCCGTGATCGTCGGCACGCTCACGACGCGGGCCATCTACAGCGATTTCAACCGCCAGGTGGCCAGCGCGGCGGACCGGCTGGAGCAGAAGCTCCAGTACGACTACCTGTGGCCGCGACCCGAAGACCGGCAAGCAGAGGTTCAACGCCACGGTGCCGCTGGACCCCTACGCCTCGTCCACCAACGCGGCGATCCGGGTGGTCTACCCCGACGGGCGCCGGTTCGACGGCTCCTCCAACGCGCCGAGCTTCGGCGCGCCCAACCCGGAGCGCAAGGACGTGGATGGGTGGCGGGTCGAGACGCGCGAGCTGCGCCTGTATCCCGGCACCGCCAACTACTACCTGATGGGCATCCAGTACGCGCGCCGGAGCTCCGACGTGCGCGCCACGGCCAACCGCGTGAAGGTGTTCCTCGGGCTGGGCGTGCTCGGCGGCGCCGCGCTGTCGTTGCTCGCCGGCCTGGCCACCGCGCGCCGGGCGATGGAGCCGATCGCCGAGCTCACCGCCACCGCCCGCGAGGTCGAGCGCACGCGTGACGCGACGGTGAGCATCCCTCGCCCCGTGGCCGACGACGAGGTGGCCGAGCTGGCCACGACGTTCGAGGAGATGCTCCAGTCGCTGGAGACGGAACGCGCGGAGACCGCGGCGACCCTGGCCCGCCAGCGCGAGTTCGTGGCCGACGCCTCGCACGAGCTGCGCACCCCGCTCACCTCGGTGCTCGCGAACCTCGAGCTGCTCGAGGAGACCCTCACGGGCGAGCACAAGGAGGCCGCCGCCTCCGCCCTGCGCTCGAGCAAGCGGATGCGGCGCCTGGTCGCCGACCTGCTGCTGCTCGCCCGCCAGGACGCGGGCCGCACGCCGATCCAGCACCGCCCCGTGGACATGGCGGAGGTCGTGGCCGCGGCCGCCGCCGAGCTCGAGCCCGTGGCGGGCGATCACGACATCTCGATCACGGCCGCGCCGGGCGCCGAGGTCGTGGGCGTGCAGGACGAGCTGCACCGGCTCGTGCTGAACCTGATGGAGAACGCGCTGCGCCACACCGACCCGGGCACGGCGATCGAGGCCAGCGTCGAGCGCCAGAACGGCCACGTCGTGCTCGCGGTCGAGGACGACGGGCCCGGAATCGTCCCGGAGCTCCGCGAGAAGGTCTTCGAGCGATTCTTCCGCGCGCACGGCGATCGGAGCGGCTCATCCGGGCTCGGCCTGGCGATCGTCAAGGCGGTCGCCGAGAGCCACCAGGGCACGGTCACGCTCGAGCCCCCGCTTGACGGGCGCGGAGCCCGCTTCGTAGTGCGGTTCCCGGCCGCCGGCTAGAACCTGCCAAACCCTCAAGCCGCGGCCGCGAATGCCGATGGAGAGGGGGTGTTCAGCGTCTGCACCACCGTCGACAGCAGACCCATCTGCAGTGAGGCCAGTTCGCGCGTGCGCGTCTCGAGCTCCTCGCCGCGCTCTTGGGCCTGGACGCTCGTGCGCAGGATGTACAGGAAGATATGCCGACCAGCGACAGGGGCTGCCAGTCCTCGGCTCGGCTGGTCAGGAGCGCACCGACCACCGCGGCGGCGAGTACGACCGCAGCGACGATCGCAATGGTGAGTTGGCGCGAGCGCATACCACCCGGTCATCGGCAGAGAGCGCAAAATCCGCAGCCCCCGCGATCCCCGATCGGACGACACCGTTCGCATCGGCGCTGCCGGGGTACAGTGCGCCAGAGTGCGGAGGCGCTTCGAACCGCTGCAGGTGCGGCCATTCGGCCGGTTGCTGGGGTCGTACACGGTCAATGACTTGGGGGACTCGATCGGGGTCGTGGCCCTGTCGGTGCTCGTCTTCGACCGGACCGGCGACGTCGCCCCCACCGCCGGGTTCTTCCTGGTCGCGAAGTTCTTACCCGCGCTGTTCGCCACCGGGCTGACCGCGCATCTGGACCGGTTCTCGCTCAGGCGCGCGCTTCCCGCCATCTATGTGATCGAGGCGATCGTGTTCGCGGCGCTCGGGTTCCTCGCCATCGGGGACCGGTTCTTCCTCCCCCTCGTGTTGTTGCTCGGGCTGGTCGACGGGACGCTCGCGATCACGGGCCGCGGGCTCACGCGCGGGGCGGTCGCGGCCGCGCTGCAACCGCACGCGCTGATCGCTGAGGGCAACGCGCTGATGAACCTGGGGTTCGCGGCCGCGTCGGTGTTCGGAGCGGCGATCGCGGGCGGGTTGATCGCGGCCTTCGGCGTCTCCGCCGCGCTGTTCGTGGACGCGGGCTCGTTCCTGGTGATCGCCGTGTGGCTGGCGACGGCGCGCGATCTGCCGCGGATCGAGCACCACGCCTATGAGTCGTGGTACCGCCGCTTCCGGGACGGCATCGCGTTCGCGCGCGGAGACCGGACGATCCGCACGTTGTTGCTCGGACAGGCGCTGGCGCTCATCTGCTTCACGGTCGTGGTCCCGATCGAAGTGATCTACGCGAAGGAGTCGCTGGGCACGACCAGCGCGGGTTTCGGGCTGTTGCTGAGCGCGTGGGGCGCCGGCATCGTGCTCGGCAGCCTGCTCTACATCGGCCTCAAGCACCGGTCCGGGTTCGGGCTGATCGTGGTGTCGAGCGCGCTCGTCGGCCTCGCCTACCTCGGCATGTCCCAGGCGGGCGTGCTGTGGGTGGCGTGCGCGATGTCGGTGATCGGCGGCGCCGGCAACGGCATCCAGTGGGTGGCGGTGATGACCGCGCTGCAGGAGGCCACGCCGACCGAGTTCCAGGCCCGCATGTCCGGCCTGCTGGAGTCGCTCGGCGCCGCGATGCCGGGCATCGGTTTCCTGCTCGGCGGCCTGCTGACCGTGCTCGGCTCCCCGCGCACCGCCTTCGCGTTCGCGGGCGCGGGAATCCTGGTGCTGGTCGTGGTCGCGCTGGTGCTACGGCCCGGGCACGAGCGCCGGGGCGTCAGACCTCAACCACAACGGGCAAGACCATCGGGCGGCGCTTGAGCCGGTCGTAGATGAACTGCGCGAGGTCGTCGTGCAGGTGGTTCTGCAGCACCTCGACCTCGGTGATCTGCTGCTCGGCAGCGGTGTCCAGTGAGTCCTCGACCGCTTCGCGCAGGTCCTCGGTGAACTTGTCGTTGCCCTCGAGGAACGGGACACCGCGGGCGATCACCTCGGGCGGGACGACGGACGAACCGTCCGCCTCGGAGATGGTCGCGACGATGATGAAGATGCCGTCCGCGGAGAGCATGCGCCGGTCGCGCAGCGCGACGTCGGAGACGTCACCGATGTCCACGCCGTCGACGAAGATCATCCCGGAGTGCTCCGGCTTGCCGAACTTCGCGCCTTCGGCGGTGATCTCCAGCGGGGTGCCGTTCTCGCTGCGGAAGATGTTCGCTTCCGGCACGCCGACCGCCTGGGCGAGCTCGCTGTGGATGAGCATCCGCTTGAAGTCGCCGTGGACCGGCATCACGTACTTCGGACGGGTGAGGTTGATCATCATCTTGACCTCCTCCGCGTAGCCGTGGCCGGAGGCGTGGATCGGCGCGTCGCGGGCCGTGACCACCTTGCAGCCGATGTGGTACAGGCGGTCGATCGTCTCGTTGACGGCGCGCTCGTTGCCCGGGATCGGCGTGGCCGAGAACACGATCGTGTCCCCCGACTTGAGCTCCACCTGCGGGTGATCGCGGTAGGCCATCCGGCGCAGCGCCGACAGGGGCTCGCCCTGGGAGCCGGTGGAGATGACGACGATCTTCTCGTCGGCCCACTGATCGATCTCCCGCGGTGGCACCAGCATCCCCTCGGGGATGTCGATGTGCCCGAGGCTGCGGCCGATGTTGACGTTCTTGCGCATCGAGCGGCCGACGAGCGCGACCTTGCGGCCGTTCTTCTCGGCGGCGTGCACGACCTGCTGGACGCGGTGGATGTTCGACGCGAAGCAGGTGACGACGATCCGGCCCTCGCAGCGACCGAAGACGCGGTCCAGGTGCGGGCCGACGATCGATTCGCTCTCGCTGATGCCCGGGCGGTCCACGTTCGTGGAGTCGCCGAGCAGGAGCAGCAGCCGCTCGCGGCCGAGCTCGGCCAGCCGGCTCATGTCCGCCGGCGCGCCGATCACGGGCGTCTGGTCGAACTTGTAGTCGCCGGTGAAGAAGACGGTGCCGAGCGGCGTGCCGATCGCGACGCCGGAGGCGTCCGGGATGGAGTGCGTGAGGTGGACGCGCTCGAGCGTGAACGGGCCGGCCTCGACGACGTCGCCGATCGGCAACACCTCGAGGTTGACGTCGCGCAGCTTGTGCTCGTCCAGCTTCGAGCGGGCCATCGCGATCGTGAGCTGGCCGCCGTAGACGACGGGGATCTTGTCCTGGCCGAGGTCGCGGATCACCCACGGGAGCGACCCGAGATGGTCCTCGTGGCCGTGCGTGATGATGATCGCGTCGATCGCGTCGACGTGCTCACGCAGGTACGTGAAGTCCGGCAGGACGAGGTCGATGCCCATCATCTCGGCCGTCGGGAACCGCAGGCCGCAGTCGACCACGACGATCCGCCCGTCGTACTCGACGACGGTCATGTTCTTGCCGATCTCGCCGACGCCTCCCAGCGGGAGGACGCGTACGGTGCCGCTCAACGGGCGGTGACCTCGCGCAGCAGTCCGTGCTGGGCGAGCGCGTTGTGCACGAAGTTGCGTTCCTGCTCGTCGCACTCGACGAGCGGCAGGCGCAACGTACCGGGGGTCTGGCCGAGCATCTCCAGCGCGGCCTTGACCGGCGCGGGGCTCGCAGTGATGAACATCGCTTCGTAGATCTCCTGCAGGGACGCGTCGATCTCGGCGCGGTTGTCGGGCTCGTCGTACATGCGCCGCATCTCGGGGCCGACGACGTGGGAGGCGACGCAGATGCCGCCGGTGCCGCCGATGTCCAGGCACTTCCCGTAGATGTCGTCGTTGCCGGCCATGACCGCGAGGCCGTCGATGAGCTGGAGCTCATCGCTGTTGGCCTGCTTGACGGCGTCGATCCCGTCGATCTGCGCCAGCTCGGCGAGCAGGTCGGGCGGCATGTTGACCACGCACCGGCCCGGGATGTTGTAGAGGATGACCGGCGTGCCAGTCGCGGCCTTCGCCACTTCCCTGAAGTGAGCGGTGATTCCGCGGCGGTTCGGTTTGTTGTAGTAGGGCGTCACGGACAAGACCGCGTCGCACCCCGCCTCGACCGCTTTCTCGGTCAGATGGACGGCGTGCCGCGTGTCGTTGGAGCCCGTGCCACCGATGATCGTCGCCTCGTCCCCGAGCTCACCCGCGATCAGTGCGATGAGGCCGAGGTGCTCCTCATCGGTCATCGTCGCCGCCTCACCCGTGGTCCCGGCCACGACCAGCCCGTGCGAGCCGTTCGCGAGCAGGTGGCGGCCGATTGCGACCGCGCCCTCCTCGTCGACGGAGCCATCAGCACGGAAGGGCGTGATCATGGCCGTGAGCAGGCCTTCGTAGGGACGCATGGCTGTAGAGGATGGCACGCGCGCCGGTCAGCCCGCGAGCGGGTCCCCCGAGCTGAGCTTCGGCGGTGCGTACGACGGCTTGTTGCGGTCCTCCTCCACCCCGGGCACTCCCGGCGCCGCGGGCGCCTTGCCTTCGCCCTCGGCGGGCGGTTGCGGCGGGCCGGACGGCACACCGGGCGCCTGCGGCGGCGGGGCAGAGCCCTCAATGGGCGCGGGCGGGCCGCTCGGCGGCTCCGTCGGCGGCACGCCAGGGGTGGACGGCGGGGGCGTCCACCCGGCCGAGCCAGGCGGAGGCGACGAACCCGGGCCGCTCGGTGGCGCCCAGCTGGCGGGGTCCGAGGAAGACGGTCCGCCGGGAGCCGGCGGGGCGCGGCGGCGGCGACCATCCGGACGGCGGGGCCGGGGTGGCCGGCGGCGGCGTCCAGTCGGCCGAGCCGGGCGCCGGCGGAGCGGTGGGGAGCGGCTCGTCGTACGTGGGCGGGGCGGACTCGCCCGGGGGCGGCCAGGACGGGCTCTGGGACTGGCCGGGCCACGGCGGGGCGGCGGGCGCGCCGCCCAAGGGGTCGCCGTGCGGGGGCGTCGCGGACTGCTGCGGCGGGATCGGACGGCCCTGCGGGTCGTACTGGACCTGCCCGCCGGGCGGCTGCTGCGGCGGAAGCGGCCGGCCGTGCTTGTCGTATTCGACGTGACCGCCGGGCTGCTGCCCGCCGGGCCGCGACGAGCCCTGCTGGTTGATCTGCGTCTGCACCTCGTCGAGCTTGGTCTGCGCCTGCTCGGCGAGCTTCTTGGCCTTGTCGAGGAACCCCATGCCCCGACGGTAGCGTGCAAGCGGCGTCCGGTGCGGAAACGCGAACAGCCCGCCAGCCGACGGCGCCCGCTCTCAGGGCCGTGTCCATCGACATCAAGCCGTGAGCAAGTCCTTCGGCAGCGTGCCCGCGTGTTCGTCGATGTCCGCCCAGACGTCCCCGACCGCGGCGATCCGCTCACCCACGTTCCGCAGCGTGAAGGACTGCGGCGTGAGCGACGGGTCCGCGACCTCGTCCCACGTCACCGGCGCCGACACCGGCGCGCCCGGGAGGCCGCGCACCGCGTAGGCGGCGACGATCGTCTGCCCGTACGTGTTGCGCGCGACGTCCACGAGAATCCGCCCGTCGCGCTTGTCCTTGCGCCATTCGGTCGTGAGCGTGTCGGCGTGCTCGCCGGCGATGCGCTCGGCCAGCGCGCCGGCCGCGGCCCGGACCTCGTCCGCTTCCCGCAGCCGCTTCAGCGGCGCGACCACGTGGATCCCGCGCGACCCGCTCACCTTCGCGAACGGCGTCAGCCCGATGTCGCGGAGCATGTCCGCCACGGCCAGCGCCGCCGCGCGGATCTTGTCGAAGTCGTCCTCGCTCGGGTCCAGGTCGAACACGAGCCGGTCCGGCTTCTCGCGCCGGTCGCAGCGGGCGTTCCAGACGTGCGGCGTGATGCAGTTCTGCTGCGCGAGCCACTGGAGCGTGTCGGCGTCGTTGATCATCCCGTGCGTGATGTCGCCGCCCTTGCGGCGCGAGACCTCGCAGCGCTTGACCCACTCCGGCGCGCCCTTGGGCAGTGACTGCTGAATCAGCGGGTCGTGCGCGATCCCCTTGTTCCAGCGCCACAAGTTCATCGGCCGGTCCCTCGCGTGCGGGACCATCACTTCGGCCACCGTCACGTAGTAGTCACGCAACTCGGCCTTGGTGATCCCGTCGTCCGGGAAGAGGACCTTGTCGGGATTGGTGAGCTTGACCTCAGGCACGCTGGGGATCGTTGCAGGACTGGCGCTGTGGGCGGCGCCCGGCCGACGCCGCGGCGGTGTCGTCGAAGGCTCGGGCGACAGGGCAAACGCCGCCTGCTCGTCTCCTGCCCCGCCCGCGCGCGGGCGCGAGCGTGCGCGGGAACCGTGCGGGTGGGCGTCGGCCGGGCGGTCCGGTTCGCCGTCCAGCCGGGGCAGCGAGCGCGGATTCGCGTCTACCCGCGACGCGCCACGCACCGCTACCAGGTCAGGGTGTCTCTGCGCTCGGGGCGGACGCTGCGCGTCGCCCTCGACGCCGTAGAGCGTCCGTGAAGCGCTTCGGGACGCGCGGGTCCTCCCCGCCCTCCCACAGCGTGATCACGATCAGCTCGCCGCGCGGCTTGTCCTCCATGCAGATGTAGACGAGCTCGGTGTCCTCGAGGTCGCGGACGAGCACGGCGCCGCGCTCCCCCGGCTCGAGCCGGCCCGCGTCCACCGCGCGCGACACCCGTGACGCCACTTCCAGCTTCGGGTCGAGCGCGCCTCGCACGCGCTGGAGATATCGCTCGGCGGCGTGATCGGTGACGGCTACGAGGGCCACAGGAGCTTGTCGAGCCCGATCACCGGGGACTCGGGCAGCTCGGCCACCTTGCGGATCGCGAGCAGCACGCCCGGCATGAAGCTCGTGCGGTCCGTGGTGACGTGGCGGATCGTCAGCGTCTGGGCTTCGCCGCCGAAGATCACGTCCTGGTCGGCGACGAGGCCGGGCAGGCGCACCGAGTGGATCGGCACCTCGCCCTCCATCACCTCGGCGGTCCGCGCGGCGGTGCCGGACGGCTTGTCGATCTTGCCCGTGTGGTGGTACTCGATGATCTCCGCCGAGTCCATGATCTTCGACGCCTCGGCGGCGAAGCGCATCATCAACACGGCGCCGATCGCGAAGTTCGCGGCGACGAACACGTTGCCCGGGGCGCCGCTGACCGCCTCACGCAGCGCGGTGTCCGACCAGCCGGACGTGCCGATCACGACGTGCACGCCCGCGTGGACGGCCAACGTCGCGTTGCCGACCGCCTGGTCGGGCAGCGTGAAGTCCACGAGCACGTCGGCGTCCTCGATCACGTCCGCGACCGTGGTGCCGAGCGTCGGGTCGGCGCGGCCGACCAGCTCCATGTCCTCGGCGCCCTCGACGGCCTCGCAGGTCGTCGCGCCCATGCGCCCCGCGGCGCCGGCTACGGCGACCCGGATCAGCGCTCGCCTCGCGCTGGCGCTCGGCTCCACCGCCGAGCCGCAAGAACCCGCGGCTCATGTCTAAGCCGCCTCGGCCGGCCGGCTGATCGCCGCCCGCGACGCCTTCGACGGCGGCGCAGAACTTGTCCTCGTCCGGGCCGATGCCGGCCGCGGACAGGCGCCCGGGCGCCCACAGGTCGTCGACGAGCGAGCGCAGGTCCTCGAGGGTCACGGCGTCGATGCGCTCCATGACCTCCTCGGTCTCCAGCAGCGGGAGCCCGAACAGCAGCGAGCCGCCGAGCCGGTGCATGCGCGAGCCGGTGGACTCCATGCCGAGCACGATGCGCGCCTTGACGTTCTCGCGCGCACGCACGAGCTCCGCCTCGGTGGCGGGCTCCGCGCGGAAGCGGTCCAGCTCGTCCCCCACGACCTTCATCGCCTCGACGAGGTTGTCCGGGCGCGTGCCGACGTACAGGCCGACCTGGCCCGTGTCGGCGTACTGGCCGGCGAACGAGTACACGCTGTAGGCGAGGCCGCGCTCTTCGCGGACGGCCTGGAAGAGCCTCGAGCTCGACAGCCCGCCGAAGATCGCGTCCAGCACGCGCGCCGCGAAGCGCCGTTCGTCGCCGCGCTGCAGGCCGAGGCCGCCGAGCGTGACGTGCACCTGCTCGGTGTCCTTGCGGACGAAGCGCACGGTCGCGCCCGGGTCGCGCGGAGCGGCCTCGGGCGCGGGCACCGGCTCGACCCCGTCATGCGTGTGCGCGGTCCTGGTGGCGAGCTCCACGATCTGGTCGTGGTCCACGCTGCCGGCCGCCGCGATGACGATGTTGCCCGGCAGGTAGCGGCGCCGGTGGAACTCGGCGATGACGTCGATCGGCGTGTCGCGAATGACCGGCGCGCGGCCGATGATCGGCCGCCCGAGCGGGTGATCGCCGAAGACGGCCTCGCCGAGCACGTCGAACACCGTGTCCTGCGGGTCGTCCTCGTACATGGCGATCTCCTCGAGCACGACCTCGCGCTCGGGGTCCACGTCGTGGTACGCGGGACGCCAGACCATGTCGGCCATGACGTCGAACGCCGCCGGCAGGTGCTGGTCGAGCATCCGCGCGTAGACCGCGGTGCTCTCCTTGTCCGTGCCGGCGTTCAGCTCGGCGCCCATCCCGTCGAAGAGCTGGTCGATCTCCGCGGACGCGTACTTGTCGGTGCCCTTGAACAGCAGGTGCTCGAGGAAATGGCTGAGCCCGGCCTCCGCCACGGATTCACCGCGCGAGCCGGTGTGCACGAAGAAGCCCAGGGCGGCGGACCGGACGGAGGGCATGGCCTCCGTGACGATCCGCAGCCCGGAATCGAGCTCCGTGATGCGATGGCCGGGCAGGGCGATTACCCGCGGTCCGGGTCGCGATCGCCGCGCGGCGCGCGCGGGGCGCGATCGCGGTCGCGTCCGCCGCCACCGCTGCGGGGGCCGCGGTCGCGGTCCCGGCCGCCACGGCCGTTGCGGTCGCCACGGTCGCCGCCGGAGCGGCCACGCGGGCGGTCGCTGCCGCCACCCATCGTCGGGTCACCGGTGCCGACGGAGGCGAGCTCCTCCTTGGTCTTGCCGGCGATGTCGGGATCCTCGGCGAGGCGCAGGCCGATGCGGCCGCGCTCCTTGTCGACCTCGACCACGCGGACGGCGATCTCGTCGCCCTTGTTGAGCACTTCCTCGACCGTGTTCACGCGGTTGCCCGGCGACACGTTGGAGATGTGCAGCAGGCCGTCGGTGCCCTTGGCGAGCTCGACGAAGGCGCCGAACGTGGTCGTCTTGACGACCTTGCCGGTGAACTCGTCGCCGACCTCGACCTCCTTGGTCATCGAGCGGATGCGCTCGACGAGGGCGTCGCCCTTGGCGCCCGTGACGGCGTAGACGAGGACCTGGCCCTCGTCGTTGACGTCGATCTGGGACTCGTACTCCTCCTGCAGGGAGCGGATGGTCTCGCCGCCCTTGCCGATGAGCAGGCCGATCTTCTCCGGGTCGATCTGGATCGAGGAGATGCGCGGGGCGTGCTCGGAGAGCTGCTCGCGCGGGGCGGAGATCGCCTCGGCCATCTTGCCGAGGATGTGCTCGCGCCCTTCCTTGGCCTGGGCCAGGGCGTTGCTCATGATCTCGAACGTGACGCCCGTGATCTTGATGTCCATCTGCAGGGCGGTGATGCCCTCGGACGTGCCCGCGACCTTGAAGTCCATGTCGCCGAGGTGGTCCTCGACGCCGGCGATGTCGGAGAGGATGACGTAGTCGTCGCCCTCCTTGATCAGGCCCATGGCGATGCCGGCCACCGGACGGATGAGCGGCACGCCCGCGTCCATCAGCGACAGCGAGGAGCCGCAGACCGACGCCATCGAGGACGAGCCGTTGGACTCCAGGATGTCCGACACGACGCGGATCGTGTACGGGAACTTCTCCTGGTCCGGGATCATCGGGACCAGCGCGCGCTCGGCGAGCGCGCCGTGGCCGATGTCACGGCGCTTGGGGCCGCGCATGAAGCCGGCCTCGCCCACGGAGAAGGGCGGGAAGTTGTAGTGGTGGAAGTAGCGCTTGGACGTCTCGAGACCGAGGTTGTCCAGGCGCATCTCCTCGCGCGTGGTGCCGAGCGCGACGACGCTGAGCGCCTGCGTCTGGCCACGCGTGAACAGGGCCGAGCCGTGCGTGCGCGGCAGCGGCTTGACGTCCACCGTGATCTGGCGGATCTCGCGCTCGCTGCGGCCGTCCGGGCGCTTCTTGTGGACGGCGATGCGCTCGCGGATGATCTTCTTCTCGAGCGCGTCGAACGCGAGCTGCGCGTTCTGGCGCTTCTCGGCGTAGTCGGCCGCGTCCTCCGGGCCGGAGTACTTGGCCAGCACCTCGGCCTCGACGGCCTTGGTCGCGGTCTGGCGCTCGAGCTTGTCCGTGACCGACGTGGCCTCGTCGAGGGCGTCACCGTGGGACTCGTCGATCTCGTCGACCAGGCCCTCGGGCGCCTTCTTGACCTCGATCTCCTGCTTGGGCTTGCCGGCCTTCTTCTGGAGCTCGACCTGCGCGGCGCACAGCTTCTTGATCGCGGAGTGCGCGATGTCCAGCGCGTCGAGGATCTCGGCCTCGGGCACCTCGTTGGCGCCGCACTCGACCATCAGGACGGCCTCGTCGGTACCAGCGACGACGAGATCCATGTCCGTCGTCAGGAGCTGCTCGTCCGTCGGGTTGACGACGAAGTTGCCCTCGATCTTGCCGATGCGGACGGCGCCCACGGCCGTCGGGTACGGAATATCGGAGATCATGAGCGCGGCGGACGCGCCGTTCATGGCGAGGATGTCGTACGGGTGGACCTGGTCCACGGAAAGCGTGAGGTTCACGAGCTGCGTCTCCCGACGCCAGCCCTTCGGGAACAGCGGGCGCAGCGGACGGTCGATCATGCGCGCGATGAGCGTCGCCTTCTCGCCGGCACGGCCTTCACGCTTGAAGAAGGAGCCGGGGATCTTGCCCGCGGCGTACATGCGCTCCTCGACATCCACCGTCAGCGGGAGGAAGTCGACGTCGCGAAGGTTGCCGGCCGTAGCCGTGGAGAGCACGATGGTGTCGCCGGCCGTAACCGTCACGGCACCGGAGGCCTGCTTGGCCATCTTGCCCGTCTCGAAGGCGATCTCCGTACCGCCGATTTCTACGGCGACGCGGTGCACTTCAGACATATGTCCCTTTCTCTGCCCCGGCCTCGGAAGTCGGCGGGGGGTCCTCTGCATCGTCTTGACGCTTCGGTAGTAGTTGCCGTCCATTCTAGAAGGCGCGTAGCCACGGCGCATCGCCGGGTAGGGTCTGCCGCCAATGGCTGATCGCATCGTCGTCTTCGGGGCCACCGGGTACACGGGCGAGCTGATTGCCTCGCGTCTGGTGGCTCAGGGTGTGCGCCCCGTGCTGGCCGGGCGCTCGGAAACTCGTCTGTCAGCGCTCGCTGAGCGCTTGGGAGGGCTGGAGTGGGCGCGCGCCGACGCGATGCGCCAGAACACGGTCTTTGATCTGGTCGGTCCGGACGACGTGCTGGTGTCCACCGTGGGGCCGTTCTCGAAGTGGGGACTGCCGGCGGCGCGGGCCGCCGTGGCGGCGGGGTGCACCTACATCGACACCACCGGCGAGCCCGAGTTCATCCGGCGGCTGTTCTCGGAGCTGGATGAGCCGGCGCGGCGGAGCGGGGCGCGGCTGATCCCGTCCCTGTCGTACGAGTTCGCGGCCGGGTCGCTGGCGGGCGCGTTGGCGTTGGACGAGGCGGGCGCCGATGCCGTGCGGGTCGACGTGGGCTACTACGCGCTGGGCGGTGGGCCGAACTCGCTGTCGGCGGGGACGCGCGAGTCCCTGGTCGGGATCGTGCTGGGTGACCACTTCGCGTTCCGGGACGGCGCGGTGCAGTCGGTGCGGTCCGCGGAGCGGGTGCGGTCGTTCACGGTGGCGGGCAAGGCGCGCGAGGCGTTCTCGTTGGGTGGCGCGGAGCACTACGCGCTGCCGGATGCGTTCGATCGGCTGCGCGAGGTCAACGTGTACACCGGGTGGTTCGGGCCGCTGTCGCGGGCGCTGCAGGCGGGGTCCGTGGTGGGCTCGTTCGTGCAGCGCGTGCCGCTGGTGCAGCCGACGATGAAGTTCTGGGGCGAGCGGGCCGTGTCGCTCGTGGGCGCCCCGGAGCGCGGGCAGACGCCGGACGTGCGGTCCTGGATCGCCGCGGAGGCCTTGGACGTCTCCGGAAACGTGCTCGCGACGGTGAACCTCGCCGGCGCGGACGGGTACGACTTCACGGCGTCGTTCGTGGCCTGGGCCGCGCAGCGCAGCGTCGAGGGCGCGGGCGTGCTCGGGCCCGTGACGGCGTTCGGGCTCCAGGCGTTGGAGGCCGGGGCGCGCAGCTCGGGCCTCGATCGAGTTCGCTAGCGGCTCGCGCACGGCACAGGGGTGGTGTCGCGCCTCACCCTAGGTGGAAGGCGGTTCCGCCGGACCCACACGTAGGGTCGTGGCGATGAGCACGATTCCGTGGCTCACGCCCCTGGTCCCGGCACGCCGATTCGGCCTCCGAGCGCGGCTCCCCGCGCTCGCTCTGGCGCTCGTGGCCGCGGCCGGCCTGGCGATCTTCCTCGCCTACCCGACCTATCCCGCCTACGACAGCCTCTACTCGCTGCTGTGGGCCCAGGAGCTGCTCGACGGGACCCGCCCCGGCTTCGACGGGTACCGCACCCCGACCGAGCATCCGCTGCTGCTGCCGGTCGGGCTCGTCCTGGCGCCCTTCGGGGAAGTGGGCGCGCGCTTGTTCATCGCGCTCTGCTTCGCGGGGCTGATCGCGCTCGTCGCCGCGATGTACCGGCTGGGCCGGCTCGCGGCCGGTCCGGTCGGCGGGTTCGTGGCCGCCGGGTTGCTGCTGTCCCGGTTCAACTTCGGCCTGCTGGCGTCCAAGGGCTATCTGGACGTGCCGTACTGCGCGTTCGTCGCGTGGGCGATGGCGCTGGAGGCCGAGCGCCCGAAACGCGGTGGCGCGGTGTGGTGGCTGCTCGGGCTCGCGGGGCTGCTGCGCCCGGAGGCGTGGCTGCTCGCCGGCCTCTACGGCCTCTGGCTCGGCAGCGGCGGCGTGCGCAACCGCGATCCGCGTGGCGCTGCCCGCGCTGGCCGCGCCCGCGCTGTGGATGGCGCTCGACTTCGCGGTCACGGGCAACCCGCTGTTCTCGATCCAGCACACGGACGCGCTCGCGGCCGAGCTGCAGCGCGAGGTCCCGTACGGCGAGATCCCGCACATGACGGTGTCGCTGCTGATCGAGGTCCTCAAGCTGCCGGTGCTGCTGCTGGCCGTCGTCGGCGTGCTCCTGGCGCTGCGCGGGCGGGTGCGGCCCCTCGCGGTGCCCGCCGTGGTCGCGCTGGTCACGCTCGGCACCTACCTGATCATCGCCACCGGCGGGCTCGCCGGCGTCTACCGCTACCTGCTGCTCGCCGGGGTCGGCGGCATCCTGTTCGCCGCGTTCGCGCTGTCGGGCTGGGCGCGGCTGCCCGCCGGGTCGCGGCTGCGCGCGGTGTGGATGGGCACGGCGGTGTTCGCCGTGCTCGCCGGCGGCGCGTACACCGCCACCCGGCTCAGCGCGTCGGGCCTGGTGCGGCAGCTGGAGGAGCGGCCGGAGGTCCGGGCGGAGCTGAACGGGCTGCTCGCGCGCCCCGAGGTCGCCGCGGCGGCGCGGTGCGGGACGATCACGGTGCCCAACCACAAGCTGCTGCCCGAGATCCGCTGGGCGCTCGCCCTGCCCGCGGACGGTGTGCGCGCCCGGTCGGATCGCACGCTGGACGCCACCGCTCCGGGCCTCGCGATCGTGGTCCGCCCGCCGTGGGATGAGACGGGCACGCTCAACGTCTACGAGGTGCCGGCGGACGGGACGGCGATCGCCGCCGCTCCGGCCGGCCACGCGTTGCTCGCGCAGACCCGCCGCTTCGAGGCCTGGGGGCGCTGCTGATGTGCGGGATCGCCGGCTTGCTCGCGTTGCCCGGTGGTCCGCCACCGGCGCGGATGGACCTTGCGGCCATGAGCGAGGCGCTCGCGCACCGCGGACCGGACGGCTCGGGCTTCCACCTCGACGCCGACGGTCGGGCTCGCGATCCGGCGGCTCGCGCTCGTCGACCCGGTCGGCGGGCAGCAGCCGATCGCGAGCGAGGACGGCAACGTCCGCGTCGTCGCCAACGGTGAGCTCTACGACCATCGGGCGCTGCGGCGCGGCCTGGAGCGCCGCGGGCACACGTTCCGCACCGGCTCGGACATCGAGGTGCTGGTGCACCTGTACGAGGAGCACGGCCCCGCGTTCGTCGAGGGCCTGCGCGGGATGTTCGCGGTCGCGCTGTGGGACGCCCGCCGCCGGACGCTCGTGCTCGCGCGCGACCCGTACGGGATCAAGCCGCTCGTCTATGCGCGGCTCAACCGCCAGTTCGCGTTCGCGTCCGAGCTGAAGGCGCTGCTCGCGCTGCCGGACTTCCCGCGCGAGATCGACCCGGACGCGGTCGAGCGCTATCTCGCGCTGAACGCGGTCCCCGCGCCCGGCACGATCTTCCGCGCGGCGCGCAAGCTGGAGCCCGGGCACCGGCTCGTCGTCGACCCCGGCGGCCTGAAGCTCGAGCGCTACGCGCGGCCGAGGCCGGTGCTCGCCGGCCAGGAGCGGCGCGAACCGCTCGCCGCGCTGGCGGTGGAGGCGAAGGAGCGGCTCGCCGCGTCCGTGCGCGCACACCTGCAGGCCGACGCGCCCGTCGGCGTGCTGCTGTCAGGCGGGATCGACTCGGGCCTGGTCACCGCCCTGGCCGGGGCGCCGGTGAAGACGTTCAGCGTCGGCTTCGACGTCGCCGCGTTCGACGAGCTGGCCGGCGCCCGGGCCGTGGCCGAGCGCTACGGCACCGACCACCATGAGCTGCGGCTCGGCCCCGAGGCGGCGCTGGAGCTCGAGGGCGTCGCGGCGACGTACGACGAGCCCTCGGGCGATGCGACGGCGCTCCCGTACTGGCTGCTCGCGCGGTTCGCCGCCCGTGAGGTGAAGGCGGTGCTGACCGGCGAGGGCGCCGACGAGCTGTTCGGTGGCTACCAGACCTACGCCGCGGACCGGCTCGGTGCGCCGGGGGCGCGCGTCGCGGCGGCGCTGGCGCCCGCCGTCGCGCGGTTCCCGAGCTCCTCGGGGCGCCTGAGCCTGGACTTCCAGCTGCGCCGGCTCGCGCTCGGCGCCGGGCTCGGACCGCTCGAACGCCACCACGCGTTCAAGGAGACGTTCAGCCCCGCGCTGCGGCGCGAGATGCTGGGCCGGAGCGGCGACCCGCTCGCGCCGCTGCGGGCGCGCTACGCCGAGACGCTCGGGGTCGAGCCGATCGCGCGCCTGCAGGACGTGGATGCCGGCTCGTTCCTGGCGGACGACCTCCTCCCCCAGGCCGACCGCGCCGGCATGGCGCACGGCCTCGAGGTGCGCGTCCCGTTCCTGGATCCCGTCGTCGCCGAGTTCGCGTACGCGCTGCCGGTCCACGCGCGCGTGCGCGGGCTGGAGACGAAGCGCGTGCTGCGCGCAGCCGCGGCGTCGCTGCTCCCGGCGGAGGTCGTGCGCGGGCCCAAGCGTGGCTTCTGCACGCCGGTCGCGGCCTGGCTGCGCGGTCCGCTGGAGCCGTTTGCGCGCGACCTGCTGTCCCCAGAGCGCGTCGCCCGGCAGGGGTGGTTCGCGCCCGCCGTCGTGAGCGACCTGCTCGAGCGCCACCTCGCGCGCCGGGAGGACCTCGGCCGCCCGCTGTGGGCGCTGATGGCGTTCGGCCTGTGGCACGACGCCTGGGCCACCGCTCCCCGTCGCCGTCGCGTCGAGTCGCCGATCCTCCAGGAGGCCGCATGAGAACCCGAATCGCCGGCGGCGTGGCGATCGCGGCGGCGCTGCTGCTCGCGACGCCCGCCTACGCCCAGGACCCGGAGGCGCCGAAGGGCGCGCCGAAGCACTGGCTCGCGAACGAGGACTGGATCAACTACCTCTGGCTGCCCTACGAGGAGGCGCGGCTCTACAAGCTGATCGGCCACTCGCGCGGCGAGGTGTTCCGCTGGGTGCGGGACGAGAAGACGATGGCGGAGCTGGCCCGCAAGAGCGGCTGGGAGCCGCGGGCCTTGGCCGAGGCGCTGGTGGAGCCGCAGAAGGGGCACGTGACGGCCGCGAAGCTGCGCGAGCTCGCCAACCGCGCCGAGCGCACGCTCACCCAGGGCCACCTCGGCCAGCACATCCTCTTCCACGCCCTGCACCAGACCGCCGTGCCCGAGCAGGCCACGGTGATCTTCGGCACGCGCGACCGCGACGAGTTCCTCAAGATGCGCCGCGCCGAGCTGAGCCCGCTGCAGATCTGCGAGCTCAACGGCAAGTCACGCGTGGAGGCGCAGAAGGGCGTGTCCGACGCGCTGCGGGAAGCGGCGGCGCGCGGCGTCCGCGACGGCTCGCTGCCGGCCGCGCAGGCCGAGGTGATGCTGGACCGCCAGCTGCGCCAGGTGCCGCGCTGGCTCGGGCAGAACCGCTACAACGGGCCGTCCGGCGGGGCCAACAAGCCCGACCTGCCCGAGGCCGACGCGGCCAAGCACCCGAGCATCTCCGCGAACGGCCTCACCGTCGTCTGGGACGCGTACCGTGCCGACGTGGCGCAGGCCGAGCGCTTCGGCGAGATCCACGTCCGCGCGGCCGTGCTCGGCCAGCGGCGGTTCTCGGTCACCCCGCCACGAGCGGAGACCCGCCGGCCGCGCTCGGCGTACAACTCCGTCGTCTCCTCCAGCGGCACCGCGGTCGCGTTCGAGACGGCCGAGTCGACCTACCCGCTCGCCAAGCGCGTGGGCCAGATGACCGTGCACGTGCGCGACCTGGCCACCGGGAAGGTCACGCGCGCCAGCCACGCGTTCCGCGAGCAGGGCGCGCCGACGCGCACCGCCTTCAACCCGGCGCTCTCGGCCGACGGCAACATCGTCGCGTTCGAGGCCACCGACGCGGGCCGCAACGGCGCGCCGTCCGAGAACGGCCTGTGGGTCGTGGATCGCAAGGCCAAGCGCGAGCGGCTCGTGACCGACGCCTCGCGGGGCGCCGCCTACCTGCCGGAGGTCGCCGGCGACGGGCGGTCCGTCGTCTACACCTCGGCCGAAGCCGACAACCACGGGCTGACGCACGTCTACAGCACGGCGCTGAAGACCGGCAAGACGACGCTCGTCTCCCGCGCCGCCGCGCCCGCCGAGGGTGACGCGTATGACCCGAGCGTGTCCTACGACGGCCGCTCCGTCGCCTTCACCAGCCGGGCCCGCAACCTCGGCGGCGACGGCCACGCCGACGTGTACGTGCGCGATCTGCGCGCCGGCACGACGCGGCTGGTCACCGGCGCGATCAAGGCCGACGCAGGATCGCCGTCGCTGTCCGCCGACGGGCGCTACGTGGCGTTCGTCGTGCGCGTCGGGCGGCCGAACGGCAAGCGCGAGAGCCTGCGGTCACGCGTGTGGCGACACGACCTGGCGACCGGGCAGAACGTGCTCGTGAGCCGGGCGGCCGGCGCGCGGGGCGAGCCGGGCGATGGGCTGCAGACCGATCCCGCGATCTCCGCCGACGGGCAGCGCGTGGCGTTCGCGTCCACCGGCGGGAACCTCGGCGAGGGCAAGCCGGACGGGATCGCGGGCGTGTACGTGCGGGACGTGGCGCGCGGGACGACGACGTTGCTGAGCACGCACGCGGAGCGGCCTGGCACTGGGCCCGACGTGGTGCGGATCGCCGCGCCGGCCGGGTCGGGCGTGGCGGTGCTTGCGGGCTTGCTCGTGTTCTGGCGGCGGCGTTCAGCCCGACGCGCTCGGTTCGTGTAGTCGCCGCGACTGCTCATCGAGGGGGAAGGAAGCGGCGTTTCCGCCGCGTGCCTGTGCCCAGCGCCTCCGAGCTCCGCGTGGCGGGACCATCGGCATGCGGCTCTCAGTCAAGTTACGGGCACCGGAAATCGCGAGGGTGGTTGTGGTCGCTTCACGCGCTCCACGTCCGATCGCTCGTGCTCGATCACGACCGCGCTCTGAACAAAGGGGGTGCGTGCACAAACGTCACCTCCCAGGTGACGTTTGTTCATCACCCCCTCGCAGCGCGTGTTCGTTTCCGCGAGATCCGCAGGAGGCCGGCGGACGAGCGCGGCGCCCCACGAAATGTCAGTGGCCCGTACCTTGACTGAGAGCGGCACGCCAACCCGGCCCGTGCCACGCGGAGCCCGGGCGCACGACGTTCGCGCCGCGACGGTGGCGCCGCCGCTCCCCCTCCCTCGATGAGCCGTTGGTTCGCCCCGCGCGGGTAGCGTCCGCCGTGCGGCTCCTCTTGCTCGCGGCAACATGCCTCGCGCTCACCGGCCGACCGTCGTCAACGCCGGCACGCCGCCGCACGCCGGGCGGTTCATCCAGTCGACGCCTGAAGCGACGTCGATAATCGGCGTTCGCGAGAGCCGCACGCTGACGTCGCCCGTACTCCCCGTGTGTTCCGTCACCACGTCATCCGCCGCGAGCAGCGCGTCTTGGGCGATCCCCACACGGTCTTCGGGTTCTTCGCCGATGCGGGCAACCTCGAGTCGATCACCCCACCCTGGCTGAGCTTTCACATCGTCACGCCCCGGCCGATCGAGATGCGCCAGGGAGCGCTGATCGAGTACGAGCTCAAGCTGCACGGCCTGCCGATCAGCTGGCTCACCCGGATCGACGAGTGGGTGCCGGGCGAGCGGTTCGTGGACGCGCAGATCTACGGCCCGTACGCGCTCTGGCACCACACGCACGAGTTCGAGGCGGACGGCGACGGCACGATCGTGCGCGACACCGTCCGGTACGCGCTCCCGTTCGGGGTCTTCGGCGGACTCGCGCACCTCGCGTTCGTCCGCCGCGACCTCGAGAAGATCTTCGACTACCGGACGGTGAGCTTGCCCTCCATGCCGTCGGCGCGGTGATCGCCGACCGGGCAGAAGAACGTGTACTCGCCCGCGGCGAGCTCGACCGTGATCGGCGGGGCGTCGGCTGCCCGTGACGGTCTCGGTCGCGGCGCCGTCGACGCCCTCGATCACGACGGCGTGCGGCTTGGAGGACTCGTTGGCGAAGTCGATCTCGACCGGGCCGGCGTCCGCGGTCAGCTCGGTCTCGGTGAAGGCGTTGGCGCCGCCCGGGTCGGCGGCGATCGCGAGCTTGGCGCCGCCGGCGGCCGCTTCGGTCGCGGCCTCGGTGGGCGCTTCGGTGGGAGCTTCCGTGGCGGCCTCGGTCGCGGTGGGCGGGGCGGCGGGCTCTTCCTCGTCACCGCCGCAGGCGGCGAACAACAACGCGGCACTCGCCGCGAGAACTGCGATACGTCTCATGACTGGGGATACGCGCGGCACCCCGGGAGGTTCAGGAGAGCTTGGCTCCGAGGATGTCGTAGTCCTCGACCTGCCCGCTCGGGAAGTGCGCCCGGCGGACGATCCGCAGCGACTCGTACTGCCCGCGTTTGACCGCGGACGTGAGGATCACGTAGCCGTTGCCGCGCGCGTCCACGCGGAACGTGCCGGCGCTGGCGCTCCAGCCCTTCGCGTCGCAGAAGACCTCGTAGACGTCCTGTGGCCCGCCCGGCAGGTTGTTGACCCAGAGGCGCACGACCGTGCCCTCCTGCGTCGTGCGCAGCCCGGCGCGCGCGCTCGCGTTGTGCGCGGGCCCGATCGGCTTCATCACGAGCTGGTACTGGCTCGGCGGACGGCCGGCGTTGCGCTGGAAGCCCAGCCCGAGGACGAGCGCGGCGCAGGCCACGGCCGCGCCGGCCAGCGCGCTCGGCAGGGCTAACGCGATCCGCCGGCGCCAGCGGCGCTTGCGTGGAGGCTCAGCCGGGTGCTCGCGCGCGAAGCGATCGAGGATGCGTTCCTCGATCGCTGGTGGCAGTGGCTCCTCGTCGGTCGCCCCCGTCGCCACCGACAGGTCCAGCAGCGCCGGCAGCCGCGCGAGCTCCGCGTGGGCGGCCGCGCACTCCGAGCACCCTCGCAGGTGCGCGGCGACACGGCGCGTGTCGTCTTCTTCAAGCGCACCGAGTACGTAGGCGCCGATGTCCTCGTGGACGTGCGTCATGCCCGCACCCCCATCTCCTCCAGAATCAGCCGCAGGGAGCGCAGGGCGTACCAGGTACGGCTTTTGACGGTGCCCTCGGGCAACCCGAGCCGCTCCGCGATCTCCCGTACCGACAGTCCTTGGACGTGGGCGAGGCGAATCACTTGACGGTGCTCGGGCGTGAGCTTCTCCAGCGCACCCGCGACCTGCCATCCCAGCATCGCGCGTTCGATCGAGAGCCCCTCGGGGTCCTGCTCCTCACGCGGCTCGTGCAACGCCAGCGCCGGGCGCACCGCGGCGCGCCTGCGCGTGTCGATGATCGCGTGCCGCGCGATCTGGTAGAGCCAGGTACGCACACTGCCGCGCGTCGGGTCGTAGGCCTCCGCGTGCCGCCAAGCACGGGTGAAGACCTCCTGCACGACCTCCTCGGCGGTCCCCCGGTCCCCGAGTGCGTTCAATGCGAACCCGTACAGCTCACCGGCGTACCCGCGATAGAGCGCGCGCAGAGCCTCGCCGGTGGCATCCGACGAGATTCGGGCGAGAAGTTGGGCGTCGTCCGTAGGCATCGACCGCAGGGGCATACGCACCGGTCCGGTTCCCGGTTCGATGCACCGTCAAAGCCATCCTCCCAGCCGGCCGGGCCGGGGAGCAATGGGACCATGGTCCCGCCGAATCTAAAGAGGGACTGTCCCTCTTTAGGAAAGGACGTCGAGCACGTCCCGGCCCGGATGCAGGACACCGTCGACGAACGCGCTCGGGGTGGTGACCACGCCGCAGCTCACGCCCGCCCGGAACGACGCCTTCACCCGCGCCAGCGTCGCTGTCTGAGCGCCGGTCGGCGTCAAAGCGCGCCACGTCGAGCCCGAGCGCCTCCGCGCGGGCCCACAGGTGCGGGTCCTCGAGCCGGCCCTGGTCGGCGAAGAGCGCGTCGTGCATCGCCCAGAACGCGCCCTGCTCCCCCGCCGCTTCGGCCGCGCAGGCCGCCGGCCACGCCCGCGGGTGCGAGGAGCGCACCGGGAAATGGCGGAAGCAGACGCGCACGTCCAGCTGCGCGAGCGCGACGTCCAGCACCGCGCAGAACGGGCACTCGTAGTCCCCGTAGACCACGACGAGCCGCCCTTCCCCGCGCACATGGTCCGACGGACCGACCGGGGCCAGCGGCGCGGAGCCCAAGTCGGACAGGCCGCGCCCCTTAAGGTCGGATGATCGGGGTGGGGCGGAGGGGCTGCACGCCTTAAACTTCCAATGCGTCGAAGATCAGGTTCGCGCCGGGCAGATCACCCGGGCGAGTCGGCCTGGTGGCTCCAGCGGACGGTGCCGTCGGGGTCGACGATCACCAGCGCGCGCTGCGGGAACCCACCCTCGTGGAGCACGCCGAACGCGCGGCACGCCGCGCCCTTGGGCTCAAAGTCCGAGAGCTGCTCGATGTCGACGCCGAGTTGCTGCTTGAACGCGATCTGGGACGGCGACGCGTCGCACGACACTCCATAGAGCGTCGCGCCACGGGCGCTGAAGTCCTCCAGCAGGTCGTTGTAGAGCGACAGCTGGTCCGTGCAGACCGGTGAGAACGCGAACGGATAGAACACGAGCACGGTCGTACGCCCGAGCAGGTGCTCGCGCGTGAACGACTGGCCTTCCTCCGTACGAAGCGTGAAGTCGGGCGCGGGCTGACCGGCCTCGACGATCACGGCAGAACCCTTATCGACGCAGGCCGAGCTCGCGGATGAGCGAGCGGTAGCCCTCGAGATCGTTCTTCTGGAGGTAGTTGAGGAAACGGCGACGGCGACCGACGAGCATCAGAAGGCCCCGGCGCGAGTGGTGGTCATGCTTGTGTTCGCGCAGGTGCTCAGTCAGGTGGTTGATGCGATGCGTAAGCAGCGCCACCTGGACCTCGGTCTTCCCGGTGTCGTTCTCGTCCTTGCCGAACTGCGAGACGATCTCGCGCTTTTGCTCTGCGGTAATGCTCATGTGCGGTCGTGCAGGGTAGCAGCCAGCACACAGTCACGCCCGGCGTCTTTCGCTGCATACAGCGCCTCATCGGCGCGGGCGAGGAACGCCTCGGGCGTCTCGGCGTCCTCCCACGTCGCGATCCCGATGCTGACGGTGACGGGCACGGGCATCGCCGCGTGCGCCACTTCCTCGCGCATGCGCTCGGCCGCGGCCATGGCGGCGTCCGCGTCCGTGTCGGGCAGCAGCACGAGGAACTCCTCGCCGCCGAGCCGTCCCAGCTGGTCCTCTTGACGCAGATGGGTGCCCATCGCGTGCGCGACGCCCACCAGGACCTCGTCGCCGGCCTTGTGCCCGTGGGTGTCGTTGACGCGCTTGAAGTGGTCGATGTCGCACACCGCGATCGACAGCGGGTGGCCGTGACGGCGGGCGCCGGAGACCATGCCGGCCATCTGGGTGAGGATCGCGCGCCGGTTGGAGAGCCCGGTGAGCGCGTCCTCGCGCAGGAGCGCCTCCAGGCGTGTGCCCTGGGCCACGAGCTCGTGCTGGAGCTCCTTCGTGCGCGACGCCGCCTCCACGCGCGTGAGCACCTCACCGTCGGCCACCGGCTCGATCAGGTAGTCCTGCACGCCCTTGCGCATGCCCTCGACCGCCGCCTCGGGCGACAGCTCGGGCCGTTCGATCATGACCACCGCCGTGCCGTAGGCCACGGGATCGGACTTGATGTCGCTGACGATCTCCCCGCAGCACTCGACGTGGATCAGCGCCACGTCGGGCGCCCAAGTACGGCAGCAGGCACGCGCCTCGTCGGCGTCATCGGTTTCGAACACCTCATGGCCGGCTGCCGTCAGAACGCGAGCGATCCGGCGGCGCTTGGGCGTCAAGGCATGGGCTAAGCAGCACCCGCATGTTCGTCTGTTTACCCGGCACAACCTCGGTCAAGACCCGAACGGTTGTCCAGGTGTCAGACCAACCGGGCGATCTCGTCCACGTCGCGGCCCATCTGCTCGACGAGGGCCTCGACGGTCTCGAAGCGCTTCTCGCCGCGGATCCGGTCCACGAACTGCAGCCGCAGCTCACGGCCGTAGAGATCGCCGTCGAAGTCGAGCAGGAACGCCTCCACGAGCAGCCCGCGGCCGGTGACGAACGTCGGGCGCACCCCGATCGACACCGCCGCCGTCCACTCCCCCAGGCCGGGGACGGTGGCGAGGCAGGCGTAGATGCCGTGGTCGGGGACGGCGAGCGCCGGGTCCGGGACGAGGTTCGCCGTCGGGAAGCCGAGCGTGCGTCCGCGCTTGTCGCCGTGGGCCACGATCCCGCGCGTCTCGAACGGGGCACCGAGGAACCGCGCCGCCTCGGCCACCTGCCCGCCCGCGACGAGCCCCCGGATGTGGGTGGAGGACACGATCTCGCCCTCGAGCTCGACCATCTCGGTCACCCGCGTCTCGAACGCCGTCTGCTCGCGCAACAGGGCCGTGTCGCCGCGGGCGCGATTGCCGAAGCGGAAGTTCTCGCCCACCGACACCCAGGTCGCCCCCAGCCGCGCGATCAGCTCGTGGTCGATGAACTCCTGCGCCGTCTGCGCCATCCGCTCCCCGTCGAACGGGATCACGATCAGCTCGTCGACCCCGAGGCCGGCGATCAGGTCGGCCTTCTGCTCGAGCGTCGTGAGCAGCTTGGGGGCGGCCTCCGGCGCCACCACCGTGCGCGGGTGCGGCTCGAACGTCAGGACGCTGTCGGCGCCGGCGATCACGGCGCGGTGGCCGGCGTGCACGCCGTCGAACTCGCCCACCGCGAGCCGGCGCTGCCTCGGCGGCGCGTCAGGCAGCCAGATGGTGTTCACGCGCGGAAGCCTACGATGGGCTTCAGGGTTGCGCCTCCGCGAGGCTCGGCGAGCGCGATCAGGCCGTCCGCGTCGCGCAGCCGGCAGATGCCCTTGGCGCGGCCGGGCACCGCGGCGCCGTGGGACGCCTGCTCAGCGTGCTCCGGGCTGAGCTCGACCACGGGCATGAACGACAGCGCGTCGTCGAGCGAGAGGAGCCGTTCCTCGGACGCGTCCGCGACGTCGAAGTCGCCGATCCGCGTCCGGCGCAGCTCGACGCAGTACGCGTCGTGCAAGTCCATGATCAGCGAGCGCACGTAGGTGCCGGAGGAGCACTCGATCACGAACTTCGCCCGGCCGTACTCGCGCGAGAGGAGCTCGAAGCGGCTCACGAGCACCTCGCGCTCGGGGATCTCGACCGTCTTCACCCGCCCGGGCGAGCGCATAGGCGCGCTTGCCCTTGATCTTGATCGCGCTGTACGCCGGCGGGGTCTGTTTGATGATCCCCGTCGGCAGATGGAGCTCGTCGCCGGGCATGGTCCCCGGCTTGATCTCCCCCTCGGGGTCGCCGGTGGTGGACGTGAACCCGAGCCGGGCGACGGTCTCGTAGCGCTTCGGCAGCCCCATCAGGAACCGCTGCACGCGCGTCGCGCGACCGACGAGGATCAACAGCAGGCCGGTCGCGAACGGGTCCAGCGTGCCGGCGTGGCCGACCTTCGTGCCCTTCGGCAGCCCGCGCCGGATCCGGGCCACCACGTCGTGCGAGGTGACCCCGGCGGGCTTGTCGACCAGCAGAACGCCGTCGGTCATTGCCAGCCACCGGGAAAGCGAGCCGCCAGGCGAGTTTTCCCAGCGACACGAGCCGCTAGGCGAGTGTCGCCTCCGTCGGTCATCAAGCTGCTGGGCGAGTTGTTCCCGCAGGAACGTGACCAGCTCGGGGAAGTCCAGCTCGGTGGAGAACCCGGCTGCGCGCCGATGCCCGCCGCCGCCGCCCGCGCGGGCGATCGCGGAGACGTCGATCCGGTCGTCCGTGGCCCGCAGCGAGACCTTGCGCGTGCCGCCGCCGCCCAGCTGGGCGCGCACGAGGCCCGCCACGGCGGTGCCCTCGACCGAGCGCAGGTGATCGACGACGCCCTCCGAGAAGGACTCGTCGGCGCCGGCGAGGCGGTAGTCGTCCTCGGTCAGCTGCGTCACGGTCAGCAGGCCGTCGTCGAAGCGCTCGACGTTCGTCAGCCCGCGCGCGAGCAGGACGAGCTTGCCCTGCGGGACACCCTCGTACAGGTGCCGGTAGATCTCGTGCGGCTGCAGGCCGCCGGCGATCAGCTCCGCGGCCATCTCGTGCGCCCGCGGACCGGTGTTCTCGTACATGAAGCGGCCGGTGTCGGTGACCAGGCCGACGTACAGCGCTTCGGCGATCGCCGTCGTGGCCTGCACGCCGAGCCCGTGCGCGAGGTCCCACACCATCTCGGCCGTGCACGAGGCGTGCGGGTCCACGTGGTTGATGATCCCGAAGCGCGTGTTGTCGTGGTGGTGATCGACGTTGATCACCAGTTGCGCGTCCGACTCACCGACCGGCGAGCGGTCGATGTTGCCGCAGTCCAGGAAGATCAGCACCCGCTCGGCGAGGTCTGCGGGCGGCTCGGTGACCAGCCCGTTGAGCTCGATGAAGCGGTACTCGTACGGGAGCGGGAACTCGTCGGCGGGCAGGAACGCCAGCGCCTCCTTGCCCAGCGCCGACAGCACGCCCTGCATGGCCGCCAGCGAGCCGACCGCGTCGCCGTCGGGACGCTCGTGGGTGGTGAGGCAGAACCGCTCGTGGGCGCGCAGCGCCTGCAGCACCTCCTCGCGCGCCGCCAGCGACCCGTTGGACCCTCCCATTACGACGGGTCTTCCTGGTCGAGAATCTCCGTAATCCGCATTCCGCGCTCCGGGGTGTCGTCGTAGACGAACTGCAGCTGCGGCGTGTTCTTCATCCGCAGCTGGGACCCGACGCGGCGTTGGAGAAACCCGTGCGCGCTGTCCAGGGCCTTCAGCGTGCGGCGCCGTTCCCCGGGGTTGCCGAGCACCGACACGTAAACGCGCGCATGGCGAAGATCAGGCGATGTCTCGACTGAGGTCACGGTGACGAATCCGACCCTTGGGTCCTTCAGCTCTGTGGTGATCGCGGCGGACAAGACCTCCCTCACGGCCTCGTTGACCCGGCGCATCCGATCGGAGGTCATCCTAGTGACTCCAGGTCTTCCCAGGATGCGAGCCTGTATTCAACGCGCACTCCCTGCGGAAATCGGCCGTCCAGCGCGCGCTGGACGGTGTCAACGGTGTCTTGGGCGAGCGCCGCCGAGCGGGCCGCGATGGCGACCGCCAGCGTCGAACGCTGCCACGAATCCTGATGGCCGACCTCGGCCACGGACGTGTGCAGACGCTCCCGCAGGAGCGCCTTCACACGGTTGAGCTCGGCCCGCTTGCCCTTCAGCGAGCCGGACTCCGGAAAGAACAGATGCACGCGCATCAGCACGACGTACGCGCGTTCTTCGGCCACAGCCCCTTAGGCGAGCTTGCGCTCCACCTGGCGGGTCTCGTAGACCTCCATGCGTGTCGCCCTGCTGCACGTTCTGGTAGTTGGCCAGCACGATGCCGCACTCGAAGCCCGTCAGGACCTCGCGCACGTCCTCGTTGAAGCGCCGCAGCGACCCGATCTCGCCGTCATGGACGACGGTGGCGTCACGGATGACGCGCACCTTCGCGCCGCGCGTGACCTTGCCGTCGGTGACCATGCAGCCGGCGATGATGCCGATCTTCGACGCACGGAACGTCTCGCGCACCTCGACGGTGCCCACGACGTCCTCGACGGTCTCCGGCGCCAGCATGCCTTCCATGGCGTCGCGGAGCTCTTCCATCGCGCGGTAGATGACCGAGTACGTGCGGATCTCGACGCCCTCGCGGGAGGCGAGCAACGCGGCCTCGCCGACCGGGCGGACGTTGAAGCCCATCACGATGGCCTCCGACGCCGCGGCCAGGTTGATGTCGGACTCGGTGATGCCACCGACACCCGAGTGCACGATCTGCACCAGGATCTCGTCCTGCGGCAGCTTCGCGATCTCGTCCTCGAACGCCTCGAGCGAGCCGGACACGTCGGCCTTGAGCACGACGCCGAGCTCCTTGAGCCCCGCCTGCTGATCGAACAGCTTGGCCAGCGAGAACTTGATGCCGCTGCGTGCGCGCCTGGGCCTCCTGCTTGAGGCGGTGCCCACGCTCGCCGGCGATCTGACGCGCCTTGCGGTCGTTCTCGACGACGCGGACGAACTCGCCCGCTTCCGGGACGGTGTCGAACCCGAGGATCTCGACCGGCTCGGCCGGCGTCGCCGTCTTGACGCGCTTGCCCAGGTAATCGGACATCGCCCGCACGCGGCCCCAATGGGCGCCCGCGACGACCTCGTCGCCGATCTTGAGCGTGCCGCGCTGGACCAGGACGGTCACGACGGCGCCGCGGCCCGGGTCGAGCTTGGACTCGATCACGGTGCCGGAGGCATCCGCGTCCGGGTTGGCGGTGAGCTCCTCGATCTCGGCGGTCAGCAGCAGACCCTCGAGCAGGTCGTCGATGCCGTCGTGCGTCTTGGCCGACACGTCGACGAACATCGTGTCCCCGCCCCACTCCTCCGGCTGGAGGCCGAGCTGGGTCATCTCCGTGCGCACGCGGTCGGGCTGCGCGCCTTCCTTGTCGATCTTGTTGACCGCCACGACGATCGGCACGTCGGCCGCCTTCGCGTGGTCCACGGCCTCGCGGGTCTGCGGGCGCACGCCATCGTCGGCGGCGACCACGATCACGGCGATGTCCGTGGCCTCGGCGCCACGGGCACGCATGGCGGTGAACGCCTCGTGACCCGGGGTGTCCAGGAACGTGATGGTCTTGTCGTTCTTGTGGACCTGGTAGGCGCCGATGTGCTGCGTGATGCCACCGGCCTCGCCCGCGGCGACTTCCGTCTCGCGGATCGCGTCCAGCAGCGACGTCTTGCCGTGGTCGACGTGACCCATGATCGTGATCACCGGCGGGCGCGGCTCCAGATCGTCGTCGTCGTCCTCGAACGTCGGGTCCGCGTTCGCGTCCTCGGCGGCCGTGACGATCTCGATCTGCTTGTCGAACTCGTCGGCGAGCACCTGGATGGCGTCGTCGTTGAGCGTCTGCGTCAGCGTCGCCATCTCGCCGAGGCCCATCAGCTTCCTGATGACCTCCGGCACGGCCACGCCGAGGTACTCCGCGACGTCCTTGACGGTCGATCCGGAGTTGACCCGGATGACGTCCGCCTTCAGCGCGCTGGTGTCCTGCGCGACGGGCTCTTCGTACGTGCCGCGACGGCGACGGCCACCGCGACGCCGCGGCGGACGGTTCGGGCCGCCGGGACCGCCGGGACCGCCGCCCGGGCCACCGGGACCGCCGCCGGGGCCACCGGGACGGCGCGAGGCCTGCGAGTCGATGACGACACGACGGACGCCGCCGCCGGCACCGGGCGAAGCGCCCTGCAGGCTCGACCGCGTGGGCCGGCGCTGACCGTTGTCGCCGCGCTGGGAATTGCCCGCGCCCGGCTTGGGCTTGGACTTCGGCTTGGGCTTGGGCGGCGGGGCAAGGTTCTCCGCGCGCGGGGCGCGGGCGGTGCCGTGGCCGAAGCCGGCACGCGCCTGCAGCGGCTGTGCAGCCGGCTTCTTGGCGGCAGCGCCATTGGCAGCGGCGGCCTTGGGCTTGGGCTTACCGGTGAGCGCAGCGTCGGCGAGCTTCTCGTCCACGGCGGTCGCGGCAGCCTTCACGTCAAGTCCGTACGCATTCAGGCGCTTGATGACCTCCGGGAGAGGCATCGAATATTGCTTGGCTAGCTCGTGGACGCGCTTCTTGGCCATGTTTGGGTTAAAGTCTACGGTTTCCTGTGAGAGGGATACGGGGGCGCGGAATGCGCGATGAAACGCACGACGCTTCGCCGCTATGTCGAAGCAGTCGCGGACTGGATGCAACCAGGCGCCCCGTCCGGGCAGGGACGCGCGAGGATCCGGCACCGCGCAACCGTCCACGTTAGCGAAACGGAGCAATCGTGCCTGGGGCACGACCGCTCCGCAGCCAACGCACCGACGGTGCGGGGTGTGGTTCCTATGCCTCGACGCGGTCCGAGTCCTGGTTGGCGAGCGCCTGGTGGGCGTCCAGGCCGCAGTACCGCGAGCCGGGCAGCGACGCGTTCGGGCAACGGCGACCGTTGCCGAGGATCGCGGCGCAGCGGCCGCCGGTCTCCTCCTCCTCGCCGTACCCGGTGTCCTGCTCTTCCTTGGCGAACTCGGTTTCGCTCCGGATGTCCACGCGCCAGCCGGTGAGGCGGGCGGCGAGCCGGGCGTTCTGGCCTTCGCGGCCGATCGCCAGGCTCAGCTGGTCGTCCGGAACGATCACCGTGGCCTGCTTGTTGGTGTCGTCCACCAGCACCTCGCGCACACGCGCGGGGCTGAGGGCCTTCGCCACGAAGCGGGCCGGCTCTTCGTTGTACGGGATGATGTCGATCTTCTCGCCGCGCAGCTCGGACACGACCATGCGCACCCGCGAGCCACGCGGGCCCACGCAGGCGCCGACCGGGTCCACGCCATCGGCGTGCGAGACGACGGCGATCTTGGAGCGGTAGCCGGGCTCGCGGGCGACGCCGGTGATCTCCACCAGGCCGTCGGCGATCTCGGGCACCTCGAGCTCGAACAGCTTCTTGATCAGCTCCGGGTCACGGCGGCTGACGATGATGCTCGGGCCGCGCGTCGAGGAGGAGACCTCCTTGATGACGGCCTTGATGCGCTGCGAGTGGTCGTAGCGCTCACCGTCGACCTGCTCGGACTTCGGCAGCAGCGCCTCCACGCGCTCGCGCAGCTGCACGAGCGTGTAGCGGGAGTCGGACTGCTGGACGATGCCGGTGATCAGCTCGCCGACACGGTCGCGGTACTCCTCGAACATCATGTCGCGCTCGGCCTCGCGGATCCGCTGCAGGATGACCTGCTTGGCGGTCTGCGCGGCGATCCGACCGAAGTCGTGCGGCGTGACGTCGCGGATCTCGATCTGGTCCTCGAAGTCACTCAGCCGGCCCGGATCGATGTCCGGGGCCTCGGGGATGATGACTTCGCCCGTCTCCGGGTCCACCCGACGCTCGAGTGCGCCCGTCGCCTGCTCCTCGGCCTCGTCGAGGAGCTGGTCCTCGAGGTCCTCGGGCAGCAGGAACTCCTCGACGATGAAGTCGCCGGAGTCGCGGTCCATGCGCACGCGGGCGTACCGCGCCGCGCCGGGCTGCTTCTTGTAGGCACTGAGCAGCGCATCCTCGAGCGCGCCCATCAGCTTCTCCTCGGAGATGCCCTTCTCGCGCCCGAGAGTCTTTACGGCTTCGACGATCTCAGCGGACATGTGCCTCAGTCTCCCACGAGGTTCGAACGGTGGATGTCGGCGTAAGCGATCGACACGACGCCCGTCGACGCGGCCACGGTGACCGTGTCGTCGTTGGCGTTGAGGAGCTCGCCGGTGAATGACCTGTGGCCGTCCTTGGCGTCCCGCGTGCGGACCTTCGCCTTGCGTCCGACGTAGCGGCGGAAGTGCTCGGGCTTCGTGAGCGGGCGCTGCGCGCCGGGGCTCGAGACCTCGAGCGCGTACCGCTCACGGAGTTCCGGCAGCAGGTTCGTGACCCGCTCGCAGAGCTCGAGCGACACCCCCTGCGGGTGGTCGATGAAGAGGCGGACCAGGTCGCCACGGACCTCGGCGAGCAGTACCTCGACCTGGGGCTCCGTCTCTGCGAGACGGGTCTCGATCTCGGCCTGAATATCGCTCATGTCACCTCCTGAAGCGGGGTCTCGGGGGCGGCAACCCCTCGGTTCTCCATAAAAAAAGCGGGCTCTTCGCCCGCTTCCCAAAGTGGCCTACCGGCCGCGAAAAGCTTGTAGATCCAGATTAGCACCGGATGTCTCTATCAGGCCGCCTTGCGGGCTCTATCCCGGTAGATCGCGTAGTCGCGGCGGCGCGGGTTCATGTTGGCCGCGAGCGTCAGTGGTTTGCGGGCTTCGCTGTTGCGGCCGAGCTGCATCAGGCTGCGTCCGAGGCAGAACAGCGCGTAGTCGTTCGTGGGCGCGCGCTCCACCACGGCCTCGAACTCCACGCGGGCCTGTTCGTAGTTGCCCGAGCGGTAACAGGCCCGCCCGAGCGCCTCGCGGATCGAGGTCTTCTCGGGGTCCAGATCGCGAGCCTTCTGGAGCGGGATCACCGCCTGGTGGAAGTGCCCGTCCTCCAGCAGCGCCATTCCTCGCTGGTAGAGGTCATAGACATCGTCCATCCCTCCGATTGTAGGCCTGAGAAGGGCGTCTGTTAACGGGGTGGTAGAGCCCACCACGCGCGCAAGCGGCCGGTGACGCCTCCCCCGCGTCCGAGCTCGGACCGCAGGCCGCGGCGCTGCGCCCGGGTGGGCCGGGCGGGCTCGTCGCGGTAGCGGCTTTCGCGCAGCGCCTTGACGTAGCCGGCGGCCGCGGGCGTGTGCTGCTGGAAGGCGCGTTCGAGCGCGTGCAGGGTGGTGCCCGGGGCGGGCTGGCGGCGGGTGCGCTTGAGCGCGCGTTCGAGCTCCGAGAGCGCGGGCGGCGCGCCCCGGCGCCAGCGGCGGAGGCCTGCGACGGCGGCGGCGACGAGTCCGGCGAGCGCGATGACGGCGAGGCCGTAGTGCCACCACGGGCGCGACTCCGCGGCGACCGGGATGCCGCCGCCCCGTTCGGAGACCGCGTCGGCGGGCGTGCTCGGCGCCGAGCCGGTGAGGCCGCCGGTGGTGCTGATGGCGTCGGCGGGCTGGCTGCGCGCGGGGCTCGCCGCCGGGGTCGGATCGAACGTCACCCAGCCGTAGCCCGGGTAGTAGGCCTCCACCCAGGAGTGCGCGTCGAAGTCGCGCACGACGTACTCGCCGGTCTTGGTGTCGGTGGCGCCGGTCGAGAAGCCGGTGGCCACGCGCGCGGGGATGCCGGCCATCCGCAGCAGCAGCGCCATCGCGCCCGAGTACTGCTGGCAGTAGCCCTGGCGCGCGTCGAACAGGAAGCCGTCGAGCGTCCCCGCCTCCGGCGGCGGCGTCTCGCTGTAGGTGAAGTTCTCCGTGTCGCCCAGGTAGGAGAGGACGCGCTGGATGTAGTCCTCGGGCGTGTCCGCCCCGTCGGCCAGCTGGCGGGCGAGCGCGTACGTGCGCGCGAGGCCGGCGCTCTGGATCAGGCCGGGCGCGTCGCCGAACGTGCCCTTCGCGCGTGAAGATCTGCTCGGGGTCGCGGCCGAAGAACGGGAACTGCAGGAAGTTGCGCGGGGCGCCCGTGAGGTCCCCCTCGGTCGCGATGATCGACGCGTACTCCTGCAGGGACTCGTCGTACTCCGTGCCCGCGCGGCGGCGCTGGTTCTCGGTGGGCCGCGGCGTGTAGACCGTGGCCGTGTAGGCGTCACCGCGGCGCAGCGTGCGGGGCGCGACGTACAGGCCGTCGAGCGTCGGGAGGTCGTTCAGGCGCGGGATGTCGACATTGATCGCGTAGCCGGCGGTGATGAACCGGTCGGTGCGCAGGTTGCGGATCGAGACCTTGATCTCCTGCGTGTTGCGGCGCAGGAACCGCGGGTCGTCGTCGGGGATGTCCGGCGTGGTCGAGCCCAGCCGGCTGCGCACCCACTTCTCGCCGTCGAAGATGTCCAGGTTCTCGGCCTTCCAGTACGCGGGACGTTGGGCGGTCACGCGCAGCAGCTCGCGGCCGTCGCGCGGCCAGTTCAGCCCGTCGTAGCTGTGGCTCCAGGTGAAGGTCGTCGACTTGGAGGTCGAGGTCTCGGCGGCCCAGGTCTCGTAGTCGAACCAGGGCTGGTCGCGGTTGAGCATCGGCGCCACCACGAACGCCACGACCGTGGCGGCGAGGGCGAGCGCTCCCGCCGCCAGTGCGTCCGTCCGGCGCAGCTTCTCGAGCCGCAGGAACAGCACCATCAGCAGCGTGAAGGCCGCGCCGCGCCAGAACTCGTGCTCCATGATCAGCGCGACCACCGGCACCACGTACAGGACCATCAACGCGAGCAGCGCAAGCCCCGGGAACCCGAGCTTCGTCCGCCGCGGCCAGAACGCGAGCACGGCGGCGAGCACGACCAGCGCCGACCCGCCGAGCGGGATCGCGGTGCGCACCCACTCGTCCAGACCGCGGTAGGGCACGCGAATGCCCGGCAGATCCTCGATCGCGCGTGAGAGCCCGCCCGCGAGCTCGCTCCACCCCATGGGCAGGACCAGTTCGTCCGCGACGCGACCCGCGAGCAGCATCAGCGCGGCGATCGGGATCAGCGCACCGATCGCCGCGAGCGTGCGTTGCTTTGTCGTCGGCAGGCGCCCGGCCGCGAGCATCGCACCGGCCGCGACCAGCCCGACCGCGACGACCAGCCACGCCCGGCCTGGCTCGGACGGCTCGAGCATCATCATCCAGTGCAGCGCGCCCCACGCGGCGAGCAGCGTGAACCCGATCAGTCGCGCGACCGCGCGCGGCAGCAGCGGCTCGCCCGCGTCACGGCGCTGGCGCGGAGACGGCGTGATGATCGGCGTCGCGGTGGTCACGCCGTGGTCGTCCGCGGCCGCGGTCGTGTTCGAGGGTGGCGTGAGGGTGGCGCTCACGCGCAGGCGTCGCTCTCGTGCCGGCGCCGCGGTGAGGCCGGCGAACGGCGGCTGGTGAGGGCGGTGGTCAGCGCGCCGCGCGGCGCTGGCCGGCGCCACTGGTGCGGACGCCGCGAGCGAACGCGCGGCGCGCGCGGGCGTGGTCGCACAAACGAACACGCGTCCCGAGGGGGGTATGCCCGCGAAACGTCGCCGTGGCGAAAGTTTCCGGGCATACCCCCACCCACGCGCCAACTCGACCGCGCGAACGTGATCGAACCGAGCACGACCGCGCGCAGATGTGAGCGAGGCCCGAGCCCGGGCGCACCCGGCGCAGCCGGGCCTGACTGGCGCCGTCAGCGGAGCGGCGTCGCGGTTGTCAATAGCGAGTCCGAAGGACCGGGCGAAGCCCGTCGCGCAGCGATCGCCTTGACAACCGTGGCGACGCGGAGCTACCCGGGCGCGGCCGGCCGATCGCACCGAGTCCGGGCGGAACGCCGCGGCGCGCCGAGCTCATCCCGCTGCGCCCTCCAGGGCCGCGGCGGCGGCTCCGCCCGAGTGGCGGCCCGACGGGTAGCCGTAGCAACCGGCGACTTCGAGGATCGCGCGGCGGCCACCCATCTGGCCCGGGACCACGACCAGGCAGCCGCCGGGGGTGCGGCCGAGGCCGCGCGGCGCCCGGTCGACCGGACGGGCGGCGACGTAGATGACCAGGCCGCGGCGGTTCTGGGCCGTGGCCAGGGACGGGCCGATGTCCTCGCCGAGCAACGCGAGCCGGACGTGCAGCGCGGGCCAGGAGGCCATGTCCTGCTCGATCACGGACGCGCGGCGGTCGCCCGGAAGCAGCAGCGAGCAGCCGGTGCGGCGGGCGAAGTGGACGGCCAGCGAGCCGGCGGCGCGCACGGCGGCGTCGAGGGCCTCGGGGGAAGCGGGGGCGCGCGGGTCCATGATCACGATCGGGCGCGAGTCGGCCTCGGAGATCAGCTTGCGCTCGAACAGGCCGGCGCCGCGGGCGAAGGACTGCCAGTGGATGCGCGACGCGGGCGAGCCTTCGCGCCACGGGCGCAGGCCGTCGATCTCGGTCTCGGCGGCCGCGAGCAGGGACGCGCGGGCGTGCGCCGGGGTCGCGTCTCCCCCGCCCGCGGTCACGCTCACCGGGAAGATCCGCGGCAGCACGAGCACCTCGTCGGTGGCGGGCCCGGAGATCACCCGCTGGGCCAGCCCGAACGGATCGCGCAGGACCAGGGCGGGCGGCGGCAGCTGGCGGCGGCCGCGGCGGCCGAACGTGACCTCGATCCGCACGCGCGCCTGGCGACGGCCGGCGGGCAGGCGCAGCGGCTCGGGCAGCAGCGGCTCGTCGATCCAACCGGGCGGGAGCGGCAGCCGGCCGGCCTTGGCGAGCAGCTTGACCTGCAACGGCTGCTCCTCGATCACCGACCGCACGCCGATCTCGCGCGAGAGCTGCGCGCCGATCGACCCGGCGCCGATCCACGCCAGCGCGCCCGCGCCGAGCAGCAGCAGCGCCGCGCCGGTGACGTACAGCGGCTCGGCGTCGAACGTGCCCGCGACGACGAGCAGCAGCGCGCCGAGCGCCGCGCAACCGAGCGCCGAGCGCATCAGCGCGCCCGCCCGTAGCGGGTGGGGCCGGCGAGGGCCGGGTGGCACCGCGCGGGGCCGGCGAGCGCCGCGGTGGCGAGTCGCGCGGGGCCGGCGAGGCACCGCGCGGGCGCGAGCGCGGTGGCGCGGACGCGCGCCCGGGAGGCGCGGGTCGTCGAGGCCGCCAACGCCGCGCCCCTAGAGCGCCGGGACGGCGGTGATGGCGTCTCGGATGATCTCCGAGCGCTGCAGGCCGGCCGCTTCCGGGGCGAGCATGATGCGGTGCGAGAGCACGGCGTCGGCGAGCGCCTGCACGTCGTCGGGCAGCGCGTGGTCGCGGCCGTGGACGAGGGCGCGGGCCTTCGCGGCGCGCAGCAGCATCAGGCCCGCGCGCGGGGAGGCGCCGAGCTCGGTGCGGTCGTCGTCGCGGGTGTGGCGGATCAGCGCGACGATGTAGTTGCGCAGGGCGCGGGAGGCGTGGACGCGGTGCGCGGTCTCGACGGCGTCGACGATCTCGGCGCGGTCCGCGACCGCCTCCAGGTCCAGGACGCGGTCGTGGGACTCGTGCCCCATCAGCATCCCGGCCTCTTCCTCGGCGGTCGGGTAGCCCAGCGACAGGCGGACCATGAAGCGGTCGACCTGCGCCTCGGGCAGCGGATAGGTGCCCTCGTACTCGACCGGGTTCTGCGTCGCGAACACGAGGAACGGCCGCGCGAGCTCGTGCGAGGTCGCCTCGACCGTGACCTGGCGTTCCTGCATGCACTCCAGCAGGCCGGACTGGGTCTTCGGCGAGGCGCGGTTGACCTCGTCCACCAGCACGACGTTGGCGAAGATCGGGCCGGGCCGGAACTCGAAGCGCGACTCGCGCTGGTTGTAGATCTGCGTGCCGATGATGTCCGCGGGCAGCAGGTCGGCGGTGCACTGCACACGCGCGAACTGGCAGTCGATGGAGCGCGAGAGCGCGCGCGCCAGGGCGGTCTTGCCGACGCCCGGGTAGTCCTCGACGAGAATGTGCCCCTCGCTCAACATCGTCACGGTCAGGTGCTCGAGGACTTCGTCGCGGACCTGGACCGCCTTGCGGATGTTGTCCGTGATGCGGCGGGAAACGGATACCGCGGTGTCGATCTCCGCTTGCGCCAGGCGCTCGGGGACGGCTTCCTCGAGGGGTTCCATTCAGCGGACCTTTGTGTCGTTTGATGAAGGGCGGTTCAAGACATGGTCGAGGATGGCGTCGGCGACCGCATCCTTGGACGCCTTGGGGACGTGATGCTCGCCGTCGGCCTTGACGATCCACACCTCGTTGTCGGCGGAGTCGAACCCGATGCCGGCACCGCTCACGTCATTCACGACGACGGCATCCAATTTCTTGCGCTCGAGTTTTCCCCGCCCGTACTCCAGTGCGCCGGAGCCGTGCTCAGCGGCGAAGCCGACCAGCAGCTGGCCGGGACGGCGACGATCCGCGAGCGACGAGAGCACGTCCGTTGTACGGACGAGACGCAGGTTCAGTTCCCCGCCGGTCTGATCCTTCTTGAGCTTGCCGCCGTGGGCCTCCTCCGGCCGGTAGTCGGCGACGGCGGCGGCCATGATCAGCACGTCGCACGCGTCGAAGCGCTCAGCACAGGCATCGGCGAGCTCGGCGGCGGTTCCCACGTCCACATAGTCGATGCCCGCGGTACGCGCGAGCGACACGTTCGCGGCCACGACCGTGACGTCGGCGCCGCGCCGCTTGGCGGCCTCGGCCAGCGCGAACCCCATCCGCCCCGAGGAGCGGTTGCCGATGAAGCGCACGGCGTCGATCGGCTCGCGCGTGCCGCCCGCGCTGACGAGCACGTTCACGCCGCGCAGTGACGAGCCGCCGGCCAGCACGTCCTCGACGGCCTCCAGCAGCGCCGGGGGCTCCGGCAGCCGCCCCACCCCGAACTCCCCCGGCGAACCGAGCGGTCCGACGCCCGGCTCGAGCACCGTCACGCCGCGCGCCCGCAGTGTCGCGAGGTTGGCCTGGGTGGCGGGATGCTCGTACATCGCGTTGTTCATGGCCGGAGCGACGATCAGCGGTCGCCGGCACGCCAACGCGGCCGCCGTGAGCAGGTTGTCGGCGAGCCCACGTCGCCAGCTTGGCGAGCGTCTCGGCCGTGGCGGGCGCGACCAGATACACGTCCGCGCGCTCGACCAGCGCAAGATGAGACAACGGCGCGTGCTCGGGCAGCGGGTCGCCCGGGAACCCGCCGCGCAACGGGTCCGGCTCCCACTCGGTCACCAGCACGGGCGCGCCGGTGATCCCCGCGAAGGAGGCCGTCCCCACGAACCGGGTGGACGCCTCCGTCTGCACGACGCGCACGCTGTGCCCGGCCTTCATCGCCAGCCGGGTGAACTCCAGGGCCTTGTAGGCCGCGATGCCGCCGCACACACCGAGAAGGATGCGCGGCATGCGAGACCGCTTAGCGGTAGCGGTACGCGACCTTGCCGGTCGCGACTTCCTCGAGCGCGATCGTCAGGTAGTTCTTCGACGCGGTGTCCACCATCGGGGGCGGAAACTCCTCGAACGTCCCCTCGCCAAGATTGTGGTAGTAGGAATTGATCTGGCGGGCACGCTTAGCGGCAACGATCACGCTGGCGTACGGGGAATCGACATGCTCAAGCAGGCGGTCTACGCGCGGAGAAATCACACCGCCATTCTAGCTGGCGTCTTTTCGCTGCTCCTGTGCGGTTCCGCGCAGGCCGCGGACACGCTCCGGCTCGGCCTCCAGAGCACCCTCCGGCAGGTGGTCACCGGCCCCGACGGCGGCGCCTGGGCGGGCGTGTACTCGTACGAGCACTCGCGGATCATCCGGGTCATGCCGCAGGGCGCGCTCCGGCCCACGCCGGTCGAGTACTTCGGCGGCGGACGGCGGCCTCGGGCCCGACGGCCAGGCCTGGTTCCTGGAGGGACGCGGCGTGACGCGCATCGACGCCGCCGGCGCCAAGACCGCGATCCCGCTCGAGAACGTGCCCTTCGGCCAGCTCGCGACCGGTCCCGACGGGACCGCGTGGCTGACCGGCAACGACGTGATCCTGCGGGTCGCGCCCGACGGCACGGTGTCCCCCACCCCGCTGACCGTGCCGGGCTGCCCGAAGTTCCGCCCGTACGCGCTCGCGCGAGCGTCGGACGGCGCGATGTGGTTCAGCGACCTGTGCGGGCTCGTGCGGCTCCCACCCGGCGGGTCCCCCGCCGTGGTGGCCAACCCGCGTCGGGTCTGGGCGCGCAAGCTGGTGCCGGACCAGCAGGGCGGCGTGTGGTTCTCCACGGACCACGAACCCGGCGGCGGTCACGTCGCCGCGACCGGCCGGGTGACGCTGCTCAAGAGCAAGGACCCGTTCGGCATGCAGGACGTCGCGGTGGCGCCCGACGGCAGCGCCTGGTTCGCGGGCGGCAAGTGCACGCTCTCGCGCGCGAGCGCGGACGGGACGCTCACCGACGCACCCGACGGCGATCCCGGCCTGGTACGTCGGGTTCGACCCCGCCGGCGGGCTGTGGCTCGGAAGCCTCGCGCGGCTGCAGCACACCACGCTCGACGCGCCCACCGGCCGGTGCGACGACACGCCGCCGAGCGCGCGGATCGTCCCCGACCCGTCCAAGCCCGTCAGCCTCGCCACCCTGCGTCGCCAGGGCGGCTTCAAGATCACGATCCGCGAGCCGTTCGCGATCGAGGGCTACGTGTTCGACAGCGACGCCGACGAGACCATCGCCGGCGTCAACCGGGCCGTCACCGCGCGCGGCGGCCGCACCGTGCGCATCGCCATGAGCGCGCGGTTGCTCCGCAGGATCGCGCGCCACACGGGCCAACCGCTCGGGCTCACCGCCGACGTCCGCGACCGCGAAGGCAACTACGCCAGTCTCGAGTACGAGCTGCGCTTCAAGCCATGACCGGTCGACTGCTCGGCGCCACGACGGGCGGCACGGACGGCTACATCACGCTCAAGCGCTAGCGACGATCTCGCGCAGCTCTTCGACGGCTTCGTCGAGGCGGTCGTTGTGCACGACGTGCGCGAACTCGTGCTGGGCGGCGAGCTCGGCCTTCGCGACCCGGAGCCGGCTCTCGATCTGCTCGGCGTCGTCCGTGCCCCGGCCGACGAGCCGCAGCCGCAGCGTCTCCTCGCTCGGCGGGGCGATGAAGATGCGCACGGCGTCCGGCATCGTCTGCGCGATCTGACGCGCGCCCTGGACCTCGATCTCCAGCACGACGGAGTGCCCCTCGGCGATCCGCTTCTCCAGCTCCGAGCGGAGCGTCCCGTAGCGCCGGCCGGAGTACTCGGCGTGCTCGACGAAGTCGCCCTCGATCACGCGGCGGTCGAACTCCGGCTCCTCGAGGAAGTGGTAGTGCACCCCAGGCTCCTCCCCCGGCCGCGGCGAGCGCGTGGTGGCGGAGACGGCGAGCTCGAGCTCAGGCATGCGCTCGAGCAACGTCCGGATCAGCGTTCCCTTCCCGACCCCCGAGGGGCCGGTGATGACGAAGACCTTCGCCATCAGGCCCGGATGATCGGGGTGGGGCGGAGGGGATGTACGGGCTTCAACTATCGACGAAGCATCGAGATCAGCTCGGCGCGCTGGCGCTCCGAGAGACCGCCGATGGTCTTCGAGGGCGAGATGCGGCAGACCTGCAAGACCTTGTTCACCTTTACGCGCCCGTACTTCGGGACCGCGAGCAGCATGTCGAAGACCTTCGCCGTTTCGATGTAGTCGGGAGGCTCCATCAGGAGCAGATGGATGCTGACCCGTCCAGCCTTGAGGTCGCGCTTGAGGGACGCGCGCCGCGTCCGAATGTCGTTCGCACGTTGGAGCGCCTCCATGCGCTGGACGAGGGAACGCTCTGGGGCAGCCGTGGTGGGCTTGGCGGGCGTCTTCGTCGCTGGCGGCATGGGCGGCGAGTCTACAGCGCTGGGAGCGGCCGACAAGGGTCCTGAGTGAAACATGGCTCCATCTGAACTTGAGGTTCAATCCTGCAAACGGTGTCAATAAGCAAGCCGTGCGTTTGCAGGGCTTTTCCTGGACAAAGGTTCAGGCCAGGAACGAGCGTCCAGTCCGGTTGGACTGGATGTCTCGACCCCGATCCGCGCCCGCACGCAGGAAGTGCGGGCGCACTTTATCCCATCGATTCAGGCGTGTACCCCGTTGCGGTGAAGCTCTTGCAACGAGATCACCGGAGGCTCCCCGAAGCGGGCCGCGCCGATCGCCCGAGCGGCCGCCATACCGCCCGCGATCGTGGTGATGCAGGGCACACCACGCGCCACCGCCGCACGTCGGATCTCGTACCCGTCGCTGCGTGCGGCGGTGCCCGTCGGGGTGTTGATCACGAGGTCGACATCGCCCTGGTCGATCCAATCGCGGACGTGTGGTGAGCCGTCCTGGATCTTGTTGATCGTCTCCACCGGGATGCCCATCCGTTTGATCGCGGACGCCGTCCCCCGAGTGGCCACGATCCGGAACCCGAGATCGTGCAGCTGGGCGGCGATGCCCATCGCCGCCGCCTTGTCGGAGTCGGTCACGGTGAGGAACACCGTGCCGCCCTTCGGGAGCTGCGTGCCGGCGGCGGCCTGCGCCTTCGCGAACGCGGCCGGGAAGTCGGTCGCGACGCCCATCACCTCACCGGTGGAGCGCATCTCCGGACCGAGCAGCGCGTCCGCCCCGGCGAAGCGGTCGAACGGCATCACCGCTTCCTTGACGGAGACGTGCGGGCCGCACGGGTCCTCGGGCAGGCCCATCGTCGCCAGCTTCTCCCCCAGCATCACGCGGCAGGCGATCTTCGCGAGCGGCTGACCGGTGGCCTTGGACACGAACGGGACCGTCCGCGACGCGCGCGGGTTGGCTTCGATCATGTACAGGTCATCGTCGAAGACGGCGTACTGGATGTTGATCAGGCCGACGACGCCGAGGGCCAGTGCGAGGTCCCGCGAGGCGCTCCGGATCTCGTTGAGCATGTCCGCACCGAGTGAGTGCGGCGGAAGCGCGCAGGCGGAGTCGCCCGAGTGGATCCCGGCCTCCTCGACGTGCTGCATGATGCCGCCGATCCAGACGTCCTCGCCGTCGCAGATGGCGTCCACGTCGACCTCGATCGCGTTCTCGAGGAAGCGGTCGAGGAAGATCTCGCCCTGCGGGCGCGTGCGCTCGAAGTAGTCCGCGAGCATCTCCGTGTCGTAGACGAGCTCCATCGCGCGCCCGCCGAGCACGTAGGACGGCCGGACGAGCAGCGGGAAGCCGACACCGGGCGCGGCGGCGAGCGCCTCGTCCGGCGTCTGGGCCAGCGCGTACGGCGGCGCCTTGATCTTCAGCCGCTCCAGCAGCGCACCGAAGCGGCCGCGGTCCTCGGCGAGGTCGATCGCCTCGGGCTGCGTGCCCAGGAGCGTGACGCCGGCCGCTTCCAGCCCGGCGGCGAGCCGCAGCGGCGTCTGGCCGCCGAAGGACACGATCACGCCTTCGGGCTGCTCGATCTCGACGATCGCGAGCACGTCCTCGAGCGTGAGCGGCTCGAAGTACAGGCGGTCCGACGTGTCGTAGTCGGTGGAGACGGTCTCCGGGTTGCAGTTGACCATCACCGCGTCACGGCCGCTCTCGCGCACGGTCATCGCGGCGTGCACGCAGCAGTAGTCGAACTCGATGCCCTGGCCGATCCGGTTGGGACCGGACCCGAGGATCATCACGCTCGGCTTGTCGCCGCGACGGACCTCGGACGGCCCGGCGTGCTTCTCCCAGGCCGAGTAGTAGTACGGCGTCTCGGCCTCGAACTCGGCGGCGCAGGTGTCAACCGCGCGGTACGTGCGGACGCCCTCGAACGCGTCGTCGAGGTGGCGCAGCTCGCGCAGGTACCACATGTCGATGCCCGTGCGGGCGCGCAACTCCGCGTCGGAGACGCCGCGCGACTGCAGCTCGAGCAGGATGTCGTAGCGGTCCGCTCCGGGGCGCTCGAGGCGGTCCAGGAGCGCCTCGTCGGTGCCGGTGACGTCGGCCTGGGCGTCGAGCTCACGCGAGCGCAGCGCCTTGCCGAACGCCTGGCCGAACGTGCGGCCGATGGCCATCACCTCGCCCACGGACTTCATGTGCGTGGAGAGCGTCGTGTCCACGCCCGGGAACTTCTCGAACGCGAACCGCGGCCACTTGACGACGACGTAGTCGAGCGTCGGCTCGAACGACGCGGGCGTGGCCTTGGTGATGTCGTTCGGGATCTCGTCGAGCGTGTAGCCGACGGCCAGGCGCGCGGCGATCTTCGCGATCGGGAAGCCGGTCGCCTTGGAGGCGAGCGCGGAGGACCGCGACACGCGCGGGTTCATCTCGATGACGACGATCTCTTCGGTCGCCGGGTTGACCGCGAACTGCACGTTGGAGCCGCCCGTCTCCACGCCCACGGCGCGGATGACGGCGATCGCCTGGTCGCGCAGCTTCTGGTAGACGCGGTCCGACAGCGTCTGCTGCGGCGCGACGGTGACGCTGTCGCCGGTGTGCACGCCCATCGGGTCGATGTTCTCGATCGAGCACACGATGACCACGTTGTCCGCGTGGTCGCGCATGACCTCGAGCTCGAACTCGCCCCAGCCCAGGATCGACTCGTCGATCAGGATCTGGCCGATCGGGGAGGCGTCGAGGCCGCGCGCGACGATCTCGTCGAACTGCTCCTGCGTGCGCGCGATGCCGCCGCCGCGGCCGCCGAGCGTGAACGCCGGGCGGATGATCAGCGGCAGGCCGAACTCGAGCGCCGCCTGCGCCTCCTCGTGGGAGGTGGCGATGATGTTGCGCGCGGTGCGCAGGCCGGCGGCCTGCATCGTCGCGTCGAACTCCTCGCGGTTCTCGGCCCGGTTGATCGCCGCGTAGTTCGCGCCGATCAGCTCGACGCCGAACTCCTCCAGCGTGCCGTCCTCGTACAGCGTCTTGGCGAGGTTGAGCGCGGTCTGGCCGCCGAGCGTCGGCAGCAGCGCGTCCGGGCGCTCGCGCTCGATCACCTGCTTGACCGAGGCGGGCAGCAGCGGCTCCACGTAGGTCGCGGTCGCGAACTCCGGGTCGGTCATGATCGTCGCCGGGTTGGAGTTCACGAGGACGACCTCGTAGCCCTCCTCGAGCAGGATCTTGCACGCCTGCGCGCCCGAGTAGTCGAACTCCGCGGCCTGGCCGATGACGATCGGGCCCGAGCCGAGGACGAGGATCTTGTGGAGGTCGTCGCGCCTAGGCATGCGAGGCCTCGAACAGCGCGATGAACTCGTCGAAGAGCCCGAGGGAGTCGTTGGGGCCGGGGCCGGCCTCGGGGTGGTACTGGACGCAGCCGGCGGGGACGTCGAGCAGGCGGATTCCCTCGATCGTGTTGTCGTAGAGGTTCACGTGGGTGAGCTGGGCGGCGCCGAGGTCGGACTCGATGATCTCGCCGGGCTGGCCCGCGACCGCGAAGCCGTGGTTCTGGCTCGTGATCGCGATCCGGCCGGTGCGCAGGTCCTTGACCGGGTGGTTGGCGCCGCGGTGGCCGAACGGGAGCTTGTAGGTGTCCAGCCCCGCGGCCCGCGAGAGCAGCTGGTGGCCGAGGCAGATGCCGAACACCGGCTTGGTCGTCAGCAGCGTGCTTGATGTTCTCGACGATGTAGTCGAGCGCGGCCGGGTCGCCCGGGCCCGGGACGAGGAAGAACCCGTCCGGGTCGGCGGCGAGCAGGTCCTCGGCCGACGTGGTGCACGGGTAGATCTCGAGCGTCGCGCCGCGCTGGGTGAAGTTGCGGATGATGCTGCGCTTGATGCCGGTGTCGAGCGCGACGATCCGCGGGCCGTCGCCCTCGCCCGCGTAGATCGCGCGGTGCGGCGATCGTCACCTCGCGGGCGAGGTCGCGGCCGACCATGCTCGGCTCGGCGTCGATCCGGTCGCGGGCTTCGCTAACGCGGCACCTCGGCGGTGAAGATCCCGCCGCGCATGCTGCCCGCCGTGCGGATGTGCCGCACGAGCGCGCGCGTGTCCACGCCCGCGATGCCCGGGATGTCGTTGGCCTTGAGCCAGCTCAGCCAGCCCTGCTCGGCGCCGGGCGCGTCGTCGTAGTCGACCGCGGCGCGCATGATCGCGCCGCCCGCGTGGATGTGGTCGGACTCCATGAACTGCTCGGAGACGCCGTAGTTGCCGACGTGCGCGGTCGTGAACGTGATCAGCTGGCGCGCGAAGCTCGGGTCCGACATCGACTCCTGGTAGCCCGACATGCCGGTCGTGAACACGACCTCGCCGGTCACCGAGCGGGGCGCGCCGACGGCCTCGCCGTCGAAGCGCGTGCCGTCTTCCAGTAGGACGTAGGCGGTCATACGGCTTCCAAGATCCGCTGGCGAAAGACGATCCCGCCGGCGGCGATGGTGGTGTGGACCTTGCCCTTGAGGCGGCGGCCGGCGAAGCAGCAGTTCTCCGAGCGCGACTCGTAGCCCTGCGCGCCCACCTCCCACTCGGCGTTCAGGTCGATCAGCACCAGGTCGGCGGCGCGGCCGACGGCGATCTCCGGCGTCGGCAGGTCCATCAGGGCGGCGCCGGCGCTGAGCTTCTCGACGATGGTCGCGAGCGGCAGGATGTTCGCCGTGTAGACCGCGGCGAAGGACGTCTCCAGGCCCGTGGTGCCCATCGGGGCCTGCTCGAACGGCACCTCCTTCTCCTCGCGCGCGTGCGGCGCGTGGTCGGTGGCGATGCAGTCGATCGTGCCGTCCTTGAGGCCCTGGATGAGCGCCTGGCGGTCGTCCTCGGTCCGCAGCGGCGGGTTCATCTTCAGCCGCGTGTCCAGCTTCTCGGCGACGTGCTCGTCGGTCAGCGTGAGGTGGTGCGGGGACGCCTCGCACGTGATCTGCACGCCGCGGGCCTTGGCCTCGGCGATCGCCTCGACCGACTCGCGCGCGCTCAGGTGCTGGATGTGGATGCGGCCGCCCTCGTAGCGGGCGATCGCGGCGTCACGGGCGATCAGCGTGGACTCGGAGATGCTCGGGATGCCGGCGAGGCCGAGCCGCGCGCTCACCACACCCTCGTGCATGACGCCCTTGCCGGAGAGCGTCGGGTCCTCCTCGTGCAGCGCGATGATCCCGCCCACGAGCTTCTGGTACTGCAGCGCCTTGCGCAGGATGCCGGCGCGGTGGACGGGCTTGCCGTCGTCGGTGAAGCCGAGCGCGCCGCACTCGCGCAGCTCGGCCATCTCGGTCAGCGACTCGCCGGCGAGGCCGACGGTGATGCTGGCGAGGAAGCCGACGGGGATGCGGGCGTCGCGGCGGGCCTGCTCGCGCAGGGAGCGCAGGATCGGGGCGGAGTCGACGGTCGGCGTCGTGTTCGGCTGGGCGACGATCGCGACGAAGCCGCCGGCGGCCGCGGAGCGCGTGCCGGTCTCCAGGTCCTCCTTGTGCTCCTGGCCCGGGACGCGCAGGTGCACGTGCGGGTCCACGAAGCCGGGGAACAGGTGCAGGCCGGTGGCGTCGATGATCTCGCCGTCGAACCGGAGGTCGGAGCCGATCTCCGCGATCTCGCCATTGGCGATGCGGACGTCGAGCGGCTCGTCGATGCCGGTGCGCGGGTCGAGGACGTGGGCGCCCTTGATCAGGACGTCGGCGGGGATGATGGGTCGGGAGTCGAGCATGAAAGTCAGGCGGGCACCGGGGCGGTCGTGAGGGTGGGCTTCGGCGCGGCGCGGCCGGTCAGCAGCTCGTACAGCACCGCCATGCGGACGACGACGCCGGCCTCGACCTGCTGGCCGATCACGGCCTGCGGCGAGTCGATCACCTCGGCGGAGAGCTCCACGCCGCGGTTGACCGGGCCGGGGTGCATGAGCACCTGGCGGGCGCCGAGGCGGCGGCCGTTGATCTGGTAGACGGCGGCGTACTCGCGCAGGGACGGCACGAAGGAGTCGTTCATGCGCTCGTGCTGCATGCGCAGGGCGTAGACGACGTCGGCTTCCTTGAGGTCGGCGAGGTCGTACCGGACCTCGCACAGCGCTTCCATCCCGCGCGGGATGAGCGTCGGCGGGCCGCAGACGGTGACCTTCGCGCCCATCTTCTGGAAGGCGAGGATGCAGGAGCGGGCGACGCGGCTGTGCGTGATGTCGCCGACGATCCAGATGTTGACGCCGTCGAGGCTGCCGAGCCGCTCGCGCAGCGTGTAGACGTCCAGCAGCGCCTGCGTCGGGTGCTCGTGCTTGCCGTCGCCCGCGTTGACGACGCTCGCGGTCGTCCAGCCGGCGACGAGCTGCGCGGCGCCGACGTACGGCGTGCGGATGACGATCAGGTCCGGGCGGTACGCGGACATCGTCTGGACCGTGTCCTTGAGCGACTCGCCCTTGTCCACGGACGAGCCGGACGCGGCGAAGTTGATCACGTCGGCGGACAGCGACTTCGCGGCGAGCTCGAAGGAGCTGCGCGTGCGCGTGGACGCTTCGTAGAACAGGTTCAGGACGCGGCGGCCGCGCAGCGCCGGCACCTTCTTGATCTCGCGCTCGGAGACGTCGGTGAACGTCTTCGCGCGGTCCAGGATGCGCTCGATCGCGCCGCGATCCAGGTCCTCGATCGACAGCAGGTGCCGCATCACGCGAACGCCTCCTCAAGCTCGGTGATGGTCACTTCGTCGGCCCCGTCCACTTCGCGGACGCGGACGTTCACGCGCTCGGAGCGCGCGGTCGGCAGGTTCTTGCCCACGTAGTCGGGGCGCAGCGGCAGCTCCCGGTGGCCGCGGTCGACCAGCACCGCGAGCTGGATACGGCCCGCCCGGCCGTAGTCGAAGAGCGCCTCGATCGCGGCCCGCACGGTGCGTCCGGTGTAGAGCACGTCGTCGACGAGGACGACCGTGTAGTCCTCCATCCGGAACTCGAGGTTGGACGCGTTCACGTGCGGATCGGGTCCGCGCGTGCCGAGGTCGTCGCGGTAGAACGCGATGTCGATGTCGCCGAGCGGCACCTGCTCGTCGAGGAGGTCGCACACGAGCTGGTGCAGGCGGGTGGCGAGATGCGCGCCGCGCCGGTGGATGCCCACGAGGGCGACCGGACGACCACTGTTCTTCTCGACCACCTCGTGCGCGATGCGTACGAGCGTGCGGCGGATGTCGTCCTCGTCGAGGACGATCTTGGGTTCAGGCACTCCGTTCCTTCCTGGCCTCTCCGGACCGGGTTAAAGGGACTTGGCGTTGAACCTAGCAGGGGGCTACGACGTCTTCGGCCTTGACCAGCTGGGGCTCGCCGCGCTCCGGGAACGGGACCTCGATGCCGTCGAAGTCGCGCGGGACGACGGTGTGCTCGAACGTGGCGCGGGCCTCGTCGCGGATCTCGCGCGGGAAGTAGCGCGTGGAGAGGTGGGTCAGCGCGAGCAGCTTGACGTTCGCGTCCAGCGCGAGCTGGGCGGCCTGCTTGGCCGTGCTGTGGCCGGTCTCGCGCGCGCGGGCCTGCTCGTCCTCGCAGAACGTGGCCTCGTGGATGAGCACGTCGGCGCCGTTGGCGTAGACCTCGGTGGTCTGGCACGGCATCGTGTCGCCGGAGTAGACGATCCGGCGGCCGAGGCGGTCCTCCCCCATGACCTGCTCGGGCGTGACGCCGTTGACGGTCTCGCCCCGCTGGAGCCGGCCGAAGTCGGGGCCGGGCGTGACGCCGAGCTTCGTGGCGGTCTCCGCGTCGAAGCGACCGGGCCGGTCGTCCTCGATGAACGCGTAGCCGAACGCTTCCACGCGGTGCTTGACCGGGAAGCCCTGGACGACGAAGCCGTCGAACCCGATCTCCTCGTGCGGTTCGAGCTCGATCACGTCCAGCGGGTACTTCGTGCGGCCGATGATCGGGCGCACGACCTTCTCGAACAGCGCGGTGAAGCCGGGCGGGCCGAACAGCTCCAGGCGCGCGTCGCGGTCGCGCATGTCGAACGTCTTGATCATCCCCGGCAGCCCGAGCCAGTGGTCCAGGTGCAGGTGCGTGATGAAGATCGCGTCCAGGTCGGGGAGCCCGATGCTCCGCAGCAACTGGTGCTGCGTGCCCTCGCCGCAGTCGAACAGGATCCGCTCGCCGCCGGCGCGGAGCAGGATCGCGGGCAGGCCGCGCTTCGGGGTGGGCACCGATCCCGCGGTGCCGGCGAAGAAGATCGAGAGGTCCATGAGGCGGGTTGCGAGGCTAGCGCGGGTCCGCCAGGTCGCCCGTCAGGTAGCGCTGGATGGTGGGCGCCACGGCGGCGACGACCGCGTCGGTGTCGGCGGACGCGAGCGGCTCGACGCGCACGATGTAGCGGAGCACCCCGAGGCCGACGAGTTGGCTGCCGACGAGCGCGGCCCGGAGCTCCGCGTCGGGCGTGCCGAGCGCGGCGGCGACGCGGCCGAGCACCTCGGTGGTGACGAAGTCGCGCAGCAGCGCCGCACCGGCCTCCTCGGTGAGCGCGCTGCGCAGGACCGCCTGGATCCGGGCGCGCGGGACGGGCTGGGCCCAGACGTCGAGGAAGAAGCGCACGATCCGCTCGCCGAGGCCGTCGATTCCCGGCTCGAGCAGCGCGGGCACGACCGCGGCCGGGTCGAACGGCAGCTCCATCGCGGCCCCGAACAGGTCGGTCTTGGTGCCGAAGTAGTGGTGCACGAGGGCCGCGTCGACCCCCGCGCGGGTCGCGATCGCCCGGACGGAGGCAGCCGCGAAGCCTTTGTCGGCGAAGGTGTCGCGCGCGGCGTCGAGGATCGCGTCGCGCGTCCCGCTGTCGCCGGGGCGGCGCCCTGTGCGCGCCATCAGGCCGTGCGGCGCCGCAACGTCCCTGCGCCCAAGGCGAGCGCGGCAGCCGCGCTGCCCGCGACCACCAGCAGGTCCACGAGCAGGTCGCCGCTCAACTCGGAGGTGTGCGCGAGCTCGCTCATCCCGTCGACAGCGTAGGTCATCGGCAGCACCGCGCTGATCGCCTCCAGCGCGCCCGCCATCTGGTCGCGCGGGGCGATGAGCCCGCACAGCAGCAGCTGCGGGAGCACGAACGCGGGCAGGAATTGCACCGCCTGGAACTCGCTCTGGGCGAACGCGCTCACCAGCAGGCCGAGCGCCATGCCCAGCACGGCGTTGGCCACCGCGAACAGCAGGACGAGCGCGATCGACCCCGCCGGGTCGAGCCCGAGCGGGCCGAGCGCCAGCGCGCTGCGCGAGCGTTGCCTGGATCAGCGCCGCCACCCCGAACGCGAGCGCGTAGCCGAGCAGCAGGTCGAGCTTCGCGAGCGGCGTCGTGAGCAACCGCTCGAGCGTGCCGCTCGTGCGCTCCCGCAGCATCGCGACGCTCGTGACCAGGAACATCGTCACGAACGGGAACACGCCCAGCAGCATCAGGCCGACGCGGTCGAACGTCTGCGGCTGGCCGTCGAAGACCCAGTACAGGAGCGCCATCAGCACGCACGGGACGACCATGAGCAGCGCGACCGTGCGGTGGTCGCCCCTGAGCTGCTCGAGCACCCGGCGGGCCGTGGCCAGCGTCACGCGGGGGCTCATGCCGGCACCGCTTCGACCACCCGCACGAACGCCTCCTCGAGGTCGTCGGCGCCGGTGCGCTCACGCAGCTCGGCGGGCGTGCCGTCGGCGACGATCGCGCCCTCGCGCATCAGCAGCAGCCGGTCGCAGCGGTCGGCCTCGTCCATCACGTGGCTGGAGATCAGCAGCGTGGTCCCGTTGGCGGCAAGATCGTGGAAGAGTTGCCAGAGATCGCGCCGCAGCAGCGGGTCGAGCCCGACCGTCGGCTCGTCGAGCACGAGCAGTTCCGGTTCGCCCAGCAGGGCACAGGCGAGCGAGACGCGGGCGCGCTGGCCACCTGAGAGCCGACCGACGACGTCGCCTCCGCGGTCTTGGAGTGCGACCGCTCGGAGTGCCTCGTCGCCGCGGGTTGCCGGGACGCCGAGCACCGACGCGAAGTAGCGCAGGTTGGCTTGCACCGTGAGGTCGGCGTACACGGACGGGGCCTGGGTGACGTACCCGACGCGGGAGCGCAGCGGGGGTGCGCCGGCCGGGTGGCCGAGCACTTCGACGGTGCCGCTGTGCACGCGCTGGACGCCGACGATCGCGCGGATCAGGGTGGTCTTGCCGCAGCCGCTCGGGCCGAGCAGGCCGGTGACCGCGCCGCGCGGGATGGTGAACGTGAGGTCGTCGAGGACCGTGCGGCCGCCGCGGTCTACGCGGAGGTCCGTCACGTTGATCGCGGGTGAATTCATCGTGTGATGAAATATACACCGCGTGAACGGCGAGCCGGGTTCCCCGGACTGAGCGAACGCTCAGGCGTTCACCACGAGACGACCACAAACGATCAAGCGGTGATCGGTCGTGACACGCGAGGTGCGAGTTTTACCCCGATATAGGGTGGAAAAGTCGACTCTCGCGTGGCAAGGGCGATGATCGTTTGGCCGCGCGAAGAGACCCACCCCTTACTGGCGGTGTTTCGCCGGCGCTCAGGCGCGGCTGGGAGCGACGTCGCTGCGCGTCATCCGCACCGACGCGGACAGCTCCGACCCGGCCGTGCCGCGGTAGACGCCCTTGATCGGCGGGACGTCCGAGTACTGGCGGCCGTGCCCGATCTTCACGTGCGACTCGCCGCCCAGCGTGCGATTGGTGGGATCGGCGGCGATCCACACGAGCCCTGAAGGGCCGGGCAACAGCGCCTCGACCCACGCGTGGGTCTCCACCTCGGCACTGGCCTCGTCCCCACCCGACGGCGCCCACAGGTAGCCGGAGACGTAGCGCGCCCCGATCCCGTGGCGCCGGAGCAACAACAGCGCAAGGTGGGCGAAGTCCTGGCAGACGCCGGCGCCCGCGGCGAGCAGGTCGGCGACGGTCGAGCCGACGTAGGTCACGCCTGCGCGGTATTCGAACCGGTCCGGGATGACGTCGACCATGCGGCGCAGTGTGGCCAGCGGGGTCTCGCCGCGGGTGAGGCCGACGAGGTCGTCGAGCGTCAGGTCGTCGGGCTCGGGGCCGACGGGCAGGAGGAACTCGCCCGCGGCGGCGTCGTAGGAGCGATCCTCGACGGCGTCCCAGCCGCTCTCCGGCGGCTCGGACGGTGCGCTCGTCTGGACGCGGGCGCGGACGTCGATCGAGAGGTGCTCGTGCGGGCGGGAGATCCCGAACTCGATCACCTGCGTGCCGAAGTAGTCGAGGTGGCGGTTCAGCCGCGCCTCGGGATCGACGCGCACCACGAAGTCCTCGACGCTCTGGGTGGCCATCGTCGCGGGCTTCACGCGCAGCGCGTTGAGGTTGTCCGTGACCGGGGACTCGTAGCGGTACTCGGTCAGATAGCGGATCGCGAAGTTCATACGATGGCCGGGCGCGCGACGGGCGCGGCGGGGTTGCCAAAGTACCGCCCGGCGATGTCGGAATCGACGGCCGCGAGCTCGAACTGGACGTCCTCGAGCATGTCCCCGAGGCCGCTGTCCATCTCGGCCGAACGGGCGCGGAAGTCCAGGTCGGCGACCATCCGGGACAGCCGCAGCACCGCGGGCGAGTCCCGGTAGGACGGGTCCGCCGCGGTCAGCGCGTTGTGCAGCGCCTCGATCGAGAACGCCACCGAGTCCGGGTAGTCGCGCTCGAACAACAGAAAGCGCGCGACGGGCCCGGCGTTCGGTGGCGCGGGCACGGACCGGCGGTAGGCCTGGAAGCCGCCGACGGCTTGCAGCAGCGCCAGAGCCTGCCCGTCGCGCAGGTGCGCCTCCGTGCCTTCCCCGCCCCCCAGCGGCAGGGCGACGCGCAGCATCCGCAGGACCATGTCCGCCGACTCGATCGCCGCGCCGGCCTGCAGGAACGCGTAGGCCTCGTCGCGCAGCATCGTGCGCCCGGTCACGCCCCAGAACTGCCCGCACCGCTCGCGCACGTACGCGTAGACCGAGTACGGACCGGTCTGCAGCGCGGCGCTCACGTTGCGCTGCAGCAGGCCGAGGTGGAACGTGTTGATGGTCTCCCACATCTCGCCCGAGAAGACGTCGCGCACGGTCCGCGCGCCCTCGCGGGCGCGCGTGACGCAGTTCAGGACCGACGTCGGGTGCTCGGGGTCGAGCGTGAGCAGCCGCAGCACCTGGTCACGTGACTCGGACTCCTCCGGCGCCGCACCCGACACGATCGTGAGCAGCGCGTCCCAGGACAGCCGCACACCGGCGGGATCGTCGGGCCGGCCCTGCAGGTCGGCGTGGAAGACGCCGTCGAGCATGCGCGAGGTGTGCTCGGCGCGCGCGAGCTGACGGCCGATCCAGTAGAGCTCGTGAGCGATCCTCGCGAGCACGCTATTGCTGTTGCTGCTGTTGGGACGACCAGCTGCCGCCGAGCGGCAGTTCCGGCATGCGCGGCGGGGACCACGTCAGCGCGGCCTGCGAGTCGGTGCGCGCGCGGCCGCCCTCTTCCTCGAGCACCCACGTGTCCTTGGACCCGCCGCCCTGGCTCGAGTTGACGATCATCGAGCCCTCGCGCAGAGCCACGCGCGTGAGTCCGCCGGGGACGATCCGGATGTCGTCGCCGAACACCGCGAACGGCCGCAGGTCCACGTGGCGCCGCGCCAGCGCGCCGTCCGGCCCGGCCGTCGGCACGGTCGACAGCTTCACCAGGTCCTGCGCGATCCACTTCTCCGGCAGGCGCTTGATCTCCGCGGCCTGCGCCGCGATCTGCTCGTCGGTCGCGGTCGGCCCGATGAACACGCCCTTGCCGCCGGACTCCGAGGTCGGCTTGACGACCACCTGGTCGAGCCGGTCGAGCACCCATTCGCGCTGCGCGCGGTCGCTCATCAGGTACGTCGGGACGTTCTCGACGATCGGCTCCTCGCCCAGGTAGTACCGGATCATCTCCGGCACGTAGTGGTAGATCGCTTTGTCGTCGGCGACGCCCGTGCCGACCGCGTTGACGATCGCGACACTGCCCGCCCGGTACGCGCGCATCAACCCTGGGACGCCCAGCACCGAGTCCGGCCGGAACTCCAGGGGATCCATGAAGTCATCGTCGATCCGGCGGTAGATCGCGTGCACGCGCTGCAGCCCGCGCGTGGTACGGATGTGGCAGACCGCGTCGCGCACGACCAGGTCGGACGCCTCCACGAGCTCCACACCCATCTGACGCGCCAGGAACGCGTGCTCGAAGTAGGCGGAGTTGTACGGCCCCGGCGTCCAGACGACGACGGTCGCCTCCTCCTCCCCGCCCGTCGGCGCCACCTCCTCCAACGCGGTCCTCAGTAGCGCCGGGTAGTGATCGACGGGCCGCACGCGGTAGTGCTCGAACAGCGCCGGCAGCAGCCGCGTCATCGCGCGCCGGTTCTCGAGCACGTACGAGATGCCGGACGGCGTGCGGACGTTGTCCTCGAGCACCTTCCACGTACCGTTGGCGTCCCGCACCAGATCGCAGCCGCTCACGTGGCAGTAGACGCCGCCCGGCGGCCGGATGCCGTGCGCGGCGCGGGCGAACGCCGGCCGCGAGACGACGAGCTGCCAGGGCACCTTGCCGTCGTGGATGATCTCGCGGGCGTGGTAGACGTCGTCGACGAAGTGGTTGAGCGCGCGGATCCGCTGCGCCAGCCCGCGCTTGATCTGCGTCCACTCGTCGGCCGGGATGATCCGGGGCACGAGATCCAGCGGAAACGGCCGGTCCTTCACGGTGCCGGAGCCCGCGCCACCCGCGTCGAACGTGATCCCCTGCTGCATGAAGATCGCGTCGCGTTTCTGGCCCGCCTGCGTCAGGGCCTCGGGCCCGAGCGCCTCCAGCGCGGCCACGAGCGTGCGCGCGTGCGGACGCGCCTGCCCGTCCGCATCGACCAGCTCGTCGTAGAAATCAGCGTCCAGGGCCGCCACGGTCCGCGCATCCTAATCCCGATGGCGTGGACCACCGGTCGGAACCGGTCAGGACCCGAGGTCGAGCAGCTCGAACGTGATCTTGCGATTCTCGATCCGCGCCAGCCCGAGCGTGTGGGTCGGCTGCCGGCGCCGCTCCGTGGGCGAGCCCGGGTTGAAGATCTGGAAGCCGTCGGCGGCCGTCTCGTGCAGCGGGATGTGCGAGTGGCCGAAGATCACCGCGTCCTCGTCGGGGAAGCGGCGGCGCATCCGGGCCAGGCGCCCGGCCGCGGGCCCGGCGTCGTGGAGCATCCCGATCCGCACGCCCTCGAACTCCAGGGTGCGCTGCAGCGGGAGTCGGGCCTGGAGCCAGCTGTCGTCCACGTTGCCCCGGACGGCGTGGACGGGCGGCCCGAGCGCCTGCAGCGCTTCCAGCACCGACCGCTCCATCAGGTCCCCGGCGTGCAGGATCGCGTCGGCACCGACCAGGTGCTCGACCGGAAGCCGCCGGTTGCCCCGCGGCATGTGGGTGTCGGAGATCACCGCAAGCAGCACGGCGGCCGCTAAGCTAGCGACCTCGAGCGCCCGTAGCTCAGTGGATAGAGCGCGCGCCTCCGGAGCGCGAGGTCACTGGTTCGAATCCAGTCGGGCGCGTCACGTCGAGCTCGTCAGGTCCGGCTCGGCCCGCTGAGGCGCGGTGCCTCCGGACGCCGAGAGTGCGCCGCCGGCGGCCCCGAGCAGCGCGCCGCCGATCAGGAAGATCGCCAGCACCGACCCGTCGCCGGCGTCGCCGTGGAACAACCCACCGGCCAGCAGGACGGCGATCGCCATCGTGACCGCCCACGCCGGTCCGGTGATCGCGCCCCAGGCGGCCGCGCTGGTGGGCGTGTCCGCGCCGAGCGCCCGCGCAGCGGCGAACCCGGCGTACAGGGCACCGAGCGCGTTCAGGCTCAGCAGGATCACGAGCGCCGGCAGGAACACGTATGCGGGGAGCGCGTCGTCGTAGGAGAAGATCCGGAACGTCCCGTTGCCGCCCGGGATGTCACTCGGGTCGTTGACCGGGAACGGGAGCCCGAGCGCGCTGTTGGCGTCCGGGCGGAAGATCGCGCCGGCGCCGAGCGCCGTGAGATGGATGCCGTGCTCGGCGACGAACATGGTCTCCTCGATCAGCGCCGTCGGGGCCGAGCGGCTCTCGCGCACGTTGCCGGCGTCGGCGCCGACCTGGACGAGCCAGCCGACCAGCGCGATCGCCGTGCACGTGAGCAGCACCGCCGCGAGCGGGCGCAGCGTCGCCGCGACGGCGGTCAGCACGCGCCGGACGATCGGCGGGATCGTCACCAGCTCCCTCAGCGGGAGCGCGGTGGAGGCGCCGATGAGGCCGCCGACGACGCCCCACAGCAAGCCGAGCGCGAACGTGTTCCCGGCCGACGGCGACACGTTCGTCGCTTCCGTCTCGCCTCCGATCACGGCGAACACGAGCATCAGCAGGCCGAACGGGACCGCGACGAGCAGCGCCCAGCCGAGCCGGGCCAGCGTGGTCGCGCCCTCGGTGCGGTGGATCTGCCAGCGGGTCGCGAACGCGATCGCCGCCAGCGGGATGGCCAGCAGGATCATCGGGTGGATCCGGCGGCTGCCGGCCAGCAGGAAGCCCGGATCGACCATCGGCGCGAGCAGCGTCCCGACCGCCTGCCGGAACGTCTCGACGAGCAGCGAGGCCTCGAAGCCGGCGAGCCCGATCAGCGACGCGTCCGGGGTGATGAGCGCGATCAGAAACCCGGCGACGAGCACGACGCCCGCGGCCGCGGAGCCGGCGATCGCCGCGGCGATGATCCCGGGCAGCGCGAGCCGCTCCCGCAGCAGCCCGGACAACTCGGCGGCCTGCGGGTCGACGGCGCCGATCCGGTCCTGGAACGTCCTGGGAGGCGGTGGCGGAGGCGGCTCCGCCGTCTTGGGCTCCGGCGGCGGGACGGCCGGGATCACCGCCTCGGTGGGGAACGTCGGCGCGGGCCGGTCCTCGTCCTCCGGCTCCACGGGCGCCTGCGCTGGGGGCGGCACCGCGCGGATCACGGCCTCGGTCGGGAACGTCGGCGCGGGGCGGTCGTCGCTCTCGTCGGGCAGCAGGAACTCGTCCTGGCTCGCCCCGCAGGACGGGCAGAAGCGCGCGCGGGCGCTGATGCGCTCGCCACAGTTGGGGCAGAAGCTCGTCTCGTTCAAGAAGTTCCCGTTTGCCTCCCTCGCGCTCAATGGGTATCACCTGCGGCCGATGGACCGATCTCGCAGGTGATGAGGCCGCGGGCGCGAAGACCGGTGAGGTGCAAGGTCCGCGCGTGCTCGGCTTCGAGCAGATCCTCGCCGGCGACTTCCGCGTGCTGCCGCGGTGAAGGTCTTCGTCATCAGCGACATGGAGGGCGTCGCCGGCATCTGCCGGTGGGACCAGGTCGTGGCCGGCAAGCCCGGGTACGAGGAAGGCCGGATCCTCTACACCGAGGAGCTCAATGCCGCGGTGCGGGGCGCGTTCGCCGCGGGCGCGACCGACGTCGTGGTGATGGACTGCCACGGCGCGGGCGGGGACCGCTCGTTCAACAGCCTCGTCCCCGACTTGCTCGATCCGCGGGCCGAGTTCGTGGTGCAGACGCGCTGGACCGAGTACACCGGCTTCCTCGAGCAGGGCTGCGACGCCGCCCTGTTCATCGGCCAGCACGCGATGGCCGGCGCCGAGCGCGGCGTGCTCTCGCACACCGTGTCCTCGACGAACTGGCACGCGCTGTACTTCAACGGCGTCGAGGTCGGCGAGGTCGGCATCAACGCCGCGCTGTGCGGCACCTGGGGCACGCCCGTCGCGCTCGTCACCGGCGACGACGTGGTCTGCGCGGAGTCGGCGGCGCTGCTCGGCCCCGGGCTGCAGACGCTCGCGGTCAAGACCGGGCTCGGCCGCTTCAGCGCCCGTCACCATTCCCCCGCCCGCGCCCGCGAGGAGATCGAGCACGCGTCCCGCGCCGCGCTGCGCGCCCCGCAGGACGCGCCGGTCTACGACCCCGGCGCGCCCTGCACGATCACCGTCGCGCTCAACACCGCCGACCAGGCCGACCCCTATCGCAACCGGGGTGACGTCGTCGTCACGGGCCCGCGCACGATCGAGGCGACCGCGGGCACGTGGTGGGAGGCCTGGCGGGCGATCTACCTGACGCGTTAGCAGCCTTCGAGCTTCGCGCGGAAGGACCAGACGGAGTTGTCGGCCTTGATCAGCGCGAGCGTCATCGGGCGGCAGTCGGCGGCCTTCTCGGTCTCGACGATCACGTCCAGGTCCTGCGTGGTCGCGGCGAACATCGTGCCGCCGGTCTCGCCCACCGTCTGGCACGGCAGCAGGGCGCTCGTGCCCGTGCGGTAGCCGCAGTCGCTGACCGTGCCGGGCGCGTGGTACCAGAACCCCTGGATCGCGCCGCAGCCCTTCGTGCGTGCGCCCGCGTAGAACCCGGTGTCGTCCCACAGGCCGAGCTGGATCTCGCAGCCCGCCGGGGCCGCGATCTCCGAGTCCTCGGTGGTGTCGGTCGTCGACGTGCAGCCCGGGTCCGGGTCGGTCGCGCCGTCGGCGAAGTGGTCGTCGATCATGCCGTCGCCGTCGTCGTCCTTGCCGTTGGCGCAGGCCGGCTTGCCGCCGGCGCTGCAGCGCGCGACCGGGCCGCGCAGCTCGGCGACCTCGCCGCTCGGCCGGTAGAGCACGATCGTTGCCGGGCGGGCGCAGTTGACCGGGCCGGTGAGCTTGAGGTTCACGTCCGCCGTGTCGATCGCCGCACCGGTGCCGATCCCGGCCGCGCACGTCCATTTCGGCCCGCCGGTGAGGATCTCGCAGCTGGCGATCCCCGGGGCGACGTCGATGCGGATCCTGGTGAACGGCCCGCAGTCGTTGATGCCCGCGCCGAGCCACGTCGGGTCGTCGCCCATGCCGACCCCCGAGTTCTCGCTGCAGGCGGCGGGCACGGTGACCTCGCTGTCCTCGGACGCGTCATTGCCGTCCGCGCAGCCCGGGTCCTCGAGGTCGGTCTGGCCGTCGTTGTCGTCATCGGCGCCGTTCGCGCACGCCTTGCCGGCCGGCGCGGTCGGGGTGGGCGTGCCGCGCGGCGCGGGCGGCTGCAGGCGACCGCCGGTCGCCGGGCCGGCGGCGGGCCCCGACGGGGCGGGCGGAGCGGGCGCGGCGCCGAGGCCGAGCGGCGTGAGGATCGCGGCGGCGTTGGCCGGCGCGGGCTTCCCGCACAGCTTCGCGGCGAGCACGACGGCGAGGCCCTTCACGTCCGCCGGGCCCTTCAGGCGCTTGGCCAGCAGCTTGTCGAGGCCCGGGCAGGACGGCGCCTTGCCGCCGTCGAGCGCCGCGGCCACCGTCTTCCAGCCCTTCGGCTTGCCGGTGAGCGTGAGCACGACCTTCCCGTTCGCGGCGCCGCGCGGGCGGATGACCGCCACGGCCAGCTTCCCGCTCTTGACCCCGCCCGCGACCGTGACGCCGACGGGCGCCGACTGCACCTTCACGCGCTTGACCCCGGACGCGAAGGTCACCGCCACCTGCCCTTCGGCGGGTAGCGCGAGCGACTTGGAAGCCGCCTGCGCGGCCGGGCCGGAGATCAGCAGGACACCGAGTGTCAGGAGCAGAACGCGGAATGCGGGGAGCATGCCCCGATCGTCCACGCGCGCCCGGTATCGCGCATCGGGGGTTCCCCTAGCGAGGTGCGCGCGTGAACGCCGAGTAGAGGCCGGAGTGGTAGGCCGCGAACGCGGTTATGCTCCGGCGCGGTGGGCCTGGACGAGCATCGCGCCATCTTCCTTGACGCCTTGCTGGCTCGTGATTCTGCACGCGCGCGCCAGACGATCGAGCGCGCGCTGGAGCAGGGGACGCCCGTCCCGGATCTCTACCTGGGGGTGCTCGGCCCGGCGCTGCGTGAAGTGGGGCATCGCTGGGCGATGGGCGAGCTCAACGTCGCCGAGGAGCACTACGCCACCGCCGTGGCCCAGTCGATCCTCGACGGGCTCTCGCGCCGGCTCCATCGCGCCGAGCGCGACGGTCGGCTCGCGGTGGTGACGGGCACACCCGGCGAGCAGCACGCGCTCGGAGCGCGGATCGTGGCCGACTTCCTCGAAGCCGACGGCTGGGAGGTGATGCTGCTGGGCCCGGGCGCCCCCGCCGCGGACGTCGTGGCGCTCGTCGAGCACGAGCAGCCGGACCTCGTCGCGCTCTCCACCGCCACGGCCGGCGCCCTCGACGGCGTCGCCGAAGTCCTCCCCGCGCTCGCCGCGCTGGACCCGAAGCCGTTCATCGTCGCGGGTGGCCAGTTCTGGACCGCGGCCACGCGCTCGACGGCGTTCGAGCTCGGCGCCGACCACGTCGAACACGACCCGCGCGCGCTCGTCGCCGAACTGCACATCCGGGTTCCGCCGCCGGGTTGAACGGCGTTGGACCGTCGGGCAACTACTCCAAGACGCTCACCTTCACGCTGTCGACGACGACCCCGTAGTCGCCGCTCGGGTTGTTCCGCGGCCGTGACTTCTCAGTCGCGGTCGCGGCGCAGCCAGCAGTGCGCCGCTGCCGATTCCGTCCGACGCGCCGAATAGCTTCGGGGCGTGGCCGCGATGACCATGTGCCCGCGCTGCGGGTCCACATTCCTCCAGCCCCTGCGCTGCGAGGCCAAGGGCTCCGACGTGCTGCTCGTCGAGCTCCGCTGCTCGGACTGCAACACGTGGCTGAAGGCCCCCCACACCCGCGCCGACATGCGCGAACTGGACCGCCTCCAGGCCGAGTACCGCACGAAGATCGTCGCGGGCTACGAACGCTGCGTGGCCGAGAGCATGGAGGCGCTCGCCACCTGCCTGGGCCACGCGTTCGCGCTGGACCTGGTCTCGGCCGACGACTTCCGCCCGCGCGCTACGCCGGCGTAGCCGCGGGCAACGCGCCCGCCGCGCGCAATGCGCTGACGATCGCGCGCGTCGCCGGTGACTTGTTCAGCGTGTACAGATGCACGCCCGGCGCGCCTTCGCCGAGCAACTCGGCGGCCTGCGCGGTCGCGTAGGCCACGCCCAGCTCGGCCACCGCGCGCGGATCGTCCTGCCGGGCGGCGAGCTCGCGCCGCAACGCCACCGGGATGGTCGCGCCGCAGAGCGCCGCGACCCGTTCGATCATGCTGACGGTCGTGATCGGGATGATGCCTGGGAGGACCGGCACGTCGATCCCACCGGCCCGCAACCGATCGACGAAGCGGCGGTAGTCGTCGTTGTCGAAGAAGAGCTGGGTGACCAGCACGCGCACGCCGGCGTCGACCTTCGCGCGCAGGTGCGCGAGGTCCTCGGCCCAGCCGCGGGAGTCCGGGTGGGGCTCCGGGTAGGCGGCGCCGAGCACGCAGAACCCGGCCTCGGCGGCCAGCGCCGTCAGCTCCAGCGACGACTGCACGCCGCCCTCGGGCGCGGTCCACTTGGCCTCGCCGCGCGGCGGGTCGCCGCGCAGCGCGAGCACGTTGTCGGCGCCGCCCGCGGCGGCCTCCGCCAGCAGCTCTTCCAGCTCATCGCGCGTGAAGCCGGTCGCGGTGACGTGCGGGACGGCTTCCAACCCGCGCTCGCGGGCCAAACGCCGCACCACGGCCAAAGTGAGGTCGCGCGTGGAGCCGCCCGCGCCGCAGGTGACGGACACGAACGCCGGCTCCAGCGCGGCGAGCTCCTCGATCGCGCTCCAGAACGCGAGCTCGGCCTCGACCGTGCGCGGCGGGCCGAACTCGAACGAGACGATCGGCTCGGCGCCGAGCTTGGTGTCGATGCGGGTCATCCGCCCGCGACCGCCGGGAGGATCGTGACCTCGTCGCCGTCGGACACCGCGGTGTCCAGGCCGTCGAGGAACCGGATGTCCTCGCCCTTCAGATACACGTTGACGAAGCGCCGCAGCGAGCCGTCGCCGTCGGCGATCCGCTCGCGCAGCCCCGAGTGCTCGTCGTAGAGCCCGTTGAGCGCCTCACCGACCGTGCCGCCCTCGACGGCGACCGAGGTGGCGCCGCCGGCGGCGTCGCGCAGCTGCGTCGGGAGCTTGACCGTGACCGCCATCTCGTTACACCCCCACCGGCGCGAAGTGCTCGTCGAAGGCGTCGATGTCAGCCGGGATGGTCGTGACCTCGAACGTGTCGCGCACGGCGTCGATCGTCTTCAGGCCGTCGCCGGTGACCATCGCCACCACGCGCTCGTCGGGCCCGATGTCGCCGCGGGCGGCGAGCTTGGCCAGCACGCCGATGGTGACGCCGCCGGCGGTCTCGGTGAAGATGCCGGTGGTCTCGGCCAGCAGGCGGATGCCGGCGCGGATCTCGTCGTCGGTGACCGAGTCGATCGAGCCGCCCGTGCGGTTCGCGAGCTCGACGGCGTACGGCCCGTCGGCGGGGTTGCCGATGGCGAGCGACTTGGCGATCGTGTCCGGCTTGACCGGGCGGCACACGTCGGTGCCGGCCTCGAAGGCCGTCGCGACCGGCGAGCAGCCGAGCGCCTGGGCGCCGTTCATGGTCGGCACCGTGCCCTCGACCAGCCCGGCGTCGATGAACTCCTGGAACCCGCGGGCGAGCTTGGTGAACTGCGAGCCGGAGGCGATCGGCCCGACGACGCGGTCCGGGAGCTCCCAGCCGAGCTGCTCGACCGTCTCGAACGCGAGCGTCTTGGAGCCCTCGGCGTAGTACGGGCGCATGTTGATGTTCACGAACGCCCAGCCCGGCCGCTCGCCCGACACCTCGGTGCAGAGCCGGTTGACGTCGTCGTAGTTGCCCTTGACCGCGACGATCTGCGCCCCGTAGGCGCCCGTGGCGAGGATCTTCTGCTCCTCGAGGTCGTGCGGGATGAGCACGTAGGCGGGCATCCCGGCGGCCGCGGCGTGCGCCGCCACGGCGTTCGCGAGGTTGCCCGTGCTCGCACACGCGAGCGTGTCGAACCCGAGCTCCTTGGCTCGAGCCAACGCGACGGAGACGACGCGGTCCTTGAACGAGTGCGTCGGGTTGGCGGTCTCGTTCTTGATCCAGAGCTCGCCCAACCCGAGCTTCGCGGCCAGGCGATCGGCCTTCACCAGCGGCGTCCAGCCCGTGGGCAGCGCGCTGCGCGCCGGACCTTCCAGCGGGAGGAAGTCCGCGTAGCGCCACATCGTGTGCGGCCCGGCCTGGATCTTGCGCTTGAGCGCTTCCGGGTCACCGGACGGCAGCGTGTAGCTGACCTCCAGCGGACCGAAGCAGCGCTCGCAGACGAAGCGGGCCTCGAGCGGGTACTCGGTCTTGCATTCCTTGCACTTCAGGGCATCTGCCGGCATGTGATGTGAATCCTCCGCCCGGGTGTGCGGCGGAGTCTTCATGTGCAGATGCACCGGGAGAACCCCAACCGCATCTCCCAGGCTTACTCGTTGGAGCCTGATGGAATTGCCACCTTCTTCTCGGTGTGCGACCGAGAGCAGGTTGGCGGGGGTTCATAGGGCCAATCCCTCCCCCCCTCTTGATGCGTCCAGCTATGTAGTCGGAAGCGTAGCGAACTTTTCGAGCGGGGAAGTACAATCCCCGTCGCGATGTTGCCTCCGACCGAAGATCCCCTGAGTCCCGGCTATGCCGAGCCTGCCCAGGAGCCCGTTCGGTCGCCGCGGTCGCTCGACCGCTGAGGTCACCCCCGAGCGCACCGATCCGCGCGTCGAGATCATCGAGTCGCCCGGCCTGCGCTGGATCAACATCGATCGCCCGCGCTCACTGGAGCAGTCGTGGCTCGAGGAGCACTTCGAGTTCCACGCCCTCGACCTCGAGGACGTCCGCTCGCGCAACCAGCGCCCGAAGGTCGACGAGTACGACGACTACCTGTTCATCGTCCTGCACTTCCCGCGCTACGACAAGAAGGTCTCCCGGCTCAACGCCGCCGAGGTGGACTTCTTCGTCGGTCCCGACTTCCTGATCACGCTGCCGAACGAGCCGGTGGAGCGCGTCGAGGACCTGTTCGAGCGCTGCCGCACGAACGAGGCGTTCCGCGACCAGCTCTTCTCGAAGGGCTCGGGCTACCTGCTCTACAAGATCGTCGATGACTGCGTGGACGCCGCGTTCCCGATGCTGGGCAAGATCGGCAACAAGCTCGAGCGCATCGAGGAGGCGATCTTCGAGGGCGACGAGGGCGAGGAGGTCGTGCGCGACATCTCCAACGCCAAGCAGGAGATCATCAACTTCCGCAAGATCGTCCGGCCGCAGCGTGTCGCCTTCCGCGATCTCGAGCGCAACAAGGCGCGCTACATCGCCGAGGACCTGGACATCTACTTCGACGACATCATCGACGCGTCCGAGCGCGGCTGGGACATGCTCGAGAACTTCAAAGAGGTCGTCGAGGGCCTCGAGGCCACCAACGAGTCGGCGATCGCGCACCGCACCAACGAGACCTTCCGCGTCCTGACCGCGATCTCGCTCATCTTCCTCCCGCTGACGCTGATCGCCAGTTTCTTCGGCATGAACGTGCATCTGCCGTTCGAAGACTCCGAGTACGCGTTCTGGGTCATCATCGGAGTTATGCTCGCGGTCGTGATCGGCGTCGCCACGTTCTTCCGCCGCCGCGGATGGCTCTAGACGAGCCCGCCGCCCGGCGGCGCATGCTCGTGATCATCAACCCGGTCGCGACGAAGATGTCCGACCGGCTCAAGAGCCTCGTCGTGTACGCGCTCCAGGGCCGCTACGACGTGACGACCGTGGAGACCGAGGCCAAGGGCCACGGCGTCGAGCTGGCCCGCCAGGCGGCCGCCGACGGCTACGACATCGTGCTCGCCTTCGGTGGCGACGGCACCGTCAACGAAGCCGCCAACGGCCTCGTCGGCACCGCCACCGCGCTCACCTGCCTGCCCGGCGGCAACAACAACGTGGTGGCCAAGCTGCTCGGGATCCCGACCGACGTCGTCGACGCCACCGAGCACCTGCTGGGCCTCGCCGACACGTGGGCGCCCCGCGCCGTGGACCTCGGGACGGTCAACGGCCGCCACTTCACGTTCGCCGCCGGCATGGGCCTGGACGCGAGCGTGGTCGAGCGCGTGGACCGCAACCCGGGTCTGAAGAAGCGCTTCGGGCCCTTCTACTACGTCGGGTGCGCGGTCACGACGTTCCTGCGCAACTACGTCGTCAACCCGCCGCGGCTCGAGGTCGAGGTCGACGGGCGCACGGTCGGCGGCGTCAGCCTGTTCGTGCAGAACGCCGAGAACTACACCTACTTCAACCACCGCGCCGTGCCGCTCGTGGAGGGCGCGCGCTTTGACTCCGGCACCCTCGCCGGCGTCGTCCTCACCCGCGCGCGGCCCTACGACGTCCCGACGGTCACGTTCCGCGCGCTGTCGGGCGCGGCCCGGATCGCCAAGCACAAGGGCGTCGACGCGTTCAGCGGCTTCAACGAAGCGGTCGTGCGCTCCACCGACGGCCGCCCGATCCCGATCCAGGTCGACGGCGACCACGTCGACGACGTGACCGAAGCGCGCTTCGGGATCGTCGCCGGGCGCGCTCCAGGTCGTCGCCTAGACAGCAGGCGCGCCCGAGGGCGCGCCGCTGGACGAGCGCCGAGGGCGGCCGGCACGTGGCCGGCCGCCCTAGCTCAACTAGCGACGAAGCGTGATCGTCTTCTTCGTCGTCGTGGCGGGCTTGCCCCAGTCGCGCATCTGCACCGAGAGGGTGAGCTTCACGCGCTTCGGACCGCCCTTGGCCGCGAGTCGCTTCGCGATCGCGGACGACGGCTTGAGCGTGACGCGGGCGGTCTCGCGCCGCAGCACTGGACGTCCTCGGCGTCGATCGTCCGGCGGCTCAGCTTCAGCCGCTTGGCGTCGGCCTTCGAGACCGTCAGCGTGGCCGAGCCGGTCATCGCGCCCGTGCAGGCCACCGGGACCGAGAGGCCGCGGCGGTTGAACGTCGACCGCGAGACCGCGGACGGCATCGTGCCGAGGCGGTAGGACGCGGGCGTGTCGATCATCGGCGGCAGGATCGACGAGGTCGGCGGGGACGGCAGCGGCGTCGTCGGCGTCGGTGTCGGTGTCGCGGCGTCGCGGGCGGCCCCACCGATCGTCGATCGTCGAACGACACTGTCGCGCTCCTCGACGTTGCCGGCCGCATCGATCGAGCGGAAGTCGACCGTGTGCTCACCGTCGCCCGTGACCGTGAACAGCCCGGTCGGGTCGGCGGTCGCGGCACCCGGCGTCAGGTCCTCGACGCGGATGTTGCGGTACTGCGTCGTGTCGACGCCGCCGTGGTTCTGCAGGCCGATGAAGCCCGCGCGTGAACTGGCGCTGGCTCGTGTCCGGGTCACCGCCGCGGCTCGAGCCTTGCCCGGCGAGTTGACGAACGTGTTGATCAGCGTCGCCGTTGCGGTAGATCTTGAACGTCTGGCCGACGGCCTCGATCTCGTAGTCCTCCCACTCGCCCTTGGGCTTCGGCTTCGCCGATCTTGTCGATCGTGTTCGGCTGGAAGTTGTAGACCGAACCCGTCTTCTGCGGCTCGCTGTTCGGCTCGATCCCGTCGAACATCTGGAACTCGTGGCCGCAGTAGATGGCCACCCAGGCCTGATCGTCGCGGCGCTGCCCGTGCCTCGCGCACGAGTCCGGCCGCTGCGCGAGCGGGACCCGCGGGTCCGGGAAGCGCAGGAACACGCCGCCGTTGGACGAACCGCCGTCCGTCCGGCCCTCGCGGAACTGGAGCTTGACCCGGAAGTCCCCGAACTGCTTGACCGGGTACCAGAGCATGCCCAGGCCGCCGGTCGGCGTGATGCCGCCCGAGGCGTCCGTCATCAGGTCGAAGCCGACCCGGCGCCGGCCTGCCGCCACTGCGCCAGCGACGCCGCGGTGCCGTCGAAGATCTGCTCGTCCTTGGCGGCGTAGGCCGTCCACGGGCCACCGTCGACGCGGTACTGCGTGAGCGCCGGCCTGACCCGAGGTCGCCGTCGGCGGCCGTGAGCTGGACGTCGACCGTCACCGCCGGCGCGCATGTCGCCGCCGAGCGTGACCTCGGTCTGCGGCGCCGCACTGTCCGAGCGCAGCGTCAGCGTCTTGATGGCCTCGGTGTTGGGCTCCTCGGCCTTGTCGACCGACTAGTACTCGACCGTGTGGTTGCCTTCGCCGGTCGACCGTGAACGGCTGGCCGTACTCCTGCCACGCACCGCCGTCGACCCGGTACTTCGTGGTCGCGGCCTCGTCGGCCTTCAGGGTGACCGTCGGCGCGCTCGTGTACCACCCGAGCTTGCCGTTCGGCGCGCCCGGGTCCGTCGTGGCCGTCGTCTGCGGCGGCACCCGATCCGAGCAGTCGACACGGAAGTAGTCGAACAGCGCGCGGTTGGTCGGACGCGGCGGTGTCCGAGGCCTTCAGGCCGAAGTGCATCGGCGCCGTGCTGTTGGACGGCGTGATCGGGTTGGCGATCTGCGTCCACGTCTCACCGTCGAAGGAGCCCTCGGCGATGATCCGGTTCGTGCCGTTGGAGCTCACGCGCATGTAGACCTCGGTCGGGTTCTCCGTGAACTCCGGCGAGTTCTGGATGTCCTGGCCGTTGTTGCGCGTCGACACGTACTCGAAGCGCCGCGTGATGCCCTTGTTGATGTAGACGATCTTGGCGAAGTTGTTCTGGCGTGACGTGCCTGTTCGCTCTGCCAGAGGATCAGACCGGCCTGCTCGCCTTCGTTGGTGAGCTCGGAGGTGTTGATCTTGGTGCTGATCACCCACGAGCCGGCCGGCGCGCGCTGCAGGAGCACGTTCCGGGCCGTGTCTGGTCTGCCGATCATGTCGCCGTTCTCGATCTTGAGGCGCAGGACGCCGTCCGCCACCGACAGCGCCGCCGGCGTCGAGCGCGGCGGTCCAGCGATCGTCCACTTCGGATCCAGCGACGTGCCGTTGAACTCGTCGTTGAGGTTCGGTCGGGCAGTTCTGGACCACCGTGATCGTGTACGTGACGGTCTTGATCGCCTCGATGTTGCCCGCGCGGTCACGTCGAGCGGTAATCGAACTTGTAGATGCCCGGCTGCTGACGGGTCACGGGCGCCGAGTAGGCCGTCCACGCGCCGTCGTTGATGCGGTACTCGGTGCGGTCCACGCCGCGATGCCGCCGCGTGTCGGTGGCGGTCGAGCGTGATCGTGACCGGCTTCTTGTAGGTGCCGTCGCCGGTCGGCGCGGCCGGGGTGATCGTGTGCGTCGTGGTCGGCGCGGCCTCGTCGGCCTGCGGCGAGCACGTCGACGTCGACCGTGCTCGATGTCCGTCGAGCCGTCGGCGTAGGTCACCGTCAGCTTGGCCGTGTAGCGCTTGGCCTCGGCGTAGGTATGCGTCGGGTTGGCCTCGGTCGGAGGTCGCCGGCCGTCGCCGAACTCCCACTTGTAGGAGACGCCGCCGGAGCCGCCCTTGAGAAGCTGACCTTGAAGCCCGCCGATCGGGATCGCGCGCGGGGCCGCGCCCGGCGTCGACGGGCCGCCGACGTAGTCGTAGCGGTAGATGCCGATGTTCGTGCCCGGCGCGGAAGAACCCGTCGTAGGTCTGCACGTACAGGGCGCCGTCGGGGCCGAACTTCGAGTCCATGTAGGAGCCGCTCCCACGTCAGCGTGTCGCGCAGGCGAGTCGGCGTACACCGGCAGGCCGTCCTTGTCGGCCGTGGCCGGGTCGAGCAGCAGGCCGTGCTTGACGGACGCGCCGCCGTTGTTGTCGTCAAGAACCACCGGCCGTCCCAGTACTCGGGCAACGGCGCGAGGTGTCCGTCGCCGCGCTGTCGTAGCGGTAGAGCGGCCCGTGCATGATGGTCAGGCCGCCGCTGCTGACGTACGGGCAGCCCTGCGTCTGTCGGGGTGGCGCCGTAGTTGGGCGCGGCGCTGCCGTCCGCGAGCGATGCGGGAACACCGGGCCGCCATTGTTGTTGCCCGGATTGCCGCCCGCCGTACCACAGGTTGTTGCCCCGGACCGTGCCGGCGTCGGCGCCCGTGCCGGTCTGGTGCGGGAACTCGACGAGGCCCGTGTTGTTGGGCGAGTCGTTGCGGATGTTGTCGCAGTTGTACCAACCGTCGGTGCCGCCGGTGGCGGGACCGCCGGGCACGTAGCCGGCCGGGCTGTCCATGCGCGCCGCGCCGTTGTCCACGCGGTCACGGTAGGCCTGCTTGGTGCCCATGCAGTACGGCCAGCCGTAGTTGCCGGCGCGGGAGATCTGCGCGGCCGTTCTCGTAGGTCGACGGGCCCCAGATCCCGCTGGGTGCGCCGGCGTCCGGACCGACCCACGCCGTGTAGGGCGTGTCGGTCTTCGTGTCGATGGACAGGCGGCTCGGGTTGCGGACGCCCATGGCGTAGATCTCGGGCTTGGTCTTGCCGCCGCCGCCCTCGGTGCCGTTGAACAGGTTCGGGCCGTTCGGCGATGCCGCCGTCGGCAGCGTCGTAGGTCGTGCCGAGCCCGGCTGTGTCCCCGGCGGGATGGTCTCCAGCGGGTTGACCCGGAGCATCTTGCCGTTGTAGTCGTTCGTGTTGCCCGCGGTTCGGCGGGCGTCCTGGTAGGAGTAGTTCGCCGTGCCGCAGTGGGTGCTCACCGCCTGATCGGCCGGGCCCGTCGGGCACTTGGCGACCGGGTTGTTGCCCGAGTAGCCGTCTGTCTGGCGCCTCTGCGAGGAGTTCGTGTCGCCCGTGGTGACGTACAGGTTGCCCGCGGAGTCGAAGCCCATGCCGCCGCCGACGTGGCAGCAGGAGTAGATCTGGGCGTCGTACTCGAAGACGATCCGCTCGGAGCGCGAGGTCCAGGCGCTTCGTGTTCATCGATCGTGAAGCGCGAGATGCGCGGACGCGACATCTTCGAGATCGCGCCGGTCTCGTCGCAGGCCGGGCGGCGTGCTCTGCGGATTGAAGCTCGGGAAGTACTGCAGGTAGACGTGGCCCGTCGTGGCGAAGTCCGGCGAGGGGACGATGCCGAGGAGGCCGTACTCCATCTTGTGGTCGGTCTGGTCGGTGCGCTCGCCGCCCTGGCCGCCGTCGCCGTAGACGGCGAGCGTGCCGGCGCGCGTCACGCCGCTGTTCTCCACACCCGTGTACTGCGCCGGGTCGAAGATGTGCACCGAGCCGCAGGCCATGCCGACGTTCGGGTTCGAGTGGTCCAGGATGCGGCCCGAGCGAGGGCAGGCCGAGCAGTGCGCCGCGCTCGGCGTCCGTGCGGCAGTCGCCGCGGCCGATGTACATGACCCAGCCGTTGCTGGCGATCGCGAGGCCGTGCGACTCGCCGCTCGTCGCCAGGCCCGTGGCCGTGGGACCCGAGCTGATCAGCTTGGTCGCGCGGTAGTTCGCGTTGATCGTCGCCTTGCAGTCACCCCGGATGAGGCCCGCGGACCACCGGAGGGCGCCGAGCAGGTGCTTGCGGAAGTTGGCCTCGCCGTATGCGGCCTCCGTGCGGCCCATGCCCGTGTAGAAGGAACGGCCACCACAGTAGTCGCGGCACCACGAGATCGGGTGGTCCGTGCCGCCCGTGTTCGTGCCGTCACCCGCGGCCGCGTCCAACGCGCGGTAGCGCGCGACCGTGTGCACCGAGCCCGTCGGGCGGGTCTGCCACGTGTACCAGACGTCGGAGCGGTTCCACAGCAGCGGCAGATCGCGCGTGGCGGGTGCACCCGGTCACCCGGGACGACGATCTGCTGCGTTGGGGCCGTCGGGGAGGTGGCGGCCGGGCGCGCGCCGATCAGGCCGTTGACGAAGCTCGAGCCGGGCTCGACCGTCGCCGTGGAGCCGATGCCGAGGAAGCCGTTGCCGTCCGCGACGTACCGCTGCAGCGCGGCCTCGCCGTTGGAGTCGAACACGTCGCCCGCGACGTTGACGAAGACGAGCGACTGGTAGCCCGCCAGCTTGGTGCCGTTGATGTCGTTGACACCCGCAGCCTCATCGACGGTGAACCCGTTGTCGGTCCCGAGCTGCCTTGATGGCGGTCACGGCCGCCCGGTTCGTGGCGTCGTCCGCGCCCTTGAGCACGAGCACCTTCGCGCCCGGTCTGCGCGTGGGCGGTCCCTGTGCCCATCACGCCCAGCGCGAGCGTGAGCACCAAGGCCCACAGCCAGCATCCCCTCATTACGTGGCCCCTCCCTCTGTTCCAACATCAAGACTTCCCCTTCAACGTCACGGACTGCGTGTCGGCCGGCGCGCCGGTCATTCGCAGCGTCAACTTGACCCGCACGGACGACTTCGTCCGGCTCAGGGCCCTGCGCACGGTCGACGAGGGCTTCAGCGACACCGTCGCCCGTCCCTCGTCACCGCAGTCGAGCGTCTTCCTGGTGAGCGTGCTCGACTTCAACTTCAGCTTGCGCGCGGTGGCGCGATCGACCGTCAGGCTCAACGTGCCCCGCGTCGACGCCCTGGCAACTCACGTCGACCTCCAGGCGCCCGTTGCGCAGCGCGGAGCGCGTCCGCAGCCGCGACGGCACCTCCCCGAGCGCGGCGAACGGCGTGGGCGCCGGGGCCGGCGGCGCCTGCGCCGGCGGGGCTGCGGCAGCGACGCCGGCGCCCCCACCGTCAACCGTGCGCGACTTGAAGAGCTCGACGTTGCCCACCAGGTCCCACGAGCGGAAGTCGATCCGGTAGGCGCCCGACGGTGGTCAGGTCGAACGCGCCCGTGTATGTCGTCCACTCGCCGCCGTTGATGCGGTACTCGGTGCCGACCGCACCGGAGCCGTCGTCGCCGTCGCTGCGCGTGAACTCGACGCGCACCGCGCCGGCGTAGTCCGCGCCGGGCGCGGCGCCGTTGAGCAGCGGGGTCGTCGACGGGCGCCTTGGCGTCGACCTTGAGCTCGAGCGTCTTGGTCGCCTCGACGTTGCCGAGGGCGTCGGTCGAGCGGTACTCGACGACGTTGCGTGCCCGAGCGGTCGACACGCCCACGCGTCCTGTGTACTGCCGTCCATGCGTCGCCGACGTAGCGCCACTCGGTCTTCGCGATGCCCGAGCCCGCGCCGTCGCCGGCGAGGAAGTTGACCGCGACCGGGCCGTCGTACCAGCCGCTCGGCGCCGTAGGCGGGTAGCGTGGTCGCGGTCGTCGTGCGGGGCGGACGGGTCGACCTGCGCACGCACGGACTTGAACGGCTCCGTGTTGCCGACGCCGTCGATCGAGCGGTACTCGAAGACGTGCGGTCGCCCTCGGGGACGGTGAGGTCGCGGTGTCGCGGGTCACGATCTGCGGCGGTCGTGCCGCCGTCGATCCGGTACTGGAGCTGCTCGACGCCCGGAGCCGTCACCCGTCGCTGCCCGTCGAGCTTGACCGCGATCTCGTTCGGGTACCAGCCGCTCGCGGTCGGCTGCGCGGCCGACACGATCTCGGCGGTCGTCGTGGGCGACGCCTTGTCGTTCGGGAACTGGTCCTGCGCCGAGAGGTCGAACGTCTCGAAGACCGCCGCGGACGTCTCGGCGTCAGCGCCATCAGATAGGCCTGCACGTTGCCGCCCTGGCTGGTGGCCGGCGGCATGACGATCGTGGTGAGCGTCTTGCCCGCGTTCGCGGCCGAGATGTTCACGACGACGTGGAAGATCGCGCACGTGGCGCCGTCCATGCCGCCGCTGGTGGTGTTGCGGCCCGTGAAACGGCCCGAGCGCGATGTGCGTCGGGGCGGTCGGGTTGCCGCACCAGTCCGGGAAGTTGAAGGTCGCGGTCTCCGTCGTGCCGTCGGCGAAGCGAAGCGTGTAGGTGCCGCCGCCCGTCCCGTCGGCGCTGGTGCCGAAGAAGTGCAGCCGGGTGTAGGCCTTCTGCTGATCGGCCTTGATCGTGAACGGCTGGCCGCGGTACGCGGCGAGGTTCAGCTCGATTGCCGGTCGTGTCCGGCATCAGCAGCGGCACATCGTCCGATGCGTCGTTCGCCGGCACGATGCGACGTGTGCCCGACGGCGGCATCTCCTGGCCGGGGAACGTCCACCCGCCACGGATCTGCCCGTTGGCCCTCGTCTCGGGATTCGTGTTGGTGATCCCGATCGTGGTGAACAGGTTGCCGGCCTGCGCGGACGACGCAGCCACGGCACTTGCGGACGCTGCCACCAACGTGACCGCGAGCGCTTTCTTCAGTCCTACATTCCAACTGGGCACCGCGTCTCCCCCTCCTCATTCCTCGGCGCATTTAGAAAAGGCGCGGAGATAAGCTAGCGATCAACCACGATTGATGTCGCAGGCTTTGGGTAAGCAGCCGAGCAAAGTCCGCGGCTTACGCTCTAGTTGCCGCGAAGCTTACGGCCTATGTACTACGCTGACGGTCGGGTTCCAGGAGGGGAGGAATTGGTGTTGAGAAACCGAGGAGGACGCGGCGTCCAGGCCGCGATCGCCGCGACGGCCGTGGCCGGCGTCATGCTCGCAGTCAGCGAGGCAGGCGCCGAGAACGCGAACGACTTTCCGGTCGGCGTCGATGACGTCGCACTGAAGTTCAAGCCGGAGACCATCACGGTCTCGGTCGGGCGACACCGTGGTGTGGGACTTCACCGGAACCACGACGGTGCACAACGTCGTCTCCGAGAACGACGTGGCCGCCGACCCGGCGTGGAAGGACTACGCGACGCCGCCCGCCACCACCGGGCAGTTCCGTACACGTTCACGCAGGTCGGGGACTACGAGTACGTGTGCGACCTGCACCGCCTGCAGGGCATGGCCGGCACGGTCAAGGTGGTCGGCGACGCCGGTCGCGACGCCGAGCGCGACCGCCACGCCGACCGCCGACCGCGACCGCGACGCCGACCCCGACCCCGACGCCGACGGCGACCGTCGCGCCGCCGACGACGCCCGCCGCTCCGCGCGACACGCCGGCGCCCGCTCCGAAGTGGGCCGCCGACAAGACCGCGCCGGCGCTGACGAGGTCAGTGGGACGCGATCGGGCAAGACCGCCGCCCGCATCAAGTGGACGCTGTCCGAGTCCGCGTCGCTGACGCTGAAGTTCACCAAGGGCAAGTCGAAGACGTCGCTGCGCACCGTCCGGCTCGCCGGCCGCGCGGGCACAGCTCACTCATCGTCCGCGGCGGCAAGCTCGTCAAGGGGCGGTACAACGTGCAGATCGACGCGCGCGACCGGGCGGGCAACCGCTCCACCGCCGCGCACCACCGTGAGGATCGCGCGATGAACCGCTTCAAGGCTCCGGCCGACGCGGCCGACTGGTCGCGCCGCGACTTCATGCGCAACGGGTCCTACTCGCTGGCGCTGGTGTGCACGCTTCGCCTCGACGAGCTCGCTGAGGGGCGACACGGTCACGACGTCAGCCGCACGCCGGTCGCAGGCGGCCAAGCCGTTCGCGCCGTTCGCGGTGGACCTGCCGATCCCGCCGGCACTCGTGCCGACGTCGAGCACCAAGACGCACCGACATCTTCGACGTCGACATCCAGGAAGGCATGGCGGAGATCCTGCCGGGCTTCCAGACGCCGATCTACGGCTACCAGGGCGTCTACCCCGGGCCCGACGATCTACGCCCGCAAGGGCCGCCGGACGATCGTGCGCCAGAAGAACCGCCTGGACTTCGACTCGAACGTTCACCTGCACGGCGGGTACGTCCCGGCGGCCCACGACGGGCACCCGATGGACGTGATCCAGCCGGGCAAGGGTTTCGACTACAACTACCCGAACAAGCAGGACGCGGCGTTCCTCTGGTACCACGACCACGCGCATGGCCGCACGGCGAAGACGCTGTACTACGGCCTCGCGGGCATGTACCTGCTCGGTGACGAGCGCGAGGAGGCGCTCGGGCTGCCCACGGGCGAGTACGACATCCCGATCCTGCTGGCCGACCACGCGTTCAACAAGGACGGCTCGTTCCGCTACGCGGAGAACGTGGACCTCGGCTTCCGCGGGGACACGATCCTCGCCAACGGCGCCGTGTCGCCGCGTCTGGCCGTCGAGCGCCGGATCTATCGCATCCGGTTCCTGAACGCGTCCAACGCGCGTTCGTACAACCTCAAGCTCGGCAACGGCCGCTCGATGTTGCAGATCGCCTCCGACGGCGGCCTGCTCGAGCGCGCGGTGTCGCGCACCACGTCGCTGCTGCACCCGGCCGAGCGGCAGGAGTTCCTGCTGGACTTCCGCAGCTTCAAGCCCGGCTCGGAGATCGTGCTGCAGAACGTCGACGGCGAGTCGGCAGGCACGAATCGATCATGAGGTTCGACGTCGTCAACGGCGGTGGACACGAGGAGGCGCGGATCCCGAGCGGCCGCATGCGGACGCTGGAGAAGCTGCCCGCACCGAACGCGAGCCGCCGCTGGGACCTGTCCCTGGCCACCTCGTCGGGCGTGCAGTGGCGGATCGCGGGCCGGGGCTACGACCCCGATCGCATCGACGTCCGGCCGCGGCTGGGCTCGAGCGAGCTGTGGCAGTGGCACAACCCGTCCAACCGCGTGCACCCGATGCACCTGCACGGAATGCTGTTCCGGATCGTCGAGCGCTCCACCGGCACCGTCCACCCCGCCGACCGCGGGTGGAAGGACACGATCGGCGTGCTGCCGGGCGAGACGGCCACGGTGCAGCCGTGGTTCGCGCCCTACACCGGCCGCTACGTCTTCCACTGCCACGCGCTCGAGCACGGCGACAAGGCCATGATGCTGAACCTGGAGGTGGAGCGATGAAGCGCGCGCTGCTCCTCGGCGTTCGGCCTCGCGTCTGGCGCGTCGCCGCGCCCGCGCAGGCCGCCGACCAGGTCATCAACGGCCAGGACGACGCTCGTCGTGGGACAAGCCGAACGTCGCGATCGCGGTCGGCGAGAAGGTCACCTGGACTTCCCGGACACGACGCAAGCCCACAACGTCCAGTCCGACGGTGCGCGACCCGCCGGACACCGACGTGGACGAGCTTCGCGTCGCCGCTCGGCCAGCCGGCGCCGCCCGCCGTCGTTCACGTTCACGCAAGCCGGGCATCTACAAGTTCGTCTGCATCGTGCACACCGAGCACGATGACGGGCACGGTCACGGTCGGCGCCGACGCGCCTCCGCCGCCGCCGCCGCCTCCGCCGCTGAGCGCGCAGCCGTTCACCAACGACGACGCCACGCCGGTCGTGTTCGAGAAGGTCGCGGTGGACAAGGCCAAGCCGAAGGTCACTTCGGTGTCGGCCAAGCGCGGCGCCAAGCGCGGCTCCGTCCGGGTGCGCTTCAAGGTGAACGAGCAGTCCGACGTGCGCGTGCGCCTCAAGCGCGGCGGCAAGGTCGTCAAGACGGTCCTCGCGGCCGGCACCGGTGCCGGGTTCCTGGACGTCACCCGCCTCAAGGCCGGGCGATACAGCGTCGAAGTGCTGGCGATCGATGTCGCCGGCAACCGCGCGCGGCTCAAGAAGACCAGCGTCACCGTCCGCTAGGCGAGGGCCACTGGGCAGTCGACGGTCTCGATCAGATCGTCGACTGCGCTCGCCCCGATCCGCCGGCGCAGGCCGTGGAAGCGCTCACGGCCGGCAACGGCGATGAGGGGCGGGTCCGCCGTCCGGCGCACGACCGGGGCGCCGAACACCGCGGCGAACGTCTCGTCGCCGCCCGCCAGCAGGCATGCGGTCCGGTCCAGGACCGGCGGGTGCCGGACCAGCACGACCGGGCACGGCGCGGTCGCCAGCAACTCGTGGCGCAGCCGCGGCGCGACCAGGCGCGAGGCGCCCTGGAGCGGACGCGTGCCCACGACGAGCAGGTCGCTGTGCTCGGCGCGCGCGAACGCGACGAGCTGCTCCGCGGTGCGGCCGCTCAGCACGTGCGTCCCGGGCGGGAGCGGGATCGCGAGGTCGTCGGCCGCGGGCGGGACGACATGGGCGATCGTCAGCTCGGCCCCGCTCCGGCGGGCCAGGCGCTCCGCGAACGCGAGCGCCCAGCGGGCGGGGAGCGAGTCGTCGTAGCCGACGCAGATGCGGCGCAACAGCATCGGCAACAGGCTGGCGCGTAGAGCCAGCCCCCGCCATCGGGTGCGATCCCCATCTCGGACGTACGGCCAGCCCCAGGACCAAAGGCCAGGTAGGCCTATTCGCCTCGAGCCGTCCTCACGAGACCATGCTGGACATGACCTCCGCCAAGCCCCAGCCCAAGCTCACCCAGGTCGTCACCGCTGCACTCGCCAAGGGCACCGCGCACGATCGTCAGCGCGAGCTCGTCCGCGCTTCGCTGCTCTGCCGCTGACGCTAGTCGGCCGCTATTTCCCGATGCCCGGGATCTTGTCGGCCAGCTCCCCGAGCGGCCCGAGATCCTCGCGGAGCGCGTCCAGGCGAGCGATCACGTCGCGCATGAGCGGCTCGAGCTCGTCGACCGAGTGGCGCACCGCGCGCATGTCCTCGTCGAGCGGCTCGATGCCCTTGCGGACCTCGCGGATCTCCTTGATCGGCGCCACGTCGGCGCGCAGCGCGTCCAGCTTGTCGCTCAGCGTCTCGACGCCCTCGCGCACCGCCGAGATCTCCTGGATCGGCCGCACGTCGCCGCGCAGCGCGTCCAGCTTGCCGCCCAGCGTCGCGACGCCCGCGCGCACGTTCACGATCTCCTTGATCGGCGCGACGTCCTCGCGCAGCCCTTCCATCCCCTTGCGGACCGCCGTGATCTCCTCGCGCACCGCGACGAGCTCGGTGGCCATCGTGTCGACGCGCTGAAGCACCTCTCTCTCCAGCTCGGGGAGGCGGCGGGCGGCGTCGGCCACCGCCCCGAGGTCATCGAGGAGACGGGCGAGGATGGTCGGCGGAAACAGGCTGCTCAGGTTCATCGCCTGAGGCCTTCCCACCGCGCCGCGCGGCGAACCTATCCGCCGGCGGGGATGACTCTGTAGGCGTCGAAAACGCTGTCGATGGCGCGCAGGCGGTTGATCGCGGCCTTCAGGGCCTGCGTGTCCCCCACCTCGATGACGAACCGGTTGCGCGTCATCGGGTGCTGAACGAGGCAGCGGGCCTCGACGATGTTGATGCCGGCCTCCGCGAACGTGCGCGACAGGTCCTCGAGCAGCCGGTGGCGGTCCCACGCGTCGACCTGGATCTCGACCTTGAAGCCGGTCTCGTTCTCGCCGTCCCAGGACACGGGCACGAAGCGCTCCGGGTCCTTGCGCAGCGCGGCGACGTTCGGGCAGTCGTCGCGGTGGATCGTGATCCCGCGGCCGAGTGAGACGTAGCCGACGATCGGGTCGCCGCTCACGGGGCGACAGCACTTCGCGAGCCGGAGCGGGACGTCGGCGACGCCCTCGACCTGGATGCCGAACTTGGCGGCGTTGCCGTCCGGACGGCGGAGGGCCGGCGCCTTGCGCCGATCCATCAGCAGGTCCTCGCCCGGCTTGGGCTCCTCGACGCCGGCCTCGCCCTGCTTGAGGCGCTGCAACACCTTGTTGACGACGACCTTCGGCGAGACCTTCGCGGCGCCGAGCGCGATGTAGAAGTCGTCGGCCTTCTTGAAGCCGAGCTCGCGGATGACGTCCGCGAGCAGCGGCGAGCCGGTGAGCTTCTGGGCCGGCAGCCCGGCCTTGTTCAGGTGCTCCTGCAGCAGCTCACGGCCGGTGTGCTCGGAGTCGTCGCGGCTCTCGGCCTTGAACCAGGCCTTGATCTTGTTGCGGGCGCGCGTCGTCTTGACCAGCGCGAGCCAGTCGCGCGACGGGCCGCGCTCACGCTTGGACGTGAGGATCTCGACGATGTCGCCGCTCTGCAGCTCGTAGTGGAGCGGGACGATCTTGCCGTTCACGCGCGCGCCGACGCAGCGGTGGCCGACGTCCGTGTGGATCTCGTAGGCGAAGTCCAGCGGCGTGGCGCCCATCGCGAGCGACTTGACCTCGCCCTTGGGCGTGAAGACGAAGACCTCGTCCTCGATCAGCTCGCCGCGCAGCTGGTCGGTGAACTCCGTCGGGTCCTCCGGGTCTCCCTGCCAATCCAGCAGCGACTTGAGCCACTTGAGCTTCTGGTCGGTGGGGTCCACCCGGCCGGCGCTGTTCTCCTTGTAGCGCCAGTGCGCGGCGACGCCGTACTCGGCGGTCTCGTGCATGTCGCTGGTGCGGATCTGGATCTCCAGCGGCCGGCCCTCGGGCCCGATCACCGTCGTGTGGAGCGCCTGGTACATGTTGAACTTCGGCATCGCCACCATGTCCTTGAAGCGGCCCGGGAGGGGCTTCCACAGGGAATGGATGACGCCGACGGCGCCGTAGCAGTCCTTGACCGAGTCGACGATGACGCGCATCGCCGTGAGGTCGTAGATCTCGTTGAACTCGCGGCCCTTGCGGGTCATCTTCGAGTAGATCGAGTAGAAGTGCTTCGCGCGGCCTGAGATCTCGGACTGGATGCCGAGCGCCTCCAGCTCCTTCGCCAGGTAGCCGCCCGCCTTGGCCACGTAGCGCTCGCGTTCCTCGCGCTGCTGGTTGACCAGGCCCTTGATCTCCTGGTACTTGCGCGGGTGCAGCGTCGCGAACGCGAGGTCCTCGAGCTCCCACTTGATGGCGTGGATGCCGAGCCGATGCGCGAGCGGCGCGTAGATCTCGAGGGTCTCCTTGGCCTTCTCGATCTGCTTCTGCTTGCTCATCGCGCCGAGCGTGCGCATGTTGTGCAGCCGGTCGGCGAGCTTGATCAGGATGACCCGGATGTCCGTGGCCATCGCGACCATCATCTTGCGGTAGTTCTCGGCCTGCGCCTCGTCGCGCGACTGGAACGTGATGCCGGTGAGCTTGGTGACGCCGTCGACGAGGCCGGAGACCTCCTCGCCGAACTGCTCGCGGACCTCGTCCAGCGAAGCCGTGGTGTCCTCGACGGTGTCGTGCAGCAGTGCGGCGCACAGCGTCTCGGTGTCCAGGCGCATGCCGGCGCAGATGCGCGCGACGCCGACCGGGTGCGTGATGAAGTCCTCGCCCGACTGGCGGCGCTGGTCGGCGTGGTGCTCGCAGGCGAACAGGAACGCCTTGAGCACCTGCTGGCGGTCCACGGGCGCGGCGACCTCGTCCGCGTGCTCGGAGACGATCGCGAACAGGTCCTGCAGCAGCTCGTGCTCGAGCGTCGTGAGATCGTCCGGGATCTCGACGCTGCCGTCGTCGGCGCAGTGCGCGATGTCGACCGGCTTGTGCGGCGCGATCGCGACGACGGACCCGTCCCCGTTCTGGGTGACCGGGCTGGCGCCGTCGATCGAGGACTCCTCGATCAGGCCGCCTGTCGCCTCATGTTCGCGCTGGTCAGAAATTGTCTGCCGTCCTCAAGCCGTCGCTGGTAGGCCACATAGGCGGGCGATCGCTCGAGCGCGGTGCGCTGCGGGTTCTCGGCCACCTGGAGGGCCGGCCCTTCCCGATCGAGGCTGGCGAGCTCGAGCTCCGTGAGCACCCGCACCACGCGGCCCGCCAGTGCCGCGGACCTCGGTTGCGGACCCTCACCCCGGAGCAGATGCTCGACCGCCTCACCGCTGCTCGTCCGGCTCTCGCGCAAGGCGCGGTAGACGGCGGTCAGCGGGTCGCGGAGGGCGAAGTCCCATTCGTGTATTCGTAGAGCAAAGTCTAGTTCAGTCCTGCCCCACGCCAGGTGGGTCCATCCCTCGCCCGACAGGACCGTGTGTCGAGTCGGCGGGTCGATGGCGACCAGGTGAACAAACCGGTCCGCCAGTTCCGGGGCGTCCTCGAGCGCCGACCACGACGTCAGCGAGAAGCCGCCGACGCGGTCCGCGAGCACGCGCGCTCTCTGTGGTGCGTACGCGGTCACCGCGAGAACCGGCTCGCCCGTGGCCACGAGATCCCCGAGCACGCCGGCGATCCCGGTGTCCCGCAGGTCGCGCGTGACGCGCGCGCTCTCGCGCGTCATGGCCGCGAGCTCGAGGTCTCGCTCGAGCTCCCGGAACACCGTGGGCGCGAACTCGCCCTCGCCGACGACCTCGATCGGCCCCGGTCCGCAGCGCTGCGCGCGACGCAGCACGAGCTTGGGCGAGACGGCGCCGTTCCAGCGGTCGATCTCGAGCCGGACGGCGGCGTCGGCCGGCTCGTCGGGCGCCACCGGCAGCGTCCCGCCGTTGCCGAACGCGACGCAGCGCGAGTTCGCGCCGCCCGCGCTGAGCGTGAAGCGCACGTGGCGGCCCTCACTCATGGGCTGCGGGTCGATCAGGTGCGCCGACGGGATCAGCAGCGACACGGGCGGGTTGCCGGCGCCGAACGGGGCGAGCTGCTGCAGCTCCTCGGCGAGGTCCAGCGTGAGCGAGTCGCCCTGGGCGATGGCGTCGATCCGGACCTCCGGGCGCAGGTCCTCCTCCGTGAGCACCGCGTTGGCGTGCTCGACGAAGGCGGCGCGGAAGGCCTCCACCTGGTCGGCGGCGATCGTCAGGCCCGCAGCCGCCTTGTGGCCGCCGTGGCGGAGCAGATGCTGGGCGGAGGCGTTCAGGCCGCCGAGCAGGTCGAAGCGCGGGATCGAACGGCCCGAGCCCGAGCCCTCCTCGCCGTCCAGCGCGATCAGCACCGCGGGGCGGTGGTGGCGCTCGGCGATCCGCGAGGCGACGATGCCGATCACGCCCGGGTGCCAACCCTCGCCCGCGAGCACGAGCGCGTTGCCGGGCGGATGGTCGGCCACGAGCGCCTCGGCCTCGAACCGGATCCGGGTCTCGACGTCCCGGCGCTCGGTGTTGACCGCGTCGAGCTCGGCGGCGACGGACCGGGCGCGATCGCCGTCCTCGGTCAGCAGCAGCTCCAGGCCCGCGTCGGCGCGGTACAGCCGGCCGGACGCGTTCAGGCGCGGCCCGAGCCGGAACCCGATCGCGCTCTCGTCCAGCCCGCTCGGGTCCACGCGCGCGACCTCCATCAGCGCCCGCAGCCCGACCTTGCGCGTGGCGGCGAGCGCCTTCAGCCCCTCCCGCACGAGCCGGCGGTTCTCGCCCTGCAGCGGCACGACGTCCGCGACCGTGGCCAGCGCGACCAGGTCCAGGTCTTCCTCGGCCCAGTTCGGGTCCCAGCCGTTGGCGGCGAGCAGCGCCTGCGCGAGCTTGAACGCGACGCCCGCCGCGCACAGGTCCGCGCACGGGTAGCCGTTCACGCGCGGATGGACGATCGGCGCGTCCGGGAGTTGCCCGTCGGCGCGCGGCGAGTGGTGGTCGGTGACGATGACCTCGAGCCCGAGCGCCTTGGCCGCGGCGACCTCCTCCACCGCGGTGACCGCGCAGTCCACGGTGATCAGCAGGTTCGTCCCGCGCGCCGCGAGCTTCTCGACCGTGGCGAGCGCGAGGCCGTAGCCGTCGTCGATCCGCGACGGCAGGTACCAGTCCACGTCGGCGCCCAGCGTCCGCAGCGCGCGCACCAGGATCGCGGTGGAGGTGACGCCGTCCACGTCGTAGTCGCCGTGGACCGTGATCCGCGAGCCGCGCTGGACGTGGCCCAGGATGTGCTGGGCGACCTCAGCGAGCCCGGGCCACTCGTCGAGCCCGTGCTTGACGTCGGCGGCGAGGAACGTGCGCGCCTCGTCGGGGTCGCCGAGCCCCCGCCGCACGAGCACCTGGGCCAGCACGTGCGAGCAGCTCAGCTCGGCGGCGAGCCGCGCGGCCGCCGCGAACTCGTACGGGGCAACCGACATCCGCGCGTCCACAGTGCGCTGAACGCTAGGCGCGGGAGTGGACGGAACCGCCGATCACCCCGGACCTTGCGGACAATGCGTGCCGCGAACCTAAAGAGGGACTGTCCCCTTTTATCTTTGAGGGCATGGACGAGGCAGCCGTGGCGGCGCTGCGCGATCTCTACAGCGACCTGAAGATCGACGGCAAGGTGCTCGACCTGGGTGACGGTGGACTCCAGCACTTCGAGGTGCCGCCGGACGAGTTGGTCGTGCTCGACGCTCCCTCCGGGGATGCGGCGTTCGACGACGTCGTCTGCCTGCTCGGGGCCAAGAACCCGTCGCCGGAGACGCTGGGCGCGGTGGCGCGCGTGCTCAAGCCCGGCGGGCACTTCGTGTGCTCGTTCGTCGGCGGCGCCGACGACACCGGGCGGATGCGCAAGCTCCGCAAGCTGTTCGACGGCGCGCCCGGCTTCGGCGGCGCCGAGAGCGATCTGCGGACGTCGCTGACCGGGTCGGGCGACCGGCTGTGGGCCGTCTGGGCCACCAAGCGCCCCGTAGAACGACCACGGGCCGCGCTCGCGCGCGGCCCGTGAACAACTCAAATGATCTGCCTCAGTGAGCGGGCAGGCGGCCCTGCGAGCGCAACTGACGCACGCCCAGCCACCAGAAGAGCCCCATGCCGGCGAGCGCGCCGGGGATGGCCTCGAAGCCGGTCAGCAGGTTCGTGTCGTCCTGCGACGGGACGCCCAGGTTGATGAGCAGGCCGAAGAGGATCGACCCGATCAGCGCTCCGCAGAACGCGCCCACGATCCCGCCGTAGAAGTTGTCCGGCAGGAACACCGTGAAGTGCCAGAGGGCCAGGCCGACCATGGTCCAGATGAACAGGGCCATCAGCGCGGCCTCCCGTGACGCTTGTTGCGCGGCTTCCGTTCCTTGGCCGCCGAATCGTTCTCACCGTTGCCGCCGGTCGGCGGCGGCGTGGCGTCGCCCTCACCGCTCCCACTCGGCGGCGTCTCGCCACCGTTGGCCCGCGCGCGAGCGCGGCGACCGCCGGCCGGACGGCCGGACGCCGGAGCGCTCGCCGCCGCGGCGGCCGCGGGCTGACGCTCGGTCGCCTCGTCGATGCCGAGGTCCTTGACCATGTCCTGGAACTCGCTCGCGGAGACTTCCTGGCCGGGAGGCGCAGACACCGAACGGCGCTTGCGCTCCTTGGGCTGGACGTCGACCGGACCGCCCTGGTCGGCGACCGCGTACGCGGGCACCCGGCCGAGGCGCTCGAGGATCCGCGCGTGGCGGGCGCGGAAGCCCGGCTCGCGCTCCTTCCAGTGCTGGAGCACCGGGGTGGCGATGAAGATCGACGAGTACGTACCGGACGCGATACCGACGAACAGCGCGAACGCGAAGTCCTGCAGCGTCTCGCCGCCGAACAACATCAGCGCCAGCACCGGCAGCAGCGTGCAGAAGGACGTCGCCAGCGAGCGGACGATGACCTCCGACAGCGAGCGGTTGACGATCTGGGAGAACGCCGCGCTCGGCATTCGAGGCACGTTCTCTCTGATTCGGTCCATCACGATGATCGTGTCGTACAAGGAGTAACCCAACACCGTCAGGAGCGCCGCGACCGTCGCCGTCGTCACCTCCCGGCCGGTCAACGCGTAGACGCCGGCCACGATCAAGATGTCGTGCATCACCGCGATCAGAACTGGCACCGTGAACTTCGGTTCGAAGCGCAAGGCCAGATAGACCGTGATGACGAGCAGCGACGCGATGATCGCGATCAACGCGGAGTTCGCGACCGACTCACCGAAGCTCGGGCCGATCTCCTCGACGTTCGGGTTCGGGTTGCCGAAGTCGTCCTCGAGGGCGGCGTTGACAGCGTCGACGTCGACGCCCTCCTCCGTCGAGATCTGGACGACGTTCGGGCCCAGCGTCTCGTTGTCGAGCGTCTGGATCTTCGCGTCGGCGAGGCCGAGCGGGGAGATCGTCTCGCGGACCTGGTCCACCGTGGCGGCCCGGTCCAGCGGCGCGGTGATGCGGGCGCCGCCGTCGAAGTCGATGCCGAAGTTGATGCCGTTGGCCGACATCGCCAAGGCGCAGACGAGCAGGATGCAGCCGGACGCGGAGAAGAACCACTTCGCCTTGCCCATGTAGTCGAACTGGAACTTGTGCTTCTGCTCGCCGGCGCCGAGCGCCCACGACGAGCTGAGCAGGCGCGTGTTGCGCAGCGAGTACAGGATCGCCTGCGTCGCGAGCACCGCGGTCAGCAGCGACAGGATGACGCCGAGACCGAGGGTGAAGGCGAAGCCCTGGACGCCCGAGGTCGCGAGGATGAAGAGGATGAACGCGACCAGGAACGTGACGATGTTCGCGTCGATGATCGCCGTCAGGCCCTTGCGGTAGCCCGTGACGATCGCGGTGCCGACCGATCTTCCGGCCCGCACCTCCTCCTTCACGCGTTCGAAGATCACGATGTTCGCGTCCGCGGCCACGCCGAGGGTCAGGATGAGACCCGCGATGCCCGGCAGCGTCAGCGTGATCGGGATGAGCTTGACGACCGCGTAGAAGTACAGCGCGTAGATGAGCATCGCGAGCGTCGCGATCACACCCAGCACGCGGTAGAAGATGATCAGGAAGAGCGCGACGATGATGAAGCCCGCGATGCCGGCGATCAGGCCCTGATCGAGCGCCTGCTGGCCGAGCGTCGCCGAGACCTGCGAACGCGACACCTCGTTGAGCGTCAGCGGCAGGGCACCGATCTTCAGGATCGTCGCGAGGTCCTGGGCGGACTGGATCGTGAACGAACCGGAGATCTGCGCGCCGGTGGAGCCGTCGATGCCCTCAGAGTTCTGACGCCAGTTGATGTACGGCGCCGAGACGAGCTCGTTGTCGAGGGCGATCGCGAAGTGCTGTGAGGTCTGGAGCGGGTCGCCACCGAACGCGTTGTCGGCGCCGCGCTCAGCGACGTGACGCGTGATCGTCTGGAACGCCTGACGACCCTTGTCCGTGAAGTTGAACGTGACGATCGGTTCGTTGCCGATCGTCGTGTCGAAGCTCTGCTCCGGGTCCTTGATGTCCGTGCCCGAGAGGCCCGGACGGTCCTGGATGACCCACCAGCGGTCGGGGTCCGGATCGTCGGGCTCGGCCTTCTGCTCGCGCAGCAGGAGCACGCCGGCCGGGATCTCGATGACCTGCGCGGTCTTCTGCTGCTCCTCGCTGAGCGAGTCCAGCGCGTCCTCTTCTGAGCCGAAGGCGGTGACGGGCTCGCCCGGGAACGGCTTCTTCGTGGTCTTGTCGAAGACGTAGAAGCGCGGCTTGGCGGCGGCAACGGACTCGCCGCCGGGGGAATCGTCATCGAGCGGGTCCAGCCCCGCGCCGGTGCCGACGTCCTTGCACTTGGCGGCCTGCTCGGCAGCGGCGAAGATGCCGCTGATCGGCTGTCGCTGGTTCGAGTTCTGGTCCGGCTCGGTCTTGCAGTCCTCGTTGAGGAGGTTGGCTTCCCAGTCGTAGAAGTACAGCTGAGCTGTGGAGCCCACCTGATCCGCTAGGTCCTGGGCGTTCTCCAAGCCAGGGACGTTGACTTCAAGCTGGTCGTTGCCAGACTGGAAAAGCTCAGCTTCGGCGACACCGAACTCGTTGACGCGCTGCTGCATAAGGTCGAGCGAGCGCGCCATGGCATCTGGCGTGATCGGTTGCTGAGCCGTTGGCTCTGCCTTATAGACAAGCTGCGAGCCGCCCTGGAGATCCAGGCCAAGCACCGTGGGTTTGGTGGCCACCACGGCAATGGAGCCGCCTATAAGGGCGACCACGAGTAGCAGGACAAAAAGTGAGCGACGGCGTTCAGACATGCGAAATCACGCGATGAGGGTACTCAGCAGCGGCCAGGACCGCTGGGCCGGATGAATAGGTTTTCTGGCGCTACCTGGACGGCGTCAGGACGAGCAGGAGACCACCGTCATCATCGTAGGCCGGAAATAGATCGGCCACCGCTTTGGCGGGCAGATCTCCTTCGGCATTGACGATGACAGGCTTTCCGAGACGGCGCACTCCCCATTCAAGTGCCGTCGCGACGTGGTCTTCGCCCCCGGCAAAATCAAGACCGAGGACATCCCGCACCGGCCGGCCGATGACCTTCTCGTCGGAGAGGCCCGTGAGCTCGCGAGAGCCACGGCCGCAACCGATGATCCGGCCTTCCTTGTCACAGACGAAAAAGGCGGCGTTGGGCGCAGGGTAATAGTCGTCCAGCAACTCGAACAGGAAGCCGAAACCGCACTTCGAGCACCCTTTGGGTACGTTGCGAAAACCGGACGTCCGCTCGGTGGCGGAGGTTCGGTTGCCACAGTTCGGGCAGATGAACAAATGGGCCATCAGGTGTGTGAGGGTAGCCCTGAGGCTAAAGAGGGGCTATGGGCCGTTCGGCTAGAACAGCCCGGCCGGCTCCCGCGGAGGCTCGAGACCGAGGTGGTGGAACGCGTGCGGCGTCGCGCAGCGCCCCCGCGGAGTGCGCATGATGAAGCCCCGCTGGAGCAGGTACGGCTCGTAGACGTCCTCGATCGTGTCCTGCTCCTCGTGCACGGCGACCGCGAGCGTGGACAGACCCACAGGTCCGCCTCCGAACCGCTCGCAGATCACCGTGAGGATCTCGCGGTCCAGCCGGTCCAGCCCTTCGTGGTCCACGCCCATGGCGTCCAGCGCCGTGTACGCGGCCGCAGCGTCGACCGTGCCGTCGCCGTGGACCTGTGCGAAGTCGCGTACGCGCTTGAGCAGCCGGTTGGCCACGCGCGGCGTGCCGCGGGCGCGCTCGGCGATCGCGCGGGCGCCGTCCATGTGCACGGAGACGCCGAGCACGTGCGCGCTGCGGGCGACGATCGCGGCCAGGTCGTCGGCGTTGTAGAGGTCCAGCCGGTGCTGGATGCCGAAGCGGTCGCGGAGCGGGGTCGAGAGCAGGCCCGCGCGCGTGGTGGCGCCGATCAGCGTGAACGGCGGGATCGGCAGCGTGACGACCTTCGCCCCCGCCCCCACGCCGAACGTGATCGGCAGCTCGCCGTCCTCCATCGCCGGATAGAACGTCTCCTCCACGGCCCGCGGGAGGCGGTGGATCTCGTCCACGAAGAACACGGAGCGCGGCTCGAGGTCGGTCAGGAAGGCCGCGATGTCCCCCTTGCGCTCCAGCGCCGGGCCCGCGGTCTGCACGAAGCGGACGTCGAGCTCCTCGGCGATGATCCGGGCCAGCGACGTCTTCCCGAGCCCGGGTGGGCCGGCGAGCAGGACGTGGTCCATGGCCTCGCCGCGGGCGGCCGCGGCCTTGATCGAGACGTCGAGCTGGGCCTTCAGCTCGGGCTGGCCGACGAATTCGTCCAATCGCCGCGGGCGCAGCGACTGCTCGGCCTCGTCGTCATCGCGGACGTGCGGCGTCTGGATGCGCTCGACGTCGGCGCCGGGCGTGCGGATCATCGGCGCGACACCTTCAGGGCGTGGGTGATCAGGGCTTCGGGCGTGTCGCCCGCGGCCCCTTCGAGCAGCTTGTCGATCTCCTGCGGCGCGAAGCCGAGGCCGACCAACCCGTCGCGGGCCAGCGCGCGCGGATCGTCCACCCCACCCAGCCGGGTGACCGTGATCTCGTCGTGGACGTCCGGGATCTTCGTCTTGAGCTCCACGATGATGCGCTCCGCGGTGCGCTTGCCGATGCCCGGGCACGGCCACCAGGCGCGCCGTGTCCGACGCGGCGACGGCGGCCAGCAGCTCACGCGGCGGGCCGCCGGAGAGCACGGCGAGCGCCATCTTCGGGCCCACGCCCTGCACGCCGATCAGCAGCAGGAACAGGTCCCGCTCCTCCTCGGTGGCGAACCCCATCAGCGTCATCGCGTCCTCGCGCACGATCAGGTGCGTGAAGAGCGTCACCGGTTCGCCGATCCGCGGGACGTGGCTGAGCGTCTCCGCGGACACGCCCAGGCGATAGCCGACGCCCGCGCAGAGCACGACGACATGGTCGCCGCGGCGCACCGCGACTTCACCCTGGACGAGCGCGATCACGCCGACACCTGCTCGAGCGCGGCCTGCAGCGGCGCGCCGTTGGCGTGGCAGATCGCGACCGCGAGCGCGTCGGCCGCATGGTCGGGCTTCGGCAGCTCCGGCAGCGACAAGAGCGTCTGGACCATCCGCTGCACTTGCTCCTTCCCGGCCCGGCCGGAGCCCGTGACCGCGGTCTTGACCTGCTGGGGGGTGTACGACGAGCAGCGGATGGACCGCTGGCCGGCGGCGAGGATGACCACGCCGCGCGCCTGGCCGACGGCGAACGCGCTGCGCGCGTTGGTGCCGAAGTAGAGATCCTCCACGGCCACCGCGTCGGGCTGGTACTCGTCGATCAGCTCGCCGACGCGGGTGTGGATGTGCGCGAGGCGGAGCCCCGCGTCCGTGCCCGCGCGCGTCTCGATCACGCCGCCGTCGAGCGCGACCACGCGGCCGCGCTGATGCGCGACCACGCCGTAGCCGGTGTTGGCGACGCCGGGGTCGATGCCGAGGACGATCACGTGCACCCCCCGGATTCTGCGCGGACGGTCGGACGCCTTCCTTGGCTAGGTGGGAAGCGAGGAGCCCGCGAAGGCGAAGAACCAGACGCCGAACGCGACGACCGCGAGCGCGACCGACACGATCATCACCTTGTCGAGCACGCCGCCGCGCGCGGTGGACGTGCGCTCGGCGCGCATCGAGCGCAGCCACGAGGCCCGCCGGCGCGCTTCCTGGCGGCCCGTGAGCTTGCCGTGCAGGCGGTCCAGCCAGCCGAGCAGCTTGCCGACGATCGCCATCCCGATCGGCAGCCCGATCAGGATCAGCAGGTACGGCCCGACGCTCGGCCGCGACGAGTCCGCGAGCTGCGAGGCGGCGTACACCAGGCCCAGCGGCACGCCGATCCACATGACGATCGAGCCGACCGCCATCAGCAGGACGAGCATCAGGGCCGGCGGCGAATAGGGCGAGCGCAGCATCTGAAGGCCTTCATGTTCCCGAATCTGGTTGCCACAATCGTCACGTGTACCGTGAGCTGGCTCCGCCGCCGGACCTTGCCGAGAGCGTCGCGTGCGTGTGGACGAGCGTCTCCCGCGGCGGCGTGATCCTGCCCGACGGCTGCGTGGACCTCGTCTGGCGCGGGGACGGGTTGATCGTCGCGGGCCCGGCGACGGGCGCGATCGAATCGCCGGTGCCGCTGGGGACGACGGTCTTCGGTGTGCGCTTCCGGCTCGGCGTCGCCGGCGCGGCGCTCGGGGTGCCCGCCGTGGAGTTCGCCGACCTGAGCGTGGACGCCGAGGCCGTGCTCGGCCGGGGCGCCACCGACCGCGTGGCCGAGGGCGGGATGCCCGCGCTGCTCGCGCTCGTGCGCGCGCGGCTGCGTCCGGTGGACCCGCTGGACCGCGCGGCCGCGCTGGCGATGGCCCGGCCGGAGACGCGCGTGGCGGAGCTCGGCGCCGCGCTCGGCGTGAGCGAACGCCAGCTGCGGCGGCGCTTCCTCGACGCGGTCGGCTACGGGCCGAAGACGCTCGCCCGGGTGCTCCGCTTCCAGCGCTTCCTCGAACTGTCCGGTGAGAACGCCGACCTCGCGCGCCTCGCACTCGACGCGGGCTACGCCGACCAGGCGCACCTCACGCGGGAGGCGCGGCGGCTCTCCGGGCGCACGCCGGCCGAGCTCGTCGCGTCCGGCGCCGGGCCGGCGGGCGAACGTGTCCGTTCCGTTCAAGCCGTCGGCGCGCCGGGCGCGTACCGTCCGGCGGGATGATCGACAGAGCCGAGGCGTACATCTGGAAGACCGCCCGCGTGCTGGAGCAGCGGCGGTTCGAGGTGCTGTTCAAGGACGGTGATCCCGCGGCGGTGAAGGCCGCGCTGGAGCCCTACAAGACCGCGGACGGCGGGTACGGGTACGCGCTGGAGCCCGACGGGCGCGGCCCGACGAGCCAGCCGCCGCACATCTGGACCGCGCTGGAGGCGCTGGAGGACGTCGGGTCGACCGACCCGCGCGTGCCGGACCACCTGGAGACGATCACCGCCGCCGACGGCGGCGTGCCCGTGGCCACCCCGAACATGCACGACTGGCCGGTCGCGCCGTGGTGGGCGATCGGCGAGGAGGGCTCGCTGCTCGCCACCGCGCTGCTGTTCGCGCCGCTCTCCAAGCACGTCGCGCACCCGTGGCTGGGCCGGGCGGAGACGTTCCTGTGGAACGCGGTGGACGCGATCGACAAGACGCACCCGTACGAGGTCGAGGCCGCGATCACGTTCCTGGACGCCGCGTCCGACCGCCCGCGGGCCGAGGCGGCGGCGGAGCGGCTCGGCGGGCTCGTGCGCGAGCAGGGCCTCGTCGGCCAGCAGCCCGAGGGCTACAGCGAGGGCGAGATCCACCACCCGCACGACTTCGCCTCCCACGCCGACAGCCTCGCCCGCCCGTGGTTCAGCGACGCGGAGCTCGACGCCTCGCTCGACCTGCTCGAGTCGCGCCAGGCCGAGCACGGCGGCTGGGACATCACGTGGGCCGTCTGGACCCCCGCGATCAAGATCGAGTGGAGCGGGCTGGTGACGATCGCAGCGCTCAAGACGCTGCGATCGTACGGGCGCGTCTGACCCTCCGCTCCGCGGGAGTATCGCCCCCTGGGCGATCTCCCAGCTAAGCCGAGCCCGCAGGGCGAGGCTTAGCCCGCTACGCGTTCGAGGACGTCCGCGGGGACGTCGAAGTTCGCGTGGATCTCGTCGGTGTCGTCGAGGTCCTCGAGGGTGTCGATCAGCTTCAGCAGCTTGGTCGCACCCTCCTCGTCCAGCGGGACGAGCGTCTTCGGGCGGTACATGACCGAGAACTCGGTGATCTCGATCCCGGCCTCGGTCAGTGACGCGCGCACGGCGGTGAGGTCGGACGGCTCGGACAGCACCTCGAAGACGTCCTCGTCCATGACGATGTCCTCGGCGCCCGCGTCCACCGCGGGCATCAGGTCGTCCTCGGAGTAGCGCTCGCCGTCGACGAGGCAGACGCCCTTCTTGTCGAACAGGTACGCGACCGAGCCGGGCTCGCCGAGGCTGCCGCCGTGCTTGCCGAACGCGTGGCGCACTTCGGCGCTGGTGCGGTTGCGGTTGTCGGTCAGCGCCTCGACGAGGAGCGCCACGCCGCCGGGGCCGTAGCCCTCGTACATCACGTGGTCGTAGGTCTCCGTGTCGGCGCCCGCGCCGGTGCCCTTGGCGATCGCGCGCTCGATGTTGTCCTTGGGCATCGAGGCCTGCTTGGCCTTCTGCACGGCCAGTCCGAGGGCGGGGTTGCCCTCGACGTCGCCGCCGCCTTCCTTCGCCGCGACGGTGATCGCCCGCGCGAGCTTCGTGAAGAGCTTGCCGCGACGCGAGTCGACGATCGCCTTCTTGTGCTTGATCCCCGCCCACTTGGAATGACCGGCCATAGGGCGTTGATTCTAGTGGAGCGAGAAAGTGCGACACGGACCGCTCAGGGCTGCGTCATCAGGGTCGACACGCCGGTGACCCAGGGGTTCAAGACCGCCCCGTACAGAGGCGATCGAACGCGGCAGCCGCTTCGCCGGCGCCATGCGCGATCGCTTAGAGATCGCTTCGCGGATCTCTTCGCACCGGCGGCCCTAACGACCCAAGGAAGTGCTCCCCATGCCGGCCGCCCCAGCCGGTCGCGTCCCGCTGCCTACCCGCGGCGGGACCGATCGCCCCTGCGCCAGTACCCGCCGTGGCTTCATGCTCGGAGGTAGCGCCCTGCTCGCCTCGATGCTCCTGCCCGCCGCCCGGGCCCCGCGGGCGATGGCGGCCACGAGCGCGCTCGACGATGCGGCCTACTGGGCGTTCGCGGACCGCATGCAGGACGCGCTGGACCCGTTCTGGCGCAACGGCATGTACCGGCCGGAGCGCTCGATGCTCAACGCGACGATGCTGCTCACCCACTCCGCGGCGGCGCTCGCGGGCCACACGGGCCCGGCGCGGCGCGACGACCGCGCGCGGGCGCTCGTGGACCAGCTGTGCAACGGGCCGGCGTGGGTGAAGAGCCCTTCGACCGGAACGCAGGGCCACATGCCCGGGTGGCGGGACGGCCTGACCGGCGGCGGCATCCAGCACCTGGTGGTGGACACCGAGATCGTCTGGGGGCTGCTGCACGCGTGGCGGGCGCGCGAGGCGCTCGGCGTGGACGGGGACCTGATCGCCGACCGCATCATCTCCACCACCGCGGGCGAGTTCTGGCGCTGGCCGGCGCTGCGGCTCAACCAGGCCAGCTGGTACGTGCGCATGTACACGGCGGCCGCGGAGGTCGGCGGGAACAAGGCCAGCCTGCACGACCAGCTGCTCAAGCAGCTGCGCCGCTTCGTGGACGGCGCGCACAAGCCGATGGCGGGCGCCGCGATCGCGAACCTCGGGCCGTCCTACCGCTTCCACTACCTGCCGGGCGCCAACGACAACCACAAGTTCAACCTCGACAGCGCCGAGTACGCGAACATCGTCTGCGGCCTGCTCGTCGCCTACCAGCAGGCGCGTGAAGCCGGGATGCCGGCGCTGGACTCCACCCGCGCGCAGGTCGTCCGCAACTGGTGCGAGCGCGTGTTGTGCGGGTACTGGACGCACGCCGGCTACCTGAACTGGGACACCGGCCTCGGCTTCAAGCGCTGGCACCAGGGCAAGAAGCTCGGGCTCTCGCAGGCCGCGCTGCTCGGCATGGCGGTGTGCGACGAGCTCGCGCCGAACGGGCCGTGGGCCAAGCACATGCTCGACCGCTCGTTCGAGCTCTTCGGCCGCTGGACCGAGCGTCGCAAGGGCCTCCCGGAAGCGAACTACTTCGGCGTGCCGTCGATCGACGACAACGAGTCCTCGGCGGTGCTCGCCGCCGCGCGGGTGCAGGCCCACGCCGCCCAGGCCGCGATCCTCGGCGTCGGCGCCAAGCGCTCCGAGGAGCCGCCGCCGCTGTACGCGTACGACCCCGACGTCGGCCGGCTCGCCGTCACGACGCCCGCCTACAACACGGCGATCGTCGCCGTCAACCGCGGCGCCTTCCCGTACGGCGGCGTCGAGCTGGCCCGGCTCTTCGACGGCCGGCAGGACGTCGCGGGCGGCGTCGGCGGACGCCCGCCCGCGTCCTTCGGGCTCGTCGTGCGCAACTCGTCCGGGACGATCGTCGCCGCCTCCCAGCGCACGTACGGCAACGACTCGCCGCTCCAGCTGCTGTCGCCGAAGGACTCGCGTCCGCCCTACGCCGGCGCGTTCTCGACCCTGCGGGCGCGCGGGAAGACGTCGCGCAGCGGGATCGACATCACGACGACCCACACGTTCCGCGCGACGTACATCGAGACCGCGTGGGACGTGAACGGCGCCTCCGGGAAGTCGGTGGAGGTCCTGTTCCCGAGCTGGGGCAAGGGCGCCCGCGTGTGGGCCGTCTCGGCCTCGGGTGAGCGGACGGCGCTCAACCAGTCGCGCTCGCTCGAAGGGATCGCGTGGTTCCACGTCGAGAGCGAGCACTCCGGCTACGTGGTCGTGATCCGCAGCGGCGGCACGAACGCGACCGCGCTCACCCGGGCCGTCGCCGCGCAGTCGTCCGCGCCCGATCCCGGACCGACCTTGGCCGTGCGCGTGAAGCGCGGTGCCGTGACGGCGCGGGTGGCGCCGGCCCGCACCGCCGACGAAGCGCGCGCGATCGCGGCCCGCCTGGTCTAGGAGCGGCGGGGCGCCGCTCCCTTCACCGCGACTCAGGGCGTGGCGACCGCGGTCGGATCGGCCGGCGGGGTCGCCACGGGCGTTTCCGTGGGGACCGGGGTGGCCACCGGCGTCTGGACCGGGGCCGGCGTGGCCACCGGCGTCGGCTCAGGCGTCTGGACCGGCGTGGGCTCGGGCGTCTCGACCGGCTTCGGGGCGGCGTCGGCTTCGGCTGCGGCGCGGCCGGACGGATGCCCTTCGGCGGCGCCGGGTTCCGGGGGTTGCCGAACGCCGCCGCGGACAGGCTGCAGCAGCGCGTTCCGGCGCGCCTTCGAGCCGGGCGGCGACATCATGAACTTGCGCGCCCGCGCGAAGAACTCCGCGCGCTGGGCCTCGGTCGGGTTGCCCTTGAGGAAATGGCGCACCATCACCGAGTACTGCCGGCGGTAGTCGTTGAGGCTGGCGCGCGCGACCGGGCGGCGCGGCTTCGCCTTGGCCTGCTTGACCTTGGCCGCCGGCTTCGTCGCCGCCACGCCGGACGCCGTCGCCGACTCGGCGGTGGGAGCGACGACCGGGGTAGTCGTGAACGGCTTCGACCGGGGCGCTGGCGTCGTCGTCACGCTTGCGCGCGGCGCTGCGGCCTGTCCGCCGCGGCGATGTCGTCCGGCGTGAGCATCGCGACCTGGGCGGCGGGGTCCTCGGTCGCGTGGTGCTTGACGACCGGCACGGTCACCGCGCCGCCGCCGACGACCAGCGCGCAGCACGCGCCGACCGCGACCTTCTGCACCGTGGCGACGCCGCCGCCACCGAGCAGCTGCGCGACCACGGCCCACGGGCTCCAGCCCGCCAGCCGACGCAGGCGCGAGGGCCGGTCGCGCAAAGAGGCCTGGTGGGCGCGGCACTCGCCGCACGTCCACAGGTGCCGGCGGGCGATCTCGCTCGCGCGCACGCCGCCCGACAGCGGCGTCGTCCAGCGCGTCGCGCACCGAGAAGCACGAGGTCTCGCGCGCCTGGGCGGTCTGGCGCAGGTTCGCCCGGGCGCGAGCGAGCAGCGACCGGGTCGTGTCGACGGTCGTGTCCAACCGGACGGCGACTTCCTCGTGCGAGAGCCCGTCGAGGGCGCTCATCACCAGCACCGACTTCTGCCGGTCGGGCAGGCGGTGGATGTCGCCGAGCAGCGCACGCGCCTCGGTGCGGTCGACGAGCACTTCGGGGAGCTGGCCGCTGACGGCCGGGAGCGTCTCGAGCTCCACGTCACCGGCGACGCCGCGCACGCGGGCGCGGCGCAGCTCGTCGAGACAGGCGTTGCGGACGAGGCGGAGCAGCCAGGCACGGGAATCGATCGGAACGACGCCACCGCGCAGGGCGGCGTCCGCGCGCAGGTAGACGTCCTGCAGCACATCGTCGGGGTCGTAGCCGCTGCCGCGCAGCATCCGCGCCGCCTGCCGGCGCAGCACGGGGCGATGACGCTCGAACTCAGCGGCGAACGTGTCCTCGTGGGCGGGCAGGGGATCCTCCTGGGGGGAGCTCGGGACGGGCGGGTGGTCGACCGGTAGACGCGGCGGTCCGGATGACGTGTCGCCTTTTCTTATTCGATTCTTCGACGCGTGTGACTGGGGGTAGCCGTACCCTCCTGCGCGATGCGTCCTGGAGAGCGAGCGGCCCGCGCCGCGGCCTATGAGCGGGCACGGCCCGAGATCCTCGATCACGTGCCGCACACGGCACGCCGCGTGCTGGACCTCGGCTGCGCGACCGGAACCACCGGAGCCGCGCTCAAGCAGCGCCAGCCGGCGCACGTCACCGGGATCGAGATCGAGCCCGAGTACGCCCGCGAGGCGGCCACCCGGCTGGACCACGTGATCGAAGGCGACGTGTCGCAGGCCGCCGTCGAGGGCCCGTACGACGCGTTGATCGCCGCCGACATCCTCGAGCACCTGACGGACCCGTGGGCGACGCTCTCCCGCTACGCGCAGCACCTGGAGCCGGGCGCCACCGTCGTCGTCAGCCTCCCGAACGTCAACCACTGGAGCACGTTCGCGCACCTGGCCCGCGGCCGGTGGCCGCGCAAGCCCGAGGGCATCTTCGACGCCACGCACCTGCGCTGGTTCACGCGCAAGGACGCGCTCGACCTGCTCACGCAGGCCGGGTGCACGCCGCACACGGTCGTGTCCCGCCGCTGGCTGCTCACGCGCGGCTCGCGCCTGGACCGCTTCGCCCCGCCCCTGCCCCTGTTCACCTTCCAACACGTGATCGCCGCGATCTATGCTCCCGCGGCGTGACGACTGACCTCTCTCGCATCTTCAAGGCCTACGACGTCCGCGGCCTCTACGGACAGGACATCGACGGCGACACGGCGGAGGCCGTCGGCCGCGGTCTCGCGCGCGCCCTCGCGGACCTCTCGGGCAAGCCGGCGAGCGAGCTCCGGGTGGGCCTGGGCCGCGACATGCGCCTCTCCGCTCCCGAGCTCGCGCTGCGCTACCGCGAGGGCCTGATGGCCGAGGGCGCGCACGTCGTGGACGCGGGCATGGTCGGCACCGAGATGCTGTATTGGCTGGTCGGCAGCCGTGACCTGGACGGCGGGCTGATGTGCACCGCCAGCCACAACCCGAAGGCCTACACGGGCGCGAAGATGGTCGAGCGCGGCTCGGTCGCGCTGTCCGGCGACCGCGGCCTGGCGGAAGTCCGCGCGCACATCGAGCAGGGTCTGGGTGAGGCTCCGGGCGGCGGCAGCTTCGAGGAGGTCGAGATCTACGCCGACTTCCACAAGATCGCGCTGCAGGTCATCGACCCGTCCGTGATCAAGCCGCTGAAGGTCGTCGTGGACGGCGGCAACGGCATGGCGGGCCCGATGGTCGGCCCGATCCTGGACCAGCTCCCGGTCGAGGTCATCGAGACCTACTGGGTCCCGGACGGCGAGTTCCCCGACCACGAGCCGAACCCGCTGCTGCCCGAGAACCGCGAGTTCATCATCCAGAAGGTGCTGGAGACCGGCGCCGACCTCGGCATCGCCTGGGACGGCGACGCCGACCGCTGCTTTTTCATCGACGGCGAAGGCGAGTTCGTCCCCGGCGACTTCCTCACCGCCCTGCTGGCCGCGTCCGTGCTCGAGAAGGTGCCCGGCGCCGACATCCTCTACGACGTCCGCGCTTCGCGGGCGGTCCCGGACACGGTGCAAACAGCTCGGCGGCCGCGCCCTGATCAACCGCGTCGGCCACGCGTTCTTCAAGACCCGCATGCGCGACGAGGGCGGCGAGTTCGGCGGCGAGGTCTCCGGCCACTACTACTTCAAGGCGTTCTACAACGCGGACTCGGGCACGATCCCCGCGTTGCTGATCCTCGAGCTGCTGTCCAAGCGCGACACGACGCTCACCGCGCTGCTGCGCGAGTACCGCTCCACGTACTTCATCAGCGGCGAGATCAACTCCACCGTCGCCGACCAGCAAGCCAAGATGGACGAGATCAAGGCACTGCACGCCGACGCCACGATCACCGAGCTCGACGGCATCAGCGTCGACTACGACGACTGGCACTTCAACGTGCGCCCGTCCAACACCGAGCCGCTGCTGCGCCTGAACCTCGAAAGCCTCATCTCCCAACAGGACATGGAAACCAAGCGCGACGAGATGCTCGCGCTGATCCGGGCGTGATCGGCGGCGTCTCCATCCCCACGCCGTTCCGGGTCGGAGACGTCAACGCCTACCTGGTCGAGGACGACCCGCTCACGCTGTTCGACGTCGGCCCGAACTCGGCGCGCTCGTACGTCGCGCTGGAGGCCGGGCTGGCGACGCTCGGCCGCCGGATCGAGGAGCTCGAGCGGATCGTGATCACCCACCAGCACGCCGACCACCTCGGGCTGGTGGACGTGCTCGCCGACCGCTCGGGCGCCACGGTCTGCGCGCTGGACGTCCTCGTGCCGGTCGTGGAGGACTTCCAGGGCTACGCGGAGCGCAACGACCTGTTCGCGCAGGCGCTGCTGCGCCGCCACGGCGTGCCCGACCAGGTGGTCACCACGCTCGGCGCGGTCACGCGCGGGTACCGCGGCTGGGGCGCCAGCGCACCCGTCGGCGAAGTCCTGCACGACGGCGGGGAGCTGGCGTTCGCGAGCCGGACGTTCTCCGTCCACCATCGCCCGGGCCACTCGCCGACGGACACCGTGTTCTTCGACGCGGCCAACGGCGACCTGATCGCCGGCGACCACCTGCTGCGCCACATCTCCTCCAACCCGCTGATCGCGATCCACCCCGCCGACGGCCCGGAGACCGAGCGGCCGCACGCGCTGAAGACCTACATGGCGTCGATGGCTCCAGACGCGCGACGATGGCCGCAGGCACCGTGTTCCCGGGCCACGGCGAGGCCTTCACCGGGCACGCGGCGCTGATCGACGAGCGCTTCGCCATGCACGAGCGCCGCGCCGCGAAGTTCGCCGCGCTGATCGCGCAGGCGCCGCGCTCCGCACACGACATCGCGCTCGAGACCTGGGGCCAGACCGCGTTCACCCAGGCCCTGCTGACGCTCAGCGAGGTGCTGGGCCACGTCGACCTGCTGATCGAGCGCGGCGAGGTCGTCGAAGTCGAGCAGCGACGGCGTCGTCCAGTTCACCGCCGCGTAAGTTGGACGAGCTCGAAGTCACCCTCGTCGCGCTGCTGCTGGGGATCGCGATCCTCTCGGCGGCCGCGCGCGCGATCAACGTGCCGTACCCGATCGTGCTCGTGCTGGGCGGCGCGCTGCTGAGCTTCGCGCCCGGCCTGCACGAGATCACGCTCGACCCGGACCTGGTCCTGCTGCTGTTCCTGCCGCCGCTGCTCTACAGCGGCGCGTTCTTCGCCAACCTGCGCGAGCTGCGGACCGCGGCGCGACCGATCGCGCTGCTGGCGATCGGGCTCGTGCTCGTGACGATGCTCGTCGTCGCGGTCGTCGCCCACGAGCTGATCGACGGCATGTCCTGGGCGGCCGCGTTCACGCTCGGGGCGATCGTCGGACCGACCGACCCCGTCGCCGCGACCGCGATCGCGCGTCGCCTCGGCGTCCCGCGCCGGCTCGTCTCGGTGCTCGAGGGCGAGGCGCTGGTCAACGACGCGACCGCCCTCGTCGCCTACCGGATCGCCATCACCGCGGCCACCAGCGTCGTGGCCTTCAGCTTCCTCGACGCCGCCTGGGACTTCCTGTGGAAGGCCGCCGGCGGCATCGCGGTCGGGCTGGTCGTCGGCTGGATCGTGGCCCAGGTCCGCAAGCGGCTCAACGACCCGCTGATCGAGAACACGATCAGCCTGCTGACGGCCTACGCCGCGTACGTGCCCGCCGAGCTGCTGCACGTCTCGGCCGTGCTCGCCGCGGTCACCGTCGGCTGCTACGTCGGCTGGAAGGCGCCGCAGATCTCCTCCCCCACGACCCGGCTGATGGGCTTCGGGATGTGGGAGCTGCTGCAGTTCCTGCTCAACGCGTTCCTGTTCATCCTGATCGGGCTGCAGCTGCCCGCGGTGCTCGACGCGCTCGAGGGGACCTCACCCGCCACGCTGCTCGGCTGGGCGGCGGCGGTGAGCGCGGCCGTGGTGCTCTGTCGCCTGGTGTGGCAGTGGCTGATCGTGTACCCGATCCGCTGGCTCGGGGCGACGCGGCTGCTCACCACCCGGGGCCGCTCGCGCTGGCAGGAGCGGACCGTGGTCGGCTGGGCGGGCATGCGCGGCGCCGTGTCGCTGGCGGCGGCGCTGGCACTCCCCGACCGACTTCCCGTTCCGCGACGAGATCCTCTTCCTGACGTTCGCGGTCATCTTCGTCACGCTCGTCCTGCAGGGACTCACGCTCTCACCGCTGATCCGCATGTTCGGGGTGCTCGACGACGGGTCCGAGGAGGAGCGCGAGGAGCTCACGGCGCGGCTCTACGCCACGCAGGCCGCGCTCGGCCGGCTCGAGGAGCTGGGCGGCGAGGACTGGGCCCGCGACGACACGCTCGAGCGCATGCGCAACCATGTACGAGTACCGGCGCCGGCGCCTGAAGGCGCGCGCGGGCAAGATCGAGGACGACGGCTTCGAGGACCGCTCGACGCAGTATCAGACGGTCGTGCGCGAGGTGCTGGAAGCCCAGCGGAGGGAGATCGTCCGGCTCCGCAACGAGGGCACGATCTCCAATGACGTCATGCACCGGCTCGAGCGTGAGCTCGACCTGGAGGACGAGCGGCTGGAGATTCTAGACCGGGCGAGCGAAGTCCGCAGGCTCAATGAGCCCGTGGCGGAGCGCGCCGATCATGGTCTCCACCTGCTCGGCCATGTGCTCGCGATCGAGCTTGGCCAGCGCGCGGTGGATCAGGTCGGCCCGGCGATCGAGCTCGACGTCGAAGCGCTCGGCGACGTGGTTGGTCACGGTGACCTCACGCCACACGTGGCATTCGCCGCAGCGCAGGCGCATCCACCACGCCTCAGGCGTGACGGCGTCCCATTCGACGGGGTTGACGTAGTCCTTGCCGCAAGCGGCGCAGTGGTGGAGATCGTCCTCGCTCGGACGCGAGGGACGCTTGAGGGCGCGGGAGAGCCAGTTCGAGTCCGGGGAGTGCATCGCAATCTCAGTATCGGCAGGAGAAGGGGACTGCACTAGGGGTACTAGCCGAACTTATGTTTAGAGTTAGCCCCTTCGGGTGAGGTGCGTCACTCAGTCCGGGGCGGGCAGCCACTCCAGCATCGCCCGAGCGGCCTCGTCACCCTCTCTTACCGCGTAGTTCGTGCCTCGGTCCTCGGGGAAGATCTGCGTCGTGTTGGCCAGCACGAGCCCGCGCCGCGGCGTCTTCATGGCCGGGATCTTCTCGCGGTAGCCGACGGTCACGATCGGCTGGGCGGCCGGTTCGCGATGCAGCCAGAGCTGCTGGACCCAGGAGCGGTCGAAGGCCGGGTTGATCGCCTTCAGGCCGGGGGTGTAGCGATCGAGCAGCTCGTCGGGGCTCAGGCCGAGCAGCTCGTGGCCCTTGGGCAGGTAGTTGGCGACGTACAGGAAGCGGCGGCCGTCGTAGCGCTCGGCGCCCATCAGGTTCGTGTGCTCGATCAGGCCCACGAACGGCAGCGCGTCGTCGCCGATGTTGGTCCAGTAGTACGGCGAGAACTGCTGGTCGATCTCGATCAGCAGGCACAGCGCCGTGAAGTACTCGATGCTGCGCGCCCGCGCGAGGTAGGCCTCGGGCAGCACGCCGGGCTCGAGCACCTGCTCGAAGACGTCGCTCGGGAGCGTGGCCAGCACGGCGTCGTACGTCTCCGGCTCGATCGTGTCGAACTCGCGCGGGTCGTGGCCGCGTCGGAAGCTGTTCGGCGCGCCCGGGGTGACGGTGAAGTCCGCCGAGAGCTTCGCGATCGGGCGGTCGATCAGCACGCGCCCGCCGCCGGCCTCGATCCGCTCCTGCAGGGCGTGCAGGAGCTTCTCCCACGAGTGCTTCGGATAGCCCAGCTTCTCGTCCGCCGCGTCGTCGCCGCGCCGCAGCCGCAGCTTGTTCTGCAGCCAGACCATCGCGACGTCGTCGGCGCGTTCGCCGAACTTGCCGCGCAGCAGCGGGCCCCACAGGGTGCGGTAGGCGTCCTTGCCCATGTAGCGCTCGATCCACTTGCGCGCGGTGACGTTCTCGAACGGGCCGGGCGCTCCGGGCCCCTTCTGGAGCGCGACCACGGCCGCGCCGAGCCGGATCCGCGCCAGCGGCGGCATCGGCTTGAAGCGCAGCAGGTCCATCGGGGTCACGAACGGCCACTGCTTGCCGTCCGCGAAATACGCGACCGAGCTCGACAGCCACTCCAGCTCGTCCGGCATCCCCAGCTCGTCGTAGAGGCCCGCGATGTGGCGGTCCGTGCTGAACAGGTGGTGGTAGTAGCGCTCGAGCCGGTGGCCGCCGCCGACGTCGATCGTCGCGGCCTGGCCGCCGAGCCCGGGCCAGCGCTCGTACACGTCGACCGTATGGCCGGCCTGCGTCAGGCGCAGACCCGCGACGAGGCCGGCGACGCCGGCCCCGAGGACAGCGATTCTCACGACGTCGGTTCCTCCACGTTGATGCGTTCGCCCACGACGTACAGCGGCCGGTGTTTGACCTCGTCGTAGATGCGCCCGATGTACTCGCCGATGATGCCGAGCGTGATCAGCTGGATGCCGCCCAGCAGCAGGACGATGATGATCGTCGTCGGCACGCCGCGTTCGAAGATGTTCGCGTAGCGGGCGACGACGGTCAGCGGGATCGCGAGGAACGCGGCCATGCTGAAGACGAAGCCGAGAAACGTCGCCCACTGCAGCGGGGTCGACGAGAACGACGTGATGGCGTCGAAGCTGAACCGCAGCATCTTGCGCAGCGGGTACTTGGTGACGCCGGCGTGGCGCTCCTGGCGCACGAACGGCACCGCGATCTGGCTGAAGCCGATCCACACCGTCATCCCGCGCAGGAAGCGGTTGCGCTCGGGCATCTTGAGCAGCGCGTCCAGCGCGCGCCGGTCCATCAGGCGGAAATCGCCGGACTCCACGGCCAGGTCCAGCCCCGTCAGGCGGCGGAACGTCTTGTAGAAGCCCTTGGCCGTGACGCGCTTGAACGCGGTCTCCCCCAGCCGCTGCTCGCGCACGGCGTACACGACGTCGATCCCCTTGCGCCACTGCTCGAGCATCTCCGGGATCACCTCCGGCGGGTCCTGCAGGTCGCCGTCGAGCATCACGATCGCGTCACCGCGCGCGTGCTCGAGCCCGGCGGTGAGCGCCGGCTGGTGGCCGAAGTTGCGGGCGAGCGAGACCACCTTCACGCGCGGGTCGCGCGCGGCCGCACGCGCCATCGCGTCGCGCGTGCCGTCCTTGGAGCCGTCGTTGACGAGGATCAGCTCGTAGTTGAGATGTCCGAGCGCGGCGGCGACCCGTTCGGTGAACGGGTCGACGGTGTCCTCTTCCTCGTACATCGGCGCCACCACGCTCAGCAGCTCCGGCTCGCGATTCATGCGCCCGAGGGTACTGTCGTAGGCATGCTCAAGGGCGTCTTCGCAGCCGTACTCACACCGATGCGCGACGATCTCTCGGTCGATCGGGCGGTTTACGCGCAGCATTGCCGGCGGCTGCTCGACGAGGGCTGTCACGGCCTCGGCATCTTCGGCACCACCGGCGAGGCGAACTCGCTGTCGGTGGCCGAGCGGGTCGCCGCCTGGGAAGGGCTGGTCGAGGACGGCATCCCCGCCGACGTGCTGCTGCCCGGCACCGGCGCGTGCGCGCTGCCGGACGCGGTGACGCTGGCCCGCGAGGCGCTGGCGGTCGGCGCGCCGGGCGTGCTGGCGCTGCCGCCCTTCTACTACAAGGGCGTCAGCGACGACGGGCTGTTCCGCTTCTTCGCGGAGCTGATCGAGCGCGTCGGCGACGACCGCCTGCGGCTGTTCCTCTACCACATCCCACCCATGGCCCAGGTGGGCTTCACGCCGGAGCTGATCGGGCGGCTGCTCGACGCCTACCCGGGTGTCGTGGCGGGGACGAAGGACAGCGCCGGCGACGCGGAGCGGATCGAGCGGCTGTGCAAGGAGTTCCCGCAGCTGACCGTGTTCGCGGGCTCCGAGCGCTTCCTGCTGGACACGCTGCGCTGGGGCGGCGACGGCTGCATCTCCGCCACCTGCAACGTCACGGCGGCGCAGTCGCGGCGCGTCTACGACCTGTGGGCGGCCGGCGATGACGGGCGCGGACGCCGAGCAGGCGTCGCTGACCGAGACCCGCGGCTTCCTCGAGGGCTTCCCGCCGATCCCGGCGCTGAAGGCGATCATGCGCGTGCGCACCGGCGACGCCGTGTGGGCGAACCTGCGCCCGCCGCTCGACGCGCTCGACGACGAGCGCGCCCGGGTGGTTGCGGCTCGGCTGTGATGGGCAGCGCCTCAGGTATGGACGACGACAAACGCGCACCGATCCGGGACTACGAGGTCGAGCCGAAGCCCGACGACCCCAAGACGGACACCGAGATCCAAGAGGACGAGCATCACGACGAGCTCGAGGGCGACGACGAAGCCGCCTGAGGCGCGCCGCGCGTGAACCGCTCGCCGCCTGACGGCTCGTCCGGCGGGCGGCGGGTGACGAAGTGCAGCGCCAGGCCGGCGGCCAGGACGGCGAGGCCGATCAGCGTCACGGTCGGTTCCAGCCACAGCAGGAGCAGTGCGGCGGCGCCGATCAGCGCGCGCGCCGGCCAGCCGATCTCGCCCTTGAGCCAGCCTTCGAGCGCGAGGCCGAGCGCGACCACGGCGATGATCGAGACCACCACCGCGAACGCGATCGTCTCCACGCCGCCCTGCATGCAGCAGGCCCTCGCCGCGCGGGGAGAGGACGAACGCGAACGGGACCAGGAACGCCGGCAGCGTGTAGCGGCAGGTGAGCATCATCGTCTTGAAGCCGTTGCCGCCCGTGATCGCGGCCGCGGCGAACGCCGAGAGCGCGGTCGGCGGGCTCACCTCGCTCAGGACCGCGTAGTAGAAGATGAACATGTAGGCGGCGAAGTCCTCCACGCCGAGCGCGACGAGCGCGGGCGCGACGACGGCCGCGGCGATGATGAAGCTCGCCGTGACCGGGACGGCCAGGCCGAGGATCAGCACGGCGACGGCGGCCAGGATCGCCGTCAACGCGAGCGAACCGCCCGCGAGGTCCACGATCAGGCCCGCGAGCTTCAGGCCCAGGCCGGTGAGCGAGACGACCGCGACGATGATGCCCGCGGCCGCCGTGGTGGCGACGATCGGCAGCACGCCGCGCGAACCCACCACGAGCGCCTCCCAGACCTCCCGCGGACCCATCCGGTCGCGGCGGTCGAGGAAGCTCAGCAGGAACGCGACGACGGTGGCGATGATCACCGAGCGGAACGCGCTGAAGCCGATCGCGAGCAGGAAGACGATCAGGAACAGGCTCGAGAAGTGGTAGCCCCAGCGGGCCAGCAGCCGCCCCACGCCCGGCGTCTCGATGTCCAGGCCGTGGACCTCGTGGCGGCGGGCGTCGGCCTCGATCGCCATCAGGATGCCGACGTAGTAGAGGATCGACGGGATCAGCGCGTAGACCAGCACCTGCAGGTAGCTGACCTCGAGGATCTCGGCGATGATGAACGCGGCGGCGCCGAGCGTCGGCGGGCTGAGGATGGCGCCGATGCCGGACGCGGCCATGATGCCGCCGCCCTGATCCTTCGGGTATCCGGCCTTGCGCAGCAGCGGCCACGCGACGGACCCGAGCGTGACCGTGGTGGCGACACCGGAGCCGGAGACCGTGCCGAGCAGGAAGCCCGCCAGCCGCGCTCGTGCGACCCGGTCCGGTCTTCGAGCGCCCGAAGGCGGCGAACGAGATCTCGACGAAGAAGCGCGCGGCGCCGCTGAACTCCAGCACGGCACCGTAGATCGCGAACAAGACGATGTAGGTCGCGGCGACGTCGAGCGGCACGCCGAAGATGCCTTCCAGCCCCATGAACGACTGGCCGACGATGCGATCGATCCCGTAGCCCTTGTGGCCGATCTGCGTCCAGTCGGGCAGCAGGCCGCCGAAGAAGGCGTAGAACAGGAACGCGAGGCAGATCGCGGGGAGCGCCCACCCGGTCGTGCGGCGTGTCGCCTCCAGCACGAAGACGATCGCCGCGACGCCGAACACGATGTCCAGCGGCTCCGGCCGCGCGGCGCGGCGGACGAGGTCGGGCGTGAAGACGGCGTAGCCGATCGCCAGCAGCGCGAGGACCGCGACCACGTAGTCGGCGGTCGTCGGCTGCTTGGCCCTGCCGAAGGCGACGAACGTGAGCAGCAGCGCGACGGCCAGGAACGCGGGCCGGTAGACCTGCGGCGCGAGCGGCCAGAAGACCCAGAACACGGCGAACAGCGCCAGCCCGGCGCCCAGCACGGACACGAGCCGCGCCGGGAAGCCCACCGAGCTTGCGGCCGGGCCGCTCGGGCTCGTATTCCTGCAGCAGCTCCTCGGTCTTGGTCATTGCTGCACCACCAGCCGCAGATGGACAGGTCCGCCATACAGCGGCACGCGTTCGCTGCTCGTCACGAGCGTTCTCTGGCCGCGCCGGGTGGCCGCGAGCGGCATCGTGCGGAACCGCGCGGGCTCGTACGGGTGCAGGACCCACGTGTCGCCCTCGCGGGTGCGGTCGCCGTCGAGCTCGTAGTAGTCGAGCACGCGCCCGTCGCGGGAGGCGATGGCGTCGAGCACGAAGCCGCCGTCGGTGGCCCTGAAGCGCTCCTCGGCCGCCGCCTTGTAGACGGAGTGCCGGTACGTGAGCGCAAAGCGCCCGTCGGCGGGCAGCGCCGCCCCGGCCACCGCGCGGCCCTCACCGTCGAGCGCGACGACCGTCGGGCCGCCGCCACAGCCGGCCAACGCCATCGCCGCGAGGGCGGCGACGCCGCGGGAACGAGCCGCCAGGCGAGTTCCCACCGAATGCGAGCGCGCAGTGCGAGTCATTCGGCCGTTTCCGCGTAGTACTGCTGGGCGCCCTCGTGCAGCTGGACCGGCTCGACGACCTTCTGCGCGTCCTCGATCGTCAGCTTCTCCGCCGAGGGGTGGACCTCCGCGAGCTCGGGCCTGTGGTCGAACATCAGCTTGATCAGGTCGTGCGCGAGCGTCGGGTCCATGTCCTCGCGGACCATCAGCAGGTTCGGGACGCTGATCGTCTTCACCGCCGGGACGTTCGGGTACTCGCCCTCCTCAACCTCGGCCTCCACGTACGCCTCGCCATAGCGCTCGTTGAGCTCAGGCAGGTACGCGTCCAGCGGCAGCAGGACGATGTCGTCGGTGGTCGCGAGGTCGGTGATCGCGCCCGTGGGCAGGCCGCCGGACCACACGAACGCGTCGAGCGAGCCCTCGCGCAGCGCCGCCGCCGACTCGCCCACGCCGAGCGAGCGCTTCCTGACGTCCTTGTCGGGGTCGAGGCCCGCGACCTCCATCAACCGCAGCCCGATCACCTCGGTACCCGAGTTCGGCGCGCCGATCGAGACCTTCTTGCCCTTGAGGTCCTCGATCTTCTTGATCCCGCTCGACTTGAGCGCGACCACGTGCGTGAAGTTCGAGTACAGCGTGCCCAGCGCGCGCAGCGGCAGCTGCTCGCCGTTGAAGGAGTCCTTGCCCTCGACGGCGTCGATCGCCGTGTCGGCCAGCGAGAAGGCGACCTCCGAGTCGCCGTCGGCCACGAGGAAGAGATTGTCGACGGAGGCGCTGGTCGTCTCGGCGGTGGTCGGATGGCCGTTGGCGGAGAGCATCTCGGCCACGCCACCGCCGTAGACCTGGTAGACGCCGCCGGAGCCGCCGGTGGCGATCGACATGCGGCCCTCGCCGCCGGGTGGGTCCTCGAGCGAGCACGCGCCGATCACCAGCGCGCACCCCAGAACCGGAATGAGGCCTCTCCTCCCCATTCCGGCGGTTTGCCCGCGTCAGGTCAAATTCACACCCTGGTCCGCGAGCCAGGCCTTCACGTTCTCGGGTGGCTTGCCATCGAACTCGGCCTTGGCGGCGTGGGCGAGGATGTGCTCCGGCGTGTTGTCGATCTGGTCCAGCCGGTGCGCCAGGTAGATCGTCACGGCCTGCGCCATCACGATCGGCGCGTCCTCGTCGACGCCCCACATCACGCGCTCTTCGATGCTGTCGAGCAGCCCGCGCACGGGCTGGTCGGCGTCCTCGAAACGAACGGCGAACTCCTCGACCGCCGGGTCTTCGACCCGGCGGGTCGACGATGGCCACGGCACGGCGGACGAGGTCGGACAGCGAGATCAGGGTCCTATCGGTGGGCATCCCGCAGGGTGCTACCCACTAGAACTCGATCACGCTCCGGATGCCGTTCTGGTCGTGCATGAGGTCGAAGCCCTTGTTGACTTCGTCGAGCGTGATCCGGTGCGAGATGAACGGGTCCACGTCGAGCTTGCCGTCCAGGTAGAGCTGCACGAGCTGCGGGACCTGGTCGCGGCCCTTGACGCCGCCGAAGGACGAGCCCGCGACGCGGCGACCGGTGATCAGGTAGCGCGGGGTGACGTCCAGCGTCTCGCCCTTGCCCGCCACGCCGGTGACCGTGCACAGGCCCCAGCCCATGCGCGCGGACTCGACGGCCTGCCGCATGACCTTGACGTTGCCGGTGGCCTCGAACGTGTAGTCGGCGCCCATCCCGCCCGTCTCGTCGAGCACCTTCTGGACGGTGTCGGGGCCGCCGATCCAGGTGTCGGTCGCGCCCTGGCCCTTCGCGAGCTCGAGCCGGTCCTCGGACAGGTCGACGCAGATGATCCGCTCGGCGCCCTGCAGCCGCGCGCCGGCGACCGCGCCGAGGCCGACCATGCCCGCGCCGTAGACGACGACCGTCGCGCCCGCCTCGACCTTGGCGGTGAACATCGCCGCGCCCATGCCGGTCGAGAGGCCGCAGGCGAACAGCGCGCAGCGGTCCAGCGGCGCCTCCTCGGGCACCTTGGCCAGCGCGATCTCCGGCATCACGGTGTACTCGGCGAACGTGCTCGTGCCCATGAAGTGGCGGATCGGCTCTCCGTCGCGGGAGATGCGCACGGTCCCGTCCGGCAGGTGGCCCTGGTTCTGCTCGGCGCGGATCGCCATGCACAGGTTGGTCTTGGGCGAGCGGCAGTGCTCGCACTCGCGACACTGCGGTGAGAACAGCGTCACGACGTGATCACCGACGGCGAGGTCCTTGACGCCCTCGCCGATCTTCTCCACCACGCCCGCGCCTTCGTGGCCGAGCACGGCGGGCGCGTAGCCGGACGGATCGGCTCCGGAGGCCGTGTACATGTCCGTGTGGCACACCCCGCACGCCACCAGCCGGACGAGCACCTCGCCGGCCTTCGGGTCGGCGAGCTCGACCTCCTGGACGACGAGCGGCTTGCCGAACTCCTCCAACACCGCGGCACGCATCTTGGTCATGCGGGGCATGATGACGAGCATGTGGGTGCATCTTCGATCTGAACGGGACGCTGCTCGATCCCGCCGGGCTGCTGGACCCGCCCGAGATCCCGATCGCCGCGCTCGACGAGGCGAACATGATGGCCATGGTCACCGTCCTGGCCGGGCGCGAGACCACGTTCAAGCCGCTGTTCGAGGCGGCACTGCGGCGCGGGTTGGAGCGCGCCGGGCGGGAGCCGGTGGAGGTGGACCTGTCCACGCTCCCGCCCTATCCGGACGTGCCGGACGCCCTGCAGTCGTTGCGTGACGCCGGGTTCCGCCTCGCCGTGCTCACGCAGTCGGCGGTCGAGCCGAGCGAGACGGCCTTGGCCAACGCCGGCATCCGTGAGCACTTCGAGCACGTGCTCTCCGCACCCGAGTCCGGGGCCTTCAAGCCCGAGGACCTGGCCTACCGCGCCGCCCTGGAGAAGGTCGGCGCGACCGACGCCTGGTTCGTCGCCGGCCACTGGTGGGACGTGGCGGGCGCGACCTTCGCCGGCCTCAAGACGGCCTGGATCAGCCGCACCGACCTCGCCTACCCGGTCGCCATGCCCGAGCCCCACCTCCGCGGCACCGACGTCGCGGACGTGGTCGCAAAGATAAAGAGGGACAGTCCCGCTTTAGATTCGGCGGAATAGGCGGCGGGCCGGCGGGCGGCGGAAGTTCTCCTGCGCGAGCGCGGAGTTGACGGCGACGAGGCCGATCTCCGAGGCGAGGTTCGCCAGGCCGATCGCGTTCAGCCGGCGCTTGGTGCGGCGCTGCTGATCGGTGGCGCTCGGCGCGGCGTGGTCACCGTCCGTCAGGGGCACGGCGCCGTCCGGCGCCTGTTTGGCGAACCGCATCCCCTGCGCCGCACTCGCAAGCCCGGTGACCGCCACGGCTCCGACCAGCGCGTCCTTGGCGTAGGCCAGCTTGCGCTCGGTCGGCGACAGGCGCGAGTTGGCCGACTCAGCGGCTCGGGCGCCGATCCAGCCCGCGCCGATCGCGGCCAGCGAGAGCGAGTTGATCGTGCCGTAGCGGCGCCAGGCCGCGTTGACGACCTTGCCGCGCTCGGCCTCGTCGCGGATCTCGGTGACGCTCGGATGCAGGGCCAGGCGGGCGAACAGGTTGCCGCCGAGCAGGCCGGCCATACCGACGTCGTGGGCGGCGCGACCGAACTTGGAGAGGCGAACAGACGGGGCGTACATGGATTGGGCCTGCCCAACGCGCCGCGCGGTGTATCGTCACGACGTGGCCCTGACGCGCGAGCAGCTGGAAGAGCACCAGCGACACGTCGCCCGCCGCAAGGAACCGGACGCCCCGCTGACCCGCGAGCAGGAGCACATGCTCAAGCTCCAGTCGGGCGTCGGGAACGCCGCGATCGCCCGGGCGATGCTCAACCGTCAGCTCCCGGACCTCGTCCCGCGCCTGCAGCCGCCGCAGCCGATGGAAGACGCGATCAAGATGCGCGTCGTCGCCTACCTGGAGAAGATGCGGCTGGCGATCCAGCTGCACAACCAGGACGGCACGATCTCGATGCCGGAGCTGGTCAACCAGGTCCGCCAGAACGTGCCGGAGGCGCTCGCCGCCACGCCGTTCCAGATCGAGATGGTGATCACCGAGGTGCTCGCGGGCGACACGCCGCCGCCGGTGCGCAAGGTCGTCACGCCGGACGGTCGCTCACACGAGGTCGCGGCGCGGATCCTGAACTCGATTCCGAAGCCGCCGAAGGAGCTCGCGCTCCACGCCGGCCCGGGCACGCTCACGTTCGCCTTCGCCGGCGAGGCCAAGCTCCAGGCCGGGCCCGTCGCGGTCAAGGCCGACAAGGACGGCGGCTCGGTCACGGTCAAGGGCGGCGACGCGTCCGTCACCGCCCAGGCCGCGTTCGCGGGCGATTCCGTCGGCCTGAAGGCCTCGGTCAAGGGCCTGAGCTTCGACGCGCAGATCCGCAAGGGCGCCAACCACGACTGGTCGAAGTTCGCCGCCACCGTGAAGATCCCGATCGGCGGCGACGAGACGGTCGAGGACCGCCCGCCGCTGGAGGAGATCACCGCGGCGGTCGTCCAGGCCGAGGCCGCGATCAACGAGGTGGTCGCGCACCTCGCGCAGGGCGGCAGCCCGACCGACGCGATCGTCAAGAGCAAGATGGCGCTGATCAAGCCCGCGTTCGAGAAGGTCGGCGAGGCCGTCGAGGCGCGCAAGGGCCCGCAGGCGGGCCTGAAGCTGACGGTCGGCACCGGCGACCCGAAGCTCGGGTCCTACGGCGTCGTCAGCCTGGTGGTGGAGTTCTAACCGTGTCCAACCTCGATCTGCGCGTGGGAGACGACGATCGCGAGCGCATCGTGGGCACGTTGCAGCGGCACGCGCAGGCGGGCCGGCTCGACCCGTTCGAGCTCGACGAGCGCCTCGAGGCGGCGCTGAGCGCCAAGACGTTCCGCGAGCTGCAGCGGCTCACCGCCGATCTGCCCGACGAGACGCGCACGCCCCAGGCCTTGCGGCGGCGCAAGGTCGGCGAGCTGCGCGAGCACCTCGGGTTCTGGCTCACCGTCTCGACGATCTGCGTCGCGGTCTGGGCCGCGACCGGCGCGGACTACTTCTGGCCGCTGTGGCCGATCGGCTTCATCGGCCTCACGGTGGTGCTGCACGCGCTCGAGCTGCTCAAAGGTGCGCCTGGTCGTTCCACGTGTGGAGCGCCCAGCCGTCAAAGCGCTCGCCCTCGATGAAGTAGTCGCGGCGCTGCTGGAAGATCGTGATGCCCGTGTTCACGTGGCCCATGCGGTAGAGCGCCGGCAGGTGCGCGGGTGAGAAGTCCTCGCGAAAGAGCGCGGCGCCGGTGAAGTAGTGGATGAAGCCCCAGTGCGAGACGCAGAGGATGCGCTCGCTCTCGACACGCTCCTCCAGCCGCTCCATCACGCGCTCGACCCGCCCGAGGATGGCGGCGAAGGACTCCGCGCCGGGCTCGGCGTGATCGGGCGGGGACTGCGGCATCCACGTGATGTGGCCCTCGCCCTGGAAGTGGGGTGACACGGCCCGGTAGGCGTCGGACTGGACCGCCTCGTGCAGGTCCTCGTCGGTGTCGAACGGCAGGCCCAGCACCTCGCCGATGCCCTGCGCGGTCTCCTGCGCGCGGCCGTACGGCGACGCGATGATCCGCTCGATCCCCTCGCCCTTGAGCCGCTCGCCCAGCCCGCGCGCCTGCTCCCAGCCGCGCTCGGACAGGTGGTCGCCGTCCTCGGGCTCCGCCTGCCGGTTGCGCTCGGCGAGGTTGAGCAGCGACTCGCCGTGCCGCGTGAAGTAGACGATCATTGTCGCGAGGCCCTGCAAGAACAGCTCGTGCACGCGCGTCTCCCCCGCGATCTCCGGGTGGAACGAGATCACGAGCATGTTGTCCTGGCGGGCGGCGACGGGATGCCCGTCGACCTCGGCGAGGATCTCGACACCGTCGCCGTACTCGGCCAGCCACGGCGCGCGGATGAACACCGCGCGCACCGTGCCGTCGATCCCCGGGATCTCCAGGTCCTCTTCAAAGCTCCGGATCTGGCGGCCGAACGCGTTGCGCCGGCACAGCGTGTCCATGCAGCCGAGGTGCTCGCGGTCGAGCATGATCATCCCCGCGCACGTGCCGAGCACGGGCTTCCCGCTCGCGACGAACGCCCGCAGCGGGTCCCCGAGCCCTTCGCGCTTGATGCCGAGCGTCATCGTCGTCGACTCGCCGCCCGGCATCACCAGCCCGTCCAACCCCTCGAGGTCGGCGGGCACGCGGACCTCGCGCGTCTCCGCACCGAGGCCCTGCAACATCTTCGTGTGCGCTTCGAAGTCGCCCTGAAGCGCGAGGACGCCGACTACCAACCGCGGTTGGCCAGCAGCTGCGCGTCTTCGAGCTTGCGCGACTCGAGCGACTGCATCGCCCCGCCGAGCCCTTCCGACGCCTTCGCGACGCGATCCGCGTCCCGGAAGTGCGTGGTGGCCTCGACGATCGCCGCCGCGCGGGCCGCCGGGTCCTCGGACTTGAAGATGCCCGAGCCGACGAACACGCCCTCGGCGCCGAGCTGCATGACCAGCGACGCGTCCGCGGGGGTGGCGATGCCACCGGCGCAGAACACGACGACCGGGAGCTTGCCGTCGGCCGCGACCTGGCGCACCAGGTCCAGCGGCGACTGCAGCTCCTTCGCGGCGGTCGCGAGCTCCATGTCGTCCAGCGTGCCGAGGCGGCGGATCTCCGACCGGATGGCGCGCAGGTGGCGCACGGCCTCGACGATGTCGCCGGTGCCGGCCTCGCCCTTGGAGCGGATCATCGCCGCGCCCTCGCCGATCCGGCGCAGCGCCTCGCCCAGGTGGGTCGCGCCGCACACGAACGGGATCTTGAAGCCCCACTTGTCGATGTGGTTGGCCTCATCCGCGGGCGTCAGCACCTCGGACTCGTCGATGTAGTCGACCTCGAGCGCCTCGAGCACCTGGGCCTCGGCGAAGTGGCCGATGCGCGCCTTGGCCATGACCGGGATGCTCACGGCCTCCTGGATGCCCTTGATCATCGCCGGGTCGGACATGCGCGCGACCCCGCCGTCGCGGCGGATGTCGGACGGGACCCGCTCGAGCGCCATGACGGCCGCGGCACCGGCATCCTCCGCGATCTTCGCCTGCTCGGCGTCGACGACGTCCATGATGACGCCGCCCTTCAGCATCTCGGCCAGACCGGCCTTCACACGGAACGTCGCTTCGTCTCTCATAGCCGCATCGATGTTAGCCGCGGACCCTCCGGTGCCTGGGCTCCCGGCCGGGCGGCTGCTTGGGCTCCGGACCCGGATCGTCCACGTGCCACTCACGCGTGACCGGCCCGTCGATCAGGATCGGCTCGTCGTAGTGCAGGATCTCGATCGGGTCGCCGTCCACGAGCTCGTAGGTGGCGTCGCGATGGCGGACCCGCACCCGGATGGAGCTGTTGCGGTAGCGGAGCCGGAACTCCAGCCGCCTGATCGCGTTCGGCAGCCGCGGGCGGAAGCTCAGGTCGCCGCCGAAGTCGCGCATCCCGCCGAACCCGGCCACGGCCGCGATCCAGGAGCCGGCGAGTGAAGCGATGTGCAGCCCGTCGCGCGTGTTGTCCATCAGGTCGCCGAGGTCCATCCGGGCGGCCTCGCCGAAGTAGTCGTACGCGAGCTCCAGGTGGCCGACCTCGGCCGCGACCACGGCCTGCGCGCACGCGGACAGCGACGAATCACGCACGGTGATCGGCTCGTAGTAGGCGAAGTCGCGCGCCTTCTGCTCGGCCGTGAAGTGGTTGCCGCGCATGTAGAGCGCGAGCACGAGGTCGGCCTGTTTGACCACCTGCGTGCTGTAGAGCCGGAAGTACGGCACGTGCAGCAGCAGCGGGTACTGCACGCCGTTGAACTCGAACAGCTTGTGCTTGGTGAACCCCTCGGCCTGCGGGTGCACCCGCAGGCGCTCGTCGTACGGGATGTGGATCGCGGACGCCGCGTCCCGCCAGGCGGCGATCTCCTCCACGTCGACGCCGAGCTTCTGCGCCTGATCGGTGTGGCGCGAGGCGACGAGTGCGGCGTGGCGCAGGTTCTGCTCGGCCATCAGGTTCGTGTAGACGTTGTCGTCGGCGATCGCGGAGTACTCGTCCGGGCCGGTGACGCCGTCGATGTGGAAGTGGCCCTCGTGGTCGTGATGGCCGAGTGAGCGCCACAGCCGCGCGGTGTGCACGAGCAGCTCCAGGCCGGTGGTGGCCTCGAACTCCTCGTCGCCGGTCGCCCGCACGTAGCGGATGACCGCGTCCGCGATGTCGGCGTTGACGTGGAACCCCGCGGTCCCGGCGGGCCAGTACGCGCTGCACTCCTGCCCGCGGATCGTCCGCCACGGGAACGCCGCGCCCTTGAGCTCCAGCGTCTTGGCGCGTTCGAGCGCGAGGTCCAGGGTGGCGTGGCGCCAGCGCAGCGCGTCCGCGGCCGCCGTGGGCTGCGTGTAGGTGAGCACGGGGAGCACGAACGTCTCCGAGTCCCAGAACGCGTGGCCGTCATAGCCCGGGCCGGTCAGGCCCTTGGCCGGGATGGCGCGCCGCTCGGCGCGGGCACCGGCCTGCAGCGTGTGGAAGAGCGCGAAGCGGACGGCCTGCTGGAGCTCGCCGTCGCCGTCGATCTCCACGTCGGCGTGCTCCCAGAACGCGTCCAGGTACTCGCGCTGTTGCGTCGCGAGCTTCTCCCAGCCCGTGCGTTTGGCGCTCGACACCGCGGCGTCGACCTGGTCGCGAACCGACGGCAGCGAACGCCGGCTCGACCAGCCGTAGGCCAGGAACTTCGTGAACCGCAGGCTGCTGCCGGGCTGCAGCTCGGCCGTCAGCCACACGCGGCCGAGGTCGGCGGCCGCCTCGGCGCCCGCGACGATCCCGTCGACCTTCTCGACGACGTGGTCCATGCCCGCCGCCATCCGCAGCTTGCTGTTGTAGGTGCGGTGGACGAGCACGACGCGCAGGTTGTTGACCTCCTGCTCCTCGGCTTCGAGCGGCGCCTCCAGCGCGGCGGCGGCGCGCGGGTCGCGGGTCCGGATGGCGTTGGGCTCGTTGGCCACGAGCTCGGACTGGGCGACGATCCGCAGCGGCTGGTCGTCGATCGCCTTGACCTCGTAGCGGATCGCGGCCACCGACCGCTGCACGAACGAGACCAGGCGCGTGGAGTTGACCTCGATCTCGCGGCCGCTCGGCGAGCGCCAGCGAACATGGCGCCGGAGCACCCCCTCACGCAGGTCCAGCGAGCGCGTGTGGGCGAGCAGCTCGCCGTAGCGGATGTCGAACGGCTCGTCGTCGACCAGCAGCCGGATGAGCTTGCCGTTGGTGGCGTTGACGACGGTCTGGCCGTCCTCCGGGTAGCCGTAGCCGGCCTCCGCGTACGGCAGCGGGCGGATCTCGTAGAAGCCGTTGAGGTAGGTGCCGGGCAGGCCGAACGGCTCGCCCTCGTCCAGGTTCCCGCGCAGGCCGATGTGGCCGTTGGAGAGCGCGAACACCGACTCGGCCTGGGCGAGCACCTCGAGCTTCAGGCGGTCCTCGCTCACCGCCCACGGCTCGACGCTGAACGCCGGATGCGTGATCACAGGAGCTCTCCCAGGTCGTCCACGACGATGTCGGCGCCGTGCTCCTTCAGCGCTTCCCGCTGGCCGACGCGGTCGACGCCGACGGTGTAGAAGCCACCCGGCGTGCCCCGCCTGGACCCCCGCGAGCGCGTCCTCGAACACGACGGCGTGCTCGGGCGCGACGCCCAGGCGGCGGGCCGCTTCCAGGAACGTGTCGGGCGCCGGCTTGCCCGGCAGACCCAGCTCCGTCTTGACCACGCCGTCCACGCGTTCCTGGATGTAGCGGTCCATCCCGGTGACCTTGAGCACCTCGGCCGCGTTGTTGCTCGAGGAGACGAGCGCGCGCTTGAGGCCGGCCTGCTCGGCGGCTTCGAGGTAGCGGCGGGAGCCCTCGTACGCCTCCACCCCCTGCTCGCGGATGAGGCGCAGCACGAGCTCGTTCTTGACGGTCCCGATGCGCGTGATCTCGCGCTCGGGTGGGTGGACGTCGCGCGAGGCCAGGAAATCCCTGATCCCGTCCTCGCGCGCCTTACCGTCGACGTAGGTGACGTAATCCGTCGCGATGTCGAACGGATAGCCCTCGTCCTCGAACGTCCGCTTCCACGCCTTGGCGTGGACGGCGGCCGTGTCGGTGAGAACGCCGTCGAGATCGAACAGCAGGGCGGTGATGCCGCCTGGTAGACCCAGCACGGCCGCGGAGCGTACCCCGCTACTTCAGACGGAACGCACGAATGCGGTCGTCGTACTGCGCGCTGTCGCGGGAGTAGAGGCCGTAGGCGAGCGCCTGCAGGATGCTCAGCAGGCCCGTGTGGCTGCGCACGAACGCCGGTGAGTTGCTCGAGTAGTAGAGCGTGCGCTCGGACAGCTTGGCCACGTCCGAGAGCGTCGCGTCGACGATCGCGAGCGTGTTCGCGCGGCGATGGCGGGCGATCTTCATCGCGCGCAGCACCAGCGGGTGCGGGCGGCCGGCGGAGAGGCCGATCACCAGCGTCCGCTCGTCGATCCGGCCCAGCCGGCTCAAGGCCTCCTGGGACGGGGACGCCGCGATCTCGGCGCGCACGTCGAGCAACATCAGCAGGTGCCGGAGGTAGCTGGCGAAGAACGCCATCTGGTCCGTGCCGGCGATGAGGATCTTCTCGGCGGACGCGATCGCCTCGATCGCGCCGTCGACCTCGGAGCGGCTCACACGCCGCGCCGTTTCCTCGACGTTGACGTGATCAGCCGCGATGGCCTGCTCGAACGGCGACTGATCCAAGCTGAACAACGGCGCGGCGTTGTCCGGCGTGGTGGTCGTCCGGTGGTGGTGGCGATACTCGTCCCGAGCTGCTTCCTGCAGTTCGGGGAACCCCTCGAAGCCGAGCGCCTGGCTGAAACGCACGACCGTCGAACTCGACGTGTTCGCGCGCCGAGCGAGCTCCTCAGCGGTGTGGAAAGCGACTTCGTCAAGGTGGTCGACGACGTACTGGGCCACGTCCTTCTGCGAGCGCGAGAATTCCTCGAAGCGCGCGCTGATGTACGTGGAAAGCGTCTGGTGGCCGCGGGCGGCCGGGGGCATGGTGGCGGTCCTCGGCATGGCGAGGCGATCTTTCGACGGTGGCTCCCTAACCTCCTGCCATCTAATGCAACGGCTTGAGACTCGACTCGACGGACTCGTGCTCTTGGCGCCCGCTGTCCACGGCGACGAACGCGGCTTTTTTGTGGAGACCTTCCGCGCCGATGTCGCGCGTGAGCACGGCATCCCCACGGAGTTCGTGCAGGACAACCACTCGCGCTCCCGCCAGGGGACGCTGCGCGGGATTCACTTCCAGACGCACCCGGGACAGGGCAAGCTGGTGCGCGTGTCGCGCGGTCGCGTGCTCGACGTCGTCGTCGACCTGCGGCGGGGTTCTCCCACGTTCGGCGAGTGGGAAAGCGTCGAGCTGGACGACGTCGGCGGGAACATGCTGTGGATACCCGTCGGGTTCGGGCACGGGTTCCTCGTGCTGAGCGAGGTCGCGGACTTCGTCTACAAGTGCACGAACTACTACGACCCGGCGACCGAGGCGGGCATCCGCTACGACGACCCGGAGGTGGGTGTGGCGTGGCCCTCCGACGTCGAGTTGCTGTATTCGGCGCGGGACGCCGAGGCGCCGCTGTTGTCGGAGATCGCGGACTCGCTGCCCTTCACGGTGTGAGAGGGCGGTTCGCACCGTCACCCACCGGGGTCCTGCACGTCGGGAACCTGCGGACGGCGCTGCTCGCGTGGCTGTTCGCCCGCTCGGCGGGGTCGTCGTTCCTGGTCCGGGTGGAGGATCTCGACGTCGGGCGCGTGCGACCCGGGTTCGCGGAGCGCCAGTTGGCCGACATGGCGCTGCTGGGGCTCGACTGGGACGGGGAGGTCGTCTGGCAGTCGGCCCGAACGGGGCTGTACGAGGCGGCGCTGTCGCAGCTGCCGGTGTACGAGTGCTTCTGCACGCGGGCGGAGATCGCCGAGGCGGCGTCGGCTGCGCACGGGCCGGTCGGGGCGTACCCGGGGACGTGTCGCGGGTTGTCCGTGGCGGAGCGGGACGCCCGTCGCGTCGAGCGAGCGCCGGCGCTGCGGGTCGATGCCGGCGGCGCCGTCGTGTCGTTCGAAGATCGCGTGTTGGGCTCGCAGTCGGGGTTCGTCGACGACTTCGTCGTGCGCCGCAACGACGGGGCGTTCGCGTACAACCTGGCGGTCGTCGTCGACGATGGCGCGCAGGGCATCGAGGAGGTCGTGCGCGGGGCCGATCTCGTCGATTCGACCCCGCGGCAGATCTGGCTCGGACGGGCGCTGGGGTTGCCGGATCTGTCGTACGCCCACGTGCCGCTGGTCCTGGGGCCTGACGGGCGGCGGCTGGCGAAGCGCCACGGGGACGTGACGCTGCGCGAGGTCCCGCCGGACGTGGCGCTGGCCTGGATGGCCTCGTCTCTGGGGCTGTCGGGAGCGACGCCGCGGGAGCTGTTGGCGGGGTTTGACGTGGGGTCGGTCTCGCGCGAGCCCACGACCTTCGACGGGGTGCGCTAACCGCACTGTCCGCGGGGTGCCAGCCGTCCCATCCGGCGGGGTGGCGGGGCTTAGACTCGCGCTGACATGGTCGGCCGCACGGATGAGCAGGCCCGCCTGACGGCGTTGATCGAGGCCGCACGCGCGGGCCGCAGTGGCGCGCTGCTGCTGCACGGGCCGCCCGGGATCGGGAAGACGGAGTTGCTGCGCTTCGCGGAGTCGGCGGCTTCGGGGTTCGTCGTGCTGCGGGCGCGCGGGATGGAATCCGAGTCCGGCATCCCCTTCGCGGGGCTGGCCGAGCTGGTCGGACCGTTGCTGGGCTTCGTGGACGAGATCCCCGCCGTGCAGGCCGACGCGTTGCGGGCGGCTTTGGCGCTGGGACCGGCGACGGCGGCGGACCGGTTCACGGTGCCCGCCGCGCTGCTGTCGCTGCTCGCGCGGGCGGCCGACGACGGGCCCGTGCTGGCGATCGTCGACGACGCCCACTGGCTGGACGAGCCGAGCCTCGAAGCGTTCCTGTTCGCCGGCCGGCGCCTCGCCGCCGAGGGCGTGGCGATGCTCGGCGCCGCCCGCGACGGCGCCCGCCGGATCGAGGTGCCGTGGCTGGAGCGGCTCGCCGTCGCCCCGTTGGCGGATGCGGATGCGCGGGAGCTGCTCGACGCGTCGATCGCCCCCGGCGTGGCGGACCGGTTGGTGGCCACCGCGGCCGGCAACCCGTTGGCCCTGCTCGAGATCCCGGCGCTGTTGACGGCGCCGCAGCTCGCGGGCCGTGCGCCGCTCGCGGACCCGCTCCCGCCCGGCACCGGCGTGGAGCGCGCGTTCGCGGTCGCGCTCGAAGCGCTCCCGGCCGAGACCCGCGCGGCCTTGCTCGTCGCGGCCGCGGCGGGCACCCGCCGCCTCGACGTCCTCGGCCGCGCCCTCGCCGCGGCGCGCCCGGCGCGTCACGCCGGCGGCACGGGCCGCCGCATCGTCGCCCGCGTCCGCCGCGGCCCCTTCCGCCCCCAGCGCGACGTCGCTCGACGCGCTCGGGCCGGCCGAGGCGGCGGGGATCGTCACGTTGGGCGGGGGCGAGCTCGAGTTCCGGCACCCCTTGATGCGGTCCACCGTCTACCACGCGGCCGGCCCGGTCGAGCGGCGGGCCGCGCACGCGGCGCTCGCCGCGGCGGTCGACGGCGCGGAGCGGGCGTGGCATCTCGCGGCGTGTGCCGTCGCGCCCGACGAGGCGGTCGCCGCCGCTCTGGAGGCCGCCGCGCTCGAGGCGCGCGGACGCGGCGCCCACGCCACCGCCGCGCGGGACCTGCAGCGCGCCGCGCAACTCACGCCGGACCCCGAGCCGCGGGCGCGGCGGCTGCTGGCCGCGGCCGGCGACGCGGTCCGATCGGGCGATGCCGAACAGGCCGGCGCGCTGCTCGACGCGGCCGTCGGCGCTCGCCGGCGGCCACGCGGTGCTCGACGATCCCCTGCTGCTCGCGGACATCGAGCGGCTGCGCGGGCACGTGGAGATGCGGCGCGGGTCGCCGGTCGAGGCCAACGAGCGGCTCGTGGCCGAGGCCGATCGCGTGCGCGGCCGGGACCCGCGGCGGGCGGCGGCGATGTTCCTCGAGGCGTCGGTGGCGCATCTCATGACCGGCGATCCCGCCGCGCTCCTCACCGCCGCCGAGCGCGCCCGGGCCCTGTCCGCCGGGACCGAGCCGGCCGTGGAGCTGCTCGCGACCGCGGTGATCGGCGAGGCGCAACTCGCGCTGGGCGAGGTCGAGCAGGGCGTCGCGGAGCTGCGGGCGTGCGAGCCGTACCTGATGGAGGCGGACCCGCTCGGCATGGTCGAGATCGTCGGCATGGCCGGGCACGCGTGGACGTGGGTCGAGGACTGGGACCGCGCGGCGCGCATCCTCGGACGCATCCTGCAAGCCGCCCGCGCCGCGAGCGCCGTGTCCGCGCTCATCCACCCGCTCGCGGCGCAAGCGCACCTGGACCTGCGCCGTGGCCGCTGGGCGGCGGCGCTCGCGGGCGCGTCAGAGGCGGTCGAGCTCGCCGAGGACGCCGGGCAGCTCGCACTGCTCCCCCACGCGCTCGCCGCACTCGCGCTCGTGGAGGCCGGGCTGGGGCACGAGGCCGACTGCCGCGCCCACGTCGCGCGCGGCCTGGAGCGGTCCGCCGACCCCCACCTGCACGCGGCGCTCGGTCAGCTCGAGCTCGCGCTCGGACACATCCCCGAGGCGATCGACGCCCTGGAGACGGGCGAGCGGCAGATGCGGCGGCGCGGGCTCGCGTCGTCGGTCGTGCAGCTCCGGCCCGACCTGATCGAGGCCTACATCCGCGCCGGTCGTCGTGAGGAGGCCGAGGCGCAGCTCGCGGTGCTCGAGGCCGACACCGCGGAGGGTCGCGCGGCGCGCCGGGCCGCGGCGGCGCAAGCGGCGACGAACGTGCGCGCGCTGCGCGCCGACTCGCTCGCGGCACTGCCGGTGATCGGCGTCGGCCCACGGTGGGTGCGCGCCGCGGCCGAGCGCTGCAAGGGCCTGCTCGCGCCCGAGGAGGAGTTCCGCGCGGTGTTCGAGGGCGCGCTGCAGCACCACGACGCCCTCCCGATGCCGTTCGAGCGAGCCCGCACGCAGCTCGCGCTGGGTGAGCGCCTCCGCCGCGCCAAGCAGCGCGCCGAAGCGCGGGAGCCGCTCACGCAGGCCCTCGACGAGTTCGAGCGGCTCGGCGCGAAGCCGTGGGCGGAGCGCGCCCGCGCCGAGCTGCGGGCGACCGGCGGCTCGGCGGGCGGTCGCCGCGCTTCCGCCGCTGCCGACCAGCTCACCCCGCACGAGCTGCAGATCGCGGTCCTCGTCGCCCAGGGCATGACGAACCGCGAAGCCGCCGCGGCGCTGTTCCTCTCACCCAAGACGATCGAATACCACCTCGGCCAGATCTACCGCAAGCTGGATGTCCGCGGCCGCGCCCAGCTCGCCCGCCTGATGGCGATGGAGCTCCCCGAGGGCGAACGCGACCCCGCGGTCCTCGCCGACGCCCTTTCCTAAAGAGGGACTGTCCCTCTTTATCTAGGGGTCGAAGGATTCGTCCTGCGCGACGGTGATCTCGAGCAGGAGCGGCGTGGTGCGGTCCCACGGCGCGTCGTCGAGCTCGGCGAGCAGCTCCGCGTGGGTGGTGATGCGGCGCGCCTCGCAGCCCTGGGCGCGGGCCATCGCGGCGATGTCGACGGTGTCGAGCGTCGGCCACGGGCCGGGTGCGCCGGCGTGCTCGGCGAGGCGGTCCATGATCGCGTAGCCGCCGTTGCGCAGGACGATGAACAGCACGCCCGCGCCGTACGTCGCCGCGCTCCACAGCGCCTGGATCTGGTAGAGCGAGGAGCCGTCGCCGACGACCGCCACCACCGGGCGATCTGCGGCCAGCCGCAGCCCGGTCGCCGCGGGCAGCGCGAACCCGAGCATCCCCATCGCGCTCACGAACCCGCCCGGCGCGGTGGCCGGGATGCGGGCGTGGAGCTCCGGCCGGCTGGACGGTGACTCCTCGACGAGGATCGCGTCGCGCGGGAGCCGCTCTGCCAGCGCGGCCAGCACGTGGCCCGGGTAGAGCGGCTCGCCCGGCTCCGGGGGCGCGGGGCGCTCGAACTGCGGCGGCGCGGTGTCCCGCGGGTCGAGCACGGCCGCCAGCGCCGCGCACACCGCCCCGGGGTCGCCGAGCACGGCCAGTTCGGCCGGGCTGCGGTGCGCCTCCTCCGGATCGGCGGTGATGACCGCCACCCGCGCCTGCGTCAGTGGTCCCTGGTCGTAGGGGTACTGGCGCAGCGCGCCCGTGCCGACCACGAGCACGGAGTCGAACCCGCGCAGGGCGTCACGCAGGCGGGTGCGGCGCGCCGGTGCGAACCCGGCGAACAGCGGATGGTCCTGCGGGAACCCGGCCGCGGCGCCGAACGGCTCCTGGAACACCGGCGCGCCCAGCCGCTCGGCCAGCGCGACGAGCGCCGGCCAGTCCGCGCTCGCTCCCGCGATGATCGCCGGCCGCTCCCCGAGGAACGCCGCCAGCGCGTCCACCGCCTCGGGCGAAGCCGCCGCGGACCGCACCAGCCGCTCCGGGCCGAGGATCTCGTGCGGCTCCGGCGCGGGCGCGGACCAGTCGTCCATCGGCACGATCACGAGCGCCGGCCCGCGGCCGCTCTCCGCCGCATGGAAGGCGCGGACGATCGCGCCCGGCACGTCCTGCGGGCGCACCGGCTGCTCCTCGAACACCGGGTACTCCCCCGCGAGCCCGTGCAGCCGGCCGGCGAGGAACGGCTCCTGCGCGAGGTGGCGCCGGTCCTGCTGGCCCACGATCACGACGAGCGGCACGCGGTTCAGGCGCGCGGTGGCGATCGCCGCGACGGCGTTCCCCAGCCCGGGCGTGCTGTGCAGGAGCGCCAGCGCGGGTCTCCCCGCGCCCATCGCGTACCCGCAGGCGATGCTCACCACCGACCCCTCGTGCAGCGCCAGCACGAAGCGCAGGTCGTCCGGCAGCCCGGCCAGGAACGGCACCTCGGTGCTGCCCGGGTTGGAGAAGATCGTCGTCAGCTCCAGCCGGCGGAGCACGTCGTAGGTGGCGTCGCGGACGGTCGGCACCCATGCAGGAATATCGCGCGGGACGTACAACTGCGTTTGTAGGTGCTCGACACGCTCTACATCGACGACGTCGAACAGGCCGACGCGCTGCTCAAGCCCAAGCGCGTGGAGATCCTGCGCCACCTCGCCGAGCCGACCACGTGCACGCAGATCGGCGGCGCGCTCGGGGAGACGCCGCAGGCGATCTACTACCACGTCAAGCGCCTCCAGGCCGCCGGGCTTGGTCTCACTGGTCGACGAGCGCCGCGTCCGCGGGATCGCCGAAGGGATCTACCAGGCCGTGGCGCGGTCGTTCTGGGTCTCCCCGGCGTGCGTCGGCCGGCTCGGGCCGGAGCGGGCGCGCGAGGAGATGCTCGGCCTCGGCTACCTGCTCAACCTCAGCGAGCAGATGTCGCAGGACCTCGCGACCCTGGCCATGGGGCCGGTCACGCTGCCCTCGTTCGGGATCGCGGGTGACATCGCGCTCTCACCGGAGGACGGCGCGGCGTTCGTCGCCGAGCTGCAGCGGGCGTTCGGTGAGGTGCTGTCCAAGTACGGCGGCGGCGAGGGCCACACCTTCCGGCTCGCCCTCGCCTGTTATCCGCACCAGCCTTAGGCGGCGGTCATCTCCTTCGCCTCTTCGGCGGCGAGGGCCAGGTAGGCCTTGCGCACGCCTTCGATGTGCCGGCCCTGGACGTCGACCGCCCAGTCCGCGAGCTGCTTGACGTCGTCGTTTTCGGTCGTGAAGGCGATCACCTGCACGATCTCCCAGTGGCACAGCTCGCCGGCCTCGGCCATGCTGAGGAACTCGAAGCCGTCGAGCGCTTCCTCCTCGCCTTCGAGGTAGGTCTTCATCATGTCCACGGCCTCGGACTTGGTCTCCCGGGCCTTCTCGCGGATCGCGGTCTTGCGGCCTTCGAGCGTGTCGATGTAGCCGTCCGTGCGGCGCTCGGTCTCCGCGGCCTGCTCGCCCATCGCGTCGAGCGCGGTCTTGAAGGGCTCGGCGCCGTCCATGCCGGCCACGTGCTTCGTCGCCTGCTGCGCGGCCTGCGCGAGGCCGAGCACTTCCGCGAGCTTCTCGTCCAGTGGTGTCAGTTCAGCCATCGCCGGGAGCTACCCAGCGGGGGCGCGCCATCAATCCAGGCGTTCTTCGAGCCGCGCGACGGTGTCGCGGGCCTGGTCGCGCTCCTTGCGGGCGCCCTTGAGCACCCGCTGCGCTGACTCCTGCTCGGCCTTCGCGTCCTCCACGGCCTTGCGGGCCTGGTCGAGCGCGGCCTGCGCGGCGTCGAGCGCCTCGGCCGCCGCCTGCGCGTCCTCCTCGGCGCCCTTGGCGACGCGCTCGCGAACCTTCAGCGTGCCGCGCGCCTCGCGCAACTCGTCCTCGAGCGCGAGCCGTTCCCGGGCGGCGCGTTCCTCGGCCTCGCGCTCGGCCGCGTCGTCGTCGTCCTTCCCCGGCTTCTGCTTGGCCGCGGGCTTCTGCTTCGGCGGCGGCGCGGGAACATCGGTCGTCTCGAGCGCGAACGGCCACGTGCCACCCGCCTGCGCCTCCCCCACGAGCCGGCCGGCCGACAGTGCCGCACGCAACTCGGGGTCGCCGGCGGCGGCGTGCAGCGTGGTGCGGAGCCGGTCGGCCATCGCGCGCGAGAGCGGCTTGCCGGCGGGCTTGAGCTTGACGGCGACGCGCATCACGTCGTCGACGGCGCGGCGCTCGGCCTGGGTTGCGGTCCGCAGGTTCTCGGCGCCGCCGCCGGCGAGCGCGGCGTCCTGGGCGGCGCGGAGCGCGGCGCCCGCGTCGAGCAGCGTGGCGATCAGGTCCGGCTCCTCCCGGGCGACCTGGTTCGCCGCCCACGCCGCGGGGGTCGGCTTGGGGAGCTTGGCGAGCACCGCGGCGGCGTCCTTGTCGCGCTTGCGGAGCTCCTTGGCGAGCTTGTCGCGCCCGGCGATGAACTCCTCGAGCGGGAGGGCGAAGAGCTCGTCGTCAGGCATGGATCGTGGCGGGCAGATCGCCGACGCGGATGGCGTGCGGCATCGCGGCGGTGGTGAACGGGGCGGCGACGGAGCCGTCCACGCCGACCGCGATCAGGCCTCCGGTGCCGAACGGGGCGAGCTGCCGCAGGGCGCGGTCGGCGGCCGTGGTGAGATCGAGCCGGGCATGGCGCATGAGCGCGTCGATCTCGTGCGCGAGCGCGATCCGCATGATGCCCTCGCCGTCGCCGGTGCAGGAGATCGCGACCGTCGCGTCGTCCGCCCAGGTGCCCACGGCGATCAGCGACGAGTCGCCGACGCGGCCCGGGTGCTTGCGGTTGGTGCCGCCGGTCGAGGTGGCGGCGGCGACCCGGCCGTTCGCGTCGCGGGCGACGGCGCCGACCGTGTTCCCGCGCTGCTCGACGCGCTCGGGGGTGCGGAACCAGTCGTCGGTGGCGGTGTCCAGGCCTTGCTCGCGGGCGAAGTGGGCCGCGGACTCGCCGACGAGCATCACGTGGCGGCCTTCGTCGAGGACCGCGCGCGCGGCCTGGATCGGGTTGCGGATCCCGGTGATCGCGGCGACCGCTCCCGCGGCGCGGTCGCTCCCGCGCATGAGCGACGCGTCGTGCAGGATCGCGCCGTTCTGGTCCAGGACGCTGCCGCGGCCCGCGTTGAAGATCGGGTCGTCCTCGAGCACGATCACGGCCTGTTGGACCGCGTCGAGCGCGTCACCGCCTGCGTGCAGGATCGCGTGGCCGGCGTCGACCGCGCGCTGCACACCGGTGCGGGCTCGGTCGCGGTACTCAGGCCGCCAGGTGCCCGCGCCGCCGTGCACGACCATCGTGATCACGCCGGGCACGATACGTCAGTCGAGCTGCGAAGCCGGGCCGCACGCCGTGACGATCTGCCAGCGCGGCGTCGTCACCAGCGGCTCGAACCCGGGCTGCGACGCCGGTTCCAGGCCCTGCCCGTAGAACCATTTGGAGCGGATGATCACCGCGGGCGGCACGGGCGTGGCGTCCAGGTCGCGCATGGGCAGATCGAGCCGCCAGGCCACGAGCGAGCGCGCCCGGGCGCTGGTCCGGATGCGCGAGCACGCGACGAGCGCCTCCCGCCCGCCCGCCTGCTCGATCACGGGATCGAACGCGTCGGCCGCCGCGGCGCGCGCGCCGAGCTCGGTCCACTGGTCGCGGAGCGTGCCGCCGGTCGTGAGGAGGACGGCCACGACGAGCACGAGCGCCCCGAGCGGCGCGGCCCAGGCCGGCCCGCGCGATGCGGCGGCACGACGTGGGCGCGTCGTCGTCGCCGGCTTCCCCGTCCCGCCCGGTCAGCCGCGCGACGGCGCGGGTGGCCAGGAGCACGGCTCCGGCTCCCGCCAGGGCGGCGCCGAGCGCGGCGGCCGCGGCGAGGTAGCGCGGGTTGCCGGCGTAGCCCGCGGCCGTCATCACCGCCACGAGCACCACCCAGGCGGCGGCCGCGATGAAGATGCGACGGGTCAGCGGCCCGCCGAGAACAGGCGGCGAGCAGCGCGCCGACCACGGCGGGGAGCGTGCTGATCGTCGCCGTGTCGCCGAGGACGGCCAGGAACGGGACCGATTCGAGCTTCGCGCTGCCCGGGCTGGGGACGCCGCGGGCGGTGTGCGAGGCGCCGAGTGCGCCGCCCGCGCCGAGCAGGTCGGGGCCGAACCACAGCAGCGGGACGATCGCGGCGGCCGCGACCACGGCGCGGCGATCCTCACCGCGGCGCCAGAGCCAGACCCCGTAGAGCCCGAGAAACGGCCAGGCCTCGGGGCGCATCAGGGCGGCGGCGGTCGCGCAGGCCAGCGCGGCGCGGGTGTGGCCGGACAGGTGCGCGATCACCGCCCAGAGCACGGCCGCGCCGAGCAGGCCCTCCGAGTTGCCGAGCGCGGTGTGGAACAGCCACCAGGGCGACAGCGCCATCGCGGCCACGGCCGCCGCTCCCGCCCAGCGACCCGCGAGCCGCGCCCCGAGCACGTACGCGCCCCCCAGGGCCAGCAGCCCTCCGGCGCGGGCGACGATCATCCACAGCGCGGGCGCGGCCTGCTCCCACAGGGCGAACACCACCGTGAACAGCACCGGGAACGGCTTCCAGGACGGCCCGGTGGTGGTGTCGAGCGCGAGCCGACCGGTCTCGCGGCCCCAGACGAGCCACGCGAGCGGGTCGAACGCCAGTGCCCACGGGAGCAGCAGCGAGAGCGCGGCGACCACGACGGCGGCAGCGACCGCCGCGGTCGCTCTCAAGGCATCACTTGCTGCACGAGGTAGACGAGCGCGACGGCCATCGCGACGATCAGGACGAACGCGATGAAGCGCACGGACCAGAGCGCGACCGGGTTCGGGCGCGAGGACGGCACCCGGTGGGCGGTGCCGGCGCGCGCGGCGGCTGCCCGGCGGGGCGCATCGACCGGGCCGCGGCGGCCCGCGGGAGTCGCGGCGGGAATGGTCGGGTCCTCGCCGGAGATCGTGCCGTTGCTGTACGAGCGGCGTTCCTCGGCGGATTCCGCGCGCAACACCTCGAGCTCGCGCCGCAGGGTCCGGCTGGCGGCGCGCTCGCGGTCCAGGTCTCGCTGCACGCGCTCGACCATCCGGCGCGAAGCCTCGTCGGGCGCGCCGTCGGGGACCTCGCTGTTGAGCAGCTCCTCGCGCAGGCGGGCGACCTCGGCGCGCTCGGCCGCGAGCAGCCGCTCGCCGTCCTCGCGGGCGCGGTCGAGCTCCGCGCGCAGGCGCTCGGTCTCCTCCGCCTCGGCGACCATCGAGCGCTGCGCCTCCTCGCGCGCCGACGCAAGCCGCTCGTGCACCTCGGTGGTGGCCATGCGCTCGGTCTCGACGCGGTGCTCGGCGTCCGCCTCGACCGTCGTCAGCGTCTCCTCGCGCGCGGCCAACAACCCCTGCAGGCGCGTGATGTCCTCGCGGGCCACGGCCAGCTCGTTCGTGAGCCGGGTGTTGGAGTCCTCGGCCGCGGTGGTCTGCTCCTGCAGCCCGCGGATGAGGTCGCCGAGCGCGGCGCGCTGGTTCTCCTCGTCGCCGGTCTGCGCGAGGAGCTGCTGGACCTGCGCCGCGAGCGCGTCGCGTTCCTCGCGCATCGCGCGCAGCCCGTCGAGCTCGTCCTCGAGCTGCTCGTGCGCGGCCTTCAGGCTGCCGTGGGCGAGCCGCAGCCCGGCGAGCTCGTCGGCCTCGGCCCGCGCGACGTCGGCCTGCGTGCGCAACGCCTCGAGTTCGGCGGGCGCCTCGGACCGCACGGCCGTGAGCTCCGCGGCGAGCCGCTCGGCCTCCGCCCGTGCCGCCTCGAGCTCGGCCTGCGCCGCGGCCAGTGCCTCCGCGTCGGCGGTGAGCAGCTCGATCTCGCTCCGGGCCTGCGCGACCTCGGCCCGCAACACGGCCAGCTCCGCGGACTCATCGGGCGCCGCCAGTCGCTCGCCGGCCTCGCGCCCGCACGCGGTCCAGCTCCGCGCGGGTCTCGACCAGCGCGGCGGCGTCCGCGCGCAGCGACTCGACCTTGCTCGCCAGCCGCTCGGCGTCGGCGCGGGAGCCGTCGGCGTCCGCGCGCAGCGCTTCGAGCTCGCGCGTGAGCCGCTCGACCTCGGCCCGCGCGGCGGCGAGCAGCGCCGCGTCCGGGCGCGCGTCGCGCAGCGACTGGAGCTCGGCCCGCGCGGCAGCCAGCTCGACGTCGACGTCGGGCTGCTCGTCGAGCTCCAGGCGCAGCGAGTCCCGCTCCGCCTTGAGCTCGGCCAGCGCCACGCGCAGGTCGTTCTCCGCCGTGACCTGCGCGGACCGGCGGCGGCGCCGGCGTGGCGGCGGCAGCTCGACGACCAGCGAGCGGCCGAGCTCGAGCTCGGCCCCGACGACGTCCCCGCGCGCCGCGTCCCAGTCGAAGGTCGCACGCCACGGGTCCTGATCCTCGGCGCTGCCCGTCACCCGCGTGCGACGACCGCCCGCGTCGACGTGCAGGGCAGGCCGGAGCAGGCGCCGCCCACTCACGCCGTTCCAGCGACCGACTACGACGAGCCGGTCGTCCGCTGTCCACTCGAAGCGCTCGAGCTCGAACGAGACGTCCCCGGCGTCCGGCATCAGCTCGGCTCGCGGGCCTCGGGGGGTGTGTCGGCTTCGCCTGGCCGCGGGTGCAGGAGCGAGGTGCTCGAGCGGGCGACGGGCTGCTGGCCGGTCTCGGTCGGCGGCGGCCGGTGGTCCACGGCGGCGACGCGGGTCCGGCGGTCCCGGCCCTCGACCGCGACGGCGAAGGACACCTTGGTGAACGACAGGATCGCGCCGCCCACCATCAGCACGGTGCCGGCGAGCGACAGCCAGGCGCCGAGCTCCAGGTCCTGCCGGGACGCGACGGGCGGCGGATCCATCAGCTGCGCGGCGACCACGACGAACGCGATGCCGACGAGCCAGGGCACCACACGCTTGTCGACGTACTCCACTTCAGGAGTGATCAAACCGACGGCGCCGATGACGCTGGCGACGGCCAACGCGGCGAGGAACAGGTCGACGAACTCGAACACGGCCCACGCGTTGAACGCGCCGTACCAGTCGAGGAACAGTCCGACCAGAAGCAGCAATGCGCCGAACGCGAGCACGAACGGCCCGATCTCGAATCTACGGGTCATCGCCTGCAAGTCTGACAAGCGACCCCGCTGGATCGCCGCACGCCCCTATCGCACTCGATTTCGTTCTAAGGCTGACACGGGGCGTTTCTGGCTCTGGGGCGTGGGCATGCTCGGACCAGACGCTCCGATTTGTCTCCCGACCGGACGTCAACTCCCCTCTCCTCTCCGAACGGCCTGGTCGCCGACACGACCAGGCCGTTCGGAGTCCCCTTCGGCCGCGACCAACGCCGCCGCCGACTCAGAGAGATGTCTCCGTAGTGCAGTCGGCCCCTGGCGCTCCAGCCCCCGCACGAGCGCGATGTGGTCGGCGGCCATCCGTTCCGCGCTCCAGAGCGGTACGAGCTGGTTCATGAACAGCTTGAGCTCGCCGTCGAGCGCCGCGTGCGCGGCCGTGATGCGGGGCGAGTCGGCCGCCTCGACGATCGCGCGGTGCAGACCGTTGTGCGCGTCGTTGATCGCGCCCCACGCGCCGTCCGCACACGCGCGTTCGAGCACCGCGAGCGCGCCGTAGACGCTCGGCGGGAGCGGCCCGCGTTCCAGTGCGAGCCGCGCCGCTTCCACCTCCAGCGCCGTCCGCAACTCGTACAGCGAGACGATCGCCTCGGCCGTCAACCGCGCGACACGCGCGCCGCGGTTGGTCTCGATCACCACGATCCCCTCGCCGGCCAGCGCGCGCAGCGCCGCCCGCAGCGAATGGCGGGCGACGCCGTACTCGGCGGTCAGCTCCGCTTCGACCAGACGCGACCCCGCTGGGCGCTCCCCGGCGAGGATCGACTGGCGGATCTGCTGGGCAACAGTTTCGACCGCGGTCACGCGGGGACCGTAACCGGCCGGCGCACTTCGGGGGCGGCCAGGACGAGCAGTCCGCTGAGGATGAGCGCGGCGCCGACCGCCGCGGGCGCGTTCAGCGTCTCGCTCAGCACGATCACGCCCAGCAGCGTGGCGGTGAGCGGTTCGGCGAGGGTGAGGGTCGCCGTCTCGGCCGCGCTCAGGCGCTTGAGCCCGCGCGCGAACAGCAGGTAGGCACCCGCGGTCGGCACGATCCCGAGGAACACCGCGAGCAGGAGCCCGTCGGTGGTCGCGAGCCAGCCCGCGCCGGTGATGAAGAGCACCGGGAGCAGCACGACGGCGCCGAGGCCGAACGCGCCCGCCATCACCGTCTCGGGCGAGTGACCCGCGTGGAGCATCTGCTTGGCGGAGTACGTGTAGCCCGCGTAGGAGGCGCCGGCGATCAGCGCCAGGACGATGCCGGGGGCGGAGATCGACGCGTCCGCTCCGGTGAGCGCGAGCATGGCCACGCCGGCGCACGCGAGCGCGGTGGCCAGGGCCCACGCGCGCGTCGGCGCGCGGCGCTCGATCGCCCATTCCAGCGCGCCGGCGAGCGCGGGCGCGCTGCCGAGCGCGACGATCGTCCCGATGGCGACGCCGGTGTCGGCCACGGCGGCGAAGAACGCGAGCTGGTAGGCGGCGACCGCGAGCGCGGCGAGGATCAGCGGGCGGCGCGGGAGGCCCCGCAGGCCGTTGCTGACCAGCGCGACGAGGACGAGCAGCGTGCCGCCGACCAGGATGCGCGCCGCGCCCACGCCTGCGGGCGACAGCCCGGCCGGGCCGAGCGCTTGCGCGGTGCCGGTGGTGCCGAAGCAGAGCGAGGCGAGCAGGACCTGAAGCCGTGACATGACCGCGGATTGTTCCACAATCACTCACGATTGTTCAACAATCCGTGCGATCAGTCGGTCCATGACGCGATCGGGCAGCACGCGGTCGAGGAGCGCCTGGATCCGGGCGTCGCGGCCGAGGACGTAGCGGGTCCGTGGCTTGTCGGCCGTGAGGGCGTGATGGATCGCGCCGACGACAACGCCGACCGGCATGCCGGTCTCGGGCGCCTTCTCGGCCATGCCCCGCAGCCGCTCGGCCATGGCGACGTAGGGCTCCGGCGGCAGTTGCGTGGCCTCGAGCGTGCGATGCCAGATCGGGGTGGCGACGGCGCCCGGTTGGATCAGCGACACGCCGACCGCTCCGCGCAGCTCCCGGCGGAGCGAGTCGCTGAGCGCCTCCAGCGCGAACTTCGACGCCGCGTACGGGCCATAGAGCGGGAGCGCGACGCGGCCGGAGATCGACGAGACGTTGACGATCCGGCCGTGCGTCCTGCGCAGCGCCGGGAGGCACGCCTGGATGACGGCGAGCTGGCCGACCGTGTTGACCTCGAACTGGCGGCGCAATTCGTCGAGTGGCAGGTACTCGAGCGGGCCGATCACGGCGATGCCCGCGTTGTTGACGAGGGCGTCGATCGGGAGCTCGCGCAGGGCTTCGACGTGGTCCGGGTCGGTCACGTCGAGCTCGACGCGCGTCACCCCGTCGTAGTCGAGCGGGCCGCGCGCGCCGGCGTAGACGGAGAAGCCGCGTTGGCTCAGCGCGAGCGCGGCGGCGCGCCCGATCCCGCTCGAAGCGCCGGTCACGAGCACGGTTCTGGTCATGGTCGGCGAAACTACCGGCGATGCTGTTCGCCGAGCTTGCCGCCGCCACCGAGGACGTCCGTGCCGAGTCGCGCCGGCTGGGGAAGGTCGAGCGGATCGCGGCTGCGCTGCGCGGGCTGGCACCTGAGGAGCGGGTCGCGGGCGCCTCCTACCTGGCCGGCTCGCCCCGGCAGCGCGTGCTGGGCGTGGGCTGGGCGTCGTTGCGCGACGATCCGCCGCCGCCCGCCGACGAAGCGACCTTGAGCGTGGCCGAGGTGGACGCGGTGCTGGCGCAGGTGGCGTCGCTGAGCGGTGCGGGGTCGGTCGCGGCGCGGCGGGCGGCGTTGGGTGCGCTGATGGCGCCGCGCGACCGCGTCCGAGCAGGCGTTCCTGCGGGCGTTGGTGCTCGGGGACATCCGGCAGGGGGCGCTGGCCGCGGTGGTCGGCGACGCGGTGGCCAAGGCCGCGGACGTGCCGCTCAAGGACGTGCGGCGGGCGTTGATGCTGCGCGGCGACCTGGGCGCGGTGGCGGCGGTCGCGCTGGCCGGTGAGGATCTCGGGCAGTTCCGGCTCGAGGTCGGGCGGCCGATCTCCCCCATGCTGGCCTCGACCGCGCCGGACGTCGCGGCGGCGCTGGAGAAGACCGGGCCGGCCGCGGTGGAGTGGAAGCTCGACGGCGCCCGCATCCAGGTGCACCGCTCCGGCGATCAGGTGGCGATCTTCACGCGCACGCTGGACGACGTCACCGCGCGCATCCCGGAGGTGGTCGAGGCGGCGCTGGCGCTCGAAGCCGACTCGTTCGTGCTCGACGGCGAGGCGATCGCCTTGAAGGAGGACGGGCGGCCGCACCCGTTCCAGGTCACCGGGAGCCGGTTCGCGAGCAAGTCGGGCGTCCTGCTCACGCCGCTGTTCTTCGACGTCATGCACCTGGACGGCGCGGACCTGCTGGACGAGCCGGGTGCGGTGCGCGCGAGCGCGCTGGCCGCTCTGGTCCCGGAACGCTGGCGGGTGCCGCGGGGCGGGCCCGAGCAGCTGGAGATCGCGCTCGCGAAGGGGCACGAGGGCGTCGTCGTGAAGGCGTTGGACGCGCCCTACGAGGCGGGCCGGCGCGGGTCCGCGTGGGTGAAGGTCAAGCCGGTGCACACGCTCGACCTGGTGGTGCTGGCGGTCGAGTGGGGCTCAGGGCGGCGGCGCGGGAAGCTCTCGAACCTGTGGCTCGGCGCGCGGGTCGAGGACGGGTTCGTGATGCTCGGCAAGACGTTCAAGGGGCTGACCGACGCGATGCTCGCGTGGCAGACGGAGAAGCTGCTCGAATTGGAGACCGGGCGGGAAGGGCACGTGGTGCACGTGCGGCCGGAGCTCGTCGTGGAGATCGCCTTCGACGGCGTGCAGACGAGCCCGCGCTACCCCGGCGGCGTCGCGTTGCGGTTCGCGCGCGTGCTGCGCCACCGGCCCGACAAGCCGGCGGCGCAGGCGGACACGCTCGAAGCGGTCCTCGCGGTGCGTGGAAGCTAGCTGGCGCTGGACGCGACGATCGCGACGAACGCGATCGCGCCGACGACGCCGATCGCGCCGCAGACGATGCCGGCCGTCGCCTGGCCGGCGTTGCTCATCCCGCTCTTGCGGATCTGGCCCTTGGCGACGACGCCGAGCACGATCGCGATGATGCCGAGGATGATCGCCAGGATCGGGATCAGGATCGCCGGAATCGCCAGGATGCCGACGATCATCGCGGCGACGGCCATCCCGCTCTTGGCGCCGGTGGCGGGAGCAGCGTGGGTCGAGGCGTTGGGCGTAGCGGCCATGGGTGTGTCCTCCAGACGGTGTGGAAATCGAGCGGGCTGCGGCGCCCGCTCACGTACGAACGGCAGGACCAACATTCGGGGATACGCCACTGGTGGGCAGCAGCCCCGCGATCATGAATGGTGTCTACCCAGGAGAGCCGCGAATTAGACCCGGTTTCTAGAGCAGCGCGACGAGCAGGATCAGCAGCGCCAGCGCGATCAGCACGATCGCGCCGACCACCGCGTACCGCTCTGCCGCGCTCCACTCGCGGTGCGGCGACAGCGACCGCGCCCGCACGCGCCGCTCCAGCGGCGGGAGCTCCGCGGGCGCCGCCTGCTCGAGCCGTTCGCCGCGCCGGATCGACGCGGCCAAGTCCGTCGCCCGAGCCTCGGCTCGCTCGGCCCGCTGGATGGCCGCCGCGAGCTCCGCGCTCTGATCGCGCGCGGCGGGGGCGTTGTCCGCGCGGGCGACGGCGGCTTCGGCACGCGCGTCGGCGGCATCGCGGGCCCGCTCGGCCCGCTCCAGCGCCGCGGAGAGCTCGGGGTCCCCGCCCGGCGCGGAATCGGCGCGCGCGAGCGCGGCCTCGGCGGCTTCCGCGCGGGCGATGGCGGCAGCGAGCTCGGCGGTGGTGTCCGCGCCAGGGTCGCGCGGCGCAGCGTCGTCGAGCGCGCGCGTCGCGGTCGTCGGCGCGAGCGCGCGCGTCGTCGAGTGCCGCCTCGAGCGTCGCTCGGCGCGGGCGAGCGCGTCGTCGCGCGGCCGCCTCGGCGGCCTCCGCGCGGGCGATGGCCTCGTCGCGCTCGGTCTCGACCGTCTCCACTCGCCCGACCGCTTCGTCGCGGGCCGAGGTCGCCGCCGCCAGGCGCGAGGTGGCCTTGTCGCGCTCGGCCTCGGCGGACCACGCGCGGGTGGTGGCTTCGTCGCGGGCCGCCTCGGCGGACTCGGCGCGCGTCGGTGGCGGCGATCACGTCGCCCTCGAGCCGCACGACCTCGTTCGCGCGCGCGACCGCGCTCTCGTGGTGCCCGGCCTGGGTGGCGAGCTGCCGGCGCGCAAGTTCGAGCTCCGCCGCCTGCGTGGCGAGTTCGCGGCGCGCGAGTTCGAGCTCCGCCTCCAACCGACTTCGGTCGGAGGTGGCGGCGGCGACACCGGGGTCGGCAGGCGCGGCGGCGGCGGACGCCAGCGACGGCAACGTCGGCAGGCGCGGCGACGCCAGGATCGGCCGGCGAGGCGGGCGCGACGACGTCACCGTCGGCCGACGAGGCGGACGAGGCGGGCGCGGAAGACGAGGCGGACGAGGCGGCCGCGACATCGGCGACGTCAAGGTCGGCCGGCGAGGCGGGCACGGCAGCGCCAGGGGCGGCCGGCGAGGCAGGCACGGCGGCGCCAGGGGCGGCCGGCGAGGCGGCAATGTCAGGGTCGGCGGACGCGGCGGCGCGACCGGCCGGCGGCGCGGGCGGGGTGACCGGTTTGGGCTTCGCGGGTCGCTTGGCGCGGGGGCGCGGGGTGATCGAGGTGCCGGGCTTGGTCGAGCCGGGCGGGCCGAGCTCGAGGACCACCTCGGGGGTGACCTCCAGGCGGGCGGCGGTGATCTCCTCGACCGGGCCGCGCCAGACGAAGGCGGCGATCCAGACGCCGTCGTCGTCGGGCGCCCAGGGCTTGTGGTCCATGACGGCGATCATGCGCCGCCGGCGAGCGCGGGCGTCGCCGGCCCGCACGTGCAGCGTGGGGCGCATGAAGCGCTGCCCGCGCACGCCGAACCAGCGGCCGCGGACCTCCAGCCGGTCCTCGCCCTGCCACTCGAAGCGTTCGAGCTCGAACGTGAGCTCGTCAAGACTCATCATCGCGATGGTTCCCCATCGTAGGGGTCCGAACCGCTACGGCTCTTCGACGGGCTCGTCGTCCGCGCCCATGACTCCCGTATCGAGGCTCTTCGCGGCCGGAGCACCCGCGGCGGGAGCGGCCGGAGCGGTGATGGTGATCGTGACCTCGTCGTAGTTCTTCGCGTTGCCGGCCCGGACCGTGATCGTCCCGGGCTTGTCGCCGATCTTGACCTCGCCCGACGCGTCGACCGAGCACCCGAGCTTCTCGCCCTGGATCGAGTACTTGGGCGTGGCCTTGCTGCCCTCGGCGTCGACGCTCACCTGCACGGTGTTCTGCGCCCACTTGCCCTTCGCGGGCTTCGCCTCGGAGGCGACGATCGTCGTCTTGTCGGCCTTCATGTTGCGGAACACGGCCGGCCCGACGTACGGGATGAGCTCGCTCCCCTTCCCCGCCCCGAGCTTCATGAAGAGCTTGCCGTCCTTCTCGACGAGCTCGCGCACGTGATCGGTCGTGCGTGAAGTGCGCGTCCTCGAGCTTGTCCGACGGGAACGTGCGGAAGTGGAACTTCTGGGTCATCGTGAAGCCCTGCGGGAGCTTCTTGGTGGGCGCGGGGTTCGAGGCGTTCTTGATGAACGGCCCGGCGTCGATGCCGGCGGTCGAGATCGAGACCTTGTCGACCGTGTTCATCTGGCCCGAGCTGCTCAGGAACCAGCCCGCGCTCCCGGCGGCGTTCGCCTTCAACGTGAAGTCGTCGCCGAACGGGGTCTTCGCGGTCAACGAGTCGAACTTCTCGTTGATGTTCGCGTCCTCGAGCCCGGACTGCCCGGCGCCGGACGAGTTGAACGTGTGGGTGAAGTGGGCCTCGTAGTTGCCCGCGACCGAGGACGTCGTCGACGCGATGTCCTTGGGCTTCTCGATCACCCGGAACTCCGCGTTGGCGAACGACGCGCCGTTGGTCGCCTTCGGCTTCATCTTGCCGCCCGGCTGCTTGGCGTCCAGAGACACGACGCCGGTGGACTCGTCGATCGTGGTCCCCGTGGCGGGAGCGACGGTGCCGGCCTCGAGCGTCCACTTGACGCCCGTCACGCCCGCGGGCTTGGCCGCGGCGGTGATGCTCGTGCCGGACTCGAGCGGCATCGTCGCCTTCTGCGGCGCCACCGTGACGCCGGAGATCGGCTTGTCGGCGAGGTCCTCGCGGGCGAGCATGCCGGCCGCGATCGCCCGGCAGACCGCCTGGTTACCCGCCGTCTTCTGGAGCGAGAGGATCGTCGGCTCGCTCATCCGGAGCGCCGGCGCCGCCGTCTGCTTCGTCTCCGGCTGACTGGCGCGCTGACGCTCCATCGGCCGACACTACAGGCGCTATCCGTCCCTCGGCAATAGCGCGGCCCACCGCCTGGTTCCCGGCGGTCATCTGCATCGATCGCAGGACCTCGTCGGACATCGGGACGCCCCTCATACGCGTACCGCGATGATCCGGTCGTCGCCGTCGCGCGGGGAGCCGCGGCCGTCGCGGTTGGACGTCGCCACCCAGAGTGTCCCGTCCGGCGCCGCGACCACGGTCCGGATGCGCCCGTAGCGCCCGGCGAGCATGCGCGTCGGCTTGCCCGCGGACGCCCCGTCCAGCGGGATCTTCCACACGCACTCGCCCTGCAACGCCGCGACGTACAGGTTGGTGCCGATGATCGCCGCGCCGCTGGGCGAAGCGGCCGACGTGGCCCACGTCACCTTCGGGTTCGTGAATCGTCCGCCGGCAGTCGACCCGACCCCCTCGACCTCGGGCCAGCCGTAGTTGCGTCCGCGCCGGATCAGGTTGACCTCGTCACGCGCGTTCTGGCCGAACTCGCTCGCCCACAGCCGCCCGCGCCGGTCCCAGGCGAGCCCCTGCACGTTGCGGTGCCCGAGCGACCACACCCGCGCGTTGTCGCCGTCCGGGTCCATGCGCAGGATCTTGCCGTTCCGCGAAGACCGGTCCTGGGCCAAGGCCGTGTTCCCGGCGTCGCCGACGCCCGCGTAGAGCTTCCCGTCCGGCCCGAACGCGATCCGTCCGCCGTTGTGGATGCCGGCCGAACGCAGCCCGGTCAGCACCGTCCGCACCCGCTCGCCCAGCTTGAAGCGCACGATCCGGTTGTCCCCGCGCGTCGACGTGAAGTACGCGTACACGAACGCATCCGAGGCATACCGGGGCGAGACCGCGAGCCCGAGCAGCCCGCCCTCCCCGGCGTCGCGCGCCACGCCGGGCACCGTCATCACGCGCTCCGGCTCCCCGCCACCGGCGGGAATCCGCAGGATCCGCGCGGTCGCGCGCTCGGCGACCAGGGCGTCGCCGTCCGGGAGGAACGCGATCCCCCACGGCACGTCGAGCCCCGTCGCGACCACGCGCCGCGCCGCCGGCGCCTGCGTGGGCGCCGCCGTCGGCGTGGCGGACGGCGTCACCGTCGGCCCGGGCGTCTCGTTCGGCGTCGCGGTCGCGGGAGCGGTCGTCGCGACCGGCGAAGCAGGCCCCGCGTCGGACCCACACCCGGCGAGTACGACAGCCGCGAGCAGGACCGACCCGTGCTTCATCGCGGCGGCGGGCGGTGCCCCGGGAGCTTGACCACCGTGACGAAGAACTCGTCGATCTGACGCACCACCTCGATGAAGCGGTTGAAGTCCACGGGCTTGGTCACGTAGGCGTTCGCGTGCAGGTCGTAGGAGCGCAGGATGTCCTCCTCCGCCTTCGACGTCGTCAGAACCACGACGGGGATGGAGCGCAGCTCCGGGTCGGTCTTGATCTCGGCGAGCACCTCGCGCCCGTCCTTGCGCGGCAGGTTCAGGTCCAGCAGCACGAGGTCCGGCCGCGAGTTCGCCGGGTCCCTCAGGAACTCCATCGCCTCCACGCCGTCACCGACGATCTTCAGCGAATTGCGCACCTTGTTGTGCTCGAACGCCTCTTCGATCAAGACGACATCGCCGGGATCGTCCTCGACCAGCAGGACGCTGATCGGCTGGCTGTCGGCTTCGGTCATCGACGCTCCGTGTCCGGTTCGGCAGGCAAGGTGAAGTAGAAGGTAGAACCCTCGCCTGCCGGAAGTGTCCGTGTCCAGCCACATCCGGCCGCCGTGGTATTCGACGATCTTGCGGCACATGGCGAGCCCGATGCCCGTCCCCTCGTACTGCGAGCGCGGGTGCAGCCGCTGGAAGATGACGAAGATCCGTTCCGCGTACTCGGCGTCGATCCCGATCCCGTTGTCGGCGACGCGGAACTTCCAGCACTCGCCCTCGCGCACGGCGGAGAGCTCCGCGCGCGGCGCCGCCTCGCCGCGGAACTTGATCGCGTTCCCGATCAGGTTCTGGAACACCACCCGCAGCAGCGTCGCGTCGCCCATGACCGTCGGCAGCTCGCCGTCCACGACGATCTCGGCGCCGCTCTCCTCGATCACCCGCCCGAGGTCGGCCCGCACGCGCTCCACGAGCGCCGCGCAGTCCACGGCGATGTGCGGCTGCTCCATCCGCCCCACCCGCGAGAACGCCAGCAGGTCGTTGATGAGGTCCTGCATGCGCTGGGCGCCGTCCACGGCGAAGCCGATGTACTGGTCCGCGCGCGCGTCGAGCTCGCCGCCGTAGCGCTGCTGGAGCAGCTGGCAGAACGACGCGACCTTGCGCAGCGGCTCCTGCAGGTCGTGGGAGGCGACGTACGCGAACTGCTCGAGCTCCTGGTTGGAGCGCCGCAGGTCGGACTCCGCGGCCTGCAGCGCGGCGAGCTCGGCCACGATCCGCGCGCGCATCGCTTCGACGTCCTCGGCCAGCTCGGCCACCTCAGCCGCCCCGCCGCTGGTCACCTCGCGCTCGTAGTCCCCGCGGGCGACCGCGCGCACCCGCCCCGCGAGCGTCTGCAGCGGAATCACCATCTCGCGCCGCAGCGTCCGGGCCACGAGCGCGAGGCTGAGCAGGATCACGACACCGGTGAAGAGCACCCAGAACCAGACGACCCTCGCGTTGTCGCGCAGCGCCTCGCGGGCCTCCGCGCGCGCCGGCCCGAGCTGCTCGTTGAGGCGCGTGACGGCGGCGCGGAACCGATCGAACTGGGCCCGGCCGGCCTCGACCTGCGCGACGCTGCGCGGCCCGCCCGGGTTCGACGAGAGCTCCGTGACGGTCTCGTCGGCGTAGTTGCGCTCCCAGTCGCGCGCGGCGGCCGCGATCTCCTCGATCTCGCCCCGGAACGGCTGGACGCTGTCGAAGCGCAACTGACTCTCGAGCCGCTCGAGCGCCGCGTCGGCGTTGGTCCGCCCGGTCCGGAACGGTCGCAGGAAGCTCTGCTCGCCGGAGAGCACGTAGCCGCGCAGACCGGTCTCCTGGTCGAGCATCGCGATCGCGATGTCGTTGGCGGCGAGCGCCGTCGGGGCGAGCTGGTCGATCAGCTCGGCCCGCGCGTTGCTCAGGTTGTGGAGCGCGAACGCGCTGCGGACCGTGCCGACGATGGCGATGAACACCAGGAACGCGACACCACGCGCGAAGTACTGCCCGGCCCGCAGACGCCGCTTCCCGCGGCGACGGCGGAGCCTCACCGCGTGCGCACCACGAACGCCGCGACGTCGTCCAGCAGCGGCCCGCCGTTGAGCTCCTCGGCGCGTTCGACCAGCGAGGCCACGAGCCCTGGCGAGTTCGTGTCGAGCCCGCGGAGCATCGCCGCGAGCCCTTCCCCGCCCAGTCGCGCGTTGCCCACGCCGGTGCGGCCCTCGATCAGGCCGTCGGTGTAGAGCAGCAGCGACCACTGCTCCGGCAGCGTGTGCTCGTAGGCCGTCCAGCGGGCATCGTCGACGACGCCCAGCGGCGGCTCGCCCTTCGCCGGCTCCATCGATTCGATGCCGTCGGGCGTGATCAGCAACGGCGGCGGATGCCCGGCGAGACGCAGCGTGAGCCGACGCTGATCGGGGGCGATCGTCGCCATGCAGAGCGTCGTGAACATCCACGAGTGGTGGCGCTCGTGACCGTGGACGACCTGCAGCGTCGGCAGCAGCGCTTCCGTCGAGTGGCCGCCGATCACGAGCGTGCGCCAGGCGATCCGCAGCGACACACCGAGTGCCGCGGCGTCCGGGCCGTGGCCGGAGACGTCGCCGATCACGGCGTGCACCGTGCCGTCGGCGGTCTGGACCGCGTCGTAGAAGTCGCCCCCGAGCAGCGCGCGGCGCCGGCCGGGGCGGTAGTGCGCGGTGAGGACGAGATGCTCGTCGTTGACCAGCGGCGCCGGCAGCAGGCCGCGCTCGAGGCGGACGTTCTCCTCCGCGTGCAGGCGCGCGACCTCGAGCTCGCGGCGCGCTTCGTCCGCGCGCAGGCGCTCGACCGCGTAGTGCACGGCGCGGGTCAGACTCTGGCCGTCGATCTGGCCCTTGACGAGGTAGTCCTGCGCGCCCGCGCCGACGGCTTCCATCCCGCGGCGCTCGTCGTCGAGCCCGGTGAGGACGAGCACCGCGACGTCCGCGCGGTCCGTCTTGAGCCGGTGCAGCCCGGCCAGGCCCTGCGCGTCCGGCAGGTCCAGGTCCAGCAGCACGCAGTCGATCTCCGCCAGGTTCTCGCGCCGCGCCTCGGCGAGCGTCGTCACCCGGATGATCTCCATGTACGCGCCGCTGATGTTGAACAGCTCCTCGACGAGCAGCGCGTCGCCGTCGTCGTCCTCGACGAGCAGCAGCCGGATCGGGCCGGAGGCCGCCGCGGAGTCGCGCGGAGCCCTGTTGACGGTCTCTGGAGGAGTCAAGATGAATGGGTGACGGCCCGGCGGCCGCACCACTCTACCCAGCCGCCGGGAGCCTCAGCCCCAGTCCTGGACGTCAGGGCACCGCGGTGGCGTGCAGCGGCTGGTAGAGCCCCAGCTCACCGCCGCCGGGGACCTGCATCGCGGTGACGAGCCCCCAGCCCTGGTCGCGGACTGGCGCCGTGAACTCGACGCCCTTGCCTTCCAGCTCGGCCCGGGTCTCCTCGATGTCATCGCACATCAGGTAGAGCTCGTAGTGGCCGGAGGTCTCGCTCGGGTGGGCGGCCAACTCGGTCGGCGGGAGCTTGAAGATCGGCCAGCCGCCGCCGGCTTCGACGTAGTCCAGGTCGAGGACGTCGCGCAGGAACGCGCGAATGGCTTCGGCGTCTTCGCCGAACATGATGGTGTGGACGCCCCGGATGCTCATGAGAGCGCCGGCAGGCCGTCGATGGACGCTTGGTTGTGCTTTGCCTCGTAGTTGCGCATGGCGTCAGGCCCTTCTACCCGCAACCGCTTCGCGGTTGACAAGTCGCTGTGCGGACGCTCGCCCTCGTAGGCCAGCAGCGGCACGCCGTAGCCGCAGGAGTCGGCGACCCGCTGCACGTGCACGACGATGATCGCGCGCCGCGCCTCGGGCGCCTCGGGCTCCTGGAAGCCCGCTTGCAGCAGCTCGTCGAACCGCGGCTCGCCGGGCAGGACGACCTCGCCGCGGCCGTGCAGGCGCAGGATCCGCGGCGGCCCCTGGAAGGCGCAGAACATCACGACGATCCGCCCGTTCTCGCGGATGTGGGCGATCGTCTCCGCGCCGCTGCCGACGATGTCCAGGTAGGCCACCGTGTGGTCGTCCAGGATGCGCAGCGAGCCCATCGGGCCCTTGGGCGAGACGTTGACGTGCCCGTCCGTCGCCGCCGGGGCGGTGCCCACGAAGAACATCGATTGCTGGTTGATCCACTTGTGCAAGTGGTCGTCGATGCGCTCGTAGATCCGCCCCATATGGCGGCGAAGTTTAGATGGCGTGGTTCGCGTGGATCGTGTTTTCCGGGTCCAGGCGGTCCTTGACGGCGCACAGCCGCGCCCAGGTGTCGGTGTCGAAGGTCTCGGACACGTCGACCTGCTCCTCGGCGAAGTTGAGGTAGTGACCGGCGCGGGTGTACGGGGCCAGCGCGGCCTTGAGCTTGGCCATGTGCGCCTGCTTGGCGGCGGCCATCTCCGGGTCCAGCGCGAGCGCGCCGGTGAACAGGACGAACTGCGCGGGGACGCCGGCGATTGCCCCGTGGCCCGGCGTCGCGCGCTGCAGCGCACCGCCGCCCTGGCGGAACTCCACCATCTCCAGCGGCGAGCCGGAGCCCGGGCCGGCGACGGCCATCAGCGCCTGGACGGCCTCCGCCGGGAGCTGGGCGATCAGCGCGGTGTCGCCGACGGACGGCATCGGGTCCTCCGGGTCCTGGTGGATGCGCACGAGCGCGGGCGCCGGGACCATGCCGAACAGGTCGAGCTCGGGGCTGAGCGCGCGCAGCGGGTCGAGCACGGCCGGGTCGCCCTGGACGGCGCCGTCGATGATCACGACGTTGCGGCCGCGCAGCAGCTCCGGAAGCGCCTCGAGCGGCGGGAGCTGCATGATCCGGAAGGACGTGGTGACGTGGTCGGGCGCGTCGACCGCCCACTGCGCCCAGGCCGTGAGCACGCGCTCGGCCTCGGTCCAGTCCCACAGCATCATCCCCGCGTAGACCTCGCTGAGCGGGTAGAGGCGGAACTCGAGCGCGGTGACGATGCCGAAGTTGCCGCCGCCACCGCGCAGCGCCCAGAACAGCTCGGGGTCGTGCTGCGCGTCCGTGCGCACCAGCTCTCCCTCGGCGGTCACGAGCTCGATCGCGGTGACGCTGTTGGCCTGCAGGCCGTGGCTGCGTGCGAGCCAGCCCATGCCGCCGCCGAGCGAGTAGCCCGTGACGCTGACGTTCGGGCTGGAGCCGTGGAGCGCGATCAGACCGTACGGCGCGGCGGCGTCGACGACCTCCTCCCACAGCACGCCGGCACCGACGCGGGCGATCCGGTTGACGGCGTCGATCTCCACGCCGCCGATCCCGCTCGTCTTGACCAGGATCGAGCGGTCGAGGCTGCCCAGCGGACCCGCGTTGTGGCCGGTGGCCTGCGGCGCGACGCGCAGGCCGTGCTCGCGGGCGGCGCGGACGATGGCCGCCACCTCGTGCTCGTCCGCGGGGTACGCGACGGCCGCGGGGCGCTGGTCGACGGCGAGATTGAACGCCTGGCGGGCAGCGTCGTAGCCGTCGTCGCCGGGCAGGGCGATGGCACCGCCGCAGAGGTCGCGCAGGGCCGGAGCGGGATCGATCATCGTCATGCCGCGCACCGTCGCGGGTGCGGGTTGCCCGCGGCTTGCCGCGACGTTGCCGAACCTAAAGCGGGACTGTCCCGCTTTAGGTTTCGAGCGCCATCGCGAGCTCGCCCGGCGACGTCGCGCCCAGCTTGCGCAGCGCGCTGCCCAGCTTGATCTGGATGATCCGGGGGGTCACGAACAGCTCCTGCGCGATCTCGCGCTCGGCCCGGCCCGCGGCGGCCAAGGCGGCCACGCGGCGCTCGGTCGCGGTCAGGGACGCCACGCCGTGCGGCATCGCCGAGGCCGGCTGAACGCCCACCGCGAGCAGCTCGCTCCGGATGGTGCTCAAGAGCCGCTCGGCGCCGCACACCTCGGCCAGCTCGTGCGCGCGGGTCAAGGGTTCGCGGGCGTAGTCGGGCCGGCCCGCCAGGCGGCGCAGCCCGCCGAGGCCCGCCAGGGACTTGGCCAGCTCGAGCCGGCAGGAGCCCTTGGCCACGAGCTCGACCGCCTCCTCCAACCGCTCCAGCCCTTCCGGGCCTTCGAGCAGGCCGAGCACGCGCAGGGAGCGGGCGACCGTGCCGGGAGCGCCCCAGTCGCGGGCGCGGTCGAGCTCCTCGGCGGCGAGCTCGATCGCCTTGCGCTGCATGCCGAGCGCGTCCAGCGCCACCGCCCGCAGGCCGCTCCAACGGGCGGCGGCGGGGTTGTGGTAGTGGCGGAAGCGGTCCGCGTACTCGTCGGCGGCCTCGACGGCCTCCTCGTAGGACCCTTCCGCGACGAGCAGCTCGAGCCGCGCGTTGCACCAGTACCGCGCGCCGTCGGAGCGGCCGCCGCGCTCGCGCGCCCGCATCAGCGCCGTGCGCGCCTCGCCGAGGTTGCCGCGCTCGGTCAGGCACCACGAGAGATGGGCGGCGTTCCACTGCAGGGTGTCCGGGCCGTAGCCCCACGACTCGGCCTGGTCGAAGGAGGCGCGCAGCTCCTCCTCGGCATCGATCAGGTCGCCGCGCCAGAACAGGCTGAACCCGCGCCACAGGTACATGCCGGTGACGGCGAACAGGGAGCCGCGGCGGTGCGCTTCGACCATGCCGAGATCGAAGAGCCGGAGGGCCTCGTCGCGGTCGCCGACGATCAACGGCAGCAGCGCGGCGAGCGTCAGCAGGTTCGGGTCGCGCTGCTGCAGCTCCCCGCCGGCCAGCGCGCGGAACGCCTGCGGGATGACCTCGTCGACGTGCCCGCCGGCCTGGGTCCACTCGAGCGCGGACACGGCGCCCATCAGCTTCTCACCGATGGTCTCCAGCGGCCGCCCCCGCCACTCGCGCACCGGCCGCATCTCGGCGGGATCCATCGCGCCGAACGGCACGCCCATGAGCGCGAAGGCCCGCAGGCCGAGCGCCTCGTCGGCGAGGTCCTCCGGCAACGCGGCGGCGGCTTCCAGCGCCACGCGCGACCCCTCCGCGGGTGAGCTGGTGAACAGCAGCGCGCGCCCCAGCGCGTTCGCGGCGCGGATCCGCAGCTGCACGTCGGTCAGCCCGTCGTAGGCGTCACGCAGGTGCAGCGCGCTGTCCGGGCCGCGCGTGAGCGCCTCCGCCTCGCCGAGGTCGAGCAGCAGCCGCGGGCGGTCGTCGCGCGCGGGCGGCTCCTCCAGCGCCCGCTGCATGTAGCCGACGGAGCTGTCCACGGCGCCGCGCGACATCGCGGCGTTCCCGGCCTCGTGCAGCAGCCGCGCCACCGCCGCGTCGCCGCGCCCGGGCGTGAGCATCAGCTGGCCCGCGACCTGGTCGAGCGGCGCGCCGCGTTCGCGCAGGACGCCGGCGGCGCGGGCGTGCAGGAGCTCACGCTCGCCCAGCGGCAACCCCGTGTAGACGGCGTCGCGCACGAGCGGATGCACGAAACCGGGCGGCGGCTCGGGGCGCAGGATCTCCGCCCGCGCCAGCGCCGCCATCGCGCCCGCCACCTGCGCCTCGTCGAGGCCGGACAACGCCGCGACGGTCGGCAGCTCCGCGCTCTCCCCCAGGACGGCGACCGCGCGGGCGACGGTCGCGGCCTCGCCCGGCAGCCGCGCGAGCCGCAGGAGCACGGAGCTCGACACGGCGCGGGAACCGATCGCGCGCACCACGTCGGCGTGCGCGGCGTCCGGGCGGACGTGGTCGGTCTCCAGCGCGTTGAGCAATTGGCGGACGAGCAGCGGGTTCCCGCCCGTCGTGCCGTGACAGGCCTGGCGGAAGGCGGCGTCGGGCTCCGCGCCCAGCCGCTTGGCGACCAGCTCGCCGACCGCCTCCTCCGACAACGGCCCGGGCCGGACGTGGGCGGTGGCGGGATCGTTGGCGATCTCGGCCATCAGGGCGGCGTCGGTCGGCGCGTCACCGGTGCGGACGCTGGCGCTGACCAGCACGGGCTGGCCCTCGAGCCGGCGCACCAGGTAGGCGAGGAAGCGCAGGCTCGGACGGTCGCACCAGTGCAGGTCGTCGATCTCGAGCAGCAGCGGCCGCTCGGCGGCGAGGTTGAGCGTGAGCCAGTAGAGGCCGTGCAGCGCGGCGAAGCTCGCGTCGCCGGTGGGCGTGCCGTTCTCGGGCGAGGCGAACACCACCCGCGCGGCCGCCGCGGCGCCCGCGAGCGCGTCGGGGTCGGTGACGACGGCCTCGAACAGCTGGCGGACGACGCCGAACGGGAACTCGCGCTCGAGTTCGCCCGCGCGCGCGTTGAGCACGTGCGCGCCGTCCGCCACCGCGCGGCGGCGGAACTCGGCCAGCAGGCGTGACTTGCCGATGCCGGGCGGGCCCTCGATCAGCACCGCGCGGCCCTCGCCCAGCGTCGCCTCCTGCAGCAGCCCGTCGAGCAGCGCCACTTCGCGGTCGCGTTCGACGAGCGTGGAGGAGCGCGGGATCGGCTTCGCCACGGGCGCGGCCGGCGTCGGCGCAGGGTCGTCGCGCAGCAGCGCTTGGTGCAGAGCGACCAGCGCCGCGCCGGGTGAGGACCCGAGTTCCTCCCGCAGCAGCACGCGGATGTCCTCGTACACGCGCAACGCCTCGTTGACGTTGCCGCGGGCCCGCAGCACCTCCATCAGCACCGCTCGCGCCGACTCCCGGTACGGGTGGGCCTGGACCGCCGCGCGAGCGGCCTGCTCCGCCTCGGGCAGCGCGGCGCCGCCGAGCAGCGCACCGGCGTGCGCCGTGGCCTCCAGCGCCTCCACGCGCAGGTCGGCCAGCTCCCGGCGCTTGGTGTCGATCCACGGTGCCTCGAGCCCGGGCAGGAGGCCGCGATCGGCGATCTCGACCGCCTCGCGCGCGGCGTCCCAGCCGCCCTCGCGCGTACGCGCACGCGCCACTTCCCAGTCGATCCAGGTGTCCTCGGGAAGCACGAGCTGCAGTTCGCTGCGGCCTTCGAGCACGCCCGGGCCGAGCGCCTTGCGCAGGCGGCTCAGCGGCGGGGCGAGCAGCGACTCGTACGCGGGCGGCGCGCCCTTGCCCGACCACAGCGCCTCGGCGAGCTCGTCACGCCGCACCGGGCGGTCGCGGTTGATCGCCAGGTACGCGAACAGGAGCCGCCCTTGGCGCCCGCGCAGGGAATCCTCGAGTCGCTGTCCGTGCAACTCCACGACAAGACGACCGCATAGATGGATGCGGTTCGTGACCACGCCCGGAATCTATCCGGCGGCGCGCGCCTTGTCAGCAGGCAATCACGGGACCCTCGGGTAGGTTTGCGCGCCGTGGAACCGCCGTGCCGCCGTCCGCGCCGGCGTCGGGCGCTGAGCCGCCTCAGCGCACGGCCGCGAGGTAGCGGGAGGCGACCATCTGGTCGAAGACGTGCACGTCACCCTCCTGCGTCGTGTACCGGCCGGGTGTGAAGCGGGCCGAGTTCATGCCCTGCTGCGTGAGCTCGCAGACGTGCCAGTCCTCGCGGTTGACCTGGTCCCAGAAGTCGACGGCGTCGGTCGGATCGAAGCCCGGCTCGGCCATCGTCTCCGGCTCGAAGAACCACTCGCACACGACCTCCGTGCGGTCGTGCGCGCGCGGCCACAGCGTGTGCAGCATCACGTAGTCCGGGTGCAGCGAGACCAGCGTGTTCGGGAAGATCAGGAAGTAGAGGATCACGCGCTCGTCGACGCCTTCGATGGCGCGGCGCGCGTGGGTCGCCCCGTCCGTCGACATCGTCTCGACGCCGTCCGCGAGCGTCATCGACCCACCGCACCACAGGCCCGCGCCCGCGTAGGTCTCGCCCGTGAGGTAGTGGCTGAGGCGGTTGAGCTCCGGATGCACGCCGGGGCAGTGCAGGCACTCGCTGTAGTTCTCGGCGATCGCCTTCCAGTTCGCGCCGACCGCGTAGACGATCTGCTTCGCGCGCCTCAGCTCCGGGAGGCGGTACGCGGCCATGTGCTGCGCGAGGTCGCCGATGTGGTCCTGCGGCGGAGGGGCCGTCGCCGGACAGGTCGAGCAGGACGAGGCCCTCGACCACCGCGAGCCGCACCTCGTGCAGCGCGAAGCAGGCCGGGTCGAAGTCCGTCAGGCCTTCCGTGAACGGCGCGTTGCGCAGCGAGCCGTCGAAGCCGTACGACCACGCGTGGTACGGGCACTGCAGACGGCGCAGCCGGCCCTCGGGCTCGGTGACGAGCTGCGCGCCGCGGTGCCGGCAGGTGTTCAGGAACGCGCGCGGGAGGCCGTCCTCGTCGCCGACGACGATGACGCTTTCTCCACCGGTCTCGATCTTGAGGAATCGTCCTCGTTCCGACACCTGCGCCACGTGCCCGGCGCAGATCCAGCCGCGAGCGAAGAAGTTGACCTGCTCCCACGCCAGGACGGCGGGATCGGTGAAGGCCTTCCCGGGGAGCTGGGTGGCGCGCTCGAGCGGCAGCAACGTGCGCTCGAGTTCGTCGGCGTAGAGCGGCAGGGCGGGGTTCGGCACAAGGCCAGTGTGGTCCGTTCGGCCACTTAGCCGCAAGTCTGGACGCCGGCGGGCGTTTGTGCTTTCCGTCCAACGTGCACCCCAGTTAGGCCTACATGTCCCCACTGCTCACAGCCCGCCCATCCGTTTCCGTGACTTTGCGGTTGCTGGGTGCGTGCGTGGTCATGGCCGTGGTGGCCGCGTTTGTTCCCCTGGCGGGCGGGGACGGCGAATCCAGCGCGGCCGTCCCCGCGTGCCTCACCCTCGGCATCGTCTGTGCCGCATTGGTGAGCCACATGTTCTCACGCCTCCGCCCGGGGCACCGGCGACGAGCGCCTCGCGTGGCTCTCCGTCGGCACCACGCTCGCCCTGATCGGCCTGATCATGACGCTGGTCGCGCTGCCCAGCCTGTTCCCCAACGGTGGCCCGGTGCGCCAGACCGACGACGCCAACGCCGCCCGCTACCTGATCTGGCACGCGCTGCTCGCCGGCTCCGGGATCATCGCGCTCGCCGGCGTCACCCCGTCACTGCGCCACTTGCTCATCTTCGGCGGCCTGGGTGCCCTCCTCCTCGCCTGGGCCGCCGTCGCCCCTTCCCCGCTCGGCGATCTCGCCTCGAGCGACGGGTTCTCCCCGGTCATGCGCGCCGCCGTCGGTGGCCTCGTGCTCGTGTCCGGCGGCGTCGCGTTCGTGTGGTACCGCCGCGCCGCGGGCGCCGTCTCGTGGGGCGACATGTGCGTGCTCGCGCTGCTGTCGCTCTCCGCGCTCGACGCGTTCGCCTACCTGTGGGCCTCGCAGCTGTTCGAGGGCGCCTGGTGGGCCTCCCTGGCGCTGCGCGCCGGCCAGTTCGCGATCCCCGCCGTCGGCCTGCTGATCGGCTTCATCGCCGTGGCCGAGAAGCTGCGCGAGTTCGAGGACGAGCTCACGGCCAACCTCGTCGCCGAACGCGAGCGTGCCCGTGCCCACGAGGAGCGCGTGTCCCTGGACGCCGAGCGCCGCCGGCGTGTGGAGGACCGGATCCAGCGCATGATCGACGGCTTCGGCCTCGATGTGGCCTTCCAGCCGATCGTCGACCTGGCCTCGGGCCGTGTCGTCGGTGCCGAAGCCCTGGCGCGCTTCAAGGACGCCGACGGCCACGCGATCCCCACCGAACGCTGCTTCCTGGACGCGCACGCCGTCGACCTGGGCGTCGACCTCGAGCTGGCCGTGATCCGGCTCGCGCTCGAATGCCACGAGACCCGCTCCCGGCCGGCCGCTACCTGGCGCTGAACGTCTCGCCCGCCGTGCTCGAACACGACGAGCTCGCGTTCGTCATCGCTCGCCACAAGTCCGACCGCCCGCTGGTCGTCGAGATCACCGAGCACCAGCCCGTCGAGGACTACGTCGCCCTGTCGGCCCAGCTCGACCGTCTACGCGACCTCGGCGTCCGCGTCGCGGTCGACGACGTCGGCTCCGGCTTCGCCTCCTTCCGCCACGTCACCCGCGTGAACCCGGACATCCTCAAGCTCGACCGCACCCTCGTGTGCGGCATCGACGACGACCCGGTCCGCCAGTCCCTGGCGTCCGCGATCGTCGCCTTCGCCAAGGACGTCGGCGCCACCGTCGTCTCCGAAGGCATCGAGAACGAGAACGAGCTCTGCTGCCTCAAGGGCCTCTCCGTCGGCTGCGGCCAGGGCTTCTACCTCGCCCGCCCCAACCTCGGCAACATCCAGGCCGACGTCCCCGCAGCTCACCGCCGTCGCCTAACGGCGTGTCGAGGGAGACCGTGACCAGCACCAGCTTGCGGTAGCGGCCCGCGGCCTTCTTCTCCACGGTCTGGCGCAGGTTGACGGTCGCCTTGCCGCGGCTCAACGGGCCGGTGAACCGGCTCAGCGGCGTGTCGACCGCGAGGTTCAAGGGCGCGAAGGCGGTGCGGCCGACGCGCGCCTGGACCGGCAACGGGAGCAGCTTCGAGCCGCTGGCCAGCCGGCCGCGCTTGCTGCCCGAGGACACGTCGCCGTCGGCCAGCGACAGCTGCAGCGCGGGTTCGGTGGTGGTGACCGCGACCTGGAACGACGAGGTGTACGTCTTGGCCGTCGGGAAGGTCTGGAGCGCGGTCTTCGCCTTGGGCAGGACCAGCTCGGTGAAGCTCGGCACGGTCCCGCCGAGCGTGGTGTCTCCGCCGTCCTGGGCGGCAGCGACCGCGGGGGCGGCCGCGAACAGCGCGACGGCGGCGGAGGCGGTGATGGAGGTGCGCAGCTTCGTCAAGACCCGGATGAAGGTAGTCGCCCTTCACCCGGATCCGACGAAATGCGGTGATCCGCGTCGCCCGAGGCTACCGAAGGCGAAACCCGACCGGCGGCGAACCGACGATCAGCGGGCTCGGCGGGAGCCCTTCGACCGGCTCGGGCAGGTTGAACGCCGGCGGCGCGACATCGTTGGGCCCGTCCGGGTGAAACAGCGCGGCGAGCAGCTGGATCTGCATCCGCGCCGGCCCCAGCTCGCCCATGCCGCCGCCGTACATCGCGACGCCGTGCTCCGCGCAGTGCTCGTAGATCTCCAGCAGCGGCCGCAGCCCGCCGATCCGCGTGGGCTTGATGTTGATCGTCCGCGTGTCGCCGATGTCCGCGACCCGCTTGATCGGCGCGTCGAAGGACACGCGCTCGATCGGCAGCCCCTCGACGCCGGCGTGCGGGTCCTCGATCAGCGCGTCCGGAAGCAGTTCGACGACCGCCTCGTACACCGGCGCGAAGTCACCTTCGACCTCGAGCCCGTAGCGGCCCTTGAAGTCCACCGTGCGCACGAGCCCGGTCGCCGCCAACGCGCGCACCGTGTCCGCCGTCCACGACGGCGCCGCGTCGACCTTGTAGCCGACGGTCGGGTACATCGCGGCCCGCCGGTGCAGCACATCCAGAGACGCGCCCTCGCCCAGCGGGAACGAGTTCACGAACGTGACGTCGCCCGGCGTGCGACCCAGGGCATCCGCCAGCGACACGCCGGCCTGCATCAGCGCCAGGTCCAACGCCGCCGACTCGAACATCCAGTTGCGGAACGGTCGCGCGAAGTCCCCCCACTCGGGCTCCTCGCCGCCCCACTGATCGAACGACGCCAGCGCATCCAGGAACGACTCCAGCGTCCACGACCCGGCCAGCGGCCACGACGTCATCTCCGCGAGCGTGTCGTGGTACTCGGCGGCCATCCCGCCGATCTCCTCGCCGACGCCGTAGGTCCCACCGCCGACGAGCCGCAGCATCGTCGTGATGCGCTCCCCGCCGGTGAGCCGCTCGAAGGAGTACGAATCGATCTCGAGCGGCAGGTCCGCGAGGCGTGAGAAGAGCATCAACTGGCCACGACGGTCCAGGGCTCGATCTTCTTCCCCACCACGAGGCCGGCGGCGCCGTACGGGTCCTCATCCGCGAACGCCGCGGCGTCCTTGGCCGTGCGGAACGCCAGCAACCCGGAGTGCACCGGATCCCCGACCGCCCCGGCGATCACCAGCTTGCCTTCCGCGTGGTACTCCTCGATCAGGCTCAGATGCGCGTCGCGATGCGGCGCACGCTTGTCCGCCATGTCGGACACGTATTCGTAATGCAACAGCTGCAGCGTCTCGGGCATCGTCGCCGGACCCTAGCGCCGGCCACCCCATCGGCGTAGTCGTCGCCCCCACGGCCACGCTCGATGCCACGCCCACGCTCGACCTCCGCCCCGGCGTGCGGCGCGTCGCGCTGATCTGGGTCGGCGTCGCCGTCGGCGTCGCGGCCGTGATCGTCGCGGGCCTGAAGGCGGGGTACGGCACCGACACGCTGCTGGCGCTGTTCGTCGGCTGGTCGTTCACCGCCAGCGGCATCGCCGCCTGGGTCCGGCGCCCGGAGAACCCGGTCGGCGCGCTGATGGTGACCATCGGGATCGTGTGGTTCGTCTCGCAGCTGCTGCGTCACGGGGGCGGCTCGATCGGGCTGACGTTCGGGATCTGGGTCGGCGACCTGTGGATGGTCCCGCTCGCGTTCCTGCTGGCCGGCTTCCCGCTCATGCGGCTCGAGACCACGCTCGATCGCGTGATCGTCGGCGCCCTGTTCATCGTCGCGGTCCCGCTCGAGGCGCTCTGGCTGATGACGCTGGACTTCGACAGCTTCGGGGAGTCCGGGGTGCCGCAGAACGCGATGCAGGTGTGGGACGCCCCCGGGGTCGCGGACACCGTCGACACGGTGCAGCGGGTCATCATCATCAGCTCGCTGGTGACGCTCGCCGTGGTCCTGGTGCGCCGCTATCTCAGAGCGCGAGCGGACCGCTCCGGCGGGCGCTCGCCCCGGTGCTCGGCGGAGCGGCGGCGATGGCGATGTTCGCCGGCGTCTACCTGCTCGACAAGCTCGGGCGCGACCCCGCGACGCTGTTCCGATTCGCGCTGCTGACGCTGACCGCCGTACCGGTGATCTTCCTCGTCGGCCTGCTGCGCGCCCGCCTCGCCCGCTCGGGCGTGGGTGCGCTGCTCGTCGACCTGCGCGAGCCGACGAACCCCGGCGCGCTGCGGGACTCGCTCGCCCGCGCGCTGCGTGACCCGAGCCTCGAGCTCGCGTACTGGGTGCCGGAGTACGAGGCGTACGTCGCCGCCGGACGGTGAGCCGCTGCAGCTGCCGACCGACGGCCGCGTCGCCACCTACGTCGAGCGCCACGGCACGCCGGTGGCGGCGATCATCCACGACGCCACGCTCCAGGACGAGCCGGAGCTGGTCGGCGCCGTCGCCTCCGCCGCCGGCATCGCGCTCGAGAACGAGCGTCTGCAGGCCGACCTGCGCGCCCGCCTGAGCGACCTGCGCGCCTCTCGCGCCCGCATCGTCGAAGCCGGCGACACCGCCCGCCGCAAGCTCGAGCGCGACCTCCACGACGGCGCCCAACAGCGGCTCGTGAGCCTGAGCGTCGTCCTGCGCCTGGTCGCCGGCAAGGTCCCCGCCGACAGCAAGGAAGCCGAGCTGCTGGCCATGGCCCGTGAGGAGCTGAACGCCTCGCTGGAGGAGCTGCGCCATATCGCGCGCGGCATCCATCCCGCGATCCTCAGCGACCACGGGCTGCCGGTCGCGCTGGAATCCCTCGCCGCGCGCGCGCCGGTCCGCGTCGCGCTCGAGCTCGACCTCCCCGACCGCCCGCCGCCGCAGGTCGAGGTCGCCGCGTACTACCTGATCGCCGAAGGCCTGACCAACGTGGCCAAGTACGCGGAGGCCAGCACGGCCGACAGTCGCGGTCACGCACGAGCACTACACGCTGATCGTCGAGGTCACCGACGACGGCAAGGGCGGCGCGGACCCGGCGAACGGCTCCGGGCTGCGCGGCCTCGCCGACCGGGTGGAAGCCCTCGACGGGCGATTGAAGGTCTGGAGCCCACCTGCGGGCGGAACACGGCTGAGAGCGGAGATCCCATGCGCGTAGTGGTGGCGGACGACACGATGCTGTTGCGGGAGGGCGTCGCGCTGCTGCTGGGCGAAGCAGGCTTCGAGGTCGTCGGGCAGGCCGCCGACGCGGAGGAGCTCGTCGCGAGCGTCCTCGACCACACGCCCGACGTCGCCATCGTCGACCTGCGGATGCCGCCGACCCACACCGACGAGGGCCTGCGCGCGGCGCTCGCGATCCGCGCGCAGCACCCCGGCACCGGCGTGCTCGTGCTCTCTCAGCACGCCGACGTCGGCCTCGCGATGAAGCTGCTCGACAGCGGCGCCGAGGGCGTCGGCTACATGCTCAAGGACCGCGTCGCGGACCTCGACGACTTCGCCGACGCGATCCGCCGGGTGGCCGCGGGCGGGTCGGCGCTGGACCCGACGATCGTCTCCCAGCTGCTCTCCAAGCGCCGCGCGACCGGCCCGCTGGACGAGATCACCGCCCGCGAGCGCGAGGTGCTCGAGCTGATGGCCGAGGGCCGCTCCAACCAGGGCATCGCCGAGCGGCTGGAGATCTCCGACCGCGGCGTGCAGAAGCACGTGACGAACATCTTCGACAAGCTCGGCATCGCGGCCGGCACCGACGACCACCGTCGGGTGCTCGCCGTGCTCACGTTCCTCAGGGCGTAGGTCCGGGTGCGCATTTGCGTACCACGACTCTCCGGGAAGCCCCGCAGATCGACAGCCTCCCGGCTGGGAGCTTGGAGGCATGCATTCGATCCTCCTCCAGAGCTCCACCGTCGTCGAGGCGACCGGCCTCGTCCGGCGCTACGGCCAGGGCGAGACCTGCGTGAACGCGTTGCGCGGCGTCGACCTCGGCATTGCCACCGGCGAGCTGACCGCCGTCATGGGCCCATCGGGCTCCGGCAAGTCCACGCTGATGCACATCCTCGCCGGTCTCGACCAGCCGACCGAGGGCAGCGTGACGATCGCCGGCCAGGACATCACGCAGCTCTCCGACACCGACCTCACGCTCCTGCGGCGTGAGCACATCGGCTTCATCTTCCAGTTCTTCAACCTGCTGCCGATGCTCACGGCGGCCGAGAACGTCGTGCTCCCGCTCACGCTCGCCGGCCGCAAGCCGGACGCCGAGTGGGTGCGGGAGCTCACCGACCGCGTCGGGCTCAGCGACCGGCTCGGTCACCGCCCGTCCGAGCTCTCCGGCGGCCAGCAGCAGCGCGTCGCGATCGCCCGCGCGCTCGTCTCGCGGCCGACGATCATGTTCGCCGACGAGCCGACCGGCAACCTGGACTCCCGCACCAGCGGCGAGATCCTGACGCTCCTGCGCAGCATGGTCACCGACCTCGGCCAGACGACCGTGATGGTCACCCACGACGCGCACGCCGCGGCGATCGCCGACCGCGTGCTGTTCCTCGCCGACGGTGAGATCGTGCGTGACCTCGGCCCGTCGGACGCCCACACGATCCTCGAGACGCTCGGAAGAGGTCACGGCGCGATGATCAAGGTCGCCCTCAAGGGTCTCGCCGGCCGCAAGGTCCGCGCCCTGTTGACCGCATTGGCGGTCGTGATCGGCGTGTCGATGGTGAGCGGCACGTTCGTGCTCACCGACACGATGCAGAAAGCGTTCGACGGCATCTTCGAGGAGTCCTACGAGGGCACCGACGCCGTCGTCAACGGCAAGCAGCTCGTCGAGTTCTCCACCGGTGGCCGCGCCACCGTTCCCGAGTCGCTGCTGAAGGACATCGAGGCCCTCCCCGCCGTCGCCGCGGCCGCGGGCTCCCTGCAGGACCTGCAGAGCAACTCCAACCCCGCCAAGCTGCTCGACAGCGAGGGCGAGATCATCGGCCGCGCGGGCCAGACGATGGGCGTCGGCATCGACGAGGCCGGCCACCAGTTCTCCCCGCTCAAGCTCAAGCAGGGCGACTGGGCGGACGCCGACGACGAGATCGTCCTCGACGCCGCCATGGCGAGCAAGCAGGGCTTCGAGGTCGGCGACACGATCAAGGCCGCCGCCACCGGCCCGGCCCGGCCGTTCAAGATCACGGGCATCGCCACCTACGGGTCCGTCGACTCGCTGGGCAGCGTCTCGCTCGCCATCTTCCACCTCCCGACGGCGCAGGCCCTGTTCGGCAAGGAAGGCGCCTACGACAGCATCTCGGTGAAGGCCGCCGAGGGCACCACGCCGGAGCAGCTGGCCAAGGCGATCCAGCCGCTGCTGCCCAAGACCGCTGACGTCAAGACCGGCGACGCCCAGGCGGCCGCCGACTCCAAGGACGTCAACGAGAGCCTGAAGTTCATCTCGTACTTCCTGCTCGGCTTCGCCGGCATCGCGCTGTTCGTCGGCGCGTTCGTGATCCTCAACACGCTCTCGATCACCGTCGCCCAGCGCTCGCGGGAGTTCGCGACGCTGCGCACGCTCGGCGCCTCGCGGCGCCAGGTGATGCGCTCGGTCGTGCTCGAAGGGTTCGTCGTCGGCCTGCTCGCGTCCGTCCTCGGCCTGCTGGCCGGGCTCGGGATCGCCAAGGGCATGAGCGCGCTGTTCGCCTCGCTCGGCGTCGACCTGCCGGAGAGCGGCACCGTGCTCGCGCAGCGGACGATCATCATCAGCCTGCTCACCGGCACGATCGTGACGCTCGTGGCCAGCATCATCCCGGCGCTGCGCGCCACCCGCGTCCCGCCGATCTCGGCCGTCCGCGAAGGCTCGGCGGCCACCGCCGCCCCGAACCGCCGTGCGCTGCCCGGGCTGCTGGTCAGCGGGGCCGCCCTGGCCCTGATCGCCCTCGCGCTGTTCGGCGGCACGCTGATCGCGCTCCCGTTCGGCGTCCTGACGCTGTTCGTGGGCATCGCCATGCTCGCCCCGAAGGTCGTCAAGCCGCTGGCGAAGCTCGTCGGCGCGCCGCTGGACCCGCTCGCGCGGGAGAACGCCGTCCGCAACCCGAGCCGCACCGCCTCCACGGCGGCCGCGCTCATGATCGGCCTCGCGCTGGTCACGGTCGTGGCGACGCTCGGCGCCGGCCTGCGCACGTCGACCCAGGACTCGGTCAAGCAGCAGATCAACGCCGACTACGTGCTGACCGCGAAGGAAGGCGGTGGCTCGTTCCCGGCCGCAGCCGACGAGGCGGTCGCCGCCGCCGGCGTCAAGGTCGCTTCGAGCGTGCGCTCGGATACCGCGAAGGTCGCGGGCGACGAGGTCGCCGTCTCGGGCATCGACCCCAAGACGATCGACCACTTCTACCACTACGACTGGCAGGAGGGCTCGCTCAAGGGGCTCGCCGACGACGGCGCGGTCGTCAGCGACGGCTTCGCCGACCAGCACTCGCTCAAGGTCGGCAGCGCGCTGAGCGTGCAGTCCTCCAGCGGCGAGCAGCTGAAGCTGCACGTCGTCGGCATCCACAAGGCACCGGCCATGGACGCCCTGCTGGGCGACGTCAGCATCGACCAGGCGGCGTTCGACGGGGCCTTCGCCCGCCCGCAGAACCTGTTCACGTTCGTGGACGGGAGCACGCAGGCGGCGCTGGCCAAGACCACCGCCGGGTTCCCCGACGCGAAGCTCACCACCGAGGCCGAGTTCTCCAAGAGCCGCGCCGACGGGCTGGCGATGATCCTGAAGATGCTCTACGTCCTGCTGGGCTTCAGCGTGGTCGTGAGCCTGTTCGGGATGGTCAACACGCTCGTGCTCGCGGTCTACGAGCGCACGCGTGAGCTCGGGATGCTGCGCGCGGTGGGCATGACCCGCCGGCAGGCGCGCCGCATGATCCGCCACGAGAGCATCATCACCGCCCTGATCGGCGCGGCGATGGGCATCCCGCTCGGCCTGTTCCTGGCCGCGCTGATCACCCAGGCGCTCTCGAAGTACGGCGTCGGGTTCTCGCTGCCGCTGGTCGAGCTGGCCGCGTTCACGACGGTGGCGATCGTGGCGGGCGTGCTCGCGGCGATCATCCCCGCCCGGCGCGCGTCGAAGATCAACGTGCTGAGCGCGCTCCAGTACGAATAGGCAGAGCGGTGGCCGGGGCGGATGAGGGCCGCCCCGGCCGCACTTGCTCTACGACTAGGGGTTCGTCGTGGAGAGCGTGAAGGTCAGCGTCTTCGCGTACGAGCCCGTGCGGAGCGCGTCGGTCGACTTGACCAGCTGGCTGAACCCGATCGTCACGGCGTCGTTGGACACCGGGCCGCTGTAGGTCAGCAGGTTCAGCGGTGAGCTCGAGGAGCCCACGTTGTTGTAGGCGGTACCGGTGTTGGCGGCGTTGCGGGCGCGAGCCTGCAGGAACTCCGGGAGGGAGAACGTGCCGTTGACCAGGTGGCCCGTGGCGTTGGCGCTCGCGTCGGACACGCTCAGGAGCGCGTCACCGGCCGTCGAGATGACGTTCGCCGACGTCGAGGACTCGTAGGTCCGCGTGAGGCCCGGCGTGAACGCGCCGAACGTGGCCGGCTGGCCCAGCGTCAGCGACAGCGTGGCCGGGACGGTTCCGCCCGCGGAGCCGTCGACGCTCGTCGCCACGACGGGCAGGTTGACGTCGCCGGCGACGGCGACGCCCTTGGCCACGCCGTTGCCGACCTGGAAGTCGCAGGTCACGTGCGGGACGCGGACCTCGAGCTTGCCGGCCGCGTCGGTCTTGCCGAACTGGCGCACGCCGTCACCGCAGTTGCCGGTCACGTTCGCGTTCGCGACCGGGGCGCCGGCGGCGTTGGTGGCCGTGATGTAGACACCGTTCAGCGCGTTCCAGATGTAGGAGGCGCCGATGACGTCGAGCTGCTCCTGCAGGTAGACCTGCGAGACGTTGTCCATCGCGTCACGCGACGTGTGGTAGACGGGCTCGATGTTGTAGCTGCAACCAGTGCAGTTCGAGCCGGTACCGGTGTTGCACAGGCCGCTGGGCGCCTTGCGGTAGTCGAGGTGGATGAACAGCGCCGCCGGGATGCCGGCGTTGTGGAACGGCACGTGGTCGGACTGCGACAGCTTGCACTGATCGAAGTAGCCGCCGGGACCGGTCGTGATGCCGCTGCGCTGAGCGGCCTTGAACGCCTCGTCGGTCACGCGGTTGGGCAGGCCGTCGACCGTCAGCGCCCACAGCTTGGCGGGAGCGAAAGTCGTGCCGGTCATGTCCATCTGCCACTGGCCGATGTAGCGCTTGGCCTCAGCGCTCTGCGTACGCGGAGTGGCGACCTGGTTCGACGTCAGCGGGTTGTTGTCGTGATCCGTGCTGACGTAGAGGTGATCGTTGCCCCACGCGGTGGAACCGGTCAGGCCCTGCTCCTCGCCGCCGAAGCCGCCGAAGCGGATCTCCTTGTCGAGCGACAGGTTCTTCATGACGCGCGCGACCTCGAGCCAGATGCCCTCACCAGTGGCGTCGTCATGCGCGCCCGGCGAGCCGAACGTCGAGTCGATGTGACCACCCATGCCGACGATCGGCGCCGTGTCGAAGACATCGCTGACAGCCTGCTTCTCAGCGGTGATGACCGCGCGCGTCGACAGGCCGGGAGCGTCGACGGTGGCCGCCGCGTTGGCGGTGACGGTCTCGGTGGCGATCGTCAGCGTCAACTTCTTCTGCTCGGCGCACCAGGGGCCGTTCTGCGTCGGCCCGACGGTACCGCCCGCGTGCGGGGCGAACACCGAGCCGTCAGGACCCGGAGCGCACACCAGCTCCTTGATCGTGTCCGACTGCACGTCGGCGGAGGCCACCACCGGGATGGTCGCCGCGGCGGCGAGCGTGAACGCTCCCGACGGTGACGAGCCGGTGCCCATGATGATCACGCCGATCGCGCCCGCGGCCGCGGCGTTGACGACCGCCGTGTCACGCGCCGCGCCCGTGACGTTGTTGACCGCCGCGATCTTGCCAGTGGTCGAAGCCGGGAAGTCAGCCGCGCTGGCACCGCTGTTGTTGATCCAGATGACCTCGCCGCTGACCGGCGTGTCGTACCCGGTCATCCGCGAGTTGCCGGCGGCCCGCATGATCCAGGTCGGACCGGGATACAGCGTGGTGTCCGGCGAGCGAACCACGCCCGACGAAGTCGTCGCCGACCCGTGGTACTGGTCGATCTTGGTCTGATATCCGAACCCGTCCATCTGCTGCTGCAGCCAGGCGGCGGCCTGGTCCTCCTGGCGCGTGCCGGAGAAGCGCCCGCCGATGTCATTGGCGAGGTGGCGGACGGTCTCGAACGAGTTGGCCGCGTCGAGATTGCCGACGAGCTCGTCGTAGTAGCTCGGCTTTGGCGTCTGCGCGGTCACAGGACCGGCAAAGGTGCCGAACGCAGCAGTGGCGGCTATCGCCGTCGCCGCGCGGAACAGGTGCTTCATGGACAAATCCCTCCGTGTAAGTGCCGCGGCGCAACCTTGCAGACCCTCCCGCGCCGACGCGTGAACTCGACCGTAGACCAGGCCATTCACCGGTGCAACTACAGAGCGTGGGAGTTCATCAACACTGGACGACTGTTCGGGTGCCAACCGCCGGTCCCGGAGGATCATCGTCGTCGACGACGCTGGACGACCGGACCGTCGAGTACGCCCAGCGGCCCGGTCACGTGGCACATCCCGCGGACGCGCCAGGAGAACGGGACGAACTGACCCCGAAGCGCAATAATGGTCGAGATGAAGACGCGCCGCGACCTCTTCCCCGCCGACCTCGGGCTGGTAGTCCGGATGGTCGCGGTCGGCCTGATCACGCCGATCGTCGTGCTCGCCGCGCTGATCGCGGTGTTCTGGTTCGCCGACTGGAAGATCCAGGGAGTCGTCGCGCTCTCGCTCGGCATCGGCGTCTGCGCCGTGCGTCCGCGAGCGGGTCGCCGCCTCCTCGCGGGGGCGCCGTCTCTCCCCCGCGGAGGCGCCGGAGCTGCACGCGGCCGTCGAGCGTCTGTGCGTGGTGGCCGACCTGGCCAAGCCGACGCTCATGCTCGACCGCCAGACGATGCCCAACAGCTGGGTCGAGGGCACCACCCGCGGCGGCTTCCGGCTGCACCTGACGCGTCGGCCTGCTCGACCTGCTGGAGCCGCACGAGCTCGAAGCCGTGATCGCCCACGAGCTGGCGCACATCGCCAACCGCGACGCGGCGGTCATGACGGTGGTGGCCGCCCCCGGCGAAGCGCTGCTGTCAGGCGGTGTCCGGGTGGCCAGCCAGGGCTGGTGGCCGCTCTTGCTCGGCGGGGCGACGGCGGTCGCGATCGGCTGGGTCGGCACGCTCGGCGGCCGTGGCCTGTCCCGGTACCGCGAGTTCGCCGCGGACGCCGCGGCCGTGCGGATGACGGGCAACCCGGCGGCGTTGGCGTCGGCGCTGATGAAGGTGAGCGAGGGGCTCGTCGCGATCCCGCAGAAGGACCTGCGCGCGGCGGCGGTCGGCGACGCGTTCCACCTCCTCCCCGCGCGTGACGCGCAGCAGTTCATGCTGCCGGCCACGCATCCGCCGCTCGAAGCCCGCATCGCCCGGCTCGAACGCCTCGAACGCGCGCTGCAGCGCGGATAACGTAAGTGGGCGTGCTCCAGGCGCGCCTCCCCGAGCTGACGATCCAGGACGAGTTCCGCCTCTCGCAGCGGATCAAGCGCCTGGCCAAGGGCGATGCGCAGGCGCGTGAGCGGCTGGATCGCGACGTCGAGAAGGCCGCCGCCCGGCTCGAGCAACGCCGCGCCGCCGTGCCCGCGGTCTCCTACCCGGAGGAGCTGCCGGTCTCCGCCCGGCGCGAGGACCTGCTCAACGCCATCCGCGACCACCAGGTCGTGATCGTCGCGGGCGAGACGGGCTCGGGCAAGACCACGCAGCTCCCGAAGATCTGCCTGGAGCTGGGCCGCGGCGTCCGCGGGGCGATCGCGCACACGCAGCCGCGCCGGCTGGCGGCGCGCACGGTCGCGGAGCGGATCGCCGACGAGCTGAAGGTGCCGCTGGGCTCCGCGGTCGGCTACGCGGTGCGGTTCTCCGACAAGTCCGGCGAGAACACGCTGCTGCGGCTGTGCACGGACGGGCTGCTGCTGGCCGAGATCCAGAACGACCGGCTGCTGCGCCGCTACGACACGATCATCGTCGACGAGGCGCACGAGCGGTCGCTGAACATCGACTTCCTGCTCGGCTACCTCAAGCGGCTGCTCCCGCGGCGGCCGGACCTGAAGGTGATCATCACGTCCGCGACGATCGACCCGGAGCGCTTCGCCAAGCACTTCGACGACGCGCCGATCATCGAGGTCAGCGGGCGCACCTACCCGGTCGAGGTCCGCTACCGCGAGCCGGAGGAGGACGCCGACCAGACCGACGCCATCGGCGACGCGGTCGACGAGCTGCTGCGCGAGCCGCCCGGCGACATCCTCGTGTTCCTGTCCGGCGAGCGCGAGATCCGCGACACCGCGGAAGCGCTCGAGGGCCGCTTCAACAACGTCGAGATCCTGCCGCTGTTCGCGCGCCAGTCCACGGCCGCGCAGCAACGCGTGTGGAAACCGCACAAGGGCCGGCGCGTCGTGCTCGCCACCAACGTGGCCGAGACGTCGCTGACCGTGCCCGGCATCCGCTACGTCGTGGACCCCGGCACGGCCCGCATCTCGCGCTACAGCGCGCGGTTGAAGGTGCAGCGGCTGCCGATCGAGCCGATCTCGCAGGCCTCCGCCGACCAGCGCAAGGGCCGCTGCGGCCGCGTCGCCGACGGCATCGCGATCCGGCTGTTCAGCGAGGAGAACTTCGACGAGCGCCCGCGCTTCACCGACCCCGAGATCCTGCGCACGAGCCTCGCCGCGGTGATCCTGCAGATGGCGGCGATCGACCTCGGCGACATCGAGGCGTTCCCGTTCCTCGATCCGCCGGACCGCCGCCAGGTGCGCGACGGCATCGCGCTGCTGCAGGAGCTGGGCGCGCTCGACGAGAGCGGCCGCATCCTCACGCAGCTCGGGCGCCGGCTCTCGCAGCTCCCGATCGACCCGCGGATGGGCCGGATGGTGCTCGAGGCCGCCGGGCTGGACTGCGTGGAGGAAGTGATCGTGATCGCGGCGGCGCTCTCGATCCAGGACGTGCGCGAGCGGCCCGCCGACCAGCAGGCCCAGGCCGACCAGGCGCACGCGCGCCACGCGGACGAGAACTCCGACTTCCTCGCCTACTGGAACCTGTGGCGCTACCTGCACGAGCAGCGCGCGGAGCTGTCCGCGAACCAGTTCCGCAAGCAGTCCAAGGGCGAGTTCCTGCACTACCTGCGGATCCGCGAGTGGCAGGACCTGGTGGGGCAGATCCGCCAGGCCGCCAAGGGCGTCGGGATCAAGAGCAGCCACACGCCGGCCGAGCCGGAGCAGATCCACCAGGCGATCCTCGCCGGGCTGCTGTCGCACCTGGGCCTCAAGGACGCCGGGCGGCGGGAGTACATCGGCGCCCGCAACGCGCGCTTCGCGCTGTGGCCGGGGTCGGGCGTGAAGGGCCAGCCGGCGTGGGTGATGGTCTCCGAGCTCGTCGAGACCTCGCGGCTGTGGGGCCGGACCGCGGCGCGGATCGACCCGCGCTGGGTGGAGCCGCTCGCCGGGCACCTGCTCAAGCGCACGTTCGAGAACCCGCGCTGGGACCGCAAGCGGGCGCAGGTCGTCGCCACCGAGCGGGCGACGCTGTACGGCATGCCGATCGTCGCCGGCCGCGTCGTGGGCTACGGGCAGATCGACCCGGAGCTCTCGCGCGACCTGTTCATCCGCCGCGCGCTGGTGGAGGGCGAGTGGGACACGCGCCACCACTTCGTCGCCGAGAACGAGGCGCTGGTCGAGGAGATCCGGGCGCTCGAGGAGCGCGCGCGCCGGCGCGACATCCTCGTCGACGACCAGACGCTGTACGACTTCTACGCCGCGCGCGTGCCGGAGACCGTCATCTCCGGCCGCCACTTCGACCGCTGGTGGCGCGACGAGCGCCGGATGCGGCCGGACCTGCTGTCGTTCACGCGCGAGCTGCTGATCAACCCGCAGGCGGCCGAGGACGTCGCCGGGCGGCCGGACGTCTGGCGCCAGGGTGACCTCGAGCTGCCGCTCAGCTACCGCTTCGAGCCCGGCTCCGCGCACGACGGCGTGACCGTCCACGTGCCGCTCAAGCGGCTGATGGGGCTGAGCTCCGCCGGCTTCGAGTGGCTGGTCCCGGCGATGCGCCCGGAGCTCGTCGAGGCCCTGATCCGCTCGCTGCCGAAGGACATCCGCAAGCAGCTCATCCCGGTGCCGGAGGTGGCGGACAGCGTGCTCAAGCGCCTGCAGCCGCGCAGCGCGCCGCTGCTGGAGGCGCTCACCGCCGAGATCGAGGCCCAGCGCGGCGTGCGCATCCCGCCGAACGCCTGGGACCTCTCCCGCCTGCCCGTGTACCTGAAGATGACGTTCTCGATCGAGGACGAGCAGGGCAAGGTCGTCGCCGCGGGCCAGGATCTGGCCGCGCTGCGGGAGAAGGTCCGGCCGTCGCTGCGGCGCGCGCTCGCCGCCGCGACCAGGAAGCTCGAGAGCACCGGCCAGACGAGCTGGACGTTCGGGAAGATCCCGAAGGTCGTCGCGCTGCCGGGCACCAACCAGACGGTCCGCGCGTACCCGTCCCTGGTCGACGAGGGCGCGACGGTCGGCGTGCGGGCGCTGGAGAGCGCGGAGGCGCAGGCGCTGCACATGCGCGCGGGAACGCGCAAGCTGCTCGCGCTGACGATCCCCTCCCCGCTGCGCCAATACCAGGGTTCCAAGCTGGGCAACGCCGCGCAGCTCGTGCTGATCGAGGCGCCGCACGGGTCCCCGCGCGCGGTGCTCGAGGATGCCGCGAGCGCGGCGATCGCGACGCTGCTGGATCGCGCGGGCGGGCCGGTGTACGACGGGGAGAGCTTCGAGCAGGTGCGCCAGTTCGTCGCCGGGCACGCCGGGGACGAGACCGTGCGGATCGTCGTCCGCGGTGGTGAAGATCATTCAGGCCGCGCGGGACGTGCGCGCCGAGCTCGACAAGCTGCACGGCGCCGCGTTCGACCCGGTGCGCCGTGACGTCGCGCAGCAGCTCGGCCGGCTCGTCTTCCCCGGCTTCATCACCCCGACCGGCGCGCACCGGCTGGCCGACGTCGAGCGCTACCTGCGCGGCGCGGAGTGGCGGCTGCAGCGCCTGACCAAGAACGCGGCCGTCGACCGCGACCGGATGGCGGGCATCAACGAGCTCGAGCGCCTGTACGACAACGTGCTGCGCGCCCAGGTGGCCGGGCGGCCGGAGGGCGAGCTCGCCGAGGTGCCGTGGCTGCTGGAGGAGCTGCGGATGACGCAGTTCGCCCAGGCGCTCGGCCCGAAGGGCCAGCCGACGGCGCGCAAGATCCGGCGGATCCTCGACGGGGTGTAACACGGCGGCCCGCTCGGGCAGCGGGCCGCCGCTGTTCCCGCGCCACGGCGACCATGCCCCGGCGCAAGCTTCCCGGAGATCGCTGGCGCGTTAGAGCTTCCAGCCGTACTTGAAGCCCTGGGCGGGACCGAACTTGAAACCGTTGGCGGGATCGAACTTGAAACCCATGTGAACCACTCCTCAGTTGCCGTGCTTGCTGTGTTGGGAGCAGTCTCCGACGGTGCGGCTTCGCGGCAGCAAAGGCGCGGTAAAGTGCCGCCGCGATGGACTTCGCGATCCTCGGTCCGCTGCGGGTCGTCGGGCCGGAAGGCGAGATCGAGCTCCGCGCGCCCAAGCACCGCGCGCTGCTCGCCACGCTCCTGCTGGGCTATCGCGACGGTGCCGTCTCGGCGACGCGCCTGATCGACGTCCTGTGGGATGAGACCCCGCCGGCCACGGCGACCAAGGCCCTGCAGGTCCACGTCTCCCAACTGCGCCGGCTGCTCGGGCCGGACACGATCGAGACGCGGCCCTCGGGTTACGCCGTGCGCGTGGGCACGCTCGACCTCGCAGCGATTCGAGGCGCTGTCCGCTCAGGCCCGCACCGCCCCACCGCTCGAGGCGGTGGAGCTGCTGCGCGAGGCGCTCGCACTGTTCCGCGGCCCGGCGCTGGCGGACGCGCCGCTCTACGGTCCCGCCAGCGGCGACTCCGACCGGCTCGAGAGCGCCCGCCTGGACGCGCTCGAACGCCGCCTCGAGCTCGAGCTGGACCTCGGCCGCGGCCCGGAGCTCGTCGCCGAGCTCGAACGCCTCACCGCCGACCACCCGTACCGCGAGCGCTTCCACGCCCAGCTCATGCTCGCCCTCTACCGCTCGGGCCGCCAGGCCGACGCGCTCGACGCCTACCGCCGCGCCCGCCACGCCCTCGTCGAGGACCTCGGCCTGGACCCCAGCCCCGAGCTCGTACGCCTCGAAGCCCAGATCCTGGCCCACGACGCGACCTTAACGCGCACATAAAGGGTCTGACCCCTTTAGGTTGGAACCGACGGCGGATCCGCCATCCGCCGCTGCCGCTGCCCGCGACGCCGTTGCTCGGGCGCGAGGAGGATCTGGAGGTCGCCGCGCGCATGCTGGCCAACCCGGACGTGCGGCTGCTCACGTTGACCGGGCCGGGCGGGATCGGCAAGACGCGGTTCTCGCTGGAGCTCGCACACCGGCTCGGTGAGCGGTTCGCGGAGGGCGCGCGGTTCGTGACGCTCGCCGCGCTGGACGATCCGGGCCTGGTGGGTGCGGAGCTGGAGGCGGCGGTCGGCGAGACGGCGGGCCGCGAGCTGCTGATCGTCGTGGACAACTTCGAGCAACTGCTCGACGCCGCGCCCGCGCTCAACGCGATCCTGCACGCGTCGCCGCGCTCGAAGCTCGTGGTGACGAGCCGCGCGCCGCTCCATCTCGCCGCCGAGCACGAGCTCGCGCTCGGCCCGCTGGCCGCCGAGCCGGCCGTCGCGCTGTTCGAGCGCCGCGCCCGCGCCGTCAACCCGCGCCTGCTCGACGACGCGACCGGCGTCATCGAGGAGATCTGCCGCCGGCTCGACGGACTCCCGCTGGCGATCGAGCTCGCGGCGGCGCGGATCAAGGTCCTCTCGCCGCAGGACATCCTCGACCGGCTCTCGCGCCGGCTCGATCTGCTCAGCAGCGGCCCCCGCGACGCGCCGCAGCGCCAGCAGACGCTGCGCGCCGCGATCGGCTGGAGCTATGACCTGCTCGAACCGGAGGCCCAGCGGCTGTTCACGGAGCTCGGCGTGTTCGCCGGCGGCTTCACGCTCGAAGCCGCCGAGGCGGTGTGCGGGCTCGAGGCGCTCGACGGGATCGCGGCGCTCGCCGACCAGAGCCTGCTGACCCGTGCCGACGGCCGGTTCGGCATGCTCGAGACCGTCCGTGAGTACGCGCTCGAACAGCTCGAGGACGCAGGCGCCGTCCGTGACCGGCACGCCCGCGCCTACGTCGAGCTGATGGCGGGCGCCGAGGATGGGCTCGGCAGCGCCGACCAGCGCGAGTGGCTCGAACGCCTCGACAGCGACCACGACAACCTTCGCGTGGCGCTCCGGCACACGATCGCCGCGCGGGACGGCGACACCGCCATCGCGCTCGTCGCGCCGATGTGGCGCTACTGGCTGTTGCGCGGCGGCGTCAGCGAGGGCCGCGAGCTGTGTCGCGACGCCCTCGCGCTCGACGGGGGGAGCGCCGAGGCCCGCCTGCGAGCGTCCAACGGCGCCGGCATCCTCGCGGCCGAGCAGGGCGACTTCGACGCCGCCCGCGTGCTGTTCGAGGACGCGCTTGCGCGGACCCGTGAGCTCGGCATCCGCGAACGCGAGGCGCGCATCGTCTCCAATCTTGGCGTCCTCGCTGTCTACCGTGGCGACTTCGAGATGGCGATCGCGCTCTACGCGGACGCGACGGACATCGCGCGCGAGCTCGGCGACCAGCGCGCCGTCGGCCGCTACACGCAGAACCTCGGGATCGTGCACGACGAGGTGGGCAACGTCCCGGAGGCGATCGCGCTGCTGGAAGAGAGCGTCGAGATCGCCCGCCGGGTCGCCGAGCCGGCGCATCTGACGTCCACGGAGGAGTCGCTCGCGCGCGTCCTGCTCGACGAGGACGAGGAGCGCGCGATCGCGCTGCTGCGCCTCGCGCTCGAGCGGGCGAACGAGATCCGGCGATTCCTACGGGCTCGTCGGCTGCCTCGAGACCGCCGCCGCCGCGGCCAGCCGGCGCGGCGACCCACGAGCGGGCGCACAGCTGTGGGGCGCCGCCGAGCAGCTGCGGGAGGAGCGGGGCACCACCCGCCAGCCGGACGAGCAGCGCTTCGGCGAGCGCGTGGAGGCCGAGCTGCGCGCGGCGCTGGGCGCGGACGGGTTCGCGGCCGCGGTGGCCGAGGGCGTCGCGCTGGGGCTCGAAGAGGCCGTCAGCCTGGGGTTGCGAATCTAAAGAGGGACTGTCCCTCTTTAGATTCGCACCGGCGTCAGGCGTGGGGCGCGGTCGCGCAGCGCGAAGGCGGCGCCCGCCCACACCACGAGCAGGACCGCGCCCGAGAGGCCGAAGATCGCCCGCCCGCTGAACGCGGCGGCGAGCGCGCCGCCCGCGATCACCGCGAGCCCGAAGCCCCAGGAGTCGAGCGAGTCGACCAGCCCGAACGCGCGTCCGTGCACCTGCTCGGGGATCGTGCGTTGCAGCAGGATCCGGTTGCTCGTGTTGAACAGGCCGTTCGCGGCGCCGGTGAAGCCGAACGTGAACAGCGCGAACCCGAGCCCCGGCGCGAACGCCGTGCTGACCATGCCGATCGCGACCCCGCCGAGGCCGGCGAAGTAGGTCACGCGCGGGTCACCGCCGTCGCGGCCCGCGCACAGGGCGCCGAACACGAGCCCGAAGCCGTACACGCTGACGAGCATCGCGAAGCCGGTCGCGCCCACCTTCAGGTCCTCCTTGGCCAGCACCAGCTCGCCGATGTTCATCGTCGCCGCGCACAGCGTGACCGCCGCCGAGGTGCCGATCATCGTCCGCACGACCCGGTCGCGCAGCACGCCGCGCAGGTCCGTCGGGGCGTCCTCCTCCGCCTGGGTGGCCACGCTGCGCACGTGGCCCCGCAGCCGGCAGAGCAGCAGCGCCGACAGCGCGAACGTGATCGCGTTCACGCCCAGCACGGCCGCCGGCGAAGCGAGCACGAGCAACCCCGCGGCCAGCACCGGGCCGAGCAGCTGCCCGGTGTCGCGCACCGCGTTGAACAAGCCGTTGGCGACGTTGAGCCGCGCCGGCGCCACCAGGCCCGGAATCAGCGCGTAGGTCGCCGGGCGGAACAGCGCCGTGCCGAAGCCGGCGAGCAACGCGAGGCCGATCATCGCGACGATCCCGTCCGCGAACACGAGCGCGCCGAACGCCGATGCGCGGATCGCGTCCGCGAGGATCGCGCCGCCCAGCCGCGACGTGCGGTCGATGGCCGCGCCCAACAGCGGCCCCAGCAGCATCGCCGGCAGCAGGTCGGCCAGCAGCACGGCGGTCGCGCCCCACGCCGAGCCGATCCGGTCGTACGCGAGCACGAGCAGCGCGATGTAGCCCGCGCCGGCGCCGAGCGCGCCCTGCAGGTGGGCCAGGAAGAACCAGCGGGCGTGCCGCTCGCTCTTCCACATGTCCTTGAGTCCCTTCATCGCATCGGCAGCATCGGCCGAGGCGGCAAAGTGGCGGTAAAGCGGTACCGCCGATCGGACTAACGCACGTTGATCGTGGCCTTCATCCCGGCGGCTTCGTGGTCCGGCAGCGAGCAGTACAGCGTGTAGGCGCCCAGCCCGAGCGTGACCGTCAGGGTCCCCACGTCACCCGGCGCGAGCTCGAGCTCGCCGAGGTCGCGGTCCTTGTCGTCACGGACGGTGAGGTTGTGGTCGTCCTCACCGCGGTTGTTGACGTTGAAGTCGATCGGCCCGGCCGCGAGGATCCGGTAGGACGGGCGGACGGTCCACTCGCGGATGTCCGTGAGATCGACGTTCGTGCGCGTCGGGTAGGTGCCCGGCGGCGCGGGAGTGGGCGTGGCCACCGGCGGCGTCGTCGGCGTCGGGGTCGCCGTCGCGCCCGGCTTCGGCGTGGCCGTGGGAGTCGGCGTGGCCTTCGGCGCGTCGTCGCCGCCGGCGGCCGGCGCGTCCGTACGCGGCGACGGGTTCGCGGACGGCTTGTCCGCGCCGGGCTTCGTCGGCTTCGTCGGCTTGGCCGGCGTCTTGGTCTTCTTCTTCGGCGCCTTCTTCTTGCACGGCTTGGCCTTCGCGGCCTGGGTCTTGGCCGTCGGGCACTTCACGGGCTTGGCCGCCTGGACCGGCGGACCGCCGATCCCGGCCATCGCGAGCAGGATCGCGAGCCAGCTCACTTGAACAGCCTGCGGGCACCCGCGTACCCGTCACCGCGAACCAGCGTCTCGATCGTCGGCCCGCCGAGCAGCGACTGCGAGTTCTCCTCGCCGAGCCACTCGTCGAGCACGGCCTTGTAGACGGAGCGGTAGTCCGTCGGGACCTTCAGGTTGCCCTGCCCCGGGTTGTTGGTCGGCACCAGCTCGTTGATCTCGCAGCCCGGCCAATCGGCGGCGAAGCCGCCGCGCACACCGCTGCCCATCGCGAACATCAGGCCGCCCGCACCGTGGTCGGTGCCGGCCTCGGTGCCCGTGCCGTTCTCCCGCACCCGGCGACCGAACTCCGAGAACGCGAGCGTCGCGACACGCTGCTCGATGCCGCGCGCCTGCAGGTCCGCCCGGAACGCGGCGAGCGCGCGGGAGAACTCGGCCATCTGCCGGTCCTGCGAGGCGAGCTGGCCCGTGTGCGTGTCGAACCCGCCCCAGTGGATCGTGATGACGCGCGTGCCGAGGTTGGCCGCCAGCAGCGTGGCCGCCGTCTTCAGGCGCGCCGAGAGCGTGCTGGTGTTCGGGTACGCGACCGTGGTGGGCGTCGTGGTCAGCGTCTGGACCCGCTCGTACGTGTTGTAGGCCAGCCCGTACGTCCCGCGCGAGCGAGAGAGATAGGCGTTACCGGCGCCGGCCTGCAGCGCAGCGAGGTCGCGCACCTGCGTGTTGAGGTTCGTGTTGGTGCCGCCGAAGCTCGACTGAGAGTGCGTGAAGCCGGACATCGGCAACGACGGGATCGCGCACACGGGCTTGCTGTCCGTGCGGATCGCCTTCGAGAGCGCCGTGTCGATCGAGATCGCCTGCAGCGGGTTGTCCGGGGAACCGTTGCGGTCGATCCAGCGGCCGAGCCAGCCCGTCTTGGTGTTCTGGTCGTTGCTGGCCGCGAACCAGATGTCCGAGTTGTCGAAGTGGCTGAGGCTGTACTGCTTGGCGTCGACGGCCGGCATGACCGCCAGGTCCGAGCCTGCGCCGCCCGTGCCGTCGCCGAACAGCGAGTCCAGGCCGTACGCGTCGCCGCCCGCGGCGAACGCGAAGCGCGCGTCGCTGTTGTCGCCGCCGCCGTTCTTGGAGACGATGGTGTTGGCGAACGAGAGCGCGGCGCCGCCCGGGCCGGGCAGCGGCTTGGAGCCGACGCGGTCGGCCGTGCTGAGCCCTTGGGCGCGATGGATCATCGGCCGCGCCGTCACGTACGCGCCGTAGTCCGTGGCGTCGTTCGGGAGGATCCAGTTCAGGCCGTCGTTGCCGCCGGCCAGGTAGATCAGCACGAGGCACTTGTCCGTGGCGGCCTCGTTGGCGTTCGCGACCGACTCCCAGACCTGGTCCCAGCCGAGCTGCTGGGCGCCGTAGATCGAGGCCGTGCCCGCGATCCCCCACTGCAGGAGCCGGCGGCGGGTCAGCTCACGCGAGCTCCTTCCGGCCGGAAAGCCGTCCAGCGCCGCGTACGGCACCGGCATCTTCTGCTGCGGGAGCTCGTCGCGGACGCGCGCGAGCTCGATCTCTTCACATTCGATGCAGCGCTGATGCTCCATCTCACATCACCTGCCCATCAGGTCCGCCGAGGATCATCGCTTGCAACGCGTAGAAGCGCGTCCGGCGCGCCGTGATGTTGGCCGCTGCGGTACCGGTCCGGTTGGCTTCCGTCAGCGTGGCCGCGTAGGCCAGGAGCTTGTCGCGCGTCGCGCTCGAGATCCACGGCTTGCCGACCGAGGCGTAGGCGCGCTCGTACGCGGCCTGCGCCGTCTCCCCGACCACGTCGGCCGGGTAGTTGACGTTCGCCGCCGGGGCCGGGACGTTGGTGTTGATGTAGAAGTTCGAGTACCGCAGGTACTGCGCCACGCGGACCATGTCGAAGCGGGCCTGCACGGTGTTCGTGTTCAGCCACGACATGCCGCCCTCCCAGCCCGCGACGTTCGGCGGCTTGTAGATCCGCTGCTGCATGTTGTTCATCGGCCCCTGCAGCTGGGTGTGCTTCATCGGGGCGCCGAGCTGGCGCAGCACGCCGACCATGTAGATGATCGGCGGCTTGATCAGGTTCGGCTCGTCGATCGACTCGAAGATCTCCGGGCTCATCAGGATCCCGCGGATCAGCGGCTTGAGCTTGTAGCCGTTGGCGCGGTACTCGGCGCTGAGCGCGTCGAGCTTGGCCTGCGGGATCGGGCCGGCGATGAACTCGCCCCACAGCTTGCGGATCAGGAACTGCGCGTGCTGGGCGTGCTCGAGCACGATGTCGATCGCCCCGGTGACCGCCCGCGGGCCCCAGTTCAGGCTGTCCGGGTTGGTCGTCGTGTTCGTCGACCCGGTCTCGGCCGCGACCGTGCGGCCCAGGATCGCCTTGGCCGGCATGTGGAAGTTGGCCGGGCTGAACGTGATCTTGCCGTAGTCCGGGTTCGGCGTGACGCCGTCCGTGAGGAACTCGGTGCCGTTGAGCCGCCAGCCGGTGAAGGCCTGTGTGACCCCGACGATGTCCGCCTGCGTGTAGTTGTCGTTGCCGGCCGCGTCCTTGGGCCCGAGGCAGAACAACTCCATGATCTCGCGGGCGTAGTTCTCGTTCGGCTTGGTCTTCGTGTTCGCGTTGAGGTTCAGGTACGACGACATCGCGGCGCTCTTGGTCGTCATGTCGTACGCGAGCTGCTTGAACGAGGCGTTCGGGTACGTGCCGAAGTCCGAGTACTCGAGCAGCTGGTTGCGGTAGGCGAAGGCCCACTTGTCCGAGACCGAGCCGTCGTTGGTCGAGACGACCCAGTGGCGATGCCAGTACAGCGCCATCCGCTGCGGCAGCGGGTTCTCCGCGCGCTGCATGCGGTCCAGCCACTCGAGCTCGAGCTCCACCTCGGACCCGAACGGGTCGAGCGTCGTCGAGCCCGTGGTGGTCTTGGGCGGCGGCATCGACGCGTCGAGGCTCTCGGGCGTGTTGAGGAACCAGTCGACGAGGTCGCTCTGCTTCTTGCCCACCCACGCGTCCCGCTGCGCCTGCGTGGCGCCGAAGCCCGCGCGCCAGAACAGCCGGTCGACGAGCGCGACGGCCATGTTGTCCGGGTTGACCGGCGTCGGCGTCGCGGTGGCCGTGGGAGTGGCCGTCGGCGTCGAGGTCGGCGTGGCCGTGGCGGTGGCCGTCGGGGTCGCGGTCGCGGTGGCGGTGGCCGTCGGCGTGGGCGTCCTGGTCGCCGTAGCCGTAGCTGTGGCGGTCGCTGTGGCGGTGGCCGTGGCGGTCGGCGTGGCCGTGGCGGTCGCGGTCGGCGTGGCGGTCGCGGTCGGCGTGGCGGTCGCGGTCGGCGTGGCGGTCGGCGTGGCCGTGGCGGTCGGCGTCGCGGTCGCGGTCGGCGTGGCCGTCGGCGTGCTCGTGGGCGACGCGGTCGGCGTGGACGTCGCGGTCGGCGTCGGCGGCGGGTCGGCCGTGGGCGACGGGTTCGGCGTCGACGTCGAGGCCGGCATCGGCGTCGGTGTGACCTCCGCGATCGGCCCGATCGGGTTGGTCGTCGGGCCGCCCGGGTTGCTCGGCAGCTTCGTCGACGCCTGCAGCGGCACGGTGACCCGCACGCTCGGCGACAACACGCCGGCCTTCTTGTCCTTGCCGTAGGCGCGGACCGCGTACCGGTAGGTCTTGCCCGGCACGACCTTGGTGTCCGTGAACGAGCTCCTGGTCGTCTTCCCCAGGCTCTTGCCATCCCGGAAGATGACGTAGTGAGCGGGCTTGGCGCCCTTTGGCGCGGCCCACTTCAGCGTGATGCCGCCGGGCCCTGCGCTCGCGACCTTAACCGACCGCGGAGCAGCAAGGCGCGTCCGCGCAGCGGACTTGCGTCCGAAGACCGACCCCCCATCCATGACGCGACTTTCTCATCCAGGACGTCCGAACACAAACCTTAACTAAAAGTTAGGTTTGAACGCACGACTAATTGGGTAGGAGCAGTAGCCAGCAGTGTCGGGTCAGCCAACAGGCGGCGCAGCTGCGTCGCGGCGGCGCCGCGCATGGCCGCTTCGGCCCCGAGGCTGGATGACAGCACGGGCGGAACGGCGCCGTTGCCGCCCAGCACGCGCGTCGCCAGCTCGGAGGAGATGACCGGTGCGAGCCACTCGCTCATCGGCGCGAAGTGCCCGCCGAGGACGATCGCCTGCGGTGAGATGAGGTTGACGACGGTGCCGAGCGCGATCCCGAGCCAGCGCGCCGCGTCCTCCAGCGCCGCGATGGCCCGCGGCTCCCCCGCCTTCGCGCGCCGCACGAGCTCGCTCACCGGCTTCGCGAGCCCGCGCGAGCCGGATTCCCCGTTGCCGCCGATGCCGGCCGCGGCCAGCAGCGGCTCCAGGCCGGCGCGGGTCTCCAGGCAGCCCGCGCGAGCCGCACGCGCACGGGAGCCCGTCGTGCTCGACGGTGGTGTGGCCGAACTCGCCGCCGAACCCGCGGTAGCCGCGGAACAGCTCGCCGCCCAGCACGAGCCCGCCGCCGACCCCGATCTCGCCCGAGCAGTACATGAAGTCGCTGATGCCGGTGGCCGCGCCCTCCCACAGCTCGGCGAGCGCGGCGAGGTTGGCCTCGTTGTCGAGCCCGATCTGCAGGTCCGGCGCGGCGATGCGTTCCCGCAGCTGCTCCACGAGCGGGACATCGCTCCAGTGCAGGTTCGGCGCGATCAGGAGCTCGCCGCGGGAGATGTCCACCAGGCCGGGCACCGCGATCGTGGCGCCGATCGGCCGCAGACCCTGCGCCTGGACCTCCAGCAGCGCGCCGCGCGCGAGCTCGCCGAGCCGGTCCAGGACCTCGTCGACGCTGCGGCCGCGGTTGTCGGCCGCCTCCATGCCCTTGTAGCGCGAACCGCCCGCGAGGTCGGTGGCCTGGACGGCGACGTAGTCGACGTTGACCTCCAGCCCGAGCGCCACGACGCCGTCGCGGGCGACGTCCACCACGAGGCCGGGCCGGCCGGCGGTGCCGCGGTGCTCGGCGCCGCGCTCCACCAGCAGCCCGAAGTCCATCAGCTCGCTCACCAGGCTGGAGACCGTGCTCTTGTTGAGCCCGGTGTCGGTGGCGATCGTGGCGCGCGAGCGCGGCCCGCGCTCGACCACCTGACGCAGCACGACGCTCAGGTTGTGCCGCCGCACGGCACGCTGGCTCGAAAGCTCGATGGCCGGCTTCGGGGTCCACATGAGGCGTGTAACCGTATCGACGGAGCACGGTCATCAGCGTTCGCCCACCGGCGGCGGCGACGACCCCCCGTCGTCGCCGCCGCCGCTCGGGCCCAGCAAGGCGGCCGCCGCGACGACCCTGAACGATCGTCGCGGCGGGCGCACGTCTACGGAGTCGTGGTCGACAACGTGAACGTCAGCGCCTTGCTGTAGGCGCCGGTGCGAAGCGCCTCGTTCTGCCCGATCGCCTGCTCGAAGCTCAGCGTCACGGCGTCGTTGGACACCGGCGCGCTGTACGTGAGCAGGGTTGTCGGCGCGCTCGAGCCGGCGACCGCGGCGAACGCCGCGCCCGTCCCGCCCGCGCTGGTCGCCTTCGCCTGCAGCGGGGCTGCGAGCGAGAACGCGCCGTTGACCAGACGGCCCGTCGCGTTGGCGGATGCGTCGGAGACGCTCAGGCGCGCGTCACCGGCGGTGGAGATGACGTTCGCCGACGAGCTCGCCGTGTACGTCTTGGCGAGACCCGGCGTGAACGCGCCGAACGCGGCCGGCGTGCCCAGCGAGAGCCCGAGCGTCGCCGGCACGCTGCCGCTGACGGTCCCGGTCGCCGGCTCGCCCTGCAGCGTCGGCGTGGGCGGTGCGGCTTCGTTGCCGCTCATCCAGCCCACGAGCTCGGCGCCCTTGGACTGGATCTCGAGCAGCGCGGCCCCACTGTCGGCGCCGGCGTTGGCCAGGCGCTTGGCCTCGGCGACGAACGTCCGGGCGTGAGCGGCCGCGCCCGCGAAGTCGTCGGCGCGGTAGGCCGCGTCGGCGCTCGCCAGCGCGGTGCTGAGGGCGGTCTTGCCCGCAGCGGTCACGTTGCCGTCGGCGGCCGCCTCGTCCAGCAGGTCCTTGACCTCGTTGAACGTGACGCAGTTGCTGTACTCCTGCCCGGCCGTCCACTGGACCGCGTTGAGCAGCATGTCGCGCCACCACGTCTGGGTCGTGAACTGCCAGTTGTGGCCGAGGGTGGTGGTGAACGAGCGGCCGCCGTCGAAGTTCCGGCACCAGGTCATCGAGTGCCGGTCGCTGTTGTGCAGCGCGCCGGCGCCGTACCCGAGCTGGCCGACCAGCGAGTCCTCGTTCTCGTACATCAGCGGATGCACGATGCCGAGCTCGGCCGGGTTGCGGTTGGTGTTGTAGAGCTCCTCGACCGTGAAGAAGCGCAGCGGCATGGACTGCGTCGTCGAGTGGGCCGGATCGGCGTTGACGAGCTCGACGTGACCGCCGGACTCGGTCTCGATCAGGATGCCGCCCGAGTTGCTGCCGTGGTTGGTGAAGCCGGCGCCGACGAGGTCCATGAACCACGGCACGTTCTGCATCGAGTCGACGCCGCCGTGGATCGCGATGACGCCGCCGCCCTCACGGACGAACCGCTGCAGGTTGGCGAACTCGACCGCGTTGACCGTCGCGGAGCCGTTGATGCCGACGGTCGAGTTGAAGACGACCGTCTTGTACTGCTTGAGCTGTTCCCAGTCCAGGAACGGGCTCGTGGGCAGCGAGACGCCGGCGGGCGCCTGACGGCCCGGCGAGGCACCGATGTTCGGGTCCCAGATCTCGACGTCGAAGCCGTTCGTCATGCCGAGCTGCTGGAACATCGCGTGGAAGTCGACGATCGACTGGTGGCGGAAGCCGCCCGCGCGGCCACTGACGAGGATCTTGTAGGTGGCGAACGGGTTGGCCTGGAACGGGCTCGGGTTGTAGTAGGTCCGGATCGCCTGGACGCCGTCCTCGGCCCCTTCGACCGTGACGCCCGTGCCGGAGGTGTCGACCGGCGTGCCGCGGAGTTGCGCGATCAGCGCCTCACCGGCGCTCTGCGAGCGGACGCGAGACCGCAGCCGCCGCGTTGAACGCCTCCAGCGCCGTGATCGCCGCCGCGGAGTCGCCCGCGTCGGCCTTGGTCTTGGCGTCGGCGAGCAGCGTGCGCAGCTCGGTCGCCTTCGCGGCGGTGATCAGCGGCTGCGGGTCGGCGACCGCCGCGCCCGTCGCCTGCGCCTTCGTCAGCGGCGAGGCGAGGATGACGTTGTTGAGGTTCGTCGCCGTGCCGGCAGCGTGGTCCTTGGCCAGCGGCGCGGTCAGCTCGACGTTCGGCGCCGGGGCGGCCGGCAGCGGCGTGATCTGCCGCTTGACGTACACGACCTCCTGGTTGGCGCCGTTGTCGAGCACGATCGGCTGGCCCGCGATCGGGCCGTTGGTGCTCGGCGGGTTCGGGCCCGTGAGCGACTCCGTGGAGTAGCTCGCGAGGCGGACCTGCGTCGCGCCCGCCGTGGCGGGCGCGCTCAGCGTCGTGTTCAGCGTCGGCGGCGTGCTCAGCGCCTTGGCGATCGTCACGGTCTCGGCGGTGTCGCCCGTGCCGACGACGATCTCCTGGCCGGCGCGGAAGCCGACCGGGCTCTGGAGCCGCAGGCCCGTGGCGCCGACGGCCTGCGCGCCGTTGAGCGTGGTGCGCAGCGCGTTGTTGGCGTACTGGTCGATCACCGTCGCGAGGTCCGCGAAGGACGTCGTCACGACGAACGTGTTGACGTACTTGGACGTCTGGCCGGCGGTGTCCTGGAGCGAGACGGTCGTGGTGTGCTTGCCCACCGTCAGCCGGTTGACGTCGATCGTCTTGGGCACCATGAACGTGCCGTCGAGCGTCATCCGCCGCGGGGCGGAGCCGCCCGCGCCGGTGCTGACGGTGTCGCTCGGGTCACGCAGGCGCGGATCGGTGCGCAGCGGCGTGAGCGTCTGCGACTGCAGGATCTTGCCGTCGACGATCTGCGGCACGTACGCCGCGGCGCCGGACAGGTGCGAGCGCGTGCAGCGCGCTGGTGAAGCGCGATGTTCGGCGCCGGTGCGACGGCGGCGGCGTCGACGGCTGGCGACCTTGACGGTCTCGGCGTTCGGACCCTGGTCGATCTGGAGCGTCTCGCCGGCCGTCGCGGCCCGTCACGCTCGCGAGCCGGATGCCGGTGGCCCCGGGGGCGGCGGCCGCGCTCAGCGTGGATGCCGCGGTGCCCCACGTGGCGACCGGGCCCTTGGTGTCGATCAGCAGCGCGATCGTGGAATAGAGCTGGGTACCGACCACCGCGGCGGCGGCGGCGTGGTCCTTCGTCAGCGGCGCGGTGAGCGTGACGTTGGGAGCAGGCGCGGCGGGTGCCGGCGTGACGATCGTCGCGATCGTGGCCGTCTCCTGGCCGGCGCCCGTGTCGATCAACAGCTCGTCGCCCGGCACCGCGGCCGGTGGTGCTCGTCAGGCGGACCGCCGGTCGCGCCGGTCGCGGCGGCCGCGGCCAGCGTCGTGCTGGCGGACGCGCCGCGGGACGACTTGCCCGCGCTGTCCACCGCACGCAGGCGCACGGTCGTGTTGCCTTCCTGCGACAGCGGGACGGCGGCCGTGGCCGACGGGCCCGCGGTGACCGGGACGTCGATGTACGTCGCCCCGCCGTCGAGCGAGTACTGGAACTTGGACACGGCGACGTCATCCGTCGCTGACAGATTCAGCGTCTGCGGCGCGACGAGGCGCCAATTGTTGTTCCCGCCCGGCGTGGCGGCGAACGTAGCCGGCGCCAGGACGGGCGCGGCGGTGTCCTGCGCGTGCGCGGCGCTTGGCGTCCCAGCCAGCGCAACGCCTACCGCAACCGCGGTAGCGACTCTCCTATACACGAACTCTCCCCTCGTGACCCTCAATTGGTCCGGCCTAGCAACTAAACACTGTCTGACAATCTCGTGTCAACTAGTCCTTAGTCGATAGGGCCGGGTAGAGCGCGCGGTAGCGCTGCCGCAGCTCGCGGTAGGGCTCGATCCATTCCGGCGACCGGGTTCCACTTCGGAATGCGTGTGGACGCACGCACCGACGGCTTCGTGGACGTCATCCCACAAACCCCCGGCCACGCCGCCGAGCAAGGCGGCGCCGTACGCCGCGCCCTCCTCGACCGCGAGCCGCTCGAGCGGGATCTCCAGCACCGAGGCGACGATCTGCAGCCACAGCTCGCTGCGCGCGCCGCCGCCGGAGACCCGGCCCCGCTCGCCACCGCCGACCAGGTCGAACGAGTCGCGCAGGCCGCAGGCGACGCCTTCGAGCACGGCGCGGGTGAGCGCGCCGCGGTTGTGGCGGATCTCCAGGCCGGTGAACGAGCCGCGGGCGTCGGGGTCGGCGTGCGGCGTGCGTTCGCCGGTGAGGTAGGGCAGGAACGTGAGCCCGTCCGTGCCGGGCCCCCACGCCGCGGCCTCGTCCACGAGTCCGGAGAACTCCCCGCCGACGACGCCCCGCAGCCACGCCAGCGAGCCGGCGGCGGACAGCATCACGCCCATCTGGTGCCAGGCGCCGGGCACGGCGTGGCAGAAGGCGTGCACGCGGGCCTGCGGATCGGCCCGGTACTCCGGCAGCGCGGCGAACACCACGCCGGACGTCCCCATCGCGACGGAGAGCGGGCCGGGCCGGTCCACGCCGACGCCGAGGCCGCCCGCGGCCTGGTCGCCCGCGCCCGCCGCCACGGCGATGCCGGCGCTCGTCCGGCCGCTCACCTCCGGCGACTCGAGCACGGTCGGCAGCCACGCCGGATCGATCTCCAGCGTCCGCAGCACCTCGTCGCTCCAGCGGCGCTTGGCCACGTCGAGCAGCAGCGTGCCCGACGCGTCGGCGACGTCGATCGCCCGCTCGCCGGTGAGCTTGAGCCGCACGTAGTCCTTGGGCAGCATCACGTGCGCGATCCGGGCGTAGTTGTCCGGCTCGTGCTTGCGCAGCCACAGCAGCTTGGGCGCGGTGAAGCCGGTGAGCGCGCGGTTGCCGGTGAGCTCGACCAGCCGGTCGAAGCCGACCTTCGCCTCGATCTCCTCGCACTCGGCCGCGGTGCGCTGGTCGTTCCACAGGATCGCCGGACGGATCGGGCGATCGCTGGAATCGAGCGTGACGAGCCCGTGCATCTGGCCGGAGAGGCCGATGCCGGCGACGCCGTCGGTCAGCCCTTCGAGCGCCTGCTCGGTGGCCGCCCACCAGTCGTCGGGGTTCTGCTCGGACCATCCGGGTTTGGGCGTCGAGAGCGGGTACGCGACTTCGCGGCGCTCGAGCACTTCGCCATCTTCGGCGACGGCGATGACCTTGACCGCGGACGTACCGACATCGATGCCGATCGCGGTGCGTGACGGGTTATGAAGGATTGATGACATTTGGCTTGACAGCAATTGAAGGCTAATGCAAGCTTGCCTGTCAATAGATGAAGTCTTCTGTTACGCAGCTGGTCGAGCTTGCACCCGCCCTTGCGGCGATCCTCGGAGCGGACGCCGTCCTCACCGAGGACGCACAGCTTGACGCCTACACGGCCGACACGTATTGGCCCGCCATCCACGCGCGCGCCGCCGGCACGCCGCTGGGCCGGCCGGACGTGGTCGCCGTGCCGCGGCGTGAGGAGGACGTGGCCAGCATCCTGCGGATCGCCTCCGAGCACCGCGTGCCCGTCGTCGCCTGGGGCGGCGGCTCGGGCACCCAGGGCGGCGCGGTGGCGATCAACGGCGGGCTCGTCGTGGACCTGCGCGGGCTGGACACGATCGTCGAGATCGACGACGTCTCGATGACCGTCACGGCGCAGGCGGGCGTCAACGGCAACGTGCTGGAGCGGACGCTCAACGCGCGTGGGCTGATGCTGCCGCACTACCCGGCCAGCTCGGAGTGGGCCACCGTCGGCGGCTACGTGGCCGCCCGCGGCTCGGGCGTGCTCTCCACCCGCTACGGCAAGATCGAGGACCTCGTGCTCGGGCTGCGCGTCGCGCTCCCGAACGGCACGCTGTTCGACAGCGTCCCCGCCCCGCGGCACGCCGTCGGCCCGGACCTCACGCAGCTCTTCGTCGGCTCGGAAGGCACGCTCGGGATCATCACCCGCGCCACGCTCGAGGTCGTCCCGCTCCCGGCCGAGCGCAGCTTCGTCACCCTGCACTTCCCGACCGTCGAGGCGGGCGTGACCGCGTTCCGGACCGCGCTGGCGCGCGGCAACCGGCCGTCGGTCATCCGCATGTACGACGAGGAGGGCACGCGCCGCACGCTCTCCCCCGTGCTGGGCGTCCCACTGGACGGGGTGATGGCGATCGTCGTCTTCGAGGGGGGAGAGAGCCGGCTCGTGGCCGCCGAGCGCGCCGCCACCATCGAGCTCGCGCGCTCGGAGGGCGCGCGCGAGCTCGATCCGGCACTCGCCGAGACGTGGTGGGACCGCCGCTACGACTTCTACAAGCCGCCCCATCACCCGGAGCTGCCGTCGATCTGGGGCACGATCGACGTCGTCGCCTCCTACGCGCGCATCCACGCCGTCCATCAGGCGCTCAAGACCGCCGTCCGCGACCGCTACGCGCCCGAAGGGCTCCAGCTGCGGATGCACTTCTCGCACTGGTACCGCTGGGGCACGATGATCTACGCCCGCTTCCTGATTCCCGATGGCGGGAGCGAACCCGCTCGTGCTGCATGACCGGGTCTGGGCCGACGGCGTGACCGCCGTCCTGGCCGCCGGAGGCGTCATGAACGACCACCACGGCGTGGGCCTGAAACTGGCGCCGTTCATGCCCGCGCAACACGGACCTGGCTTCCAGGCCTTGCGCTCGGTGAAGTCCGCGTTAGATCCTCTCGGCATCATGAATCCCGGCAAGCTCGGCCTCTGAGGAGAAGGCCGCGCCGGAGGAGGAGAGGAAACAGTGGCGATCAAGGTGTCGATGCACAACTGGATGCGGCCCGAACCGATCGAGCGCACGATCGATCGGCTCGCGCGACTGGGCTACGACGGGATCGAGATCTCGGGCGAGCCGGAGCAGTACGACGTGGCCCATGTGCGCAGCCTGCTGGAGGAGCACGGGCTCGAGTGCTGGGGCGCGGTGACGCTGATGATGGGCGCGCGCGACCTGTGTCACGAGGACCGCTACATGCGGCTCGGCAGCGTCGAGTACGTCAAGGACTGCCTGACGTTCGTGTCCGAGCTCGGTGGCCAGATCGTGACGGTGGTGCCGTCCACGGTGGGCAAGATCACGCCGATGGGCTCGCCCGCGGACGAGTGGCGCTGGTGCGTGGAGGCGCTGCGGGAGTGCCAGGCGCACGCCGAGACGGTCGGCGTGCGGATCGGGCTGGAGCCGCTCAACCGGTTCGAGACGTACTTCCTGAACCGCTGCGAGCAGGCGCTGGCGCTGGCCGACGCCGTCGGCGGCGACTGCGGCGTCGCCCTCGACACGTTCCACATGAACATCGAGGAATCCGACCTGATCGAGGCCATCCACCTCGCCGGTGACCGGCTCGTGGACTTCCACGTGGCCGACAACAACCGCATGCCTCCCGGCCACGGCGCGCTCGACTGGACGGCGATCGTGGGCGCGCTGCAGACGATCGGCTACGAGGGGCACATGACGGCCGAGTTCGTCGCCTCGCTGGACCGCAGCGCCATCTCCGACCGCGAGATCGGCGACGCGTCCGAGGCCGGCGGCGGCCCCGCGATGGAGAAGTTCCTGCGCGACCACGCGACGGGTGCCGTGCCGGAGGTCTACTACGACCGCTACACGCAGGAGAGCATCGACCACCTGCGCGCCGCCTTGGCGGAGAGCCCGTCCACCGTCTGATGCCCGCCGTCGCCCTCATCGGCACCCTCGATACCAAGGGCGACGAGATCGCGTACGTGCGCGAGCGCCTGCAGGCGCTGCGCGTGGAGGCGGTGGTGATCGACAGCGGCATCCTGGGCGAGCCGGGGTGCGCGGCCGACATCGGCCGGGAGGAGGTGGCCGCGGCCGGCGGCCATACGTTGGCCGGCGTGCAGGCGGCGGGTTCGCGCGGCGCGGCCGTGTCGCTGATGGTGGACGGTGTCCGCGCGCTCGTGGTGCGCCTGTTCGCCGAAGGGCGCGTGCACGGCGTGCTGTGCCTGGGCGGCGCCGAGGGCGCGTTGCTGGGCGCGGCGGCGATGCAGGCCCTGCCGGTCGGCGTCCCGAAGCTGCTCGTGTCGCCGAGCGCGAGCGGGCGCCGCACGTTCGCGGCCTTCGTCGGCGAGAGCGACGTCTGCGTGATGCACTCCGTCGTCGACATCCTCGGCCTGAACGGCATCTCGCGGCCGATCTTCGACAACGCCGCCGCCGCGATGGCCGGGATGGTGCACGACGCGGGCTCGGCACTCGGGACATTGGGCGAGCACTGCGTCGGGGTGACGATGCTGGGCCAGACCACGCCGGGCGTGATGCGGCTGCGCGAGCACCTGGTGCGCGCCGGCCACGAGCCCGTGATCTTCCACGCCAACGGCGTCGGCGGGCCCGCGATGGAGCACCTGTGCGAGGAGGGCGCGCTGCAGGGCGTGGTCGACTACACGTTGTCCGAGGTCGCCAACTCCTTGAAGGACGGCATGCACGCGACCGGCCCGGAGCGGCTCACGGTCGCCGGCCGGCTCGGCCTCCCCCAGGTCGTCGTCCCCGGCTGCGTGGACTTCTTCAACCAGGGCCCGCGCGAGGCGCTGCCGCTGCAGTACCGCGCCCGCAAGACCTACTTCCACAACCCGGTGATGACGCTCGTGCGGCTGGATCGCGACGAGGAGGCCGAGCTCGGCGCCATCGTCGCCGAGCGCCTGAACGGCGCCACCGGGCCCGTACACGTCGTCGCGCCGCTGCGCGGGTTCTCGCTGGCCGACGCCGAGGGCGGCGACCTCTGGGACCCCGAGGCCGACTCCGCCTTCCTCGACGCGCTGTCCAGCGCCTTGCGCACCGACATCCCGTTCGAAGCCGTCGACGCCCATGTCGACGACCACGACTTCGCCGACGTGGTCGCCACCCGTTACCTCGCCCTCGTCGGAGCTTGCCGTATGCCTGATTACCGCCCCGTTTCCCACTGCATCATGGATCTGGCGCCGCCGGACATCGCCTGGTTCCAGGAGCAGTCGGACATCATCCTGGTGCCGATCGGGTCCTGCGAGCAGCACGGCGCGCACCTGCCGCTCGGCACGGACACGATCACGGCGCTGGAGGTCGCGCGGCGTGCCGCCGAGCAGGCCGACGTGCCCTATACGGCCCCGTTCTGGGCCGGCTATTCGCCGCAGCACATGCGCGAGACCGAGTCCGCCGTGGGCACCATCACGCTCCGCGCCTCGACCCTGAACGCGGTCCTGTACGACATCCTGCGGTCGCTGATCCACCACGGGTGGAACAAGCTGATCCTGGTCAACGGGCACGGCTCCAACGTCAAGGTCCTGGACCCGCTGCTGCGCCGGATCAAGTACGAGACGGGCGCGCTGGTCGCGCTCTACAAGCCGTACGCGGAGCGCTACATCGGCATCCTCGAAGGGCTGCTGGACAACCCGCCGGAGGAGACGCCCGGCTGGCATGCGAGTGAGCTGGAGACCTCGCAGGTGATGGCCCACAACGCGGCGTTGGTGCGGATGGACCGGGCCGCCGAGGACCGCGCACAGGCGCCCGAATGGCTGCCGGACAGCTTCCTGAAGTCCGACGGCGCGCCCGACGTGCAGTTCGAGGGCTACCAGTACTTCTCGTTCCCGATGGACCACGGCGAGTTCTCGCGCACGGGCGTGATCGGCAACCCGATGACGGCCACGCCCGAGAAGGGCGAGGAGGCGCTGCAGCGCTTCTCCGGCCACCTCGTGCGGGCGATCGACGAGTTCCGGGGGTTGGACGTGCAGGTCCGGCGCCGCGCGTTCGAGGAGCGAGTTTGAACACCACGCCGCCAGCGCTGCGCCGACAGCAGATCCTGGAGCGCGTCCAGCGCGACGGCGGCGTGTCCGTGGCGGACCTCGCGCGGGACCTGACGGTCTCGTCGATCACCGTCCACCGCGACTTGGAGCAGCTCTCCCGAGACGGGCTGGTGGAGCGCGTGCACGGCGGCGCGCGAGCCGTGGCGGCCGCCGGGCCGGCGACGGCGATCCCGCCCACCGGCTGGGAGCAGCGCGCCGCCGTGGCCCGCGGCGCCAAGGCCGCGATCGCCGCGCACGCTGCGCGCGAGGTGCGCTCCGGTTCGACGATCTTCCTGGACTCCTCGTCCTCCTGCCTGGCCTTGGCCCGGCAGCTGGTGACCGAGTCCGCGTCGAACCTCACGCTGGTCACGAACTCGCCCGCGATCGCCTACGAGCTCGCCGACGAGCGGATGCTCGTGATCGTCACGCCGGGCGAGCTGGACCAGCACATGCGGCTGCTCGCCGGACGCTGGACGACCGACTTCATGTCGGGGCTGAACTTCGAGCTGGCGTTCGTGTCCTGCGCGGGCGTGACGCTGGACGCGGGGCTCACGACCTCGCGCCGCGCGCTCGCGGACGTGATCAACGTCGCGAGCAAGAACGCGGCCCGCACGATCGGGCTGATCGACTCGAACAAGTTCGGGCGCGCGTCGTTGCTGACGATCGCGCGCGCAGAAGACCTGGACGCGATCGTCACGGACGAGGGCCTGGACGACGCAACCGCACAGGAATATCGGGCGGCCGGCGTGGCGCTCGAGATCGCTAGGAACTAAGGAGGAGTAGAGGGATGGCACGACCCGTAACGCTGTTCACCGGCCAGTGGGCCGACTTGTCGTTCGAGGACCTGGCCGCGAAGGTCGGCGCCTGGGACTTCGACGGGCTGGAGCTCTGCACCTGGGGTGACCACTTCGAGGTCCCCAAGGCGCTGTCGGATTCGTCGTACTGCGCGGGCCGCCGTGAGGTGCTCGAGCGCAACGGCCTCAACATCTGGGCGATCGGCGCGCACCTGACCGGCCAGGCGGTGTGCGACCCGATCGATTCGCGTCATCAAGGGACGCTGGACCCGGAGGTGTGGGGCGACGGGGACCCCGAGGGCGTTCGCCAGCGTGCCGCCGAGCGGATGAAGGACACCGCGCGGGCCGCCGCCCAGCTCGGCGTGGAGGTCGTGACCGGCTTCACCGGCTCCTCGATCTGGCACATGCTCTATTCGTTCCCGCCCAACGACTTCGCGGAGGTCGAGCGCGGCTACGAGGACTTCGCGGAGCGCTGGGGACCGATCATCGACGTCTTCGATGCCGAGGGCGTCAAGTTCGCGCTCGAGGTCCACCCCACCGAGATCGCCTACGACTTCGGCACCACGCGCAAGACGCTGGCGGCGCTGGACCACCGCGAGGGCTTCGGCATCAACTTCGATCCGTCGCACTTCGCGCATCAGTTCCTGGACAGCGCCGCGTTCGTGACCGACTTCGCGGACCGGATCTACCACGTGCACGTCAAGGACTCGATCAAGACGCTGGACGGGCGCACGTCGATCCTCGGCGGGCACCTGAACTTCGGCGAGGCCGGCCGCGGCTGGGACTTCGTCTCCCCCGGGCACGGCGACGTGGACTTCGAGGCGCTGTTCCGCGCCCTGAACCGGATCGGCTACCAGGGCCCGCTCTCGATCGAGTGGGAAGATTCCGGCATGGACCGGGACTGGGGCGCGCCGGACGCGCTGGCGTTCGTACGCCGGACCGACTTCGCGCCGTCCACGGTGGCGTTCGATGCGGCGTTCGCGCGGGAGGCGTAGATGAGCAAAGTCGGTTTCGTCACGATGGGTGAGTCCTCGGGTGGGGACGACATCCCGACGATCGGCGTCGGCATGCTCGGCTACGGGTTCATGGGCAAGGCCCATTCGAACGCGTACAAGACGCTGGCGTACATGACCTGGCCACCGCCCTTGATGCCGCAGCTGGTGTCGATCGCGGGCCGCAACGCGGAGGCCGTCGCGGGCGCCGCACGCCGCTACGGGTTCACGGACTCCGTGACCGATTGGCGCTCGATCATCACCGACGACCGGGTCGGCGTGTTCGACAACTCCGGGCCGAACAACTTCCACTCCGAGCCCACGATCGCGGCGGCCGAGGCCGGCAAGCACGTGATCTGCGAGAAGCCGCTCGGGCGCACCGCGGACGAGTCCTACGAGACGTGGAAGCGCGTGGACGCGACCGGCGTGAAGGCGATGGTGGCCTTCAACTACCGCTTCGTCCCGGCCGTGCGGCTGGCGCGAATGATCATCGAGTCCGGCGAGCTCGGCGAGATCTTCCACTTCCGTGGGAGCTATCTGCAGGAGTGGATCATCGACGCCGACTTCCCGATGGTCTGGCGGCTCGACAAGGACGTCGCCGGCTCGGGCGCGCTGGGTGACCTCGGCGCGCACGTGATCGACCTCGCCCGCTACCTGGTCGGCGAGATCGACGCGGTGAGCGCGCACACGCGGACGTTCGTCAAGGACCGCGAAGGCCAGGCCGTGACCGTCGACGACGCCGTCGAGTCGGTCGTGGACTTCTCCAACGGGGCCGTGGGCACGATCGAGGCCACGCGCTTCGCCTCGGGCCGCAAGAACGGGCTCACGTTCGAGATCAACGGCTCCAAGGGGTCCTTGAGCTTTGACATCGAGCGCCTGAACGAGCTGCAGGTCCACTACCGCGACTCCAAGCCCGGCAAGCTCGCCCAGGGCTTCCGGACCGTGCTCGTGTCCGAGGCCGACCATCCCTTCTGGGAGCACTGGTGGCCGCAGGGGCACATGATCGGGTGGGAGCACACGTTCGTCCACGAGATCCACCACTTCCTCACGGCGATCCGCGAGGACACGGAGATCGGGCCGCACGGCGCGACCTTCGAGGACGGGTACCGCGCCGCGGAGATCTGCGACGCGATGCTGCGCAGCGCCGACTCGCGCTCGCCGCGAGGACGTGACCTACCGGTCCTAGGACCAAAGACGTCTGGCTGCCGGGCATCGTCGGCGCGACGATGCCCGGTATGAAGACCACGACCACAACTATCGCTGAAGCGGTCGAGGCCTGGCCGGGCGTGCACGGCGAAGACGGCTCGCGCGGCGAGTACTCGTTCAAGGTCGGCGCGCGCGAGATCGGGCATCTGCACGGCGAGCGCGTGCTGCACATCGGGTTCCCGAAGGCCATCTGGCACGAGCTGTACGACGCGGGCCGGATCGACTACCACCCCGTGTTCCCGAACAAGCCGGGGTTCGGCTCGCGCACGATCGCGAGCGAAGCGGACCGGCGCGATGCGATCGCGCTCCTGCGTGTGAACTACGATCGCGTGATCGAGCGCTACGGCCTCCCCACCCCGTGAGAGCGGTCTGGCTGCGGGAGTTCGGCCCGCCGACCGCGCTGACGCCCGGCGAAGCGCCCGAGCCCGAGGGCGACGCCGTGATCGACGTCGCGTACGCGAACATCACGTTCGTCGAGACGCAGGTCCGCGCGGGCCGCGGCCCGTTCCCGGTCCAGCTCCCCATGATCCCGGGCAACGGCGTGGGCGGGGTCTTGGACGGTCGTCGCGTGGTCGCCTCTCTGAACGGCCGCGGTGGCTACGCGGAGCGTGCCGTCCCGGGCGAGTGGTTCGACGTCCCCGATGACCTGCCGCTCGACCACGCCGTCGCGCTGCTCGCCGACGGCCGCACGGCGACGCTCCTCACCGACGCGGCGGCACTGCAGCCGGGCGAGCGCGTCCTCGTGCTGGCCGCCGCGGGCGGCGTCGGCACGCTGCTCGTCCAGCTCGCCCACCGCGCCGGCGCGACCGTGATCGGCGCGGCGAGCACGGACGCCAAGCGCCGGCGTGCGGCCTCGCTGGGCGCGGCCGAGACCCTCGGCTACGACGAACTTAAAGAGGGACAGTCCCGCTTTAGGTTCGTGTTCGACGGGGTCGGCGGGGAGGCGGCCCGGGACGCGTTCGCAGCGCTGGAGCCGGGCGGGCGGATGCTCTCCTACGGGCTCGCCAGCGGGTCGTGGGCCGACATCAGCGCCGAGGAGGCCGCGGCGCGCGAGGTCACGCTCGTGCGCGCCGGACGGCCGGAGCGCCGGCACACCGAGCGGGCGCTGACCGCGGGCTTGACGCCGATCATCGGCCAGCGCTTCCCGCTCGAGCAGGCGGCGGACGCCCACGCGGCCATAGAAGCCCGCGCGACGATCGGCAAGACGCTGCTGCAGATCTTGCTAGCCGGTCACGTCGTAGCCCGCCAGGTCCAGGCAGACCATGCAGTACGGCCACGGCGGGTTCCACGGCCAGCCCGTGACGTCCTTGCCGCAGAGCGCGGTGTCGGGGTCGTCCTCGGGGACGATGTGGCAGATCTTCTCGCCGTCATGCGTGGGGCCATGGACCTTCGACTTGTCGGGCGCGAGAGCCACGCTCATTGTTGTAGCCCAATCGGGGTACGAGGTCGAGCGTGATCGCACTCTTCGTTCTCGCCCTGGTGCTGTTCGGCGGCGACTGGTTCATCTCCACCACGCCGGACGAGGTGACGTTCACCTACCAGCGGATCGGCACGGGCGACGAGTACGACCAGGTGCTGACGATCCAGAACGACGGCTTCGGGGCGGTCGCGCCGAAGCTGAAGATCACGCCGCTGGACTCTGCGAACCAGCCGATCTCGGGCGTGAAGGTGACGAGCGCGTTCGGCAGCGTGCGCGGCACGCAGGTGGTCCCGCCGTTCTTCACCGAGTACGACATCTTGAAGTTCGAGGGCGAGCGCGCGGACGAGGTGTGGGACGTGAAGGTGGAGATCGACGACCTCAAGCAGGTCGACCATCCGGAGATGCCCGAGGGCGGCGTGGTCGTCAAGCGCTATCTGAACGAGGGCAAGCCCGCGAACGAGTTCGAGGACCCGTTCGACGCGATCGAGCTGCACAACCCCAACCGCGACGACATCACCGTCGAGATCGCCCTCATGGCCTGGAAGGACGCCAAGAAGGGCGAACCGCAACAGTTCGAGTGGGTGATCACGACCGGGGCGCCGGTCACGGTCCCGGGCAAGGGCAACACGACGGTGGAGCTCGGGCCGGACACCGCCGGCATCTCCTATGTGACCGTGCAGACCTACTCGTCTACATCCTGAACACGCCGTAGCCGACGTCGCGCAGCGGTGCGCCCGCGCACGCGCCGAGCGAGAGCCCGAGCACGTCGCGCGTGTCGCGCGGGTCGATCACGCCGTCGTCCCACAGCCGCGCGCTCGCGTAGTACGGGTGCCCTTGGGCCTCGTACTGCTCGCGCAGCGTGGCGCCGACCTCCGCTTGGCCGACGGTCTCCATCACGGTCGCGGCCTGCGGCCCGCCCATCACGCTGATGCGCGCGTTCGGCCACATGAACAAGAAGCGCGGCGAGTACGCGCGCCCGCACATGCCGTAGTTGCCGGCGCCGAAGGACCCGCCGACGATCACGGTGAGCTTCGGCACCCGCGCGCAGCTGACCGCGGTCACCATCTTCGCGCCGTGCTTGGCGATCCCGCCCGCCTCGTACTCCTTGCCGACCATGAAGCCGCTGATGTTCTGCAGGAAGACCAGCGGGATCTTGCGGCGGTCGCAGAGCTCGATGAAGTGCGCGCCCTTGAGCGCGGATTCGCTGAACAGGATCCCGTTGTTGGCCAGGATCCCGACCGGGTGGCCGTGGATGTGCGCGAACCCGGTGACGAGCGTCGGGCCGTAGAGCGCCTTGAACTCGTGGAAGTGCGAACCGTCCACCAGCCGCGCGATCAGCTCGTGCGGGTCGTACGGCTTGCGCACGTCGGCGGGCACGACGTCGAAGATCGAGTCGGGGTCGTGGTGCGGCGCTTCGACGGGCTTGCGCTCCCACGCCTGCGTGGGCGGCGGGAGCGTGGCCACGATGTCGCGGACGATCGCCAGCGCGTGGGCGTCGTCGTCGGCGAGATGATCGGTGACGCCGGACGTGCGCGAGTGCAGGTCGCCGCCGCCGAGCTCCTCCGCGGTGACCTCCTCCCCGGTCGCCGCCTTCACCAGCGGCGGACCGCCGAGGAAGATCGTGCCCTGCTCGCGGACGATGACGCACTCGTCGCTCATCGCCGGCACGTACGCGCCGCCCGCGGTGCACGAGCCCAGCACGGCCGCGATCTGCGGGATCCCGCGCTGGCTCATCGTCGCCTGGTTGAAGAAGATCCGCCCGAAGTGCTCGCGGTCCGGGAACACCTCGTCCTGCAGCGGCAGGAACGCGCCGCCGGAGTCCACGAGGTAGATGCACGGCAGCTCGTTCTGCAGCGCGATCTCCTGCGCCCGCAGGTGCTTCTTGACCGTCATCGGGTAGTAGGTGCCGCCCTTGACCGTCGCGTCGTTGGCGACGATCACGCACTCGCGGCCCCGCACCCGCCCGACGCCGGTGATCAGCCCCGCGCCCGGCGCGTCCCCGTCGTACATGCCGTGCGCGGCGAGCGGCGAGAGCTCCAGGAACGGCGCGCCGTGGTCGAGCAGCCGGTCCACGCGCTCGCGCGGGAGCAGCTTGCCGCGGCTCGTGTGCCGCGCGCGAGCCTTCTCGCCGCCGCCCAGCCGGACCTGTCTCGAGCTGCTCGTTGCAGGTCCGCAGACGAGTTCTCTGCATGCGTCATGCGACCACCGCCACGATCTCGTCCCGGCCGACCTTGTCCCCGACCTTGACCTTGAGCTCGGTCACGGTCCCGTCGGCGGGCGCCGCGAGCGTGAGCTCCATCTTCATCGACTCCAGCACCACGATCGGCTCCCCCGCCTTGACCTCGTCGCCGACGCTGCGCGGTACGAGCAGGACCGACCCGGGCATCGGCGCCCGCAGGTCCCCGTCACCCGGCGACGTGATGCAGCTCGTCCGCGCCCGGCTCGGTGATGTGCCACGTCCACCCGTCCACCGCGAGCCACTCGCCGGCGAAGATAAAGGTGCCTGGCACCTTTACTTTCGACGTCGAACGGTTCGCCGCCGTTGACCGAGAGCGTGAAGTAGGCGGGGGCGCGCTGTCCGCCGAGGCGCCAGCCGTCCACGCTGTCCCACGGGTCGTCGCTGCGGCGGGTCAGTTGCGCCGAGGCCCAGGCCTCCGCCGCCTCCTCGTCGCTGAGCGGCGGTGTCGGCGGGTCCAGGCGGCCGATCAGGCCGGTGTCCATCTCCCCGGAGCGCACATCATCCCGGGCCAGCAGAGAGCGGAGGAAGCCGACGTTGGTCTCCAGGCCGAGGATCGCGGTGCGCGAGAGCGCGCGGTCCAGCTTCGCGAGCGCCGTGGCGCGGTCCGGGCCGTGGGCGATGACCTTGGCGATCATCGAGTCGTAGTCCGTGCCGACCGTCGACCCGGTCTCGACGGCGGCGTCCACGCGCACGTCCTCGGGGTACGAGGCGAGCAGGACCGGGCCGGCGGACGGGAAGAAGCGCAGGTCCTCCGCGTTCACGCGCGCCTCGATCGCGTGGCCGGTCATCGTCACCTCGACGTCGAGCGGCTCGCCGTCGGCGACCCGCAGCTGCAGCTCGACCAGGTCGAAGCCCGTGACGAGCTCGGTGACCGGGTGCTCGACCTGCAGCCGCGCGTTCATCTCCAGGAAGAAGTGCTGGGTGGGATCGTCGGCGTCGGCGATGAACTCGACCGTGCCCGCGCCCACGTAGCCCGCGGCGGCGGCGAGCGACGTCGCCTCGCGGCCGAGGATCTCGCGCAACTCGGGCGAGACGACCGGCGACGGCGACTCTTCCAGCACCTTCTGGTGCCGGCGCTGGAGCGAGCACTCGCGCTCGCCGAACGACACGACGTTGCCGCGGGAGTCGCCGATGACCTGGACCTCGATGTGCCGCGCGCGCGGGAGGTAGCGCTCGAGGAACACCCGGTCGTCGCCGAAGCCCGCGGCGGCCTCGCGGCTCGCGGCGGCCATCGCCGCTTCGAGGTCCTGCGGGCGCTCGACCACGCGCATCCCGCGCCCGCCGCCGCCCGCCGCCGCCTTGACCAGCACGGGGTATTCGGCCGTCTCCGGCGTGTACGTGGGGACGACGGGCACGCCCGCCGCCTCCGCCGCCGCCTTCGCGCGCACCTTGTCGCCCATCAGCTCGATCGCGTCCGCCGACGGCCCGATGAACACGACACCCATGTCTTCGCACGCGCGCGCGAAGGCCGGGTTCTCGCTCAAGAACCCGTAGCCCGGGTGCACGGCGTCGCAGCGCGCGGCCACGACCATGATCTCGTCGATCGCCAGATACGAGGACACCAGTTCGGCGGCGTCGGCCTCGCGCACGTGCGGGGCATCGCGGTCGGCCTCGGTGTAGATCGCCATCGAGCGGATGCCGAGCCCGTGCAGCGTCCGCAGCACCCGGCGGGCGATCTCGCCGCGGTTCGCGACGAGCACGGAGTCGAACATCAGGCGCCCAGCGCGCGGGCGATGACCATCTGCTGCACCTCGTCGGTGCCCTCGCCGATGGTGAGGATCTTCGCGTCCCGGTACATACGGCAGACCGGGTATTCCTCGATGTAGCCGTAGCCGCCGTGGATCTGCACGGCCTCCTCGGCGCAGCGCACCGCGAGCCGGCCCGTCTTGAGCTTCGCCTGCGCGGCGGTGAGCGAGAAGTTCTTGCCGGCGTCCTTCTCGAGCGCCGCCTTGTAGACGAGCAGCCGCGCGGCCGCGATCTCCGTCGCCATGTCGGCGAGCTTGCCCTGGATGGCCTGGAACTTGGAGATCGGCTTGCCGAACGCGCGCCGCTCCTTCGCGTACGCCAGAGCCTGGTCGAGCGCGCCCTGCGCGAGGCCGACGCCCATCGCCGCCACGCCGATCCGCCCGATGTCCAGCACGTGCAGGAACTGCTTGAAGCCGCCGCCGCGCGGGCCGAGCAGGTTCTCCTCCGGCACGACGCAGTCCTCGAAGCTCAGCGGGCGCGTGTCGGACGCGTTCCAGCCCATCTTGCGGTACGGCTCGCCCTGCGAGTAGCCCGGCGTGCCGTTCGGGACGATCAGGTTGGAGATCTCGTCCTCACCGGTCTTCGCGGTGATGCACACGACGCCGGAGATGTCCGTGCCGGCGTTGGTGATGAACTGCTTGGTGCCGTTGATCGTCCAGCCGTCGTCGCCCAGCGACGCCCGCGTGCGGACGTTGCCCGCGTCCGACCCGGCCTCGGGCTCGGTCAGCCCGAAGGCGCCCAGGATCTCGCCCGACGTCAGCTTCGGCAGCCACTCCTGCTTCTGCTCCTCGGTGCCGAACAGGTAGATCGGCTGCGTGCCCAGCGACGTGTGCGCGCACAGCGTGATCGCCACCGACGAGTCCACGCGCGTGAGCTCCTCGACCGCCAGCGCGTAGGCCAGCGAGTCGCCCCCGCCTCCGCCGTACTCCTCCGGGAACGGGATGCCCATCAGCCCGAGCTCCCCGAGCTGCTTGACGATCGCGTACGGGAACGCCTTCGTGCGATCGAGCTCCTCCGCCACCGGAGCGACCTCCTGCTCCGCGAAGTCGCGCACGGTGCGCCGGATCAGCTCGTGGTCGTCGGGGAGATCGAAGTTCATGTACAACTTATACCGAACGCCCGTTACAAAATGCCACCCGCCCGCAGAGAGAAATACGACCGGCGCCAGCGCGAGGTCGTCAGCATCGCCGCCGCGCTGTTCGCGCGCCGTGGCTTCCAGGCCACGTCGATGGACGACCTGAGCGACGCCACGGGCCTGCGCAGCGGCGGCCTGTACCACTACATCGGCTCCAAGCGAGCGCTGCTGCTGGCCATCTTCAGCGAGCTGATGGACCCGCTGCTCGAGCAGGCGTCGGCCATCGAGACCGGCACGCCCGAGGAGCGGCTGCGCGCGTTGGTGCGCGTCTGGGTGGCGCACATCGAGGCGCACCTGGACCACATGGCCGTCTTCGCCCAGGAGCGCCACTCGATCGAGCACGAGCCCGAGTGGGAGGACGTGCGCGCCAGCCGCGACGCGTTCGAGGCGATCCTCGCCCGCCGCCTCGCCGAGGTCGGCATCACCGACCGCCTCCAGCACTTCGCCCTGCTCGGCATGGTCAACCACACCGCCACCTGGCTCAAACCCGGCGGCCGGCTGACCGCGCAGCAGATCGCCGACGGCTACTGCGACCTGATCCTCGAGTGATCCGCTCCGCCACCCCGCTCGACGCGCGGGCCCTCGACGCGCTCGACCGGCGCAACTTCTCGCTTCTGCACAGCCCCGTCGCTCCGCGGGGCGGCCCGTTCGACACCGACGGCGTCCTCGTCTACGACCTCGAAGGCGAGCTCGCGGGCTACGCCAAGCTCGCCCGCGTGTGGCCGATCCCGTCCGTCGACCACGTACGCGAGCTCAAGGCACTCACGGTCGACGCCGCGTACCGCCGCCGCGGCATCGCCCGTGCCCTGCTCGACGCGGCGATCGAGCGCGCCCGTGCCGAGGGCGCCGCGCAAGCTCACCCTGCGCGTGCTCGGCCACAACACGCCCGCGCGCGCCCTCTACGCCGCGTCCGGCTTCGTCGAAGAGGGCACCGTGCGCGGGCTGTTCTACCTCGAGGGCGCATACGTCGACGACGTGTTGATGTCGATGGACCTCACAGCCGACGGCTCGTGAGCGTCGCGGTGAAGTCGCCGGCCTCGAACCGCACCCGGTAGACACCGCGCGCCAGGCGGAGCGAGGACGTCCCGCTCGCCTTGCCCGACAGGCGCTTGACCACCTTCGAACCGCGCAGCACCGTGATCTTCACCGGCGTCTGCGCGCGGTAGGAGAGCTTCAGCGTCCGGCCGAACACCGGCCGGCCGAGCGAGGCCCGGCGCGTTGCACGTCGCGCGCTCGAACGGCTCCAGGACGCGGAACTTCCCGCCCGACCGCCGCAACGCGACCGGCGTTCCCGTGCCGCGCGACGACGTAGTAGCCGTCCCGCGCCGTCTTCGACCAGCGGTTCGTGAACCGGGCCACGCGCCGTTCGACCCGTCGCCGTGACCCGGGACAGCGTGACCCTGCCCGCGCGCGGTCAGCCCGCGCCCGCTCGGCTTGCACGGCGAGCGCCGCGACCGGCGCGCACGGTTTCACCGCGGTACCGGTCGGCGCCGGAACGGCGACCGGCGTCGGCGGCGGGGCCTGGCCGCCCGCCGCCGGGCACGGCTCCACGCGCGCGACGGCCGCGCGCTCGACCACGACCTGCGACGTCTTCACCACGGCTCCGTCGATCGTGCACGTGAGCGTGTAGCTCTCCGTCCGGGCGGCCTGCGGCGCCTTGAAGGTGACCGTGACCGAGTAGTCCTCGACCGCCGCGAAGTTCGTCACGCGCAGGACGTACGCGCCCGCCGGGTCCGACACCACGATCTGCTCCGCGAGTCGTCTGGCCCTGGGCCGACTGCCCCCGCGAGCGGCTCGCCCGCGTCGAGCGGCGCCGTTGCCGTTGGTGTCCTGGAAGAGCTCGATGTCCCAGTCGCTCGCCGGTGTCCCCCACGTCACGCTGAAGTCGGCGATCGCGTTGTCACCGTCGGCCGGCACGGTGAACGCGTGGTCCTTGAACGCGCCGACCGGCGTGCTCGCGGTACCGGCCGGCCGCGCTCTGCGCCGGGCTCGCGCGTGCCCGGGTTGGCCGAGCCCTTGGCCACGACCGGCCGCGTCGACGGGTTCACGTGCCAGCGGAACGCGCCCGACGCGCCGACGTCGTAGCACGGTCTCCAGGTGGTCGTCGACCTGTTGGGAGCGCCCTCGAAGGCGTCGGTCTTGAAGTCCTTGGTGAGCGTGCAGCGCGGGCACCGGCCGGAGCGCCATGCCCTCGAGCACCGAGTGGCGCGCTTCGTCGATCGTGCTCTCCGCGGCGATGTAGAACGCCTCGCGGTTGCCCTTGCCGTCGATATGCCGCCGTGGTCGGCCTGCGCGCTCGTGCCGTCCCACTCCTTCGACCATCGTCGCGAAGCGCGGGTGGAAGGCCGGGTCGTCGCAGTCGCCGGTCGTCGTAGTTGGGCGCGCCGCAGTAGAGCTCGAACGTGAAGCCGTAGCCGCCGGTGGCGTTGTAGCTCCAGTCCTCGGTCGTGCCCGTGGTGTCGTAGAGCTCGAAGCTCTTCTGGCTGAAGTAGCCGTTCTCGCTTGGCCATCGCGTCGCCGAGCGCCTTGTAGCCGCGGTGCTCGTCGACCGGGTCGCCGATCGCCGCCAGGCCGGGCGCGCGCAGCACGAGGCCGGCCGTCGTGTGGTTGGTGATCAGCGTCGTCACCTGGTTGCGGGAGACGAGCCACTGGATGTTGCGCGACTCGGGCTCCGAGAACGGCGCCGGGCCGCGGTAGGTCTGCGTCGAGCGGGTTGCTGTCCGACGCCGGGGCCGCCCCAGAACTGGGCGTAGTTGCGGTTCGGGTCCACGCCGTTCTCCGCCAGGCCGACCGAGAACGTGCAGCAGCGCGGTCGTCGGTCTCGCCGACGCGGCAGTTCTTGCGCCGGTACTCGCCGACGGCTTGCTCTGGATGATGTACACGGTGTCGTCGATGGCCTCGTCCTTTGCCGTCGGCCGGAGCGCCGGCGCTGCGCGAGCCGTTGAAGCCGTCCGGGTTGACGATCGGCACGACGAGGTTGCGGCTGCTGCTGGACGATGCTGCGTCGCGCGCGGGTCGCCGGCCTTGTAGCCGTTGATCAGCTCGTACGCCCACTCCATCGTGAGCTCGCCCGCCGGCCACTCGCGCGCGTGGTGGACGCCCATGTTCAGGAACGCGGGCTTGCCGTCGTTGAGCGTCGACGTTCTCGGTGATCTCGATGCCCGAGCACCGTCGCGGCCCTCGCCAGCGTCTTGTTCGGGGAGCGTGATCAGGCGCACGAGGCCCGGGTTCTCCGCCGCGAGCGTCTTCAGCTCGGTCTCGTAGTCGACCAGCTTGCGGTAGCTCGTCGCGGCCGCTCGGCAGCGTCGGTGCGCGACGGCGGGCGTAGCGGCGGTCTTCGCGCGCGCTGTCTCGGCGCACGAGGTCGTCGACCAGCACGCGCCAGCGTGAAGCCGGCGTCGCGCAGCTTGGCGTCGTCCTCGGCGCCGTGGAGGACCACACCCAGGGCGGTCTTGCCGCCGTGCTCGGTCATGTCGACGCCGAGCGCGACGAGCCGGTCCTTGTCCGCGCGCGTCGGCGTGTTCTACCGAGACGAGCTGGGGCGCGTTCGCCCGCGCCTGCGCTGCGTCCCCCACCAGCGGCTCGTGCGCGACCGACAGCTCGGCGGCGCCGGTGCCGCTGCGCCGGCAGGCCTGCACGGTCAGCGTCCCGGGCGCGAGCGTCCAGCCCTGCGCGATCTCCTGCCCGTCCGGCGAGCCGCCGCCGGCGACGAGCTCGGCCGTCGGCGCCGAACAGCGCGACGTCCCAGTCGCCCTGCCCGTCCAGGCGCACGGTGATCTGCCCCGCGCTCGGCGCGAGCACCGGCGCGCGTGACCACCCCGGGCGCGCCTCGGCGCAGTGCCTGCTGGCACGGCGCCGCGCGCTGCCTCTCGCGGTGACCCTTGTGTCAAGAACTGATGCGCCTCGGCCTGAGCGCGCACCGCCGCACCAGTGCGATGACGAGAGGCGGCGAGACACAGCCGCCCCAGTCCCCTCCGCTGTCACTTGATAAACGCGCCATCAAGCGGTGCATCGGCTATGCACGCTAACCCTCCGTTCGAAGTAGGGTTGGCTGAACATGGCCGACACCGCCCAACGCTCATCCGCTGCCGAGCTCCGTTCGCTCGGCGGCCTTGCGCTCGCCGCCGCCGACCGTCACTCGGGAGACGCGATGCGTGCCCCGGGGCGGTCGACCATCACGTACGCCGACTTCGGCCGCGCGATCCGCGAGATCGCCGGCGGCCTGGCCTCACTCGGCGTGGAGACCGGGGACCCCGTCGCGATCCTGTGCGGCACCGTTCCCGAGTGGACGATGGCCGACTTCGGCGCGTTCTGCGCCGGCGCGGTCGTCGTGCCCGTGTACCACACGAACTCGTCGGAGGAGTGCGAGTACGTGCTCTCCCACAGCGGTTCGAAGGTCGTGCTGCTCGAGGACGCCGCGCAGGCCGCGAAGATCGCGTCGGTCCGTGAGCAGCTGCCCGAGCTCGAGCACGTCGTCGTGCTGTCGGGCGAGGCCGAGGGTGCGATCACGCTCGCCGACCTGCGCAGCCGCGGCGCCGAGACCGGGGACACCATCGCGCGCGAGCGGACCGCGGCCGTCGCGCCCGAGGACACCGCGACGATCGTGTACACGTCCGGCACCACCGGCCCGCCGAAGGGCTGCGTGCTCTCGCACGCGAACCTGCTGTACACGGCGGGCGCGTACATCGACCGTCTCAAGTTGCGCGACAAGCCGCCGGTGATCTTCCAGTACCTGCCTTTGGCGCACGTGCTCGCGCGGATGGTCTCGTTCGTCACGTTGGAGGTCGGCGGGACGCTGGCGTTCTGGGGCGGGGACACGAAGAACCTCGCGGCCGACATCGCCGAGGCCAAGCCGACCCATATCCCGACGGTCCCGCGCCTGCTCGAGAAGATCATGACCCGCGTGATCAGCACGGCCGAGGGCGCCGGCGGTGCGAAGGCCGCGATCTTCAAGCGCGCGCTCTCGACCGGCGAGAAGGTGGCCAAGGCCAAGCGTGAAGGCGGCTCGGTCAGCCCGCTCGTCAAGGCCCAGGCGGCGATCGGGCACAAGCTCGCGCTGTCGAAGGTCAAGAACGCGCTCGGCCCGAACGACCCGGTGCTGATCACCGGCGCGGCGCCGATCGGCGCCGAGGTGATCGAGTTCTTCTACGCCTGCGGCGTGCCCGTGCTCGAGGGCTACGGGATGACGGAGACGTGCGCCGCGGCAACGCTGAACACGATCTCCGAGGTCCGGGTGGGTTCCGTCGGGCGGCCGTTGCCCGGCACCGAGGTCGCGCTCGGCGAGGACGGCGAGATCCTCATGCGCGGCCCGCACATCTTCAAGGGCTACCACCGCAACGAGGAGGCCACCGCCGCGATCATGGACGCCGACGGGTGGCTGCACTCGGGTGACCTGGGCGAGATCGTCGACGGCTACGTGCACATCACGGGGCGCAAGAAGGACCTGATCATCACGAGCTCCGGCAAGAACGTGTCGCCGGAGATGCTCGAGTCCGCGCTGCGCGAGACGCGCTACATCTCGCAGGCGATCGCGGCCGGCGACCGCCGTTCGTACCTGGTGGCGCTCGTCACCATCGACCCTGACGAGGCGCCCGAAGCTCGCCGCGGAGCTCGGCGTGCCGGCCGACGCGGCGTCGATGGCGTCCAACGAGAAGGTCCGCGAGCGCATCTGGGAGGACATCGACACCGTCAACCAGCGGTTCGCCCGGATCGAGCAGATCAAGCGCTTCGCGATCCTCCCGCGCGACCTGTCGCAGGAGGAGGGCGAGCTCACGCCGACCCTGAAGGTCAAGCGCTCGGTCGTCTACAAGAAGTTCGCGGGCGACGTGGACTCGCTGTACGAGGGCGCTTCGAGCGAGTGAGCAGGCCGAGCTCTGCGGCGCGGCTCGCGGCTTCGGTCCGGGTCTTGCAGTTGAGCTTGGAGAGGATGTTGCGGACGTGGATGTCGACGAACTTGGCGGCACAGGCCGCGAGCAGCAGGAGCGAGCCGACGCCCGCGAGCGCCGCGTCGGCCGCGTCCGCGACCCATGCGGTCTCTGGCCGGCGACCGATCAGGGGCGGGCCGTCACGTCGCGAGCCATAAAGGGCCTGGCCCTTTAGGAAACGGGGACGGGGTCGGCGACGAGGGTGATCTCGTCGGCGAGCATGCCGGTGCGCTCGGCCTGCTCGCAGACCTTGGCGGCGGTGGTGCCTCGTAGAGGCAGACGGTGGCGAGGGCACCGGGCGCGCACTCGCCAGCAGCCTCGCGCAACGCTTGAGAACGCCCGCGAACGTGACGTGGTGGATGACGTCCGCGACGCGATGCACAACGCCGACAATCCGGCGGTCGAGTTCGCGGGTGGTTGAACCGCCTCGCATTGGTCTGACTTCGTGTAATTTCCTGCGCGGGAGAGATGCTGGAGGTCACCGGCCTTTCAGTCCGCTTTGGGGGAGTCAAGGCGCTCCACGACGTGGAGCTGACGGTCGACGACGGCCAAGTGTGCGGCCTGATCGGCCCCAACGGCGCGGGCAAGACGACGCTGTTCAACTGCCTGAGCCGCCTCGCTGAGCCGTCCTCCGGCTCGATCCGGTTCGACGGCGTGGAGGTGCTCGAGCGCAAGCCGCACGAGATCGCCGGGCTCGGCATCGCCCGCACGTTCCAGCACCTCGCGCTCGTCCCGTCGCTCACCGTGCGCCAGAACGTGATGCTCGGCGCGCATCACCGGCACCGCTCCGGTTTCGTCGCGGCGGCGCTGCATCTCCCGCTCGTCCAGCGCGAAGAGGCGGCGATGACCGCCGACGCGGACGAGGCGCTGGAACGCGTGCGCCTCACCGCCATCGCCGACCGTCCCGTCGCCGGCCTCGCCTACGGCCAGCTCAAGCGCGTCGAGCTGGCCCGCGCGTTGTGCGAGACGCCGCGGCTGCTGTGCCTGGACGAGCCCGCTTCCGGCCTCAGCCACGGTGAGGTCGACGAGCTCGCCGAGTTGCTGCAGACGCTCTCCGCCGAGCTCGAGCTCACGGTGTTGATCGTCGAGCACCACATGGGGCTCGTGATGCGCGTGTGCGACAAGGTCGTCGTCCTGGACTTCGGGCGCGTGATCGCCGCGGGTGCGCCGCGCGAGATCCAGCAGGACGAGCGGGTGATCGAGGCCTATCTGGGAGCGCCGGCGTGAGCGCGCTGCTCGAGGTCGAAGGCCTGCACGCCGGCTACGGGCCGGTGAACGTGCTCGACGACGTCTCCTTCAGCGTCGGCGAGGGCGAGACGGTCGCGCTGCTCGGCGCCAACGGCGCGGGCAAGACCACGACGCTGCGGGCCATCTCCGGGATGCTCAAGCCGCGCGGCCGGGTGCGGATCGGCGACAGCGACGTGACCGGGCGCGCGACCGAGAAGATCGTCCGGCTGGGGGTCGCGCACGTGCCCGAGGGGCGCGGCACGTTCGCCCCGCTCACGGTCGAGGAGAACCTGCGCCTCGGTGCGTACACGAGCGGCGGCAAGCCGGACCTGAAGCGCGCCTTCACGCTCTTCCCGCGGCTGGAGGAGCGCCGCCACCAGCGCGCCGGGACGCTCAGCGGCGGCGAGCAGCAGATGCTGGCGATCGGGCGCGCGCTGATGCTGCGCCCGCGGCTGATGCTGCTCGACGAGCCTTCGCTCGGCCTCGCCCCGAACCTCACGCGCGAGCTGTTCAAGGTGCTGCGCCAGATCAAGGAGGACGAGGGCACGGCGATGCTCGTCGTCGAGCAGAACGCCAACCTCGTGCTCGAGTTCGCGGACGCCGCGCACGTGCTGGAGACCGGCCGCGTCGTGCTCTCCGGCACGGCCGACGAGCTGTCCGCGGACGAGTCGATGCGCAAGGCCTACCTGGGGTACTGACGTGCAGCAGTTCATCGAGACGATCATCGACGGCATCGCCACGGGCTCGATCTACGGCGCGCTGGCGCTGGCGCTGGTGCTGATCTACCGCTCCACCGGGATCGTCAACTTCGCCCAGGGCGAGTTCGCGATGTTCTCCACGTTCATCGCCTGGAGCCTCACCGAGGCGGGCGTCGCGCTGGCGCCGGCGATCCTGCTCACGCTCGCCGTCTCGCTCGTCGGCGGGATGGTGATCGAGCGCGTGCTGATCCGGCCCGTCGAGGGCGGGCAGGAGCTCACGCTGGTGACGGTCACGCTCGGCCTCTTCATCCTCGTCAACGGCCTGGCGCGCTGGATCTGGGGCTCGACCAACCGCGGCTTCCCGAACCTGTTCCCGGACGGCAGCGCCGACCTCGCCGGCGTCGGCGTGAGCTACGAGGCCGTCGGACTGCTCGCCGTGCTGCTCGGCGTCGTCGGCGTGCTGTGGCTGATCTTCCAGCACACCACGCTCGGGCTGGCCATGCGCGCCGCGGCCGTGGACCCGGCGGCCAGCCGGCTCGTCGGCATCCCCGTCGGGCGCATGCTGATGCTCGGCTGGGGCATGGCCGCGGTGTGCGGCGCGCTCGCGGGCGTGCTCGTCGCCCCGCGCCTGTTCCTGGACCCGGGCCTGATGGGGCCGGTGATCATCTACTCGTTCGCGGCCGCCACGCTGGGCGGGTTCGACTCGCCGTTCGGCGCCGTGCTCGGCGGCTGGATCATCGGCGTCGCCGAGGCGCTCGCCGGCGGCTACGTGGAGTTCATCGGTCAGGACCTGAAGATCCTCGTCCCGCTGGGCGTCATCCTCGCCGTGCTGCTCGTGCGCCCGCAGGGCCTGTTCGGCTCGCCGGAGGTGGCGCGAGCATGACGCGCACCCGCCTCGGCTGGAGCGCGGCGCTCGTGCTCGCGCTGCTGCTGCCGTTCTTCTTCAGCTCCTACCGCGTCTCGCAGTTCACGCTCGTGCTCGCGTACGCCGTCGCCACGCTCGGGCTGAACCTGCTGCTCGGCTACAGCGGGCAGATCTCGCTCGGTCACGGCGCGTTCTTCGCGCTCGGCGCCTACGTCACCGCGATCCTCGTGTCCAAGTCGGGCTGGCCGTTCCTGGCCACGCTGCCGGTCTCTGCCGCGCTGTGCGCCCTCGCCGGGTTCCTGGTCGGGATCCCCGCGCTGCGGCTGCACGGCCTGTACCTCGCGCTGGTGACGCTCGGGCTCGCCGTGGCCACGCCGCAGCTGATCAAGCGCTTCGACGGCCTCACGGGCGGCACCCAGGGCCTCTCCGTCCCCGCCCCGCCCGTCCCCGGCTGGCTGAGCTTCCTCGCCGACGACCAGTGGCTGTACCTGCTCAGCCTCGCGATCCTCGTGCCGATGTTCGTGCTCGCCGCCGGGATCGTCCGCGGCCGCGTCGGCCGCGCGCTCGTCGCCGTGCGCGACAACCCGATCGCGGCCAAGACCTTCGGCGTGGACATCGCCGCCTACAAGACGCGCGCCTTCGCCCTCAGCGCCGCGTACGCAGGCGTCGGCGGGTCGATGTTCGCGGTCACGGTCGGCTTCGTCGCGCCCGAGTCCTTCACCTTCGCCTTGAGCTTCTCGTTCCTCGCCGCCGTCGTCGTCGGCGGCCTTGCGACCGTCGCCGGAGCCATCTTCGGCGCGCTCTTCATCGAATTCGTCCCCGTCTACGCCGCCGACGTCAACGAGGCGCTCGCGGCCGTGATCTACGGCGGGGTTCTGATCCTCTTCATGTACGTGTTGCCGACGGGAGTGGTCGGCCTGGCGCGCCGCGTCGGGTCCCGGCCGAGCAAAGGAGGAGAGCATGCGGTGGTTGTCGATCGTGGCGCTGTCGGTCCTGGCGCTGCTGGCGAGCGGGTGCGGGCGGAGTAGCGAGGACGGGGGCGTAAGCGCCAGTGGCGGAGGCGGTGCCAAGGCGGCGCCGGGCATCACCGACCGGGTGATCAAGCTCGGCGGGTCGTACCCGTTCAGCGGGCCGGCGTCGGCCTACGCGAGCATCGCGCTCGGCGCGCAGGCGCGCTTCAAGGCCGAGAACGAGGCGGGCGGCGTCGACGGGCGCAAGATCGAGTTCATCACGCTCGACGACGCGTACGAGCCGCAGCGCGCGGTCACCAACGCGCGCCGGCTGGTCGAGCAGGACCAGGTGTTCGCGATGTTCAACACGCTCGGCACGCCGAACAACCTCGCGATCTGGGACTACCTGAACCAGAAGAAGGTCCCGCACGTCTACGTGGCCACGGGCGCGTCGGCCTGGGGCGCGGACGTCCCCGCGCACCCGTACACGACCGGCTGGCAGCCCGACTACGTGTCCGAGGCCGGCGCCTACGCGGAGTACCTGAAGACGGAGAAGCCCGGTGCGAAGGTCGCGGCGCTCTACCAGAACGACGGCTTCGGCAAGGATCTGCTGGCCGGGTTCGTGAAGGCGCTCGAAGGCTCGGACGTCAAGGTCGTCGCGCGCGAGAGCTACGAGGTGACCGACCCGACGATCACCTCGCAGATGCGCAAGCTCGCGTCATCGGGCGCGGACACGTTCCTGAACATCACGACGCCGAAGTTCTCCGCGCAGGCGATCGCGGCGATCGCCAAGACGGACTGGAAGCCGCTGCACATCCTCAACAACGTCGGCGCGTCCAAGAAGCTCGTGCTCGAGCCGGTCGGGCTCGAGAACGCCAAGGACATCGTGTCGATGGCCTACTTCAAGGACCCCGAGGACCCGCAGTGGGAGAGCGACGCCGCCATGCAGGAGTACAAGGCGGGCCTCGCCAAGCACGAGCCGAAGGCCGATCCGCTCGACTCGTTCTGCGTCTACGGCTGGACCGCGGCCAGCACCATGATCGAGGCGCTGAAGGCGATGAAGGAGCCCACGCGCGAGGCGCTCATGGAGGCCGTGCGCAACATGGACATCGAGATCCCGACGCTCCTGCCGGGCGTCAAGGTGACGACGAAGGGCGAGGAGGACGGCTATCCCATCCAGGCCGCGCAGATCATGCAGTTCAACGGGAAGAACTGGGAGCTGCAGGGCGAAGTGATCCAGATGGGGGCCGTCGAGTAGACGACCCCCACCTGTCTCAGAACTTCGTTACGGCGTGGTGGTGCTCATCGAGAACGTGAGCGTCTTGCCGTAGGTGCCGGCCGCGAGGACCTCGTTGGCCGCGATCTTCTGCTGGAAGAACAGCGTGGCCGTGCGGTTGGTCTGCGGGGCGGAGTACGACAGGATCGGCGTCGGCGCGGCGGCGCCACCGACCGGGCCACCGGCCAGGGCGGTCGCCTGCGTGCCGCTGCCGAAGATCGTCAGCGGCGTCGCGAGTGCACGCGTGCCGTTGACCAGGCGGCCGGTGTTGGTCGTCGCCGGGTCGTAGACGCTGAGCGTCGTGTCGCCGTGGTTCGACGTTGATCGTCGCCGCGACGTTCGCCTCGTACGCCTTGGCGATGCCCGGGCGTGAACGGACCGAACGTGGTCGCGGTCGGCAGCGACAGGCCCATGATGGCCTCGACCGTGCCGCCGATGACCGTCACCGGGAAGTCGACGCTGTTGACCTTGTAGGTGATCGTCTTCGTCGTGATGTTGCCGGCGGTGTCGGTGGCCGTGACCGTGAAGCTCTTGATGCCGAGCTTCGCCGTGTCGAGCGGCGAGCCGCTCGCGACCGAACCGACGCAGGACTCGACGCCGACATTGTCAGCGCAGGTGAAGTCGGCCGTGCCGGTGGCGCCGACCTTGAAGCCCGCGCCCTCGGTCGGCCGACGGTGATCGTCGGGGCCGACGCGTCGGGCGCGTACGACCCCAGCCTGCGTCTGCGGGTTCGACTGCGCGAACGTGTTGATCTTGCTCCAGGTGCGAGTTGGCCTGCGTGGCGGTCGCGTCGGCGCCGAGGTTCAGCTGCCAGGACAGGACACCGCGCTTGATGTCCGACTGGTAGATGGTGCCGTTGTGCCAGTAGGTCGACCAGTCGCCGCCGAGGACGATGCCCGTGGTGGGCGGCGTGAGCTCGAGCGGGGCCGGGTCGGCGTAGGCGATCTCCTTCGGAGCGGCCGGGTTCGAGAAGTCGAACACCGAGATGCCCGACTGGTAGGAGCCGACCGTCGCGTAGTAGCCGGCCTTGGTCGGCACGACGTTGAAGTTGTGCCACGTGCAGTTCTCACGCGAGCCCTGCGGGCGCGGGTGCAGCATCTCGCCCTTCGTCTGGCCCGTCACCGGGTCGATGAAGTACAGCGTGCGCTCGACGATCGTGCTCGAGGCCTGGCAGCGCGCGGCGCTGCCGCCGCCCGGCTCATGGCCGTAGATCAGGTACTTGCCGTCGTAGGTGAACGAGCCGGAGTGGCCCGTGGTCGACGCCCGGCATCTGCTGCGTCCAGAGCTGGGTCGGCTTCTCGACGCGAGCCCGCCTCGCTCGACCGGCTTCGTCAGGTCGAACTTGTACATCGCGAGGCCGTTGCCGCCCGCGCACATGGCGTAGGAGGTCGTCGTGCCGCCGACGTTCAGCAGGACGTTGTTGTCGTGGCAGGAGTTGTTGCCCACGCGCTCGACGCCGGTCCGGCGTCGATGCCCTCGTTGGACGCGCGACCGATGACCGTGACCTCGGACGGGTCCGAGAGCTTGATCTTGAAGATGTCGATGCCCGTTGCAGGTTCCGGACGAGCCACCGTTGTAGATGTACAGCGCGTCACGCGCGGGGTCCGGCACGGCGGTCGCGGTGTGCGAGCCGCAGCCGACGAGGCCCGGGTTGTCCGCGGCGAAGCGGAACTGCTTGACGATCAGCGGCGTCGGCCGGGTTGGAGATGTCGAAGACGTGGATGCCCTCGAAGCCCTGCCGACGAGCTGGCCGGCGCACGTGCTGGACGCGCTCGCCGGGGAGTCCCACGAGCGGATCAGCGAGGTTGCCGTAGACGATCACGTCGCCCTGACCGACGTTGCAGCCGGTGTAGTTGACGACCTCGGTCGGGTTCGTCTTGTCGGTGAAGTCGAGGATGCGGAAGCCCTCGTACGTACCGGCGATGACCAGGTTGTCCTTGAACGCCAGGTCCGAGTTGTAGACGCCGGAGCCGGTGCCGGTGAGCGGCACGTCGCGGCGGCTGTAGCCGAGCGGCGTCAGGTTCTTGATCTGGTAGCCGGCGGCCGCGACGACCGGGCCGACGGGCTCGCCCATCGCCGACGTCTTGATCTCCGACGAGTCGTACAGGTACGAGTTGAAGTCCTCGGCGCACTCGTGCTCGAGCTCGCTGAAGGACGGCATGGCGCCGGCCCAGTTCCCGCCAGTGTGGAGCGTCAGCGACTTGCCCATCGCCGCTTCGGTCTCAGAAATACACGGATGTGCGAGTGCCGCGGACGGAGCAATGGCCCCTACCAACAGCATCGCGCCTACTCCCGCCACACTGGCGAGACCCCTCTTGAAGCGCATGCAACCCCTCTCGTTAACGCGGTCCCCTCATGGACCTTGTGTGGAAGCTATCCGAGTTATGAGCGCTTAATGAAATCCGAGGCCGTGGACTTCTCTCAACACCTGGCCCGCCATACTCCGCGCGAGATGACCCGATCTGACGGCGCAACCATCCCCGACGACCATGTGATCGTGCTGTTCGGCGCACTCGGCGACCTCTCCCGCCGCAAGCTGCTGCCCGGCCTGTTCCATCTCGACCGCGCGGGCCTCATGCCCGGCAACTACCGGATCATCGGGACGTCCCGCAAGGGCGGGTCGGTGGAGGACTTCCGCAAGGTCGCGCAGACCGCGATCGGCAAGACCGCGACGGGCGAGGTCTGGGACCGGTTCTCCTCCCGGCTCGGGTTCAGCGCGTTCAACGCCGACGACCCGAAGCCGCTCGTGGACGCGGTGGCCGAGGCCGAGAAGGACCTCGACAACCCGGGTCGGCTGCACTACCTGTCGGTGCCCCCGGGCGCGTTCGGCGCCACGGTGAAGGCGCTCGGCGACGCGGGGCTGGATACGCGCGCGCGGGTGGTGCTCGAGAAGCCGTTCGGCGTGGACCTGCAGAGCGCCGTGGAGCTCAACGCGCTCGTGCACTCCGTGTTCCCGGAGGAGCGCGTCTTCCGCATCGACCACTTCCTCGGGCGCGAGGCCGTGCAGAACCTGCTCGCGCTGCGGTTCGCGAACGGCATGTTCGAGCCGATCTGGAACCGCGACCACATCGACCACGTCCAGATCGACGTGCCGGAGACCCTGTCGATCGAGGACCGCGCGGGCTTCTACGAGGGCACGGGCGCGTACCGCGACATGGTCGTCACGCATCTCTTCCACGTGCTCGGCTTCGTCGCGATGGAGCCGCCGTCCGCGCTCGACGGCCGCTCGATCATCGAGGAGAGCGGCAAGGTCTTCCGCTCGATGCGACCGATCGACCCCAACAACGTGATCCGCGGCCAGTACGCCGGCTACCGGGAGGCGGAGGGCGTCGATATCGACTCCCAGACGGAGACGTTCATCGCCATGCGGACGGAGATCGACAACTGGCGCTGGTCCGGCGTCCCGTTCTTCCTGCGCACCGGCAAGTCCATGGGCGAGTCCAAGCGGCTGATCACGATCGCGTTCCGCGAGCCCCCGCGCAAGATGTTCCGCGACGTGAAGGCGTTCGTCGAGGATTACGGTCCCGACCACATCTCGTTCGACTTCGGCGACCCGGGCGGGATCACGACCTCGTTCCTGGCCAAGGTCCCCGGTCCGCGCATGCGCCTCGGCCAGGCCCAGATGAAGTTCTCCTACGAGGGGTCCTTCAACACCGCCGGCCTGGAGGCCTACGAGCGTCTGCTCTATGACGCGATGCTCGGCGACCGCACGCTGTTCACGGACTCGGAAGGCATCGAGAACCTGTGGGCGGCGTCCTCCGCGCTGCTGGAGGATCCGCCGCCGCTGCACCGCTATGCGCCGGAGAGCTACGGCCCGCAGAAGATGCACGAGCTGATCGCGCCCCGGCGCTGGTGGCTCCCCGTGACGTAAGCCGTTCGTCGCGCCGGAGCCGCCGTTCATCGCGTGGGCGGGAATTTGTTGTTGACAGCCACCAATTCCCCGCTTAGCCTCGCCTCGCTCTTACCGGGAGGAGAGGCCCATGAGATCGTCCGTGCTGGTCGGCGCCGTGTTGGCGTTGTTGTCCGCTGCCCCCGCGCAGGCCGCGCCGGAGCTGACGTTGACCGCGTCTCACGCGCGCGACCCGCTGCTGCGCGCGCAGGCGCCGAACACGACGCTGAACCCCGCGGTGCTGACGCTCCGCGTGGCCAACACCGGCGCCGACCCGACGGACGGCAGCGCCGTCACCGTGACGGAGACGCTGCCGGCCGGTCTGAGCGCGCTGGTCAACAACCCGGGCGCGGGCGCCGGCCCGGTCGCCGCCTCAGGCCCGGGCTGGACGTGCACGGGCGGGGCGACGAGCCGCTGCACGCGCAGCGACGTGCTCGCCGCCGGCGCCGCGTACCCGCCGATCACGATCACGGTGGCCGTGGGCAGCGCCGCCGCGGCCACGGTGCGCCGGACGGCGACGGTCACGGGCGGCGGTGACGCCGATGGCGGCGGCGCCGCGGACGACGTCGGCGTGGTCGCTGACGCGTGCCCCAACGGGTGGTCGGCGAGCGCGCTCAATCCCGAGCGCGCGGACGGCTGCTCGCTGCTCGACCTCGTGTGGGCGGCGGAGCCGTTCGCCGACCAGGCCGCGTTCGAGGCCCAGGTGCGCACGGTCGCGGCGCAGTTCGCGGGCGCCGACGCGGACGCGCTGATCGCGGCCACGCGCGCGCCCACGTCCGGCCCCGACAACTCGTGCGCGGCGCGCGTCGCGTTGACGTTCGACGACGGACCGTCCTACTACCGCCCGGCCACGCTGGCCGCGCTGCGCGCCAAGGGCGTGCCCGCGACGCTCTTCGATCTCGGCATGCGACTGGAGGCCAACCCGCACCTGGTGCGGTTCGCGCTCGCCGAGGGCCACACCGTCCTCGGGCATTCGTGGGATCACCCCAACCTGAACAACATCCCCGCGTCCGTGCTTGCCTTCGAGGTCGCGGACACCGCAGCGCGCTTCGCGGCGCTCGGCGCGCCGTACAGCGCGAACGTCATCCGGCCGCCGTTCCTGAGCGCGAACGCCGCGACCACGGCCGCGATCGCCGCGATGGGCTTCACGGTCACGCCCGGACCGATCGCCACCACGGACTGGGACCCGGCGCGCTCGGCGCAGCAGATCGCCACGGCGGCGTTGAACGGCCTCCGCCCGGGAGCGGCGATCCTGCTGCATGACGGACCCGTCGACTCCCCCGCCGGGCAGGCGACGGTGGAGGCGATCGCGCTGATCGTCGACGGCGCCCGCGCGCGCGGGTACTGCTTCGGCGTCGTGGACGCCGCGGGGCAGGTCGCCGCGGCCCGGCTCGTGCCGCGCAGCGACCCGATCCCGGCCGATCACCGCGCCGGTGCCGTACGTGCCGCTCGCCTATCCGGGGGCGCCGCCCGGCGCGTGGGAGCTGGTGCCGCAGCCCCTGCAGCTCGAGGCGACGCACAGCCCAGTGGTGTTCGTGCGCGGCTCGACCGGGACGATCACGCTCACGGTCGCGAACCCGACGACGGGCGCCACGGACGGCAGCACGACGACGGTCACCCATCCGCTCCCCGCGGGGCTGACGTCGACCGGCGCGTCCGGGCCGGGGTGGGCGTGCTCGGGGACGACGACCGTCACCTGCACCCGGAACGACGTGCTCGCCCCCGGCGCCGCCTTCCCGCCGATCACGCTCGGCGTCCGCGTGGCCGACTCCGCCCCGGCGGTGATCACCACCGCGCCGCGCGTCACGGGCCGCAGCGGCAACGTCTGGATCGACACCACCAGCGACCGCATCAGCACCGGCGCGCCGGTGCCCGGCGACGTCGGCGGAACCGTGCCCGCGACGCTGGCGCTGACGCTCGGCCCACAGGCAACCTTCGCGCCCTTCGTCCCCGGCGTCGCGCAGACCTACACGGCGACCACCACCGCGACCGTGACCAGCACCGCGGGCGAAGCGGCGTTGGCCGTCGCCGATCCCTGGCCGGCTGAGCAACGGCGCGTTCACGCTCGCCCAGCCGTTGCAGGTCACGATCGCGCCGAACGTCTGGAACGCGCCCGTGGCCAACGCTGCCGCGGCGATCTCGTTCACGCAGGCCATCGGCGCCACCGAGCCGCTGCGAACCGGGACGTACGCGCGCACGCTCGTCTTCACCTTGTCCACCACGACGCCATAGGGGAACGTCGATGAAGGTCATGAGGTACGCGGCGGCCGCGCTGGCCGCCGCCGCGGTCATGCCGGCCGAGGCCTCGGCCGGTACCCACTGGGTCACCACCTGGGGCGCGAGCACGCAGCCCGACTCGCGCCGCACGCTCACCGAGCTCACCATCCGCCAGGTCGTGCACATCAGCGTGGGCGGCACCAAGGTGCGCTTGCGCCTCTCGAACGCGTTCGGCGGCTACGCGCCGACCGGCGACAACGCCCTGCGGGTCGGGAGCGTGTACGTCGGCCGCCAGGCGGGCACCACCGCGGCGGTCGTACCTGAGACGCAGACGAAGGTGACGTTCGGCGGGCAGCCCGGCGTGCGCGTCGCCGCGGGCAGCGACGTGGTCAGCGACCCGATCCCGCTCGCGGTCGCCGACGGGGAGAACCTCGCGGTCTCGATCTACGTCCCGGGACCACGCCCAACGCGAGCTACCACAGCGGCGCGCGCCAGCGCTCGTACATGACCCCCGCGGGCGGCGGCGACCGGTCCGCGCAGACCGACGCCACCGGGTTCACCGCGATCACGAACTCCTGGTGGTTCCTGGACGCCGTGAGCGTGGAGACCAGCGATCAGATCGGCGCCGTGGTCGCGCTCGGCGACTCGATCACCGAGGGCGCGAACTCCACGTCCAACACCAACCGGCGCTGGCCCGACTTCCTCGCCGCACGGCTCAACGCCGTCGGCAACCGGGTGGGCGTGCGCGGCGTCGTCAACGAGGGCATCAGCGGCAACGCGGTCACGAAGGACTTCAACTGCTGCGGCGGGAACCCGAGCGGCCTCTCGCGCCTGGATCGCGACGTGCTGTCCCACGACGGCGTCAGCACGGTGATCGTCGCGCTCGGCATCAACGACATCGGCAACTACCCGAACGAGACCGTCAACGTCGCCGACATCACCGACGGCCTGCGCCAGATCGCCGACCGGCTGCACCGCGCCGACAAGACGGTCCTCGTGGCGACGCTCACCCCGTTCGCCGTCACCACCCTGCCCGGCTACTACAGCCTCGAGAAGGACGCCAAACGGATGGCGGTCAACCAGTTCATCCGCAGCGCGCCCTACTGGGACGGGATCGTCGACTTCGAGCGCGCGCTCGCCGACCCCGCCGACCCGTTGCGGATGCTGCCCGCCTACGACAGCGGCGACCACCTGCACCCCAACGACGCGGGCATGAAGGCGCTCGCGGACGCGATCACCTGGCTCGACGACCCGACGCTGCCGATCGACAAGGCCGCCACGAGCGTCGGCGCGACGCGTCCCGCCCACGCTCTCGCTCGTGCTCGGACCGCCGGCGAGCTTCGGCCCGCTGACACCGGGCGTCGCGCGCGAGTACACGGCGACGACGAGCGCGACGGTCACGAGCACCGCCGGCGACGCGGCGCTCACCGTCCAGGACCCGGGACACCTCATGAACGGGTCGTACGCGCTCGCCCAGCCGCTCCGGGTCGCGATCGCGCCCGCGGCCTGGAGCGGCCCCGTGTCGAACGCGTCGGCCGCAATCACCTACACACAGGCGATTGCGGCCGACGAACCGTTGCGGACCGGCAACTACAGCAAGACGCTGGTGCTCACGCTCTCGACGACCAGTCCGTGATCACCTGAAGCTGATCGCGCCGTCGCGCTCGATCTCGCATGCCGGCGAAGCGCTCGGCCGGCTCGCGCGGCGCGGGCGCTCAGATGACGGGGTCCTTGATGTCAGACCCTCGAGCGGGCCGCAGACCCAGCACTCCCATGGGTTGTACTCGACGTACTCGTTCGCCCACTTGGACGGGTCGATGAACAGGCACGTCTTCTGGAACGCGCGCCCCGACGGCAGCGAGTACTGGATCGCGCCGTTGAGGTACTGGACGGCGCGGACCCGCACGACGTACTTGTGGTTGGCCACGAGGCCGGGCACCGGGGTCGAGAGCGTGGTCGAGGCGAAGTTGGCCGTCGAGCCGTCGGTGAGATCGAACGAGGTTGAGCCGGTAGCCGAGGATCGTGCCGCCGGGGTCGGGCGTGGACGGCGTCCACGCGGCGGTCACGTTCCCACACGCGTACTTCGGGATCGGGTGCATGATCGGCGTGGAGGGCGTGGCGCTCGCGGTCGAGGCGAACGCGAGCGAGGCGAGGGCGGCGCCTATGACGGTGATGAGGGGGCGGATGCTCATGGCCAACAGAGATCCGCCCCCGGGGTTTGATACGTCCGACCTATCTCACGGGTTCGTGGTGGACAACGTGAACGTGAGCGTCTTGCTGTAGCTGCCGGTGCGCAGCGGGTCGTTGGCCTTGATCAGCTGCTTGAAGCCGATGTTCACGGTGTCGTTGGACACCGGGGCGGTCCAGCCCGCCTTGCTGAACTCCACGCGCAGCGGCTCGGCGAGGCTGAACGCGCCGTTGGTCAGGTGGCCGGGCGCGGAGACCGTCAGGGCCGCGTCGCCCGCCGTGGAGATGACGTTGGCGGTCGTGGCCGCCGTGTACTCCTTCGTCGTGCCCGGCGTGAACGCGCCGAACGTGGCCGGAGCGCCGAGCGACAGCGACAGCGTGGCCGGGACCGTGCCGCCGACCGGGATGGTCCTGCGACGCGCCGATCGAGAAGTGCGTCGCCCCGCTGCCGACCTCGAACACGGCGCGGCCGCCCTGCTCGCCGACGTAGCGCGGCGCGCCCGCCCCCACGCCGACGTACTTGCACGCCCTCCGGGTTCGGGATCGCGACCGTCGCCTTGACGTTGGCCGGGACCTTCACGTCGAGCACGAAGCGTGCCGGCGACGCTGCTTCCACGCCGTCTCGACCGTGCCGCGCTGGGTCCAGGCGGAGCCGCTCACGCGGTGCAGGTCGGCCTTGTCGACGGCGGGCGGCTCGATCCGGACCGTCGCCGCGCCGGGGCTGGTGACCTTGATGCCCAGCAGCGACTCGATCTGGTCCACGATGCCCCACGCGCCCCAGCCGTGCGACATCGACTCGTTGTTGGTCGGGACGCAGGGCCAGCCGGCCGAGCAGCCCGGGTTCCACTGCTCCCACATGAACGTGCCCTGCTGGGCGAGCGTCCGGCGGGACCGTCGGCGTCGGGTCGGTCATCAGCTTGACCACCTGGTCGTAGCGGCCGGTGTCGGTCAGCGCCTTCAGCAGCACGTGCCACGTCATCGGGCCCTGCTTCATGCCCTGCGCCGTGATGGTGTCCAGCAGCTTCTCGCGCATCGCCGCGGGCGCGACGCCGTAGTAGATCGGGTACGTCTGGCGTGCTGGGCGGCGTTGGCGAGCTGCGGGTTGCCGGCGGCGCGAGCTCAGGCCGTCGGTGTAGATGCCGTCGGCGTTGACCAGCTTGGCGTTGATGTTCGTGGTCGAGGTCGTCGGCCCAGGCGTCGAACACGCGCGCCGTCCTCGGGCTTGCCGAGCACGCGCGCGACCTTGGCGCTGCTGCGCAGCGTGCCGACCGCGTGCGCGTTGTGGATCGTGCGCGCCGCGTTGTTGGTGAACGTGTAGCCGTAGCGCATCGGCGCCGGCCAGTCGATGATGCCGTACTGGTAGGAGCTCGTCCCGCCCAGCAGGTTGTAGACGAGGCCCGGCCGCGTCACCCGAGGTGGCGACGTTCGTCTTGACGTAGTTGGCGATCGACTTGAGCGCGTCGTAGCTGTCGGCGAGCACCGTCCTTGTCGCCCGACTGCTCGTAGTAGCGCCACACCCAGTCCGGCATCATCAGCGTGTAGTCCGGGATGTCGCGCATGTTGTCGCCGTTCGGATAGACGGCGTTCACGCGGCCGGGCGTGCCGATGCTCGGGTACGAGCACGGCAGCTGCGCGGCGGTGCAGTACCCGCTCGACGCCGCCTTCCACGAATGCGTCGCGCTGTCGATGATCTCGCGGATCGCGCGCTTGGACGCGTTGCGGTCGCCGCTGGCGATCATGTTCGCGAACGAGATGTCCACCGTGTCGCCGGTGAACTGGCCCTTCTCGCGCGTCGGCGTGTCCAGGAACACCTCCTCCGAGCTGTGGATGCCCGAGTGCTGCATGAGGTCGAAGACGGCGTCGAGCGTCTCGTTGTCGGAGTCGAACGTCGCGCGGCGGTCGGCCGGGCGCGTCGCTGTACTGCAGGACGGCGGTGACGTCGTCGGCGGTCAGCGTCTCACCGCCACCGGGCGGAGGATCTGCAGGTAGCGCCAGCCCCAGTACTGGAACGGCTGCGCGACCTGCGCCCCATCCTTCTGCGTGTACCACCAGCCGAGGTTGGAGCCCTGGTGTCGTGCGTGGACGTGCCGCGCGCGAGCCCTCGACGAAGCGCGCGTTCGCGTGCGCGCGGTCGAGCGGCGCGTCGAGCGTGATGCCCGTGCCGGCGCGCCGGTCGTGCCGACGCCGTGATCGTGCGGACCTCGGGATCACCCGCGCCGTAGCCGTTCGCGGCCTGGTCGATCGTGATCTTGTCGCCGACCACGAAGTTGCCGACGCTCGCGACCTTGATGTTGGTCGCGCCCGCGGCGACGCCGCCGACAGCGTCGTGTTGTTGAGGCGATAGCTCGTCTGGACGACGATCTGGCGCCCGGCGACACCGGCCTTGTAGGCGATCCGCGGCATGGCGGCGATCACCTTGCCGAAGTCGGCGACGACGCGAGCCGTCGGCCAGCGTCTTGAAGCGTCTTCGGGCTTGACCGTCTCGTAGTCGAGGTCGCTGATCGCCGGGCCAGGTGGGAGAACGTCTCGCGCAGCGGGTTGAGCGGGCGCGGGTGCGGGCCGATCGCGTACGCGGGCTGCCAGGCGGTGTCGTCGAAGCTCGCCGTGTCCCAGCCGGGCTGCTCGCCGCGGCGTCGTAGCGCTCGGCGCTTGTCGCCCGAGTCGCCGTTGCGCGTGTGACCGTGGCGGTCGTGTACTCGTTGGCCTTGGAGATCTTCCACGTGCCGTCACTGGCGAACGTCTCGCGCGTGCCGTCGGCGTGATCGACGACGGCCTTGATCGATCAGGCCGCTCGGGCCCGCGTGGTCGAGCACGGCCTGGCCGCTGGCGTGCGCGACCTTCAGCGCCGGGCTGACGGTGATGCCGGTGCCGGTCGGCGCCGGCCGTGCCGATCGCCGTGACCGTCGTCGGTCTCGGCGCCGGCCGGTCCCGACCGTGATCTGGTCGCCGACGTCGAACACGGACCGCTCGCGACCTTCAGGTTGGTCGCGTCCACGGCCTGCGCGGCGGACAGCGTCGTGTTCGCGATCGGCCGTTCGCGCGACCCTGGCAGGTGCAGGTCCAGTAGTGGTAGAGCGCGCCGAGCGCCAGCGGCTGCGCCGCCTGACCGCGTCCGTGGCGTCGAACGCGTAGTACTGCGCCTCGGTCGGGTGGTTGAAGTTGTCGCCGATCCCGACAGCCTTGCCGTTGACGTGGATGCGGTAGTTGCCCATCGCCGACGCGTACACGCGAGCGCGGTGACCGGGCTGGCTCTTGAGCGCCGGGAACGTCTTGCGCGCGAGCGTCCAGTCGTCGGTGGAGTCGTTGCCGGTCGTCACGCGGCGAATCCAGTTCGCACCCGACCAGCCGTGTTGCCGATGCCGGTCTCGAAGGCGGCGCTGGCCGCCGGCGACTCGGCGCCGCCGGAGTCCCAGTCTTCACGCTCCAGCGGTACGCCTCGCCGTTGGCGCGAGCGCCGGGCCGCCGTAGGGCACGTAAGACTGGTCCGAGACGCGGTCTTGCCGCTGTCCCACACCGCCGTGCCGTCGGCCTTGGTCACCGTGAGCTGGTAGGCGGTCTGGACGTCGTTGCCCTGTCGCTCGGGCATCCAGCCGAACAGCGGCGCGCCCTCGACGATCAGCGGCCGCGCGTCATCGCCGACCGTAAGCTGCGTCGGCGGTCCGGCCGCCTGCGCTACGCCTGTGACACCGAGGCACAGCAAGACGGCTGTACCGAAGGACCAGCGTTTCATGGGCTCTCTCCCCTTGGCGTCCGTGATCGAACGCGATCGTTCCGATCACAACTAACCACCAATCGCTCACATGTCAAGCAAAGTCATCGTCGATGACCGACCGGACCGAGTGCGAACACCGATGCGGTCGGACCGTGCTGATCGATACCGGGAGCTGGCACGCGCGTCGATCGCGCGGCTGCGCCCGTTCGCGCCGGGCGAACGGTCGCGCTGACGCACTTCCACGCCGATCACGCGGCGGCGTCGCGCCCTGGCGTTGCCGTCGCCGCGCACGAGACGGAGCCGACACCACCGACCCGCGGTCCGGCGATCCGTGGCTGGCTTCGAGATCCCGCCCTACCGCGTGGATCGCGCGCTGCGCGACGGGGACACGTCGGGAGCTCGTCGTCGTCCACACGCCCGGTCAGACACCGGCCACGTCGCACGCTCCCCCACGAGTAGCCGGTTCAGGGAACGGTTCAGGGATGGATCCGTTGTTCGGGGACAGGGGTTCCCGGACGATCGCGGCATGTCGCACTCCTCCCCTGCGCTCCTTGTAGTCCTGTTCATGTTCCTGTTGTCCCTGTGCGCCGCTCCCGCCGCGCACGCCGGGACCTTCGACCGCGACACGACGTGGGCCCACACCGGCCTCGCCGCGTCTCCTGCCGACGGCAGCGCCCGCTGGGCCGCCCTCGCGATGCTGCCCGACGGCCGCTTCCTCGCCGCCGGCCGCACGCCCGGCGGCCAGGCCGCCGTGGCGCGCTTCACCGCCGCCGGCGAGCTGGACCCGACCTGGGCCGCCGACCAACCCGTACCCGGGCTGCTCGTCGTCTCCGCCCAGAACGCGGTCCTCCCCGCCGCGCTGATCGTCCGCCCCGACGGCACCGTCCTGCTCGGCGGGACCACGCTCGCCGTCGACAGCACGCCGTCCCTGCTCGTCGCCCGCCTCACCGCGGACGGTCACCTCGACCCGACGTTCGCGACCGGCGGCAAGCTGATCACGACGTCCGGCAGCCGAGACGCGAGCTCGGCAACCTCGCCGTCACCGCCGACGGCCACATCCTCGTCGCCGCCACGTCCTCCGGCGGCGCGGCCACCGACCGCGGGCTCCTCGTGCGCCTGACCGCCGCCGGCGTCGCGCGACGTCGACCTTCGGCACCAACGGCGAGGTCGGCTTCCGCCTCGGCAGCGCCGCCACGACGTTCGCCGACCTCGCCCTCGACGGCGCGGGTCGCATCTACCTCGGCGGCAGCCGGGCGACCACGCCGCGTCGCCAGATGGTCGTCGCGCGGCTCACCACCGCCGGTGCGCTGGACCCGACCTACGGCACCGCGGGCTACGCCGCCACCAACCTCGACGGCGCTTCACCCGCCGTCTATCGAGGTCTCGGCCCGGCGTCTGCGCGTCGACGCCGACGGCACCGCGCTCGTCCTCTCCACCGTCAAGAGCGCGACCGGCCCCGCGACGCACCTGGTCGGCCTCGCCCGCCTCACCCCGGCCGGCGCGCCGGACGCGTCGTTCGGCACCGGCGGCACGCGCACGCAGGACGTCTCTCCCTCGCACGTCACCGACATGACGAGCCTCGTGACGCTTCCGGACGGCTTCGTCGTCGGCGGCGCGATGGCCGTCGGCTCCACCACCCAGTTCGCGCTGGCGATGTACAAGGAGGACGGCACCGCCACCGGCGCGGCCAACCTGGTCGTGGGCACCGGTGGCCCGGACCGGATCGCCGCGCTGGCCGTCACGCCGCAGGGCCGCCTGCTCGCGGCCGGCTCGAGCCAGACGCCGTCCGAGCAGAACCTGAGCGCGATCGTCCGCCTCGGCGGCGACGCCCACGCGCCGAAGGGCGACGTGAAGCTCAGCTGGGAACAGGCCGCGCCGGGCCGCGCGGTCCGGCCGGGCCAGACCGTCGGCTTCGACGCGTCCGGCTCCACCGACCCGGACGGCCCGATCGCCAAGTACGAGTGGGACATCGACGGTGACGGGACCTACGAGCGCTCCGGCGTGAAGGTGCTCGGCAGCTACCCCGCCCCCACCGTCGCCGGCGTCACCCTGCGCGTCACCGACGCCGACGGCCTCACCGCGGTCTCCGGCGCGACGCTCCACGTCGTCGCCGACCAGGCTCCGACCGTCGCGTTCGTCACCCCGACCAAGGCCCCGGTGGCGGGCGCGCCGTTCCTGTTCGGCGCGAGCGCCGCCGACCCCGACGGCACCGTCGTGGACTACGCGTTCGACTTCGACGGCAACGGCACCTACGAGACCGCGGCCGGCGCCTATCGCGCTCGCGACGACGACGTTCGCGCAGAAGGGCCCGGCGACCGTCGGCGTCCGCGCCACCGACGACGAGGGCGCGACCGCCACCGCGAAGCTCAACGTCACGGTCAAGGACGCCCCGTGCGTCGACAACCCGATCATCAAGGTCGAGCGCGCCACCATCGTCACCCAGGGCGCCGACGTCGCCGGCGGCGCGGGCTGCTTCCACGGCGTGACCACCGACAAGTCCGGCGTGCGCACCACGGTGTACACGACGAGCGGCCACTTCCGCGTCAACGGCATCGAGGTCGACACGCTCGCCGCGTCCGAGGCCAAGCTCGAGTGGAGGCGCAAGACGACCGGCGCCAAGGAGACGATCTCGCTCAAGCTCACCGCGCCCAAGGCCAAGGTCGAGGGCACGGCGAAGAAGACCGACTTCATGTTCCACGAGGGCTCGCTCAACTGGGAGCTCTCGGGCACCACGATCGCCGGCTTCGTCGTGGACCCCAACGCCGGTGTCGGCGGGCTCGCGCTGAAGGTCCTCGGGCCGCCCACGCTCCGCCCCGACGGCAGCTCGACGCTCGACGTCCTCCCGGGCATGCCGCCCGAGCTGCTGGGCAAGACCCCGAGTGCTCCGGACCGGCTCGTGTTCGGCCCGTCGGCCAACGCGGCCGCGCTGGGCGCGTTCAGCTTCCACGTCGACCAGATCCCGCTCGGCGTGATCCTGCTCGGCCCGGTCACGGTGACCTATGACGGCGCCGGCAGCTGGCTGATCGAGGCCGAGGCCACGATCCCGTACCCGATCCCGACCAAGGTCGCCGGCCGCCTGGTGATCGTCGCCGGCCACGTCAAGGAGGTCGACCTGGAGCTGCAGGGCGCGCTCCCGACCCCGACCCCGGTCGTGATCAAGTCGCTCGGCGTGCACATCGACTTCGGCCCGAAGGTCGCGGCCAAGAAGGAGTGCATCAGCACGGTCGGGCTCGTCGAGACGACGCCGTACGAGACCTACAAGGCGCTCGACTACTACATCCCGATGCTGCGCCAGCTCGTCGACCGCGAACCCGTCGCTGTACGGCAGCCTGTTCCGCCAGACCTTCCAGCGCTACCCGGTGCCGAAGTTCGCGCTGTGCGGGCACATCGGGCTCAGCCTGGCCGAGGTGCTCGAGGCGGACGTCGGCTTCGGCTTCGCCCGCTACGACAACCCGTATCCGAACCTCTTCTTCTTCCGCGGCAAGGCGACGATCGCCAAGGTCATCGACGCCGAGATCCAGGCCGAGTTCACGACCGACGGCTACGTGCACTTCGCCGCCGCGGTCAAGGGCGGGTACCCGAAGAAGGACCCGTGGATCAACTGGAGCATCGGGCTGGACTTCGAGTACTACAAGAAGCAGTTCAACGCCGAGGCGCACGCGGTGCTGGAGATCGTGCCGCTGGACTTCACCACCGGCGCCAACGTGCTCGTCTCCAACAAGGGTCTCGCCGCCTGCCTGTACTTCAAGACGTTCGCGGGCACGTGGCGGCCGGGCGCCGGCGCCGAGTGGGGCAAGGGCCCGACGCTGTACCTGTTCGGCTGTGACGTGAAGGACTACAAGGTCGTCATCAAGCACGCGCTCTCGGGCGACACCGTGATCGGCGACATCGTGCCCAAGGCCTCGGCCGCGAAGGTGTCCGGCGTCGACCGCATGCCCACGGGCGGCCACGGCAACTCGGCCGGGCTCGTCAAGTACACCGGCAAGTCGGTGGCCAAGGCCGCGCAGGCCGGGCCCGATCCCGTCGACATCCCCGCCGGCCTGCCCGGCACCGTGATGGCGTTCAAGGGCGCCGACGCGCCCCCGCACGTGATCGTCCGCGGCCCGTCCGGCCAGGTGTTCGACACCGGCTCCGGCAACGCGCCGGCCGAGGCCCCCGGGTTCGTCGCGCTCAAGAACGACGCGCTGGACATCACCGAGATCGTCATCGAGAAGCCGGCCGGCGGCCGCTGGACGGTCGAGACCGCGGCGGACTCCTCCCGCCTGGTCCAGGGCATCCAGGCCGACGGCACGCGCCCGGCCACCGCGACCGGCAAGGTCACGGGCTCCGCGCACGACCGCACGCTCGAACTACACCGTCAAGGACGTCCCGGCCGGTGGCCGCGTCGAGTTCGTCGAGGCCGGCGACGGCGGCGGCGGGCGCATCGGCACCGTGCGGGCCGACGGCCGCGGCACGCTGAAGTTCCACCCGGCCGTCGGCGCGCCCGGCAAGCGCAAGCTGCAGGCCGTCGTGTACGCCGCGGACGGGTACCTCACCGCCCGCCTGGAGCTCGGCACCTACACGGCGCCCGGCGCCGGAGCGGCCCGCGAAGGCGAAGCAGTTCCGCGCCAAGCGGTCGGGCAAGCGACTGGTGCTGCGCTGGAGTGGCAAGGCGTACAGCCAGCAGGTCGACATCCGCAGCTCCGCCGGACTGAACATGACCCGCACCGTCAAGCGCTCCACGACGTCGATCAAGCTGCCCGCGAAGGGCACCAAGCTCACCGTCACCGTCACCGGTTCGACCAAGTCAGGCCTCGCCGGACCGGCCGCTCGCTTCACGACGAAGGTACGAGCGAAGAAGTAATGAGCAGGAGGGACGTAAGATCCCTCCTGCACCGTGACCAGCCCGATCTCAGCCGCGAGCGGCCCCCCGCTCGTCGGCCGATCGGGCGAGGTCGCCGTGCTGGATGAGGCGGTCGCCACCAATCGCCTCTCCGTGGTCGAGATCGTCGGCGAGGCCGGGATCGGCAAGACGACGTTGCTCGACCACCTCGGCGCCTCCGCGCGGACCGCGGGGGCGCTGGTGCTGAGCGCCCGGTGCTCCGAGTACGAGCGGGACGTGCCGTACGCGCTGCTGATCGACGCGCTCGACGCCCACCTCGCCCAGCACGGCGTTCCGGCCTTGCCGCAGGCGCAAGTGACGGCGCTCGGCGGGACGTTCCCGGCGCTGGCGGGGTCCGCCGGGCCGCCCGTGGAGCGCCACGAGCTGCACCGCGCCGTGCGCGCGCTGCTCGAGGCGCTCGCGGCCCCGCGCGGGCTCACGCTCCTGCTCGACGACCTGCACTGGGCCGACCCGGCCTCGATCGCGCTCGTCGCCTCGATCGTGCGCCGCCCGCCGCCGCGGCTGCTGCTCGCGCTCGCGCACCGGCATCGCCAGGCCGACTCCGCCTTGGACCCCGAGCTGCGCCGCGCGTCCGACGCGGGCCAGGCGCGCCGCTTGACGCTCGGGCCGCTGTCGCCGGCCGACGCTTCCCGCCTGCTCGCGCGCCCCGCCGACGACGGGAAACTGCAGCGGCTCTACGAGGAGAGCGGCGGGAACCCGTTCCACCTCATGCAGCTGGCCCGCACCGAGCATCCGGCCGTTACCCGCGCCGACGATCCCGGCTACGGCTGGGTCCCGGAGGGTGTGCGGGAGGCGGTGCTGAGCGAGACCACGCCGCTGGGCGCCGACGCGCGGGCGCTGCTGGACGGCGCGGCGATCGTCGGCGACCCGTTCGAGATCGACTTCGCCGCCGAGGTCGCGGGGCTCTCCCGCACCGCCGCGCTGGAAGCGCTGGACGTGCTGGTCGCCGCGGACCTCGTGCGCGGCACCGAGGACGTGCGGCGCTTCCGCTTCCGCCATCCGATCGTGCGCCGCACGGTCTACGAGACGGTCGGCCCCGGTCGGCGGCTGGCCGGGCACGCCCGGGCGGCGGCCGGGCTGGAGCGCGATGGCGCCGGACCGGTCGCGCTCGCCCATCACGTCGAGCAGTCCGCCGCGCCCGGCGACGCCGCGGCCGTCGCGGTGCTGGCCGAGGCGGCCGCGCAGGTCGCCGCGCGCATGCCGCAGACGGCGGTCCACTGGCTCACGGTCGCCCGCACGCTCGCGCGTGGGCCGCAGGAGGGCGCGCTGCTCGGGCCGTTGGCGCGCGCGCTGGCGGGTGCCGGCCGGTTCGCCGACGCGCGCCGCGTGCTGCTCGAGCTGCTCTCCCCCCTGCCCGAGGACGCGCCGGCGCGGCTGGAGCTGATCGCGGCCTGCGCGATGATGGACCGCCTGCTCGGTGACCATGACGGCGCCCGGCAGCGGCTGCGGACCGCGCTGGTCGCGGCCGACGCCCGGGCGGCGGTGGCGCTCAACCTCGAGCTCGCCGCGCACGCGTCGCTGCGCGGGGACCCGCTCGAGATGCGCGCGTGCGCGCGCGAGGCGCTGGCGGGCGCGGTCGACCCGGTGCCGGCGGCGGCGGCGACCGCCGCGCTGGCGATGGCCACCTACACGCTCGGGGAGTACGCGGAGGCACGGTCACTCGGTCGCGAGGCGACGGCGGCGATCGCGGCCCTCGACGACGAGCAGCTCGGCACGCGGCTCGAGATGCTGCTGTTCGTCGGCTGGGCGCAGTTCTTCCTCGGCGAGTTCGAGAGCGCGCTGGCGCACTTCGTCCGCGGCACGGCCATCGCCCGCCGAGCCGGGAGCGCCGTGCTCGCGCTGGAGCTGGCGGTCGGCGAGGCGCTCGGCCTGCTCGCTCGCGGGCGCATCACCGAAGCCCTGGACGTGGCCGACGCCGCGGTCGAGGACGCGCGACCGCTGGGCAGCGCCCAATCGCTCGTGTGGACCCTGTACGCGCAGGCCACCGTGCTGGAAGCGGGCGGCGACCCGGCCGCCGCGGTGCGCGCGGGCGAAGAAGCCGTCGCGTTGACCGCGGGGCTGGAGCCGTCGACGATCACCGCCGCGTGCGGCTCCGCCCTGGCCGCGGCGCTCGTCGCCACCGGCGAGGGCGCCCGCGCGGCGACCGTCCTGCTCGAGCAGCAGGGCGGCCCGGACCTCCCGCGCTTCTTCGCCGGCCAACGCGCCGGGTGCTACGAGGTGCTCACCCGCGCCGCGCTGCTCACCGGCGACACCGGGGCGCCGCCTGGGCCGCCCGCGCCGAAACCGCGGCGCGTGCCGGCGCCGGCGACGCGTCGGCGGCCACGGCGAGGCGACCGCGGCGAGCTCGCCGCGGGCGCGGCCGCCGCGGGTCGCGCCCGCGCGACGACGGACTTGCCCCTCGCCGGTGCGCTCGCGCTGCGGGCGCGCGCGGTCGTGTGCCTCGCGGAGGGCGACGCCACGCGCGCGGTCGCGCTCGCCCTGGAGTCCGTCGCGACCACCGACCGACTCGGGCTCGCCGTCGAGTCCGCGCGCGGGCGCATCCTCGCCGGGCGTGCGCTGGCCGCGATCAGCGACCGCGACGCCGCGGCCGAGCAGTTGCGCGCCGCCGAAGGGCTGCTCGTCGACGCGCCCGCCGGGCACCTGCGGGCGGAGGCGGTGCGTGAGCTGCGCCGGATCGGCCGCCGCGTCAACCGGGCCGGCCGGGCCGGGCGCGTGGACGCCGCCGGCTCCGCGGCGCTCACCGCGCGCGAGCTCGAGATCGCCCAGCTCGTCGCGGGCGGGATGACGAACCGCGCCGTCGCGAAGTCGTTGTTCCTGAGCGAGAAGACGATCGAGAGCCACCTCGCCGGCGCGTTCGTCAAGCTCGGCGTGCGCAGCCGCACGGCCCTCGCCGCCGCGTTGGCCTCCACCCCCTGACGAACGGAAGTCGTACATGGTCTACGAGATGCGGGT
>CAVRTQ010000004.1:0-79301 GCA_963724195.1 uncultured Solirubrobacteraceae bacterium | reverse complement strand
AGGAGCGCGAGCAGGCCGAGCCGCTGCTGGCCGCGGGAGCCGTAGGAGCGCAGCTCGCGGTTCTCGCGCCGGAAGCCGACGTCGTCGCGATGCGGCCCGTGGCCGGTGAACCCGCGCTCGAGGTCGGAGTCCAGGCGCTCGGCCAGCTCCGCCGCCAGCGCCTCCGCGCTCTCGGCTTCCGAGCGCGGCTTGTAGCGCAGCTCCACCTTGCCTTCGAGCCCGAGGCCCTGTGCATGCTGTGCATAACGCGGGCGGAGCCGGTCGACGGTGGCCGCGCGATCGGCCATCAGCGCCACACCGTGGCGGGCGAGCTCCGCGTCCCAGGCGGGCAACGAGGCGCGCGAAGCACGGCCGGCGCGGATCGAGGCCAGCAGCGCGTTGCGTTGCGCGAGCGCGGCGCTGTAGGCCCGGCGGGTGCCGGACCGACCGGGCCAGAGCGCGGCGATCACCTGGTCCAGATGCGCGCGCCGCAGCGCCGGCGCACCGACGACGAGCTCCAGGCGGTCGGGCAGGAAGACGGACACGAGCGGCCGGGCGCCGGTCCCGACCAGGTTCTCCACCGCGGCGCCGTCCGCCCGCAGGCGCTTCGTCTCGCCGGGCTTGAACCCGACGGTCACCTCGTGGCGGCCGAGCCCGTCCTCGCAGACGAGCTCCGTGCGCGTGAGCTCCGCGCCGAAGCGAACCACCTCGCGCTCGTTCGACGTCCGGCACGACCGCGCGGTGCAGGCGAAGTAGATCGCCTCCAGCAGGTTCGTCTTGCCGGCGCCGTTGCGGCCGGTGATGACGGTGAGGCCCGGGCCCAGCCGGACTTCCGCAGCGGAGTACGTGCGGAAGTCGCGGAGACTGAGCCCGACGACCCGCACGACCTACACGTTCAGTCGGATCGGCATCAGGAGGTACTGGAAGCCCGAGCCGTCCGCGGCCTCGAGCAGGCCCGGCCGCAGCGGCGAGATGAGCTTGATGATCACGTCGCCCTCCGTGGTCTCCAGGCCGTCGCGCAGGAACTCCGGGTTGAAGCCGATCTCCAAGCCGTCGCCGGCGAACGGGACCGGGATCGTCTCGCGGGCCTCGCCGACGTCCGGCGTCCGCGCCGACACCGTGAGCTCACCCTCGATGAACGCGAGCCGCAGCGGCGCGTTCTTCTGCGCCAGCAGCGAGATACGACGGACAACCTCGGTGATCTCCCCACCGGCGAGCCGCAGCTCGTGCTCGTAGGCGTCCGGCAACAGCTGGCGGTAGTTCGGGAACTGCCCGTCGATCAGGCGCGAGGACAACACGACGCCGGCCACCGAGAACACGACCTGGTTGGCGCGCACGGACACGGCGAGCGTCTCGGCGTTCTCGTGCTGCACGATCCGGGTGAGCTCCTGCAGCGCGCGCGCCGGGACGTTGGCCTCGAAGGAGCCGGCCAGCGGCGCCTCCAGCTTCGTCTCCTTGACCGCGAGCCGGTAGGAGTCGGTCGCGACCATCCGCAGCTCGTCGCCGCTGGCGGACACGAGGATGCCGGTCAGCACGGGGCGCGTCTCGTCGCGCGAGGCCGAGCGGGCGACCTTGTTCACGGTGCCGACGAACGCCTCACCCGGCACCTCGACGACGTCGCCGTCGACTTCCGGGAAGGGCGGGAAGTCCTCGAGCCGCAGTGTGCGGATGTAGAAGGACGCGGTACCGCCGAGGATCTCGACGTCCTGCTCGACGGGCCGCAGCTCGAGCGAGACGTCCTTGCCGGGCAGCGCGCGGATGACGTCCACGGCCAGTCGCGCCGGCAGGACGACGGAGCCCTCGCGGACGACCTCGCCTTCGAGTGGGACACGGAGACCGATCTCCATGTCGGTGGCCCGGAGCTCGATGCCGTCCTTGGACGCCAGCAGCTGCACGCCGGACAGCGCCTGGACGGCGCTCCGCGTGGACGCCGCGCGGGTGACGGTCTGCAGCTGAGCGAAAAGCGCGTCGCGCCGGGTGGTGATCTTCATGCGGCTGCTGCCTCTCGCGTCGAGATCGGGTGATGAATCTGTTCAGTGGTCATCGGGGTTGTTCAATCTGTGCACAAGCCTGACGAATGACGCCGCAGAGCGGACGCGGCCTGTGCATGAACTGTCGAAGTCTGTCAGGAAGGTCGGACCGCATCAGTTGCCGGCGAGGGATCGGAGCAGGCTGTGCACAGCCTCGTAGGCTTCGCGATCCTCGGCCATGCGCTCCGTCGTGCGGCGGCAAGCGTGCAGGACGGTGGTGTGGTTGCGGTTGCCGAACGCGCGGCCGATCGTCGGCAGCGTGGCACCAGTGAGTTCACGCGCGAGGTACATGGCGACCTGGCGGGCGAACGCCGCCGGCTGGGTCCGGCTCGAGGAGAGCATGGCCTCCATCGAGATGCCGAACAGCGCACAGGTCTGCTCCTGGATCTCCTGGACCGTGGGCACGGCCTTCTTCTTCGCGAGCTCGGGATACAGACCCGCGAGGACCTCCGCCGCGAGCTCGGCCGTGACCGGCTTGCCGGTGAGCGAGCCGAAGGCGATCACGCGGATCAGCGCGCCCTCGAGCGCGCGGATGTTCGCGTCCACGCGATCGGCGATCAGCTCGAGCGCCAGCGGATCGACCTCGCCCACGTCGTCCTGGGCCACGCGCTTGCGCAGGATCGTCAGGCGGGTGGCGCGGTCCGCGGCGCGCACGTCGCACACCAGGCCGGCCTCGAAGCGCTCGCGCAGCCGGTCCTCGAGCGACTTCATGTCCCGCGGGAGGCGGTCGGACGTCAGCACGAGCTGCGCGCCGGCCTGGTGCAGGACGTTGAAGGTGTGGAAGAACTCCTGCTCCGTCCTGGCCTTCTGGGCGAGGAACTGCACGTCGTCGACGAGCAGCACGTCGACGCCGCGGTAGGCCGCCTTGAACCCCTCCATGTCGCCGCCCTGGATCGCGGCGACGAAGTGATCGGTGAAGGCCTCGGCGGTCGTGTAGCGGGCGGTCATGCCGCCGCCGTGTTCGTGGACGTAGTTCGCGATCGAGTGCAGAAGATGGGTCTTGCCCAGCCCGGGTGGACCGCAGATGAACAGCGGGTTGTAGGCGAGCCCGGGCGTCTCGGCGACGGCGAGCGCGGCCGCGTGCGCGAGCCGGTTGCTCTCGCCGATGACGAACTGGTCGAAGGTCAGGCGCGGGTTGAGCTGCTGCGCGGCGGCGGCCTTCGGCGGGGGAGCGACGGTCTTGGTCGGCGCCGGCGGCGCTTCGTCGGGCGCGGCGACGCGGACGGTCGCGCCCGGTCCGAGCACGGTCTCCGCACACGCGATGAGCACACGGCCGAAGCGGGCCTGCGCCCAGGTGCGGACGTCGTCGGGCGCCTCGAGCACGATCGTCGTGCCCTCGAGCTCGCGGAAGCCCATGCGCTCGAGCCAGATGTGCCACGTCGACTCGTTGACCGCCTTGCGCAACTCACTGCGGAAGCGGTGCCAGATGGTGGCTGGATCAGGCTCTGACACGGGCGCGCGAAGGGACCTCCTCGGCGGCACCGAGGATCGAGATCGACTGGAAGAGAAGGCCGCCGGGGCGGCCGGAGCGCAAACCTAGCAAAGCCCCGGCACCCGATCCGCGGGTTCTTCGAGCGCCTCCGCAAATCGCGTACGAATGTCGATCCGCGCGGTGTCAACATCTGTCCGCATCGTGTGCATTGCCCTGTGCACGACGCGAGCGTTGTATCCTTCCTCGCCGCCGCGCAGCGAGCCCGGCTCGGTCCTGCGCCGAGCCGCCCGAACCATCCCGGCCCGCGGCGAAGGAGTCCACGAACTGTGAAGCGCACCTACCAGCCCAAGAAGCGAAAGCGTGCCCGCACCCACGGGTTTCGCCAGCGTATGAGCACGAAAGCGGGTCGACTCGTGCTGAAGCGCCGTCGCGACAAGGGTCGCAAGCGGCTCAGCGTCAGCGACAAGTAGTCCCAGGCCCGTGCGCGATCGCGCTCCCCGCCGCCGCAGGTTGTCCCGCAGCGCGGAGTTTGAGCGCGTCTATCGCCAGGGTCGCTCCAAGGGCAATCGCTTCCTCGTCCTCTATGCGTTTCCGCGCTCGGACGAGGATGCGGAAGCTCGGGCCTCGGCTGAGGAGGAGGGTCCGCGCCTCGGGCTCTCCGTCTCACGCAAGGTCGGCGGCGCCGTCGATCGCAACCGCGTGAAGCGCGTCCTGCGCGAAGCCTTCTGGCAGGAGGCCGAGCGGCTGCCCGCCGGCTCGGACTACGTCGTCGTCGCGCGTCCAGACGCGCGTGACCTCGCCGAGCGCGAAGGCACCGAAGGCATGCGCACCGCGCTGGCCGAGCTCGTCGACGGGCTCGGAGGCGCGCCCGCATGAAGCGCCCTGCCGCACTCGGTCCCATCCGCTTCTACCAGCGGTTCATCTCGCCGGCGTTCCCGCGTCGGTGCAAATACCACCCCACTTGTTCGGAGTACGCGGTCCAGGCCATCCAGCGCTATGGCATCCTCAAGGGCACGGCGCTCGCAGCGTGGCGCCTGCTGCGCTGCAATCCCTTCAGTCACGGGGGCTATGACCCTGTGCCCGCCCCCAAGACTCCGCACCCCACCTCATGAACTGGATCAATCTCTTCGCCGACGGCCACGGTGGCACCCCGGTCATCCAGCCGCTGATCGACTTCTTCCATTGGATCCTGGTCCACATCCACGGTGTGTCGAATTGCCCGGGTCCTGGGGCTGGTCGATCATCGCGCTGACCGTGCTCGTGCGCGCCTGTCTCCTCCCGCTGACGTTCAAGCAGTTCCACTCGATGCAGCGGCTCGCCCATCTCCAGCCGGAGATGAAGAAGCTCCAGGAGAAGTACAAGGGCGACAAGGAGCGCATGAACCAGGAGATGATGAAGTTCTACCGGGAGAACAAGGTCAATCCGTTCTCTTCGTGCCTCCCGATGGTGGCGCAGTTCCCGGTCTTCATCTCGCTGTACTACATGCTGCGGGTCGATCTGCGGTACGACATCTGCCCGCAGCATCAACAACCGGGCTCGAGACACCGGTGCCCTGCGGCTCCACAGACGCATCGCAGTTCCTGTTCATCAGTGACCTGACGGACAAGGCCACAGGCGCAACGCTGGCGATCCTGATCGTCCTCTACGTCGGCTCGCAGCTGCTGTCGACGCTGCTCATGTCCACCACCACGGACAAGACGCAGCGGATGATCTTCCTGGCGCTGCCGTTCATCTTCGTCCTGTTCGTCATCCAGTTCCCGGCCGGCTTGCTCGTCTACTGGATCACGACCAACGTGTGGACGATCGGGCAGCAGGCGATCATCAAGAAGCGTCTCGGTCCGCTGCGTCCGCCGCTGGCCGAGGGCGAGAAGGCCCCGGGTCTGTTCGACGCGTTCAAGCAGGCGAGTACCACCACGGCGGCCGCGCCCGAGAAGAAGAAGACGCCGCCGAAGGCGCGTGGCGAGGAGCCGAAAGGCACGCCTGCCGGCCCGCCACCGAAGTCACCCCGTAAGAAGAAGAAACGTTCTGGGAGGCGCCGATGAGCGAGTCCGCCGATCGCGTGCGGGATCTACTGGAGCACGTGAGCGATGCGCTCGCGTTGGATGCCGACGTCGTCATCGAGGAGGAGGGCCGCATCATCAAGGCCACCCTCGAGGGCGAGGACCTGGGCCTGTTCATCGGGCGCCACGGGCAGACGATCGACGCCGTTCAGCACCTCGCGTTCAAGACCGCGACGCGGGATCAGCCGCCGTCGGCCGGGGTCCGCGTCGTCGTCGACGCCGCGGGCTACCGTGAGCGTCGGGAGCACGCCTTGCAGCGCCAGGCCGACGAGGCCGCCGAGAAGGCTGCGAGCTCGGGCCGTCCCGTCGCGCTGGACGCGATGAGCGCGACCGAGCGCAAGGTCGTGCACGAGTACCTGAAGGACCGCGAGGACGTCGAGACGTACTCCGAAGGCACGGAGCCGGATCGACACCTGGTCGTCGCCCCGCTGTAAGTTGAAGCGAAGCAGCCCCTCCGCCCCACCCCGATCATCCGACCTCAACCCGGGGCGTTTCACGTGAAACACCTCGAGGACGTCGCGCCGGCGCATGCCGTGGATGCGCTGGCGGTGATTCTCGGGCTGCAGGCGACGGATCCCACTGCGTCGACGACGGTGCGTGACCCCGCCGAAGCGGTCGGCCGGCACGTCGCCGACTCGCTCAGCGCGATCGAACTCCCGTATGTCGCCGGAGCTCGCCGCATCGCCGATCTCGGGTCCGGCGCGGGCTGGCCCGGTCTCGCCCTCGCGGCAGCGCTCCCGGACGCCCACGTCTGGCTCGTCGAGAGCGCGATCCGCCATTGCCGCTACCTGGAGCGCGCCGTCGAGCTCAGCGCGTTGCCCAACGCCACCGTGGTTCACGCGCGGGTCGAAGAATGGGCCGGCCAGCACGATGTCGTCACTGCCCGTGCCCTGGCCGCCTTGCCCGTGCTCGTCGAGTACGCGGCTCCGCTGCTCGAGCTGGGCGGGCACTTCGTCGCGTGGAAGGGTGCGGCATCGCCGGAGGAGACGTCGGCGGGGGCCGTCGCGGCGCGGATCGTCGGGCTGGAACCGATCGAGGTCATTCCCGTCGTCCCGTACGAGGGCGCGCGCGATCACTCCCTGCACGTGTTCCGGAAGACCGGGGAGACGCCCGAACGGTTCCCGCGGCGCGCGGGCATGGCCACCAAACGCCCGCTCGCTTGACGTCGGATGCGCCGCGTGCTCCGGGCGTTTCTCCGTTTCACGTGAAACATCGCTGTCGGTCCGACCGACCGCGCCGCTAGCGTCGAGTCCGAATGGGCACCATCTACGCGATCGCGAACCAGAAGGGCGGGGTCGGCAAGACGACCACCGCGGTCAATGTGGCCGCGTGCATCGCCGCTGCCGGCTACGAGACGCTCGTCGTGGACGTCGATCCCCAGGGCAACGCCACCGTCGGCCTGGGCGTCGCGCGCGAGGGCGCAGGGGTCTACGACGTCCTCTCGGGGGACGTTTCCGCCCGCGAAGCCGTCCGCACCACCGATATCGACCGGCTCTCGATCCTCGTCTCCACGCCGGATCTCGCCGGCGCCACGATGGAGCTGCCGCGGCTGGCCGGTTCTGAGCGCCGCCTGCGCGAGGCGCTCGACCCGCTGCGTGAGGACTACGCCTTCATCCTGCTCGACTGCCCGCCGTCGCTCGGGCCACTGACGGTCAACGCGCTCGTCGCCGCCGAGCGGGTGATCGTCCCGGTCCAGACCGAGTACTTCGCGCTGGAAGGGCTCGCCGGCCTGCTCGACACGCTGTCGCTGATCCAGCGCGACCTCAACCCGCGCCTCACCGTCGCGGGCATGCTGCTGACGATGCACGACGCGCGCACGAAGCTGGCGCAGGACGTGGAGCGCGAGGTCCGCGCGCACTTCCCGGCGCTGGTCTTCGACACCGTGATCCCCCGCAACGTCCGGCTCGGCGAGGCGCCGAGCTACGGCATCCCGGTGATCCATCACGACCCGCACTGCTCGGGGGCCGAGGCCTACTTCGAGCTCGCCAAGGAGGTGGCCGCACGTGGCTGATCGTCCGCGCGGGATGGGCCGCGGCCTGGCCGCCATCCTCGCTCCGACCGAGGGCGCCGAACCCGTGCCCGAGCTCCGCCGCCTGCCGGTGGACCTGATCGCCCCGAACCCGCTGCAGCCGCGCAAGGCGTTCGACGAAGAGGCGCTCATCGCGCTTGCGGAGTCGGTCAAGGAGCGCGGTGTCGTGCAGCCGGTGCTCGTGCGCCCCAGCCCCGGCGGCACCTACGAGCTGGTTGCGGGTGAGCGCCGCTGGCGCGCCGCACGGCTCGCAGGGCTGGACCTGCTGCCGGCGGTCGTCGCGACGCACGGGGAGCTCGAATCGCTCGAGATCGCGCTGATCGAGAACATGGTCCGCGAGGACCTGAACCCGATCGAGGAGGCGCGCGCGTGTTCCATGCTCGTCGACGAGCTCGGGCTCACCCGTGAGGAGGTCGGCCGCCGTGTGGGCCGCTCCCGCGTCGCGGTCTCCAACCTGCTGCGCCTGCTCGACCTCCCGGACGAGGTCCTCCAGCTGCTGGTCGAAGGGGCGCTCACCGAGGGCCACGGCCGCGCGCTCCTGATGGCGCCCGACCACGCCGACCGCCGGCGGCTGGCCCGCACGGCGGTCGAAGAGGGCTGGACCGTGCGCGAGACCGAATCGCGAGCGCGGGATGCGGCTCGCCCGCCCGAGGTGAGCCCGAAGGTCACGCGTGGGCTCCATCCGGACCAGGAGGACGCAGCCATCCGCCTGGGCGACGCGTTCGGCCGGGCGTTCGGGACGGACGTCAAGGTCAAGCCGCGGGGCTCGGGGTACACCGTTGCCCTCTCGTTCGACTCGCTGGACGAGGCGTTGCAGCTCGCCGAACGACTGGCCGCGTAGCTCGCTATCATGCCGCCTCGCGGGCGATTAGCTCAGTCGGTTAGAGCGCTTCTCTGATAAGGAAGAGGTCCCAGGTTCGAATCCTGGATCGCCCACTGGCAAGGCTCCGGAACCCCGGGGCCTTTTTTTCGGCCCGGTACCGCTCCATATACTGGCCGCGTGGACTGGACGATCCGACCGGATTCTTCGATCACGCGTCTCCCGCGGCCGCTGCGCCGGCCCGCGCTGGCCGCTCGCAACGCGTTGGAGGGTCTGCCTGAGCCGGTGGCGAAACCGGTGCACAGGCTGCTCGGATGGACCGAGCCGCACTGGGCGTACGAGGCGGACGGGATGGCCACGTCCCACTACAGCCCTTTTCTCGAGGACCACGACTTCACCCGCCGTTACGACGAGATGGCGGAGGAGTGGTACCTCAACATGCGGTTCGACGCCCGCTGGCGTCTGTGGCTCCTCACCCGCTACGCGGCCCACGCCCGCACGTTGCCTGGCAACTTCGCCGAGTTCGGCGTGTACCGCGGCGGCTGCTCGCGGATGGTGCTCGGAACGATCGATCTCGAGCCGGAGCGCAGGCTCTATCTCTTTGACACCTTCTCCGGCACCCCGGACGACGAAAAGCTCACGCCGGAGGAGCGCGAGGAGGGGATGGGCGGCCGTCACGGCGACACCTCCGCCGACTACGTCGCTCGTCTGCTGAGCCGGTGGGACCCGATCCCGGTGATCTGCCAAGGCGACGTGTTCGACACCGTTCCGGCGGTCGAGACCGGGCCGCTCGCGTTCGTCCACCTCGACCTGAACGCGGCCGCCCCGACCAAGCACGTCCTCGAGCACGTCTACGACCGGCTGGTGCCGGGCGGAGTGATCGTGTTCGACGACTACGGCTGGGACGACTACGTCGAGCAGCGCCGCACGATCGATGCGTTCCTCCAGCCTCGGCCTGAGACGATCATCGCTTTGCCCACCGGCCAGGCGACGCTGTTCAAGGCCGGCCACTGAGACAGCGGTCGACAGATCCTGTGCCTGAACGTCGGTGCCCCGCCGACTCGCTGCGCTTAGCCTTCCTGCGCCGTCGGGCGGACGAGGATCTCGTTGACGTCCACGTGCGCGGGCTGCGAGACCGCGTAGAGCACGGCCCGTGCGATGTCGTCCGCCTCGAGCCGGCCGTCGGACGGGTTGTCGAAGAACGGCGTCTCCGTCCCGCCCGGCGAGATCAATGTCGTGCGGATGCCGGTGCCGTTGAGGTCGATGCGCACCGCTTCGGCCATCGCCGTCACCGCCCACTTGGTGGCCGAGTACAGGCTGCCGGGCATGACGCGCCGGCCGGCCACGGAGCCGGTCAGCAGCACGTGGCCCTTGGTCGCCTTCAGGGCGGGAATGGCCGCCCGCACGGTGTAGGCCGCGCCCAGCACGTTCGTCAGGACCATCGCGCGCCAGTGCTCGGGTGACTCCTCGAGCCAGCCGCGCTTGGCGCCGAAGCCGGCGTTGGCGTAGACGACGTCCACCTGGCCATAGGCATCCGTCGCCGCCGCGATCAGCGCCTCGTTCGCCTCCCATTCGGTCACGTCGGTCTCCACCGCCAGGGCGTGCTCCGCACCGCCCAGCTCCTCCACGAGCCCGTCGAGCTTGTCCTTGGACCGGGCGGCGAGCACGACGCGATACCCGGCCTCGACGGCACGGCGGGCGGTGGCGGCGCCGATGCCGGAACTGGCACCGGTGATCACGAAGACGCGAGACATGCGCGGAGTCCTACCCGAAGGAGATCCGCGGAGCGATCTCCAAGCGACCGCGCATGGCGCCGGCGAATCCGGCTGCCGCGCTAGGTCGCCATGACCTTGAGGGTGCGGATGTTCGTGAACTCGTGCATGCCGACGGAGGCGAGCTCGCGCCCGTAGCCGGAGCGCTTGATGCCGCCGAACGGGAGCCGGGGATCGGACGCGACGAGCGCGTTCACCGACACCAGGCCGGACTCGATCCGCCGCGCGAGGGCCTCGCCGCGCTCGGCGTCCTGGGTCCACACGGTCGCGCCGAGCCCGTAGCGCGTGTCGTTGGCGAGCTCGACGGCCTCGTCCTCGGTCGCGAACGGCGTGATCGCGACGACCGGCCCGAACGTCTCCTCGACGAACGCCGTCATCCCGGGCTTGACGCCGCCCAGCACGGTCGGCGGGAAGAAGTAGCCCGGGCCGGTCCAGGCGCGTGCCGCCCGTCTTGAGCTCCGCGCCCTCGGCGACCGTGGCGGCCACCTGGCGCTCCAGGTTCTCGAGGATGTCCTCGCGGGCGAGCGGACCCAGGCCGACGCCCTCCTCGCGCGGGTCACCGATCTTGACCGCCTCCAGCGCCTCCACCAGCTTGGTCTGGAAGTCGCCGACGACGGTCTCGTCGACCAGGAAGCGCTTGGGCGCGATGCACGTCTGGCCCGCCGTCATCAGGCGGCCCGTGACGGCGTGCTTGACGGCGAGGTCCAGGTCCGCGTCGGCCAGCACGACGAACGGGTCCGAGCCGCCGAGCTCGAGCACGCTCTTCTTGAGCGCCTTGCCGGCCTCCGCCGCGACGAAGGCGCCCGCCCGCTCGGAGCCCGTGAGCGTGACGGCGGCGACGCGCGGGTCGGCGATCAGCCTCGCCGACGACGTCCGGCACGTTCTCCGGCGCCACGATCAGGCTGGTGAATACGCCCGCGGGCGCACCGGCCGCGGTGAACACCTCCTCCAGGGCCAACGCCGTGCCCGAGACGTTGGGCGCGTGCTTGAGGAGCGCCGTGTTGCCCGCCATCAGCGCCGGCCCGGCGAACCGGATGACCTGCCAGAACGGGAAGTTCCACGGCATGACGGCGAAGACGATGCCGATCGGCTCGTAGGTGACCGTGTGCTGCCCGTCGCCCGCTTCGACGGTCTGGTCGGCGAGGATGCCCGGGGCGGTCTCGGCGAAGTACTCGCAGGCCGAGGCGCTCTTCTCGATCTCGAAGCGGGCCTCGGCGAGCGGCTTGCCCATCTCCGACACGACGAGCTGCGCCAGCTCCTCGGCGCGCTCGCGCAGCCCGGCCGCGACCGCGGTCAGCAGCCCGCCGCGTTCTTCGATGGGCGGCGGCGCCACTCGCGGAAGGCCGCGTCGGCAGCGGCCACCGCGGCCTCGATCTGCTCAGGGCCGTGCTCGGGATACGAGGCGACCTCCTGCTCGGTCGTGGGATCGACGACGGTGACAGTGGACATTTGGCTCCTTCAGGGCACGGCAAACGATTGCCGTCGATGCTACCCGGGAGCGTGAGAACTCTCTCATGGGTTCCTCACGGTCGGCTTACGGCGCGACGGGATTCTCCTTCTCGCCAAGTCAAACCGACCACGGGAGGAACCCCATGGCTCACCGTTCGTTCAAGGCCATCTCGGCCGCCGCGCGCATCTCCAGCGCCAACTCCGACAGCAACAGCAACTCGGGCCGTCGCCGCAAGAAGGTCCGGCGTCGTCGTCGCCGCCGCGCCGCCCGCAACCGCTCGAACACCTAGCCGCCGCACGTGCGCCTGCTCGACCGCCTCAGCGCCTCGCTGGCGCCGGCCGCGGACGACGACCAGATGGTCGCCGCCGCGCCGGCCCAGCGGGTGCGCAACATCCTGCGTCGCTTCTGGCCGTTCGCTCGCCCCTACCGCAAGCGCTGGCTTGTCGGGCTCGCGTTGGCCGCCGCGCTGCCGGCGATCGAGGCGGTCGAGATCTGGCTCTTCAAGTCGGTCGTCGACGACGTGCTCGTCCCGGCCGACCTCGCCGCGTTGTGGCCGTTGGCCGCGGCGATGGCCTCGCTCGCGCTCGTCGGCGCGCTGCTCTCCTTCGGCGACGAGTACATCGCCACGTGGGTCGGAGAGCGGTTCACGCTGTCCGTGCGGGCCAAAGTCTTCGAGCACCTGCAACGGCTCGAGCCCGACGCGCTCGACAAACGTCGCCACGGCGACGTGCTCTCCCGGCTCTCTGGCGACCTGCACGCGATCGAGACGCTCCTGCTCTCCGCGCTGGCCGAGGCCGTCCAGGCCGCGGCGCGGTTGCTGTTCTTCGTCGGCGCCCTCTTCCTGTTGTCCTGGAAGCTCGCGCTCGCGTCCCTGGTCGTCATCCCGCCGCTGTGGCTCGCCGCGCGCGCGTTCGGGCGCCTGGCGCGCCGCGCCGCGCGTGAACGCCGGCGCCGCAGCGGCACCGTCGGCGCCGTGCTCGAGGAAGCGCTCGCCAACACCGCGCTCGTCCAGACCGCCAACGCCCAAGGCCGGGAGCAGGCCCGCCTGAAGCGCGAGGCCGAGGGCGCGTCCGAGGCCGAGCTGGCCGGCATGCGGGTCGCCGGGCTGTTCGCGCCCGTGATCGACATGATCGAGCTGGCCGGCGCGATCCTGATCCTGGCGCTCGGCACCTGGGCGCTCAGCTCGGGCGACCTCACGCTCGGCGGGCTGCTCGCCTTCCTCGCGTACCTCTCCCAGCTCTACCGCCCGCTGCGCGACCTCACACGTCTGTACACGAGCGTGTTCGAGGCGACGGCCGGCGCCGAGCGTGTGATGGAGCTGCTGGACACGCCGCCGCGCGTGGTCGAGCGCGCGCACGCGCGGGAGCTCACCCGCGCGGCGGGCCGGCTGGAGCTGCGCGGCGTGCACTTCAGCTACGACCGTCAGGCGCTCACGGGCGCCAGCCTCGTCGTCCCGCCGGGACGCTTCGTCGCCCTCACGGGCGCGAGCGGCGCGGGAAAGTCGACCGTGGCCAAGCTCGCGGTGCGCTTCCTCGACCCCGACGCCGGCACGGTCCATCTCGACGGTCACGACGTCCGCGACCTCACGCTCGCGTCGCTGCGACGCAACGTCGCGCTCCTGCTGCAGGACGCGCCGCTGATCGACGGGACGATCGCCGACAACGTCGCCTACGGGCACCCGGAGGCCGGCGCGGACGATGTCCGGCGTGCGCTCGCGGTCACGGGCCTCGACCTCGACCCCGGCACGCCCGTCGGGCAGAAGGGCCGCGCGCTCTCCGGCGGCCAGCGCCGGCGCGTCGCCATGGCCCGTGCGCTGCTGCAGGACGCGCCGGTGCTGATCCTCGACGAGCCCACCGCCGGCCTCGACGCCCAGGCCGCGCAGGAGCTCGTCGCGCCGCTGCGCGCCATCGCGCGCGACCGGGCCACGCTGCTGATCACCCACGACCCCGTCCTGGCCGAGGCCGCGGACGAGGTCGTCGTCCTGGATGGAGGCCGTGTGCGATGAAGGGCTACGAGACGATCGCCCACCTCAACCGCTCCAACCGCTACGACACGTACGAGGTCTGGAGCGAGGAGCGCCAGTGCTCGTGCGTGGCCAAGCGGCCCCGCCCCGACGCTCCGAAGCGGACCGCGGCGGCGCTGCGGCTTGAGGGTGCACGGCTGGTCGAGCTGTGCCACCCGCACCTCGTGCGCGGCTACGAGGTCATCGAGGACACGCTGGTGATGGAGACGCTCGACGGCGAGACCGTCGCGCACCTGATCGCCACCAAGGCGCTGGAGACGGACGAGGTGGCGTGGCTCGGCCTGCAGGTCGCGAGCGCTCTGCACTACCTGCACGGCCGCGGACTCCTCCACCTGGACGTCAAGCCCGGGAACCTGATCGCCACGGGCGGGCGCGCGGTGCTGATCGACCTGTCGATGGCGCGACCGCCCGGCCGCTACCAGCGCGGGCTCGGCACCTGGTGCAACCTCGCGCCCGAGCAGGCGCGCGGGGACGAGCTGACTGCCGCGGCCGACGTGTGGGGGCTCGGCACCGTCCTGCTCGAGGCGGCGACCGGCTCACCCGCCTTCCCGCAGGAGGAGCCGGAGTTCCCGCAGCTCGTCCACGCCCCGCCGCCCGTCCTCGGCCCGCTCGGCGACGTCATCGCCGCCTGCCTGGCCTTCGATCCCGAGGACCGCCCGACCCTGCCTGCCCTCGCCGCCGCGCTGCGCCCGCACGCGCCCGGATCACGACCCTGGAGCGAACCATGCGCCGCTACATCCTGACGATCGCCGGCTGTCTGATCGTGCTCGGAGGCGCGTTCGCGCTGATCGGCGGCGCCCGCGGTTCAAGCACGCCCGCGCCGATCCAGCTGCGCGTGAACGAGACGACCACGCCGACGTCTACACCCACGCCCACGGCGAGCCCGACGGCCACGCGCGAGGCGCGGCCCAAGCCGGAGCAGCGGGAGAGCGTTCGGGAGCGAGCGCGCGAGCGTCCCCGCCGGACATCGACCCCGTCGCCCACGGCGTCGGCTCCCCGGCGGGCCGCGGCGGCCCCGACGGCCGCGCCGCGCCCCCAGCGCACGGCCACGCCCCGCCCGCAGCGGACCGCCACCCCGCGTCCGCAGCCGCGCCGGACGGCCACGCCCGCGCCCACCGTCGCGCCGCCGCCGCCCGCGCCCACGGCGCCCCCGGTCACGGATGACGACGATGATGACGACGACGGGCCCGAGATCGACGATGACGACGGCGATGACGATGACTAGGTATCCCGTCATGGCGCTGCTCGCCGCCGCGCTGCTCGTCTCGATCTTCGCCCTCCTGCGCCGCGAGGACGACGTCCTCGTGGACCACACGCAGCCGGGCGCCCGGGCCGCGATCGACGCGGCGCGCGCCGTCGTCCCGGGCGAGCTCGTCGACGTCCGCGTGGACACGGACAACGACAAGTGGGAGGTCACGCTGCGCGCGAACGGCACCGACTACGAGGTCGAGCTCGCGCCGGGCACGCTGGCCCTCCTGCGCATCGACTACGACTAGACGCGGAGCCGGTAGCCCATGCCGCGCACGGTCTCGAAGCGCTGCGAGCCGAGCTTGCGGCGCAGGTAGCCGACGTAGACGTCGACGACGTTCGAGCCCGGGTCGAAGTCGTAGCCCCAGACGTGCGAGAGCAACTGCTCGCGGCTCAGCACCTGGCCGGGGTGGCGCAGGAACGTCTCCAGCAGCGAGAACTCCTTGGCCGTGAGCTCGGCCTCGTTGTCGTCCGCCGCCGCCCGCCGGGTGCGGACGTCGAGCGTGATCCCGCCCGCCTCCAGCACCATCGACGGGGCCTCGCCGCCCGCCTGGCGCAGCCGCGCCCGCACGCGGGCCAGCAGCTCGTCGAACACGAACGGCTTCGTGACGTAGTCGTCGGCGCCGAGGTCCAGGCCCGTGACCATGTCCTCCACCTCGTCGCGCGCGGTGAGCACGAGCACGGGCAGCCGCTCCTGCCGCGCCTGAAGCGCCCGCAGCACCGCGAACCCGTCCTGCCCGGGCAGGCCGATGTCGAGGATCATCAGGTCGAACTCCGACGTGCGGGCCAGGTCGGCGGCGCGGACCCCGTCCTCGCAGACGGTGGTCGTGTACCCCGCGGCCTTCAGGCCTTTCACGAGGAACGACGACAGGCGCGGCTCGTCCTCCGCGATCAGGATGCGGCTCAACGGGAGACCTCCGGTCCAGAGACGGGAACGACGACGGTGAAGGTAGACCCGGCCCCGGGCTGGCTGGCCAGGGTGGCGCGCCCGCCGTGGGCCTCGGCGATGGCGCGGACGATCGCGAGCCCGAGCCCGGCGCCTTCCGAGCGCCGGCGGCTGCCGGCCGCCCGTGCGAAGCGGTCGAAGATGCGGTCCTGGTCCTCGCGGGCGACGCCCGGGCCGCTGTCGCGGACCCACAGCGAGGCCTCGCCGCCGTCCACGCCGGATCCGATCCAGATCGCGTCGTCGTCCTTGGTGTGCTGGACGGCGTTCTGCGCCAGCCCCATGACCGCCTGGGTGAGGCGCTGGCGGTCGGCGCGCAACACGGCCTCGCCCCGCGCCTCGAGCGCCCAGCTGCGCTTGCCCAGGCCCGCGGCCTTGTCCAGCAGCTCGTCGGTCAGGGCGCCGAGCTCGACCTCGTCCACGCGCAGGAAGTCGCTGCGCTCGGCCTTCGCGAGCAGCAGCAGGTCGTCGACGAACCGGCTCATGCGGTCCAGCTCGTCCGTGACCAGCGCGACCGTCTCCCGTCGCTCCTGCGGGTCGTCGCCGAGCAGCTCGAGATGGCCGCGGACGATCGTGATCGGCGTACGCAGCTCGTGCGAGGCGTCCGACACGAACGCCCGCTGGCTCGCGAACGCGCCCTCCAGCCGGTCGACCATCGCGTTGAACGTGCGCGAGAGCTCCGCGATCTCGTCCGCGCCCGACACCGGGATCCGCCGCGTGAGGTCGGTCTCGGAGATCGAGCGCGCGGTGTCGTCGAGCGCGCGCAGCGGCGCCAGCAGGCGGCCGGCGACCACCCACGCGAGCGCGGAGGCGATCAGCAGCACGGTGATCAGGACGAGTGCGGCCAACTGGACGGCCTCCATCACGTCGTCGCGCTCGGCGCTCAGGTTCGCCGCGACGACGAACACCCCGCGCGGCGTCGGCCCGCTCGTGCGGACCGGCACCGCGAGGTAGCGGATGGTCTCCGTCGGCGTCTCGACCTCGCCGTTCTCCGGTTCGGTCAGCTTCGCCAAGCGCGCGTTCTCGCCGCGCAGGTCCAGGCGGCCACCGACGCTGCGCGAGTGCTCGTCGAAGAACTTCCCGTCGACGAACATCACGATCGTCTCACCCGGGCCGGGGACGTTGCGCTGCTCGAAGAGCCGGAAGATCGCCTCCAGGTCGTCCTCGAACGGCTTCCCGCTCACGGGGTTGATCCCGGAGGCGAGCCGGCGGAACTCCTCGACCTCCTGCTGCAGCGCCGCGTCCAGGCGGTCGTCGGCGCGCACCACGAGCACCTCGTAGATCGCGATCACCGACACGACGGTCGAGAACGCCATCAGCACCACGAAGCCGGCGAGGATGCGCGTGCGTACGCCGCCGAAGATGCGTCGTCGGAGACCCATGCGGGGGAGGAACGCTACGGCCCACGGCTAAGGAAGCTCTTACTCGTGCGCGACTACCCGCGAATCCGGTTCATGGGCTCCAAGTACCGGCTCGCGCCGCGGCTGGCCGAGGTGTTCGCGACGCTGCCGCCCGGGCCCGCGATCGACGCGTTCAGCGGCAGCGGCGTCGTGGCCTACACGCTCAAGGCGAGTGGTCGCGCGGTGCTGGCCAATGACCATCTCACGTTCACGTCGACGCTGGCCGAGGCGCTCGTGGCCAACGAGGGCGAGCAGCTCACCCCGGAGGACGTGGCGCGGATCTGCTCGCCCAGCCGGGACGGGCGGGACTTCATCGCGAGCACGTTCGACGGGCTCTACTTCCCGCGCACCGACCATGCGTTCCTCGACGCCGCCTGGTCGCACGTGGACGAACTGCGGGGCGCGAAGCGGGCGCTCGCGCTCAGCGCGCTCTGCCTCGCCGCCGCCCAGAAGCAGCCGCGCGGCGTGTTCACGGTCACGACGCCGCGCTACGACGACGGGCGCCGGCAATTCCGGATGAGCCTGGAAGCGCTGTTCCGCGAGGCCGTGGAGCGCTGCAACGCCGCGGTCATCCCCGGCGCGGCCCGGGCCCGCTGCGGCGACGTGTTCGACCTCGACGAACCGGCCGCGATCGCCTACCTGGACCCGCCCTACGCGCCGCCGCGCGACGACACCTGTTACGTCAAGCGCTACCACTTCCTCGAAGGGCTGGCCACGTACTGGCGCGGGCAGGAGATCATGTGGGAGACGCGCTCGCGCAAGCTGGTCAAGCGGCCGACGCCGTTCGGCTCCAAGCGCACGGCCGGCGCCGCCCTGGACCGCCTGTTCGGCCATTTCGGGACCGCGGAGGCCCTCGTCGTCTCCTACGGCTCCAACGCCGCGCTGACCGCCGAGGACCTCGAAGCCCTGCTCAAACGCCACCGGCGCTCGGTCGAGCGGCACGAGATCGCGCATCGCTACGCGTTCGGCACCCACCGGACCGCAGAACGGCGCATCGCCACGGAATACGTGTTCGTCGGCCGCTAACCGAGCGGGGTAGACTCACCACGGTGCAGGAGATGGTGATCTACGGCGTGAGCTTCGACATGGTCGGCAAGCAACCGATCGTGCTCCTGAAAGCCGTCGACACGAACAAATTCCTCCCGATCTGGATCGGGCACCCAGAGGCGGCCGCGATCCTGATGAAGCTTCAGGGAGCGTCGACGCCACGTCCCATGACGCACGATCTGCTGTTCGACATGCTCGGCGAGCTCGAGGTCGCGTGCACCCGCGTCTCGGTGACCGAGCTGCGCGAGAACACGTTCTACGCGTCGATCACGCTGTCAGTGAACGGACGCGAGGTGGAGATCGACTCCCGCCCCAGCGACGCGCTGGCGCTCGCCGTCCGCTCCGGCGCCCCGATCTTCGCCGCCGAGGACGTCATCGCGGAGTCCGCGATCGAGTTCGAGCACGAGGTCGAGGACACCGAAGAGGTCGTCGACAAGTTCAAGGAGTTCCTCGACCGCGTGACGCCCGAAGACTTCGCGGGTGGCGACACCTAGGCCACGGGCGTCCCCGTGACCTTCACCTTCGACCAGCGCAAGGCCTTCTGCGGGTCGCCGCAGAACGGCTGGTAGGACGTGTAGAACTCCTCGCCGCCCGTCAACGGGAGCGTGAGGATCCACGACGCGTCGAACAGCATGTAGATCGCCGTGAACGCGATGGTCACCCGGTCGCCCTCGATCTTGGCGCCGACGACCACCGGTGAGCTGAACGCCCGCGTCCGGAGCATGTCGTGCCCGCACGGGTTCCCGATGCCGGAGTCCCATTCGGTGCCGAAGAAGTCTCCCTCGCCGTCGACGTAGCCCTCACCCGGGCCGACCGTCACCCGTCCGAGCCCCGTCGCGAGGGTCTGGGCGATCCCCGAGCCCATGTCCTTCTTGAAGTCGATGACGATGTCGTAGCGGTAGCGGGTGGCTTCGCGCGGCGGGATCGAGTGCTGAGCGGCCGCGGCCGGCCCGGCCGTGGACGTGATCTCGCCGGCCACGCACGCCCCGGCGGATCGACGGCTCCCAGGCGCCGGCGGCGTCGGCGACGCCGATCTGGACCGTCGCGCCGCTGAGGGTGGCGGCGCTGAGCGCCCCGCAGCTGCTCGTCAGCGTCCAGCGCGCGTCGGCGGCGCGCGTGCCGTCCTGGGCGTTCACCCACGCGTTCCAGTCTCGCCCGCCCGCCCTTGACGACCTTCTCGGGTGTCGAGTTGAAGTCGAGCTCGGCGCAGGCGCGCTGGTCGTACCAGCGCGTGTCGCCCTTCTCGAGCTCGGACCGGATGTCCGATCAGCCCGAACATCGAGGTCGTGACGAGCGCGGTCAGCGGCCTCGAGGTCCTTGGCGTCGCCGCGCTCGCCCTTCGGCCCGCGGAACGTCAGCTCCTTCGCCAGCGCGATCAGGTCGAACTTCACCGGCACGCCCTTCTTGGTCAGCGCGCTGCGATAGGTGCGGGTGGGATTGCGCTTGAGCACCTTGCCCGTGGACGCGATCTCGACGCCGGACTTGATCGACACCTCGCCGCGGAACGCGACGTCGAACGTCTCGGCCTTCGCACCCGACGCCGACGTGACCGGTCCACGTCGCCTCGTTGCGCATCGTGACGATCGCCCACGTCCGCTTGCCGTGTTCGGCCGTGCCGGCTCCGAACGTCATGGTCTCGTCGAGCTTGGCCGGCACGTCGCCGTTGGCCTGCGGGCAGCTCGGCACGGAGTTGTGCCTTCTCCAAGCCCATGCTCACGCTGTCGCCGGCCTTGTTGCGCAGCTCCATCACGTTGCCGTTCTGGACCAGCTCGACCCCGGCCGGGAGCCCGGGGTCCGCCTGGGCCGCCCGCGCCCCGAACAGTCGGCGCGCCAACCGCTCCAGACGCCGGTTCGGCTTGCCCTTGACGAGCGACTTCAACACGGTCGGGTTCGCGGCCGGCAACGTCTTGGGCAGGCACGCCCGCGGCTGCTTCTTGGGGCCGATGACGACCGTGTGCTTCGCGCACCGGGGCGCGGCGGCGGCGGCCGGCGCGGCGGCCACGAGGAAGGCGATGAGGAGGAGCGGGAGCAGTCGCAGCATGGGTCGGGCGACCGTATTCCGGCCCGCCGGCCCTGCCATCCACCTCCCGGTGGGACCGTGTACCTACAACGGCCTAGGCCGGCGTGCGCTGGACGGCCAGGTCCAGCACGCGGGCGACGAAGTCGTCGAACCCGATGCCCGCCGCCTCGGCCGCCAGCGGCAGCAACGACGTGTCGGTCAGGCCCGGGAATGGCGTTGGCCTCGAGGACGGTCAGCTCGTCGCCGTCGGCCATCAGATCCACGCGGGCGAAGCCCGAGCAGCCGAGCACCTTCCACGTCGCGAGCGCGAGCTCCTGCGCGCGCGCCGTCACCTCGGGCGGCAGGTCCGCCGGGCACACGAAGCGGGTGCGGCCGATCTCGTAGCGCGCTTCGAAGTCGTAGAAGTCCTCCGCGACCGGGATCGCCTCCACGACCGGCAGCGCCTCCGGCCCGTCGACGGACTCGATCACCGACACCGCGAGGTCACGCCCCGGCACGTAGCGCTCCAGGATCACCTTGGAGTCGTAGGAGAAGGCGGAGACGAGCGCGTTGGGGACGTCCGCGGCCGTGCGTGCGAACTTGATCCCGAGCGCCGAGCCCTGGCCGGCGGGCTTGACCACGATCGGGAAGTCCAGCCGCTCCTCGATCACCGGCAGCGCCTTCGCCGCGCCCAGCTCCCGGAACGCGGCCTGCGAGAAGGCGTAGAAGTCGGGCGTCGGGATGCCGGCGTCGCGCAGCAGGTGCTTGGCCACGACCTTGTCCATGCAGCGGATGCACGCGCCCGGGCGCGAGGCGGTGTACGGGATGCCGACGAGCTCGAGCAGCTCCTGGACGGTGCCGTCCTCGCCGCCGCGGCCGTGCAGCGCGACGAACGCGACGTCCGGGCGCTCGCGCTGCAGGCGCTCGACCAGGTCGGGCCCGACGTCGATCGCGAGCACCTCGTGGCCGAGTCGCGCCAGCGCGTCCTCCACGCGGGCGCCGGAGCGCAGCGAGACGGTCCGCTCGAGCGAGGAGCCGCCCTTGAGGACGGCGACGTTCACGAGGCCTCCCGCCGCGGGAACTCGACGACTTCGCCGCCGCCGCGCTTGGGGGCCGGCTGGTGCCCGGTGAGCGTGCCGTAGAGCGCGACCTGCTCGGCGATGACCTTGCCGATCCGCCGGATGCCCTCGCGGATCTCGTCCTCGTTGACGCCGCTGAAGTTCAGCCGCATCTCGGAGCCGCCGCGCCCGTCCAGATAGGCGGCGCGGCCGGGCACGAACGCCACGTTCTCCCGCAGCGCGCGCGCCAGCAGGTCGGTCGTGTCGAGGTAATCGGGCAGCTGGACCCACAGGAACAGCCCACCCTGCGGCTTCGTCCAGGTCGCCTCGGCCGGGAAGAACTCCTCCATCGCGGCGAACATCACGTCGCGCCGGCGGCGGTAGATCGATCGCAGCTGCGTGATGTACGCCCGCCAGTCGCGGTGCTGGAAGTAGGACGCCACGAAGTACTGGTTCAGCGGCGACGAGCACAGGTCCGCGGCCTGCTTGCCGAGGTTCAGCCGCTCCAGGATGGGCTTCGGCGCGGCCGCCCAGCCCAGCCGCAGCCCGGCGGAGAGGATCTTCGAGAACGTGCCGAGGTAGATGACGTAGCGGCCGCCGTCGAGCGAGTACAGCGTCGGCAGCGGGTCGCCCTCGTAGCGCAGCAGGCCGTACGGGTTGTCCTCGAGGATCACGAGCTCCTGCTCGGCCGCGAGCTTCACGAGCGCGCGCCGGCGCTCCAGCGACATCGTCACGCCGCCCGGGTTCTGGAAGTTCGGGATCGTGTAGATGAACTTCGGCGTGCGACCCTCGCGCCGCAGCCGCGCCAGCGTCTCCTCGAGCACGTCGATGCGCATGCCGTCGCCGTCCATGGCCACCTGCTCGACCTGCGCCTGGAAGGAGTTGAAGCACGGCACCGCGCCGGGATAGGTCGGCGCCTCGGCCACCACGACGTCGCCCGGGTCCAGGAACGCGCGGCAGACGAGGTCGATCACCTGCTGGCCGCCGGTCGTGACCATGAGGTCGTCGATCTCCACCTCGGTGCCCTCGGCGGCCATCACCTGGACGATGCAGCGACGGACGTCGTCGAGCCCGTCCGTCGGCCCGTACTGGAGCGCTGCCGCGCTGGATTCCACGGCCACGCGCGACATCAGCCAGGCGAAGTCCTCGGCCGGGAACGTGGTCGTGTCCGGCAGGCCTGTGGCCAGCGAGATCACCTCGGGCCGGGCGGTCACGGCCATCATGTCGCGCATCGCGGAGGACGTCATCCCGCGCGTGCGCTTCGCGAACAGGCCGCCGTAGCGCTCGATCTCGTGCGCGCTGGAGGGGGGCCGGTTGCCGGGTGTCTCGTCTATCGTCATCGACCGCTACCGAACGCTAGCGCGCCCATGGACTATCTCCTCGCCCTCTTGCAGGGTCTCGGCATCGCCGCGGCGATCGGGATCCGCCCGTTCCTCCCAGTACTGCTGGTCGGAGCGCTCGCCACCGCCAACCTCGGAGTCGACTTCGAGGGCACGGACTTCTCTTTCCTGGAGGGGACCGCATTCCTGCTCGTGATCGTCGTCTTGGTGGCCGTCTTCGGCTTCGTCGACCGCCGGCGCGGGGCGGACACGAGTCGCGACGACCCCGTCGTGTACGTCCTGCTGGTGGTCTCCCTGGTGCTTGGCGCGCTGCTCGCGGCGGGCTCGATCGCCGACGACAGCAGCACGTGGTGGCCCGGCGTGCCCGATCGGTGTCGCCGCCGCGTCGCTCGGCTTCCTGGCCGCGCGCTCGCTCTTTGGACGGGTCCGCGCGCGGCTCGACCCGGACGCACAGGGCGCCCTGCCGATCTACGCAGAAGGCGCCGCACTGATCGCCGCCGGCGCCTCGGTGCTGTTCCCGCCGCTCGCGATCATCGTGGTCGTCGGCCTCGCCTGGCTGCTCCGCGGGGGACAGCGCCGCCAGGGCGAGAAGTACGCGGGCCTGCGGATCCTCCGCTAATGCGCGAAGCCTCGCCCTGCGGGCTCGTTTCGCTGGGAGCAATCGCCCAGAGGGCGATTCTCCCGGTGGGGGCGGGCCATGCCTAAGAAGCTCGTCCTCGCGGTCATCGACGCGATGAAGCCCGCGATGCTCGAGCGGGCCATCGCGACGGGCCGTGCGCCGACGCTGGAGCGGCTGATCCAGGAGGGGCAGTACACGGACGAGTGCGTGGCCGCGTTCCCGTCGGTCACCCCGGTGTGCGCGGCCTCGATCGCGACCGGCACCGGGCCGGCGGAGCACGAGATCCCGGCCATGAACTGGTGGCACCGGAGCGAGGAGCGCTACGTCGAGTACGGGACGAGCTTCGGCGCCTCGCGCGCCTTCGGCATCCGCCAGTCGCTCACCGACACGATCTACAACATGAACCTCGAGCACCTCTCGCGAGACGTGAAGACGGTGTTCGAGGCGCTCGACGACAAAGAGATTCGCACCGCGGGCACGACGTATCTGATGTACCGCGGCCGCCACCGGCACGAGCCGTCGGTGAGCACGGCGCTCTCGCGGCTCGCCCACACCGCGTTCGGCCTGCCGACGTGGGGGCCGAAGGAGCTCTTCTACGCCGACATGTTCGCGTCGCGCAAGACGTCCTGCCGGTCGCAGCTGGGCCTCCCGGGCGTGCGCGATCAGCACTCGGGCTGCGTCTCGGAGTTCATGGTCCAGCAGGACCTGTTCGACTTCCTGCTGCTGTCGCTGCCCGACAACGACACGCACTCGCACAAGTACGGGCCGTTCGCGCAGGTCGACTCGATCGCCGCCGCGGACAAGCAGATCGCCCGCGTGATGGACGCCGGCGGTGGGTTCGAGGCCTTCCTCGAGGACCACGCGTTCATCGTCTGCAGCGATCACTCGCAGTCCAAGGTGGAGGGCGAGATCGACCTCTTCCGCGCCTTCGACGGCTTCGGCCTGCGCGCCGCCCAGCGCTCGCGCGAGGACGACGAGATCGCCGTCTGCCCGAACTCCCGCGCCGCGCAGGTCTACGTGCTCGACCGCGCGAACCGCCGCAAGCTCATCCCGCGCATCGAGCGCACGATGCTGGCGCTGGAAGGCGTGGACCTCGTGATGCGGATGGGCGACCACCCCGACGGCGAGGCGATCGTCCGCGGCGAGCGCTCCCGCGGCGTCAAGGAAGTGCGCTTCGCCCCGCGCGGTGACCTCGTCGACGCCCGCGGCGCGCGCTGGAGCGTCGAAGGCGACCTGGACCTGCTCGGCCTCAAGATCGAGGACGACCAGATCCGCTCGGCCACCTACCCGGACGCGCTCAGCCGCGTCTGGAGCGCCCTGCGCTGCCCGACCTCGGGCGAGGTGCTGGCCTCCGCCCGTCCGGGCTACGAGTTCCTGGACTGGGGCGGCGCCCACCACGTCGGCGGCGGGTCACACGGCTCGCTGCACGCCAACGACTCCAACGCGGCGCTGATCTGGACCGGCACCGGCCCGGAGAAGTCGGCGCGCGAGCAGTGGGCGCTGCGCGACATCACGCCGATGGCGCTGGCCCATTTCGGAGTACCTGCCGAATAGCCGTCGCGCGGCGACCGTCGGTCTCGATCAACACGCCCATCAGCCACGGGTCGACCTCGCTCGGCTCGTAGCGCATCGGCATGTGCGTGCGCATGACCGCGATCGACTGCTCCTTCTTCATCCCGATCACGCCGCCGCGCGCGCCGGTCATCCCGACGTCGGTGATGTAGGCCGTCCCGCCCGGGAGGACCCGGAAGTCGGCCGTGGGCACGTGCGTGTGCGTCCCGACCACCGCGGTCACCTTGCCGTCCAGGTACCAGCCCAGCGCCACCTTCTCGCTCGTGACCTCCGCGTGCATGTCGACGAGGACCAGGTCGGCGCGTGAGACCTCCTTCAGCGCGGCGTCGATGGCCACGAGCGGCGGCGCGGCCGCCTGCAGGTGGACCATGCCGGAGAGGTTCACGACGCCGAGGCTGACGCCGCCGGCCTCGACGATCGTCGTTCCGCGCCCGGGCTGGGTCGGCAGGAAGTTGTACGGCCGGATGATCCGGCGCTCCTCCTCCAGATAGGGCCAGATCTCGCGGTGGCGGTAGGTGTGGTTGCCGAGCGTGATCGCGTCGGCGCCGACGCGCAGGATCTCGTCGGCCTCCTTGGGCGTGATGCCGATGCCGTGCGCGGCGTTCTCGCCGTTGACGATCACGAAGTCGGGGGCGAGCTCCTCGCGGAGGCCCGGAAGCAGTTCGCGCAGGACGCGCCGGCCGGCCCGGCCGACGACGTCGCCGATGAAAAGGATGCGGGAGATGCCCAGAAGCTATCGTCGGGACATGGCTGCGGAGGCGCCGCCCCCGGACGCGGACCCCATCGACCCGCCCCCGCCGGAGCCGCCGGCCCGCGTCGAGCCGGTGCTGGTTCCGCGCTGGGTCCAGCTCGTGCTGCTCCCGCTGGCCATCGCCGGCGCCTACCTGGTGCTCCCAAGGCCGCGGGCCACGTCCTGCTGCTGTTCATCATCGCCGGGCTCATCGCGCTGTTGCTGAACCCGCTGGTCACGCTGGTCCAGCGCGCTGCGGATCCCGCGCGGGCCGGCGGTGGCGATCGTGATGGTGTCCGTCGTCGCGGTTCGCCGTCGGCGTCGGCTTCCTGCTCGCCGACCCGGTCTCCAACCAGGCCTCCTCGCTCCAGCGCGAGATCCCGGGCTACGTCGACGACGCCAACAGCGCCCTCGCCGACCTGCAGGACTGGCTCGACCGGCGGGGCTGGGACCTCGAGATCAAGCAGGAGGGCGAGTCGGCGCTGCAGACGATCGGCGAGCGGCTGACCGGCGGCGCCGGCGAGGTCGTGGGCTTCACCCGCGACGCGGTGCAGCGGCTCGTCGAGGCCAGCATCGCGCTGATCCTGATCATCGTCCTCGCGATCTACATGCTCATCTACGGCGACCGGATCGGCCGGATCGCGCGCGCCGTCGTGCCCCCGGGGGACGGGTCGCCCGAGGACGACTTCCCGACCCGCGTGCAGGGCGCCCTGTTCGGCTACGTGCGCGGCCAGTTCCTGTTCTGCCTGATCATGGGCACGAGCGCGGGCCTGATGCTGTGGGTGCTCGGCTCGCTCGGCATCTTCCCCGAAGGCAAGACGTACGCGGTGGCGTTCGGCGTCTGGTTCGGGATCGCGGAGCTGATCCCGTACATCGGCCCGGTGATCGGCGGCTTTCCGCCGGTGCTGATCGCCGCGCTGTCACGACGACCCGCTCGACGCGGTGTGGCTGATCATCGCCTTCACCGCGCTGCAGCAGATCGAAGGCCACATCGTCGCGCCCAACGTGTTCGGTCAGGCGCTGCAGCTCAACCCGTTGCTGGTGATCTTCGCGCTCCTGCTGGGCGGCGAGATCGCGGGCTTCTTCGGGGCCTTCCTCGCGCTCCCGCTCGCCGCGATCGTGCGCGAGACCGTCGTCTACATCTACCGGCACATCCGCTTCCAGAGCTGGGATCTGCCGACCGCGACCCCTCCAGAGCCGCCACCGCGCGACGCGCTGCCCGGAATGTGGAGTCGTCGATCGCGCGGGGTGCGCAGGAGTGCCCGGCGTGCGGCACCGAGCTCGGTGGCAGCACGGGCGCGGTTGCGGCCTCGTCCACAGCGCCGGGATAACCTCACTCATCGATGGCCTTCCCCGCCACCCGCCTGCGCCGCCTGCGCCAGACGAGCGTGCTGCGCGACCTCGTGCGCGAGACCGAGCTGCGCGTCTCCCAGCTCGTCTATCCGATGTTCGTGGTGGCCGACGGCCCCAAGCGCACGCCGATTCCCGAGCTGCCCGGGATCGACCACCTGAGCATCGACGGTGCCGTCGAGGAGGCCGGGATCGCGCACGGGCTCGGCATCCCGGCCGTGCTGCTGTTCGGGCTGCCCGCGGCCAAGGACGCCGAGGGTTCCGGCGCGTGGGACGCCGAGGGCGTCATCCAGCTCGCCACCCGGGCGATCAAGTCCGCCTATCCGGACCTTTTGGTCATCACCGACCTCTGTCTGTGCGAGTACACGTCGCACGGGCACTGCGGCGTGCTGCGCGACGACGGCGTCGTCGACAACGACCTCACGCTCGATCTGCTGGCCCGCACCGCGGTGGCCCAGGCCGAGGCCGGCGCGGACGCCGTCGCGCCGAGCGACATGATGGACGGGCGCGTCGGCGCGCTCCGGGCCGCGCTCGACGCCCACGGCCTGTCCGAGACGCCGATCATCGCCTACAGCGCCAAGTTCGCCTCCGCCTTCTACGGCCCGTTCCGCGTCGCCGCGGACTCCACGCCGCAGTCCGGCGACCGCAAGGGCTACCAGATGGATCCGGCCAACGCGCTCGAGGCCGTGCGCGAGGCCAAGCTGGACGTGGAGGAGGGCGCCGACATCATCATGGTCAAGCCCGCCCTGCCGTACCTGGACATCATCCGGCGGGTCAAGGATGAGACGAACATGCCGGTGGCCGCGTACAACGTGAGTGGCGAGTACGCCATGGTCAAGGCCGCGGCCGCGCAAGGGCTGCTGGACGAGAAGGCCGCCGTGCTCGAGGCGCTGACCGGCATCCGCCGGGCCGGCGCCGACATCGTGATCACCTACCACGCGAAGGACGTCGCTCGGTGGCTCAACCCAGTAGCTCGGTCCAAGGTCCGGTCCCGCAAGGACGGCTCGGCCGTGCCCCTGGACGAGACCGACAAGAAGCTCCTGAACCTCATGCAGGGCTCGTTCGAGCTGCGCCCGGACCCGTTCGCGGGCGTGGCGGAGAAGGCGGGCATCTCCGAGGACGAGGTGATGGAGCGGGTCCAGTACCTGCTCGACAAGCGGATCATCCGGGAGATCACGCCGATCTTCGACACCCGCGCGCTCGGCTACTCCTCGATGCTCGTGGCCGCGAAGGTGGACGCCGCGCACCCGCACCGCGCCGCGCAGTTCATCAACTCGCACCCGGGTGTCACGCACAACTACCTGCGCAACCACGACTTCAACCTCTGGTTCACACTGGCGGTCGAGCCCGACAGCACGCTGGGGCTCGATGGGACGCTCGACGTGATGGCGGCCAAGACGGGCGCGGAGTCGATCCGCCAGCTGCCGACGCTCAAGCTGTTCAAGATCCGCATGGACCTCGAGATGGAGGCCGGCACCGACGCGCTCAAGACCGCCGGTGAAGCGGTCGAGCCGATGGAGCTGGAACCGATCGAGCTCAACCCGCTCGACATCGAGGTGATCAAGGCCACGCAGGGCCCGATGGCCGTGCGGTCGGACGCCTATGTCCCCGCCGCCGAGAAGCTCGGCCTGCCGGTGGCGCACGTGCTGGCCCGGCTCGAGTCCTTGCGCGAGCGCGGCGGGCTGCGCCGCGTCGCCGCGATCCTCTATCACCGCCGCGCCGGCTTCAGCGCCAACGGCATGGGCGTGTGGGCCGTTCCCGACGGCGAGATCCTGGACACGGGACGGCGGATGGCCGCGTTCCGTGGCGTCTCGCACTGCTACCAGCGCCCGACCTACGCCGACTGGCCGTACTCCGTCTTCACCATGGCGCACGGCCGCTCGAAGGAAGAGTGCGACGCCGTCCTGGACGCGATCGCCGAGGACACCGGGATCACGGAACGCGCGACGCTGTACTCGAGCACCGAGTTCAAGAAGGTCCGGATGATGTATTTCACGGACGACTTCAAGCGCTGGGAAGCGGAGCACGGGGCTTAGTTTGAGCGCCTCGTCCTTGTCCGACACGCGCTCGGCCGAGCTCTACCGGCGGGCGCTGCACGTCCTGCCGGGCGGGGTGAACTCGCCCGTGCGGGCGATGCGCGCGATCGGGCGCGACCCGATCTTCATCGAGCGCGCCTCAGGCGCGGAGCTGACGGACGTCGACGGCAACGTCTACGTCGACTACGTCTGTTCCTGGGGCCCGCTCATCCACGGCCACGCGCACCCTGAGATCATCGAGGCGGTCACCGACGCCGCGGCCCGCGGCACGTCCTACGGCGCGCCCACCGCGGGCGAGGTCGAGCTGGCCGAGGCGGTCTGCGCGCGGATGCCGTCCGTGGACATGCTGCGGATGACGTCCTCGGGCACGGAGGCGTCGATGAGCGCGATCCGCCTCGCGCGCGCCGCGACGGGCCGCGAGAAGCTCCTGAAGTTCGCGGGCGCCTACCACGGCCACGTGGACGGACTGCTCGCCGCCGGCGGGTCCGGGCTGGCGACCCAGGGCATCCCGTCCTCCCCGGGCGTGCCCGAAGGCGCCGCCGCGGCGACGATCGTCGTCCCGTGGAACGACGCCGAGGCGGTCCGCGCGGCGTTCACCGCCCACGAGTTCGCGGCCGTCCTGGTCGAGCCCTATCCGGCCAACATGGGCCTCATCCCGCCCGCGCCCGGGTTCCTGGAGCTGCTGCGGGACCTGTGCACGGGCTACGACGCGCTGCTCGTCTTCGACGAGGTCATCACCGGCTTCCGCGTCGCTCCCGGCGGGGCGCAGGAGCTCACCGGCGTGCTGCCGGACCTGACCGTGATGGGCAAGATCATCGGCGGCGGGCTCCCGGCGGCCGCCTTCGGCGGGTCCGCGGCGCTGATGGAGCAGATCGCGCCCGCCGGCGACGTCTACCAGGCCGGCACGCTGAGCGGGAACCCGCTCGCGGTCGCCGCCGGCGCCAAGACGCTCGCGCTGCTGGACGAGCAGGCCTACATGTCCCTCAGCGACACCACCCGCGCGCTCGCGGACGGGCTGCGGGAAGCGGCCGGCGATCGCCCGGTGTCCGTGACCTCCACCACGGGGCTCGTGACCGTCTTCTTCGCCGCCGAGCCCCCGACGGACTACGAGAGCGCCGCGGCCTGCGACCTCGACACCTACGGCGCCTGGTGCCGCGCGCTGCTCGCCCGCGGCGTCTATCCACCCGCCTCGCAGTTCGAAGCCTGGTTCCCGTCCACCGCCCACACCGCCGAGCACCTCGCGCGCACGGTGGAGGCGGCGGCCGCGGCCTTCGCGGAGGTGTCATGAGAGGCGACACTCGCCTAACGGCTCGCGTCGCAGCGAGTACTCGCCCGGAGGGCTCGCACTCGCGCGCCCGGAGGACTCCGGCGTGACTGCGCTGCAACGGCTCGCCGAGGAGCTGCGCTCCCAGGGCGGGATCCTCGCCGGCACGGTCGCCGATCCCGCCGCGCCGCAGCCGCACGGCGACGTCGTCGCGAGCAAGGGGGGCGAGTATCCCCTGCTGGTGGAAGCGATCCGCGAGGGCTACCTGCAGCACTACGCGGAGGGCCGCGTCGTCCAGCCGGAGGACCCGGATCTGGCGTTGCTGGCCGGTGACCGGCTCTACGCGCTCGGCCTCGAGCGGCTCGCCGCGATCGGTGATCTGGACGCGGTCGCCGAGTTGGCGGACGTGATCGCGCTGTGCGCGCAGGCGCACGCGGAGGGCGATCCCGCGCGTGCGGAGGCCGTCTGGGAGGCCGGAGCGCGCGCCGTCGCGACCGGTCCGGCACCTGACCACGAGGCCACGAAACGTCAGTGGCGCGGCGCCTGAACTTCGCGTCCAACCGTCCATGACCCGCCGAGCGATATCGTTCCAGCCCCTTGCCTGAGAGTCGCAAAGAGCCGAAGTCGAAGTACACGGCTGACCGCAACATTCCCGGCGCCTTCGAAGGCGAGACGGTTACGCGGCGCCGGTTCATGACCTTGACCACGCACGCCGCCGGTGGCATCGCCACCGCGGCGGTGCTCCTGCCCGCGCTCGGCTTCGCTGCCGGCTCGGCCATCTTCGAGCGCGCGCCGGTGATCTGGACGCCGGTCGGAAAGCCCGAGGACTTCCCGGACGACGATTACCTCCCGCGCGTCGTCACGCTCACGCAGGGCATCGGCGAGGTCGGCAAGGCCACGGTGTACGTCCGCCGCTTCAACCCGGAGTTCGACGCGCAGGAAGGCATGCCCGCCCCGCCGGAGACCGACGCGCCCGTGATCGCGCTCTCCAGCCGCTGCATGCACCTCGGGCTGCCCCGTGCGCTGGACCGTCCGCCGCCGAGCGGTTCATCTGCCCGTGCCACGGCGGCGTCTACGGCTTCGACGGCGGTGTGGTCGGCGGTCCGCCGGTGCGCCCGCTTGATCGCTTCTACACCCGCATGCGTAACGGTCAGGTCGAGATCGGTCCGCGATACTCGGTCAACTCGGAGTTCAACCGCTTCCCGAGCTTCCGTGACCCGGGTCAGCCGCTCGACGGCATCGGTCAGTACCTCTACCCCGGGCGTTTCTCGACGCCGAAGAACCCATGAAGCTGCCGACTCTTCCCAAGCCTCCGGTCCCGAAGCGCTTCCAGACGAAGCCCGATCGTCCGGGTGCTCCGCCCAAGCCCAAGCCGCTCGAGCAGGCCCGCGAGGCCGGCATCACGGCCGCGGGCTGGGTCGACGAGCGCGCGTCACTGTCCGGCGGCCTGCGCTGGATCATGTTCCGGAAGGTGCCGAAGGGCACCAACTGGTTCTACACGCTCGGTTCGGCGACGATGTTCGCGTTCGTCTCGCAGGCGATCACCGGCGTGTTCCTGGCGATGTACTACACGCCCTCGGCCACGCAGGCCTACGAGTCGGCCCGGCACATCACCAACGACGTCTTCCTCGGCGAGTTCGTGCGCGGCATGCACAAGTGGGGCTCGTCGGTGATGGTGATCCTGATCTTCTTGCACATGGCGAGAACGTTCTTCTTCGGCGCGTACAAGTACCCGCGCGAGCTGCAGTGGGTCATCGGCGTCGTGCTCGTGATCCTGACGTTCGTGATGTCGCTGACCGGCTACCTGCTGCCGTTCGACCAGCGCTCCTACTGGGCGACGATCGTGGCCGCGAACATCAACGGCACCGGTCCGTTGGTGGGTCCCTATCTCTCGGACTTCTTGCGAGGTGGTCCCGACTTCGGCGCCACGACCTTGTCGAGGTTCTACGCGATCCACATGATGCTCGTCCCAGGGATCATCGCCGCCTTGATCGGCGCCCACCTGTACCTGGTGACGCGGCTCGGCACCACCGCGCCGCCATGGATGCGGGCCGAGGTCGACGAGAAGCTTCGCGAGGAGCAGGTCTAGATGAATCAGCGCGAGAAGGAGGAGTACCTCCGGGAGTACGCGCTCCTGAAGCAGAAGGGGAAGCCGTTCTTCCCCTACGCGGTCGCCAAGGACGCCGTGATGATGGTGGTCGTCATGGTGGTCATCATCGCCATGTCGATCGTGCTCGGCGCCGAGCTGGGCCCGAAGGCCGACCCGACGACCACGACGTACGTGCCGCGTCCGGAGTGGTACTTCTTCTTCCTCTTCGAGCTGCTGCGCGTGATCAAGCCGCCGGAGCTGGTGCCGTTCGCGACCATCGGCGTCCCGACGATCTGCATGATCATGCTGTTCCTGCTGCCGTTCATCGACCGCGGCCCGGAACGGCGTCCTGAGCGCCGGCCGATCGCGACGCTCGCCGGCATCCTCGTCATCTTCTCGATGGGCTACCTCACCTACCTCGGCGCGGCGGCCGGTTCGCCGAACCTGATCGAGATGGAGGTCGCGCCCGAGTACGAGCAGGGCAAGGTCGTCGTGGCCCAGTCGGGCTGCCTCGCCTGCCACAAGATCGGTGAGAACGGCGGTGACCTCGGTCCGCACCTGACCGAGATCGGCGCCGTCCTGGACAAGGGCGCGATCCGGCGCACACTGGACAACCCGACCGCTCCGATGCCCTCCTTCGCGAGCCTCCCCGAGGAGCAGAAGGCGGCGATGGTCGACTTCCTCGCGTCGCTCAAGGGCGAGGACGAGGGTCGGATCCAGAACGACTCCGGCAAAGAGGGCGGCTAAGCTTTCGCGGCTCATGGCCGCTGGCACTGGCACTCTCCCCGCAGACTCCGTGCGCGCGATGTTCGATCGCATCGCCGGGGTCTACGACGTCATGAACACGGTCATGACCGCGGGGCTCCATCACCGCTGGCGATCGCGTGCGGTCGATCTGGCGCACGTCGGACCGGGCACGCGGGCGCTGGACGTGGCCGCCGGCACGGGCGACCTCGCGATCGAGATCGCGTCTCGCGGCGGTGACGTCGTCGGCTCGGACTTCTCGGAGGGCATGCTCGACCGCGCCCGCAAGAAGGCGCCGGGCCTCACCTGGGAGCAGGCGGACGCGACGGCGCTCCCGTACGCCGACGACACGTTCGACGCGGCCACCGTGGGCTTCGGCGCCCGCAACTTCGGCGACCTCCCGCAGGGGCTGCGCGAGATGGTGCGCGTGGTCAAACCGGGCGGGCGCGTCGTCATCCTGGAGATCACGACGCCGCAGAAGCCGCCCTTGTCGACCTTCTTCTCGATCTGGTTCGATCGCATCGTGCCGCTGATGGGTCGCTTCGATGACGCCTACACGTACCTGCCGGCCTCCGTGAAGCGCTTCCCCGGGCCGGAGCCGCTCGCCGGCAGCTCGTCGCGGCCGGGCTGCAAGGACGTCGGCTGGATCCTCACGGCCGGGGGGATCATCGCGTTGCACCACGGGACCGTTCGATAGTGGCGAGCGCCGAGGCGGTCGCTGCGGTCGTCGAGGCTGGGGGAGCGCACGTCCCCGGGCTGATGGATGCCCTGGAGGACCGTCTCGTCGCGGTGGCGGGCTCGCACGGCGCGACGCTCGGTGAACACGCCACGGCCACGATCGCCGCGGGCGGCAAGCGCCTGCGGCCGTTGCTCGTCTTCGTCGCCGCCGGTCCGGCGGCGACCGGGCACGCCGCCGCCCTGCGTGCGGCCGTCGCGGTGGAGCTCGTGCACTCCGCGACGCTCGTGCACGACGACGTGCTCGACGCCGCCGTGCTGCGCCGCGGGCGCCCGACGGTGGTCGCCTCGGCCGGCCGTTCGATCGCCACGGCCACGGGGGACCTGTTGTTCTCGCGCGCGTTCGCGGAGCTCGCCGGCGGCGGGTCGGCGCAAGCCGTGCGCGTGCTCTCCGACGCTTCCTCCGCGCTCGTGCAGGGTGAGTTGCTCCAGCGCGAGGACGCGTGGAAGCTGCAGACGACGCGTGAGCGCTACCTGCGCCGCTGCGACCTGAAGACCGCGCGGCTCTTCCGCGCGGCGTGCGAGCTGGGCGCGCTGGCCGGTGGCGGGAACGTCGCGCTGCTGGGCGAGTTCGGCGAGCGCATCGGGCTCGCGTTCCAGCTCTTGGACGACGTGCTCGACGTGAGTGGGCCCGCGGAGCGGACCGGCAAGCATCGCGGCACCGACCTGCTCGACGGCACGGTCACGCTCCCGCTGATCCTCGCCCGCGAGCGGGACCCGGAGCTGGCGCTGCTGGACCTGCGAGCGGTGCGCACCCCGGAGCAGGCCGAGGGTGTGTGCGACGCGATCGCGGCCACGGGCGCGCTGGACGCGGCCCGCGGCGAAGCGCTGGCGATGGTCGCGGAGGCGAAGGCCGATCTACCGGCCTTGCCCGAGCCGTCGCAACAAGCCGCTTTGGAGCTTGTTGCCGACGGCGTCGTGGACCGGTACTCGTAAGACCTAAAAATCCTCGGGGAGGATGGCGCCGGCCTCGAGGGCGGCGGCGAAGCGGTCAGCCTCGGCCTCCATGTTCGCCTGCACGAGGCGGCGGAGGTCCTTCACGAGGGCTTCGGTGCCGAGGTCCAGGTGCTCGTCGAAGCGGTCGACGGTGGCCTGGTCGTACGTGCCGACCTCGCTCCACTCGCAGTTCGGGCAGCGGAGCTCGACTTCCCAGTGCGTCGGGGACGCCTCTTCCCAGTCGGTCGGGTAGACGAGGTCCTTGTCGCACTCGGGGCAGATGCTGAGGTCGACGACCGGGGAGGTCGCGGGCATCGCGGCCTGGCCCGCCGCTTCAGCAGCGAGCGGCTCGAAGTAGACGACCTCGATCTGCCGCCCCGAGGGCAACGTGACGCGTCGGACGTACTGGCCGTTGGAGTTGGTGGGCTGGCTCATGATCTGGAGGAGGTCGTTCCGAAGGGGTTGGTTGACGACTTGCCTCCCGGTATTCGGCCTCCATTTCGTGAACTTGACCTTTCCGCGACGCGAGATGCCGCTAGCCTTGGCACAAGGGACGCCAGTCCAACCAGAACCCCTGCGGAGAGAAGTCGATGCCAAACATCGGACCCCTGGAGCTCGCGATCGTCTTTGTGATCGTGCTCCTGATCTTCGGGCCGAAGCGCCTGCCCGGTCTCGGGCGCCAACTCGGAACCGGTATGCGTGAGTTCAAGGAGTCGATCACGGGCAAGGGTGGCCGGGACGACGATGACGAGGACTTCCGCGACGACCGCCAGAAGGTGGAGTCCGCGCTCGGTCGCCCCGAGGGCGAAAAGGCCCCGCTCGCGGACGAGCCTGCTGCTGCACGTGAGCACACGCCGCGTTAGTCAAGGCAAGCAGCCCCTCCGCCCCACCCCGATCACCCGGCCTTAAAAGCCAGTCGTATGGCGAGCACGCTGCGATCCGTCGCGCACGATGACCGCCTGAGCCTCGTCGAACATCTGACGGAGCTTCGGGTCCGCATCGTGATCTGCCTCGCGGCGTTCATCGCCGCGACGGTGGTGTGCATGGCCTTCAACCAGACCGTGCTCGACGTGCTCAACAAGCCGCTCGTCACCACGGTCGACGCCGGCAACCGCGACCCGATCCAGAAGAGCGCGGGCTACGACCAGGAGATCGCGAAGGTCCTGCTCAGCAACGCGGCCGTGTTCCGCTCCCTGGCCGCGCGTGAGGACGACACCGGCGCCAAGTCGTCGCTGATCGACGCCGCTGAGGAGAACGAGCGCGTCGCCAAGCTCGCTCCGGAGATCAGCGCGCGCAAGCCGGTCACCTTGGGCGTGTCCGAGCCGTTCATGCAGACCCTCAAGGTCTCGGCGTACGCGGGCCTGCTGATCTCGCTCCCGCTGATCCTCTTCCAGGTCTACGCGTTCGTCCTGCCGGCCTTCTCGCCCCGCGAGAAGCAGGTGGCGCTCCCCGCCATGTTGGCAGTGCCGTTCCTATTCATTGGGGGAGTCGTCTTCGGCTACTTCACGGTCGTCCCGCGGGCGATCGAGTTCCTCCAGAACTTCAACACCGACGCCTTCGACGTCCTGATCCAGGCGCAGCCGTACTACAAGTTCGTGCTGATGCTCCTGATCGCGATGGGGCTGCTTTTCCAGATCCCAGTTGCGATCGTGGCCGTTACGCGAGTCGGAATCGTCAGCACGAGCCAGCTCGCGCACAACCGTCGCTACGCCATCCTCGCCATCGCCGTGGCCGCCATGTTGCTGCCCGGCCAGGACCCCATAACGATGGCAATGATGATGGCCCCTATGTACGTTTTGTTCGAGGCCTCTATTCTGTTCTCCTGGTTGCTCGACCGGCGCGCTGGGCGCGCCGCCCCAGAAGACCTCGAAGATTTAGAGGACTCTGAGCAAGAGCACGTCACCATCGATCGGGACTAATCCGCACCACGCCATGCTCTTTGACCTGAGAAGCGGCGGCCGCCGCCGCACAATCAAATTTGTCTACGGAGGCCTCGCGCTGCTCATGTTCGTGGGCTTCGTAGGCTTCGGCATCGGCTCCAGCGGGCTCTCCGGCAGCATCGGTGACCTCCTGCGAGACGGCGGTAACGCCACCGGCGACACCGACGCCGTCCAGCGTCTGACCACCCAGGTCCAGACCGCCGACGCCAAGACCAAGGCCAACGCCTCGGACGCCGCCGCGTGGGCCGCCCTGGCCCAGGCCCGCGTCCGCCTCGCGCAGGTCGGAGACAACTTCGACAACGCCGCCAACGACTACACGGCCGAAGGCCGCCGTCAGCTCACCGCCGCCGGCACCGCCTGGGACAAGTACGTCGCGCTGGACCCGCCCTCAGCCCGACGAGCGCCTCGCCCGCTCCATGACGCAGGCCTTCATCGCCATCGAGCAGCCCGACAAGGCCGTCACGGCGCAGGAGATGATCACCGAGATCGAGCCGGCCGCGAACACCTTCACGAACCTCTCCCTCCTCGCCTACCAGGCGGGCCAGACCCGCAAGGGCGACCTCGCCGCCGCCAAGGCCGTCGAGCTCACCGAGGACAAGGACGACAAGAAGGAGCTCAAGGAGCAGCTCGAGCAGGCCAAGTCCCAGGCCGCCCTCCAGCAGATCCAGGACATCGCCCCCTCGGCGACGCCCACAGCCACACCCGCCGGCTAACCCACTTCGCGCCGCTATCATGGGCGGCCGCGCCCTTGTAGCTCAATTGGCAGAGCAGCGGACTCTTAATCCGAAGGTTGAAGGTTCGATTCCTTCCGGGGGCACTCTCGAAACCGCGCTACGGCGCGGTTTCGGCGTTTAACCGGCCGGCACTCGACGGGGAGCTCGTCGCCGCGCAGTTTCGGAACAGAGAGCGGGCTGTTTTGGCACGGACGCGTCTTGTTCCGTGCCAGCAGTCCGCTCAAAGATTCTGGGGTGAGGAACAGACAGGTCGCCACAGGACCGTTCCGTTCCTCACCCCGCGCTGACTTGGTGACGCGCGACGAGTTGGGGCTCACCTCGAGCTCCATCAGCAAGCGGATCGCGCGCGGTGCGCTGACGCGCCGCTATCCCGGCGTGTACTCCTACGGTCGTGGTGAGCTGTCGCCCGAGGCGCGTTGGATGGCCGCCGTGCTCGCCTGCGGCGAGGGCGCGGCGCTCGGGCACCTGTCCTCGGTGGCGCTGTTCGACTGCTCGCGGTGGCCGATCGAGGAGCCGCACGTCCTCGTGCCGCGCCGCCACCGTCCCATCTACGGCATCGTCGTCCACCAATGCCCGTCGTTCGCTTCACGGCCGCGGAGCTCCCGGTCGCCCCGCGCCCGGCTCGCGCCGTACTTCTAGACGCGCGAGCGTGCGATGGCGGCGCCGAGGCGTTCGCGCTCCCAAGAACACGAAAACCGCCTCGGCGGGCGGTCTAATCCATCTATCGGCAGGTCGCCCGAGAACCTTTAGCCCAACTTCGTTTGCTGGCGCGTTGCCGCTCATCAGCGCTCAAGGCCGTATCTCCCCGAGCAGGAAGCGACGGTCACCCGGTAGCTTCGAGTTCATGACCGGCGGGTTTCCCCATCTACACCTTGGCCCGAACGCCGAAGCGGAGCCGGCATCGCTCCCGCGCTCGTACCGAGTGACGGTCCTGCTCGAGCGGGTGACGGAGTGGGAGGCGCTCGCCGTCGGCCGCGAGGTGGCGGATGTGCTGGCGGCCGCGGGGATCGCGATCCGCGGTGAGGATGAGACCGTGCGCTCGGTGATCGGGATCGAGCCGCACCCGTGGCCGGTCGGGCTCTCCGCCGCGACGGCTGAGGACTTGGCCGGCGCCGAGCACATCCTGGTGCCGAAGTCGGTGCCGCAGACGCCGGATCTCGGGCAGGACTACTCCCCGAACTGAACTTCAGTGGATGCGCTCGTCGTCGAGGACCTGATCAAGCGGTACGGGCGGACGACTGCCGTCGACGGCCTGTCGTTCGCGGTGCCGCAGGGCAGCGTGTGCGGGTTTCTCGGCCCGAACGGGGCAGGGAAGACGACGACGCTCCGCGTCCTGTTCGGGCTCTCGCGCCCCACGAGCGGCACAGCCCTCGCGACCGGAAGCGTCGGGGGTGTGCTGGACCGCGACGGGTTCCACCCGGCCCGCAGCGTGTGGAACGAGCTGTCCCTCGCCGCGGCGCGCGCGGGCAAGGCCGAAGCCGACATCGACGAAGCGCTCGCGGCCGCGCACCTCGAGCACGCCGCGGACAAGACGGTGGGCGCCTGCTCGCACGGGACACGCCGGCGCTTGAGCCTCGCCGCGGCGCTGATCGCCGAGCCGGACGTGCTCCTGCTCGACGAACCGGCCAGCGGACTGGACCCACACGCGCTGAGAGCGCTCCGAGAGCGCCTCCAGCGCCACGCGCACAACGGCGGCACGGTGTTGCTCTCCAGCCACGTGCTGGAGGACGTCGCGGCCACGTGCGACCGGGTCGTGGTCGTCGACCAGGGCAAGCGAGTCGCCGAGGGGGAGCTCGCGGCGCTGTTGGCCAAGCGCATCCGCCTCCGCTCGCCCGAGCCGGAACAACTGCTCCAAGCGCTTGACGGACTCGACGCCACCCGCACCGGCCCGGACACGGTGATCGTCGAAGGCGCGGACGCGGACACCGTCGGCCGTGCCGTCCGGGGAGTGATCCTGCACGAGATGAGCACGCAGGGCGCCCTGGAGGCGCTGTACGTCGGCTTGACCGAGGCGTCGTGAGGATCGAGTTCGACGCGCTGCGCACGGTCCCGGGCTTCCGGCGCGCCCTCGCCCTGGCGCTCGCGTTCAGCGGCTTCCTGGCCATCTCCTACCTCGGCCTCAAGGACCTGGAGACCACGACGCTGACCGACGCGCGCAGCGCGCTGTCCTCCGGCGCGATCTCCGGCCTGGTCGTGATCGTGTACGCCGCCGCCACGGCGGGCGGGGAGGTCGCGCGCGGCGGGCTCGGCCTCGCGCTGATCGCGCGCCGCGACCGCACCACGGCGGTGCGCGATCGCCTCGCCGCCTACGCCGCCGCCGGCGCGTGCCTGGGCCTGGGCGGCGCGCTCATGGCCGCGATCCTGACGTACGTCCTGCTCGGCTTCGGCGGGGCGGAGCTCCCGGGCGCCGGCGATCTCCTCACCCGCGCGCTCGGCACCGTCCTCTACTGCGCCGTGATGGGCGCGACGGGCGGCGCGCTGGGACTCGCGGCGCGGTCGGCCGCGCCGCCGGTGATCGCGATCCTCGCCGTCCTGCTCTTCCTGGAGCCGCTGTTCGCCGGGCTGAGCGACCCCGTCGCGCGCTGGGGCCCGGGCGGCGCGGCGGCCGCGCTGACCGCCAGCTCCACCGAGGACGTACCGCCGGCGTGGGCGGGCGGGCTCACGCTCGTGGCCTACGCCGCCGCGGCCGCGGCCGCCGCCACGACCCTCACCAGACGCCGCGACGTACCCTAGTCGGATGCTCGCCAGCGTCGACGGCGCCATCGGGCCCGCCGACCAGGCGCGGATTCCCGTCACCGAGGAAGGGCTGCTCCGTGGAGACGGCGGCTTCGATGCGCTGCGCCTGTACGGGGGACGCCCGTGCGCGCTCGCCGCGCACCTGCAGCGCTTCGAGCGGACATGTGCCGGCCTGCGCCTCACCGTCGACCACGACGCGCTGCAAGGCGAGATCCAGGCGATGCTCGACGCGGCGGGCCCCGTCGACGGCGTCCTGCGCTTCTACGCCACCCGCGGCGGCCGCCGGATCGTGCTGGTCGAGCCGCTCCCGCACCGCCCGGCGATCGCGCGGCTCGCCACCGTCCGCTACGCCCCGAACCGCGTCACCGACGGCCTGAAGACGCTCTCCTACGCCGCCAACATGCTCGCGCTGCGGCTCGCGCAGGAGCAGGGCTACGACGACGCCCTGCTCGTGACCCCGCACGGGCGCGTGCTGGAAGGCGCGACGTCGAGCTTCTTCTGGGTCCGCGAAGGCGTGCTGCGCACGCCGCCGCTGGAGGACCGGATCTTCGAGTCCATCACCCGCACGCTGCTGATCGAGCACGCCGGCGCCGTGGAGGAGCCGACGACGCTGGACACGCTGCAGGGCGCGGAGGAGGCGTTCCTGGCCTCCTCGGTGCGCGAGGTGCAGCCGGTGGCGAGGATCGACGACCTGCAACTCGCCGCCGCGCCCGGGCCCGTGACCCTGCGGGCCCACGCAGCGCTACGAGAGGCGATACAGCGTGAGCTCTAGCAGCGCCGACGCGGCTTCCCGCCGCACTGATAGCCCACGTACCACGCCACATGCTGGGACGCGTGGACAAGGCCTCGGATCAACCCCATGTCTACGTATTACCCACGCATATGCAGCCCATTAACGTCGGCGTCGTAGGGCTCGGCTACTGGGGCCCCAACCTGGCGCGCAACTTCGCGGCCATCCCGGGGGCCAAGCTCGCCTGGTGTTGCGACGAGTCCGAGGCCAACCGCGAGCGCTGGAAGGCGTCGTTCCCGAGCGCCCGCTTCACCCCGGATCTCGACGACCTGCTCAACGACCCCGAGTTGGACGCGGTCGTGCTCGCCACGCCCGTGCCCACGCACGGACCGCTCGCCGAGCGCGTGCTGCGCGCCGGCAAGCACTGCTACGTCGAGAAGCCGCTCGCGTACACGGTCGAAGACGCCGAGCGCGCGGTTGCCGCCGCGCGGCAGGCCGACCGGCTGCTGATGGTCGGCCACCTGCTCGTCTACCACCCCGGGGTGGAGAAGCTCAAGGAGATCGCCGACTCCGGCGAGCTCGGCGACATCCACTACATCTACTCCCAGCGGCTCAACCTCGGCCAGCTGCGGACCGACGAGAACGCGCTGTGGTCGCTCGGCGCGCACGACGTGTCGGTGATCCTGCACCTCGCGAACGAGGACCCTTCACGCGTGGAGGCGCGCGGCGAGGCCTACATGCGCGAAGGCGTCGAGGACGTCGTGTTCGCGTTCATGCGCTTCCCGTCCGGCGTCGCGGCGCATCTGCACCTGAGCTGGCTGGACCCGCACAAGACGCGCGCGTTCACGGTCGTCGGGTCCAAGCGCATGGCGACGTTCGACGACATGGAGCTCGAGCGCAAGGTCACCGTCTACGACAAGGGCTTCGACGAGAAGGCCGAGTCCTACGGCGAATACATCACGCGCTCGGGCGACATCCGCTCGCCGCGGATCGCCAACAAGGAGCCGCTGCGGATCGAGTGCGAGCACTTCGTCGACTCCATTCGCAACGGGACCAAGCCCCGCTCCGACGGAGAAGCGGGGCTGCGCGTGGTCCGGGTGCTCGCCGGCCTACAGCGCAGCCTCAAGGGCACGAGCCCTTGAGGTTCGGATGATCGGGGTGGGGCGGAGGGGATGTCCGGACTTCAAATTCAAGCGATGAGCTGCTCGCTGCGCTCACGCGCGGCGAGCGAGGCACGGCCCGCGTCGGTCCAGATCACCTGGTCGCGGCCCGGGCCGACGCCGATCAGCGCGATCGGCACGCGGACGACCTCGGAGATGTAGCGCAGGTAGTCACGCGCGTTCTGCGGGAGCTCTTCCTCGGTGCGGCAGCCGGTGATGTCCTCGTCCCAGCCCGGCAGCTGCTCGTACTCGCCCGACGCGTGATGCATCACGGTCTGGTGGTACGGATAGGTGTCGAACGTGGCCTCTTCGCTGCCGCGGTAGCGCGTGCAGACGTTCAGCGCGCCGAGGCCGGTGAGGACGTCGAGCTTCGTGATCGCCAGGTGCGTGAGCGAGTTGATCCGCGCGGCGTAGCGCAGCGCGACGAGGTCGATCCAGCCGACGCGGCGGGCGCGCCCGGTGGTGGTGCCGTACTCGCCGCCGGCCTCGCGGAGCGTGACGCCGAGCTCGTTGTCGAGCTCGGTCGGGAACGGGCCGGAGCCGACGCGCGTGGCGTAGGCCTTGGCGATGCCCCAGATCTCGTCGATGTCCTTCGGCCCGACGCCGGTGCCGGTGCAGGCGGACGCGGACACCGGGTTCGAGGAGGTCACGAAGGGATACGTGCCGTGGTCGATGTCCAGCAGCGTGCCCTGCGCGCCCTCGAACAGGACGTTCTTGCCCGTGTCGAGCACGTCCCAGGTGAGCTTGGCCGTGTCGGCGACGAACTGGGCGATCCGATGGCCGTAGGTGAGGTAGTCCTCGGTCATCGACTGCAGATCCAGCTCGGGGGCCTTCGCGTACGGACGCAGCTGGAGGCGCTTGGGCTCCATCGCGGCGACGATCTTCTTCTTGAGGATCTTCTCGTCGAGCAGGTCCTGCACGCGGATGCCGAGGCGGGCGGCCTTGTCGGAGTACGCGGGGCCGATGCCACGCCGCGTGGTGCCGATCTGGAGCTTGCCGAGCTTCGTCTCGCCCGCGTGGTCCAGATACATGTGGTACGGCATGATCAGGTGCGCGTTGGCGCTGATCCGCAGCCCGGAGAGGTCTACGCCCTTCGCCCGCAGCCCGTCCAGCTCGTCCGTCAGCACCTTCGGGTCGATCACGACGCCGTTGCCGATGGCACAGAGCTTGCCCGGGTACAGGATCCCCGAAGGGATCAGATGGAACTTCCAGTGCACGTCTCCGCGCACGATGGTGTGGCCGGCGTTGTTGCCGCCCTGGAAGCGGATAACCATGTCCGCCTTCTCGGCGAGCAGGTCAACGACCTTGCCCTTACCTTCATCGCCCCACTGGGCGCCCACGATCACGATGCCGGCCATGTCGTGGGATCAGTCTACGGTGCCCACCCGTAGCGGGGCCGATCCTCGTCCATGTCCCCGTCGGAGAAGGGGTTCGGAGTGCTGGAGGCCGGCACCGGCTCGGGCAGGTTGAACTGCTTCTCGAGGCGCCGGTCTGAGCCGAACATCGGGAACGGGTCGCCGCACATCTCGTACAGGCGCGACACCGTGCGGTCGCCGATCTGGGCGCGGAGCTCGTCGTCGCCGCCGGACTCGCCCGTGCCGATCAGGTTCGTGGTGACGACGATCGCGCGCTGGTCCTCGTAGCGCGTGTTGACGACCGTGTAGAGCTGCTCGAGCACCCACGGGCTGGTCTGCTCGGCGCCGACGTCGTCGATGTGCAGCAGGTCGACCGAGCACAGCATGTCCACGAGCTGGCTCAGGCTGTGCGGGGAGTCATCCCGGAACGTCTCGCGCAGCATCGCCAGCAGGCGCGGCAGCGAGTAGATCGCGCACGTGCGGTCGGCCTCCATCGCGTGGCGGGAGATGAGCATCGCCAGCGTCGTCTTGCCGGTGCCGGGCGGGCCGGTGAACCACAGGCCGCGGCCCTCGTCGAGCTGCTCGGCGATCGAGCCGCAGTAGCGGCGCACCTCGCGCACCACGTGCGGGTGCGCGCGCTCGATCGAGGGCAGCGGCTCGCGGTCGAAGGACACGCCGCGGTACGTCTTCGGGATGCGACCCGCGACGGCCGCCGCGCGCTTGCGGGCCAACCGGGCCGGCCGGCACTTGCACGGGTACGACTTGCGCTGTTCCTCGTCGAACACGAAGCCCGACCCGTCGCAGTGGGGGCAGTCCATCAGTAGCGATCGTCCCCGGCGTAGGACATGAAGCGCGGGAAGTCGCGCTGGAACGTGAGCTCGACCGTGCCCAGGCCGCCGTTGCGGTGCTTGGCGATGATCAGGTCGGCGATGCCCTCACGCTCGGACTCCTTGTCGTAGTAGTCCTCGCGGTAGATGAACATCACCAGGTCGGCGTCCTGCTCGATCGCACCGGACTCACGCAGGTCGGACAGCATCGGGGTCGGCGGCTTGCGCTGCTCGACGCCGCGGTTGAGCTGGGACAGCGCGATCACGGGCACCTCGAGCTCACGCGCGAGCGTCTTCAAGCCACGCGAGATGATGCCGATCTGCTCCACGCGGCTATCCGGCCCGCCGCCGCCCGCGGACATCAGCTGCAGGTAGTCGATGACGATCAGGCCGAGGCCGTCCGGGTTCTGCTGCAGCAGCCGGCGGGCCTTGGCGCGGACGTCGAGCACCGACAGGTCCGACGAGTCGTCGATGAAGAGCTTGGACTCCGAGAGGCGCGCGGACGCGGCGAGGATCTTCGACCAGCGGGCCTGCGGGACGCGGCCCTTGCGCAGATCGTCACCCTTGATCGACGCCTGCGACGCGATGAAGCGCTGCGCGAGCTCGCCCTCGGACATCTCGAGCGAGAACAGCGCGACGGCCTTGTTGGAGGTGAGCGCCGCGTTCTCGCAGAAGTTCGCCATCAGCGCGGACTTGCCCATCGACGGGCGGGCGGCGAGGATGATCAGGTTGCCGGGCTGGAAGCCGCCGGTGATCGCGTCCAGGTCGTCGAAGCCGGACGGGGTGCCCGTGACCGGCGTGCCCTCGAGCGAGAGCTTCTGGAGCTTGTCGAGCTCCTCGTCGAGCACGGACTCGATGTCCTTGAAGTCCTTGCGCGCGTCCTCGTGCGCCACTTCGAGGATGAGCCGCTCCGCCTGGTCGACGAGCTCGCGCGGGAGCGCCTCGTGCCCGTGCACGCGCTCCTGGATCTCGTACGAGGCGTGCAGGAGCCGCCGCAGCATCGCGTTCTCGCGCACGATCCGCGCGTACTGGCGGACGTTGCCGATCGCCGGGACCGAGCCCGTCAGCACCTCGATCGCGGCCGCGCCGCCCACGGACTCCAGGTCGCCGGCCTGCTTGAGGTGCTCGACGATGGTGAGCGCGTCGATCGGCTCGCCCATCGTGTTCAGGTCCAGCATCGCCTGGTAGATCCGGCCGTGGCTGGAGCGATAGAAGTCGGCCGGCGTGAGGCGCTCGTCGATGATGAGGCCCGGCAGCGTCGTGTCCGACAGCAGCACCGCGCCCAGGACGGACTGCTCCGCCTCCAGGTTCTGGGGCGGCGCGATCGGGGCCTGTCCGCCGCCGTTGAAGCCGTTGTGCGTGGGCGCGCTCATGCGAGCCATCGAGCCTAGCCGCGCCCTCGGACGAACACACGTTCGGTTCCCTGCAAGTTCCGGATTAAACGACGAAGCGCCGGCTAGGCCGGCGCTTCAAGATGCGCTGGGGACGAGCGCTTTGCGCGAGACCCCAAGCGACACGAGCCGCTAGGCGAGCGTCGCCTACTTCTGCTCGACCACCATCGTCTTGATCGTCGCGGTGACGCCGTCCTCGACCTCGACCTCGATCATGCGCGTCCCGACGGTGCGGATCGGCTCCTCGAGGTGGACGTTGCGGCGGTCGATCGCGATGCCGCGCGCTTCCTGGATCGCGTCCACGATGTCCTGCGTCGTGACGGAGCCGAACAGGCGGCCGTCGTCGCCCGCCTGGTGCGGGATCGTCAGGACCGTGCGGCTGAGCAGCGCCGCGGTCTCCTGCGCGGAGGCCAGCGCCGTGGCGGCGGCCTTCTCGACCGACTCCTTGCGCTTCGCGGCCGCGGCGACGGCGCCCTTGGTCGCCGGCTGCGCCAGCTTGCGCGGGATCAGGTAGTTGCGCAGGTAGCCCTTGGAGACGTCGATCACGGCGCCCCGCTCACCGAGCGTCTCGTGGTCCTGCAGAAGGATGGCCTGAGGCATGGTGCCCGCTACCTACCGGTCGCGTCCGCCACGGCCACCCCGGCCGCCGCGCTCGCCCTCGTCCGGACCGCTGCCCTCGCCGACGTACGGCAGGAGCGCCAGCTCGCGGGCGCGCTTGACGGCGCGGGCGACCTGGTTCTGGTGCCGGCGGCACGCGCCCGTGATGCGGCGCGAACGGATCTTGCCGCGGTCGCTCACGAACTTCTTGAGGGTGTTGATGTCCTTGTAGTCGATGAACTCGACCTTGTCCTTGCAGTACTGGCAGGACTTGCGGCGTCCGCCCCCGCCGGTCTTACGATCCTTCCGGCGCGTCGGCCGGCTGCGCTGCTTCGCCACTGTGGGAAAACCTCTCTAAGTGCTGTCTCGCGGAATGCGCGCCTCGCGCACGCGAGGCCAGTACGCCATGCGGGCGCTGGACCGAACAGGGTAGCGAACCGACCCATTTGCGTTCCGTCCGCCACGACGTGTAACGAGACTGCATCAATTGTGCGGAGAAAGCGGCCATGAACGCCGATACCTCCGATGCCGGACGTAGACTCGCACTCCAAGACTACGAAAGTCCGAAAGGAGTGCCAGCCCTCATGGCGGCAACCAACATCAATCGCGTGGTTCTCACCGGGAACCTCACGCGCGACCCGGAGCTCCGTTCGCTGCCGTCCGGCATGTCGGTGTGCAGCCTGCGGATCGCGTCCAACTCCCGGCGCAAGGAAAACGGCGAGTGGGTCGACAAGCCCAACTACTTCAGCGTCACCGTCTGGGGCGCCCAGGGCGAGAACGCCTCGCGCTTCCTGTCCAAGGGGCGCCCGGTCGCCATCGACGGCCGCCTCGAGTGGCGTGAGTGGACCGACAAGGAAGGCAACAAGCGCGAGTCCATCGAGGTCGTCGCGGACTCCGTCCAGTTCCTCGGCGGCCGCGAGGAAGGCGCCGGCGGCGGCTCCTACAGCGGCCAGGCGGGCGCGGGCAACGGGTTCACCCCGCACTCCGACGTCCCCGCCGACGTGTCGGACTTCCAGTCGGCCCCGGTCGGCGGCGGGCGCAACTCCGCTCCCGGCGGACGACGACATCCCGTTCTAGGCGCGACTTGCGTCGTTGAGTTTCAGCTCGGGCCGTCCCTCGGGGCGGCCCGCGTCGTTTAACGGCGAGCACGCCCGCGGCCGCCGCGTCAAGCAAGTCGCCGCGACGCGGTGGCGGAGCGCGTTGCCGCGGGCGCGACTTGCTTGACCCGTCGGGGCGGACGTGCTGATTGCGGGTGAGGCGGGTGCCCCGCACTGCGTGAACGCCTTGGCGTTCACGTCTTTCCACGCCGAGAGACGGTCGCACGCCACGCCAGCGTTCAGTTCGGACCGACAGACGGTCCGAAGGCATCGCTCGCGTGCCCGGGCTGGCGCGTTGCCGCTCGCCAGCCTTGGGGGTGGCCCGGCACAGACAGGTCCGAGCGGAGGACCGCGATCGTGCCCTACCGCGGCGAACGAGGGCGAGCGCGCGCGCCCGCGCCGCTTAAACAACAAGGGCCGCCTCTCGGCGGCCCCTCAAGCTCTGGCTAAGCCTCGGCGGGCTCAGCAGCTTCGGCGGCTTCCGCTCGCCGGCTGGGCCGACGGGCGGAGGTCCGGCGGGTCGGGCGTGCCCGGCCGCAGCTTGATGATCCGGTGGCGCAGGACGCCGTCCGTGATCTTGAGGTTGTGGTCGAGCTGCTGGAGCAGCTCGTTCTCCCCCCTGAACTGAATCAGGTGGTAGTCAGCCTCAGTCTTCTTGCGCACCTCGTAGGCGGCCTGGCGGGTTCCCCAGTCATGCCGCCCGATGAACTCGCCGGTGCGGTCGATGAGGTCTGCGACGTCCGCCACGATCTGCTCGCGACGCTCGGCCTCGACGGCCGGGTCGAGCAGAAGGGTGAGGTCGTAGATGTGCTTTCCGCTAGCCATATTCGGCCGCGGATGGTAGCAACGTGGGGCGAAGGTTCCTCGCCGGAACCCTACGAGATGCATGGGACGGAACCTGATCCGGCGCATCCGCTGGGGCAATGTGGCCTTGGCGGCGGCGGGAACGGCGGCGATCGTGTTCGGCATCGTGTGGGCGTTCTCGGCCACGCCGCCGCCCGTGTTGCCCGGCGACGCACCGCGGCCGCTGCTCGCGCAGGAGCCGATCCCGACGCTGTCGGAGCCCACACCTACGCCGTCGCCGCCACCGCGGAAGAGTGACAAGAGCAAGAAGGAGCAGCGCGTGAAGCCGCGCGCGTCTCGCCGGGCTCGCCGCAGTGGGGAGGCGCGCCGTGGGAAGGCGCGCGGCGGAGAGGCGCGCGGCGGAGAGGCGCGCGGCGGGGAGGCGCGCGGCGGGGAGGCGCGCGGGGAGGCGCGGCGGGAGGCGCGGGGCGGAGAGACCCCGACGCCGGCTGCGGCGGTGACGCCCGCGCCTACGGCACCGCCCGTTCGCGTCGCTCCAAGACGAAGCGCGCCGGCGCCGACAAGGCCGCAGCCGCGCGGCGGTGAGTTCGGCTTCGAGGGTTAGCTCGGGGTGTGCGAGTGCTTCGCGCGGATGTCGGCGATCTGCTCGTCGATCCAGTCGCCCGGATCGCGCGAGGTGACGATCTCCTTCAGCCCGGTGGCGCGCCGTTCGCGGGCCTCCGGCGACATCATCAGCGCCGAGTAGAGGGCGTCGGCGAGTTCCTGGACGTCGAACGGGTTCACGGAGAGGGCGAACTCGCCGAGCTCCTCGTGGGCGCCCGTGTTCTCGCTCAGGATCGACACGCCGTGGCGCTCGTTGACCAAGGGCCCTTCCTTGGCCACGAGGTTCATGCCGTCGAACATCGCGTTGACCATCATCACGTCGTAGTGCTTGTAGGAGGCGACGGCCTCGTCCAGGTCGTCGCGCAACTTCAGGTCGATCGGCATCCAGTCGGGCGTGCCGTGGCGATGGTTGACGACGGCGACGAGCGCCTCGATCTTCTCCAGGTACTCGGCGTACTCGGGGACGTCGGTGCGCGACGGCATCAGCTGGGCCGTGAACGTGATCCGCTCGGCGAACTCCGGATGCTGCTCGAGGAAGATGTCGAAGGCGCTGAACCCGCGCAGGACGTTCTTCGACAGGTCGGCCCGGTCCACGCGCAGGATCGCGTACTCGCGCCGCCGGGCGAGGACGCGCTCCTCGAACTCGCGCACCCGCGGCCGCCGGGCGACGCCGCGCGTGGCCTCGTAGTCGATCGGCAGCGGATAGGACCGCACCCACACCTCACGCCCGTCACACACGACGATGCCGTCCTCGAAGTTCACCTCGAGGTCCATCAGATCGCGGCAGCACTGCAGGAAGTTGCGCTGGTAGGACTTCGTGTGGAACCCGATGATGTCGTTCGCCAGCAGGCCCTCGTAGATCTGCTCGCGGATCGCGTTCGGGAGCACCCGCCAGGCGTCCGGCTGGGTCCACGGGATGTGGATGAAGTGGTGGAGGAAGACGTCCGGGCGCGCCTCGCGGATCATCCCGGGCAGCGTGTAGAAGTGGTAGTCGTGGACCATCACGACGGGCTCTTCCTGGCCCTCGATCTCGTCGATCACGGCTTCGGCCAGGTCCCGGTTGACGGTCTGGTAGCCGTTGTCGAAGGCCTCCACCTCGTGCCGGCGGATGTCCGGCGCGTTGCTCAGGTCCCAGAGGTAGTGCTGGATGAACCAGAGCATCGGGTTGGCGATGATGTTGTAGAAGCGGTCGTAGGCCTCGGCGTCGCTCTCGACGAAGCGCACGCGGAAGGTGCCGCCCTCGGGCGCCTCGACCTCGAACGGCTTGCCGTCGTGTTCGCGGGCGACGTCGACGTCCTGATCGGTCATCGCGGACGCGATCCAGATCGCGTCGCGGTGGGAAGCGAGGCCCGTCAGGGCGGTCACGAGGCCACCCGTGCCGCGCTTGACCGAGCCGTCCTCCTGGTAGGTGACCGGGCCACGGTTGGAGACCAGGATCAGTGGCGGCTGCTCGCTCATCGCGGTGGACGATATCTGGCGCGGCTCAACCGCCGACCGAGCCGGCCGGTCGTTCGCCGAGCTTGACGTCAACGCTCTGACGTTCACCGTCGCGATTGATCTCGACCGGCACGGTCTCACCGGGCTTGTAGCGGGCCAGCGAGCGCGACAGGTCGTCGGCGGACTCGATCGGTGCGTCCCCGACCTTCGTGATCACGTCACCGCCGCGCGCGAACACCGCGCCCTGGAAGGCCTCACGACCGCGACCGCCCCGCACGCCGGCCGCGGCGGCCGGGCTGCCCGGGTTGAGCGCCTGGACCCAGGCGCCCTTCTCGACCTTGAGGCCGAACTCGTCGACGAGCTGCGGATACAGCGGCACCGAGCTCACGCCGAGGTAGGCGTAGGCGGCCGTGCCGTCCTCGCGCAACTGATCGATCGAGCGCTTGACGGTGTCGATGGGCACGGCGAACCCGACCCCTTCGCCGCCGCCGGAGCGCGACTGGATCTGCTGGTTGACGCCGATCACGCGCCCATCGGCGCCGACCAGCGGCCCGCCGGAGTTGCCGGGGTTGATGGCGGCGTCGGTCTGGATCGCGCCCGCGATGGCGAAGTCGGTCAAAGACGCGACGGCGCGGTCGACCGCGGACACGATGCCCACCGAGAGCGACTGCGCCTGCCCGAACGGAGAACCGATCGCCGCCACCGGCTCACCCACGCGCACGGCCTCCGAGGACCCCAATGGCAGCGGGTCGAGCTCTAAGCCCTTCGGGTCCACCTTCAGCAGCGCGATGTCCGCGTTCGGGTCGCGTCCGAGCACACGCGCCTCGACGCGGTTGCCGTCCGCGAACTCGACGTAGACCGCGTTCGCCTTGCGCAGCGGCGCGCCCGCCTCGCCGGTGGTGACGACGTGCGCGTTGGTGACGATCTCGCCCTCGTCGCTGACCACGAAGCCTGATCCCGTGCCGCCCTCGGAGCCGAACAGCGCGGCGATCGTGACGACGCCGGGCGCCTCCTGCTCGTAGATCCGGCGCGCGTCGAAGCCGCCCTCGGCCTGGCTCGCGACCACCTCGGCCCGCGTGGTCGGGGTCGAAGTCGCGGTCGGGGCAGGCGAGGAGTCGCCGCACGCGGCAAAGACAACGCCGGCGCCCGCGACCGCGAGCAGGCGCCTCATGCCGGCAGGACCAGCGCGAACGTCGTCTTGCCGGGACCGGACCGCACGGTGAGCCGCCCTTGCATGCGCTCCGCCAGCTCCCGCGCGATCGCGAGGCCGAGCCCGGCGCCCTGCGCCTGCTCCGCGGAGGTGAAGAACGGCTCGAAGATGTGCGGCATGTTCTGGCGGTTGATCCCGGGGCCGCGGTCGGCGACCTCGAGTCGAACGTGCCCATTCGCCCGCGCCGCCGAAACGCGAACGTCCGTCCCGGGCGGCGTGTGCCGCAGCGCGTTGTCGAGCAGGATGCGCAGGACCTGGGCGACGCGCTCGGGATCGCAGTCGAGCTCGATCGGCTCCGGCCGCAGGTCCAGCTCCACTGCGGACTCGTGCTGCGCCGCGAGCGGCGTGAACTCCGACGCCACCTCGCGCGCGAGCTGCCCCACGTCCGTCGGCTCGATCCGCAGCTCCAGCGCGCCCGCCTCCAGCCGGGACAGGTCGAGCAGCTCGACCGCCAGGTTGCGCAGCCGGTCCACCTGGCCGCGGATCTGCTCCAGGAACGCGCGCCGGGTCTCCTCGTCGAGGTCCTCGTCGGCCAGCAGCTCCAGGAACCCGCCCAGGGAGAAGATCGGCGTCCGCAGCTCGTGCGACGCGGACGCGATGAACTGCTTGCGCGCGCGATCCAGGCGCGCGAGCTGGTCCTGCATGTCGTTGAACGTGCGCGCGAGCTGGCCGAGCTCGTCGTCGGAGTCGGCCTTGATCGGCTGCGAGAAGTCGCCGCTCGCGACCTTGCGCGCCGCGCGCTCGAGCCGCTTCACGCGCGCCGCCAACGCCCGCGCGACCAGGTAGCCGGCCAAGATGGCGATCACGAGCGCGATCCCGCCCGAGAGCAGGACCTGCCGGCGGATCAGGGCGACGTTGTCCTCGACGTCGTCCAGCGAGTCCGCGAACACGGCGATCCACTGCGGCTCGTCGCGGCGGGTGGCTCGATCGTCGCGGATGAGCTGCGCGGCGACGGCCTGCTCGCCGTTCGGCGTCGTGACGATCGCGCTCGCCAGGCGCCGCGTCCTCAGGGCCTCGCGCGCGACACCCTCGACGTCGGAGGCGGTCGCGCCGCCGTCCGGCGTCGAGTCCGTGTAGGCGAACAGGCCGTCCTCGCCCTCGCCCATGACGAGGATCTCGGTGTTGATCTGCTCGGCGAGGCTGCGGACGTTGTTGGCGCGGTAGCTCTTGATCTTCGCCTCATCCGGCGCGAGGCCGTCGTCGAGCCGGGGGAGCGGCCGCGGCGGCCACATGGCCTCGCCGACGTCCGGCGGTGGACTGGCGGGTGGTCGTGACGACGTCATCGAGCCGCTGCGACGTCAGCGACGCCTCCAGCCGCGGCGTGACCGACAGGTAGATCGTCCCGATCGCGCCGACGATGATGAGCGCGAAGATCAGGGCCAGCCGGTTGCGCAGCGACCGCAGGCCGGGCAATCAGGACTCCTTAGCCCTCTTCGTCGCGGAAGCGGTATCCGACGCCGCGCACCGTGAACAGGTACTCCGGCTCCTTCGGATCCACCTCGATCTTCTCCCGCAGATGGCGGATGTGCACGTCGATCGTGCGCGGATCGCGATAGGCGGAATCGCCCCACACCCGCGCGAGCAGCATGTCGCGCGTGAACACGCGGCCGGGTGACCGCGCCAGCGCGGCGAGGATCTCGAACTCGACGTAGGTGGTCGAGACCGTCTCCCCGTGGCGCGAGACCGTGCGTTTGCCCGGGTCGATCTTGAGGCCTCGCACCTCGATCGGGCGCTCGTCGTCGGTGTCCTGGCGCGCCATCCCCGAGCGGCGCAGCGCCGCCTTCACGCGCGAGCGGAACTCGCGCATCGAGAACGGCTTGGTGATGTAGTCGTCCGCGCCGAGCTCCAGGCCGAGGACCTTGTCGATCTCCTCGGACTTGGCCGTGAGCATGATGATCGGCACGGTCTCGCCCTTGGCGCGCAGGCGCCGGCAGACCTCGAGGCCGTCCATGCGCGGCAACATCACGTCCAGGACGACGAGATCGAAGATCTGCTCGTCGAAACGCTCGAGCGCTTCCGGGCCGTCCGCGGCCTGCACGACCTCGTAGCCATCGCGCTGCAACGGGAAGGACAGCAGCGTCTGAATGGGCTGCTCGTCGTCGACGAGCAAGATCCTGGGGGCTCGATCAGTCATGCACTCAGCACCGGAGCATAGTTCGGGACTTAGGTAAGGCATTAACGTGGGTCCCGTGTTGGACGGCCGCGTCTACCGGACCGCGTTTCTCCCTGCGCTGCTCGCGCTGTTCCTCGCTGCCTTCGCGCTGCAGGACCGGCCGACCCCGGGGCGCTCCGCGCTGCCCGCCGATTCATTCAGCCGCGAGCGCGCATTCGGCACGCAGCGCGACGAGGATCCCGGGTCGTTGCAGGGCCTCGCGGCCGAGTTCCCGGATCGCACACCCGGCTCGGCCGGTGACGCCGCGCTCGCGGATTTCGTGGCCGCGGACCTGGCCGAGCCCTCGTCGGCGGACCGGAAGCCCACGTACACGGTCGAACGGACCACCACCGAGAACGGCCTCGCAGACGGTGATCGCGACGCGTCCTGGCGCGTCCGGGCGCCGGATCGTCGTGCTCGCCAACCGTGACTCGCCCGGCAAGGCGGAGCTCTCCGCCACCGCTGTATTGCTTGAACTCGGCCGCGTCTTCAAGTCGCGCGACCTGGACAAGACGCTCGTGCTCGTCTCCACGACGGGCGCGCGCACCGGCTTCGAGGGCACGCGCGAGTGGGCGCGCAAGGAGGCCGGGGGCCCGGTGGACGGCGTGATCGTGCTCGGCGACATGGCGAGCAACCAGCTCGACAAGCCGTGGGTGGTGCCGTGGACGGGCACTCCGAGCTCCGCGGCGCTCGGCCTCGAGCGCACCGTGCAAGCCGCCGTGCGGCGCGAGGCGCGCGCCGAGCCCGGTGGTCCGCGCGCCGCCGCGCAGTGGGTCCGCCGGGCGCTGCCGGTGACGCTGTCCGAGCAGGGTGCCGTCGGCGCCGAAGGGCTGCCCGCGGTGCTGATCTCCGCGTCCGGAGAGCTCGGACCGGAGGCGGACGCGACCGTCTATCGCAAACGCCTGCGCGCCTTCGGACGCTCGGCGGTGACGGCGGTCGGCGCCTTGGACGCCGTCGGCCGGCGTGACGCGCCCGCCTTCGAGAACGCGCCGGATGGCATCGTCACGCTCCGCAACGTGATGGCCGACTGGAGTGTCCGGCTGCTGGTGGGCACGCTCCTGCTGCCCGTCCTGCTGGCCGCACTCGACGCGTTCTTCCGCGCGCGCCGGCGGCGCGTGCCGATCGCGCCCTGGATCGGCTGGCTGGTCGTCGCGGCCGTGCCCCTGCCGGTCGCGTGGCTGTGGTTGCGCGCGCTCGCCGCCACCGGCCTGGTCGACGCGCCCGCCGGGCTCCTCGACCCGCGCCGCTGGCCGGCCGGGACGAGCGGGATCGTCGCGGTCGTGAGCGCGGTCGTCGTGGCCGGCCTGGCGTGGTTCGGCGCTCGCGCGCTGGCGCGCGCGATCGGTTCGCGGCCGAGCGCCGAGGAGATTCCGAACGATCGTCGCGGGCGCGGCGCGCCCGGGGTGGACGGTCTCGCCGTCGCGACCGCGATCTGGCTGTGCGGGCTGGTGACGATCGCGTGGGTGCGCAACCCCTACGCCGCGGGCCTGCTGGTCCCCGCCGCGCACCTGTGGCTGTTCGCCGCCACCGGCTGGCGCGGGTGGAAGGCGGTGGTCGCGCTGTTGCTCGGCCTGCTCGTCCCCGTCCTCGCGCTCGTGCACCTCGGCCTCGCGCTCGAACTCGGCCCGCTGGACGTCGTGTGGGCGATGGCGATCGCGGCCATGACCGGGTCGGGCGTCGGCACGATGCTGCTGTTCGCGGGGCTGCTCGCGGCGCTGGCCGCCGTCGTGCGCGTGCTGCTCGCGCGCCGCCGGCTCGGGCCCGCTGATGGCGGCGGCGACAAGCAGTTCGCCACCCGCGGCCCGCTGTCCTACGCGGGCCCGGGATCACTCGGCGGCACGGAGTCGGCGCTCCGGCGATGAGCGCACCCGCTGCACCCCGCTCGCGAGGGCGCGCCGCGCTGCGCGGGCTCTCGACCGCGCTGATCGTCTCGGGCACGCTCCTGCTGGCGGACGCGGCCGCGACGCTCGTGTGGGAGGAGCCGGTGTCCTCGCTCTACGCGCACTTCCAGCAGAACGAGCTGTCCGGCGAGCTCGACCGGCTCGAGCAGGTGCCGCTGCCGCCGGTGGAGCGGCGCGCGATCGTCAAGCTCCCGGACCCGAAGCGCAAGCTGGCGTTCGCCGCGCGCTCGCTGGACCGCCGCACCGACGACGGCGACGCGGTCGGCCGGCTGCGGATCGACCGCATCGGACTCTCCAGCGTGGTCATCGAGGGCACGAACGCCGACGACCTGCGGCGCGGCCCCGGCCACTACCCCGCCACGCCGTTCCCTGGACAGCGCGGAACGGTCGGGATCGCCGGGCACCGCACCACCTACGGCGCGCCGTTCCGCAGGATCGACAAGGTCCGGCGGGGCGACGAAATCGTCGTGACGATGCCCTACGGGCGCTTCACCTACCGTGCCGAACGAACGCGCATCGTCAAGCCGACCGACGTCTGGGTGACCCAACGCGTGTCCTACGACCGGCTGATCCTGTCGGCCTGCCATCCGCTGTACTCCGCCGCGGAGCGAATCGTCGTGTTTGCGCGGCTCGTGCGGTCCGAGCCGCGCGGGGCCGCGGCGTGAGCTGGGGCGAGGACCCCATCGACCATTGTCCGAGCGAGGACGATGAAGCTCATATGACGGTGCCGGATACCCGATACGGGTCCCGAGTCCGAATGACGGGTTCGACTCGTGATGGGAGCGGACGGTTCAACCGATCGGCTCCCATCGCTCCCTCCAAGGATGGTGCGGTGACCAACGTGCAGGAAATACGAGAGCGCATCCAGTGCGGGACCTACGCGGTCGACAGCGAAGCTGTCGCGGCGGCGATCCTCAAGCGCCTCCTCGGTAACGAGGAGGAGGCGTAGTGGCGCACTGGCGTAACTAGGAACCGGACCCCGGTTCAGTGTTCGAAGCCCCGCCAGGCGTCAGCGCCGGGCGGGGCTCCGATCCACTCCACGCCTTCACCCGCGACCACTTCTCCCACCCACGTGAGGCCCGGCAGCGAAGCCGGTCCACACACGAGCAGTTCGTAGTCCTCGCCGCCGGTCGCGGCGAGCTCCACCGACTCGACGCCCTCCGCCAGCGGAAGCCGGCTCGCGTCGAGCACGAGCTTCACCGCGCTGGCCTCGGCCAGGCGCCGTGCGTCCGACGCGATGCCGTCGGAGAGATCCATCATCGCCGTGGCCTGTCCGGCCAGCGCGAGCCCTTCCGCCAATCGCGGCCACGGCCGCAGGTAGCGCTCCACCAGGGCGCGTGGACCGTCCGCGCCGTCGAGGATCGCCAGGCCCGCCGCGGAAGCGCCCAGCGTCCCGGTCACGCCGACCCGGTCGCCCGGCCGGGCGCCGTCGCGGCCGACGAAGTCCGACGGAGCGTCCGCCCAGCCCATCACCGTGACCGCGACGGTCAGCGCCGGACCGCGCGCGAGGTCCCCGCCGGCGATCGTCACGCCGCACTCGGCGGCCAGCGCCTCGGCGCCGCGGTGCAGCGCGAGCACGTCGTCATCGCCCATTGACGGCGGCAGCACGACCGACAGGTAGGCCTCGCCCGCCTCGCCGCCCATCGCCGCGATGTCGGACAGCGCACCGGCAAGTGCGCGCCAGCCCACGTCCTCCGGGCTCGCCTGGCCGAGCCGGAAATGGGTCCCGTCGACCATCACGTCGGTCGACACCGCGCAGGCCCCTCCCGCCCGCACGACCGCGCAGTCGTCGCCGATCCAGCGGACGACGCGCTCCGAGCGCACCACCAGGGCGCCGCCGGATCGCCTTTATGAGAGAAATTTCGCCCTTCCGTCCTCGCAAGCTCGGACCTCAGGCCGACGTTACGTTTGCTCACCGATGCCGGTAGACGATCCGCGCGCGGTGGAGGTCGTACGGCGAAACCTCGACGCGCACGCGGTCGCCGGGGAGGATGCGGATGCGGAACCGTCGCATCTTGCCCGCCACGTGGCCCAGCACCTCGTGACCGTTGTCGAGTTGCACGCGGAACATCGCGTTCGGGAGGGCTTCTACGACCTCCCCTTCGAACTCGACCTTTTCCTCCTTCGACAAGGCGCTAGATGACCCTGACGTCGGTGGCTTGTGGCCCCTTCGCGCCTTCGCCCAGCTGGTATTCGACCTTCGCGCCTTCGGCAAGGGTGCGGAACCCGTCGCCGGAGATGGCCGAGAAATGGACGAACGCGTCCTTCCCTCCGTCATCAGGCGTGATGAAGCCGAAGCCCTTCTCGTCGCTGAACCACTTCACGACACCTGTCGCCATCTGACAGCACTCCTGTTAGATCCGGCCCTGACCGCGCAAGTTGTACCAGTCAGGCGGGCGGCTGTCAGCCATCGCCGGGGGGCGCTTGCGTACCGCCGTTCCCGGGTCACCCTGCGGTGGCGACTCGTAGGCCCCAGGATCGAAGGTGGCGTCGTTGTCGCCTCCGTTGTCGCCGTCGCGGGGCTTGGGGTCCGCGGGCTTGGGGTCCGCGGGCTCGTCGTCCGCGGGCGGCGGCGCCGGGTCGGCCCCGGGCGTGCTCGTGGCGCCGTCCTCGCCTTCGCCCGTTTCCTCGTCCTCGGCGCCCTCACGCGCGTAGCGGCCCTGGAACGCCTGGCTCTGGAACGGCTCCTTGGGCGTGAGCCACTTCCCGCAGCCCTTGCCGACGACCTTCTTCATGTAGTCGCCCCAGATCTGCGCCGGGTACGTGCCGCCGTCGATGTTGGAGCCGAAGTACAGGCCGTTCATCGAGATCTTCGCCGAGCCCGGGAAGCCGACCCACACCGACGTGGAGTACTTCGGGGTGAAGCCGACGAACCAGGCGTCGATGTTCTTGTCGGTCGTGCCGGTCTTGCCGCCCTGGGCGCCGCAGCCCGGGATGAGCGACTTGGTGCCGGTGCCGCCCGCGGCGTTGGCGGCGAGGATCTGGACCGCCTGGTCGGTCACGCCGTCCTCGAAGGCCTTGGTGCGCTTGACGCGCCAGCGCTTCGGCAGCTTGATCTTCTCGCCGTTGCGCTCGATCTTCTTGATCGCCCGCGGGCGGGTGCGGTAGCCGCCGTTGACGATCGTGGCGTAGGCGTTGGCCATCTCGAGCGGCGAGACGCCGTCCGTGAGGCCGCCGAGCGACTCGGCGCAGACGCCGAGCAGCTTGGACTTGATGCCCATCATCCGCGCCGTCTCCTTGACCTTGTCCGGGCCGAGGTCGGACACGAGCTGCGCGTAGACCGAGTTGTCGGAGGCGAGCGTCGCGCGGCGCAGGTCCATCGTGCCGGCGCCCTTGCCGCCGTAGGTCTTGAGCTCCCACGGGTACGCCGGCGAGCCGCACGGCGGCTTGGTGATCTTCATCGGCGACTTGGACGTGTACGAGCGTCGAGCTGGGGTTCACGCCCTCGCGCAGCGCGGTGAGCAGCGCCATCGTCTTGAAGGCCGAGCCGGGCTGACGCTTGCCCTGCGTGGCGAGGTTGTACGTGGACTTGCCCTTCGAGCGCCCGTACGTCTGCGTGGACGCCATCGTCAGGATGTCGCCGTTCTTGGGGTCGATCGTGACGATCGCCGAGGACGGGCCGACACCGGCGAGCTGGCTCATCGCGGCGCGCGCGTGCTGCTGGTACTTGAGGTTGATCGTCGTCGTGACCGTGAAGCCGCCGCGCCGCGTGGCGTCCAGGCCGTACTCCTGGATCAGCTCGGACTTGACGTAGTCGAGCACGTAGCGCTCGCGGGCCCGCGAGAAGTACTTGTCCATGTTGAGCCCGAGGCCCTTCTTCATCTCGGACCGCGCCTTCTGGGGCGTGATGTAGCCGAGCTCGGCCATCTTGCCCAGGACCTCGTTGCGGCGCCGGGTCGTGCCCTCGCGGTTGTCCACCGGCGAGTACTGCGACGGCGCCTGCGGCATGCCGGCGAGCATCGCGGCCTCGCGCAGCGTCAGGTCCTTGACGTTCTTGTCGAAGTACAGGCGGGCGGCCGCGCCGGCGCCGATCGCCGTCTGGCCGCCGTAGGTGCCGTAGGGGACCGTGTTGAGGTACTTGCCGAGCACCCACTCCTTGGAGTGCTCCTCCTCGAGCTCCTGGGCCAGGCGCGCCTCACGGATCTTGCGCTTGTAGCCCTCGACGCCGGAGCGCGTGACGTCCTGCGTGTACAGGTTGCGCACCAACTGCATCGTCAGCGTCGAACCGCCCTGCGTGTTGTCGGAGGTCGCGTTGCGGTAGGCGGCGCGGATGATGCCCTCGTAATCGACGCCGGTGTGCTTGTAGAAGCGCTCGTCCTCGATGGCGACGGTCGCCTGGTTGAGCACCTCGGGGAAGTCCTTGGCCGCGGCGGTCTCGATCAGATCGTCGTTCTGGATGAAGCCGAGGCGCGTGCCGTCGGACGCCAGCACCTTGGTCAGGCCGCCCGGGTCGCGCGGCGAGTAGTTGGACAGCGTCGGGCCGTCGTTGGCCACGCGGATGACCCAGCCGACCGCGGACGCAGCGACGCCAACCCCTGCCAAAAGCAGCAGCAAGAAGCCGAGAATGAACCATCGGCTTGCTCCACCGCCCGAGCGGCGGCGACGACGTATACGCGCAGAATGACTCAAGGCGAACCCCTGAGTCTAGTTCGATCCGGCCCGAAGCAGACCTTCTTTTCGCAAGCGGGCGAGACATTGGCGACGCAGCGCTGCCTCGCCCGGGGCCCGATCCGGCGGCGCGACCGGGTCCGAGCCGACGCTCAGCCGCGTCCCCCACGGGACCGCCTCGGCGATCGTGACCTCCTGCTGCGTCTCGTCCTCGAGCGCGCTGATCGCGGCTTCGACGTCGGTCTCGGGCGGGACCCACACCGAGACGTCGAGGCTGACGACGTCCACCACCAGCGTGTCGTTCTTGAGCACGCCGCCGGCCAGCTTCTCGTTCGGGATCACGATCCGCTGGTGCGTCGCGGTCTTGAGGATCGTGTAGTTCAGCCGCACGTCCTCGACCACGCCGTAGTTGCCCTCGAACGTGACCCAGTCGCCGACCCGGATCGGCTGGGTGACGGCGAGCATGATCCCGGCCACGAAGTTCGCGAGCACCTGGCGGGCCGCGAAGCCGATCACGGCCGCGGCGATCGCGCCGGACGCGAGCAAGGCGCGCGCGATGTTCGTGATCCCGTCGAACTGGGAGAGCGCGATGAAGAGCCCGATCAGGATGATCACGGCGTAGACGAGGCGGCGGATGAAGCGCAGCCGGGTGGCGCCCTCGCGCGTGAGGCCGGCCTTGTCGGCGACCTGACGGGCGACCCTGCCGCGGAAGACGCGGTCGAAGACGGTGGCGATCAAGAACGCGATGCCGAGCGTGACGCCCGCGCTGATCCAGGTGGCAGTATCGACCGCGAACATGGTCAAGGCCATTCTGCTCGATGCCCTCGGAACCTTGATCGGGTTCGAGAATCCGGCCCCGCATCTGCAATCCGAGTTGCAGCGCCGCGGCTATCCGGTGTCGCTCGACGAGGCCGAGCGCGCCATCCGCGCCGAGATCACGTACTACCGGGCGCACCTGCACGAAGGCCGCGACGCCGCTGCGCTGCACGACCTGCGCGTGCGTTGCGCGGACGCGATGGCGCTCGACGGGGTGCCGACCGAGGCGGCGCTCGACGCCCTGCTCGCCGCCCTGCGCTTCTTCGCCTACCCCGACAGCGCGCCGACGCTGCTCGCGCTGCGGGAGCGGGGGATCCGGCTCGTCGTCGTCTCCAACTGGGACTGGTCACTGCACGAGCGCCTGGCCGAGACGGGCCTCACGCCGCTCATCGACGGCGCGCTCGCCTCCGCCGAGGTCGGGTCGGCCAAGCCGGACGGCGCGATCTTCCGCGCGGCGCTGCAGCTCGCCGGCACGACGCCGGAGCAGACCTGGCACGTCGGCGACACGCCCGCGGCCGACGTGGAGGGCGCCCGCGCGGCGGGGATCACGCCCATCCTCATCGCGCGCGAGGGCGACCCACCGCCGGGCGCGGTCCGTTCCCTCGCCGAACTCATACCCTTGGCCGGAACTTGACCGAAGAGAACAACGAGTACCGCGGCTGGCTCGCACCCGAGGCGCCGTCGATCCCCCATGACGAGCCGCCGGTCCCGACGCCGGACCCCCAGATCCCGGTGTGGGCGCCGTTCCTGGCGCTGGCCGCCGCGCTGTTCGTCGTCCTGCTGATCGGCGGGACGGCGATCGCGCTGCTCGCCGCCGCCGACCCGGACTTCGAGTCCGACAACCTGCCCGTCGGCGTCACGCTCGTGCTCACGGGGTTCCAGAACATCGTCTTCGTCCTCGCGGCGTACATCACGATCAAGCTCGCGCTCGGACGCACGACGCGCGCGGACTTCGGGCTCGTTCCCGTGCGCAGAGTCGGCGAAGCGGCCGGCTGGGCCGCGCTCGTCTACGTCGGCTTCTGGTCCATCACGGCGCTGCTGGCCGGGATCTTCGGCACGCCCGACGAGCAGGCGCTCGTCCAGGACGTCAAGGCCGAGGACTCACTCGTCGTGCTCGCCGCCTACGCGGTCACGATCTGCCTGATCGCGCCGGTCGTGGAGGAGCTGTTCTTCCGCGGCTTCATGTTCGGCGTGCTCGCCAAGCGGCTCGGCCCGTGGTGGGGGATGGGCATCACCGGCGTGGTGTTCGCGATCGGTCACGCACCCGCTCCGGCCATCTCGCTGATCGCGCTCGGCGTCTTCGGAGTGGGGTTGTGCCTCCTTTATTGGCGAACACAGTCCATAGTTCCGTGCATGGCCTTGCACGCGCTCAATAACGCGATCACCTTCGGGGTGACAAAGGATCTGGATCCCGCCGTGTTCGCCGCGGTCGTCGTCGGCAGCGTGGGCGTGGTGTCCGGCGGCGCCCAGGCGTTCTCCTCCCGCCGAACGGTGGCCGCATGAAGCGCATCGGGCTCGCGACGCTCGTCGCGCTCGGGGTGATTCCCGCCACCGCCTCCGCGCAGACCCCACCGCCCGCGCCCACGCCGCCCCCGCCCCCGGCGCCGGCGCCCGCGACGGCGACCCTCTCGGTGTCCGCCCAGGACACGCTCGACGGAGCCGCCCTCACCGGCCGCTCGTTCACCGCGCGCGTCGTGATGAAGCCGTTCGTCCCGAACGAGACGGCCGTGCTGCGGGTGTACCGCGGCAAGAAGAAGATCCGTGTCAAGACGCTCACCTTCAAGCCGGTCAACGGCGGCGCGGCCGGCGTGGCGACGCTGAAGGTCAAGTCGGGCAAGGCCGGGCGACTCTCGCTGCGGGCCTCGCACCGCGCCACGCCGGCGCTCGCCACCGCCGTGGCCAAGCCCGTGCGGCTGGATGCCGTCCAGCCGTACGCCGCCAGCGGCTCACGCGGCGCGGCCGTGCGCATCCTGCAGGCCAGGCTCGCGGCGATGAAGTACGTCGTGCCGCGCACCGGCGTCTATGACAGCGGCACCGCGAACGCCGTGATGGCGTGGCGCAAGGTCGCCGGGATGTCGCGGACCTACACGGCGACGTCCGACGTCTTCTCCGGCCTGCTCGCCGGCAAAGGCCAGTTCAAGGTCCGCCATCCCAGGGACGGCCGTCACGTCGAGGCCCGGATCAACTCCCAGGTGCTCGCGCTGATCGACGGTGGCAAGGTCCAGCGGATCTACCACACGTCCTCGGGCGCGCCCGCGACACCGACCGTCCGCGGCAAGTTCCGGGTCTACCTGAAGACGCCCGGCATCAACGCCAAGGGCATGGTCCACTCGTCCTACTTCATCCGCGGCTACGCCATCCACGGCTACGCGTCCGTCCCGCCGTACAACGCCAGCCACGGCTGCCTGCGCGTGCCGGTCGCGAACGCGCGTGAGATCTACGACTGGCTGCGGATCGGCGACGTCGTCTGGGTGGAGGCGTAGGACTCCCGGGCGAGGCTCGCGAGCATCTCGTCCATCCCGCCGGTGGCATGAGCCGCGCGCATGCGGCTCGCGCCACCACCCTCGCGCAGGATGCGCTCGACCTCCTCGAGCGCGTCCTCGCCGTCGAGCTCACGGGCGTAGGGCCGGGCGAGCGCGAGCGCGTCGGCGCCCACCTCGCGGATCGGCCGGATCGCGCCGCGCCACCAGATCGTCGCGTCCACGCCGTCGCGCGCGGCACGGAATGAGGACTCCATGAGCCCTTCGGTGGGCGGGGCCGCCTCTTCCTGACCGTCCGCGCAGGCGACGGCGAGCGCGTGCACCAGCGCCGCGAGCCCGGCCACGGACTCCAGCCGGCTCTGCGCGTCCATCGCGCGGACCTCGACCGTGCCCAGCTTCGGGCTCGGCCGGATGTCCCACCACAGGTACGTGTAGTCCGCGACCTCCGCCGTCTCGACGCACCAGCGGATGACGTCCACGTAGTGCTCCCAACCCGCGAACGTGGGCGGGATGGTGGAGCGCGGGAAGCCGCGGAAGATCGTCGAGCGCGCGCTGGCCAGGCCGGAGTCGTGGCCGAACCAGAACGGCGACTGGGCCGCCAGCGCCTGAAACAGCGGCAGATGCGCGCGCATCCGGTTGCACACGTCGATCGCCGTCTCCGGGTCGGGCATCCCGACGTGGACGTGCAAGGCGGCCGTCGGCGTGCGGGAGACGAGCCCGCGCATCTCGTCGCGGATCGCCCGGTAGCGATCAGCCTCGACGTGGACGAGGTCGCCGAACGCGACGTGCGGGTGCAGGCCGCCGCCGATGAACCCGGCGCCGGTGCCGTGGATGAGCCGGCGCAACGCCGCGAGCGTGTCGTAGCCCTCGGCGGCGCTGGACACGACCGGGGTCGAGCACTCGATGAGCGCTTCATAGAGGTCGTTCATGATCACGCCGGACGGCGGATCGAGCGAGTTGACGAGGTCGCTGGCGATGTTCGCGGGCCGGAACGTCTGCGCGTCGACGAGCAGGAGCTCCTCCTCGATGCCCAGCGGAAATCCGGGCCGTGCGCCGAAGCGGTGCTCCACGAGTCCCAGTCTACGGCCGCGGCGGCCAATAGTGTCCTGGCGGATGTCAGCAAAAGAGATTCTGATCGAGGAATTGCGCCGGCACGCGCTCGTGATCGGCGAGGTCACCCTGACCTCGGGCGCCACCGCGCAGTACTACGTGGACGCCAAGCGCGCGATCCTGCAGCCCGCCGGATTCGCCGCGCTGGGCGAGCTCGTCGCGCACTACGCCCGTCAATGGGAGGCGACGGCCGTGGGTGGCCTGACGATGGGCGCCGACGCCCCGGCGTGCGCCGCGCTCGCCGGCGGCGCCGACGTGAAGGCGTTCTTCGTGCGCAAGGAGACCAAGGCGCACGGGCTGCAACGCAAGGTCGAGGGTCCGCCGCTGGAGCCGGGCGAGCGGTGCCTGATCGTCGAGGACGTCGTCACGTCCGGCGGCTCCACCGTCCAGGCGATCGAAGCGGTGCGCGCGGAAGGCTTCGACGTCGTCGGGGTCGTCACGGTGCTCGACCGGCTCGCCGGCGGCGCGGAGCAGATCCGGCTCGCCTCCGACGACGCGCCCTACGAGGCACTGGCGACGATCGACGAGGTGTACCCGGAGCGCCCCGACCGCGCTGGCGCCTAACCCGCGAGTTCGCGAGGCGTGGGCGCGCTGGCGCACGCTCCGGAGAACTCGCCGCAGCATCGCCCCCTGGGCGATGCGAGGTGCCCCCGGCAGGAATCGAACCTGCATCCCGCGCTTAGGAGGCGCGTGCTCTATCCATTGAGCTACGAGGGCGCTGCGCGGGAAGGGTACTTACGCGCCGCGAACGGGCATCTCATGGTGCAAGGTGTAGGTTGTCCCTCGGTTCGGGGAACTTAGGGAGCGAGACCACCCCGAGGGGGCTAACGATTTGAGTACTGGAACGGGCGCCAGCGATCTGCTGCACGCCGATGACCACGGCGTTGACGAGATCGTCGCCGGAAACGCGCCCGTGGCGGCGCGGTCGCCGCTGCAGCTGTTCTGGCGTCGATTCCGCAAGGACAAGGTCGCACTCGGGGCGCTGACGTTCATCGTCCTGCTGATCTTCGTCGCGATCTTCGCGCCGCTGATCCGGGGGATCCTGGGCATCCCGGATCCCGGTGAGCGGTCGACCGACGCGCTGGACGACTTCGGCCTACCGCTCGGCCCGACGTCCGCGCACCCGTTCGGCGTCGACGACATCGGGCGCGACATCATGGCGCGCGTCCTCGACGGCGCCCGCCTGTCGCTGACGGTGGCGTTCATCGGCACCGGCCTCTCGGTGCTCATCGGCGTGACGATGGGCATGATCGCCGGCTTCTTCCGCGGCTGGGTGGACACCGGGATCGCGCGGGTCATCGACATCCTGCTCGCGTTCCCGGTCCTGTTGCTCGGTCTCGGCCTCGCGTCGGCGTGCTCGACCAAGGAAGGCTGCCTCGGTGGCGCCCTCCAGCCCGGGCTCACGATCGTGATCTTCATCATCGTGATCGCGAACTGGCCCTACGTCGCGCGCATCATCCGCGGCCAGGTCCTGTCGCTGCGCGAGAAGGAGTTCGTCGAGGCGTCCAGGTCGCTCGGCGCGGGCAACATGCGGATCATCTTCCGCGAGATCCTCCCGAACCTCGTCGCGCCGATCATCGTCTACGCGTCGCTGTTCATCCCGGCGAACATCCTGCTGGAGGCTTCGCTGTCGTTCCTGGGCGTGGGCGTGCGCGACCAGCCGTCGTGGGGCCAGATGCTGGCCGACGCGACCGGCAAGGTCGACTCCGCCTGGTGGTTCATGTTCTTCCCGGGCATGGCGCTCGTGCTGACCGTGCTCGCGTTCAACCTCGTGGGCGACGGCATGCAGGACGCGCTGAACCCCAAGGGCTCGAAGAACCGGTGAGCTGACCATGGCTGCCTATATCGCCCGCCGGCTGCTCTGGGCCGTGTTCCTGATGTTCGTGATCTCCTGCATCACGTTCGTCATCTTCAGCGTGCTGCCGTCGGGTGACCCCGCGGTCGCGCGCGCAGGGCGCGCGCCGGACCCGCGGGTCGTCGAGATCATCCGCGTGCAGCTCGGCCTGGACAAGTCCAAGCCCGAGCAGTTCGTCAACTACATCGCGGACATCCTGCCGTTCCTCGGCGGCAACGGGATCAACTTCGGGTTCAGCTTCCAGAACAACACGGACGTGCTGCCCGAGATCCTCAAGCGGCTCCCCGTGACGATCGCCCTGACGACCGGCGCCGTGATCCTGTGGCTGGCGATCGGCATCCCGATCGGCGTGCTCTCCGCCGTCAAGCCGGGCACGTGGATGGACCGCGGCGCGATGGGCATCGCGCTGCTGTTCATCTCCGCGCCGGTCTACTTCCTCGGCCTCGTCGCGATCTTCCTGTTCGACGACAACATCGGCAAGTTCCCGATCTTGCCCGGCAACTCCGCCTATGGCGAGGCCACGACCGCCTGGGGCAAGGCCGAGGCGCTGATCATGCCGTGGTGCGTGCTGGCCGCGGCGTTCGCGGCGATCTACGCGCGGTTCCTGCGCGGCAACCTGATCGAGACGCTGCAGGAGGACTACATCCGCACGGCGCGGGCCAAGGGGCTCAGCGAGCGCCGCGTGATCTTCCGGCACGGCGTGCGCGCCGCGATCACGCCGATCGTGACGCTGCTCGGCCTGGACATCGGCATCCTGCTCGGCGGCGCGATCCTCACCGAGACGGTGTTCAACATCCCCGGCATCGGGCGCTACGCGTTCAACGCCATCAACGTGTCCGACCTGCCGGTGATCCAGGGCACGGTGCTGTTCGGCGCCTTCTTCATCGTGATGATGTCGCTGATCGTCGACGTCCTGTACGCCTTCATCGACCCGAGAGTGAGGTATTAGATGGGCGCCCCGCTGCTCGAGGTAGAGAACCTCCAGGTCCATTTCGACACCGAGGACGGCCTGGTCAAGGCCGTCGACGGGATCTCCTACACCGTCGATCGCGGGCAGACGCTCGGGATCGTGGGTGAGTCCGGGTCCGGCAAGTCCGTGTCCTCCTTGACCGTGCTGGGGCTGACCCGCTCGCGCAATGCGCGGATCAGCGGGACGGTGCGCTTCGACGGCAAGGACCTGCTCGGCGCCTCCGACGACGATCTGCGCCGGATTCGCGGCAACGACATCGCGATGATCTTCCAGGACCCGCTGTCCTCCCTGCACCCCTTCTACAAGGTGGGCGCGCAGATCGCCGAGGGCGTCCGCGAGCACAAGGGCGTGTCGAAGGCGGCGGCCTGGGACCGCGCCGTCGAGATGCTCTCGCTCGTGGGCATCCCGGAGCCGCGCAAGCGCGCCGACAGCTACCCGCACGAGTTCTCCGGCGGCATGCGTCAGCGCGCGATGATCGCGATGGCGCTGGCCAACGACCCCAAGCTGCTGATCGCGGACGAGCCGACGACGGCGCTGGACGTGACCGTGCAGGCGCAGATCCTCGAGCTGATCGAGCGGCTGCAGAGCGAGTTCGACACCGCCGTGGTCGTGATCACCCACGACCTGGGTGTGGTGGCCGAGATGGCCGACGAGATCGCGGTCATGTACGCCGGCCGGATCGTCGAGAAGGCCAACACCGACACGATCTTCGCCGGGCCCGAGCATCCCTACACGTGGGGGCTGCTGTCCTCGATCCCGCGGCTCGACGCGCCGCGCGACGAGGAGCTGGTGCCGATCCCCGGCCGGCCGCCGTCGCTGATCACCCTGCCCGGCGGCTGCTCGTTCCACCCGCGCTGCCCGTACGTGCGTGAGGCGCACAAGAAGGTCGACCCGAAGCTCGAGCCCGTGCCCGGCGCTCCCGGGCACGAGGTCGCGTGCCTGCTCGACTCCGGCGTGCGGCGCAAGTTGTGGGGTGAGCTGCGCTCCGGCGTCAAACCGGACGAGGCCCGCTCCGAAGTGATGGAGGAAGAGGCCGTATGACTCGCGGCACGGCATGGAAGGTTCGGTCTCGATGAGCGCCGGCGACAAGATCATGGAGGTCGACGGCCTCTTCAAGCACTTCCCGATCTACGCCGGGTTCTTCCGGAAGCAGGTCGGGGCGGTCAAGGCCGTCGACGGCATCTCGTTCGACGTGCTGCAGGGCGAGACCCTGGGCTTGGTCGGCGAGTCCGGCTGCGGCAAGTCCACCACCGCGCGCCTGCTGCTGCGGTTGATGGAGCCCACCGACGGCTCGATCAAGTTCGAGGGCCGGCAGATCGCCGGCGTCAAGGGCGAGGAGCTCAAGGCGCTGCGCCGCGAGATGCAGATGATCTTCCAGGACCCGTACTCCTCGCTGAATCCGCGCAAGACCGTCGGCTCGATCATCAGCGACCCGTTCGTCATCCACGGCCTGAAGAAGGACACGCGCGAGCGCAAGCAGGCCGTCCAGGACCTGATGGACCTCGTCGGCCTGAACCCCGAGCACTACAACCGCTACCCGCACGAGTTCTCCGGCGGCCAGCGGCAGCGCATCGGCGTCGCGCGGGCGCTGGCCTTGAACCCGAAGGTGATCGTCGCCGACGAGCCGGTCTCCGCTTTGGACGTGTCGATCCAGGCGCAGGTCCTGAACCTGCTGCGCGACCTGCAGCGGGAGCTCGGGCTGACGCTGATCTTCATCGCCCACGACCTGTCCGTCGTGCGCCACATGTGCGACCGCGTCGCCGTGATGTACCTGGGCCGGATCGTCGAGCTGGCCACCTCGGACCAGCTCTATTCGCATCCCCGCATGCCGTACACGGGCGCGTTGATGTCGGCCGTGCCGGTGGCCGACCCCCGCCTGGCCGCGGCGAAGAAGCGCCAGGTCCTGACGGGCGACGTGCCGTCACCGACCAACCCGCCGCCGGGCTGCCGCTTCCACACGCGCTGCTGGAAGGCGCAGGAGGTGTGCCGGAACGAGGACCCGCCGCTGGAGGCCAAGGACGGCGGAAATCTGGCCGCGTGCCACTTCCCGCTGACGGACCCCGAGGTGCTCGAGCGCGTGCCCACGGCGCGGAACGTCGCCGGGTGATGCACCGCGGGTGAGCGGGGACGCGAGGTGTGCCCCGTACCTCGCCCTTACGCGATGCGACCCAGCACGTCGTTCACGGGCACGCCGAGCGCGTCCAACGTCCGGCACGCGCCGCCTGTGGAGTCGCGGAGCGCCGCGCGCAGCAGATCGGCCACCCCGATCACGTGGCCCGGGTCGGTGGCGGCCTGTCGGAGGGCCTCGCCGAACACCTTGCGCGCGTACGCGGTGATGCCGCCGTTGGGCGGTGGCTCGTCGGCCAGGGTGGGGGATGCGGCCAGGCGCGCCGCCTCCAGAGACACACCGCTGGCGCGGAGCGCCGCCGCGGCCACGCCGTCGCCGCCGCGCAGGATGCCCAGCAGGAGGTGCTCCGAACCCAGCCGGGGGGCGCCCAGCGCGTTCGCCTCCTCGCCGGCCAGCTGCACCGCGGCGCGGGCCTCGGGGGCCACGCGCAGCTTCGGTGCGGTGGTCGCGCCGGGCGGGGGCTCGGTCGCGGCGGCGAGCTCGCGGTAGCGGCGGTGCGCGGCCTGGCGGGAGATGCCGAGGGCGCGGGCGACCGAGCCGTACGACGCGCCGCCGTCCAGCGCCTTCCAGGCCTGGACGCGTTCGAAGGCGTCCAGCTCGCGGCGCAGCGCGGACAGGTTGTGGAGCGCGACCTCGGGGTCCGAAGCGTGGACGGCGTGCTCGAGGAGCTCGGTGATGCGTTCGGGAAGGTCTATCGGGCGCTCCAGCCGAGGTCCATGGTCACGGGCACACCGGAGAAGGCCGCGCCGCCGGGGCCGGCCAGGAAGGCGATGACGTTCGCGACCTCGTCCGGTTCGATCAGGCGCTTCACTGCGTGTGGGGCCAGGATGACCTCCTCCAGGACGGCATCTTCGCTCATCCCGTGCGCTTTCGCCTGGTCGGGGATCTGCGCCTCCACCAGCGGCGTGCGGACGTAGCCCGGGCAGACGGCGGTGGCCTGCAGGCCCTCCAGCGCCAAGGTCTTCACCAGGCCGAGCACGCCGTGCTTGGCGGCGACGTAGGCCGCCTTGTTCGGCGAGGCCACCAGCGCGTGGGCGCTCGCCACCGCGATGAAGCGGCCGTTTGACGCCTGCAGCGCGTCCCACGCGTACTTGGCGAGCAGGAACGGGCTGGTCAGCAGGATCGCGAGGATCGCGTCCCACTTGTCCTCCGGGAACTCGGCGACGGGTGAGACGTGCTGGATGCCGGCGTTGGCCACGACGAGGTCGAGCCGGCCGAATCGCTCCAGCGCCGCATCGACCGCCGCGCGGTTGCCCTCACGGGTGGAGAGGTCGCCGTCCTCGCGGTCGAACCCGAGCACGTCGAAGCCGTCGGCGCGCAGGCGCTCGGCCGTGGCTTGGCCGATGCCGCTGGCGGCACCGGTGACGAGAGCGGCGGGCATCCCGCCGCCTCGCCTACCCGCGAGCGCGCTCCATGAGTCGTGCCAGTCGCGTGTCCCACTCGGCGCCGACCTCGGCCATCCAGTCCATCGCGTCCATCAGCGGCGCGGGCGTGAGCGTGTAGCGCGTCTCGCGGCCCTCGCGGCGCGGCTCCACGAGCCCGGCCTTCTGCAGCGCGGCGAGGTGCTTCGCGACGGCCTGGCGCGTGATCGGCAACTCGCCGGCGAGCCGGGAGGCGGTGAGCTCCGGCCGCGTCGCGACCGAGCGCAGGACCTCCCGCCGCGTCGGGTCCGAGAGCGCCGCGAAGACGTCGTCTACGCCAGGCACAGGGCACAGGCGCTCGAAAGCGCCATCAGCTTCGGACCCCAGGTGACGGCGTCGCGCGCGAAGCGGTGCTCGGTGACGATGAAGCGCGTGCCGCCCGGAGCGTCGGCGAGCTCCCAGGCCACGCGCGAGTCGCCCCAGCGGAACACGATCCGCTCGCCTTCGGTGACCTCTTCGACGATCCCCTCGCGGGTCTCGCCACCGTCGACGACGCGCAGCGGCGCGTCCTCCTCGGGCTCGAAGTCCACCTCGTCGGCCAGCCAGCCCTCGAGCTCGGACGGCTCGGTGATCAGCTCCCACGCGCGCTCGCGATCGCACGGGAGGACGACTTCACGGTTCACGACGGGCATCGGCGGCTCCTGCAACTCATCGGTTGCGAGACAGGCTACCATGGGTCGAAACACGCAACTCGGAGGTTGCACTTCAATGCCGCTCGTGCCAATGGTCGTTCAGCAGGACTCCCGCGGGGAGCGCTCGTTCGACATCTACTCCCGGCTCCTGCGGGAGCGCGTCGTCTTCGTGGGCAGCGCGATCGACGACGACATCGCGAACCTGGTCGTCGCCCAGCTGCTCCACCTCGAAGCCGAGGATCCCGACAAGGACATCCAGATGTACGTCAACTCGCCCGGCGGCGTGGTCTACGCCGGGCTCGCGATCTACGACACGATGCGGTTCATCCAGCCGGACGTGGCCACGATCTGCTGCGGGATCGCGATGTCGATGGGCTCGCTGCTGCTCGCCGGCGGCACCGCCGGCAAGCGCTCAGCGCTCCCGAACAGCCGCATCCTCATCCACCAGCCGAGCGGCGGCTTCCAGGGCCAGGCCACCGACATCCAGATCCACGCCAAGGAGACGCTCGCGCTGCGCGACCGGCTGGAGGAGATCTACGCCAGCCACACCGGGCAGACGAAGGAGCAGATCTCCCTGGACCTCGAACGCGACCGCTACTTCACCGCGCAGCAGGCCGCCGACTACGGCCTGATCGACCGCGTCTTCATCGACCGCAACGGCGGCAACGGCTACTCGTCGTCGTCCTCGTAGAGCGACTCGCGCAGCAGCTCGTTCCCGGCGGCGTCCTGCAGGACGATGTCCAGGTACTCCCCGCCGAAGTCGTCGGGAGCGAGCAGCGTGAACCGGTCACCCTCGATCAAGCATTCGTCGACCGCGACCTCGCCGAGCAGCGCGGTGACCAGCCGCCCGCGGCGCTCGAAGGGCACGCCCCAGACGAGCGTCATCGCGGCCACGTCGCCGTTCTCGCCGCGCCAGGCCCCGATGACCTCCTGCGAGATGTCCATCTTCCACTCGGGATGGTCGTCGGCGACGTCCGGCGTGTAGTCGGCGAACGCGTAGAGCTCGCTCGGCTCGTCACCGGGCGAGAAGGACACGTAGCCGAAGAGCTCGAGCCCCGTGGACGTGCGCGCGGTGGCGGGCACGTAGGTGCGGCCGGACCAGGTGCGGTCCGGGAACCAGTGGATGTCGCCGGCTTCGCCGAGCTCAGGATCGTCCGAGTCGGTCTCCACCCGCAGGCAGGCGGCGAGGAACTCGGCCTTCAGGTCGTCCTCCGCGGGCAGCCCGCCCTGCGGCGGTTCCGCGGCAAAGCGGCAGATCGGCATGGCGACCACCCTAGTACCCCACGCCCCGACCACGCCGCGTTCTGGCGGGCCCCGCCCGCCGCTGCCGCGCCGCGACCGCCACGCACGTACCACCGGTACGCGCCCGGCGGCCACGACACGGCAGCGACGACCGGTGCTGTCGCCAGCGACGCGCCGTGATCGGCGCGCGGGGCACCTAGCCGGGAATTTCGATCAGGAGCGTGACGGGGCCGTCGTTGACCAGCTCGACGTCCATGTGCGCGCCGAAGACGCCGCGCTGCGCGCCCACCCGTTCGCAGAAGCGCTCGTACAGCGGCTCCGCGGTCTCCGGCCGCGCGGCGGCGACGAACGCGGGCCGGTTGCCCTTGCGCGTGTCGCCGTAGAGCGTGAACTGGGACACGCACAGGATCTCGCGCGCCCCGAGCGCCTCGTTCATCTTCCCGTCCGCGTCCTCGAAGATCCGCAGCGCGCGCACCTTGTCGGCCAGGCGGTCGCAGTCCGCCTCGGTGTCCGTGTGGGTCACGCCGAGCAGGACGAGCAGGCCCGGCCCGATCGCGCCCGTGACCGTCCCGTCGACGGTGACGCTCGCGCGGCTGACCCGCTGAACGAGCGCCCTCACAGGTCGCGCAGCTCCGCCGCGGCCTGCTCGGGCGGATGGATGCAGACGTGCACGCCGGTGCCGAGCTCGAGCCCGGCGGGCTGGCCGAGCCGCGGCTGGATCTCGATCCGCCAGCCGTAGTGCTCGGCGCCGCTCGGCGCCGTTCGCACCCACAGGTTCAGCGGCGGGCTCGCGCCCAGGCGCGCCTTCAGGCGGCGCAGCGCGTCGTGGAGGAGCGCGGCGCCGGCCGTGTCGTCCTCGAACCGTGCCTGTGCGCGGCGCGGGGCGAGCAGCAGATGGAACGGCGAGCGGGAGGCGTACGGCGTCATCAGCACCGCCTCTTTGTCGATCGCCACGATCCGCTCGCGGCGGCGCACCTCGTCCTGCACGAGGTCGGCGAGCAGGTTCCCGCCCATCGTGCGCACCGCGTAGGCGCCGAAGCGCTCGCGCTCACGGGCGACGGCCGCGGGCACGAAGTCCATGGCGTAGAGCTGCGCGTGGGTGTGCGGGATCGACGCGCCCGCGGCCCGGCCCTCGTTGACGATCAGGTGCCGGCAGGCGGCGGAGCCGTGGAGGCGCATGCGCTCCCGCCAGGTGGCGACGGCGAGGGCGAGCTGCTCGACCGACAGCTCGCTCAGCGTGGACACGGGCTCGGGGGCGTTGACGATCACCTCGTGCGCGCCGGCGGCGGGCTGGGCGGTGAAGAGGTCCGGGTTGGCGTCGCGCTCGGGCGCCTCGGCGGCCGGGACGAGCGCGGGGTAGAGGTTGTCGAACACGCGCACCCGCCAGGGGTCGCCGTCGGTGTAGAGCGTCGGCGGCGTCTGGTCCTCGTGCCCGGGCAGGAACGGGTCCGTGGTGGGATCGACGGGCGGCTCGGGCGTGGCGTTGAAGCCGCTGTTGGGCCGGTCCGCGCGGGCGCCGGCGATGATCGTCTTGAGCCCGCTCAGCGGGTCAACTCGTACCTGCGGCACCGAGGTAGCGATCGATGTCGTCGTTGAGCTGCTTGTCGTTCTTGTAGGTCCCGTAGTGGACCTTGACGGGCTTGCCGTCCTTGTCGAAGAAGATCGTGATCGGGGCGTACTTGCCGGCCTTCAGCTTCACGCCGATCTTGTCGTCGGGGTCCTTGTAGGACGGGAACGGCAGCCACTGCTCGGACAGGAAGCCGTTCGCTGCGTCGTCCTCGTCCTTGCTGTTGATGCCGAGGAACGCGATCTCCTTGCCGCGCTTGCTGGCGATCGACTCGAAGACCGGGAACTCGACGCGGCACGGCGCGCACCACGACGCCCACTTGTTGACCACGATCGGGTGGCCCTTCAGCGCCGCGATCCGCTCCTCGAAGGCTGGGAGTCCGCCGTCGATCAGGGTGTTGGACTGCTCGTGCAGCGCGGCGAGCGGGGCGGGCGCGCCGGCGAGTTCCTTGCGCGCGTCGGCCAGGCTGTCGGGCGGATCGGTGGAGCTGTCGCCGCCCGACGCGCTGGTCAGGCCGATGACCACAACAGCGATCAAGGCCACGGAGCCGAGAAGGATGAGCCACCTGCGCATTCGGGAAAAGAGGGTGGCAGATCAACCGGGTTCCGCTACGAGTCTGCTTCAATAGTCCCTGACTCGCAGGGAGCACACGAGAGGAATGCCGAAAGGCGCCTGGAGCTTCCGCAAGCGAGTCTTGCCTGGAGTGTCCGCCGTGTCGCGCGGCGTCCGCTTCTCACCGTCACCTGCAGAGCCGTCCATGGCTGAGACCACCCCGGTGGCCGACCCGGTCACGCTTCCTTCAACCGAAGAGATCGAACGCGCTTCGGCGTTCGCCCGTGAGCCTTTCCTCACTGAGGGGGAAGACGCCACGCAGGCGTTGGCCGCGGGCACCCCGCGCCGCCGTGCGCTCGAAGCCGCGCTCATCGAGCTCGACAAGGGCGCCAGGGTGCCGTCGCCGCACTGGCGGCGTCAGTGGTCGCTGCTGCTCGGGCTGGAGCGGCTGCTCTCCCAGGACGAGCCGCACCTCGTCGACGGCACCGTGCTCTCCGCCCACCAGGTGGACGCGCTCTCGGGCACGCTCACCGCCCTGCTCGCCGATCGCCTGAAGACCGGCGACGCCGCCGCGCCCACGCCGCCCGCCGCGGAGCCCGTGCTCGCTCCCGTCGAGGAGCCCGTCGTCGTCGCCGACGAGGAAGACCTCGACGACGATGAGGACGAGGAAGAGGACGAGCCCGAAGAGGACACGCCGGACTGGGACGAGGCGGCCGGGCAGGAGGACGAGGACGTCAAGGACGCCCCCGAGGACCCGAACGCGGGCAAGCGCTTCTGGTTCGAGCACGCGACCGGCGCGGGCAAGACCGTCGCCGCCGTCGGCTTCGTCGAGGCCTCGCGCACCGGCGGCATCCTGATCCTCACCCATCGCCGCAACCTCGTGGACCAGTTCCACGGCGAGCTGCGCGACCGTGGGTACGCGAAGCGCATCGCGCCCGCCCTGCTGGGTCACGACGACACGGCCAACGGGCCGGTCACGGTCGAGACCTACCAGTGGTTCGTCCGCAACGCGGGCAACATCTCCGACGCCTACTCGATCGTCATCTGTGACGAGGCGCACACCGCGCTGGGCGAGAAGACCTCGGCCGCGATCCGCGCCTGGACCGGGCCGGTCTTCGTCGGCATGACGGCGACGGGCGCGCTGATCGCCCGCCACGTCACGGACCTCTTCCCGACGCAGACGTCGCGCTTCGATCTGGCTCAGGCCGCGCGCCGGGGCGTCATCTCCCCGCTGCGCTGCGTGCGGATCCCGCCGGGTCCCGGCGTGCGCACGATCGCCAAGGTGCCGCTGCGCCGCGGCGAGGTGGACACCGAGTTCGACCAGGAGATGCTGGCCGAGCTGCTCGATCAGCTGCCGTTCAACCTGGCGATCGCCGATCTGTACAAGACGCGCTTCAACGGCGTGCCGGGCGTGGTCTACGCCGCGGGTGTGCGGCACGCGTACAACGTCGCCTCCGCCTTCCGGGACCTCGGGATGAACGCGCAGGCCGTCTCGGGTGAGACGCCCAAGCGCGAGCTGGCCCAGATCCTGGCCGCGTACGAGAAGGGCGACATCGACGTCCTCGTCAACGCCCAGCTGCTGGCCGAGGGCTGGAACTCGCCGCGCGCGACGGTCTGCATGCACCTCGCGCCGACGGCCTCCAAGCGCATCTACCAGCAGCGCGTCGGCCGCGTGACCCGTCGCCATCAGGGCAAGGAAGCCGGCATCGTCGTCGACTTCGTCCACCCGGCGACCAAGCACGACGACCCCGTCGTGACGTTGCATTCTTTGCTGGACCGCGACGTCTACCGCGGCGGCGCGATCGTCGTGGGTCCGGTGCGCCGTGGCCGCGGCCGCCGTCTGCGCGTGGAGCGCCGCGTGCTCCCGGTCACCGCCGAGGAGAACCGGCGGATCGAGGTCTTCGAGCGCGAGCTGTGGCGGATCGCCGTCGAGCATCTGGACTACGGCGAGCAGGTCCAGTGGGCGGCGCTGGCCGGCGCGCGTGTGGCTCCGACCGGCTGGCGCCGGGCCCGGGCGATGCTGCACTTCGACCAGGGCGGCGAGCTCAAGCGCACGTTCCTGATCACGGCCGTCGATCGCAACAAGAACCCGGCGTTGCGTTTGCGCGCGCTGCAGGAGATCGCTTCCGGGCGGGACGCCGAGGCGTTCGACCGGGCGTTGGACTTCGTGGAGAGCTGGCCGCGCGACGACAAGCGCGAGGGCGTGAAGGTCGTCCTGCAGGCGCTGGCCGAGAAGAAGATCGGGCGGCGCGACCAGGCCAACAACTGGATCTGGCGCTGCGCGAACATGACGCGCGAGGTCCACGAGGAGTACGCCGTCCAGCGCTGGCCCGAGACGAAGCGGCTCTTGGGCCTGCTGGTCAACTCTTCCGGCGGCGCGCACGCGCGCAATGCCCGGCGGTTGGTGGCGCAGTCGCGTCAGCAGGACCGTCGCCTTTCGGCTGCGCTGCTTGGCCGCCGCGATCCCGCACACCGCCGAGGCCGGCGAGGTCATCAACGGCGCGCGGACCCGGATGTCCCGCAAGCCCGCCGCCTTGGCGCGCGAGCTGCTGCGCAACTTCCCGAAGGCCCGCGGCAAGACCAAGCGCCGCCGTCGCCGCAAGGGCGCCGGCGAGGGCGTCGCGCCCGAGGGCGTCACCACCGCGCTGGAGACGGGCGAGCTGATCGAGGTCGAAGGCACCGCCGCGGGCGAGGAGACCGCCGCTCCGGCGCGCGGGCGTTCGCGTTCGCGTCGTCGCGTCGATGTCGATCCCGAGGCGCCCAAGCGCAAGCCCCGCGCACGGCGTGGCCGAGGCGGCGCGCAGGTGCCGGACGAGTCCACCGCCGACCCGGCCGAGGTCGCGGGCGAGGAGTCCGCGGCGCCCCAGCGCCCGTCGCGGTCCCGGCGCAAGCCGGCGGCTGCGCCCGAGGTCGAGGCCGCGGCTGCGTCCGACGGCGAAGCTCCGACCTCGCGCCGCCGGTCCCGCCGGTCGCGTGGTCAGACGCCCGCCGAGGCGGTCGAAGTCGGTCGAAGTGTCCGCTGCGTCCGAGGACGAGGCCCCGGCCTCGCGTCGTCGGGCTCGCAAGCCGCGCGCTCAGACGCCTGCCGACGCGGTCGAAGTGATCGAGGTCGCGGCCGAGGCGCCCAAGCGCAAGCCACGGGCGCGACGCACGCCGGCCGCGGAGGTCGCCGAGGCCCTCGCGGAGGCGCCCGTCGCGCCGCGGTCCCGCAAACCGGCGGCCGAGGTTGCCGAGGCGCCCGCGCAGCCGGTCGAAGTGGCCGTCGAGCAGTCCGCCGCGCCGAAACGCACCGCGCGGTCGCGCAAGCCCGCCGCGGAGACCGCGGCCGAGGTGGCCTCGCCGAAGCGCGCCCCGCGTGCGCGGACGAAGCCCGCGGCGGAGGCGGTCGAGGTCGTCGAGGTCGCGGCCCCGAAGCGCGCGGCGAAGCGAACTCCGAAGGCGCCCGCTGAGGCGGTCGAGGTCATTGCGGCCAAGCCGCCCGCAGCGAAGAAGCCCGCGGCCAAGCGGAAGCCGCGAGCGGCGGCGAAGCAGCCGCCGGCCGCTGCGCAGGGCGCGCTCTTCGACGCTCCGGCCGAGACGCCGAAGCCGAAGGCCAAGGCGGCGGCGAAGAAGAAGCCCGCAGCGGCCAAGCGGAAGCCGGCCGCGAAGGCGAAGCCGTCGGCGGCGATCGCCGCGGCTGCGGCGGCCGTCGAGGCCGCGGCGACCGCGCCCAAGCGCAAGCCACGGGCCAAGAAGAAGCCGGCCGCCGGCGAACTCGAGGACGCGGCCTAGATGCAGCTGGCCGAGAAGGTCGCGGTCGTCACGGGCGGCGCGGCTGGAATCGGCCGAGCGTTGGCACTGCGGTTCGCGGCTGAAGGCGCCCGGGGCGTCGTCGTCGCGGACCTCGATCAGGCCGGGGCCGAGGCGGTCGCGGCCGAGATCGGCGAAGGTGCGCTGGCCTTCGCGTGCGACGTGGCCGATCCCGCGCACGCCGACGCGTTGATCGGGGCCGCCGAGAGCGCGTTCGGGGCGGTCGACCTCTTCTGCGCGAACGCGGGCGTGGCCGTCGGCGAAGGGCTGGGCGCGACGGCCGAGTGGGAGCTCGCGCTCGGCGTCAACCTGCGCGCGCACGTGTATGCGGCGGAGCGGCTCCTCCCGGGCTGGCTCGAGCGCGGCACCGGCTACTTCCTCACCACCGCCTCTGCGGCGGGGCTGGTCACGCAGATCGGCTCGGCCCCGTACGCGGTGACCAAGCACGCGGCGGTCGCGTTCGCGGAGTGGTTGTCGGTCACCTACGGCGCGCGCGGCGTCGGCGTGAGCTGCCTGTGCCCGATGGGCGTCAACACCGATCTCCTGCACGGCTCCGGCGGGGCCGGCAACGTCGTGAAGGCCGCCGGCACGGTGCTGGAGCCGGCGGACGTCGCCGAGGTCGTCGTCGCCGGCCTGGAGACCGAGACGTTCCTCATCCTCCCGCACCCCGAGGTGCTCGAGTTCTTCCGGCGCAAGGGCGCCGACTACGACCGCTGGCTGGCCGGGATGCGGCGGCTACAGGCGAGCGTCGC
>CAVRTQ010000003.1:0-45736 GCA_963724195.1 uncultured Solirubrobacteraceae bacterium | reverse complement strand
AACGAAAAAAGCCCCGCTGTTGCGAGGCTTTTCGTGCGACGGGAGCGACGGGACTCGAACCCGCGACCTCCGGCGTGACAGGCCGGCGCTCTAACCAACTGAGCTACGCCCCCTTGGCGCGGAGGAGATAGTAGCGCCCCACCGCCGGGCTCGGGTCCGTGGAATTCCGTCGGGGCGCAACTTGGCGGTCCCGGCGGGTGTTCCACGGGGTGTCAACCGATGGAGCCCGGAGGTAGGGCAATGTTCAGGGTAATGGCGGGGAGCGTCGTTCAACGGCGTTGGTGGCGCTGGCGTTCAGCGGGACGGCGCAGGCGGCGCAGATCCCCGGGACGCCGGGGAACGACCGGATCCGCGGGACCGGGCAGGCGGACGTGATCGACGGTGCGGCCGGGGATGACCGGATCGGCGCGCGCAGCGGGCCGGACACGGTCACGGGCGGCGACGGGTTCGACCGGATCTGGGGCGGGAAGGGTGCTGACCGGCTGTTCGGCGGGCTCGGCGACGACCGGGTCTGGGGCGGCGACGGCGCCGACCAGAACTGGGGCGAGGACGGCAACGACCTGATGGGCGGCGGCCACGGCCACGACAAGCAGTGGGGCGGCGCCGGCAACGACACGATCTACGCGGGCCGCGGGCAGGACGAGACGTGGGGCGAGGCCGGCGACGACCAGCTGTGGGCGCTCGCGCGCGCGGACGTGCACGGACGCAACGACACGCGGGGCGACGTGCTGCACGGCGGCGAGGGCAACGACACGTTCCGCACGCGCGACGGCGAGGCCGACGTGATCGACTGCGGGCCGGGGATCGACACGGCCTACGTCGACTTCAAGGACGTGCTCTCGAACCCCGCCGAGTGCGAGGTCGTCAACCGGGCACGACGCGCGAAGAAGGGCGAAAATGAGCGCGAAAGCGTGGATCCGCGCGAGGACGTGGCCCCCGCGGCGTAATCCGCGAGAACCGGGGGTAGGGCCTATTCCATGTACATCGGCATAGGCACACTCCTCGTCGTCATCATCATCCTGCTGCTCATTTTCGTTCTCTGAGCAGGGGAACTATGGCTTTCCCCACCTGACGGTCGGTGGGGTGCTGTAGCTCGATAGGCCGGTATGCGCGAGTGAAGTCCGGCCCCATCCACGGGACGCTCCGCGCATGCCTAAGAGGAACCTTGCCGCGCGCGCCGGACACTGGAGCGCGCGGCACCGCAAGATCGCCATCTTCGGATGGCTCGCCTTCGTCGTCATCGCGTTCGTGCTCGGCGGCGCCATCGGCACCAAGTCGCTCGAGGACGAGGACACCGGCAACGGGTCATCCGCGGTCGCCGACAAGGCGATCAGCAAGGCCGACTTCCCGGACAAGGCCGACGAGCAGGTCCTGATCACCGCGCGCGGTGGTGAGCTCAACGCGGCCGACCCGGAGTTCAGAGCGGGCGTCGACGACGTCGTCGCGCGTCTGAAGACGACGCCGCACACGTAGGAGATCCTCTCGCCCGTTCGCCGACGGCAACGAGGGCCAGATCTCCAAGGACAAGGACGCGGCGCTCGTCACGTTCAGCATCCCGGGCGACGGCGAGCTCACCGACGAAGCGCGTCGACGCGACGCTCGCCGCCACGGCCGCCGCCCAGAAGGCAACACCCCGACCTGCGCATCGAGCAGTTCGGTGACGCGTCCGCCGACAAGGCCCTCGAGCGCCAGCCTCGACGACGACTTCAAGCGCGCGGAGTTCCTCTCCCTCCCGATCACGCTGCTCATCCTGATCTTCGCCTTCGGCGCGCTCGTCGCCGCGGGCGTGCCGCTGCTGCTCGGCATCACGGCCGTGATCGGCACGCTCGGGCTCGTCGCGCCGATCAGCCAGATCGTGCCGATGGAGGAGTCCGCGGCATCCGTGATCCTGCTGATCGGGCTAGCGGTCGGCGTCGACTACTCGATGTTCTACCTGCGGCGCAAGATGGAGGAGCGCGACGCGGGACGGTCGTCCGAGGCCGCGCTCGAGTTCGCCGCCGCCACGTCCGGCAAGGCGGTCCTGGTCTCCGGCCTCACGGTGCTGATCGCGATGGCCGGCATGTTCATCGCCGGCAACGCCGTCTTCACTCGCTTCGCCATCGGCACGATGCTCGTCGTCGCCGTCGCGATGCTCGGCAGCGTCACCGTCCTGCCCGCGGTCCTGTCCAAGCTCGGCGACAACGTCGAGAAGGGCCGCGTGCCGTTCATCGGCCGTCTGCGCCACCGCAACCACGGCGAGTCCCGCGCGTGGGGCTTCGTGATCGACCGGGCGCTCAAGCGCCCCGTCCTCGCCGTCGTCGCTGTCGACCGGCCTGCTGCTCGTGCTCGCCTACCCGGCGCTGCACATGCGACTGATCAACCCGGGCGTCGCGGGCCTTCCGCACGACCTGCCGGTCATGCAGACCTACGAGCGCATCCAGGACGAGTTCCCCGGCGGCCCGCTGCCCGCGGTGATCGTGGTCGAGGCCGACGACGTCACCACGCCCGAAGTGACAAACGGGCATCGAGGAGCTGACCGCCAGCGCCTCCGGCCCGGTCAACACGATCGTCTCGCCCAACAAGCAAGTCGCGATCGTCAGCGATCCCGCTGCCCGGGCAACGGCACCGACGACGCGTCCGAGGCCGCGCTCGCCACCCTGCGCGACAAGACCATCCCGGCGACGATCGACCGGGTCCCCGGCACCACGGCCAACGTGACCGGCATGACCGCCGGCTCGAAGGACTTCAACGACCGCATGAACTCGCGCCTGCCGTTCGTGTTCGCGTTCGTGCTCGGCCTGGCGTTCCTGCTGCTGCTCGTCACGTTCCGCAGCATCGTGATCCCGCTCAAGGCGATCGTGCTCAACCTGCTGTCAGTCGGCGCCGCGTACGGCGTGATGACGTGGATCTTCCAGGACGGCCACCTCGAGGGCGTCCTGAACTTCGAGTCGGTCGGCGGCATCACGTCGTGGCTGCCGCTGTTCATGTTCGTGATCCTGTTCGGCCTCTCGATGGACTACCACGTGTTCATCCTCAGCCGCATCCGCGAGGCGTTCGACCGCGGCGAGTCGACCGAGGACGCCATCTCGCACGGCATCAAGGCCACGGCCGGCGTCGTCACCAGCGCGGCGGTGGTGATGGTCGCGGTGTTCGCGATCTTCGCGACGCCTGAGCATGATCGAGTTCAAGCAGATGGGCGTCGGCCTGGCCGTGGCGATCCTGCTCGACGCCACGCTCGTGCGCGCGGTGCTGCTCCCGGCGGCGATGAAACTGCTCGGCGAGCGCAACTGGTACCTCCCGCCGCGCCTGCGCTGGTTGCCGAAGTGGGACCACGAGCCGACCCCGGAGCCGGTGCACGCCTAACCTGGGGGCCATGCGAATTGGAGTGCTCACCGGGGGCGGCGACTGCCCCGGCCTGAATGCGGTCATCCGGGCGGTCGTGCGGAAGGGAATCGAACGCCCACGGGCACGAGTTCTTCGGCTTCCGACACGGCTGGGCCGGCGTCATCAACAACGACGGCGTCGAGCTCAACCTCGACAGCACGCGCGGCATCCTGCACCGCGGCGGGACGATCCTCGGGTCGTCCCGCACCAACGTGTACAAGGTCGAGGACGGCCTGAACAAGGTCAAGGCGTCGATGAAGGCCCAGGGCCTGGACGCGCTGATCCCGATCGGCGGCGAGGACACCCTCGGCGTCGCGGGCAAGCTGCACGAGGACGGCATCCCCGTCGTCGGCGTCCCGAAGACGATCGACAACGACCTGGCGGCGACGGACTTCACGTTCGGCTTCCAGACCGCCGTGCAGATCGCCACGGACGCGATCGACCGCCTCCACACCACCGCGGAGTCCCACAACCGCGTCCTGGTGTGCGAGGTCATGGGCCGTCACGCCGGCTGGCTCGCCGTGTACTCCGGCCTGGCCGGCGGCGCGGACGTGATCCTCATCCCGGAGCGCCCGTTCGACATCGAGGAGGTCGTCGACCACCTCAAGCGCCGCCACGCCCGCGGGGCGACGTTCTCGATCGTCGTCGTCGCCGAGGGCGCCACGCCCAAGGACGGCGGGCTGCTGACCGCGTACGAGACCAAGGACGCGTTCGGCCACGTGCGCCTCGGCGGCATCGGCATGATGCTCGAGCGGCAGATCGAGGAGAAGACGGGCTTCGAGTCCCGCACCACGATCCTCGGGCACATCCAGCGCGGCGGCACCCCGCTCGCGTTCGACCGCGTGCTCGGCAGCCGCTTCGGCGTGAAGGCCGTGGACGCGATCACCGCGGGCGACTACGGCAAGATGACCGCGCTGCGCGGGACCAGCATCGAGCTCGTGCCGCTCGCCGAGGCCCTCGCCGAGCCCAAGCTCGTGGACTCGGAGCTGTACGAGACCGCTGAAGTCTTCTTCGGTTAGGGCGTTAGTTCTCCCGGTCCTGCTGACGGGGTTGAACCTGCGGCCGCTCTTCGGGAGCCTGCCGCCGCTGTTGGCCGACATCCGGGCTGAGCTCGGGCTGTCGGCCGCGGCGGCGGGGCTGCTGACGACGGGGCCGTTGCTGTGCCTGGGCATCCTCGCGCCGCTCGGCCCGCGGATCGCCCGCCGGTTCCCCGTGGAGCGGATCATCGCGCTGGCGCTGCTGTGCACGGCGCTCGGGACCGCGGCGCGCGGCCTGGGCGGGATCGCGCCGCTGTACCTCGGCACGCTGCTGGCGGGCGCGGCGATCGCGCTCACGCAGGTGGTCACGCCCGCGTGGGTGCGCGCGAAGACCGACCAGGGCGCGGGCATCCTCACCGGGCTGTTCAGCACCGCGCTCGTGGCCGGGGCGACGATCGCGACGTTCACCGCGATCCCGTTCGAGGAGGCGCTCGGCGGGTGGGAGCCGGCGCTGGCGATCTGGGCGCTGCCGGCGCTGATCGGGTTCGCCGTGTGGGTGCCGCTCGCGCTGCGTGCGCGCGAACCCGTGGAGGCGACCGTCGGTCACCCGCTGTGGCGCAACCGCGTCGCGTGGTCGATCGCGCTGCTGATGGGCCTGCAGTCGATGGCGTTCTTCAGCACGATCTCGTGGCTGCCGGAGATCCTCGTCGACGACGGGATGAGCGAGGGCTACGCGGGCTTTCTGTCCGGGGTGACGCAGCTCGTGCAGATGGTGCCGGCGTTCGCGATCCCGCTGCTTGGCCGCGCGCCGGAACACCCAGCTCGACCTGCTGCTGGTGATCGTCGGCACGGCGCTCGTCGGCCTGCTCGGCGTGATGCTGCTGCCGGACCTCTCGCTGCTGTGGATGGTGCCGCTCGGCATCGGCCAGGGCGGCGCGCTCGGGCTGGCGCTGATGCTCCCCGTCCTGCGCGGGCGCGACCCCGGCCAGGTGGCGGGCATGACCGCGATGGCGATGGGCGTCGGCTACTTGATCGCGGCGTGCGGACCGGCGCTCGTCGGCGCCGTCCACGACGTGTCAGGCGAGTGGAACTGGCCGCTCACGGTGCTGCTGGTGATGACGGTCGCGCAGCTGCCCGCCGCGCTTCACGCGGTGATGAAGGGCAGGCCCACGTAGTTCTCGGCCAGCGCGGTGGCCTGCGCTTCGCTGCTGACCGTGTAGCGCAGCTGGGAGCGCTGGATCTGCGTCTCGAACGGGTCGTCGCTCATGCGGTGGAGCATCGACGTCATCCACCACGAGAAGTGCTGCACGCGCCAGACGCGCTCCAACGCGCGCTGCGTGTACGCGTTCAAGGCCGCCTCGTCACCGATCGAGGACGCGAGCAGCGCGACGTCCGCCATCGCCGTGTTCAGGCCCTTGGCGCCGGTGGGCGGGACGATGTGCGCGGCGTCGCCGGCCAGGAACAGGCGCTCGTGCTGCATCGGCTCGACCACGAACGAGCGCATCGGCGTGACGCCCTTCTCGAACACGCGCCCGCGGTTGACGGACATGCCGAAGCGCCGGTCCAGCTCGTCCCAGATCGCGTCGTCCTCCCACGGCTCCGCGTCCGGCGCGCACTGCAGGTACATGCGCGTGATCTCGTGTGAGCGCATCGAGGCGAGCGCGAACCCGCGCTCGTGGTGCGCGTAGATGAGCTCCTCCGAGCTCGGCGCGCACTCGGCCAGGATCCCCATCCACCCGAACGGGTACTCGCGCTCGTAGACGGTGAGCACGTCGGCGATCGTCGGCCGGCAGACGCCGTGGAACCCGTCGCAGCCCGCGATCAGGTCGGCTTCCAACACGTGCTGCTCGCCCTCGTGCGTGTACCGGACCGTTCCCGCGGGGTCGACGGCCACGTCGCTGACCTCGAAGTGCAGCGGCAGCCCCGACGCCTCGCGCGCCTCGATCAGGTCCTTGACGACCTCCTGCTGGCCGTAGATGGTGATCGCCCGGCCCGTCAGCTCCGTCAGCGCGATCCGGTGGCCCTCGCCGTCGAAGCGCAGCTCGACGCCCTCGTGCACGAGCCCCTCCGCGTGCATCCGCTCGCCGAGCCCGACCTCGTCCATCAGGTCCATCGTCGCCTGCTCGAGCACGCCGGCGCGCACGCGCTGCTGCACGTACTCGCGGTCACGCACCTCGAGGATCACGGACTCGATCCCGCGTAGCTCCAGCAGCCGCCCGAGCATCAGCCCGGCGGGCCCTCCCCCGACGATCGCCACCTGCGTCATGCCCTCACGATACGGGCGGTGGTAACCTATAACCGAATGGTTGTAGATGCCGACGCCATCTTCCACGCTTTGGCCGACCCGACCCGCCGCGACATCCTCGCCGTGGTGCTGCACGAGCAGCACTCGGTCTCCGACCTGGCTCGCCGCTATCCGATCAGCTTCGCGGCGGTGCACAAGCACGTCGGAGCACTCGAGCGCGCGGGCCTCGTCACCAAGACGCGCCACGGGCGAGAGCAGCGTGTACGCGGCGATGTGGCCCGGCTCCGAAGCGCGCACCGCCTGCTCGACGAGCTCGAGACGCTGTGGCGCGGGCGCATCGATCGCATGGAGCAGGTTCTCGAATGCCCGTGACGAGCGTGGTCAAGGACGCGGACGCCCGGACGATGACAATCACCGCGCGCTTCGACGCGCCGATCGAGCGTGTGTGGCGCCTGTGGAGCGACCCACGCCAGCTGGAGCGCTGGTGGGGACCGCCGGGCTACCCCGCGACGGTGACAGAGCACGACCTGGTGCCCGGCGGCACCGTGGCCTACGCCATGACCGGCCCGAACGGCGACCAGCACACCGGCTGGTGGCGCGTGCGCGCAGTTGACGCGCCACACGCGCTGGAGTTCGAGGACGGCGCCGCCGAGCTCCCCACCGGGGCGATCCGCGTCGCCCTGGCCGCGCTGGCGGGTGGCGGCACCGAGATGGTCGTCACCGCGTCGTGGGACAGCGCGGAAGCGATGCAGCGGATCTTCGACACGGGCACGGACGCCGGCATGACGGCCGCCATCGGCCAGATGGACGAGCTACTCGACCCGAGGAGAACGGCATGACCGCGACGTACACCTGGGACATCTTCTGCACCCTCGACGGCTTCGGCTCATACAACAGCGACGGTGACTGGGGCGGCTACTGGGGCAAGCAGGGCCCCGAGTTCCTCGACCACCGGGAGGCGATGTACGACGCGGAGCAGCGGATGGTCTTCGGCGCGAAGACCTACCGGCAGTACGTGGAGATGCTGGGCGAGAGCACCCCGGACCCCCTGCTCGATGCGGGGTGGATCACGCGGATGCGGAACTCGCCGACGTTCGTGGCCTCGACCACGCTGAAGGCCCCGCTCGAGTGGGAGAACGCGACCGTCATGCCCGACGCCGTCGCCGAGGTCGCCCGGCTCAAGCAGGCGTCCGAAGTCCCGCTGCGCTCACACGGCAGCCTGTCGCTGAACTGGGCGCTCATGGCCGCCGGCCTCGTCGACCGCGTGCAGGTGGCGGTCTTCCCCGTCATCTCCGGCCGCACCGGCACCGAGCCGATCTTCGGGGGCGCGGTCGACTTCGACTTGGAGTTGCTCGAGCAGCGGACGCTCGACCGGCGCATCCAGGAGCTCGTCTACCGCCCGACCCTCCACTGAGGCCGCGCCCGGACGTTCCGTCAGCTCACCATGCGGTCGCGCCCCGCCCAGTACGGCTCGCGCAGCTGGTTCTTCAGCAGCTTCCCGGCGCCGGACTTGGGGAGCGGCTCGTCGCGCACCTCGATCACGCGCGGGACCTTGAAGCCGGCCAGGGCGGTGCGGCAGTGCTCGCGCAGCGCTTCTGGGTCCGCGCGCCCGACGACGACGGCGTGCACGGCCTCGCCCCAGCGCTCGTCCGGGACGCCGAACACCGCGACCTCGTCCACGCCCGGATGCTTGGACAGCACCGCCTCGACCTCCACCGAGTACACGTTCTCGCCGCCCGTGATGATCATGTCCTTGGCGCGGTCGACCATGAAGAAGTAGCCGTCCTCGTCTTCGCGCGCGAGGTCGCCGGTGCGGTACCAGCCGTCGACGAGCGCCTGCTGCCGTGGCCTCGGGCCGGTTCCAGTAGCCGAGCATCACGTTCGGGCCGCGCACCCACAGCTCGCCCACTTCGCCGCGCGGCGCGCGCACCTCGGCCTGCACGCCCGGGACGGGCACGCCCATGGAGGACGGCCGGGAGTCGTGGTCCGCGCGGGAGAGGCGCGTGACCGTCGGCGCGGCCTCGGTCATCCCGTAGAACTGGACGACGTCGCAGTCCGGCAGCCACTCGAGCACGCGCCGCTGCAGCTCGGGCGAGATCGGCGACGCCGCGTACTGCAGGTGGCGCAGACCGGGGGTGCCGGTGGCGTGTTCGAGCAGCATGGCGAGCATCGTCGGGACGAAGACGCCGTGCGTGATGCCGTGCGTCTCGATCGCCTCCAGCACCGCCACCGGCTCGAAGCGCGGCAGGATCACCGACCGCGCGCCCACCCACGTGCAGGCGAAGACGTTCGACGTGCCCGCGACGTGGAACATCGGGCACACGTGCAGCCAGCGGTCCTCCCGCGCGTGACCGGTCACCGCGAGGTTGTGGAGCGCGTTCGAGACCAGGTTGCGGTGGCTGAGCATCACGCCCTTGGGCGTGCCGGTGGTGCCGCCGGTGTAGGAGATCGCCGCGAGCGCGTCCTCGTCGACGCCCGGGAACGGCCGCTCCGGCCCGGCCACCAAGGCCTCGTAGTCCACCACCGGAACGCCGAGCTGCTCGGCCCGCGGATCGTCCGTGATCAGCGCTTCGAGCTCCGCGTCCTGGACCATGAACGCCAGCTCATCGACGGAGAGCCGGTAGTTGAGGTCCACGAGCACCTTGCCGAACGCCGGCAGCCCGAGCCAGCACTCCATGTGCGCGAGCGAGTTCGGGCCGAGGTACCCCACGCGCTGCGCGTCGAGCCCACCGAGCGCGCGCACGCGTCGCGCGAGCTCGCCGTACGTGACCGAGCGCTCGCCGTCGACCACCGCGACCTCGCCGCCGTACAGCCGCGCCGCCCGCACCACCGGCCACGACAGATCGCTCATAGCCCGAGCAGCCGCGCCGCGTTCTCTTTGAGCACGAGCGGCCGCACCTCGTCGCGGATGCCGATGGTCTCGAAGTCCCGCAACCAGCGGTCGGGCGTGATCAGCGGGTAGTCGGAGCCGAACAGCATCTTGTGCTTGAGCAGGGTGTTCGTGTACCGCACGAGGATCTCCGGGAAGTACTTCGGCGACCAGCCGCTCAGGTCGATGTAGACGTTCGGCTTGTGGACGGCGATGGCCAGCGCCTCGTCCTGCCACGGGAACGACGGGTGGGCCAGGATGATGTTCAGGCCGCCGAAGTCGGCCGCGACGTCATCGACCGCCATCGGGTTGGAGTACTTCAGCCGCACCCCGCCGCCGCCCGGCATCCCCGCCCCGATCCCGGTCGTGCCGGAGTGGAACAGGGCGATCAGCCCGGCCTCCTCGATCACCGAGTACAGCGGGTAGAACGCCCGGTCGTTGGGCCAGAAGGCCTGCGTGTTGGGGTGGAACTTGAACCCGCGCGCGCCGCGCTCGATCCACTCCCGCGCCTCCCGCACGGCCAGCTTGCCCTTGTGCGGGTCCACCGACGCGAACGGGATCAGCACGTCCGGGTTGCGCGTCGGCCGCGTCCAGCACCTCCGCGTTCCCGAGCCGCTTGCGCCCCATCCCCGCCTCGTCGTCGACGGTGAAGATCACCGCGGCCATCTTCCGTTCCCGGTAGTAGTCGGCGACCTCCTGCGCGCTGGGCTGCGGGGGCGAGCCGCCGAAGTACTGGCCCGCGGCGTCCAGCACCTCGGCCGTCACCGGGTCCTGCGGCTCACCCTCGTTGCGCTCGGCGTGCGTGTGCACGTCGATGGCGACCAGGTCGGCGACGTTCACGACAGGTCCAGCTCCGGCAGGCGCACGCCGTACGGCTCCCACGTCGAACCCCGCCACGGCGTCGGCGATCGCGTCCGCCGTCCAGCCGCCGTCGCGGAACTCGTGGGCCACCTCGGCCGGATGCGAGTAGAGCGAGAGCCGGTCGCCGCCGATCCCGATCGCCTGCCCGGTCACGCCCGCCGCCGCGTCGGACGCCAGGTACACGACCAGCGGCGCGCAATCCGAAGCCGGTCCGAGCGCGTGCTCGCGCCGCACCTCGGGCGGGAACGCGTCGCGGCCGACGAGCGGCGCGTAGATCGGGATCGTCTCGGTCATCGCCGTCCACGCCGTCGGGACGATCGCGTTCACCGTCACGCCGGCGCGCGCGAGCTCCATCGCCCACGTGCGCGCGAAGGCCACGATCCCCGCCTTGGCCGCCGCGTAGTTGGTCTGCCCGAAGTTGCCGTACTGCCCGGCGGGCGAGCCGACCACGACGATCCGCCCGCCCTCCCCCTGCTCGCGGAACCGGATCGCCGCGGCCCGCGCGCAGGTGAACGTCCCGCGCAGGTGCGTCTCCACGACGAGGTCGAAGTCCTCGTCGGTCATCTTCCACAGCACCTTGTCGCGCAGCACGCCGGCGTTGGTGACCATCACGTCGAGCCGGCCGAACGCCTCCACGGCGGTCGCGACGAGCATGTCGGCCGTGTCCGCGGACCCCACGGGGCCGGGCGCGGCGACGCCGCCGATCGCCGCCGCCACCTCCTCGGCCCCTTCGAGGTCGTTGACCACCACCGAGGCGCCCGCCTGCGCGAGCGCCTCCGCGTACGCGCGCCCCAGCCCGCGCCCCGCGCCGGTGACGACCGCGACCTTCCCGTCGAGCCTCATGCGTAGTACCGGAACAGGCAGTCGGCCACCAGCGCCGGCCGCTCCTGGTCGCGCACTTCGACCGTGAACGTCACTTTGACCTGCATCCCGCCCTTGACCTCCGTCACGTCGAGCACCTCCCCGCTGCCGCGGAACTCCGCGCCGACCGGCAACGGCGCCGGGAACCGCAGCCGGTCCATCCCGTAGTTCACCCCCGTCGCGCCCTGTACGTCCAGCAGTTGCTGGGAGATCGGCGCGAGCAGCGCGACGCTCAGGTAGCCGTGCGCGATCGTCCCGCCGAACGGCGAGTCCTTCGCCCGCTCGGGATCGACATGGATGTAGTTGTGGTCCTCGGTGACGTCGGCGAACTCGTTGACGCGCGCCTGCGTCATCTCCCGCCACTCCGTCGGCCCGAGGCGCTGCCCGGCCAGGCCGGGCAGCTCCGCCAACGTGGTCATCAGAACTCGTAGCCCTCCGCGTCGGCCGCCTGCGACGGCTCACCCAGCGCTTCGAGCCCGCCCGGCGCGTCCTTGCTCACCTTCGCGACGTAGACCAGGTTGCCCGGAGGCGCCGCCGGGTCGCTGAAGTCGAGGTTGCCGGCCACGACACCGCCCGTGTCCAGCGCCGTCAGCGAGTGCAACGCGTCGAGCACGCCCTTGCGCGTGAGGTCCTTGTTCTCGCACGCCTTCGTCAACGCGGCGTCGGCGATCTGCGCGCCCGCGTACGCGTACAGCGAGCCGTTCGAGGACGGCGTGCCCTCCGGGTAGGCGGCCTTGTACTCGGTCAGGAACTTCTGCACGCCCTCGCTCTGCACGGACAGCGGCGCCATCGAGGAGACCACGTGGTAGTTGGCCTCGAGCGCCTCGGCGGCCGGCGTGGTGAGCAGCTGCGGCGTCCAGCCGGGGCCGTTGGCCACGATCGGCACGTCGAGCTTCTGCGAGGCGGCGAGGCCCGCGAGCGAGGCGGCCTGCGGCGGCGCGGCGCTGAACAGGATCGCCTTCACGCCCGCCTTCTTGAACGCCGAGACCTGGCCGGTCATGTCCTGGTCGGCCGGCGTGATCTTCTGCTCGACGAGCTTGAGCCCGTGCTTCTCCGCGGCGAACTTGGAGCCCTTGAGCGCGTTCTCGCCGTAGTCGCCCTCGAAGTACAGATGCCCGACCGTGTCGCCCGCGGCCAGGCCCTTCTCCTTCATCAGGAAGTCGACGGCGTTGATGGCCTCGATGTCGTAGGTGGTGCCCGCGATGGCCACGTTCTCGTTCGGGAGGATGTCCGACGTCCAGCCCGCGAAGTTCAGGAACATGTTCTCCTGCTGCACGTTGGGCAGCAGCGCGCTGACGATCGAGGAGCCGAGGACGAGCCCGAGGCCGATCACGTCGCCGGAGATCTGCTGGTAGGCGGCGACGGCCTTCTGCGGGTCATAGCCCGTGTCCTGGACCTTGAGCTTGATCTGGCGCCCGCAGATCCCGCCCGCCTTGTTCTTGGCGTCCCAGTAGAGGTTCGCGCCCTCCATCATCGCCTTGCCGTTGGGCGCGAATACGCCGCTCAGGTCCGGCAGGTAGCCGAGCGTGATCGTGTCCGCGCTCGCGCCGGGGCCCGTCTTGACCGCCTGCTCGCCGGAGCCGGTGGGCTCCTCCTCCGCCCCGCCCTTGCCGCACGCCGCCACCACGAACGCGAGCACCGCCGCGACCAGTCCCGACACGCCTCATGTGACCCTCTCCTTTCGGTGGACGAGCCCGGCGAGCCCGTCACGGGCGAACAGCAGGACGGCGACGATCGCCGCCCCGTAGAGCAACCGGCTGAGCTCCGCGGCGCCGACACCGCCGCTTCCCGGTTCGGCGAGCAGCGGCAACGAGCCGCTGTAGTGGTTGAGGATCAGCGGCAGCGCGGTGACGAAGACGGCTCCCGCCGCCGCGCCGCCGACCGATCCGGCGCCCCCGATGACGACCATCACGAGGAAGTCGACGGACAGCAGGAAGCCGAAGGACTCGGGGACGATGCGCCCGAACGCGAGCGCCATCAGCACGCCGCCGAGCCCGGCGTACATCGAGGACACGGTGAACGCGGCCGCCTTGTAGCGGAAGACGTCGATCCCGTTGGTGGCCGCCGCGACCTCGCTGTCGCGCACCGTCGCCAGCGCGCGGCCCGGGCGCGACTCGCGACGAGGTTGCCCCCGTACCAGAGCGAGACGGCGACGAGGACGAGCCCGAGGTACCAGAGCTTCTCCAGCGGCCCGTACGGCACGCCGAGGACGACGAGCTCGTCGGCAGCGGTGAACTCGAACCCGAACACGCTGAACGGTGGCACGGCGATGCCGCGGTAGCCACCGGTGATCCCCGTGGCGTTCTGCAGGATGTGCTGGCCGAGGAAGACGAGGCCGAGGGACGCCAGGCCCAGGTAGATGCCGCGCACGCGCCCGGCGATCGGGCTGAACAGTGCGCCCGCCAGGCCGGCCAGCAGCACCGCCGCGATCAGCGCGAGCGGCGGCGGGATCTTGTCCGCCAGATACGCGTAGCCGTAGGCGCCGATGGCGACGAAGAACGCGTGCGCGAGCGAGAGCTGGCCGGCGATCCCGACGAGGATCGAGAGCCCGATCGCCGCGATGATCGCCGCCATCGCGAACAACCCGGTCTGCAGCCAGAAGCTCTCGAACCAGATCGGGACCGCCGCGAGCACGACGACGATTCCCACGTACGCCGCCCATCTAGACACGCGTCAGCTCCCGCGTCCCGAACAGCCCGGACGGCCGCACCAGCAGCACGAGCAACATCACCGCGAACGGCGCCACGCCGCCGAGTCCGCGCCCGAGGAACGACAGCTCCTCCTGGTAGCCCGCGGTGAGCACGGACACGACGCCGATGATCAGCCCACCGACCACGGCGCCACCGGGGGAGTCGAACCCGCCGAGCACCACGGCGGGGATCGTCGCCAGCGCGAGCAGGCCGACGCTCCCGGTCACGCCCGCGGCCGGGAAGCTCGTCAGGAACAGCCCGCCGACCGCGGCCAGCGCGCCCGCGAGCGCCCACGCCGTGGCCGCCACGCGGTTCAGGCGGATGCCCATCAGCGAGGCGACCTCGCCGTCCTCGGCCGCGGAGCGCATGGCGATCCCGAAGTCCGTGAACTTGAACGCGACCCAGAAGCCGGCCACCAGCAGCGCGGCCACCGCGCCGGCGATCACCCGCGAGGTGGCGACGCGGATGCCGGCCAGCTCGGTCACGTCGTTCCCCCACGGCGCGCCGATGTTGAGCACGTCGGTGCCGATCCGGCGCGAGAGCTCGGTGGCGAGCAGGATGTCGACGCCGAGCGTGAGGATCGCCAGCGTGCCGAGGTCGGCCCGCCGGATGCGGCGGATCAGGACGGCGTCGATCAGGATCGAGGCCGCCGCCGCGACCAGCACGCCGAGCGCCACCGCCAGCGCGAACCCGACGGTCTCGTGCGCGCGGGCGATCACGTACGCGCCCAGCAGCAGCACGGAGCCCTGCGCGAAGTTGATCACGTGCGTGGCCTTGAAGACGGTCACGAACCCGAGCGCCACGAGCGAGTAGATCGCGCCGAGGAACAGGCCGCCGACGAGCAGCGTCACGAACTGGTTCATGCCGCGCCTCCGAGGTAGGCCGTGAGCACCTCCGGGTCGCGCTGGACCTCGGCCGGGGTGCCGTCGGCGATCCGCTTGCCGAAGTCGAGCACGGTCACGCGGTCGGCCATGCCCATCACGAACGTCATGTCGTGCTCGACGAGCAGGACGGAGATGCCGAGCTCGGCCCGGGCGCGGGAGATGGCCTCGGCCATCGCCTGCCGACTCGTCGCGCACCATGCCGGCGACGGGCTCGTCGAGCAGCAGCAGCTCGGGCTCGGCGCACAGCGCGCGGGCCAGCTCGACCCGTTTGCGCGTGCCGTAGGAGAGCGTGCCGACGGAGCGCTCGAGCTCGGTCAGGCCGAGCAGGTCCGCGATCTCGCGCACCCGCAGCTCGTGCCCCGCGCGCTCCCGCCGCGCGCGGGGCAGCTTGAGCCCGTCGGCGATGAACCCCGACCGCATCAAGCGGTGGCGCGCGACGAGCAGGTTGTCGAGCACGGAGACCCTCGGCGAGAGCGCGATGTTCTGGAACGTGCGCGCGACGCCGAGCGCGGCGATCCGGTGCGGGCGCAGCTTCGTGAGCTCCCGCTCGCCGTAGCGGACCGACCCCGCGCTCGCCGCGTAGACACCGGAGAGCACGTTCAGGCACGTGGACTTGCCCGCGCCGTTGGGCCCGATCAGCGCGTGCAGCGAGCCGGGCTCGACGGTGAAGGAGACGTCGCTGAGCGCGGCGAGGCCGCCGAACTGCACGGACAGGCCGTCGACCGCGAGCGGCTGCGCGGAGCTCTCCACGCGCTGCGGCGTGGCCGTGACCTTCGCGACGCCGAGGTAGCGCTCCTTGACCGCCTCGCTCTCGGCCAGCTCGTCCGCGGTCCCTTCCAGCGCCACCTCTCCGACCTCGAGCACGACCGCGCGGTCGGCGACCGACAGCGCCATCGCGGCGTTCTGCTCCACCAGCACGACGGTCACGCCGCGCTCGTTGATCTCGCGGATGACCGCGCCGACCCGCTCGACGATCTTCGGCGCCAGCCCGAGCGACGGCTCGTCGAGCAGGAGCACCCGGGGCGAGGCCATCAGCGCGCGACCGATCGCGAGCATCTGCTGCTCGCCGCCGCTCAACAGGCCCGCCCGTTGCGACGCACGCTCACGCAGGATCGGGAACAGCTCGTCGACCCACGCGCGGGCTTCGGCGCGCGCCGCCTTGTCCGGCGACGCGAGCGCACCGGCGCGCAGGTTCTCTTCGACCGTGAGGTTGGCGAACACGCGCCGGCCCTCGGGCACCTGGACGAGGCCGCCGCGCGCGATCGACGCGGCGTCGTCACGCGGGAGCGCCTGGCCGCGGAACTGGATCGTGCCGCCGGTGATCGCGCCGCCCTGCGCCGGCAGCGTGCCGGAGAGCGCGCGCAGCAGCGTCGACTTGCCGGCGCCGTTGTTGCCGAGCACGGCCACGACAGCGCCTTCAGGCACGCACAGCGAGACACCTCGCAGCGCCTTCACGGCGCCCGCGTAGGTCACGCGCAGGTCGTGCACGTCCAGGACGGCCGGTGCCGTCACCGCAACTCCCACCACACCTCTCTCCTCGCCGGTGGTCCGGAACGGAGAGTATTCGGCTACCTGACTACTGTCAACGGGGACCGAACCCGGCCCCGAGCCGGTAGACCGCGTTCACGAGCGCTTCGAGCAGTTGCTCGCGGCCGGCCTCGTCGAGGTCGGCGAGCATCGCGTTCTCCATGTGGCCGACGGAGCGGTCGCACGCCGTCAGCACCTCGCGCCCACGGTCCGAGAGCGACACCTCGAGCACGCGGCCGTGGTTGGCCGCGGGCGAGCGGACGATGTACCCGTCCGCCTCCAAGGAGTTCAGCACTTCGGCCATGGACTGGGGTGTGACGTAGGTTCGGCGCGCGAGTTGCGCGTTCGAGAGCCCGGGCCGGTCGCGCAGGATCGAGAGCGCCGTGTACTTGGGCACGGTGAGGTTGAAGGGCGCGACCAGCGCGCCGATCTCACGCCGGATCGCGCGGTCCAGACGACCGATCACGTAGCCGATGTGCGGACTGACGACATGCGGCTGCGAGGACACGCGGCGACAGTACTGGACACGAGGAGTATTGTCGAAACCGAGTATCAGGCCACCTGTCATCTGGGGAGAGGAGAGGGCCATGGTCGGTCGCGCAACGGCGGTCGCCGTGTTGCTGGTCGCAGGACTCGGCGCGGGGAGCGCCGAGGCGAGCGGAGTCCAGTCGCTCGAAGTGCTGTCGGGCCGTGCGGACCTCGTCTCGGGCGGGGACGCGCTCGTCGCGGCGAAAGTCAGCGGGCCGGCGACGGTGGACGTCGATGGTGTCGACGTGACCGGCGCCTTCGCCGTGCGTCCGAGCGGCCGCCTGGAAGGGCTGGTGACCGGCCTGAAGGTGGGTGAGAACGTGCTCACCGTCCGCGACTCCAGCGGCGGCGGAAAGCGACTCACGATCACGAACCATCCGATCGGCGGCCCGGTCTTCTCCGGCCCGCAGATCACGCCCTACGCCTGCAATCCGAACGCCTCGAACCCGCCGCTCGGCGCGGCGACCGACGCGCAGTGCAACGCACCGACGCGGGTCGAGCTGCTGTACCGCAACACGGCCAACCAGTTCGTGCCGTACGACCCGGCGGCCACGGACATCCAGCAGACCACGACCGACCGCGGACTGACCGTGCCGTTCATCGTCCAGCGCGTCACCGGCACCGTCAACCGCGGCATCTACCAGATGGCCGTGCTCGTGGACCCGGGCAAGCCGATCGCGCCGTGGTCGGCCGAGCAGCCCTGGAGCGGCAAGCTCTTCTACACGTTCGGCGGCGCGTGCGGCACCGAGCACCGCCAGCTCGCGCCGGGCAACGTGCTGCAGGCGCAGCCACTCGGCGCGGGCTTCGCGGTCGCGACCTCGAGCCTGAACATCTTCGCCAACAACTGCAACGACGTGGTCTCGGCCGAGGCGGCGATGATGACCAAGGAGATCGTCGTCGAGCGCTACGGGCCGCTGAAGTACACGATCGGCAACGGCGGCTCGGCGGCGACGATGCAGCAGCACCTGCTGGCCGAGAACTACCCCGGCCTGCTCGACGGGCTCACGACGAGCCAGGCCTTCGAGGACCACTGGACGCAGGTGCAGGGCTCGCTCGACTGCCGCGTGCTCATGCACTACTTCTGGCCGACCAGCCCGCTGAGCAATCCGGGCCACGCCACCGCGCCGCCCAACGCGCTCTTCCCCACCGCGGCCACGCGCCAGCCCGTGTGGGGCTCGAATCCCACGAACCCGGACAACCTGTGCGGGCAGAAGGTGCTGGCGTTCGGCGCCGACCGCACGGAGCTCGTGCCGACCGCGAACGTCGCCTGCGGCCTGCAGCCGGCGCAGGTCTGGCACCCGGTCACCAACCCGACGGGCGAGCGCTGCGGCATCGCCGACTTCATGCGCGCGGTGTTCGGCGTCACGGTCACGCCGGACGCGCCGAACGGCAAGGGCAAGCTGGCCATCGACAACGTCGGTGTGCAGTACGGGCTCGTCGCGTTGACGCGCGGACAGCTCACGCCCGAGCAGTTCGTGGATCTGAACGCGAAGGTCGGCGGCATCGACATCGACGGCAACTTCACGGCCGCGCGCTCGGTGGCCGACCCGGACGCGCTGCGGATCGCGTACGAGACCGGCCGCGTCAACAGCGCCACCGGAGCGGCGAAGATCCCCGAGATCGACAACCGCACCGGCGCGCAGATGGACGACACCGGCTTCCACCCGGCGTTCCATTCCTTCACCTACCGCGCGCGGCTGGACCGCTCGAACGGCAACCACGACAACCAGGTCATCTGGCTCTCGCGTACCGGCGGCACGGTGCCGAACCAGTTCGACGCCATGCGCCGCTGGCTGGACACGGGTGAGAAGCCGGCCGAGGGCTGCTTCATGGCCGGCGGCGTGCGCGGCGACCTGAGCTGCAACGGCACCTGGACCTCGTACGGGAACCCGCGGCTCGCGGCCGGCGTGCCGTACACGCTCGACATCGTCAAGTGCCAGCTCAAGCCGCTCGCGCGGACGGACTACGCGGTGAGCTTCACCGACGCGCAGTGGGCGACGCTGCAGGCCACGTTCCCGAACGGCGTCTGCGACTACTCCCGCCCGGGCGTGAACCAGGGACCGCCGAAGGCCCGGTGGCTCACGTTCGCGGACGGGCCGGGCGGGCGGGCGCTCGGGAACGCGCCGAACGCCGCCGAGTTCGCGCCCGGCACGGTCGGCGGGACGGTCCCGGCGACGCTGTCGCTGTCCGTCGCGCCCGCGTCGTTCGGGGCGTTCACACCGGGCGTGACGCAGGACTACACGGCGACGACGACCGCGACGGTCACCTCCACGGCGGGCGACGCGACGCTCTCCGTCTCCGACCCTGGCCACCTCGCCAACGGCGCGTTCACCCTGCCCGAACCGCTGCGGGTGGGGCTCGGCAAGAGCGCCTGGACGGCGCCGACCTCCAGCGAGGCCGTCGCCGTCACGTTCCAGCAGCGCATCAAGTCCACCGACCCGCTGCGGACGGGCACCTACTCGAAGGCGGTGACCTTCACCCTGTCGACCACGAACCCGTAGCGTCAGTCCGTGTAGCGGTACGTCGTCTCCTGCGAGCCCTCGCCATACGGGGGCTCGTTCTTGCCCCGGTTCTCGTTGACCCCCGGCTCGGGGGTGAAGACGTGCCGCTCGGCGAGGATGCGCGACGTCGCGGGGTCGATGAGCAACTCGGAGCGCGTGCGCGACTTGCCGTCGGTGTCCTCGGCGATCAGCGCGGCCCCCGGCCGGCCGAACGCGTCCTTCGCCGTCGGGTCCACCTTCACGGCCGCGACGCGGCTGAGCGCCCGGTAGACCGCGGCGCGCACGTCCGGGTCCACGCGCGGCGCGGTCAGGACGTTCCCGGCGTAGATGAGCGTGCGCGCGATCGGTGAGCGACCGGCCTCCTGGATCAGCGACGCCAGCTCCGGATGCAGGCCCGCGGGCACGCGGTCGGCGGCCCACGCGGCCACGGCGGCGGCGGCCACGTCCGGGTCGGTCGGGACCCGCACGGGCGGCGCCGTGCTCCCCGGGCGGAAGAAGGCCGGGATGCCCTGGTACATCGTCCCGTAGGGCTGGCGCCAGCGCGTGATGTCGCGGATCCTGTCGCCTTCGCGCCGCTCGATCCGCTCCACGCCTTCGAGCTTGGGCACGACGGGCGTCCCGCCCGGAGGCAACGGCTCCGTCGGGACGGGCCGCAGCGACTCCATCCGAGCCTCGTACTCGGTGCTGGAGACAGGGCGCACGATCCTCCAGCTCGTGTCGTCGGTGCCTGGCCCGTCCGGGGTGCGGATGTCGACGTGCGTCTCGGCGGTGTAGCCGGAGAAGCGCGCATCGGTGACGGCTGTGGCCGCAGCGGCTTCGAGCACGCCGAGCGGCGCCTGGCGTGGAGCATCGCCGGAATCGACGATGAACGTCGCGGTGACGGCCGCGGCGGCGACGGCGGCTCCGAGCACGAGCGCTCGGCGCGGGCGCCACGTCGTGCGCGGCGCGGGTGCGAGCCGTCGGCGCGTGTCCTCCCACGCGGGCGCCGGGTCGTCGCCGACGGCGGGGTTCACCGCCTGCAGGCGGTCGAGGAGATCTGGGGTCTCGGTGGGCATGGCGTCAGGCTCCGTAGCTGGAAGGTTGGATGCGCGCCGGCGCGGCGGGCGGCGCATCGGGCTCGAGCACGCGCTCGAGGCGGGCACGGGCGCGATGGACGCGCATCGTCAGCGTCGCCGGGCGGACGCCGAGGACGGCCGCCGCTTCGGCGTGGCTCAGGCCGTCCCAGGTGACGAGCAGCAGCACTTCGCGGTCACCGGCGCGCAGCGCGGCGAGTCCACGCAACAGGGCGCCGGCCTCGTTCGCCACGGGCTCGCCGGTGTGGATGGGGCCGCGCTCGGCCTCGTGCGCGAGACGCTCGTACAGCGCCCGTTGGCGCTTGGCGCTGCGATGGCGATTGGCCAGCACCTTGCGGGCCACGCCGAGCAGCCAGGTCCGCGGCTCGGCGGGCAGGTCAGCACTCCGGCGCCAGGCCACGACGAACACGTCGGCGACGACCTCGTCGGCCTCGTCGTCACCGATCCGCCGCCGGACGAACGCCCGGACCGCCCCGGCGTGCTCGCGATGCAGCCGCTCGAGCTGCGCTTCATCGTGCATGCCCGGTGAGTGTCCCGCAGGACGCCGGACATCACCGTCCTTGATACTGTTCGTCAGGCGCACGAGCGTTCTCTATGCGAACACACGCGGAAATCACATCCTTGCCCGATGCCGTCGCGGACCTGGTGCGCGACGGCGATACGGTCGCCCTCGAGGGCTTCACCCACCTGATTCCCGTGGCCGCGGGACAGGAGCTCATCCGCCAACGCAAGCGTGACCTCACGCTCGTGCGGATGACGCCGGACATCGTCTACGACCAGCTCATCGGCGCCGGCTGCGCCCGCAAGCTGATCTTCTCCTGGGGCGGCAACCCCGGGGTCGGGTCGCTGCACCGCTTCCGCGAGGCCGTGCAGACGGGCGCGCTGGAGATCGAGGAGCACTCGCACGCGGGCATGGCCAACCGCTACGTGGCGAGCGCGTCCGGGTTGCCGTTCGCCGTCATGCGCGGGTACAACGGCACGTCGCTGCCCGAGCACACGGACACGATCAAGACGATCACGTGCCCGTTCACCGGCGAGCAGCTCACGGCCGTGCCGGCGCTCGGCCTGGACGTGGGGATCATCCACGCGCAGCGCGCCGACCGGCAGGGCAACGTCCAGCTCTGGGGCCAGACGGGTGTGCAGAAGGAGACGGTGCTGGGCGCCAAGCGCTCGATCGTCACCGTCGAGGAGATCGTCGACGAGCTGGACGACCGGCCGTACGCCGTCGTGCTGCCGCGCTGGACGGTCACGCGCGTGTGCGAGGTGCCGGGCGGCGCGAAGCCCTCCTACGCGCAGGACTACTACGAGCGCGACAACGTCGCGTACCGGGAGTGGGATGCGATCTCGCGCGATCGCGCGAAGTTCGACGAGTGGCTGGAGGCGCTGTGAGCTCCTACGAGTCCGACGAGATGATGAGCGTCGAGGCCGCGCGCCAGCTGCGCGACACGACGGCGTGCTTCGTGGGCATCGGCCTGCCGAGCACGGGCGCGAACCTCGCCCGCCGCACCCACAACCCCGAGCTCGTGCTCGTGTACGAAGCGGGCGCGATCGGCGCCAAGCCGCCGCGGCTGCCGCTGTCGATCGGCGACGGCATGCTGGGCGAGACCGCCGACTCCATCGCTTCTGTGCCCGAGATCTTCAACTACTGGGTGCAGCCCGGCCGGATCGACGTCGGCTTCCTCGGCGCCGCGCAGATCGACCGCTTCGCGAACATCAACACGACGGTCGTCGGCGACTACGCGCATCCCAAGGTGCGGCTGCCGGGCGCGGGCGGCGCGCCGGAGATCGCCGCGTCGTGCGGCGAGGTGATCGTGATCGTGCGCCAGTCCAAGCGCGCGTTCGTCGAGAAGGTCGACTTCATCACGTCCGTCGGCCACCTCGACGGTCCGGGCGCGCGTGAGCGGCTCGGCCTGCGCGGGAAGGGTCCGACCAAGGTGATCACCGACCTCGGCATCCTCGAGCCCGACCCGGAGACGGCGGAGCTCGTCCTCACGCACGTGCACTCGGGCATCACGGCCGAGCAGGCACGGGAGGCGACGGGCTGGGACCTGAAGATCGCCGACGACCTCAAGACCACCGAGCCGCCGACGGAAGAGGAGCTGAAGGCGTTGAGAGAATTGGTCGCGGCATGAGCGCCGCATACGTCTATGACGCCGTGCGCGTCCCGTTCGGCCGCTACGGCGGCGCACTCGCGAACGTGCGGCCGGACGACCTCGGCGCCGTCGTCGTGAAGTCGATCGTCGAGCGCACCGGCGTCGATCCCGAGCAGATCGACGACGTGATCTTCGGCAACGCCAACGGCGCGGGCGAGGACAACCGCAACGTCGGGCACATGGCCACGCTGCTCGCCGGGCTGCCGACCTCGGTGCCCGGGAGCACGGTCAACCGCCTGTGCGGGTCCAGCCTGGACGCCGCGATGCTCGCGAGCCGCGCGATCGAGACCGGCGACGCCGACGTCGTGCTCGTCGGCGGCGTGGAGTCGATGAGCCGCGCGCCGTGGGTGGTGCAGAAGCCGGAGAAGGGCTTCCCGGCCGGTCCGCAGACGATGCACTCCACCACGCTCGGCTGGCGCATGGTCAACCCGAACATGCCGGACCAGTGGACGATCTCGCTCGGCGAGTCGACCGAGAAGCTGGCCGGCATCCACGGCGTCGGCCGTGAGGCGCAGGACGCGTTCGCGCTGCGCAGCCACCAGCTCGCCGACCAGGCCTGGAACGACGGCTTCTACGACTCCTGGGTCGTCCCGGTGCCGGACGTCGACCTCGCGCGCGACGAAGGTATCCGCGCGGACTCCTCGCTGGAGAAGCTGGCCAAGCTCAAGCCCGCGTTCGTCAAGGAGAACGGGACGGTCACGGCCGGCAACGCGTCGCCGCTCAACGACGGCGCCTCCGCCGTGCTGATCGCGGGCGAGGGCTTCGACGGCGAGCCGCTCGCGCGGATCGCGGGCCGCGGCACGCACGCCGTGGACCCGGACATCTTCGGGATCGGGCCGGTGGAGGCCGCGAACAAGGCGCTTGAAGCGCGCCGGGATCACGTGGGACGACGTGGACCTGGTGGAGCTCAACGAGGCGTTCGCCGCGCAGTCGCTCGCCTGTGTGGGTGAGTGGCAGGACCTGGACCCGGAGAAGGTCAACGTGTTCGGCGGCGCGATCGCCATCGGCCACCCGCTCGGCGCGTCCGGCGGGCGCATCCTGGGCACGCTCGCCCACGGGCTCAAGGCCAAGGGCGGCAAGTGGGGCGTGGCCGCCATCTGCATCGGTGTCGGCCAGGGGCTCGCAGTGGTGATCGAAGCGTGACGTTTCAGTGACGACGCAGAAGTCCATCCGCCGATGGACTACCCCGGCTACAAGTCGACGGCGCTGCGGCACCCGAAGGAGCCGCTGATCATCCTTCCGCAGCGGCTCACCGAGGTCACGGCGCCGGTGTTCGGCGAAGACCGCCTGCGCGAGTACGACCACGACCTCACGCGCGGCCCGCAGGGCGAGGCGATCGGCCAGCGGATCATCGTCCACGGCCACGTGAAGGAGGACGACGGGCGGCCGGTGCCGGACACGCTGGTCGAGATCTGGCAGGCCAACGCGGGCGGCCGCTACCGGCACAAGGTCGACAACTGGCCCTCGCCCCTCGACCCGAACTTCACCGGCGCGGGCCGCGCGCTCACGGACAAAGACGGCTACTTCCGCTTCCTGACGATCAAGCCGGGCGCGTACCCGTGGGGCAACCACCCGAACGCGTGGCGGCCGGCGCACATCCACTTCTCGCTGTTCGGGCGCGCGTTCACCCAGCGCCTCGTGACCCAGATGTACTTCCCGGACGACCCGCTGTTCTTCCAGGACCCCATGTACAACTCGGTCCGTGACGAGCGGGCGGCCAAGCGGATGATCAGCGCGTTCGACTACGACGCCACCGAGGAGAACTGGGCGCTCGCGTACCGCTGGGACATCGTCCTGCGCGGGGCGGAGGCCACGCCGACCGAGGAGCCGCACGCGTGAGCACCACGCCCTCGCAGACCGTGGGTCCCTACCTGGCGATCGGGCTGCCGTGGCCGGACGGCCCAGACGTCGTGCCGGAGGGGACGCCGGGCCGCATCCGCATTCACGGCCGCGTGTTCGACGGCGCCGGCGACGTGATCCCCGACGCGCTGATCGAGACCTGGCAGGCCGACCCGGACGGCAAGTTCGACACGGACTTCCGCGGCTTCGGCCGCTGCCCGACCGACGACGAGGGCGCGTGGGAGATCTTCACGCTCAAGCCGGGCCGCGTGGACGGCGAGCAGGCGCCGCACATCGACGTCAGCGTCTTCGCGCGCGGCATGCTGAACCGCACCGTGACCCGGATCTACTTCGCCGACGAGGACAACGCGGGCGACCCGGTGCTGGCCAGCGTGCCGGAGGCGCGCCGCGCGACGCTGATCGCGCGCCGCGATGGCGGCGACTACCGGTTCGACGTCCACGTCCAAGGTGCGCGTGAAACCGTCTTCTTCAAGCTCTGAGGACGTCTTCGCGGGCGTGCTCGCGCGCGGCGGCGTAGCCGAGCAGGTCTCCGGCCGCGCGTGGCTGCAGGCGCTGCTGGACTTCGAGGCCGCGCTCGCCCGCGCGCAGGCGCAGACCGGTGAGATCACGACTGAGCAGGCCGACGAGATCGCCGCGCTGTGCGATGCCGACCGCTACGACGTGGCGGAGATCGGGGCGGGAGCGGCCGAGATCGGCAACCCCGCGGGTGCCGTGGTCAAGGCGCTGAAAGCCCACACGGACGCACCGGTGCACAAGGACGCGACGAGCCAGGACGCCATGGACACCGCGGCGATGCTCGTCACCAAGCGCGCGCTCGTCCCGCTCCTGCACGACCTGCGCGGCGCGGCCGAAGCTGCGGCGCAGCTCGCCGAGGCACACCGCGACACGCCGATCATCGGCCGCACGCTCCTCCAGCAGGCCCAGCCGACGACGTTCGGCCTGAAGGCCGCGGGCTGGATGGTCGGGCTCGACGAGGCCGCCGACCACCTGCACAGCGTCCGCCTCCCCTACCAGCTCGGTGGGCCGGCCGGCACGCTCGACCCCGCGTACAAGCTGGATCTCGGCCTCGACAAGCCGGTGCTGCCGTGGCACACGCTGCGCGGCCGCGTCGGCGAGCTCGCCGGCGCGCTGGGGGTCGCGGCGGGCGCGGCGGGCAAGGCGGCGCTGGACATCGTCCTGCTCAGCCAGTCCGAGGTGGCGGAGGTGCGCGAGCGCGTCGGCGGCGGCTCCACGTCGATGCCGCACAAGCACAACCCCGTCGCCGCGGTCTCCGCGCTCGGCTGCGCGAAGCAGGCGCCGGGCCTCGTCGCGACGCTGCTCGCGGCCATGATCCAGGAGCACGAGCGCGGCGCCGGCTCCTGGCACAGCGAGTGGCGCCCGCTCACCGAGCTGCTGACCGTGACCGGCTCCGCCGCGAGCTGGCTGCGAACGTCCCTGGAAACCCTCGAGGTCGACGCGGAGCAGATGCGCTCGCGCGTCGGATGGCGACACCGGCGCCGCATCCGCCCTCGTCGACCGAGCCCTGGAGCACCGATGATCCCGTACCACCGCGTCACCGGGCCCGAGGACGCGCCCGTCCTCGTGCTCTCGAACTCGCTCGGGGCCACCCTGCAGATGTGGGACCCGCAGGCGAAGGCGCTGGCCCGGACCTTCCGGCTCGTCCGCTACGACACGCGCGGCCACGGCAAGAGCGATACGCCGCCCGGCCCGTACTCGATCGAGGACGTCGGCCGCGACGTGCTGGACCTGCTCGACGACCTCGGGGTCGAGCGGGCGCACTTCGCCGGCCTCTCGCTCGGCGGGATGACCGGCCAGTGGCTCGCGATCAACGCCCCCGAGCGCATCGACAAGCTCGTGCTGCTCGCCACCTCGCCCAAGATGGGCCCGGCCGAGATGTGGGTGGACCGCGCCAAGCTCGTACGCGAGCAGGGCACCGAGGCGATCGTCGACGGCACGTTCGAGCGCTGGTTCACCGAGGCCTACCGCAAGGCCAACGACCTCAGCGACTGGCGTGAGATGTTCGTCGGCGTCCCCGACGAGGGTTACGCGAGCTGCTGCTCGATCATCGAGCAGATGGACCTCACCGACGGGCTGCCGCACGTCAAGGCGTCCACGCTGGTGATCGCTGGGGCGCAGGACCCGGCGACCCCGCCGGAGGACCACGCGGCGGTGATCGCGGGCGCGATCCCGCACGCGCAGCTCGAGATCCTCGACCCCGCCGCGCACCTGCTCAACGTCGAACGCGCGGACGACGTCACCCAGCTCATCCGGGAGCACCTGCGATGAGCGAGGACCCGCGCTACGAGGCGGGCATGAAGGTCCGGCGCGAAGTGCTCGGCGACGAGCACGTGGACCGCGCGACCGACAACGCCACGGACTTCACGCGCCCGTTCCAGGAGTACATCACCCGCTCCGCGTGGGGCGAGGCGTGGACCCGGCCCGGCCTGGACCGCAAGACCCGCTCGTGCATCACGCTCGCCATCCTCACCGCGCTGCGCGCCGAGAACGAGATCCCGATGCACGTCCGCGCCGCCAAGCGCAACGGCCTCACCGACGAGGAGATCCTCGAGGTGCTGATCCATACCGCGGTCTACGCCGGCGTGCCGGCCGCCAACAGCGCGGTCGCGATCGCGAACAAGACGCTGTCGGAGTGAGTGACTTCGTCCAATCCCTGGAGCGGGGCCTGGCGGTGATCAAGGCCTTCGGGCCCGAGGAACCGGAGCTGACGCTGTCCGAGGTGGCCCAGCGCGCCGAGCTCACGCGCGCGGCCGCGCGCCGCTTCCTGCTGACGCTGCAGGCGCTCGGGTACGTGCGCACGGACGGCAAGCGGTTCGCGCTCACGCCCCGCATCCTGGAGCTCGGCTACGCGTATCTGAGCAGCCTCTCGCTGCCGGAGATCGCCGAACCGCACCTCGAACGGCTCGCCGCCGAGATCCACGAGTCCAGCAGCGTCTCCGTGCTCGACGGCGACGAGATCGTCTACGTCGGCCGCGTCCCCACGAGCCGGATCATGCGCGTCTCGATCAACGTCGGCACCCGCTTTCCCGCCCACGCCACCTCGATGGGGCGCGTGCTGCTCGCCGCGCTGCCCGAGGCCGAGCTGCACGCCTACCTCGCCCGCGCCGAGCTGCGGCCGCTGACGCCGCGGACGATCACCGACCCGGCCGCGCTCACCGCCGAGCTCGCCACGATCCGCGCCCAGGGCTGGGCGCTCGTGGACCAGGAGCTCGAGGAGGGCCTGCGGTCCGTCGCCGCTCCGGTCCGCGGGCGCGACGGCGCCGTCGTCGCCGCCGTCAACGTCTCCGCGCACGCGAGCCGCGCCTCCCGCGAAGCCGTGCGCAAGACACTCCTGCCGCCGCTGCTGGCCACCGCGCAGCGCATCGAGGCCGACCTGCGCGACGTCGGGACGCCGCAGGCCCGCGCCTATCATTGAGCGCGATGGCAGAGTGGTCGGAACAGGCTTTGGAGAAGCTCTCCGGCGCCGGGTACCGGCGCGGTGGCGCCCGTGAGGCGGTGATCGAGCTGCTCGACGACCAGCCCTGCGCGCTGTCCGCGCTGGACATCGAGGACCGTCTGCGCACCGGTGAAGGCCGGCGCGTCGGCCGCGCCTCGATCTACCGCGTCGTGGACGAGCTCGTCAGCCTCGACCTGCTCACCCGCGTGGACGTCGGCGACGGCGTCGCGCGGTACGAGCCGCAGCGCGGCCACGCCGCCCACGAGCACCATCACCACCTGGTGTGCGACGGGTGCGGACGGCTGGAACCGTTCCAGGACGACGCACTCGAACACGCCCTCCACGCGCTCGCCACTCGCGTCTCCTTCGACGTCTCAGATCACGACGTCACGCTGCACGGCTGCTGCCAGGACTGCCGCGACGCGTTTAACCACCTCAACGCCCGACTGATTGTCATACGGCGCGTCGCCGCGCTCCAATGCACGACAAACTCCGGTGAGGGCCGGAGTGTTTTTTGTCGTTTCCCAGGGGGGTTTGGACCTAATGCGCTTGCGCGCACCCGCACTGCTGCTCGCTTCGCTTGCAGCGTGCGCCATCACGCCGACGATGGCGTCGGCGGCCGATTCACCGATGCCCTACAGCGTGGAGCTGCCCGCCGCGGGGGCGAGCATCCTCCGCGACCAGGGCTTCGATCTGCACGAGGGCCATCGTCGACGCCGGCTCGGCCGATGAGCACGCCGAGATCATCGCCACCAAGGCCGAGGTCGCCAAGCTCAAGCAGGCCGGCTGCGACCGTCACGGCGCTCGAGCTCGACGCGGCCGTGGCCAAGGACCCGGCGCTCGGGGACAGCCCGAACGAGTTCTTCAACGTCTACCGCCAGTACTCCGAGCCGGGCGGCATCGCCGACGAGATGCGCAAGATCGCCCGGGAGAACCCGGACGTCTTCAAGCTCGAGCAGATCGGCACCTCGACGCTCGGCAAGCCGATCCTCGTGCTCAAGATGACCGAGAACGCGCGCAACGTGAAGGACGGCACGCGTGACGCGATCCTGTTCTCCGCGGTCAACCACGCGCGTGAGTGGATCGCGGCCGAGATGGGCCGCCGCCTGCCGCGGCTGGTTCGCCGCGCAACAAGAACGACCCGAAGATCCGCGAGCTGATCCAGACGCGCGAGCTGTGGTTCCTGCCGATCCAGAACCCGGACGGCTACGACTACACCTTCACCTGCGGCGTCGGCATCAGCACGCGATCCGGCGAAGAGCCTCGCCAAGGCCTGCGACTACCGCAAGCGCCCGACACGCAGACACGACGATCAACCGCTTCTGGCGCAAGACGCTGCGCGACAACAACGCCAACGGCATCTACGGCGACCGCCGGCCAGGACGGCGTCGACCCGAACCGCAACTACCCGGCCAAGCGCGGCATCGACGAAGAGGGCGCGTCCAACAGCATCGGCAGCGAGACCTACCGCGGTCCGTACGCGCTGTCCGAGCCCGAGAACCTGGCCGTCGACCGCCTCCAGCGGCGCGTCAAGTTCACGGCGAACATCAACTACCACTCCGCGGGCCAGCTGCTGCTGACGCCGGTCTCGTACACGACCGACTACTACCCGCCCGACTCGACGCTGTTCGACGCCATCACCGGCACCGACGGTGACGAGGCCGTGTTCCCGTACCGCTCGCAGCACTCGTCGGACCTCTACGAGTCCAACGGCGACACGATCGACAACGCGTACATGAACTACGGCATCATCGGCTGGACGCCGGAGATGGACACGTGCGCGACGCTCGGCGAGCCCGCGGGCTGCAACCAGTTCGCCTCGCCCGACGACGAAGAGATCGTCCAGGCCGTGTTCAACAAGAACCTGCAGTTCGCCCTCAACGTGACGAAGTCGCTGCCGAACCTGGGCCGTCCGAAGGAGTTCGAGGACGACCCGAGCCACTACCAGGTCAAGCGCGACCCAGGACATCCAGCTCAACCGCTTCGACGTCTCCTACGGCCCGCGGCCAGCAGGTCGTGAGGCCACGATCCGCAAGGAGCTCGGCCCGTCGTTCATCACCGTGCAGCGTCGTCGGCCAGAACGGCACGCGTCACGCGGTCCGCATGGCAGCCGGCGCCCGCGGGCGAGCGCTACAACGAGGTCAAGGGCTACTACTTCGAGCGTCGCCGCGCGACCATCCCCGCGACGATCGGCACCCGCGCCCTGCGCGCCGGTGACGTCGTCAACGTGATCGTCAAGGCCGGCGGCCTGCAGCAGGAGTTCCGCTACCGCATCGAGGCCACTGCCGACCCGGTGGCCGCGGGCCAGACGGCCAAGAAGCGCGTGCTCGTCGTCGCCGCCGAGGACTACACGGGCAAGTCGCCGAACGTCAACGCGGGCTACGCCGCCGCGCCCGCGCTACCTGGCGCAGCACGTCGCCGCGCTCGAGGCCGCCGGCTACGAGGTCGAGACGCTTCAACATCGACGCTCCGCCCGCCAACGGCGGCACGCCGAACGGCGTCGTCTACCCGCCGATCAAGTACCCGACCGCCCTCGGCGTGCTCTCGCACTTCGACGCGGTCAACTACTACTCGGGCGACGACTTCGTCCCGCAGGACGTCGACGGAGACCAACCCGCGCCGCCTGTCGTCCGCGACGGCGCAGACCGGCTCGTTCGAGATGGCGCCCTGGGCGCACAAGGTCATGATCGAGCTGCGCGAGTACGCCAACGAGGGCGGCAAGCTGCTCGTCGACGGCCGCAACGTGCACCAGACGTTCACCAGCAACAGCGCGAGCCTGAGCGCCACCGGCCCCTACACCTGGACGCCGGACAAGCTCTACGGCTTCTTCTACCCGCCGAACAACGGCGGCGACGACGACCTGCCCGGCACGGCCTGGCAGCGCTCGCGCGACGATCTCCAACGACACGTGGCAGAACTACCTCGGCGTCGTCGGCCGTCAGTCGGGCATCGGCACGAACGAGCACGAGCTCGCGGTCATCCGCCGGTGCCGCCCAGCACCAACCCCTCGACGAACAACAACCCGCTCGTCTCGCCGTACCCGGTCGCGCCGAAGGCGGGCGGCATCCTCGCCGGCATGGCGCCGCTGGTCATCGACCAGAGCGCGACGACCGACCCGAACCAGGCGGCCGACGGCTCGGCGCTGCCGCAGGCTCGCAAGCCCGCTGCGCCTGCGCGACTGGGGACCGCACGAACGAGCCGCTGCGCGCCGAGCGCATCGAGGCCGACTACGCCACGCCGATCACCTACCCGACCACGGGTGGCGCGGTCCTCTCCACGCGGGACTCGGTGACGTTCGGCTTCGGTCTCGAGCAGCTGAGCCAGGCGCAGCGCAACGAGGTCGTCAAGCGCGCCATGACGCACCTGCTCCCGACGACGCCGGACACCACGCCGCCGACGATCAGCGGGTTCAAGTACCCGGCCAACAACTGTCCGGCCACCCCGACAACGACCCGGTCGAGCTCGAGCTCACCGACGTTCGACGAGCGCGGCGACATGGACAAGGTCGAGCTCTACGCCGACGGCGCGCTGTACGCCACGACCGAGGTCTACCCGTTCCAGTTCCGCTACACGCCGCCGGCCTCGGCCGTCGGCAAGACGGTGCAGCTGACCGCCAAGGCGGTCGACGCGGCGGGCAACACGGCCACGTCGGCCACGCTGTTCGTCAACGTCGTCTCGGCCGCGGGCGCGGTCGAGTCGCCGCTGCCGATCGCCGATCCGACGCTCGACCGGCTCGCCCGTCGTCGGCCAGACGCTGACCTGCGTCAGCGGCGGCTTCCTCAACGGCCCGGAGTCGTTCAGCTACGAGTGGCTGCGCAACGGCACGGTCATCGCCGGTGCCACGGCGGCGTCGTACGTCCCGTCCACGGCCGACGTCGGCCGTTCGGTCGCCTGCCGCCTGTCGGCCACCAACGGCGCGGGCACCGGGCGACGCGACCTCCGAGGCGCTCGTCGTCTCGCCCGCGGCACCCACGCCGCAGCCCGCGACGCCGACGCCCACGCCGAAGCCGGCCGTGAAGTTCACGGCCAAGGCGGCGTGCAAGATGGCGTCGTCGCGCAAGGCCATCACGTGCACGATCACGCGTCTGACGCCGAAGGGCTCCAAGACGACGCTGAGCGGCACGGCGCGTCTGCAGAACACCAAGAAGACCTACCGCAAGTCGAGCAAGACGGACACCGTGAAGATCACGGTCCGCTCGACCAAGCGCCTGAAGAAGGGCGCGAAGGTGGTCATCTCCGTCAAGAGCGGCTCCACGACCAAGCACTACACGGTCAAGAGCAAGTAGCACCCTGACAGCGCGCAAGGGCCCCGCCATCGGCGGGGCCCTTTGTGTTTAAGCGGTGGCGCGCTTGAAGTGCAGTACGGCGAGCTCGGTCGGGAACACGTCCGCGCCCGAGTCGTTGTGGCGCTTCGCGCTTTGCTCCGCGATCGCCAGCGCTTGCTCCTGCGTCTTGGTGAGCAGCTTGTTCAGCTTCTTGAACGCCTTCTCGTCGAGCTCGAGGGGCGTGCGGTTGAGGATCACCTCGGGGTCCTGCAGGTGGCCGGCATCCGCCGACGCCCCCAGGTCGTTGACGAGATCCGTGAGCGTCTCGCCGGTCAGCTCTCCGCGGAGACCTGAAGGCAGCGTGCGCCACTGATCGTCGTCGAGGTTCGGGCGGGCCGTGGCCCGGTAGAAATGCTGCAGTGCGCCGCGGCGCGGCTCTGTCCGCACGAGCTCGACGCAGTCGTAGTCGCGCAACATCCGCACGTGGTAGCTCACGACCCCGAGCGGAGCCCCGAGCTCCACCGCGAGATCACCCGGACTGGCGACGCGTTCACCGAGTCGCTGCAGGATGCGCGCCCGCAAGGGGTGCGCAAGCGCCTTGGCGATCCGGGCTTCCGAGGTCTCCCCCGGTGGTCGATTCCGTCCGGTGTTACCGGATGGGGTCGTCATAGCCCTTACCACCCTACTAGGAGTTCCTCTGCGCCAACTCGGTCGCGATCGATTGCCGAAACACGTGACTTCAAACCAGTGTTGTGTTGTCAAAGCATTGAGTCCGGTCGAGAGACCTTGCGTTGTGAGGCCGCGCCTGTTTACGATCTTCCTGCCTACCCGGTCGGCCCCCCTCACGGACCCCCCGAAGAGCGACTCCGCCGACCTCCCGCTCGGACCTGACCAGTCCAGCCCCGTGGCTGTAAGAGCGGTCCCAGAGGCAGAGGGGAGGGCCGGCGGTGCGCCGGCCCTCCTCTCCTTTTCGAGGCGCTCGATCGTGCGCTCGATGTCGCGCTTCGTCGTACGAGGGTTGATCGTGCACAGCCGCGCCACGGTGCGGCCTTCGAGGATCGTCGTGCTCGGCGCCGCGTAGCCGCTCGCGGTGATCCGGCGCACCAGGGCTTCGCTGTCGACGTCCGGCCGATGGAACGTGACGACGCCCAGGCTCGCGGGCGACGCGATCTCCCAATCCGCGGCGCGCAGGGTCGCCTCCGCGTGCTCGGCGAGCTCGATTCCGCAGGCGATCGCGTCCCGGAATGCGTCAAAACCGAAAGTTGTCAGTGACAACCAGAGCTTGAGCGCACGTGAGCTCCGTGTGAGTTGTGGACCGCGTTCACGGAGCTGAACGTGGTCGTCCGTCGGTGTCGCGCAGGTACGCACCATCGAGGGTGAACGTGTGCTGAAGCAGGAGTCCGCTCGCTCGATACCCGCCAGGAGTTCCTCGCCCCGGGGGTCAGACGCGCCGGCGCAAGAGCGTCCCGACGCTCCCGCCGGACACCAGGATGCCTCGGTCTCGGGCGGCATCCCCATCCACCCGCGCAGCCAGTCGACGACGGTGAGCTCGAGCGCTGTCGCGCCCGCGCCGCCCGTCCACGAGCCCGCGAAGGTGTTGTGACCCGTGCCGATCAAGTCCGCCAGGACGCTGATCGGGTTGCTCGGGCTGCCGATCCGCGCGAAGAACCGGGGGTGATCGGCGTGTTGGCCGCGTGGGAGGACGGTGTCGAACAGGTAGTCGATGCCCTGCTTCGGGTCGGTCGGCCCCGCGGGCACGGCGGGAACTCGAGCGGCGGCTGCGGCGGCGCGATCGGCGGCTGGGCGTCCAGGTCCTCCCAGCGGTCCACCAGCCGGTCCCACACGGAGTGGCCGAGCGCGCGCAGCTCGTCGGGCGGCAGATCGAGCACGCACGCAACCTAAAGGGGTCAGACCCCTTAAGGTTATGTTCGATGCGCGCCGCCGTCATGCACGCATTCGAATCGCCCCTGTCGCTCGAGACGGTCGACGATCCTGTGTGCGCCGCGGACGGCGCCGTGGTGCGCGTGCTCGCCACCGGCGTGTGCCGCTCGCGACTGGCACGGGTGGATGGGCCACGACGCCTCGATCGAGCTGCCCCACGTGCCCGGACACGAGCTGTGCGGCGAGATCGTGGAGGTCGGCGCGGAGGTGCACGGGTTCGCGGTCGGCGATCGCGTGACCGTGCCGTTCTGCTGCGGCTGCGGCGTGTGCGAGCCGTGCCGGCTGGGCGAGACGCAGGTGTGCGAGCGCGACATCCAGCCGGGCTTCACGATCTGGGGCTCGTTCGCGGAGCTCGTGGCGCTGCCGCGCGCGGATCTGAACCTGGTGCGCGTGCCCGAGGCGTTGTCGTCGGTGGACGCGGCGTCGTTGGGCTGCCGCTTCATGACCGCCTGGGCGGCATTGCACGTGCACGCGGGTGTCCGCGCGGGCGAGTGGGTCGCCGTGCACGGCTGCGGCGGCGTCGGGCTCGCCGCGGTGATGATCGCCACCGCCGCCGGCGCGCAGGTCATCGCCGTCGACATCGACGAGCGCAAGCTGGCGCGGGCGCGCGAGCTCGGCGCCGTGGCCGGCGTCTCAGTCGGACGTCGTCGAGTCGATCGTGGAGCTGAGTGGCGGCGGCGCCCACGTCTCGATCGACGCGCTTGGGCTCGAAGGTGACGTGCGCGAACTCGGTGTCCTGCCTACGCCGCCAGGGCCGCCACGCGCAGGTCGGCCTGCTCCTGGCGGACGAGGCCCGCGTGGACGTGCCGATGGGGCGCGTGATCGGCCGCGAGCTCCGCATCCTCGGCGTGCACGGCATGGCCGTGCGCCACTACGACGCGATGCTCCGCGCCGTCGCTTCCGGCGCGGTGCGCCCCGGCGAACTGGTCGCGAAGACGATCGACCTCGACGAGGTGGGCGACGAGGTCGCCTCGATGGGCTCGTTCGCCCAGGAGGGCGTCACCGTCGTCGTCCCCTGACAGGGGCCACGCGAGAGTTCGATTGGTCAACCAGGAGTTGACCAAGTGATCACTCGCGCGCCTTGGTGGCGCGTTGCCGCTCACGCGCCGCGCGAACCGTGACTTAGTCGGCTCGTTCACGCGGCTACGCGCACCACTCCGCCGCAGCCAAAGCCAACACGTGCGTCGTCTCGCGCACGCTCTCCAGGTCGACCCACTCGTCCGGCGCGTGCAGGTTGCCGCCGATCGGCCCGTAACACGTCGCGGGGACACCTTCGTGGACCACGAAGGCGCGCGCGTCGGTGGTCCCCGTGAACGCGAGCCACTCCAGCTCGGACTCGTGCACCGCCCAGTGCGCGCGGCCGAGGACGTCGAAGATCGGCGACGAGCGCTCCAGGCCGAACCCGTGCGCGCGAAAGCCGCGCCACTCGACCGGGACGCGCACGGCGGCCTCGAAGCGCGCCATGACCTCGTCGAGGTCGGCGTCGACGTCCGCCGCGATGCGAACCTCGAGCACGCACTCCTCCGGGACGGACGAGGCCCAGTCGCCGCCCTGGATCACGCCGACGTTGTAGTTCAGGGGGTGCGGGTGCGAAGCGAACCAGCGGGACCGGGGCTCGCGGTTCACCTCGGCCTCCAAGGCCTTGATGCGCTCGATCACGGGCAGCGCGGCCAGCACCGCGTTGACGGCCTGGTCGGCGCGCTCGGCGTGGGCGGCCTTGCCGTGGACGGTCAATCGCGCCCAGAGCACGCCGACCTGGGCCTCCATCGCCGCGTGCCCGAACGGCTCGGGGATGAGCGCCGCGTCGGTGCGCGGGCAGCGCGCACGGCAGGCGGCGGCGCCGTTGCCGGTGCACTCCTCCTCGATCACGGTCTCCACCAGCACGTCGCCCCGCAGGCCGACGTCCCGCAGCGCGCGCACGGCGCCGAGCATCGCGACGATCCCGGCCTTCATGTCCGCGGCGCCGCGGCCGAACATGCGCCCGCCCTCGATCTCCGCGCCCCACGGGTCGTACGACCAGCGGTGCTCGGGCGTGGCCGGGACGACATCGATGTGGCCGTTGAAGGTCAGCGACCGCCCGCCGCCTGATCCCGCCAGGCGCGCCGTCACGTTCGGGCGCCCGGAATAGCGGAATCAGCGGCGGTGAGGCGCCCGGCACGCCCGCGTCCACGTCCCACAGCAGCGGCTCCAGTCCGATCGAGCGCAGCTCTTCGGCCACGATCTCCTGCGCGGCCAGCTCGTTGCCCAGGGTGCTGGGCGCGCGGACGAGTTCGCGAAGCAGCGCGAGCTGGCGACTCCAGCCCGCTTCGACGGCACTGCGGAGGTCCATCACGGAACGGTGGCACACTCCGCGTCGTGACGGACTTCTACCTGCTCGACGAGAAGCTCACCGACGACGAGCGCGGCGTCCGGGACCGGCTGCGCGCGTTCTGCGAGCAAGAGATCACGCCCGTGATCAACGGCTACTGGGAGCGGGCGGAGTTCCCGTTCGCGCTGGTCCCGAAGATCGCGGCGCTGCAGATGGCGGGCGGGACGATCGACGGCTACGGCTGCCCGGGCATGAGCGCGACCGCCGCCGGCCTCGTGAGCATGGAGTGGGCGCGCGCGGACGGCAGCATGGGCACGTTCTACGGCGTGCACTCGAACCTCGCCATGCAGTCGATCGCGATGCTCGGCTCCGACGCGCAGAAGGAGCGCTGGCTGCCGGCGATGGCGGACCTGGACGCGATCGGCGCGTTCGCGCTGACCGAGCCCGACCACGGCTCCGACGCCGTGCACCTCGAGACGAGTGTGCGCACCGACGGCGACGAGTACGTGATCAACGGCCGCAAGCGCTGGATCGGCAACGCCAGCATCGCCGACGTGGTGATCGTCTGGGCCCGCGACGCGGACGGCCACGTCGGCGGCTACCTGGTCGAGAAGGGCACGGCCGGCTTCGACGCCACCGTCATGACCGGCAAGACCGCGCTCCGAGCGGTGTGGCAGGCCGACATCACGATGACCGACGTGCGCGTGCCCGCGGAGAACCGCCTCCCCGGCTGCCGCAACTTCCGCGACGTGGCCGGAGTGCTCTCGCGCACCCGCTACACCGTCGCCTGGCGCGCGCTCGGCATGGCCCTCGGCGCGTACGAGGCCGCCCTCGCCTACGCCAAGGAGCGCGAGCAGTTCGGCAAGCCGATCGCCGCCTACCAACTCGTGCAGGACAAGCTCAGCCGCATGCTGGCCGAGATCACCGCCATGCAGCTCCTGTGCCTGCGGCTCTCCGAGCTCGCCGAGGACGGCCGCCTCACGGCCGGCATGGCCTCCCTGGCCAAGATGAACCACGCGGCGAAGGCGCGCGAGATCGTCGGCATGGCCCGCGACATCCTCGGCGGCAACGGCATCCTGCTCGAGAACCACGTCGCCCGCCAGCACGCCGACATGGAGGCCATCTTCACCTTCGAGGGGACCGACTCCATCCAGTCCCTGATCGTGGCCCGCGAGATCACGGGCCACAACGCGATTACGTGAAGGCCGGCAGCCCCGTGATCGCCTGACCGAGGATGAGGGTGTGCATCTCGTGCGTGCCCTCGTAGGTCAGCACCGACTCGAGGTTGTTCGCGTGCCGCAGCACCGGATACTCCAGCGTCACGCCGTTGGCGCCGAGGATCGTCCGCGCCGTCCGCGCCACGTCGATCGCGGTCGAGACGTTGTGGTACTTGCCGTAGGAGACGTGCTGGGTCGACAGCGTCCCGGCGTCCTTCATCCGCCCGAGGTGCAGCGCGAGCATGGTCGAGTTGCCGACCTTCACCGCCATGTCCGCCAGCTTGGCCTGCGTGAGCTGGTAGCCCGCGATCGGCTTGTCGAACTGCACGCGGGTCTTGGCGTAGTCCAGCGCCGCCTCGTAACACGCGCGCGCCGCGCCCGCGGCGCCGAACACGATCCCGAACCGCGCCTCGTTCAGGCAGCTCAAAGGCGCCCGCAAGGACGTCGCCTCCGGCAGCCGGTTGGCCTCCGGCACCTCGACGTTGTCGAGCACGAGCTCGCTCGTCACCGAAGCCCGCAGTGAGAGCTTGCCGTGCATCACCGGCGCGCTGAACCCCGGCGTGTCCTTCTCCACCAGGAACCCGTTGACCTTGCCGTCCTCGTTCTTGGCCCAGACCACGGCCACGTCCGCCAGCGACCCGTTCGTGATCCACATCTTCGAGCCGTTCAGGACCCAGCCGGAGTCGGTCTTCTTCGCGCGCGTCCGCATGCCCGCGGGATTGGACCCGGCGTCCGGCTCGGTGAGCCCGAAGCAGCCGATCAGCTCGCCCGCCGCCATCCCCGGCAGCCAGCGCTCCTTCTGCTCCTCCGAGCCCGAGTTCCAGATCGCGAACATCGCCAGCGACCCCTGCACGGAGCAGAACGACCGCAGCCCGGAGTCACCGGCCTCGAGCTCCAGGCACGTGAGCCCGTACGCCGTCGCCGACGCGCCCGCGCAGCCGTAGCCCTCCAGGTGCATCCCGAGCAGGCCCAACGCGCCGAGGTCGCGCCCGATCCCGTCCGGCAGCGAACCCTCCTCGAAGTGCTTCGCCACCACCGGCAGGAACTTCTCGCGCACGTACTGACGCACGGTGCTGCGGATGAGCCGCTCCTCGTCATCGAGCTGCGCATCCAGCGCGAGCGGATCGAGCGGATCGAAGGTCGGAACGGTGGCGGTGGACATGACGTCCAGCCTACCCCCGAGCGAAGCCGGCCCGCCGGAACGCTTCCGGCGGGCCAGATCCGTTACGGCGTCGTCGTCGACAGCGTGAACGTGAGGGTCTTCGCGTAGGACCCGGTGCGCAGTGCGTCGTTGGCGCCGATGGCCTGCTTGAACGTGACGGGGACCGCCTCGCCCGAAGTCGGGCGCGTTCCACGTCTTCACGACGCCGAGGCCCTGCAGCGGCTGCGGCAGGGAGAACGCGCCGTTGACGAGGTAGCCCGGCTTCGTGCCGGTGTCCGCGACCGTCAGCGTCGCGTCACCGGCGGTGCTGGTGACGGTGGCCGTCGTGGACGCGGTGTACTCGCGGGCGACGCCCGGCGTGAACGCGCCGAACGAGGCCGGCGCGCCGAGCGTGAGGGCGAGGGTGGCGGGAACGCTCCCACTGACCGTGCCCGGGACGGACGTGATGCCCTCGCCGATGGCGGGCGCCAGGGCGCCAGAGCCGCCGACGATCGGGAGCGTGAGCGTGGACGTTCCGACGTCCACCGACACCTGCGTGCCGGCGGCCGGGTGGATCGTGTACTCACGGTCGCTCGAGAACACCATCAGCCCGAGCCGGCGACCGGCCGCGATGACGGCGTCCTTCGCCTGCATGGTGAAGCTCAGGCGGTAGTACGTGCCGGGCGTGGTGGGCTCGGACACGTAGTCGGAGTTGCGGTTCTCCGGGTCCATCCAGCCGCGCGTGACGATCGTGCCGGCGCCCGTGCCCTCGCCCGGGTAGGAGACCAGCGCGACGCTGAAGTTCGCGCGCTTGCTGAAGGCCGCGTCGATCGCGACCTTGGGCGAGCCGGAGATGCGGATCGCGCTCTTGAGCGGAGCCGTCTGGTAGACGAGGCGGTTCGGCGAGGAAGCCGCGTTCATCAGGGTGGAAGCGTTGATCGACGCGTCGTCGGTCAGCGTCTCCTTGGCCGTGGCCGGGCGCTGGTCGAACGTCAGGCCGCCGCGGGCGGCGCCACCCGGCTGGAGCTTGAGCGTCGCGTCCTGCGTGGCCGGATCGGGCCAGTCGGCGTAGCCGGTCGGGTTGGCGTTGCCGCACGCGAGCGTCACGGCGGCGCCGTCGGCCGCGGTGACCGCGGTCGGCAGCGTCAGGACGTTGCCGCTGATGGCGCTGATCGTGCGCGCGGCCGGGTTGCCCGTGGCCTGCGCGACCGAGACCGAGTTGCCGACGCGGTACTGGCTCGCGTCCGCGACCGTGAGCGTCGTCGAGGCCGTGACCGCGCCGGCGACCGTGGTGGAGCGCGCCGGGCACTGGTCGGCCTCACGCACGACCCACGACTTCGGCTCGTTCTGAACGCCGTTGTCCTGGTTCCACAGGTACTTGGTGAACCAGCGGTTGGCCATCTCGCTCGGCAGCGGGTTCGAGTGGCCGCCCTGGTGGAAGTAGAACTGGCGCGGGACGTTGTTCTTCTTGAGCACGTCCCAGAGCTGCGCCGCGTTCTTCGTCATCACGTTGAAGTCGGCGTTGCCGTGGACGAGCAGGGTCGCGGCCTTGATCTTGTCCGCGTCCTTCATGTAGTTGCGCTCGTCCCAGGTCGCGTTGCGGTTGCCCGACACGCGGTCCTGGCCGGCGGTGATCTCGTTGAGGATCGGCCAGCAGATGGAGCGCGGGCGCGTGTCCTCGATGCGCGAGTACGTGTACTCGGCGAGCACGTCGAGGTCCTCGCCCAGGTAGCCGTTGTTGCCGTTCTGGCCGCCCTGCGCCGAGTGCGGCGCGCGGACGAGGCCGTTGGCGCGGTAGTAGTCGTACCAGTCGGAGATGGCGGCGACCGGGACGATCGCCTCGAGGCCCTGGACGCCCGTCGTCGCGGCGGCGATCGGGATCGTGCCGTTGTAGGACGTGCCCATCATCGCGGTCTTGCCGTTGTGCCAGGCCGCGGCGGTGGTCTCCTCGGTGCCCGTGCGGGTCGTGTAGCCCTTCAGGCGGCCGTTGAGCCAGTCGATGACGGCGACGGCGCCGAGCGTCTCGTTGCGGCCGCCGGAAGTGGTGCAGCCGTCGGAGTGGCCGGAGCCGGGCGACTCGGCGTGCACGACGGCGTAGCCGCGCGGCACGAAGTAGTTCTCGTACGCGGAGCTGATGCGCGGGCTCGTGGCCGTGGCCGTCGGGAAGAAGTCGGGGGCGCGGATGCGCGCCTCCGGTGGGACGCCCAACTCGTGCTCGACGCTGAAGTTCGGGGAGTTGCTGCCGCCCGCGTAGTACGGGCTGTCCTCGAAGATCACGGGGACCTTCAGGCCGTCGGTGTCGGTCTCCTTCGGACGCGAGACGTCGACGTGGATGCGGTCCTTCTTGCCGTCACGGTCGGAGTCGAAGTTCGACTCCACCCACAGCTCGTAGTTGACCCAATCCGCGGTCGCCGTCGCGAACACGGGCTGCGCGAGCCCGTTCGTGAAGGTCGGGACTGCCGGCGCGGCCGCCAGGGCGGCCGGCACGGACAGCTCCGCGGTGGCGGAGCTGAGGTTCTTCGGCGGCAGCGGCGCCGCGGTCGCGGAGCTGACCGCGACGATGCCCGCGAGCGCCGTCACGGCGCTCGCGGCGAGGTACTTGGTGGCCTTCATCTGTCCTTACGGCGTTGTGGTCGAGAGCGTGAACGTCAACGTTTTGCTGTACGTCCCGGTACGCAGGGCATCCGTTGCCGCGATGGCCTGCTTGAAGGTGATGGTCGAAGTGGCGTTGGACACCGGCGCGTTGAACGAGCCGGGCGCGAACTCCACCCGCAGCGGCTGCGGGAGACTGAACGCGCCGTTGGTCAGGTTGCCGGGCGGGGAGACGCTGAGCGTCGCCTCGGCGGCGGTGGAGATGACCGTGGCGGTGGTGGAGGCCGTGTACTCCCGCGCGACGCCCGGCACGAACGGCGGGAACGTGGCCGGCGCGCCGAGCGCGAGGCTGAGCGTGGCCGGGACGGTGCCGCCGACCGGCGCCTCCTCGAGATCGCCGCCGTTCGCCGTGGCGAACGTCTTGGCGCCGCCGACGATCGGGATGGTGAACGAGGAGCCCGCGAGATCGAGCGACACCTGGGTGCCCGGCGCAGGGCGGATGTGGTACTGGCGGTCGGTCGAGAACACCATCAGGCCGATCCGGCGGCCGGCCGGGATGACGGCGTCCTTGGCCTGCATGTCGAAGGTGAGGCTGCGGAACTCACCCGGGACGGTGGGCACCGTGACCGAATCCGACACCGGGTTCTCCGGGTCGATCCAGCCGCGGGTGATGACCGTGCCGGTGCCCGTCGCCGGGAGGCTCACGAGCGCGGCGCTGAAGTTCGCGCGCTTGGAGAACGCGGCCTTGAGCGTCACCTTCGGCGAGCCGGAGAGGCGGACGTCCTGCGTCAGGGCGTTGGTGACGTAGAGCAGGCGGTTCGGGCTGCTGGCCGCGTTCATCATCGTCGTGTCGGCGACGGTGGAGTCGTCGGTCAGCGTCTCCGTGGCGGCGGAGGCCGGGCCCAGGGTGAGCGCGCCGCGGGCGGCGCCGCCGGAGCCGAGGCGGACCGTGACGTCACCCTTGGCGGGGTCGGGCCAGTCGGCGTACGGCGTCGGGTTGGTGGTGCCGCAGGCGAGGAAGACGACGGCACCGGAGGCGACCTTCTGGCCGGCGGTCGTGGCCACGGCGGTCGCGAGCGTCAGCGTGTTGCCGCTGATGTTCGTGATCAGGCGTGTGGTGTTGGTGATCGTGCCGTCGGCGTTCGTCTGCGGGATCGTCAGCGTGTAGCCGACGCGGAACGGCGCGCTGGAGGCGACCGTCAGCGTCGTGGCGTTGCTCGCGTCCGCGGTGACGGCGCTCTCCCGCGGCGGGCACGTGGCCGCCTCCCGCACGACCCAGGACTTCGGCAGGTTCTCGACGCCGTTGTCCTGGCCCCACAGGTACTTCGTGAACCACAGGTTGGTCAGGAAGTCGGTCGGCGCGCCGCCGTGGCCGCCCTGGTGGAAGTAGAACATCCGCGGCGTGCCGTTGACCTTCAGCGCGTCCCACAGCTGGGCCGCGTTCTTGGTCATGACGTTGAAGTCGTTGCCGCCGTGCGCGATCAGGGTCGCCGCCTTGATCTTGGCGGAGTCCTTCATGTAGTTGCGCTCCTGCCAGAACGGCGTGCGATCACCGGTCTCGCGGGCGACCTGCGCCTTGATGGCGTCGATCACGGGGCGGCACTTGATCCGGCCGGGCGGGTTGGCCTGCTCGTCGCGGCGGGAGTAGACGAGGTCGGCGAGCACGTCGAGGTCCTCGCCCTGGAAGGTGTTGTTGCCCGTGCCGCCGGCGGCCGAGTGCGGCGCGCGCACGGCGCCGTTGGCGCGGTAGTAGTCGTACCAGTCGCTGATGGCGGCGATCGGGACGATCGCGGCGAGGCCGTCAACGCCGGTTGTCGCGGCGGCGATCGGGATCGTGCCGTTGTAGGACGTGCCCATCATCGCCGTCTTGCCGTTGTGCCAGCTGACGGGCGCGGCCTCGGTGGCGCCGTCGCGCGTCGTGTAGGCCTTCTTGCGACCGTTGAGCCAGTCGATGATCGCCGTCGCGCCGAGCGTCTCGTTCGGGGCGCCGGACGTCGGGCAGCCGTCGCTGTAGCCCGAGCCCGGGGACTCGGAGTGCACGACGGCGAAGCCGCGCGGCAGCCAGGTCGCCTCGTGGGCGTTGGAGATGTTCGGGCTCGTGTTCGTGCCGTTGAAGAACGCCTGCGCGAGGCGGGTCGACGTGGCGCCGAGCTCGTGGTCGACGAGCCAGTTGCGCGCGCCGCCGGTGCCCGCGTAGTACGGGCTGTCCTCGTAGACGACCGGGACCTTCAGGCCGTCCGTCTGGGTTTCGCGTGGCAGCGTGTAGTCCGCGTGCAGGCGGTCCTTCTTGCCGTCGAGGTCGGAGTCGAAGTCGGACTCCACCCACACCTCGCCGGTGATGACGTCGGTGGCCGAGAAGACGTTCTGGGAGAGGCCGTTGACGAACGTCGGTACCGCAGGGGCGGCGACCGCCTCCGCGTTCACCCCTGGAGCGGCGGCGACGCTCTTCGGCGGCGCCGCTCCGGCAGGACTGACTGCGACGACGCCGGCCAGCGCCATCGTGACGGAGACGGCGCTCGCTTTCGCGAGTCGCCCACGCATCGACATCGTCCTCGACCCCTCTCGCCTCGGAACCCCTCTGCGCGGGAGTTTGGTGCGAGCGGGCGATGCACGCAACTGTCAGTGGACGGGTGACCTGCGGAGATCTCTCCACAGGTGTATAGGTTGCGGGCCGTGAAGCGCGTCCTCTTGATGGGTGGCGGCGACTTGGCCAAGGAGGTCTGCCAGGCGCTGAAGGCCGGCGGCGCGACCGTCGACTGGCTGGATGAGCCCGACGACGAGGGCGTGCGCGCGGCGGTGGAGTCAGGGCGCTTCGACGTGGCCTGCGCGGCTTCCCGCGAGGACGCGTTCCCGTTGCGGATGGCCTTGCTGGTCCGGCACCTGGACCCGGAGCTGCCGCTGGTGGTGACGATCTTCGACCCGGCGATCGCCCGCCAGGTGGAGCGGGCGATCCCGCACTGCGAGGTGACGTCGATCGCCGACATCGTGGCCCCGGTGCTGGCGGGCCAGTGTCTCGATTCGGACATCGTCGCCGTGCGGCGCACCGATTCGCGGTGGGTCGGGCTGGACGCGTCGCTGTCGGAAGTGGACCTGCCGGAGCTCAAGGCGCGGCGAGCGCGGGCGGCGGTCGAGGCCGTGTTCGCGCCCTACGACCGCAGCTCCGGGCTGCTGTTCTACGGCGCGATCGGGCTCGTGGCGATGCTGCTGTTCGAGTGGATCGGGTCGATGATCGTGCTCGAGCAGGGCGCGATCGACGCGCTGTACGGCTCGACCAAGTCGTTGGCGACGGTCGGACCGAACTCGGCCGTGGACGACGGGCCGAAGTGGTTCAAGGGCGCGATCGTCGCTTCGATGGTGCTGACGTTGCTCTCGGCCGCGTGCTTCACCGGTGGGCTCATCAACCGGCTGGTCGACTCGTCCCTGACCGGGTTGATCGGGCGGCGCGCCGTCCCGCGGCGCGATCACGTGGTGGTCGTCGGACTCGGGCAGGTCGGGCTGCGGCTGTGCCTGCTGCTGCGCTCGTGCGGTGTGCCCGTGGTGGCCGTCGACACCGAGGCCGAGGGCGAGAACGTCGGCTTCGCGAAGCGGGCCCGGTTGCCGGTCGTGATCGGGCGCGGGGCGAACCCGGCCGTGCTGCGCCGGCTGTCGCTGGCGCGGGCGCGCTGCCTCGCCGCGGTCACGCCCGTGGATCTGAACAACATCGAGGCGGCGATGGCGGCGCGCGCCGCGGACGACGACCTGCGCGTGCTGCTGCGGGCCGGCGACGGCGACGTGGCCGACGAGACGCAGTCCTTGGAGCAGATCGGGCACGTCGTCGACGTCCACCGGCTCGGCGCGGTGTTCATCGCCGGGCTCGTGCTCGGGCGCGCACCCGAGGCGGTCGCGGTGCGCGACGGGCGCCCGCACCTGTTGCAGGACTCGGGCTGGGAGGAATTCCCGCTCGTCGCTGGCCCGCTAGGACATGCGTCCGGCGGGGGGCGGATCGCGGCGGCATCGGCCGATACAGATCTGCACGAGATCGTCATGAACGCCGCCGTCGCCACCCGCACCTCCACGTCGATCGACCGCCCGCAGCCGCGCGGCGCGGATACCGACCGCGCGTCCGGGAGCGAGTTCGAGCAGCTCTGGGCCGCCCTGCGCGACGCCCCTGCGCGTGAGACGCCGGCACGGGTCGACCCGTCCAGCGCGCCGGTGCTGGTCTCCGCCGCGGCGATGAGCAAAGCGGCGGTCAAGATCAACCCCGACCGGGTGGTCGACGCGCTGATGGCGTTCAAGCGCGACTCGACGCTCACCTTCACCAACGCCGTCGCCTCCTCGCAGTACGCCGCCGATCTCGCGCCCCGCGGCGCCCCGGCGGCCCGCGCGCTCGGCGCCTGAGGGTCTGACACGCAGGGCCCCGAGCGGCGGGGTCCCTGCGCGTGAGAAA
>CAVRTQ010000002.1:0-302839 GCA_963724195.1 uncultured Solirubrobacteraceae bacterium | reverse complement strand
GGTCACGCGGCAGCTGTACGCCTGGCCCTCGTCGACGTCACGGAGTGTGTAAGCGGGCCCGGTCGCCCCCTCGATCAGCTGGCCGCGCCATTCCCACTCATAGGCGAGCCTCGGCGAGCCGGTCCAGGTCCCCGGGTCGCAGTGCAGCGTGTCGCCCTGACGCGCGGCCGGCTCGATCCGCGGCGCGCTCGTCGCGTACGGCAGGCCGCGGCCCGTGCCCACGAAGGCGTAGCCCTGCTCGTCGACGGCCAGGCAGACCGCGTCGCCGGCGCAGGCGACCGCGGTCATCGGCCCGTACGCGCCGGACTCCTCCCACATCTCGCCGGTGTTCGGCTCGGCCGACGCGAAGATCGATCCCGTGTCGGAGACGGCGACGCACAGCGACACCGACGGGCAGGCGATGCCGGTCATTGCGCCCTCGTAGAGCTCACGCTCGATCCACTGGAACTCGCTCGCGGGGGCGACGGTGGTGTAGACGCCGTCCTCGCTGCCCGCCACGCACAGGCGCGTCGTCGGGCACGCGACCGACAGCAGCGCCCCGTCGTAGCTCACGCGTTGCGAGCCCCACCCGGCGCCGTGAGAGTGGTAGGCGCGGCCGTCGTCGCCGACCGCGACGCACAGCTCGACGCTGGGGCACGCGATGCCGTTGAGCGCGGTGCGGGCCACGGACTCGGTGCGCCAGCCCGTCCCGTCCGAGCGGCGGACGTCGCCGGCCTCGTCCGCGACGGCGCACAGCGCGTCGCCCGCGCACGCCGCGCCGAGGACGGCCGCGCCCGTCTCACCGGCGGTGCGGCGCCAGGTACCGGCGGCGCTGCGCTCGAACAGTCCGCCGGACGCGTCGCCGGCGACACAGCGGGAAGGTCCGCATCCGAGCGCCGTCAGCGTGTCGGCGCCGAGCGTGCCCAGGTCGGCCTCATGGCTCCAGCCCGACAGCGGGCCGGTCGGCGTGGTGGAGGTCACGATGCGGGCGTCCTCGGTGGCCACGAGACAGCGCGTCGGTGACGGACAGGCCACGCCGTACAACGCGCGCACGCCGTGCGCGGTCAGTGCCGTACGTGTCCACTCGCTCACGCCTCCGGCGGGCGCGTGCGACGTAAGGACCGCGGCGCGGATCGTGCCGTCGGTACCGAGGCAGAACGCGGTGCCGGCACACGTCAGCACGTGCCCGTCGAGCGCACCGCGGACGAACGTGGCGGCGCCGCCGCCCGGCGCGCTGCTCGTGTAGAAGCGGTCGGTGTAGTTCTCGGACGCGAAGCACAGCGTGCTCGAAGCGCAGTGCACGCGGTCGAGGCCCAGTTCGAAGCGGCTGAGCGTCCACGCGGCGGCGCCGCCGGTCGGGTTGGTGGACGTGGCGAGCGTGCCGCCCTGGCTGCTCACGACCAGGCAGAGCGCGGCTGAGCCGCACGAGACGCTGAACGGCTGGTTGAGCCCTTCGATGACCGTCGCCGGCCAGGCGCTCGCCGGCCCGGTCGGGTCGGTCGAGGTCACGATCTGGTCGAACGAGCCGGCGCCGACGCACAGCGTCGTGGTCGGGCACGAGAGGTCTCTCAGCTGGATCGGGACGGTGCGCGACGTCCACGCCGCGGCGCCGCCGGTGGGGTTCGTCGCCGTCCACACCAGCCCGTAGGTCCGCTCGAAGGCGAGACACAGGGTGGTGGAGGGACACTCGATGGCCTCCGGCCCGGGCGAGCCCAGCGGCGACGTCGTCCAGCGGCCATCGAGCGGGTCCGACGCCGTGGCGATCTGGTTCTCCCCCACGGCGAGGCACAACGTCACGGACGGACACGCGACGTCGTCGGCGCGGATCGGCAGCCGGCGCAGCGTCCAGGCCTCGGGGCCACCACCCGGGTCGGTCGAGACGAAGGCGCTGCCTTCACCGTCCACCGCGACGCAGAACGTCGGGGTCGGGCAGGACGCCGCCCGCAGCTGGTACCACGGGCCGTAGGGGCGCAGGTTCTCGAGCGGCGTCGGGGTCGACGCCCAGTCCAACGGCACGGACGCGGCTTCGGCGCGACCCGACGAGAAGGCGCAGACGAGCAGCGCGAGCACTATGAGAACGCGAGGAGAAATCGCGCGCGCATCCTGACGCGCCGGTGTGCACTCGTCAACTGGTCGTTGGGCGAGGCGGCTCGGCGATCGCCGAGCCGCTCTCGGCTCAGGAAGCTTAAGCCGCCGCGGCGAGAGGCACCGTGCTCGGCCCGCAGGCCAGGACGTCGGCGATCAGCTGGTCGACGCGTTCCTCGAGCCAGCGCCCGCTGTTGAGCAAGTGCTCGGCGAGGGTGCCCATGTCGCGGAGCGACTCGCGGGCTTCGTCGAGCGACGTCGCGAAGATGAGGGTGTCGGCGGCGTCGCGAATGCGAGCCTGCTCGCCCGGCTGGAGCTTGCTCGGCCCCAGCTCGGCGAGTGTCTGTACAACGCGCCCGTAGGCCTCTGTGCGTTCGTTAGTCATGACACGTGGTCTCCTGTCCGGAGTCTTCGTCATTTCAAGAACGAACCTGTAGGGCAAATCTGGTCGTAAAGGTCCGGACCCAACAAGTGTTCGAGTGCTCGCGCGCGGGTACCGGAATCTGGGGATGGGCATGATCGACGTAGGGGTCTTCCACCGCGTGCCTGGGCTGGCGGTCATCGATCCGGCGACCGGAGAGGCGATCGGACACGTTCCGGCGTGCGCCGCGCCGGAAGCGCACGACGCCGTGACCGCCGCCCGCGCCGCGCACGGCGCCTGGGCGCGGACCGCCGCGGACGCCCGCGGGTCGCTGCTGAAGGCCGCGGCGCGCCGGTTGCGCGAGCACGCGCGCGAGATCGCCGAGCTGCAGACGCGCGAGACCGGCACGCCGCTGTCGGCGTCGCTCGGGGGCGTGGAGCGCGGGATCTCCGCCATCGAGGCCTACGCGGAGCTCGGCCCGCTGGAGCGCGCGCCCGCCCCGCGAGGGGACCTCGTGGTGCGTGAGCCGCGCGGCGTCGTCGCGATCCTGATGCCGTGGGCGGACCCGCTCGCCGCCTCCTGCAGCGCCCTCGCCGCGTCCTTGGTGACCGGCAACGTCGTGGTCCTCAAGCCGTCCGAGAAGGCGCCGCTGGCTGCCCAGCGCATGGTCGAGCTGCTCGACCTGGGCGACATCCTGCAGATCCTGCACGGCGACAAGCGGGCGGCGCAGCCGCTCTCGACCCATCCGGGCGTGGATCTCGTGATCCGCCCGGGGGAGGAAGCGGCGGGCAGCCACCTCGTGGTCATCGACGCCGGTGTGGACGCCGAGTGGGCGGCGGAGGAGGTCGCGTCGAGCGCGTTCGCCGGAGCCGGCCAGTCGTGTGGGTCGGTCGAGCGCGTGCACGTGCACCGCACCGTCGCCGAGCCGTTCCTCGAAGCCCTGGCCGCGCGCGCCCGCGCGCTGCGGATCGGGCCGGGCCTCGCCTCGGGCACCGAGATCGGGCCGCTGATCGACGACGACCAGCGCGTGTGGGTGCACCGGCAGGTCCAGGACGCCGTCTACGAGGGCGCGGAGCTGCTGGCCGGCGGCGAGCCCCTGTACGGCCCGGGCTACTTCTACCCGCCCACCGTGCTCACCGGCGCGCCCGACGATGCCCTCGTCATCTGCGGCGAGACGCGCGGGCCCGTCGTGACCGTCCGCGTGGTCGACTCCTTCGGCGAAGCGCTGATGGGCCGCGAGCGGATCGGCATCGCCTCGGTCCTGACCCCGGCACACGCCAACGCCCAGCGCGCCTGGCGCGAGCTCCCCGCCCGCACCGTGAGCGTGAACTCCGTCTTCAGCACCCCGCGCCCGGGCGCCGAGCCCGAGTTGCTCGCGGCTGTGACGCGCACCAAAGTCGTCCACCTTTCCTAAAGGTGCCAGGCACCTTTAGGTAGGGGACGTATCGGGGTCACCTAGGGTGATCCCCAATGGTGGGATGACGGTCGTCCCGGCAGCCTGTGCGCCATGGAACCCGTAGCCCCCGAACGCAAGCTCACCCTCTCGACGTCCGACAAGCACGTCTGGGGCGTCGCGGGCGGCCTCGGCCGCTACTTCGGCGTGGACGCGATGCTGTTCCGGGTCGCGTTCGGGGTCTCGGTGGTGTTCGGCGGGATCGGGATCGTGGCCTACCTGGCCTTCGCCGCGTTCCTGGCGGCTGACAACGGCAAGCCGGCCTGGATCGAGGACAAGCCTCGCGCCGCTTCGGCGGCGGTCATCATCGCGCTCGCCGTCGCCGGGCTCACGACGCTGTCGCCGCCCGGGTTCATCCTCGGCCCGGGGCTGTTCGCGATCGCGGTCTTCACGCTGCTGGGCGTCGCCGGCTACCGCTCGCTCAGCGTGCAGGTCCGCAACGACCCGGCGAAGCTGGCGGCCAAGGGCGTGCTCGCGCTGATCGGGTTCGTCGCCGCGCTGGGCGCCGCGACCGGCGTCGGGTTCATCGTCGCGCTCGGCGGCGGCGTCGCCGTGGCCGTCGTCTCGATGGTCGCCGGCCTCGGGCTGATCACCGCCGGGCTGCTCGGCGGGCCGCGATGGCTCATCCTTCCGGTCCTGGTGCTCGTCGTCCCGCTCGCCGTCGTCTCCGCCGCCGACCTCAACCTCGAGGGTGGCGTGGGCGAGCGGACGTTCCGGCCGGCCGCGGTGGCCGACGTGCGCCCCGAGTACCGCGTCGGTGTCGGCCGCGTGGAAGTGGACCTGCGTGGCGTCAAGTTCCCCGCCGGCAGCACCCAGGTCAACGTGCGGGTGGGGATCGGCGAAGCTCGGGTGCTCGTGCCCGCCGGGATGTGCACGTCGATCCAGGGTGACATCGGCATGGGCGCGGCCGACATCCCGGAGCGCTTCGAGGAAGGCCCGGACATCATCATCCGCGAGAACCGCCAGCAGCTCGTCATCAACGCCGACGTCGGCGTCGGCCACCTGCAGGTCGACCGGGACCGCAACGCCTGCACATGAGGCGGGGCCGTGTCGACCGCACGCTCATCGTCGCGGGCCTCGCGACCATCGCGCTCGGCACGTTGCTGCTGCTGGATCGGCTCGGCTCGATCGACCTGCGCTTCGAGTACATGGCACCGGCGGTCCTGGCCGCGATCGGCCTCGTCCTGCTCGCCGCGGGCCTGTCGTGAACGAGTTTCGCTCTCCCGGCACCGGAACGCCGGGACCGCACGGTGGCGACGGTCCGTCGCCGGCGCCCTCCGAGCGACGGTACGCGCCCGTGCGCCGGGACCCCTCGCACGGGTACCTCGGCGGCGTCTGCGCCGGGTTCGCCGCCCGGTTCGGGATCGATCCGCTGCTGATCCGGATCGGGTTCATCGCCGCGGTCGCGCTCGGCGGCGTGGCGATCCCGCTCTACGCCATCGCGTGGCTGCTGATCCCGGCCGAAGGGCCTGAGCGGCCCTCCGTCGAGCGCCTGCTCACGCGCTCGGACACCTGGCTCGTCGCCGCGGGGATGGGCTGTCTGACCGCCGCGGGCCTGCTGCTGTTGCGCGCCTGGGACGTGTGGTTCGTCAACGACCGCTTCATCTGGCCGTTCGTGATCGCCGCCGCCGGTGGCGCGCTGATCTGGCGCCAGTCGCAGACGGCCCCGGAGCGGGTGGCGCAGCGGTCGCGGCTCCCGCGCCAGACCGTCAATCGGGCCACCGCGGGCGCGGCGCTGGTCGTCGGCGGCGCGCTGATCTTCCTGTACGTCAACGACGCCCTGGCGCCCGCCCGCGACATCGTCCTGCCGGTGCTGGTGATCCTCGTCGCGGCGGCGATCATCCTCGCCCCGTGGTGGATCCGGCTCGTGCGCGGACTGGCCGACGAGCGCGCGGAGCGGATCCGCTCGCAGGAGCGCGCCGACGTCGCCGCGCACCTGCACGACTCCGTCCTGCAGACGCTGGCGCTGGTGCAGAAGCGCGCGGACGACCCGCGCGAGGTGGCGGCGCTGGCCCGGCGGCAGGAGCGCGAGCTGCGGGCGTGGCTGAACAACACCCGGCCCGCGGAAGTCTCCCTGGCCAGCGCGCTGGAAGCGGCCGCGGCGGAGGTCGAAGCCGATCACCACGTGCCGATCGAGGTCGTGACCGTCGGCGACGCGCCGCTCGCGGAGCCGGCCGCCGCGCTGGTGGCCGCGGCCCGGGAGGCGATGGTGAACGCGTCCAAGTTCGCGGGGCCGGAGCCGATCGCGCTGTACGCCGAGGTGACCGACGATCGCGTCGAGGTGTTCGTGCGCGATCGCGGGCCCGGGTTCGCGGTCGAGGACGTGCCGAACGACCGGCGCGGCGTCCGTGACTCTATTGTCGGACGCATGGAGCGCCATGGCGGCCGGGCGACGGTGCATTCCACCCCCGGCCACGGGACCGAGGTCGAGCTGGTGATCGAGCCGTGAAATCCGTCGTCATCGTCGACGATCACTCGCTGTTCCGCGCGGGTGTGCGCAGTGAGCTGGACGGCCTCGTGGACGTGATCGGGGACGCCGCGACCGTCGAGGAGGCGATCGAGTGCGTGGTCCGGCTCGAGCCCGACGTCGTGCTCCTGGACGTGCACATGCCGGGCGGCGGCGGGCTGGAGGTGCTGCGCCAGGTGACCGAGAAGCGGCCCGCGCAGCGGTTCCTCGCGCTGAGCGTGTCCGACGCGCCCGAGGACGTGATCGCGATCATCCGCGCCGGCGCGCGCGGCTACGTCACCAAGACCATCTCCGGCGAGGAGCTCGCGGACGCCGTGCGGCGGATCGCGGACGGCGACGCGGTGTTCTCCCCGCGGCTCGCCGGGTTCGTCCTGGACGCGTTCGCCTCCATCAGCGGGCCGGTGGAGGTCAACGACCCCGAGCTCGAGCAGCTCACCGCGCGCGAGCGCGAGGTCCTGCGCCACATCGCCCGCGGCTACCTGTACAAGGAGATCGCGGCGCGGCTGAACATCTCGACCAAGACGGTCGAAGCGCACGTCAGCGCCGTACTGCGCAAGTTGCAGCTCTCGACCCGACACGAACTGTCCCGGTGGGCGGTCCAACGCCGGCTGGTGGACTGAACGCCCTGCGCGACGAGATCGTCGCGCACGGCGGGTGCGGCTACGAGCCGTGCGAGACCGCGACGCGGACCGTCCCCGGTGAGGGAAATCCGGCGGCTTCTGTGGTCTTCGTCGGCGAGGCGCCCGGGAAGACCGAGGACGAGCTCGGGCGGCCGTTCATGGGGCGCGCCGGGAAGCTGCTCGACGAGCTGCTCGCCGAAGCCGGCGTGGTGCGCGCGGACGTCTGGATCACGAACGTCGTCAAGGCGCGGCCGCCGAAGAACCGCGACCCGAAGGCGCCGGAGATCGCGCACTGGATGCCGTTCCTGGTGCGCGAGCTCGAGCTCATCCAACCGCAGCTGATCGTGCCGCTCGGCCGGCACGCGCTCAAGCACTTCGCGCCGGAGGCCAAGATCGGCGAGGTGCACGGGACGCTGCTGGACGAGCGGCTGTTCCCGCTCTACCACCCGGCCGCGGCGATGTACAACCAGACGCTGAAGGCGACGCTGTTCGAGGACGCGCGCGCGTTGGGCGCGCTGCTAGATCCCTAGCTCGTCCAGGGAGGAGTGCAGCTCGGCGGCGTCGCGGTAGACGCGGAACGCGCCGGCGGCCTGCAGCTCGTCCGCGCCGTAGCCACCGCTCAGCAGCCCGATGCTGAGCATCCGCGCGCGGCGGGCGGCGAGCAGGTCCCACACCGCGTCGCCGATCACGTAACAGTCGGCGGGATCGGCGTCCAGGCGGCGCGCGCACTCGATGAACAGGTCGGGCTCCGGCTTCGCGCGGGCCACGTCGCCGCGCTCGACCACCACCGTCTCATCCGGGATGCCGAGCGATTCGAGCGACGCGTCGATGCTCGGCCGGCGGCCGCTCGTCGCGATCCCGTGGGTGACGCCCCGCTCGCGCAGCTCCGCGAGCAGCGCGATCGCGCCCGGGCAGCGGGCGGCGCTCCTCCAGCGGCAGCAGCTCGCGGAACAGGCGGTCGTGGATCAGCTGGAGCTCCTCGGCCTGCTCGTCGGTGAGCTCGTGGCCGATCTCGCGCCCGACCGCGCGCGTGAAGAGGCCGCCGCTCATCCCGATCTTGCGGTGGATGCGCCACCCGTCCACGGCCATCCCGGTCTCCTGGAGGGCCTTCTGCCACGCAAAGACGTGGGCGTACACGGTGTCGACGAGCGTTCCGTCGAGGTCGAAGATCAGCGCTGGCATGTCCGTTCAGTTTGACCCGGCGGTCCTGAGCGACGGCGCGCGCTCGCGGATGTGGAGGCCGAAGTGGTGCGGGAGCGGGGCGCTGCCGTGCCAGGCGGCGATGATGCGTTCGGCCAGCGCGGGGCCGTGCTTGAAGCCATGGCCTGAGCCGCCGCCGACGATCCAGACGCCGTCGTGCTCGGCAGCGATGAAGTGCGAGTCGGGCGTGATCTCGTAGCGGCAGGTCTTCGTGCCCTTCAGGCGGGCGGTCGCGAGCGCGGGGAAGCGGTCGGCGACGTAGCCGCGCATGCGCGCCTCCGTCTCGGCCGTGGCGGGCGGGAGGTCGGCATCGGGGTCGAGCGGCGGGCCTTCCTGATCCCAGGCGAACTTCACGCCGAGGTCGTCGAGGTCTCCGGTGCCATAGACGCCGCGGTCGTAGTCGATCCACGCGGGTACGCGCTCCCACCCGGGCCCGCCGTCGAGGAAGAACAGCTCCTGGAAGGTCACGCGCACGTCGACGACGCCGGGGAAGAGCTTGGCGAGCCAGCCGCCGCAGCTCCACACGACGCGGTCGGCTTCCAGGACCTCGTCGCCGAGGCGCACGCGGTCGCCGTCCGGGGTCGCGCGGCCTCGGACGATGCGCGCGCCGCGTGCGGCCGCGGCCCGAGCGAGGGTCTGGACGGCGCGCTGGGCGCGCAGCACACCGGCCTCGGGCTCGTGCAGCACCCAGGTGAGGTCGTCCGCGGCGAACGAGGGGTACGCCTGCGTGAGGTCTTGGCGCTCGACCGGGATGTCGAGCGCGCGCAGGGTGGCCTCCGACTTGGCCTCCCAGCCATCGTCCGAGTGTGCGAACCACGACACGCCGGTCTCGGTGTACAGCGACGCGCCGGTCTCGGCTTCGAGCTCGCACCAGAGGGTGCGCGCTCGCCTCGCCATCGCGGTGTAGTCCGCGTCCGTGCCGTGGCCACAACGGATCAGCCGCGTCTCGCCGCCGGAGGTCGCGCGCACGTCGCCCGGCGCGAACTGATCGACCAGCACGACGTCGTCCCCGCGCCCGGCGAGGTGCCACGCCAGCGATGCGCCGAAGGTCCCGGCGCCCACGATCACGACGCGCTCCACGCCGGAGACGGTACAAAGAACGGCAATGCTGGTCGCCGCGCTCGCCTCGACGCTCGTCATCGGGCACTCCTCCGAAGGGCGCGAGATCCGCGCGACGCGGGTGGGGGACGAGCAGGCGCCGGTGAAGGTGCTGGTCGTCGGGGACGTGCACGGGAACGAGCCCGCGGGCGAGGCGATCGTCCAGGCGCTGCGGCAGGAGTCGGTCGACGGCGTCCAGTTCTGGCTCATCCGCACGGCCAACCCCGACGGCCGCAAAGCGGGCTCCCGCCACAACGCGCGCGGCGTGGACCTCAACCGCAACTTCCCCTACCGCTGGGCGAAGGGCGCGAAGGGCACGTACTACCCCGGCCCGTCGGCCGGCTCAGAACCCGAGACCAAGGCGCTGATGCGCTTCGTGCGGCGGATCCGGCCGCAGCTCGGCATCTACTACCACCAGCACATGGGGATCACGGTCCGCGCCCGCAGCGTCGACACCGACGTCCAGCGCGACTACGCCCGCCGCACCGGGCTGCCCGCTGCGCTCGCTGCCGAACTATCACGGCACCGCGATCGGCTGGCAGAACAACCTGATCAAGGACGGGACGGCGTTCGTGGTCGAGCTCAAGGCCGGCCGGGCGCCGGTGCAGACGCACGTCGACGCCGTGATCGCGGCCGCCAGGAGCTACGTGCGAATGAGGATCGTGCTCATCCGCCACGGCGAGACCGAGTGGAGCGCCTCGGGCAAGCACACCTCCACCAGCGACATCCCGCTCACGCAACGCGGGCGCGAGAAGGCCGTGGAGTTGAAGAACCGCCTCGCGGGCCGCGAGTTCGCGCTCGTCCTCGCCTCGCCGCGCCAGCGTGCGCTGGAGACGGCGCGGCTGGCGGGCTTCGAGCCGGAGGTCGACGACGACCTGGTCGAGGTGGACTACGGCGACTACGAAGGCCTGACGACGCCGGAGATCCGGGAGACGCGGCCGGGCTGGACGCTGTGGGCCGACGGCTCGCCCGGTGGGGAGACCGTGGCCGACGCGGGCGCACGGGCGGATCGGGTGATCGCACGCGCCCTGGCAGCCGACGGTGACGCCGCGCTGTTCGCCCACGGCCACATCCTGCGCGTGCTGGGCGCCCGCTGGCTCGAGCTCCCCGCGAAGCACGGCGCGAACCTGCTGCTGGACACCGCGGCGGTCTGCGAGCTCGGCTTCGAACGCGAGACGCGCGTCCTCGCGCACTGGAACACCTGAATCACGGCCCGAACGACGCGCTTCGTCACAATGCGCGCGTGAAGGTCTCTGCCAAAGCCGATTACGCGGTGCGCGCCGCGGCCGAGCTTGCTGCCGCCCAAGACACCGGCTCGCTCGTGCGCGCCGAGACGATCGCGACCGCGCAGGGCATCCCCCAGCGCTTCCTCGAGAACATCCTGTCCGACCTGCGCCACGCCGGGCTCGTGCAGAGCCAGCGCGGCGCCGAGGGCGGGCACCGCCTGAACCGGCCGGCGGCCGAGATCAGCGTCGCGGACATCATCCGCGCCGTCGACGGCCCGCTCGCCGCCGTGCGCGGGGAACGGCCCGAGTCGGTCACCTACGCGGGCCCGGCGGAGCCGCTCCAGCGCGTGTGGATCGCCGTGCGCAAGAGCCTGCGCGACGTGGTCGAGCAGGTGAGCCTCGCCGACCTGGCCGGCGGCACGCTGCCGGACTCGGTCAACGCGCTCGCCGACGACCCCGAGGCCTGGACTACGCGATAGTCACCGGGTGCCGCACGACGGCGCCGAACAGGTAGCCGTTGGGGTTCAGCGGCACCGTGTCGGGTTGGGTGTTCCCGCGCCAGTCCGTGGCGCGGGCGCGCAGCTCGACCGGACCCGCGGCCCGCGGCGTGAACACGTGGCGCCAGCGCACCCACGTGTGCGGGAGGTTCGGGCCGTGCAACTGGGCCGGCTCGTAGCGGTCACCGGTGGAGATCTCGACGCGCTTGATCGGCGCGCGCCCTGACCAGGCGCGGCCGGTCAGCACGTGGCGCCGCCCGGCCTGCAGCTCGGCGCCGAACGGCAGCTCGAAGGCGCTCTTGACGACCTGCTGCGTGATCGGGACGCCGTCGAGCGTGTACTGCGTCGTGTTCCACGCCGAGAACAGCGGCTGGTCGGAGACCTCGATCCGCCCGACCCACTTGATCGACGCGATCCCGATCCAGCCCGGGACGACGACGCGGACCGGCGCGCCGTGGTCGGGCGGGAGCGGCGCGCCGTTCATCTCGTAGGCGAGCAGGACGTCGTCGAGCGCCTTGCCGATCGGCAGCGGACGCCGCACGTGGCCGTTGGTGGCGACCTCGGCGTCCAGCCCTTCGGGCATCACGTCCACCGCACGGCGCGTCACGCCGGCGTGCTCGAGCACCGTGCGCAGCGGCACACCGCGCCAGCGCGCGACGCCGATCGCGCCGAGCTTCCACTGCGTACCCGTCGCCGGCGTCCCCTGCTGCGACGCGAAGAACGACCGTCCGTTGCCCGCGCACTCGATGGCGGCGAAGATCGTGCGGGACGGCAGCCGCTGCAGGTCCCGCAGCGAAAGCGAGATGCCCTCCGGCCGTCGCAGCCCGCTGCCGAACACGTGCAACCGGTACGTGCGCGGGTCGATGATGGGCGTGGAGGTGTGGTTGCGCACGAAGAAGCGCTCGTTCGGCGTCGTGTAGGGCAGTCCCGCGGCGGTGTCCCACCGCATCTCGGCGTTCGTGCCGAGCGGGATGAACCACTCGGGCGGCAGCGGCTTGACGATCGGGCTCGGGGTCTGGGCCCACGACGGCTCGGCGAAGCGGCCCAGGGCGAGCGCCGACGCGCTCGCCGCGCCGACCTGCAACAGCCGGCGCCGGGTGAGGTCCTGCGACATGCTGTCGCAGACTACACAAAGCTGATCGGATTTGCGGTGTTTGTGGTAGCGTCCGGGGTATGCGATGGGAGTCCCTTTGTCCGTGCTCGCTGACCCCCGCGCGCAGCCGGCAGCGACGCAGGTAGCCACCCTGCGCCAGATCCACCTGGGCATGATCGATGCCGTGTTGGCCGGAGGGGGTGTGGCTCCGGTCGCAGCGCTGGCCGCCGAGCAGCTCTCCGGCACGGTGGCGATCGTCCTGCCGGCCGCCGACATCGCCACGGCGGCGCCGGACGAGCGCCGCTTGTCCGTGGTCGAGCGCTACGTCACCGAGCGCCTCGAAGGCCGCCCGGTGAAGGTGCCGGCCGGCGTCGTCGCCGAGGTGGAGGTGCGCTCGGGCGACGAGCCGCTCGGCGCCGTGGTCCTGCTCGACGCCCCGCTCGCCGGGGGCGAGCGCGAGGTGCTCGAGCTCGCCGCCCTTGCCGCCCTCACCGCCGTGACGCTCCGCGACGCGCGCGTCTCCCAGCGCCGCGCCGCGGCGGCGCTCTTCGACGAGCTCGAGCTGCTCTCCGGGCCGGAGGTCTTGGCCCGGGCGCAGCGGCTCGGCGCCGACCTCGGCCAGGGCGCGAGCGCGTTCGTCGCGCGCCCGCCCGAAGGCCACACCGATCGCGTGCTGGCCGCGATCGCGCAGGAGCTCCCCGGCGCGCTCGCCGCCGCCCGCGGCGACCTCGTCGAGGCGCTGGCGCCCGGTTCGCCCGAGCGGCTGGCCCGCCGGCTCGCGGACACCATGCCGGTCGGCGTCTCGCCGCACGAGCCGACTCCCGCAGGCTTCGGCACCGCGCTGAAGGTGGCCGCGCTCGACGCTGGAGCTCGACGGCGGGGAGGAGCTCCGCAACGGGAGCTGGCGCCTGCTGCTCGGGACGGCCGCGACGGACCCGAGCGCGCTCACGGCGCTCGTGGACAGCACGGTGGGCCGCGCGATCGAGCACCTCGACACGCTGCGCGCGTACTTCGAGCACGGCGCGAACATGAACGCGACGGCGGAGGCGGTGTACGCGCACCGGCACACGGTGGCGAACCGGCTCGAGCGGGTCCGGACCCTCACCGGGCACGACCCGCAGCTGCCCGCGGGGCAGGCCCAGCTCGCGCTGGGCCTGCAGGCGCTGGACGTCCAGCGGGCGCTCAGAAAGCGGGCAGAACGGCGCCCTGGTACTGCTCGTCGATGAACTGCTTGACCTCGGGCGAGGTCAGCAGCGCGGCGAGCTTCTTCACGCGGGGATCCTGCGCCTCCTCGGGCAGCGTCACGAGGAGGTTCGCGTTCGGGTTGTTCTCGGCGGCCTCGAGCACGAGCGCGTCGGTGGACGGCGTGAGACCACCCTCGATCGCGTAGTTGCCGTTGATCACGGCGAGGTCGGCGTCGTCGAGCGAACGCGGCGTCTGGGCCGCCTCGACCTCGGCGAACTCGAGGTGCTTCGGGTTGGACTCGATGTCGCGGACCGTCGCCGACTCGGTGGCGCCGGCCTTGAGCGTGATCAGGTTGTTGGCGGCGAGCAGGCGCAGCGCGCGGGCCTCGTTGGTGGCGTCGTTCGGGATCGCGATCTGGGCGCCGTCCGGGACGGCGCCGATGTCCTTGATGTCGCGCGAGTAGAGGCCGAGCGGCTCGATGTGCACGCCCACGACCGACGTCGCCTTGAAGTTGCGCGCCTTCTCCTGCTCGGCGAGGTACGCCGGCGTCTGGAAGTAGTTCGCGTCGAGCTGATGGTCGACGAGCGCGGTGTTCGGGAGCACGTAGTCCGTGAACTCCTTGACCTCGAGCTTCAGGCCGTTCTTCTCGGCCAGGTTGTCCTTGATGAAGTTGAGGATCTCGGCGTGCGGGACGGGGGAGGCGCCGACGACGAGCGGCGCGTCCGGCGAGCTGGAAGCGGCCGGTTCGTCGTCGCCGCCGCAGGCCACGACACCCAGGGCGAGGGCGGCGGTGGCGAGGGCGAGGGAGATGCGACGCATCAGGAGGTCCTTTCAGGAGTGAGAGAGGCGCCGGGACACACGGTCCCCGGCGAACTGCAGGAGCTGCACCAGGACCACGAGCACGACGACCGTGGCGATCGTCACCTCCGTCTCGTAGCGCTGGTAGCCGTACCGGATGGCCACGTCGCCGAGGCCTCCGCCGCCGACGGCGCCGGCCATGGCGGAGTAGCCGATGACGCCGATCGTGGTGATGGTGATCCCGGACACGAGGCTGGGGAGCGCCTCGGGGACCAGGACCTTCTGGACGACCTCGCGGCGCCGGGCGCCGGAGGCCAGAGCCGCCTCGACGAGGCCGCTCGGCACTTCACGCAGCGCCGTCTCGACGATCCGCGCGAAGAACGGGATCGTCGCCAGCGCGAGCGGCACGATCGCCGCCGTGGTGCCGATGGTGGTGCCGACGAGCGCCCGCGTGAGCGGGATCACGGCGACGAGCAGGATGATGAACGGGACCGAGCGCCCGACGTTGACGATCGCGCCCAACACGCGGTTCGCGACGGTCGACTCCAGCAGTCCGCCACGGTCGGTGAGGAGCAGCAGCACGCCGAGCAGGAGCCCGAACGGGATCGTGACGAGCATCGCCACGCCCACCATCACGAGCGTCTCGCGGGTCGCCGTCCACAGCAGCGGAGTCCATTCGCTCCAGCTGTCACTCATGCTGGGCCTCCTCCATCGCGTCCTGGGAACGAGCCGCCAGGCGAGATCCCATAGGCGTGAGCGAGCGCTCTGCGCGAGACTCACGCCCATTGACGACGAGCGCGCGGGTGACGCGCCGGTCGCCGATGCGCTCGGTCGAGCGGGCCTCGATCCGCGCGCCGTCCGCGACGGCGGCGGCGAGCCGCTCGTCCGCGTCGTCGAACAGGACGAGCTCCTCCGCCGCCTCGTGGTCGGCGACCTCGACGCGCCCGAACTGGGGCAGCAGGCCGCTGGCGAGCCGGGAGTCACGCCGCCCGACGACCTCGCCGAGCGCGCCGTGTTCGACCACCTTGCCCGCGTCCAGCAGCGCGACGCTGTCGCACGCGCGCCGGACGACGTCCATCTCGTGCGTGATCAGCAGGACGGTCAGGCCGAGCTCGACGTTGATCCGCCGCAGCAGATCCAGCACCGAGTTGGTCGTCTCCGCATCCAGGGCGGAAGTCGCCTCGTCCGACAGCAACAGGGACGGTGAGGAGGCCAGCGCGCGGGCGATGCCGACGCGCTGCTTCTGGCCGCCGGACAGCTGCGCGGGATGGGAGTCGCCGCGGTCGCCGAGCCCGACGAGGTCGAGCAACTCGTGCGCGCGGCGGCGGCGCTCGGCACGCCCCACGCCCGCGATCTCGAGCGGAAGCGCGACGTTCTCCGCCGCGGTCCGCGAGGTGAGCAGGTTGAACTGCTGGAAGATCATCCCGATCCGCCGGCGGGCGGCGCGCAGCTGCGGGCCGCGCATGCGGGTGATGTCCTCGCCCTCGAGCGAGATCGTGCCGGCGGTCGGCTCCTCGAGCCGGTTGACGCAGCGGATCAGCGTGCTCTTGCCGGTCCCGCTGCGCCCGATGACGCCGACGATCTCACCCGCGGGCACGACGAGGTCGACGCCGTCGAGGGCGACGACACCGTTCGGGAAGACCTTGCGTAAGCCGCTGATTTCGAGCATCAGACGGCGCACAATAGAAAAGACCTAATCCAGATCGGATTTAGATCTATTAGGACGACCTGTCGCATCCGCTTATACGACTCGTCGAAGACTTCAAGCTAACAGCAATAATTCCCATCGGGTTCATGGTCTTTTCGGTATGGTGCGAACCCCGATCAACTTCGTGCTGTTTCGAAGGAGTCCATTCGTGAGGTCCCACATGCCCAAGTACATGGCCCTGGCGGCCGCCCTTCTCGCCATGGTCGTGGCGGGCTGCGGCGGTGCCTCCGATGAGGTCGGCGGCGAGTCCACGCCTGCCGCCGCGACTGGCGGCGGCGAGGCCGTCAAGCTCTCGCTCGTCGCGTACGCCGTGCCCAAGGTCGGCTTCGACCTGGTCATCCCGGCCTTCAACCAGACGCCCGAAGGCAAAGGCGTCAGCTTCAACCAGTCCTACGGCGCCTCCGGCGACCAGTCGCGCAAGGTCGAGTCCGGTCTGCCGACGGACATCGTGAACTTCTCCGTCGAGCCCGACGTCACCCGGCTCGTGAAGTCCGGCCAGGTCGACGACGACTGGAACTCCGGTGAGCACAAGGGCATCCCGTTCGGCTCCGTCGTGACGATCGTGACGCGCAAGGGCAACCCCAAGGGCATCAAGACCTGGGACGACCTGCTCAAGGACGGCGTCGAGGTCGTCACGCCGAACCCGTTCTCGTCCGGCTCCGCGAAGTGGAACCTGCTCGCGCCGTACGCCGAGAAGAGCAACGGTGGCCAGGACCCGCAGGCCGGGCTCGCCTACCTCGAGAAGCTGATCGGCGAGCACATCAAGGTGCAGCCGAAGTCGGGCCGTGAAGCGACCGAGACGTTCCTGCAGGGCACCGGCGACGTGCTCCTCTCCTACGAGAACGAGGCCCTGTTCGCCGAGCGCAACGGCGAAGAGGTCGAACACGTCAACCCGCCGGTGACGTTCAAGATCGAGAACCCGGTCGCGGTGCTCAACACGTCCAAGAACAAGGAGAAGGCGCAGGCCTTCGTGGACTTCCTCTACACCGAGGAGGGCCAGACCAAGTGGGCCGAGGCCGGCTTCCGCCCGGTCGACGAGGCCGTCGCGCAGAAGTTCGCGGCCGACTTCCCGGCGCCCGAGAAGCTGTGGACGATCGACGATCTCGGCGGCTGGAGCAAGGTCAACGACGAGCTCTTCGAGCCGGAGACCGGGTCCGTGGCCAAGATCTACGACGAGGCCACGAGCTAGAGCTCCATGGCGTCGCTCGCGGTCCACAAGCCGCCGGCCAGGACCAGGCGCAACCTCGGTGGCGGTGTCGGCCCGATCGGGCTCGGCATCGCCTCGTTGTGGCTGAGCCTGATCGTCCTGCTGCCGCTCGCGGCGGTGTTCACCAAGTCACTCGAGGCCGGCCCGGTGGAGTTCTGGGACGCGATCACGGCGCCGGCGGCGCGCTACGCGCTGCTGCTCACCACCGGGATCTCCGCGGTGGTGGCGCTGATCAACGTCGTCACCGGCACGCTCATCGCCTGGGTGCTCGTCCGGGACGACTTCCGCGGCAAGTCCCTGGTCAACGCGGTCATCGACCTGCCGTTCGCCCTGCCGACGATCGTCGCCTCGATCGTGCTGCTGTCGCTGTACGGCCCGCGCAGCCCGGTCGGCATCCACCTGTACGCGACCAAGCCGGCCGTCATCCTCGCGCTGGCGTTCGTGACCCTGCCGTTCGTGGTGCGATCGGTGCAGCCCGTGCTGATCGAGGTCGACCGCGAGGCCGAACAGGCCGCCGCCTCGCTCGGTGCGAGCGGCTGGACCACCTTCCGCCGCATCATCCTGCCCGCGCTGTACCCGGCGCTGCTCGGCGGCGCCGGCCTCGCGTTCGCGCGGGCGATCGGCGAGTTCGGCTCGGTCGTGCTGATCGGCGGCGGCATCCCGCGCGACACCGAGGTCGCTTCGCAGTACATCGCCAAGCAGATCGAGATCGACCGGCCGGCGAGCGCCGCGGCGGTGTCGGTGACGCTGCTGCTGATCTCGTTCGTGGTGCTGTTCGCGATCCGCTGGATCACGAAGCGCAAGGACGTCTCATGAACACGCGCATCGCGCTCCGCACCGCTGCGCTGGGCTACCTCACGATCCTCGTGCTGATCCCGCTGGCGATGATCTTCTTCCGGACGTTCGAGGACGGCTTCGCCGCGTTCTTCGAGTCGGTGACCACCCCCGCGGCGATCTCGGCGATCTCGCTGTCGCTGCTCATCGTGGCCATCGTCGTGCCGCTGAACGTCGTGTTCGGTCTGGTGACGGCGCTGGCGCTCGCCCGCGGGCGGTTCCCCGGCAAGGGCATCCTGCAGGCCGTGGTGGACCTGCCGTTCGCGGTCTCCCCGGTGATCGTCGGCGTCGCCCTGATTCTGTTCTGGGGCAACGACGGCTGGCTCGGCGGGGCGTTCCCGGTGATCTTCTCGCTGCCCGGCATGGTGCTCGCCACCGTGTTCGTGACCCTGCCGTTCGTGGTGCGGGAGGTCGAGCCGGTGCTGCGCGAGATCGGCACCGAGCAGGAGGAAGCCGCCTCGACGCTCGGCGCCACGCGCTGGCAGACGTTCTGGCGCATCACGCTCCCGGCGATCCGGGTCGGCGTGGGCTACGGCGTCGTGTTGACGGTGGCTCGCTCGCTCGGCGAGTTCGGCGCGCTGACCGTCGTCGCCGGCGGCGTGGCCGGCGAGTCCCAGACCCTGACCCTGCTCGTCCACGCCCGCTACATCGACGACCACAACACGTTCGGCGCGTACTCGGCGGCGACCATGCTGATGGGCCTCGCGCTCGTGACCCTCGTCCTGATGACCCTGCTCGAAAGGAGGCGGGAAGCATGATCACCGTCTCGAACGTGTCCAAGCGCTTCGGCGACTTCACCGCCCTCGACGACGTCTCGATCGAGGTCCCCGACGGATCCTTGACGGCGCTGCTCGGGCCGAGTGGCTCCGGCAAGTCGACGCTGTTGCGGATCATCGGCGGGCTCGAGTACGCCGACGCGGGCACCGTGACCATCCACGGCGAGGACGTCACGGACGTCGCGCCGCAGAAGCGCGGGATCGGGTTCGTCTTCCAGCACTACGCGGCGTTCAAGCACATGACCGTGCAGGACAACGTCGGCTTCGGGCTCAGGATCCGCAAGACGCCCAAGGAGCAGACCGACGAGCGCGTCAACGAGCTGCTCAAGATCGTCGGCCTCGGCGGCTTCGCCAAGCGCTACCCGTCCCAGCTCAGCGGCGGCCAGCGCCAGCGCATGGCGCTCGCGCGGGCGCTGGCGGTGGAGCCGAAGGTGCTCCTGCTCGACGAGCCGTTCGGCGCGCTGGACGCCAAGGTCCGCGCCGAGCTGCGCGAGTGGCTGCGCCGCCTGCACGAGGACGTCCACGTCACGACCCTGCTGGTCACCCACGACCAGGAGGAGGCGCTGTCGATCGCGGACAACATCGCGGTCATGGACAACGCCCACATCGAGCAGGTCGGCGGCCCGCGGGAGCTCTATGACCGCCCCGCGAACCCGTTCGTCATGGGCTTCCTCGGCCCGGTCGCGAAGGTCGACGACCTGCTCGTGCGCCCGCACGACATCTCGCTGCGCACCCAGCCCGACGACCACTCCCGCGAGGCGCAGGTCACGCGCGTGAGCCACCTCGGGTTCGAGGTCCGCGTGGACCTGCAGCTCAGCGACGGGCAGCCGGTGTTCGCGCAGCTCACGCGCTACGAGGCCGCCCAGCTCGAGCTCACCGAGGGCGACATCGTGTGGCTAGCCCTTACCGGGGACCGCGATGCCCGACTCGTAAGCGAGGACGACCGCCTGGACGCGGTCGCGTAGCCCGAGCTTCATCAGCATCCGGGCGACGTGCGTCTTGACCGTCGTCTCGGAGACGATGAGCTCGGCGGCGATCTCGGCGTTGGACAGGCCGCGCGCGACGCAGCGGAACACTTCCAGCTCGCGCGCGGTGAGCTCGTCCAGGCCCTTCGGGGGCGTGCGCCGGACGGGGGAGGCGGCCGCGAACTCCTGGATCAGCCGGCGGGTGATCGACGGCGCGATCAGGGCATCGCCCTGGGCGACGACCCGGATGCCGGCGGCGAGCTGCTCCGGCGGGACGTCCTTGAGCAGGAAGCCGGACGCGCCGGCGCGCAGCGCCTCGTAGACGTACTCGTTGAGGTCGAACGTGGTGAGCATGAGCACGCGCACCGGGTGGTCGCCGGCCTGGGCGAGCAGGCGGCGGGTGGCCTCGATGCCGTCCAGCTCGGGCATGCGGATGTCCATCAGGACCACGTCGGGCTTCAGGCGCTTGGCCTGCTCGACGGCGTCGAGCCCGTCCGTGGCCTCGCCGATGACCTCGAGGTCGTCCTCGGCGTCGAGGATCATGCGGAAACCCGCGCGGACGAGCGCCTGGTCGTCGGCGATCAGCAGGCGCACGTTCATGCGACGAGCTGCTTGTTGTCCGTCAGCGGGAGGCGGGCGCTCACGCGCCAGCCGCCGTCGGCCGGGCCCGCCTGCAGTTCGCCGCCGTAGAGCCGCACCCGCTCGGCCATACCCGTCAGGCCGTGCCCGCCACTGGAGGTCACGCCGCCGTTGGCCGCGTTGCGGATCTCGAGGGCGAGGTCGTGCGGCGTCCACGAGACCGTGACGGTCGTGACGGCGCCGGGTGCGTGCTTCATGGCGTTGGTGAGTCCTTCCTGGACGATTCGGTACGCGGCGAGGTCCAATCCCGCCGACAGAGGTTGGCGTTCGCCGCGGACGTCGAGCACCGCGGGCAGCCCGGCGGCACGGGCGCGGGCCACGAGCTCGCCGATCTCGGCCAGCGTGGGCTGGGGCGCGAGGGCGGCGCGGTCGGCGCCGTCGGAGAGCATGCCGAGCAGGTGGCGCATCTCGCCGAGCGCTTCGCGGCCGGTGCGCTCGATCCTCGTCGCGGCCTCCACGGCGCGGCCCGCGTCACGCTCGAGGATGCGGCGCGCGCCACCGGCCTGCACGACCATCACGCTGATCGAGTGCGCGACCACGTCGTGCATCTCGCGCGCGATCCGGCGCCGCTCGTCGACCGCCGCGAGCCGCTGCTCGTCCTCGCCCGCCTCGGCCAGCCGGGCCGTGGCCTCGTGCAGCTCGGCGGCGAGGCGGGTGCGTGAGCGGACCATCCGCCCGGCGCCCCACGTCACCGCGCCGATCAGCGCCGCGAAGAAGTAGTCGGCGAACACGCGCGGACCGATCGCCGCCTGCACCGCCTCGAGCCCGATCACGGTGAGCGCGAGGCCGACGTAGCTGGCCCGCCCCTCGCGGTGCGCGCCCGTGGCGTAGGCGCACACGAGCACGATCGCGAACGGCACGAACAGGTTGAGGATCGGCGTCAGCGCGAAGTCCATCAGCAACGCCCCGCCGAGCGCGATGCCCAGCGCGAGCAGCGGCGACCGCCGCCGCCACAGCAGCGCGCTCGCGTACAGCAGCGCGACCGCCACGTTCGCGACCACCGGTCCCTCCCGCTCGGGCCGCACGAGCACCTCGACCACCGCGGCGACCGCGAACAGCCCGGCGACCAGCCGGTCGACGTTGCGCGGGCGAAGATAAAGGTGCCTGGCACTTTTATGTTCGCGGCGGCGCCCGGGGAGCCGCGCGACGAGGCGATCGGCGGCGCTTTCCGGACCGGACCCTTCGCGGGCGGTCACCGAGTGGCCGTCGAACGCCAGCGCGGCGGACACGGTGTGGCTGCCGCTCCGGCGGGCGCCGGCCACGAAGCGGCCGCCGTGGAGAAGGACGCGTTCGCGGATGCCGGTGAGCGGGCGGGCGCCGACGGAGGCGCCGTCGTCGCGGATCTCCAGCTCGAGCAGCTCGGCGCGGTAGGCCACGCGGACGTCGGCGCGGCCGGCGTCGCCCTGCTCGCGCGCGGCCAGCAGCGCCTCCTGGATGACGCGGTAGGCGGTGACGTCGAGGCCGGCGGCCAGCTCGCGCGGCTCACCCTCCACGCGCAGCGCCACGGGCAGGCCGGCGGCGCTCGTGCGCCGCGTCAGGGACCGCAGGTGCCGCAGCGACGGCTGCGGCGCCAGGGACACGCTCGTCTCCTCGCTGCGCAGCACGCCGAGCAACCGGCGCAGCTCGTCCAGCGCCTCGCGGCCGGTCGTCTCGATCGCGGCGAACGCCTCGCGCGCGAGCTCCGGGCGGTTCAGGGTCAAGCGCCGCGCGCCCGTGGCCTGCACGGTCATGGCGCTCAACGCGTGCGCGACGACGTCGTGCAGCTCGCCGGCGATCCGGGCGCGCTCGTCGACCACGGCGCGGCCGGCGGCGTCCTCGCGGTGCCGCTCGAGCTGACGCGCCTGCTCGCGCAGCGCGCGGTTCAGGGCGGCGCGTGAGCGCAGCAGGCGGCCGACGAGCACCGGCGCCCCGACGGAGATCACGGCGGTGAAGATCCCGCTCGTGATCGCGGCGTCCTCGTCGTAGGGCGCGGTGGCGACGATGCACAGCGCCGTCGCGAGCGGGATGCCGACCACGAGCTCCCAGCGGGTCGCGCGCAGGCCGAGCCAGTAGGAGGCCACGAACGGGGTGGCGAACGGGATGAACAGCTCCTCGTAGTACGTCTCCGAGAGCATCGGCAGCAGCGCCACGGCCGAGAACACCGTCAGGAGCCCCGTGAGCGGGTACCAGCGTCCGGCCACGACGGCCACGCCGAGCGCGACCAGGATCAGCGCCGCGAGCGCCCGGTACGGCGTCCCGCCGTCGATCAGGAGCGCCAGCTCCAGTTGGAACTCGAGGATGACGGCGAGCCCGATCAGGGCGGGGAGACGGCGGCGATCGGGCACGACCGGGAGTCTGACGTGCGGTTACCCGTATGTCCTCGTAAGCAGGGACGATGTGTGTGTCATCCGGAAGGATGACGCGAGGTCATCCCTGCGCGTCATCACAATCGTCACCTGGGCCGACGACGGGCGACGCGCGGCCAGGGAGAGTTCGGTCCATGAAGACGTGGACCGCCACCGCGACCGCCGAGGCTCACCCCGCGGCTGTGCTGCACGTGCTGACGGACCCGGACGCCGCTTCCCGCTGGGCGCCCGTGCCGTTCGACGTGGAGGACGACCGCCGCCTCGCCGCCGGTCGCTCCGCGCGCGTCTCCGGCCGGCTCGCCGGCCAGCGCGTGGGCTTCGACGTCCACGTGCACGCCGCTGACCTGAACGGCTTCGCGCTGACCGCGCGCGGCCCCGTCGGCTTCGACGTCGACTACCGGCTCGCTCCCCACGCCGCCGGTTCCGAAGTGCATGCCTCCATCTCCGTGCGGCCCAATCGTGGCCTCGCCGGCCGCCTCCTCGCCGAGGCCACCACCGCCCTGCTCAACGCAGGTGCCCTCGAGCACACCCTCAACCGCCTGGCTCTCGAAGCGCGGGAGTCCGCCCTCTGGGCGGATCTCCCCGCGACGTGAGGCCGCAGGCCGAATCGTCGCCAGCCAAGGAAGGCCTCCCCATGACCGCTCTCGCCTACGCCCCGTTCGACCTCCCCGACACCGACACCGTGGCCGTCGCCGCGTCCGCCCTCACCCGGACGTACGGCGAGGGCGGATCGGCCGTCAACGCCCTCCGCGGCGTCTCGATCGAGGTTCCCAAGGGCCAGTTCACCGCCGTGATGGGCCCGTCGGGCTCCGGCAAGTCCACGCTGATGCACCTGCTGGCCGGCCTCGACACGCCGGACGCGGGTTCCGTCCACATCGCGGGCGAGGACATCACGCGCATGTCCGACCGCGACCTCACGCGCCTGCGCCGCAAGCACATCGGCTTCGTCTTCCAGTCCTTCAACCTGCTCCCGACGCTCTCCGCCGAGGAGAACATCACGCTGCCGCTCGCGATCGCGGGTCGCAAGCCGGAGCAGTCCGTCGTCGACCGCCTGCTCGATCGCATGGGCCTGACCGAGCGCCGCGACCACAAGCCGGCGCAGCTCTCCGGCGGCCAGCAGCAGCGCGTCGCCGTCGCCCGCGCCCTGATCTGCTCCCCGACCGTCCTGTTCGCGGACGAGCCGACGGGCAACCTGGACTCCGCCTCCGGCGCCGACGTGCTCGACCTGCTGCGCTCCGCGGTGGACGAGGACGGCCAGACGACCGTCATGGTCACGCACGACGCGCGCGCGGCGGCGACCGCCGACCGCGTGCTGTTCCTGGCCGACGGCCGCGTCGTCGCGGACCTCGCCGGCCCGTCCGAGGACGCGATCCTCGGCGCCATGCGCGACGCGGCCAAGGCATGATCAAGGTCACATGGAAGGGCCTGGCGGCGCGGCCGATCCGCACCGCCCTGACGACGCTCGCCATCGTCGTCGGCGTCGCCTTCGTGTGCGCGGCCTACACCCTCACGGACACGATGTCCGGCGCGGCGGACAACCTCACGCACGCCGCGTACGACGGCACGGACGCCGTCGTGGTCACGAAGACCAGCTTCAAGGGCTCGCAGACGTCCGACATCCGGGCGCTGGCGCCCACGATCCCCGCCGCCACGCTGGACAAGGTCCGCAGCGCGCCGGGCGTCACGACGGCCGTCGGCGACATCACCGACACCGCCCAGGTGATGGGCTCCGACGGCAAGCCCGTCGGCACCGGCCCGTACTTCGGTGTCGGGTTCGACGCGCAGACCCCGGGCGCCGAGCGGCTCACCCCGTTCCGCCTGCACGACGGCCGCTGGGCCGCCGGGCCGGGCGAGGTCGTGATCGACCGCGCCACCGCGGAGAGTCAGGACTACGCCGTCGGCGACAAGATCCAGGTCGCCGCGCGCGGTGAGGCGCAGACGTTCACGCTCACCGGCATCGCCAACTTCGCGAGCGTGAAGTCGCTCGGCAAGGCCAGCGCCGCCGTCTTCGACCTGGAGGCAGCACGGACGCTGTTCGCCAAGGATGGCTACGACCGCATCCTCGTGGCGGGAACGAGCGAGCTCGCTCTCGGTCCGGGCGTGGACGTCCGGACCGCCGCCGAGGATGACCGCTTCGCGTTCAGCTCCCTCGACACGCTCGTGACCATCCTGCGCACGATCCTGCTCGCGTTCGCGGCGGTCGCCGTGCTCGTCGGCGGGTTCACGATCTTCAACTCGCTCTCGATCACCGTCGCCCAGCGCACGAAGGAGTTCGGGCTGCTGCGGATGGTCGGCGCGTCCCGCCGCCAGGTGCGCGGCGCGGTGCTGCTGGAGGCGCTGACGATCGGCCTGCTCGCGTCCGCCGCCGGCATCGGCGTCGGCATCGTCCTCGCGGAGGGCCTGAACGCCCTGTTCACCGCCGTCGGCGCGGAACTGCCCACGGACGGGATGGTCGTCGCCACGCGCACGATCGTCGTGAGCCTGCTCGTCGGCACGCTCGCCACGGTGCTCGCGGCGATGATCCCGGCTCGCCGCGCGACGAAGATCGCGCCCGTCGCGGCGCTGCGCGACAGCACGCACGCCGCCACGCCGGGTCTGTTCGCCCGCGGCGTGCGCGGGCTGGCGGGCCTCGTCGGCCGCCCTTCAGCCGCGCTCGGCGGCGCCGCGGGCTCGCTCGCCCGCCGCAACGCCATGCGCAACCCGGGCCGCACCGCGGTCACGGCGCTCGCGCTGACCATCGGCGTGATGCTCGTCACCGCCGTCACCGTCGTCGCCACGGGCCTCAAGAACGAGAGCTCCGGCGCGCTGGAACGGCGCGTGCAGGCCACGAGCATCGTCACGGCCGCCGACGGCTGGTCCCCGATCGACCCCAAGGTGGAGGCGGCGATCGGCGGCCGGACGAGCAGCATCCGCCAGGACGGCGCGCTCGTGTTCGGCCACCAGGAAGGCGTCAACGGCGTCGATCCGGCGACGATCGGCGACTTCTACCGCTACGACTTCACCGCGGGCTCGCTCACGGCCGACGGCGCGCTGGTCGACGAGGGCTTCGCCACCGAGCACGGCCTGAAGGTCGGCAGCACGCTCTCGATCACGTCGATGGGCGGCAAGACGCTCGACCTGACGGTGTCCGGCATCGAAAAGTCCCCGGTGCTGGACGTGCTCGGCCTCGGCCCGGTCACGATCTCGCACGCCGCCTTCGACGCCACCTTCGAGCAGGAGCGCAACCGGCTCACGTTCGCCGACCACGACGCCACGCAGGCGCTGCAGGCCTTCCCGAACGCCAAGGCGCAGACCAAGGCCGAGTTCATCGATGGGCAGACGGCCTGGATCGGGATCATCCTCGCGATCCTGTGGGTGCTGCTCGCGCTCGCGGTGATCGTGAGCCTGTTCGGCATCGTCAACACGCTGGTCCTGAGCACCTTCGAGCGCATGCGCGAGCTCGGCACGCTGCGGGCGCTCGGCTTCAGCCGCCGGCAGATCCGGCGGATGGTGCGGCACGAGAGCGTGATCACGGCGCTGATCGGCGCGAGCCTCGGGATCGCGGCCGGGCTGGTGCTCGCGGCGGTGGTCGTCCAGCTGCTGGGCGAGTACGGGCTGAGCTTCGGCGTCCCGGTCGGCAGCCTGCTCGCGGTGGCGGTCATCGCCGGGCTGGCGGGGATGCTTGCGGCGACGATGCCCGCACGGCGGGCCGCGAAGATCGACGTGTTGAAGGCGCTCGCCTACGAATGAGGCGAATCGCTGCGCGGATTCGCGACGACGCCTACGGCGTGTGGCGGTCCTGAGCCTTGGCGGCGTCGAGCGTGCTGCGGACCTCACGCAGCAGCTCGTCGCCGTCGAACGGCTTCGCCAGGAACGCGGTCACCGGGTCGTCGGTCCCGCCGAGCGGCGTGTCACCGGTGTAGCCGCTGACGAACACCACGGGCAGGCCGGGACGCAGCTCCCGCGCCTGCACCGCGAGCTCGACCCCGCTCATCCCCGGCATCACCACGTCGGTGACGAGCACGTCGGCGCCGTCCAGCCGCTCCAGCGCGACCGCACCGCTCTCCACCGAGATCACCTGGTAGCCGGCGGCGTACAGGATCCGGCCGGTGAGCATCCGCACGGCGTCGGCGTCCTCCACGACTAAGACGGTCTCGCCCTTGCCCCGCGGGGCGCTCGGCGACGGACCGTCGTCGGAGGCGCGCCGCACCGCGGGCAGCGTGACCGTCACCGTCGTGCCTTGGCCCGGCTCGGATTCCAGCTCGATCCGCCCCCGCGCCTTGGTCACGATCCCGTACACCGTCGCCAGGCCGAGTCCCACGCCGTGCCCGGAGACGGCCTTGGTGGTGAAGAACGGCTCGAAGGCGTGCGCGGCGACCTCCCTGGCCATGCCGCGACCGGTGTCGCTCACGGTCACGCGCACGGCGCGCGAGCTCGGGCCATCCTGGTCGCGCATGACGGCGTTCGTGGCCTCGATCCGCAGCCTCCCGCCGTCCGGCATCGCCTCGCGTGAGTTCATCGCGAGGCTCATCAGCATCTGCTCGAGCTGGCTACGGTCGGCCTCGACGTCCCACAGCCGGTCGTCGCAGTCCACCTGCAGGTCCACGTCCTCGCCGAGGGTGCGGTGCAGGAGCAGCTCCAGCGACTCGATCACGCGCCGCAGCGACAGCACCTCGGGTGTGCCGGACTGGCGGCGGGAGAACAGCAGCAGCCGGCGCGTGAGCTCGGACGCGCGGCGCGAGGCGGCGATGATCTGGTCCACGTCGCCGGCCGTGCGCGAATCGTCGGGCAGCTCCTTGCGCACGAACGCCGCGTAGTTGGCGACCACCGCGAGCAGGTTGTTGAAGTCGTGCGCGACACCGCCCGCGAGCTGGCCGACGGCTTCCAGCCGCTGCGCCTCCCGCAGGCGCGCCTCCAGCCGGACGTGGTGCGTGATGTCGGTCGCGATCCCGCCGACGCCGTAGACCTCGCTCGTGTGCTCGTCGATCAGCGGGAACTTGACGGAGAGGAACGTCCGCGTCTGCTCGCCGTGCGTGACCTCCTCCTGGAGCTCGATCGGCTCGCGCGCGGACATCACGCGCAGGTCGTCGACCCGCATCCGGTCGGCCACCTCCGGCGGCAGCACTTCGCGGTCCGGCCGGCCGATCAGGTTGGAGGCGGGCTTGCCGTGCAGGCGCTCGAAGGCCCGGTTGACCAGGAGATACCGGCCCTCCGGGTCCTTGAGGAAGATCGCGGACGTGGTGTTGTCGAGCACCGCGCGCAGCGCCCGTGGGTCCATCTCGCGGATGACCAGCAGCTCGTACTGGCCCATCGGCGAGCGGGCCACGTTCCATCCGGTGGGCAACTCGCCGAGTGGTTCACCGATCGGGTCGCGACCCAAAAGCTCCTTCGCGCGGCCGTTCGCGAACACGGCGACGCCCGCTGCGTCCAACCCGACCATGGCGTCGGGGGCAGCTTCGAGCAACTCCTCGAACGTCGGGGGACCGTTGGGCATCTGTGCCGCGCGAGTGTAGGGCGTTGATCAGGCTTTGAGGCGTCGCGCTGCGCGAACGCGCTCGACCTGCTCCAAGGCGACCTTACGCAGCCGGACCGAATGGGGCGTCACTTCGACGCATTCGTCCTCGCGCACCCACTCCAGCGCCTGGTCGAGCGACAGCGTGCGATGGGGGACGAGACGCACCAGCACGTCGCCGGTGGCGTTGCGCATGTTGGTCAGGTGCTTCTCCTTGACGGCATTGACGTCGAGGTCTTCCTGGCGGGCGTTCTCGCCCACGATCATGCCCTCGTAGACGTCCGTACCCGGACCGACGAACATGGTCCCGCGCTCCTGCAGGTTGAAGAGCGCGAACGACGCGGTCTTGCCCTTGCGGTCGGCGACGAGCGAGCCGTTCTGACGCAGGCGCATGTCGCCCGCCCACTTCTCCCAGCGGTCGAAGACGTGGTGCATGAGGCCGGTGCCGCGCGTCTCCGTGAGGAACTCGGTGCGGAAGCCGATCAGGCCGCGGGCGGGCACCAGGTAGTCCATGCGGACCCAGCCCGTGCCGTGGTTGATCATCTGCTCCATGCGGCCCTTGCGCAGCGCGAGCATCTGCGTGATCACGCCGACGTAGTCCTCGGGGACGTCGATCGTGAGGCGCTCGACCGGCTCGTGGCGGCTGCCGTCGATCTCGCGGATGACGACCTGCGGCTTGCCGACGGTCATCTCGTAGCCCTCGCGGCGCATGATCTCGACGAGGATCGCGAGCTGCAGCTCGCCGCGGCCCTGGACCTCCCAGGTGTCCGGGCGCTCCGTGTTGAGCACGCGGATCGAGACGTTGCCGATCAGCTCCTGGTCGAGCCGGTCCTTGATCTGGCGGGCGGTGAGCTTGTCGCCGTCCTGGCCGGCCAGCGGCGAGTGGTTGATGCCGATGGTGACGGAGATCGACGGCTCGTCGACGGTGATCACCGGCAGCGGGCGCGGGTCCTCGGGGTCGGCCAGCGTCTCGCCGATGGTCACCTCGGGCAGGCCGGCGACGGCGATGATCTCACCCGGTCCGGCCTCGTCGGCGGAGATGCGCTCGAGGTTCTCGGTGATGTAGAGCTCGGTGATGCGGGCGTTGGTGATCGTGCCGTCGGCCTTGCACCACGCGATCGTCTTGCCCTTGCGGATGATGCCGTTGTGGATCCGGCAGATCGCGAGGCGGCCGACGAACAGCGAGGCGTCGAGGTTCGTCACGTGGGCCTGCAGCGGCATGCCCGCCATGTACTTCGGCGCCGGGATCGTCTCCACCAGCAGGTCCAGCAGCGGCTTGAGGTTCTCGCCCGGCTGGTCGATGTCCAGCGTGGCCGTGCCCGCCCTCGCGTTGGTGTAGACGACCGGGAACTCGATCTGGTCCTCGGTCGCGCCCAGGTCGATGAACAGCTCGTAGACCTCGTCGACCACCTCGGCGACGCGCGCGTCCGGCCGGTCGATCTTGTTGATCACGAGGATCACCGGCAGGCGGCTCTCGAGCGCCTTGCGCAGCACGAAGCGCGTCTGCGGCAGCGGGCCCTCGGAGGAATCGACGAGCAGCAGCACGCCGTCGACCATCGTCAACCCGCGCTCCACCTCGCCGCCGAAGTCGGCGTGGCCCGGCGTGTCGATGATGTTGAGCTTGACTCCGCCGTGCCGCACAGCGGTGTTCTTCGCGAGGATCGTGATGCCCTTCTCGCGCTCGAGGTCCATGGAGTCCATGACCCGGTCATTGACGTCCTGGTTCTCTCGGAAGGCGCCGGACTGCCAGAGCATGGCATCGACGAGCGTCGTCTTCCCGTGGTCGACGTGCGCGATGATCGCCACGTTTCGAAGGTCTTCGCGAAGCTGCATAAGCGACCACCCAGCGTAGGACGCGGCCCGTTTCGGAGTAACGTCGCGGTATGGAGCTGATGCCGGCGCGTGAGTCCCGCGCCTGGACGTTGCTGCTGTTCGGTGCCGCCTCGGTGGTCGGCATCCCGCTGCTCATCTGGCGGGCTCAGGGCGACGACACGGTCGGCGAGGTGGTGCAGATCTTCCTGGTGATGATGGCCACCGGGTTGGCGGTCGTCGGGGCGTTCATGGTGTGGCGCACCCGCGCGAATCTCAAGCAGGCGGAGCCGGTGCCCGAGGACGCCAAGGTGCTGACCGGGAGCCTGAGCTACCGGATCATGTTCGTCGCCCTGGGAGTGGCCGGCGGCGTCGCGCCGTTCGGTCGCGACGGACCGAACGAGGGCGACGCGGTGTTCGCCGCGTTCGGGCTCGGGCTGTGCTTCGGCGTGCTGGCGGGGCTGTTCATCGGCCTGCTGTATCTCCAGCGCCGCGAAGCCGTGGCGGGAGAGTTGCTGATCCGCAGCGCCGGCAAGGGGCACGGCAAGCAGTACTTCGTGCGCTGACCGACCGTCACGACCCCACGGCGCCCATAGCGTCGCGGCCGCTATGAGACTGACTCTCCCCCGGCGGCTTGCCCTGGCCGCCGTCACGATCGCCTGCGCCGCCTTCCCCGCCGGCGCCGATCGCCCAGGACCGCTCCAGCTTCCTGCTCGGCGTGCTCCCCGACACGCAGTTCTACTCCGCGCTACTCCACGCCCGGGCGCCGGCGACCTGTTCATGGCCCGCTACGGCACCGAGCCGTACATCGAGCAGACCAAGTGGCTCGCGGCGAACAAGGACAACCTCAAGATCCCGTTCGTCACGCACCTCGGCGACATCGTCGACCGCGCGACCGTGACGCAGGAGTGGGACGTCGCCAGCGAGGCCATGAAGGTCCTCGACGACGCCAAGCTGCCGTACTCGATCGCCAACGGCAACCACGACGCGACGCAGAACCCGGCGACGGAGCTGTTCCCGCGCTACTTCCCGAACTCGCGCGCCGCGGCGCAGGCGACGTTCGGTGGTCGCGACGCGTCCGGCCTCAGCGAGTGGCACACGTTCACGGCCGAGGGCCGCAAGTTCCTCGTGCTCGCTCTGGCGTGGCCGCCGACAACGCGACGATCGCGTGGGGCAAGAGCGTCGTCGAGGCCAACCCGACGCTGCCCGTGATCCTCACGACGCACGACCTGCTCGCGATCAAGAGCGACGCCGTGTCGCCGCTGGAGACCGAGTCCGGCCTGCGCCTGTGGAATCAGCTGATCAAGGATCACGACCAGATCTTCCTCACGGTCAACGGCCACAGCCACGGCTCCGCGCACCTGCGCAAGACCAACGACTTCGGCCACAGCGTCGACCAGATCGTCTGGGACTACCAGATGGCCTACCAGGGCGGCAACGGCTACCTCGGCCTGATCGAGTTCGACTTCACCAACCAGCGCATGGCCACGACGGTCGTCTCGCCGTGGGTCCGCCTGAAGCCGAAGAACACGCTCGTCGGCGAGTACGACATCGCCGTCAAGCCCGGCCCGAACGAGAACCTGAACCTGCCGATCGACTGGGACCAGCGCTTCGCCGGCTTCCAGACCGCTCCAGCGCCGGTCGCGGCCGTCCAACGGCGACCTCGTCGCCGCCGCCAAGGCCAAGGTCCTCGAGGGCTTCGAGGAGCCCGAGGTCGTGCTCCCGAAGCTGCCGCTCAACGACACGGACTTCCCCGAGGTCGCGGGCACCGTCGCCCACTGGCGCTTCGACCCGGCCAAGGCCGGTGCGCTGCCCGTCGGTGACGTCGGCGCCAAGGACATCGCCGCGGCGCCGACATGCGCCGTGCCGCGCTCGCCGCCACCTCGCAGCTCGACGACCTGAAGATCTCGACCGACCACCACGCGCTGTCCTCCGACGGCGCCTCCGCCTGCTTCCAGAACAACAACGCGGGCCGCAACTCCTTCATCAACACGGCCAGCGGCGCCGCGATCAACGCGAACGCGTTCCCGAACGGCTTCACCTTCGAGACGTTCATCAAGATCGACGCCGGCTGGACGGCCGCCGCCAACCAGTGGAACGGCGCGATCAGCCGCGAGGGCGTCCGACGTGAGGTCGCGAACGTCCTCAACCCGGGGTACAACTACGACGAGCCGACGTTCGCGCTCGGCGTCTCCAACCTGCGTGAGATCCAGTGGAACGCGCTGGCATCTCGGCGCAGGGCAACGGCTACCGCGAGCGCACCAACTGGTCGGGCGAGATCCTCACCGACCGGTGGATCCACATCGCCAACGTCAACGACCCGTCGCCAAGACCTCGACGCTGTACGTCGACGGCGCGCCGGTCCTGCGCAACTCGATCGACGCGTCGGCCTGCCACCGCCAACCAGCCGTGCGCATCGGCTCCACCAAGGGCAGCGGCTGGCTCGGCTGCGTCGGTGAGACGCGCATCATCGACACGCCACGACGCCGACCAGTGGCTCACGCAGCGCCGCTACCTCCCGCCGAGAGAGGCCCCGTCGGCGGCACCGTCCCGGCGACGCTCTCGCTGACGCTCGGCGCTCCGGCCACGTTCGGCGCGTTCACGCCCGGGTCGCGAAGAGTACACGGCGCGACGACGCGACCGTGATCTCCACCGCCGGCGACGCCACGCTCACCACGAGCGAGCCCGGCCACCTGGCCAACGGCGCGTTCACCCTCGCCCAGCCGCTGCGCGTCGAGCTTCGCAAGCGACGTGGACCGGCCCAGTTCCAACGACGTCGTCGACGTGCGTTCAAGCAGTCGATCGACGCGAACGACCCGCTCCGCACCGGTCTCTACGCCAAGACGCTGACGTTCACGCTCTCGACCACCACCCCGTAAATCGAGTATCCGCCTCACGCTATACGCTGTGCGTATACGCGTGGTGTATAGTCGTCGGTATGGCGATCGGAACGACCTTCCTCGGCCTGCTGGAAGCCGGCCCCAGACACGGCTACGACCTCAAGCGCGCGTACGACGAGCGCTTCGGCGCGGACCGTCCCTTGAGCTACGGCCAGGTGTACGCGACGCTCGCCCGGCTGCTCAAGAACGGGCTGGTGGAGGTGGAGGGCGTGGAGCCCGGCGCCGGGCCCGATCGCAAGCGCTACGCGATCACCGAGGCGGGCGTGACCGACATCGAGCGCTGGCTCTCCCAGCCCGAGAAGCCGGAGCCGTACCTGCAGTCCACGCTGTACGCGAAGGTCGTGCTCGCGCTGCTCACCGGCCGCGAGGCGAACGACCTGCTGGACGCGCAGCGCTCCGAGCACCTGCGGCTGATGCGCGAGCTCACCGCGCGCCGGCGCGACGGCGACATCGCGGACGTGCTGATCTGCGACCACGCGCTCTTCCACCTGGAGGCCGACGTGCGCTGGCTCGAGCTGACCGCCGCGCGCCTCGACGAGCTCACAAGGCGGTGCGGCATGACGTGCATCCTCTCCGCGCGCGGGTTGGAGAAGACCTACGGCCGGACGCCCGCGCTGGCCGGGGCGGACTTCGCGATCGACGCGGGCGAGGTCGTCGCGCGTCATGGGCCCGTCGGGCTCGGGCAAGTCGACGCTCCTGCACTGCATCGCGGGCATCATCACGCCGGACGCCGGCACGGTCGAGTACGACGGGCGCGAGCTGTCGGCCATGAGCGACGCCGAGCGCAGCGCGCTGCGGCGGACCGACTTCGGCTTCGTGTTCCAGTTCGGCCAGCTCGTCCCGGAGCTCTCCTGCCGCGAGAACGTGGCGCTGCCGCTGCGGCTCGACGGCACGTCGCGCAAGGTCGCCGAGGCGCGCGCCGACGAGTTGCTGGAGGCGCTGGAGGTCGCGGGCGTGGCCAAGCAGCGGCCCGGCAGGTGTCCGGCGGCGAGGGCCAGCGCGTCGCGGTCGCGCGCGCGCTGGTGACCGACCCGCGCGTGCTGTTCGCCGACGAGCCGACCGGCGCGCTCGACTCGCTCAACGGCGAGCGCGTGATGGAGCTCCTGACCGGGGCCGCGCGGGACCGCAACACCGCGGTCGTGCTCGTCACCCACGAGACCCGCGTCGCCGCGTACTCCGACCGCGAGATCGTGGTCCGCGACGGCCGCACCCGCGACCTCGTCGTCGTCATGAGAGAGCTGCTCTTCGGCGCGCGGCTGACGCTCGCCGGCGGCCGCACCGGGCTCGTCCGCACGCTGATCACCGCGCTCGGCGTCGGGCTCGGCGTGGCGGCGCTGCTGCTCGCCGCGTCGCTGCCGACGATCCACGCCGAGCGCCAGGCGCGCGCACAGGCGCGCGACCTCGTGCCGAGCGACAGCGGTCCGGCCCGTGCTGGTCGGCTTCGTCCACACCGAGTTCCGGGGCGAGGACATCCGGGGGCCGGCTGCTCCAGGCCGAGCGGGCCGGGCGCGGCCCTCCCGCCCGGCCTCTCGCGGCTGCCGCGGCCCGGCGAGCTGTTCGTCTCGCCCGCGCTCGCGACCTGCTCGCGACGCCCGACGGGCAACGCGTGCTCGCGCCGCGCCTGCAGGGACGGGTGGTCGGCACGATCGCCGCGGACGGGCTGCTCGGGCCGCACGAGCTCGGGTTCTACGCGGGCGCGACGACCTCGTCGACGGCGGGCCCGTGGGCCGCGTGGCGCGCTTCGGCACGAGCGGGCGGGGACGCAGCTGGACCCGCGCTCGTGCTGCTGGTCGTGATCGCGCTGGTCGCGCTGCTGATCCCGGTCGGCGTGATCGTCGGCGCAGCGGTGCGCACCGGCGGGGAGGACCGCGACCGGCGGCTCGCCGCGCTGCGGCTCATCGGCGCCGACCAGCGGATGGCGCGGCGGATCGCGGCCGGTGAGGCGATCGTGGCTGCGGCGTTCGGCGTGCTCGTCGGCGCGCTGCTGTTCCTCGTCGCCCGCGGGTTCGCCGACCGGCTCGTGTTCCAAGGCTTCAGCGTGTATCCCGGCGACGTCCGGCCCGACGCCGCTGTTCGGCGCTGCTGGTCGTGCGTCGGCGTGCCGACGGCAGCGGTCGTCGTGTCGCTCGCCGCGCTCCGGCGGGTCGTGGCCGAGCCGCTCGGCGTCGTGCGCCACCAGGGCGCGAGCCGTCCGCGCCGGCTGTGGTGGCGACTCGTGCTGCCGGTCGTCGGCGTCGCCGTGCTGCTGCCGACGACGACGCAGCCCGAGGACAGCGTGAGCAACGAGCTGCTGGGTGGCGGGATCATCGCCGTGCTGATCGGCGTCGCGGCGCTGCTGCCGTGGCTGGTCGAGCGCACCGTCGCGCGGCTCGGCGCGGGCGCGGTCGCGTGGCAGCTCGCCGTCCGGCGCCTGCAGCTGGACCCGGGCGGCGCCGCGCGAGCGGTCAGCGGGATCGCCGTCGCGGTCGCCGGGGCGATCGCGCTGCAGATGGTGTTCTACGGCGCCCAGGCGCGCTTTCAGGAGGAGACGGGCGCGAACCCCGACCGCGCACAGTTCGAGCTCTTCCGCGACGCGCCGGCGCGCGCGCGAGGACGTCGTCGCCCGGATCGAGGCTGTCGACGGCGTGCGCTCGGTGATCGCGGTGACGGAGTACGGCGACTCGACCTACGTCGGTCCGTGCGCGGCGCTGCGCGAGCTGGCGGAGATCCGCGACTGCGCGCCCGGCGACACGTTCGCCACCTCGCCCACCGCCGGCGCGACCGTCGTCCGGGGGCGCGAGGACCCGAGCCGGCGCGCTGCGCGACGGCGTGTTCACGACCGAGCGCCGGCGGGCGAACCGACGCGCCTGTACGCGTTCGTCCGCGCCGACCCGCGCGTCGACGAAGCGGTGCGCAACGCCACCGCCGACCTCGATCCGCTCATCTCCGTGAACCCGGTCGAGCGGATCGCCACCGACGCGCAGTTCGCGCTGCTCCGCCGCGCGATGTTCGCGGGCGCGACGCTCGTGATGGTGCTGATCGGCTTCAGCCTGCTGCTGACGGCGCTCGAGCAGCTGCGCGAGCGGCGCCGGCTGCTGGCCGTGCTGGTCGCGTTCGGCACGCGCCGCTCGACGCTCTCGTGGTCGCTGCTGTGGCAGTCGGCGCGTGCCGGTCGGCCTCGGGCTCCTGGTCGCGCTGGCCACCGGGATCGGGCTCGGCGCGATCCTGCTCGCGGTGATCGACACCGGCATCCGCGTGGCCTGGCTCGACGTGTTCGCGATGGTGGCGGCGGGCGCCGTGGTGGTGCTGCTGGTCACGGCGGCGAGCCTGCCCGTCCTGTTCCGCACGATGCGACCGGAAGGGCTGCGGACCGAGTAACGTTCCGTGGTCCGTCGCATCTCCAGTGCAGGCGACGTATCGCTGCAGCCATCGTTCGATCCTGGCATTCGCCTCCGGATCTCCCGGTCAGTCACCGACCGACCCGGCCGCGCCCGCCTTCCGCGCGGCCACGACTTCCAGGATGCGCCGATGCCCCGCAAGACCCCGAGACGACGCACGTCGTCGCGCGCTCTCCCAGAACTTCCTTCCATGACCAAGCCGGTCGTCGCCGACGTCGTCGTCGACCCTGCACCCGCCGCCGGGCGCCCTGGTCGTCGATCTCGGCGCGGGCGCCGGCGCGCTGACCCGGCCGTCGCCGCTCGCAGCTCGCGCGGTGCTCGCGGTCGAGCTACGACCCGCGACTGGGCGCGTGCACCTGCGCACGCCACGCGCCCGACCTCGCGCGCACTTCTCCGTCCACGCACGGCGACGCCGCTGCGCGTTCCGCTTCGACGTCCCCGCCGGCCTCACCGCCGTCGCCAACGGCGTCCCGCTCGCGAAGTGGACGAGCGGCGGGCGCACGCACTCCGTGTTCGTCCAGCGCCAGCCGATGGCCACCGAGCTCATCCAGATGGCGGTCGGCGACTACGACATCACCTACGAGGGCTTCCACAACGGCGTCCTCCTCCTGCGCGAGGTCACCGCCAAGCCGCTCACCGCGCAGTACCTGCCGCTGCTCGACCCGACGCGTTCCCAGCTCGACTGGATGAAGGCCCGGGCCGGCGCCTACCCGTTCGACCTCTACGGCTCGCTCGTCGTCGACGCGGGCCTCGGCTTCGCGCTGGAGACGCAGACGCTCGAGCTGATCGACACCTTCTGGTACGAGGACTACGGCCAGGGCACGTGGGACGCGACGCTCCTGCACGAGATGTCGCACATGTGGTTCGGCGACTCCGTCGCGCCGTACGCGTGGAGCGACCTGTGGCTCAACGAGGGCCACGCGAGCTGGTACGAGTTCACCTGGGGCGAGGAGAACGGCGTGCTCGAGGAGGACACCGAGGGCTACCCGGACGACACCGGCTACGCGACGCTCGACGAGCTGATGAAGGCCGTCTACGCGCACGGCGACGAGTGGCGGGCGGAGAGCGGACCGGTCGCGGCGCCGTCGAGCGCCGACGAGCTGTTCGCCTACCAGCGCTACCACGGCGGCGCGCTCGTGCTCTACGCGCTGCGCCAGAAGGTCGGCAACGCCGCCTTCCTGCGGATCGAACGCGCCTACCCGGACCGCTTCAAGGATCGCTCGGTGACCACGGACGACTTCATCGCGCTCGCCGCGGAGATCTCCGGCCGCCGCGACGTGGTGCCGTTCCTGCGCGAGTGGGTCTACGGCGCCAAGACGCCGCCGATGCCCGGCCACCCGGACTGGACGGTCAACGACCCGGCGACGCAGCGCACGCTCACGACCCCGAACCGGAGGGCTCGCAAGTAACTCCGACCGCATTGGTAGGCTTTCAGGGCGATGATCTTCACCACGAAGGCCGAATACGGGGTGCGGATGCTGATCCAGCTCGGCCGCCAGGGCACGGGACATCCCGTCTCCCTGAAGGCGATCGCCGAGGCGGAGAACCTCCCCCTGGCGTACTGCGAGCGGATCGCGGCGCTCCTGAAGAAGCACGGCCTCGTGGTGTCCACCCGCGGCGCGCACGGCGGCTACGTGCTGGCCAAGCCCGCGGAGGAGATCACGATGGACCAGGCGGTGCTCGCGCTCGAGGGCGCGATCGCGCCGATGGACTGCTTCCTCGACGACCATGACGGGCGTGTCCAGTGCTCCCACGGCACGGACGCCGGCGCCTGCGCGACCAAGCTGTTGTGGACGCGGGTGCAGTTGGGCGTGATCCGCTCGCTGCAGAAGACGACGCTGGCGGAGCTGATCGAGTTCGACTCGCGCCCCGGCGTCGGTAGCGCTCCCGCGATCACCGTGACGACTCATTAGGCGGAACATCCCCACCGCCCCACCCCGATCATCCGACCTCTAGGGATACATGGGCGAGCTCCAGATCAAGAACCTGCACGTCACCGCTGCGGACAAGGAGATCCTCAAGGGGGTCGACCTGCACGTCCGCTCCGGTGAGTTCCACGCGCTGATGGGCCCGAACGGCTCCGGCAAGTCCACGCTCGCGAACGCGATCATGGGTCACCCGAACTTCGAGGTGACCGAAGGCCAGATCCTGTTCAACGGCGAGGACATCACCGAGGCCGACCCGGACGAGCGCGCGCGTGCGGGCCTGTTCATGGCGTTCCAGTACCCGGTCGCCATCCCGGGCGTGACCGTCGCCAAGTACCTGCGCATGGTCATGAACGCGCACCGCGAGGGCCGCGGCGAGCAGGCCATCTCGCTCAAGGACTTCCGCAAGACGGTCGAAGCCGCGATGGAGCTCACGAAGGTGCCGAAGGAGTTCTCCTCCCGGTACCTCAACGACGGCTTCTCCGGCGGCGAGAAGAAGCGCATGGAGATGCTCCAGCTGGCGCTCACCAAGCCGTCGCTGGCCGTCCTCGACGAGACCGACTCGGGCCTGGACATCGACGCGCTCAACACCGTCGCCGCCGCCGTCAACACGGTCGCGCAGGACACGGACATGGGCGTGCTGATCATCACCCACTACCAGCGCATCCTGCACATCGTGCAGCCCCAGTTCGTGCACATCATGTTCGAGGGCCGGATCGTCAAGGAAGGCGGCCCGGAGCTCGTCACGGTGCTCGAAGAGAAGGGCTACGGCTGGATTCGCGACGAAGTCGCGGCGGCCGCCTGATGTCGTTGGCGGTCCCCACGTCCTCCGAGTTCCCGACCCTCGCGCGCGAGGGCCTGGTGTATCTCGACACCGCGGCCACCTCGCAGACCGTGCGACCGGCGCTGGAGGCGATGGACCGCTACTACGAGACCTACCGCGCCTCGATCCACCGCGGCATCTACGCGATCGCCACGGAGGCCACGGACGCGTACGAGCTCGCGCGCGAGCGGGTGGCGCGGTTCACGAACTCGACGGTCGGCGAGACGGTGTTCACGAAGAACGCGACCGAGGCGATCAACCTCGTCGCGTACTCGTGGGGCCGCGCGAACGTCGGCCCGGACGACCTCGTGGTGCTCTCCCAGATGGAGCACCACGCGAACATCGTCCCCTGGCAGCTGCTCGGCTGCCGGCTCGCGTACATCCCGATGGGCGACGACGGCGTGCTGGACCTCGACGCGTACGACGCGCTGCTCGAGCAGGGCCCGAAGCTCGTCGCGGTCGCGCACGTCTCGAACGTCGTCGGGACGATCAACCCGGTCGCGGAGATCACGCGCCGCGCCCACGCGGCCGGCGCCGTGGTCCTGGTGGACGGCGCCCAGGCCGTGCCGTCGCTGCCGGTCGACATCGCCGAGCTGGACGCCGACTTCTACGTCTGGACCGGGCACAAGGCCTACGGGCCGACCGGCATCGGCGTGCTGCACGGCCGGCGCTCGATCCTGGAGGCGATGCCGCCGTTCCTGGGCGGCGGGCACATGATCGCCCGGGTCGGCGACTTCGAGTCCACGTGGGCCGAGCCGCCGACGCGCTTCGAGGCGGGCACGATGCCGATCGCCGAAGCCATCGGGCTCGGCGAGGCCGTCGAGTGGCTGGCTTCGATCGGGATGGAGCACGTGCGCGAGCACGGCCGTGACGTCACCGCGTACGCGCTGGAACGGCTCGGCGAGGTGCCCGGGCTGTCGATCCACGGCCCGGCGGAGGCCGACGGGCGTGGCTCGCTCATCTCGTTCGCGCTGGACACCGCGCACCCGCATGACGTGGCCGAGATCCTCGGCCGTGAGGGCGTGTGCGTGCGCGCCGGCCATCACTGCGCGCAGCCGCTGATGCGGCGGCTCGGCGTTCCCGCTTCCACGCGCGCGTCGTTCGCCGTCCACGCCACGCGCGACGACGTCGACCGGCTCATCGACGCCCTCGGCACGGTTCAGGAGATCTTCGGTTAGCCATGGACGACCTGTATCGCGAGAACATCCTCGAGCACTACAAGCGCCCGCATCACTGGGGCGAGCTCGAGGACCCCGACATGGAGTTCTTCGACACCAACCCGCTGTGCGGGGACGAGTTGAAGGTCCAGATCAAGGTCGCCGACGGGAAGGTCTCCGACGTGGCCTTCTCCGGCCACGGGTGCGCGATCTCCCAGGCCGCGGCCTCGATGACCTCCGACGAGCTGATCGGGATGCCGGTCGAGCAGCTGCTCGAGCTCGATCGTGAGTTCGTGCTCGACCTGCTGGGGATCGACATCTCGGCGACGCGCATGAAGTGCGCGCTGCTCTCGCTGAAGGTCATCAAGTCCGCGGGCCTGGGGCACGCGGCATCCTGGGAAGCCGCTTAGCTAGCGGCCACCGCGGTGCTGCTGCTTCGGCATCTGCCGGGGCACCGGCTTCAGGGCCGGGCGCGGCGCGCGCTTGGGCGGCAGCATCGGACGCTTCGTCGCCGGCTTCTTCGAGGCCGAGGGTTGGCGTTGCATATAGAGACGCTCCTTGGAAAGAGATTTCCGTTACCGGGAACTACCAGGCAGTGGAGGTGCGTCAGAGATTGATCATGGCGGCGATGGTACGCGCCCGATGGCGTGGCGAAGGTGCGGGCAGCCGTACAGTGGCTGGCATGAAGCTGATGCCGTTGGTCCTCGTCCTCTGCCTCGCGTTGTTCGCCTGCGGGGGTGAGGACGAGCCGTCCGAGCCCACTGCGACGAGCACGCCGACGGCTGAGGCGACCGCGGCCGCGCCGACCGCGGCGCCCGCGGAGGCCACGGGCCAGGACTCCGACGCCGAGGCGGAGGTCCGCGAGATGTTCACGGACTACACCAAGGCGCTCGCCGCGCGTGACTGGGACGAGGCCTGCGAGCACCTCGCGCCCGAGACGACGGACAAGCTCAAGGCCAACGTCGCGCAGCTCGGCCTCACCGACGCGCCGGACGACTGCGAGGGCCTGATGGACGCGCTCTACACGCAGATCGACAAGGACCCGACGGCCAAGAAGACGATCGACGGCATCACGCAGACGGCCAAGATCTCCTCGGTGAAGGTCGCCGGCGACACCGCCGCCGTGAGCTGGAGCGCCAAGGTCAACGGCACCGATACGCCCGTGACGCAGACGGCGCGCAAGATCGATGGCGAGTGGAAGCTCATCGACGTGAACTAGCAGGCGCGCTCGAGCGCGAGAGCGCCACCCGGGAGATCCTCGAGGTCCTCGGGCGCTGCGCGTTCGAGCTCGAGCCCGTCTTCGAGACCGTGCTCGGCCAGGCCGTGCGGCTGTGCCGCGCGGATGCGGGCCTGATCTACGTGCTCGACGGCGACGCGTACCGGGTCGAGGTCGCTCTGGGGGCCTCGCAGGCGTACCGCGACTACATCTCCGGCGTGCCGATCGAGGCCGGGTCGGGGACGTTGGTGGGCCGCGTGGGTGCGGAGCGCCGCACGGTGCAGATCATGGACGCGCCCGCGGACCCGAACTACACGATGTCGCGCGCGATCGAGCTCGGCGGCTTCCGCACGATGCTCGGCGTGCCGATGCTCGACGGCGAGCGTGTGCTCGGTGTGATCGTGCTCTGGCGCGAGACGGTGGACCCGTTCGACGAGGCCACGGTGGAGCTCGTGACGACGTTCGCCGCCCAAGGCGTGATCGCGATCCAGAACGTGCAGACGGCGCGCGAGCTGGAGGTGGCGTCCGGGCACAAGTCCGCGTTCCTGGCCTCGATGTCGCACGAGCTGCGGACGCCGCTGAACGCGGTCATCGGCTTCTCGGACGTGCTGCTGGACGAGCTGTTCGGGCCTTTGAACGAGCGCCAGTCCGAGTATGTGCGTGACATCCGGGACTCCGGCCGGCATCTGCTGGAGCTGATCAACGAGATCCTCGACCTGAGCAAGGTGGAGGCGGGGCGGATGGAGCTCGAGCCGTCGTCCGTGGTGCTGCCGGACCTGCTCGAGGCCGGGCTGGCGCTGGTCCGTGAGCGGGCGGCGCGGCAGGCGCTGACGGTGACGCTGGACGTCGGCGAGGGCCTGGGGCTCGTGTGGGGTGACGAGGTCAAGCTCAAGCAGGTGGTCGTGAACCTGCTCACGAACGCGGTCAAGTTCACGCCTTCGGGCGGGTCGGTGGCGGTCTCGGCGTGGCTGGAGGGCGAGGACGCGGTCGTGCTCGTGCGCGACTCCGGGATCGGGATCGCGGCGGAGGACCAGACGCGCATCTTCGAGGCCTTCCAGCGCGGCGACCGGCGCGTCTCCACCGAAGGCACGGGCCTGGGGCTCACGCTGTCCAAGCGGTTCGTCGAGCTGCACGGCGGGCGGATCTGGGTGGAGAGCGCCTTGGGCTCCGGCAGCACGTTCGGCTTCGCGATCCCGGTGGGGACGCCGCTGTGAGGGTGCTCGTGGTCGAGGACAACGAGCGCAACCTCAAGCTCGCGCGGGACGTGCTGTCGCACGCGGGGTGCGACGTGGTCGGCGCCGGCTCGGGCGAAGAAGCGCTGAGATTGGCGGCGGGGGTGGACGTGATCCTGATGGACATCAACCTGCCGGGCATGAACGGGCTGGAGGCGCTGGCGGCGCTGCGGGCCGCGGGCATCAGCGTGCCCGTCGCGGCGTTCACCGCGCACGCGATGCACGACGACCGCGACCGGCTGCTCGCCGCGGGCTTCGACGGCTACATCGAGAAGCCCGTCGACGTCCGCGCGTTGCCCGGCCAGGTCCAGGCGCTGCTGTCGTGATCCTGGTCGTCGACGACCTGCCGCAGAACGTGCGGCTGCTGCAGGCGGTGCTCGAACCGCGCGGCCACGAGGTGGCGGTGGCGTCCTCGGGCGCGGAGGCGCTGGAGATGCTCGGCGGGCGTCGACCTCGTGCTGCTCGACGTCGTCATGCCGGGAATGGACGGCTACGAGGTGTGCCGCGCGATCCGCGCCGACCCGGCGACCGAGTTCCTGCCGGTGGTGATGATCACGGCCAGTCGGCGAGCAGGAGAAGCGCCGCGCGCTGGACGCCGGCGCCGACGACTTCATCGCCAAGCCCTTCGATCACGCCGAGCTGCTCGCGCGCGTGCGCTCGCTGCTGCGGATCAAGCGCTACCACGACGAGCTCGAGCGCTACACGGCCGGCCTGCGCCGCTTCCTCCCGCCCGAGGTGGCCGACCTGGTGAAGGCCGACCCGTCCGTGCTGGAGACGCACCGCCGCGAGGTGGCGGTGCTCGTCTGCGGCCTGGACGGGTTCGCCGCGTTCGCCGAGACCGCCGCGCCCGAGGACGTGATGGCGGTGCTGGCCGACTACCACGGCGCCGTCGGCGGGCTGATCGACGAGGCCGGCGCGACGCTCTCCCGCCTGGCCGGGGACGTCGTCACCGTGGTCCTGAACGACCCGCTGCCGATCGACGAGCCGGCGCGGGTGGCGGTCACGCTCGCCCTCGCGCTGCGCGACCGCGTCTGGGAGCTCGGCGAGCGCTGGACGCGGCTCGGCTTCTCCCTCTCGCCGGCGATCGGCCTGGCCCTCGGCCACGCCACCATCGGCCGGATCGGCTCCGACCGGCGCTGGCAGTACGCCCCGGTCGGCCCCGCGCCCCTGCTCGCCGAACGCCTGGCCGAAGCCGCCACCGCCGGCCAGATCCTCGTCTCGCAGCGGGTCGAAGCGGCCGTGGAAGCGATCACGATCGAGACCACCCTGCCGCTCCGCGGCTTCACCACCCCGGTCCGCGCCTTCGACCTCGTCGGAACCTAAAGGGGCCTGAGGCACCCTTTATCTAGCCGCCGCCGCCGCAGCCTCCGCCGCCGCACCCGCCTCCGCCGCCACCGTCGGAGCCGCCGCCCCCGCTGTCGCCGCCGAAGAAGCCGCCGCAGCCTCCGCTGCTGCCCGCGTAGCCGCTGGAGCCGGAGTAGGTCGCGTACCGGCGCTTGCGGGTGCGCCGTGGATGCGAATAGGTGTCGCGCATGCGGTGCAGGTCGGCGGTGGAGTAGACGTAGCCGTCGCGGTAGCCCGAGTCCTCGTCGGCGGTGAACAGGACCATCGGGATGGTGTGGCGCTCGGCGATCTCGAGCGTGGCGGGGAGCAGGCTCGTGGCCGCGATGTTCATCGTCGAGTCCGGCGTGTGGTGCAGGTAGGCGCCGAACGCGCGCTGGCAGAAGTTCGTGTACTCGCGGGTGCGCAGGATGAACTCGTGCCAGGCGACGTCGACGATCTTCGACGGCATGCCGATCATGCGGTCCTCGGCGTAGAGGCAGGCGACGAACCAGGCGTCGAGGCCTTCGAGGGCGCGCAGCGCGGTGGCGCGGTCGCCGAGCTCGCCCTGGAGCTTGGCGATGAAGTCCGGCGCGTACGCGTAGCTCTCGATGAACTTGCGCCGGCGGTTGCGGGTGAAGGTCTTCATGGGGCGCATGGTCGGGGCGGATCGCCCCGGGTTACAGCGCCCCTAGGTGGTGGATCTCCCACCTTGTCGCCGGCGCGCGTGGGCGAGCTGCGCGGCCAGCGCGGCGACGCGTTGCGGTTTACCCGGCTGGTCGTCGGTCCGGGCCGCGCGGATGCGCGCTTCGATCCGCTCGGGCGAGTCGGCGTCGAGCACCGGGGCGGGCACGGCGGTGACGTCGGACGAGGTCGCCGCCGCGATCGCCGCGGCGCCCAGGGCGGCGCCGCTCTCGAAGCGCTCCGCCGGCTCCTTCGCCAACGCGCGGGCGAGCACGGCCTCGAAGCCCGGGACGGCCGGGGGCGGCTCGGACAGGTGTGCCCACAGCTTCGGCTCGGTGCCCTCGACGTCGAACACGGGGCGGCCGGTCAACGCGACGTAGAGCAGGCAGCCGAGCGAGTACAGGTCGGCGGCGGGGCCGTCGCCCGCGCCGCGGATGCGTTCGGGCGCGATGTAGTCGAGCGTCCCGACGACCTCGCCGGTGCGGGTGAGGTCTGAGCCGTGATCGAGCGCCTTCACGAGGCCGAAGTCGGTGAGGTACGCGTGGTCGGAAGCGGTGACGAGCACGTTGGCGGGTTTGACGTCGCGGTGCACGAGCCGCCGTTCGTGTGCGGCGTCCAGCGCGGCGCCGACCTGGGCCACGATCGCGGCCGCCCGCGTCGCGGGCAGCGGCGCCAGCGACCGCAGGTCCGCGCCCGTGACGAGCCGCATCGACAGCCACAGCATCCCGTCCGCGGTCTCGCCGGCGCCGAACACCGGCAGCACGTTCGGGTGATCGAGCGAGGCGGCCATCCGCGACTCGGCGACGAACCGCTCGCGGAACCCCTCCTCGCGCACGCGCTCGGGCGCGACGACCTTCAGCGCCACGGTGCGGCCGAGCGCCTCTTCCACGGCCTCGTAGACCACGCCCATGCCGCCGCGGCCGACCTCGCGGACGATGGCGTACCCGGGGATCACCGTCCGCCCACGGCGCGCGCGGCCGCCGCCGCGCCCACGCGCTCGGCCTCCGCCGAGAACGCCTGCTCCATCGAGGGCATCGCGCCGGCTGCGACGCGGTCGAACAGCGGGTTGTCGAGCAGCCCGCGCGCGGCCATCATCCCGCGCAGGAACGGCGGGTAGGCGACCGCGCGGGACCGGCGCTCGATCCCGCGGACGGTGCGCGCCACGGCCGGCTCCAGCGGCCACGTCTTCGCCAGCGGGGCCGGAAGCCGCGACTTGGTGCGCGCGAAGATCGGCGAGTCGTCGCTGGCGGCGACCATCGGCGTGTTCAGGAACAGGTAGTAGGCGACGCCGACCCCCACGCCGTGGGTGCGGAGCTCGACGCGCAGGGAGCGGCCGAGCGCCTCGACTCCGGCCTTGGACGCGCTGTAGGCGCCGAGGCCGGCGGTCGGCACCACGGCGGCCGCCGACGCGACGAGCAGCAGGTACCCGCGGCGCGGGAGCACGTGCGGGATGGCCGGTCGCACGGTGCGCCACACACCGAGCAGGTTGATGTCGAGCGTCTCCTCGACCGTCTCGGGACCCACGAGCCGGAGCGGCCCGCCCGTCGCCACGCCCGCGTTCGCCACGGCCACGTCGAGCCCGCCGCAGCGCGCCGCGAGGTCGTCGATGGCCGCGCTCAGCGCCTCCGCGTCGCGCACGTCGGCCACCGCGGTCTCCGCGCCCGGCAGCCCGGCCGCGACCGCCTGCAGGGCGTCGCCGTTGACGTCGATGAGCGCGAGGCGCATCCCGCGCGCCGCGAGTTGGCGGGCCAGTTCGGCGCCGATGCCCGAGCCCGCTCCGGTGATCAGGGCGACGCGCCCGTCGAGGTTCCACGCCATCAGGAAAGGAACGCTAACGTTCGCCGACGATGAGCACGCCGTCCGACGACGATCCTCCCGATCAGCCCCCGCAGTGGCAGCAGCCTGAGCAACCGAAGCCGCAGGAGCAGGGCGGCTGGCAGAGCTCGTGGCCGCAGCAGGACCAGCAGCAGGGTGGCTGGCAGAGCCAGTGGCAGCAGCCCGAGCAGAACCAGTGGCAGCAGCAGCACCCGAGCAGAACCAGTGGCAGCAGCAACAGACGCCGCAGTGGAGCGGCTACCAGCCCTCTCCGCCCACGCCGGGCAACGCGATCGCCTCCCTGATCCTCGGGATCGTCGGCATCGTGCTGTGCCCGATCGTCACCTCGGTCGTCGGCCTGATTCTCGGCTACGGCGCCAAGAAGGAGATCGACAACTCCGGCGGCCGGCTCGGCGGACGCGGCGTGGCCATGGGCGGCATCATCACGAGCTGGATCGGCCTCGCGATCTACATCCCGATCATCGCCCTGATCGTCATCGGCGTCGCCGTCGGCTCCTGAGCAGTCCACGACCATGAGCGGCACCCACGACGAGGACCCGCCGCCCTGGCAGACCACGCAGGCGCCGGCCGAGGGGCGCCGCCGGAGGGATGGCCGTCGTGGCAGCGCGCCGTCGCCTGAGGTCGCGAGCGGCGCCGCGAGCCGGCGGGCGACGCGCCGCCGAGCGAGGCCCCGCCCGGCTACTGGCAACCGCCGCCCGGGTGGCAACCCGGCGGTCAGCCCCAGTACGGGCACCGGATGACGTGGCAGCCCGCGCCGCCCACGCCGGGCGCGGCGACCGCGTCGCTGCTCGTCGGCATCACCGCGGTGGTCCTGCTCCCGCTGGTGGGGCCGGTCGCGGTGTGGCTCGGCTCGCGTGCGAAGCGCCGGATCGACGCGTCCGAGGGCGCGCTCGGCGGTCGCGCCGTGGCCAACTGGGGCGTGTGGCATGGGCTGGATCGGCGTGCTGCTGACGCTGGTGATGGCGGCCCTGATCGCCATCTACTTCGCCGACAACTGACTCAGCTGGGCGGGACGATCGTCGCGCGTTCGGCGAGCGCCCAGGCCCAGCCCGCGGCGCCCAACGCCAGGATCAGCCCCAGCGCGCGGGCCCGCGTGCGGGTCAACGGGGCGATCACCCGCACGCGCGTGGCGAGCACGAACAGCCCCATGACGATCAGCGCCACGGCCACGAAGACCCAGAAGCCGTTGTAGGAGAGAAAGCCGCTGTCGCCGCGCGCGGCCCAGGCGAACGCGCGCGTCCCGCCGCACAGCGGGCACGGCAGCCCCGTCAACGCCCGGAAGGGACACGGCGGCATCAGCGATGTGCCGTCGCGCGAGACCACCGCGCCGACCGCGAACGGCACGCAGCCGAGGGCCAGCAGGAGGGTTCCTTCGCGGCGCGCGTCCGTCACTGAAACTTGACTTTAGTCCGCCCCGCCGGGGAGGGTTGCCGTGATGCGCTGCGTCGTGCTCGTTGTCCTGGCCCTGCTCGCGGTCGCCGCGCCGGCTCGCGCGCAGGTCTTCGGCCCGCCGAACGGCAAGGTGTTCACCGGCCTGACGGGCTCGAACTCGGTGGAGAAGTTCAGCGAGAGGTCGGCAAGCGCCCCGCGGTGTTCGGCTTCTTCACGTACTGGAACCAGTCCAACGAGTACACGTTCCGCTACGCCGAGCAGGCCGCCGCGCGGCTGATGCTGCCACATCTCCACGGCGCAGAACTACGGCGTCAAGGAGGAGATCTCGCCGCTCGGGATCGCCCGCGGCGAGGGCGACGCGTACCTGCTGGCGCTCAACGCGCGCATCGCCGAGGCCGGCGAGCCGGTCTACGTGCCGGCTGATGGCCGAGATGAACCAGACCAACAACGCGTACTGCGCCTTCAACAAGGACGGCTCCTCGCGCGGCGCGTCGCAAGACGACCGCGTCAAGGCCGCGTCGGCGCTCCGCGCTGATCCTGCGCGGCGGGTCGCTCGACACCATCAAGCCGTCTGAAAAAGCTCAGAGGCCGGTACCAGTCGTAGCCGCCGAGCACCTCGTCGGAGCCCTAGCCGGACTGCACGACTTTGCGCTCCGCCGCACGGCCTCCGACAGCAGCCAGAACGACGCAGTCGTGCGAGACCATCGGCTCGCTCATGGCCTCGATGGCCAGCGGCAACGCGTACGGAGCCGGTCGGTGCCGCAGCAGCCTGCTGTGGGTGCCGCACGACGCGACGACGCCGAACATCCCCGCCAACCTGCCGTCCGCGTACATGGGCGGGCCAGCCCGAGTACTGGCTTCGGACTGGGTCGGCGCCACGACAGCGACGAGTCTCTACAGCCAGGTGCCGCGGGCCCGTCGGCCACCTTCCGCCGTCGCAAGCTCGGATCGCTTCCTACGCGTCAGTCCAGTCGTCAACGCCGTTCGTGTTCGGCGAGTGGGCCAATGAGGGCGCGGGCCAATCCGGGCTTCGTAGCAAGCAGCGGTCTTCAGCTGGGGTCGTCGCCGCGCACAATCGCGTGCAAGATGATGGTCTAGCGCCACCAGGTCCACGCGCGTGTCGACCCCGCCGGCCGCCAGCACGGCGGCGAGCGTCGACGCCGCCCGCGTCGCCGTCGGCTCGTGAGATAGAGCGGCTTGACGCCCAGCCGGGTCCGGTACAGCACCGTGCGCGGCCGCGTCGCGCAGCGCGAACGCGAACATGCCGTTCATCGCCGGCAGTGCTCGCCCCACTCGCGCCAGCCGCTGAGCAGCACCTCGGTATCGCTCAGTGACGTGAATCGGTGCCCTGCGCGCGCAGTTCCGCGCGGAGCTCGTGGTGGTTGTAGATGCAGCCGTTAAACACGATCGTGAGCTCGCCGTCGACCATCGGCTGCGCGCCCGCGTCGCTGAGATCGATGATCGCGAGCCGCCGGTGGACCATGCCCACCCGCCGTCCATCCACGGCCCGTGGCCGTCGGGCCCGCGCGGTGCCAGGACGTCGCCCATGCGCTCGAGCGCTTCGCGATCAGCGCGCGCCGAGAACGACGCCGAAGCCGCAACAGCTAGGCCGCGAGGTCGAGCCGCTCGCCGCTCGCCGCGGCGACCAGCGCCTCGAACAGCCGCGGGTGCGGCTGGCCCGGCCGGTCCAGCGTCTCGGCGTGCCACTGCACGCCCAGCACGAGCCGGTCACCGCGGTCCTCGATGCCCTCGACCGTCCCGTCCGGCGCCCACGCCACCGCGTGCAGCCCGCGGCCGAGCCGGTCCACGGCCTGGTGGTGGAACGAGTTCACCCACGCCGCGTCCGTGCCCAGGATGCCCGCCAGCCGCGACGCGGGGTCCACGTGCACCGTGTGCGTCTCCTCCCAGCCGGGCGCGGTCTGGCGATGGTCGATCGACCGGTCGGTGACCGCCGGCAGGTGCTGGTGGAGCGTCCCGCCGCGCGCGACGTTCAACGCCTGCGCACCGCGGCAGATGGCGAAGATGGGCAGACCCATCGCATCCGCCGTCCGTGCGACCTCCAGCTCGAACACGTCGAGCGTCGGCTCCGTCGGCCCGAGGTTGGGCGACGGCTGGGCGCCGTAGGCGGCCGGGTCCAGGTCGGGTCCGCCGCTCAGGCAGATGCCGTCGAGCGGCGCGAGCAGCGCCTCGACGACCTCGATGCCGAGGGGCGGCAGGACGATCGGCACGGCGCCCGCTCGCGCGAGCGCGCGCACGTACGGCATCCCGAGCGCCATCTCGTGCTGCGGCGGCTCACCCTCCGGCAGCGGTCGCGTTCGCTCCGCGCGCCGTACCTCAGACGTGGTGACGCCGATCATCGGCCTGGGCTCCATGCCGCCTAGAAAAGTACCGAGGAGCCCGGTGGATAGAATCCCTACCTCCGGAATCGGTATTACGCGTGAGCCCTCTGATCGACATCTGCCCGCTCGACGAGCTTCCCCCCGGGGGCAAGCGGCTCGTGGAGTACGAGGACCTCGAGATCGGCGTCATCAACTGCCGGGGCGAGATCTTCGCCATCGAGGACCGCTGTTCGCATGATGACGGTGAACTCGTCGAAGGCGAGTTGGACGAAGAGGACTGCGCGATCGAATGTCCCCGCCACGGGTCGCGGTTCGACCTGCGGACGGGGAAGCCCCTGAACCTGCCTGCGTACGTGCCCGTCGACACCTTTCCGGTGGTCGTCGAGGACGGCGTGATTCGAGTGGAGGTCGACTGACCTGATGGCTACTCCCGAGGTGATCGCCGAGCAGCAGGCGCTGGCCGGCATCAACGACGACTACGAAACGAAGTTCGGGTTCCACGACCCGGAGACCGGCTACGCCTTCAAGGCGCCCAAGGGCCTCTCGAAGGGCCTCGTCGAGCAGATCTCCGAGTTCAAGAACGAGCCGCAGTGGATGCGGGACTTCCGCCTGAAGGCCCTCGAGCACTTCCTCGAGCGCCCGCAGCCGACGTGGGGCTCGCCCATGCTGGCCGAGGTCGACTACGACAACATCCACTACTTCGTCCGCGCGTCCGAGAAGTCCTCGCGCACGTGGGATGACGTCCCCGAGGACATCAAGAACACGTTCGACCGCCTGGGCATCCCCGAGGCCGAGCGCAAGTTCCTGTCCGGCGTGGGCGCGCAGTACGAGTCCGAGGTCGTGTACCACCAGGTCCGCGAGGATCTGGAGAAGCAGGGCGTCATCTTCATGGACATGGACTCGGGGCTCCGTGAGCACGAGGACCTCGTCCGCGAGTACTTCGCGACGATCATCCCCGCCAACGACAACAAGCTCGCGGCGCTGAACTCCGCGGTGTGGTCGGGCGGCTCGTTCGTCTACGTCCCCAAGGGCGTGCACGTCGAGATGCCGCTGCAGGCCTACTTCCGGATCAACACCGAGAACATGGGCCAGTTCGAGCGGACGCTGATCATCGCCGACGAGGGCTCCTACGTGCACTACGTCGAGGGCTGCACCGCCCCGGTGTGGAGCTCGGACTCGCTGCACTCGGCCGTCGTCGAGCTGATCGCCAAGCCGGGCGCGCGGATCCGCTACACGACCGTCCAGAACTGGTCGCAGAACGTCTACAACCTCGTCACCAAGCGCGCGATCGCCGAGACCGACGCGACGGTCGAGTGGGTCGACTGCAACCTGGGCTCCAAGCTGACCATGAAGTACCCGTCCGTGTACCTCACGGGCGAGCGGGCGCACGGCGAGGTGCTGCTCGATCGCCTTCGCCGGCAAGGGCCAGCACCAGGACGCGGGCGCGAAGATCATCCACGCGGCGCCGAACACGACGTCCAACATCTTCGCCAAGTCGATCTCCAAGGACGGCGGCCGCAGCTCCTACCGCGGCCTGCTCGAGGTCGCCAAGGGCGCCCACGGCTCCAAGTCCAAGGTCGTCTGCGACGCGCTGCTGCTCGACGAGCACTCCCGCTCGGACACGTACCCGACGATCCGCATCGGCGAGGACGACGTGGACGTCGGACACGAGGCGTCGGTCTCCAAGATCGGCGAGGAGCAGCTCTTCTACCTGATGGCCCGCGGCATCCCTGAGGACGAGGCGGGCAAGTTGATCGTGAACGGCTTCATCGAGCCGATCGTCAAGGAGCTCCCGATGGAGTACGCGGTGGAGATGAACCGCCTCATCGAGCTCCAGATGGAGGGCTCCATTGGCTGAGTTGACCACCGTCCGCGAACCCGAGTGGCTCAAGGAGCGCCGCAGCGATGCGGCGCGCCGGGCCGCCGAGCTCGACGTCCCCCGCTTCAAGGGCAAGGCCGGGTGGGAGTTCACGGACATCTCCAAGCTCGACCTGGCGGCGTTCACCGCCGTCGCGCCCGGCGAGGGTGATGCCAGCGCTGTGGACCGCGTCGAGACGCTGCTCGAGGCGCCCGAGGGCGCGCACCATCTCGGGCAGGTCGACGGCCGCGTGATCGACGGGGGCGACGCTCCCGACGATCTGCTGGTGCTGCCGCTGACGCTCGCCTGCGAGACGCACGCCGACCTCGTCGAGGCGCACTTCGGCACGGTCGTGAACGCCGAGCAGGACGTCTTCACGGCGCTCAACGACGCGGGCTGGACCGGCGGCGCGTTCGTGTACGTCCCGCGCGGCGTGCGCGTGGAGCAGCCGATCGTCCTCACCGCCATCTCCGACGCCGACCACACCGCGCTGCACCGGCGCGTGCTGATCGTGCTCGAGGAAGGCGCCGAGGCCGAGGTCTGGGAGCAGCACCTCTCCGGCACGACCGACAACGAGACGATGCTGACGTCGATCGTCGAGCTGCGCGTGGGCCAGAACGCCCGCCTGCGGTTCGTCGGCGCGCAGGACCTCAACGAGAAGACCTGGGTCTTCGGCTCCCAGCGCGCCGAGGTGGCGCGCGACGGGCACCTGGACTGGGTCACGGCCGGCTTCGGCAGCGGCAACGGCAAGGTGTTCACCGAGACGCTGCTCGCCGGCGAGGGCTCGCACGCCCGCGTCACCGGCGCCTACGCCCCGCACGCCCGCCAGCACGTGGACTTCCACACGCTGCAGGAGCACGGCGCGGCCAACACCACGTCCGACCTCGCGTTCCGCGGCATCCTCGCCGACCGCTCCAGCGCCGTCTGGCGCGGGATGATCAAGGTCGACGAGGGCGCGCAGCAGACGGACGCCTTCCAGGAGTGCCGCAACCTCTTGGTGTCCAAGAAGGCGCACGTGGACGCGATCCCGGGCCTGGAGATCCTCGCCAACGACGTGCGCTGCACGCACGCGGCGGCGATCGCCCAGATCGACCCGGAGCAGGTCTTCTACCTGAACTCGCGCGGTCTCGACGCCGCGCAGTCCAAGCGCGTCGTGATCGAGGGCTTCATGGCGGAGCTCATCGAGCGCTTCGAGGAAGGCGCGATCCGCGAGGCCATGACGGCCGCGCTGGAACGCCGCCTTTCGCTGCTGCTGGACTAGACGCCCGCCTTCGCCTGCACGAGGCCCTCGCGGATCGCTTCCGCGAGGTCCGCGTGGAGGCGCTTGGTGCCGTCGACGACGCCCTGCATCCAGTAGAAGCCGTGGATCATCCCGTCGTACTCGACGTAGGTCACGGGCACGCCCGCGTCGTGCAGGGCGGCGTGGTAGGCGCGGCCGTCGTCGCGGAGCGGGTCGAACTCGGCGGTGGCGATGAACGCGGGCGGCAGGCCGGCGTGGTCGCTCGCCTTCAGCGGCGAGACGCGCCAGTCGTCGGCGAGCGACTTGTCCGGCATGTAGTGGTTCCAGAACCAGCGCATGGACTCGCGCTGGAGCAGGTAGCCCTCGGCGTTCTCGTGCGCCGACCCGGTGTCCCAGTCGTGCTCGACGGCGGGGTAGATGAGCGCCTGGAAGGCGATGCGCGGCGCGCCCTCGTCGCGGGCGCGCAGGGTCACGGCGGCGGCGAGGTTGCCGCCCGCGCTGTCGCCGATCACGCCGATCCGCGCGGGGTCGATGTTGAGCGCTTCCGCGTTCTCGAACGTCCACAGCGTCGTGGCCCAGCAGTCCTCGAACGGGACCGGGAACGGGTGCTCGGGCGCCTTCTGGTAGTTGACGGCGACGACCACGCAGCCGGTGGAGTTGGCGAGCGCGCGCATCGTGGTGTCGCACACCTCGATGTTGAGCACGACCCAGCCCGAGCCGTGGAAGTAGACGAGGCCCGGGTGCGGGCCCTCGCCCTCCGGCGTGTAGATCCGGGCCGGGAGGTCGGCCGTGGGTCCGGGGATGAAGATGTGGTCGATCCGCGCCACCGGCTCAGGCTCGCCCTGCAGATCGGCGAAGCTGCGCGCCGCGACGCGCGCCTCCGGCACGCTCAGCTCCTCGAAGGGCTTCGCGCCTGCTTCTTGCATCTGCGCCAGCAGCGCCGCGACCTGCGGATCCAACGGCATGGGTCTCTCCTCCCAGGATCGGAGCAACGAACGCTACACCGATCACACCCTGGATAATGCAAGGACACCATGCCTCAGCCTCTGCTCGATCTGGACCTGCCCGCGACGCCCGAGAGCGCGACCGTCGCGCGGAAGGCCGTCGCTGAGGCCGTGCGGGACCTGGCGGTCGATCGTGACGCCGTCGTGGCGATGGTCTCCGAGGCCGTGGCCAACTGCGCGGCCCATGCGTACCCGGAGCGCGAAGGACGCGTCCGGGTGCACGTGGAGAGCACCGAAGACGCGCTGGACGTCGTGGTCAGCGATGACGGGGTCGGCATGCGTCCGGCGGCGGAGAGCTCGGGCTTCGGGCTCGGCGTCCCGCTCATGGACGACCTGTCCGACGAGGTGCAGGTCGACACATCGGCCGGCACCCGCGTCGCCGCGCGGTTCGAGCTGTTCGGCGCGGCCGGTCCGCACGGGCGGCAGGTGCCGCGCCCGGCGCTGCAAAGGCCGCACCCGCCGGAGGCTCAGCCGGCTGCTGCGCGGCCGCCGCTGACGGCGCGCTCGATCCCGGCGCCGATCGCGCGGAGCCGCTCGAGCAGCTCGGGCGGGCCGTCGACCTCGTAGGGCTCGGTGATCATCGCGATCCGCATCGCCAGCCAGTCGAGGTTGTCGTCGCTCGACCGCACCTCGCTGGTGTGCTCGTCCAGCGCGGTGGCGTCGCCGAGCCAGTAGCGCTTGGCGAGCGACGCCACGGGCGCGTGGATGGTGATCCGGGCCTCGTAGCGGGCGCGGTAGTTCTTCAGGCCCTGCTGGACGAACGCCGCGGCGTCGGGGGCGGGGAGCGTGCGGGGCACGAAGCGCGCGCCCGTTGGCGCGACCCGCTCGATCCGGTCCACGCGGTACGTGCGCCAGTCCGTGCGTCCGCAGTCCCAGGCCACCAGGTACCAGCGGCGGCCGGCGTTGACGAGCGAGTGCGGCTCGGCCTCGCGCTTGCTCGGAGCCTTGTCGCGCGCGGTGTAGTTGAAGCGCACGCGCTCGTGATCGCGCACGGCGGCGGCGAGCGTGGTCAGGCACTGCGGGTCCACGGTCGGCCCGCTGCCGTAGACCTGCAGCGTCTGGGTGGCGCGCTGGAGCGCCTGCACGCGTCGGCGCAGCTGCGCGGGGAGCACCTGCTCGAGCTTGACGAGCGCGCGCACCGCCGTCTCCTCGACGCCCGCGACGCTGCTGCCCGCCGCGGTCCGCAGCGCGACGGCGATCGCGATCGCCTCGTCGTCGTCGAGCAGCAGGGGCGGCATCGCCGTGCCCGCGCGCAGCTGGTAGCCGCCCGCGGGGCCGGTCATCGACTCGACGGGGTAGCCGAGCGTCCGCAGCCGCTCCACGTCGCGGCGGATCGTGCGCGGCGACACCTCGAGCCGGTCCGCCAGTTCCAGGCCCGGCCAGTCGCGGCGGCCCTGCAACAGCGACAGCAGCGTCAGCAGGCGGCTCGAAGTGGTCTCACTCACGCCGCCAAGGATGCCGACGGTTGCGGACAGCTCGTGGCCGCAACACCCCGGGGTGCGGCTAGCACGAGTCTTCGCGGTTGCGGACAGATCCTGACCTGAACCCTCGAGACGATTCCCACATGAGATTTGAAGAGCCAGCCATCAGCGCTCAGGGCCTCGTCAAGTCGTTCGGGGACGTCCGCGCCCTCGACGGTGTCGATCTCGAGGCCGCGCCCGGCACCGTGCTGGGCGTGCTCGGCCCGAACGGGGCCGGGCAAGACCACCTCCGTCCGCGTGCTCACGACACTGCTGAAGCCCGACGCGGGCGAGGCGCGCGTGGCCGGGCTGGACGTGGTCAAGGACGCGCCGAAGCTGCGCTCCCGGATCGGGCTCGCCGGCCAGTACGCGGCCGTCGACGAGAACCTGACCGGCGATCGAGAACCTGACGATGGTCGGCCGGCTCTACGGCAACAAGCGCGCGGTGGCGAAGCGGCGCGCGCTGGAGCTGCTCGAGCGCTTCTCGCTCGCCGACGCCGGGAGCCGCCCCGCGAAGACGTACTCGGGCGGCATGCGGCGCCGGCTGGATCTCGCGGCGGCGCTCGTCGCGAGCCCGCCCGTGCTGTTCCTCGACGAGCCCACCACCGGCCTTGACCCACGCTCGCGGATCGACCTGTGGGAGGCGATCGAGGAGCTCGTCGGCGACGGCACGACCGTCCTGCTGACGACCCAGTACCTCGAGGAGGCCGACCGGCTGGCGGATCGGATCGCGGTCGTCGACCACGGGCACGTGATCGCCGAGGGCACGGCGGACGAGCTCAAGGCGCGCGTCGGTGGGCTGCGCGTGGAGGTCACGCTCACGCACGGGGCGGCGTCCTTCGCGGCCATGACGGCGCTCGAGAGCATGAGCGAGGAGCCCGTGCACGCGGACGGCCGGCTCGTCAGCCTGCAGGTCGCGGACCGCTCCGGCGCGATCATGGAGGCCGCGCGGCGGCTGAGCCAGGCGGGCGTGGCGGCCGAGGACATCGAGGTCCGCCGGCCGACGCTCGACGACGTGTTCCTCTCCCTGACGGGCCAGGCCCCGGAGCAGGAAGAAGCGACGACGACCGACCGAGAGCTGGTGGCCGCATGATCTCCGACACGCTCACGCTCGCGGAGCGCGCCCTGGTGCGGCTCCCGCGCAACCCGGACATGCTGCTGGCCTTCACGGTCCAGCCGATCATGTTCGTGCTGCTGTTCGCGTTCGTGTTCGGCGGCGCGATCGAGACGCCGGGCTACGGCGACTACATCGACTTCCTGATCCCCGGGATGATCGTGCAGCAGATCGCGTTCGGCGGGTTCGCGACCGCGCTCGGCCTGGCCGAGGACATGACCAAGGGCCTGATCGACCGCTTCCGCTCGCTGCCGACGGCGCGCGCCTCGGTGCTCGCCGGCCGCACGCTCGCGGACGTCGCGACGAACCTGCTGTCGGTCGCGGTCCTGCTCACCACGGGCCTCATCATCGGCTTCCGCTTCGACGCGAGCGTGCCCGAGATCCTGGCCGGCATCGGCCTGCTGCTGCTGTTCGGCTACGCGTTCAGCTGGATCTTCGCGGTGATCGGCATGAGCGCGTCCTCGCCGGAGGCGGCGAACGGCGTCGGCTTCATCCTGATCTTCCCGATCACGTTCATCTCGTCCGCGTTCGTGCCGGTCGAGTCGATGCCGGCGGGCCTGCGCCACGTCGCCGAGGCCAACCCCGTCTCGCACATGGTCGACGCGATCCGGGCGCTGTGGCTCGGCGGCGACATGGGCAACAGCCTGTGGCTGAGCATCGTCTGGTGCTGCGTGCTGCTCGCGGTGTTCGCGCCGCTGGCCGTCCGCAAGTACCGGCTCAGCGCCGGCTTAGGCCGCTGAACCATTCCAGCACGCCGACCATGTAGCGCTTCCCGGTGCGCGCCGGCGCACGACGACGTTCTTCTTCTTCACGTTGTCGCGCACCGTCACGACGCCCTCGGTCACCCGCGTGAGCGTGCTGGTGCAGGTGTCCTGCACCAGCCACGTCGTGCCGCGCACGGTCGCGGCGCTGTACTTGCCGGCCGTGCGGAACGCGCCCTTGCCCTTGCCCCACAGCTTGCGGGTCTTGACCTTCTTGGCGGCGGCGCTCGCCCTGCCCGAGGGCTTCTTGCAGCCCGTGAGCGGCTCGGTCAGGGTCAGTACGGTCACGCCGCCCGCGCGGGTGAGCTTGAAGATGCCGTCGGAGAACTCGGCTCGCCCGCCGGCGCCGTCGCTGATGCTCACCGCGCCCCGCTTGGTGTCGACCGTCGAGCCGACCGGGATCTCCGCCGAGGAGGCGAGCTCCACGTACGTGTTCGAGCCGGGCAGCTTGATGCGCACGGTCCCGCTCACGACGCTCGGGGGCGGCGGCGTGGGGGTCGCGGTCGGCGCGGCGGTGGGCACCGCGGTCGGCGCGGCGGTGGGCACCGCGGTCGCGACGACGACGGGCGGGGTCGCGGTCGGCTGCACCGTCGGGGTCGGCGTCGGCGTGACCTCGGGCGGCGGGCCGGAGGTGAACGTGCGCGCGGCCGGGCTCTCGTCCGGGTTGCCGGCGGGGTCGACGGCGCGGACCTCGAACGTGTGCTGGCCGGCCGGCAGGCTCGCCGGCGGGGTGAACGGCGAGGCGCACGCCGTGAAGGGGCCGCCGTCGATCCGGCACTCGAACGTCGAGCCGGGCTCGTTGGCGGTGAACGTGAACGGCGCGCCGGTCCCGCCGGCCGTGATGGTCGTCTGAGGCGGGTCCTGCTCGCCCTGCTGGTAGGCACCCGACGTGGCCGTGGGCGTGTCGGAGGTCGTGGCCGCCTGGATGGTCCCGGGCGTCGGTGGGTTGGTGATAGCCGGGAACGAGATCCGCAGCGTGTCGCCCGGGTTCACGTAGCCCGCCGAGTAGAACCCGCACGTCGAGACGAGTCCCACGGGCGCGTTGCAGAACCCGACGACGACCGCGCGGCTGGCGTCGTAGACCGAGCCGGGCTGGAAGCCCGTGAACGCCGTGCCGGCCGGGAACGTGAGCCGGACCTGGCTTCCCGCCTCGCCCGACAGCCCGCCCGTCGCCGACACGCGCATCCCCACCACGTAGCGCGTGGTGGCCTGCGCGATCAGCGTCTCGGCCCGCACGCTGAGGTCCGTGAGCGTGCCCGCGGGGGTGACGGTGAACGGGCTCGACTGGATCTGCGGCAGGTCGGAGCTGGTCGTCACGGCGACGGTCTGCGCGCCCACGCCGGCGTTCGTGAGCCCGCGCAGGACGATCTGCAGCTCGTCCCCCGGGTTCGCGAAACCGGACGAGAAGAACGTGCAGCGCGAGCGGCCGGCGGTGGGCTGCGGGCAGCTGCCGATGTCGACGGCGCGCGTGACGTCGCGCAGCGTCCCGCTCTGCCAGCCGGTCGTGCCGGTGCCGCCCGGGAGATCGACGGTGACCCAGCTGCCGGCCTCGCCGGACAGCCCGCCGGTGGCGGAGACGCGGAAGCCGACGACGTAGCGGGTCTGCGCGCCGGTCGCCGGCGAGGGCGCGGCGATGCTCACCGTGGGCGTGGTCACGTTGCCGCCCGGGACGACCGTGAAGCTGCTGGAGGTGACCGGCGTGAGGTCGGTGCTCGTGACGACCGACACGGTCTTGCCGCCGGCCGGCCCGTTGGTCAGCCCGCGCAGCGTGATGCGCAGTTCGTCGTTGGCGCTGACCGTGCCGCTCGAGAAGAACGTGCAGCGCGAGACGTCGCTGGTCGGTCGCGGGCAGGTGCCGACGTCGGTGGCCGTGGTGACGTTGTGGACCGTCCCGCCCTGCCACTCGGCCGTGCCGGTGCCCGCGGGCAGCGTGACGCTGATCGAGCTGCCGGCCTCGCCGGACAGCCCGCCCGTGGCCGACACGCGGAAGCCGACCACGTAGCGCGTCAGCGCGCCGGTGGCCGCCGAGGGGCGGCGATGCTCACCGTGGGCGGCGGTGACGCTTCCGCCGCGCGACGACGGTGAACGGGTCGGACGTGCACCGGCGGTCGCGGCGCTGGATGTCGACACCGCTCGCGTCTTGCTCGCCGGCGGCGCCGTTCGTGAGCCCGCGCAGCGTGATCTGCAGGCGGTCGCCGCCGTTGACGGTGCCGCTGGAGAAGAACGTGCACGTGGTCGTGAGGCCGGACGGCTGCGGGCAGGTGCCGACGTCCGTAGAGGTCGTGACGTTGCGGACGGTTCCGCTCTGCCAGCCGGCGCTGGCCTGGTGCCGGACGGGAGCGAGACGGTGATCGTGCTGCCGGCCTCGCCCGAGAGCCCGCCCGTGGCGGACACGTTGAAGCCGAGCACGTACCGCGTGAGGGCGCCCGCGGCCGCGGACGGCGCCGCGATCGTCACCGCCGGCGTCGTGACCGGCGCGGCGGCGACGATCGGGAAGGGCGTGGACGCCACCGGCGCCGGCTCCTCGTTGGTGCTCGCCTCGACCGTGCGGTTGCCGACCGTGGGCGGGTTGACGATCCCGCGCAGGGTCGCGAGCAGGCGGTCCCCGGCGTTGACCGTCTCGCTACTGAACAGCGTGCAGGTCGTGACCTGGATGTTCGGGGCCGCGCAGCTGCCGACGTCAACGCCGCGAGTCACGTCCCGCAACGTCCCGCCGTTCCACGGGCCGAGGCCCGAGTCGCCGGGGAGCTGGATCCGCACGGTGTCGCTGCCGCTCAGCGGGGCGCCGACCGTGAGCCCGACGCGGTACACGGTCCGCGCGGCGGTCGCCGCGGACGGCGAGGAGTTGTCGACCGTGACCGCTGAGACCTGCGCGGACGACGGAGCGGCGAACAGCAGGAACAGCAGGAGCGAGAGCGTGGGGAAGCGCACCACATGCCGACCCTAACCGCGGTCGGCGGGCCGGCGCTACCCCCTTCTAGGTAGCGAGCATCCCGCCGTCGACGGGCACCACGATGCCCGTGACGTACGACGAGGCGTCGCTGGCCAGGAACAGCAACGCCGCGGTGAGCTCCTCGGCCTCGCCCGGACGGCCCATCGGCAGCCGCTGCTGCTGGCCTTCGAGGTAGCCCTCGGGGTACTGGTCGGTCATCTCGGTCGGGAAGAACCCGGGGGCGAGCGCGTTCACGCGGATGCCCTTGCGGCCCGTCCACTGCACCGCCAGATCGCGCGTGAGGCCGATGATCGCGGCCTTGCTGGAGGCGTACGCCGCCTGCGGGAGCCCGGCCGTGGTGAAGCCCAGCACCGACCCGATGTTGACGATGCTGGAGCCCGGCGGCATCACGCGCCCGCACGCCTGCGCCATCCAGTAGGAGCCGTTGAGGTTGACGTCGATCACCCGGCGGAACTCCTCCGGCGGCTCGCGCGTGGCGGGATAGGCGGTCCCGAGTCCCGGCGTTGTTGACCAGCACGTCGACCTTGCCCAGCGCGCTCACGGTCTCCTCGACCACGCGCGTGCAGTCCTCGGGCTTGGCCACGTCGGCGGTGACGGCGACGCAGCGGCGGCCGAGCGCCTCCACCGCGCGCTTGGTGTCCGCGAGCTTCTCCGCCCGGCGCGCGCAGATCGCGATGTCGGCGCCGGCCTCGGCGAGGCCGGTGGCGAACGCGGCGCCGAGCCCGGAGGAGGCCCCGGTGATGACGGCGACCTTGCCGTCGAGGCGGAAGCGGTCGAGAACTGGCACGGACCCCGAAAACTAGCGAGTTCGCGCCGCCGCGACGCAGCTCGGTGCGGTGCCGGCGAACTCGCCCAGCATCGCCCCCTGGGCGATGCGACGCTCACGTCGTTTCCCCCTGGATCACGCGCGGGATGACCAAGACCGGGGTCGCGTCGACCTCGCGGCCCTCGATGAGCGCGTGCAGCGTGCGCGCCATCTCGCGATGGCCATCGGACGTCCCGAGCTGGATCGTCGTCAGACGCGGGTGGGCGAGACGGGCGGCGGGGCTGTCGTCGGTGCCGATCAGGGCGACGCCGGGCGGCAGCGAATCGCGCGCGCCGAGCGCGATCTCGTCGTTGAAGGCGTAGACGGCGGTCGGCTTGCGCGCGAGTCCGCGGGCGAGCCCGTTGGCCGGCACGTCCGTCAGCGTCACGCCGAGCCGCTCCGCCGCGGCCCGCGCGCCCGCGAGGCGCTGCTCGCCGATGGGTTGCAGCTGGCTGCCGGGCGGCGTGACCGCCAGCACGTGCGTGTGACCGCGTTCGGCCAGATGCTCGATCGCGACCGCGCCGACGCTGGCCTGCTCGAGCGTGAAGGAGGGCACGCCCTCCTCCGGCGGCGGGCCGAGCGTCACGATCCCGCGCGTGCCGTTCGCGCGCAGCAAGTCCAGCGGCGGCAGGTCGGAGGCCGGGGCGATGAGCCCGACGGGGCGCACCCGGTCGCACGCGCGTTGGCAGCCCGTCGGGCCCGCTGGCGTGGACGAAGTGCACGAGCGGCGTGTAGCCGAGCCGGTCCAGCTCGCTGACGGACCCGCTCAGCAGCTCGGCCACCACCGGGCCCAGCGGCCAGTTGGGCAGCGCGAAGATCACCACCGACGTGCGCCCGGCCCGCAGGGCCGAGGCCATGGCGTTCGGCGTGTAGCCGAGCGTGCGCGCGGCCTCGAGCACCCGTTCGCGAGTTCCTTCGGACACACGCGCGTCGACGCCGTTGAGGACGTAGGACACCGTCGCTCGACTGACCCCGGCCGCGGCCGCCACATCTGCACTGGTTACGTTTGATCGCCCCACTAATTGCTGATCCTACGCAAATGCGAATGAGGATAGGGTCGGGCGATGCCGACCAGCCTTGCCCAGCTGCTGACCGAGACGGCGAGCAAATTCGCGGAACGCCCCGCGCTCAAGCTCGATGACTCGGTCGTCAACTACGCCGTACTGAACGAGGGTGCCACGCGCATCGCCGGCCTGCTCAAGGACAAGGGCCTCGAGCCCGGCGACCGCGTCGGGATCATGCTCCCGAACGTCCCGTACTTCGCGGTCGTCTACTACGGCATCCTGCGCGCGGGCGGCGTCGTGGTGCCGATGAACGTGCTGCTCAAGGGCCGCGAGGTGGCGTTCTACCTCAAGGACTCCGGCGCGAAGATCCTGTTCGCGTGGCACGGCTTCGGCGAGGCCGCCGCGACCGGCGGCGAGGAGGCCGGCGCCGAGGTCATCTCGGTCGAGCCGGGCAAGTTCGAGGAGCTCGTCATGGGCGCGCCGCGGGCGGAGGCCGACGAGCCGCGCGAAAGCTCCGACACGGCCGTGATCCTGTACACGAGCGGCACGACCGGCACCCCGAAGGGCGCCGAGCTCACGCACGAGAACCTGATCCTGAACTGCAGCGTGACGGCCAAGACGCTGATCGATGTCTCCGAGGAGGACGTCGTCCTGGGTGCGCTGCCGCTGTTCCACTCGTTCGGGCAGACGTGCGGGCTCAACGCCTCCATCGCCCACGGCGCGTGCCTGACGCTGATCCCGCGCTTTGAGCCGGTGAAGGCGCTGGAGATCATCGCCCGCGACCAGGTGACGATCCTCCAGGGCGTCCCGACGATGTACCACGCGATGCTCAACGTGGACGACCCCGCGGACACGTCCTCGCTGCGCGTGTGCGTCAGCGGCGGCTCGGCGATGCCGGTCGAGGTCATGAAGCGCTTCGAGAAGGCGTTCGACTGCATCATCCTCGAGGGCTACGGGCTGAGCGAGACCTCGCCCGTGGCGTCGTTCAACCACCCCGACAAGGAGCGCAAGGCGGGCTCGATCGGCACGCCGATCGAGGGCGTCGAGATGAAGCTCGTCGACGAGGACGACAAGGACGTCGCCCCGGGCGAGGTGGGCGAGATCGTGATCCGCGGCCACAACGTGATGAAGGGCTACTGGCAACGCGAGGACGCGACCGAGGAGGTCATGCGCAGTGGCTGGTTCCACTCCGGCGACATGGCCACGCAGGACTCCGACGGCTACTTCTTCATCGTCGACCGCAAGAAGGACATGATCATCCGCGGCGGCTACAACGTCTACCCGCGCGAGATCGAGGAGGTGCTCTACGAGCACCCGGCCGTGTCCGAGGCGGCCGTGATCGGCGTGCCCGACGACTCGCTCGGCGAGGAGGTCGCCGCGATGGTCGTCCTCAAGAGCGGTCAGACGCCGGCGCGGACGAGCTGCGCGCCTTCGTCAAGGAGCGCGTCGCGGCCTACAAGTACCCGCGCAAGATCTGGTTCTCCGACGAGCTCCCGAAGGGCCCGACGGGCAAGATCCTCAAGCGCGAGATCAAAGCGCCCTCCGAGGTCGAGAACTAGCGTTCTGCGAGCGAGCGTGACCCCGTCGGACAGCCCGAGGAGCACGGACTCCACGCGGTCGTCGGCGGCGATCCGCTCGTTGAGCGCGGCCATCGTCTGCGCGCGCTCGTCCTCCGGGGCGAGCACGCGGTTCCCGAGCAGCGTGTTGTCGAGCACCAGCACACCGCCGGGGCGCAGGCGCGGGACGAGCGCGTCGTAGTAGGCGGGATAGCCCGTCTTGTCGGCGTCGACGTACGCGAGGTCGATGTGCGGCTCCTCGGGCAGGTGCGCCAGGTGCTCCGCCGCCGGGCCGAGCGTGATGGAGACGCGGTCGGCCACGCCCGCCGCCTCCAGGTTGCGGCGGGCGATCGCGGCGAACTCCTCGCTCACCTCGAAGCACGTCAGCCGACCGCCGTCGGCCAGGCCGCGCGCGATGCAGATCGCGCCGTACCCGGTGAACGTGCCCACCTCGACGGCGGTCTTGGCGTCGAGCATGCGCGCGAGGATCGTCAGCAGCGCCGCCTGATCGGGGCGCGAGAGCATCCCGGCGTTGGGCAGCGTGCGGGTCTCGGACTCCACGCGCGCGAGCACTTCGTCCTGGCCGGCGAAGCGTGTCAGGTAGGCGGTCAGTTCCGGATCCCTGGGCATGCGGCCATGATCGCAGGACGAAAAGTTCGCTCTTTGCGGACTTTTCGACCCATCGGAGGGGCGAACTTCTCCGTGATCCGGCTCAATACCGCTGAGGGCAACGACAGGATGGATTGAGCGGTGGCGGCGTTGGGCGAGCGCGGGCCAGGGGTGGCTGCAGGCGCGCGGAGAGTGGAGGCGATGGTGGGGCGGCATGGGCCCGCGCTGCTGCGCGTCGCCAACCAGTTCTCGCTCTGCTACGACGACGCGCTCGACGCCTACCAGCGTGCGCTCGAGATCTACCTGCGGCGGATGGAGACGGTCGAGCCGGCCTCGGAGGGCGCGTGGATGCGCGTCGTGGTCAAGCACGAGGCGATGGCCATCCGCAAGGCGCGCGCCGCCTCCGTGGACGTGACGGACACCGACTTCGACGCGAGCGAGGCGGACGGGCTGCGCGAGGTGTCCGACACCGTCGCGGGCGGCGAGCGCGTGGGGCGCTCGGTCGAGGCCTTGAGGGCGCTCAAGCCGGACGAGGCGCGAGCGCTGCTGCTCAAGGCCGAAGGGCTGTCCTACGACGAGATCGGGCGCCGCTTCGGGTGGTCCTACACCAAGGTCAACCGTTCGATCGCGGAGGGCCGCAAGCGGTTCCTCAACGTCTTCAGCGAGATCGAGTCGGGCGAGGCGTGCGCGGCCTACGAGGAGACGCTCGAGGCGCTCTCCGCGGGCAAGGCCACGACCGTGCAGATGGTCTCGATCCGGCCGCACCTGCGGCACTGCGCGGCGTGCCGGGCCACCGTGCGCCAGATGCGCTTCTCGCGCACGCGCCGGATCGCGCTGCTCGCGCCGTTCGGGTGGATCACGCGCGTGTTCTCCAAGCCCGAGGTGGTCCAGCTGTCCGCGTCCGGCGGCGGACGGTTCGGCACGGCGGCGAGCATCGTCGGCTTGTGCCTGACCGGCGCGGGCGCCGGCGCGGCGTGCGTGATGACCGGCGCGCTGCCGGCGCCCGCGATCATCGCCTCCGTCGACCGGCCGGAGCCGACCAGCACGCCGGCGCCGAAGCGGAAAGCGCCGGCGAAGCCGAAGGTCGTCAAGCCCAAGCCGGCGAAGGCCGAGGTCGAGCTGCCGGCCCGCACCTACGCCGCCGTGGCCACGCCGACGCCCACCCCGCCGGCCGTCAAGCCCAAGGCCAAGGTCAAGCGCACGGCGAGCAAGCCCAAGCGCAAGCTACCGATCGCCAAGCAGAAGCAGGAGTTCAGCTTCGAGGGCACGCCCTCCCCGGCTGAGCCCGCTCCGTCGACCCGGGTCACGGCCAGCGCGGCGAGCGCCGGCGGCGGCGGGTCCTCGGCCCCCGCCAAGTCCGGCGGCGGAGGGGCCGCGACGAGCAAGGCGACGGGCGAGTTCGGCTTCGAAGGCGGCTAGGCTCGTCCGCGGTCTTTAGGCGGAAGGAGCCTTGTGAGTGACGTGATCGCCGGTCTGCGGCGCGACCTGGAACAGCGGCTGAAGGACATCGAGCGCGAGCTGGCGGAGCACGAGCCGCTGCTGCGCGAGCGCGAGCAGATCCAGGCCGCTCTGGCGCAGCCGCCGTTCGCCTCCAGCGCGCGGCCGGCGGCGGTCAAGCGCGCGCCCGCGCGCAAGGCGGCCGCGGCCAAGCGTGCGCCGCGGGGCGCGAACCGCGAGGCGCTCCTGCAGGCCGTCGACCAGCGTCCCGGCGCGAGCGCGACCGAGCTCGCCGACGTCACGAAGATCTCGCGCGCGGTGACCTACAACACGCTGGCCAAGCTCGTCGAGGCGGGCAAGGTCGAGAAGACCGAGCTGCCCGGCGGGCAGATCGGATACAAGCCCGCAACGCCGGCTGAGTCCCAGCCCGGCCTATAGTCGCTTTCATGACGCCCACGGCGACGACATCCGAGATCAAGGACTCCATCCTCGAGACGGTGGGCGAGACGCCCCTGGTGCGGCTGAGCCGGATCGCCCAGGGCTGCGCGCCGCAGGTGGTGGCCAAGGTCGAGTACTTCAATCCCGGCGGGTCGATCAAGGACCGGGTCGCGATCGCGATGATCGAGGCCGCCGAGCGCGACGGCCAACTGCGAGCGGGCGGCACGATCATCGAGCCGACATCAGGCAACACCGGTGCCGGCCTCGCGGTGGCTGCACGGTTGAAGGGCTACCGCGTGATCGCGGTCATGCCGGACAAGATGTCGCGCGAGAAGATCGACCTGCTGCGCGCCTACGGCGCCGAGGTCGTGGTCTGCCCGACCGACGTGGACCCGTCCTCGCCGCAGTCCTACTACCGCGTCGCGGAACGGCTCACGCGCGAGATCCCGGGCGCGTTCCAGCCCAACCAGTACGCGAACGCGGCCAATCCAGAGGCGCACTACCTGAGCACCGGGCCGGAGATCTGGCGCCAGACGGGCGGGAAGATCACCCACCTCGTGGCCGGCGTCGGCACGGGCGGGACGATCACCGGCACGGCGCGCTACCTGAAGGAGCGCAACCCGAAGATCGAGGTCATCGGCGCTGATCCGGTGGGCTCGATCTACTCGAACGAGGACGTACATCCGTACCTCGTCGAGGGCGTCGGCGAGGACTTCTGGCCGTCCACGTACGACCCGTCGCTGGTCGACCGCTACGTGACCGTCTCCGACCGTGACTCGTTCCTGACGACGCGCCGGCTCGCCGAGACCGAGGGCCTGCTGGTCGGCGGCTCGTGCGGGCTCGCGATGCACGCGGCGCTCGAGGTCGCGGAGTCGATCACCGACCCGAACGCGCTGGTCGTCGTGATCCTGCCCGACGGCGGGCGCGGCTACCTGTCGAAGATCTTCAACGACGAGTGGATGACCCAGCACGGCTTCCTGGAGCGCGGCGCGGACCGGACGGTCGGCGACGTGCTAAGATGAAGACGCGCGCGGGGGAGATCCCGTCGTTCGTCGTCGTGCAGACGCACCAGGCCGTCCGCGACGCGATCACGCTCCTGCACGAGCACCGCGTCTCGCAGCTGCCGGTGGTGTCCGCGGATGACCCGTACACGGTCGTCGGCAGCGTCGGTGAGCGCGGGCTGCTGAAGGCCGCGATGCAGGACCCGGCCGTGATGGGCGCGCCGATCTCGGACGTGATGGAGACGCCGTTCGCGGGCGTGGCCACCGTCGATCCGGTCCGCGAGGCGGTGGAGCTCCTGACGGGCGACACCCAGGCGCTGATCGTGTCCGAGCACGGCCGCCCGGTGGGCATCGTCACCCGTACCGATCTCTTGGAGTCGCTGGTCGCATGAGCTATCGCTTCGCTACGAAGGCCGTGCACGCGGGCCTGGAGCCCGAGCCCACCTACGGCGGCGTGGTGCCGCCGATCCATCAGGCTTCGACGTACGTGCAGAAGGCCGTCGGCGACTTCGTCGAGGACTTCGACTACTCGCGCTCGGCGAACCCGACGCGGGCCGCGTTGGAGCGGGCGATCGGGGAGCTCGAGGGCGGCTTCGGGTCGTGCTTCTCCTCCGGCATGGCGGCCGAGCACGCGCTGATCACGGCGGTGTGCTCCGCCGGCGACCACGTCGTGATCCCGGACGACCTGTACGGCGGCACCTACCGGCTCGTGGACAAGGTCCTCAAGCGCTGGGGCCTGGAGTACACGATGGTCGACCAGACCAACCTCGATCTCGTCGCCGCCTCCGTGCGGCCGGAGACGAAGCTGGTGTGGATCGAGACGCCGACGAACCCCACGCTGAAGGTGATCGACGTGGCGGGTGTGATCGAGCGTTCCGGTGGTGCGTTCGTCGCGGTCGACAACACGTTCGCCACGCCCGTCTACCAGCGCCCGCTGGAGCTCGGCGCGGACGCCGTCGTGCACTCGGCGACCAAGTACCTCGGCGGGCACTCGGACTCCGTGTCCGGCGCGGTCGTCGTGCGGGAAGAGGCGGCGCATCAGGCCGTGCGGTTCGTGCAGAACTCGGTGGGCGCCGTGCCCGGGCCGCTGGACTGCTTCCTCGTGCACCGCGGGCTGCGGACGCTGCACCTGCGGATGGCGGCGCACACCGAGAACGCGCGCGTGGTCTCGGCGTGGCTCGCAGGGGTGGATGGAGTCACGGACGTGCGCTGGCCCGGGTTCTCCGGCATGGTCTCGTTCCGGCACCCGGACGCGGTCGCGCTGACCTCGCGCACGAAGGTGTTCTCGCTGGCCGAGTCGCTGGGCGGGGTGGAGTCGCTGATCGAGGTCCCGCAGGCGATGACGCACGGGTCCGTCGAAGGGTCCGCGGCCGCCGTCCCGGCCGATCTCGTGCGGCTCTCGTGCGGGGTCGAAGCGCCTGAGGATCTCGTCGAGGACCTCGAGCAGGCGATTGGCGCTTAAGTCGGGTCCGGGAATCCACCGATGTGACCATCGGTGGGTTTCTTAACGTCTTCCCGACGCGATCGTCGGCATCCTAGTTTGATGCTCCGGATCGCCCTCGCGGCCACGACCGCTGGTCTCGTCACCCTTGGTGGCGGGTACCTCGCGCTCAACGCGGCCGGCGAGGAGACCGCTCCGGCGCGGGTCGCCGCTCCCGCGTCCTCGCCGATGGTGGCGACCGCGACGCCCGAGGCGAAGATCACGCTGCCGCCGCTCCCCGAGGCCTCGCGCGCGAAGTCCGTCGCGCCGGTCGCGGGTGCGCCTTCCGCGGCGGGTGAGGTCGCGGCCGACCCCGGCCTGTCCGCCCCGGACGTCAAGCCCACCACCGAAGCTTCCTCCGCCGCCCAGGGCAAGAACACCGCGGGCGCCGGCGCCAATGCCGTCACCAAGGCGGTCGCGATCGGGAACGGCGTCGCGCTGCCCCCGCTCGAGGCCCCCGAGGCGGTCAAGAAGATGATCGAGGCCGGCAACGGCATCGCGCGCACGCCCTACAAGTGGGGCGGCGGGCACGGCAAGTGGCAGGACACGGGCTACGACTGCTCCGGCTCCGTCTCGTTCGTGCTGGCCGCGGCGGGGCTGCTGGACGGGCCGTTGGCGTCCGGTCCGCTGATGTCCTGGGGCGAGCCCGGCAAGGGCAAGTGGGTCACGATCTACACCAACCAGGGCCACGTCTTCCTCGAGGTGGCGGGCATCCGCTTCGACACCTCCGCCCAGCGCGTCACCGGCTCGCGCTGGATCAACGAGATGCGCTCCACGGAAGGCTTCGTGGCGCGGCATCCGGCCGGCTTGTACGACTAGGGTCTCGGCCCCATGTACCCCATTTAGGGGAGGGTCGATTACCCGGGTGCAAGGCGATCGAACGCGGCAGCCGGCTTCGCCGGCGCCAGCGCAAGCTCTAGTCGTTCTCGTAGGAGACCCGCCTGATGCCCCGCTTCGTTCACGCTGATACCGATCTGCTCGACCTGCCCGCCGAGGTGCTGGCTGAGGTCGACGCCGCGTGGGAGCGTGCGCAGCACCCGGTCGCCGACGAGCTCGAGCTGCACTTCGAGGTGTCCGTCAGCGGGCGTGTGCGCGGCGAGCTGCGAGCCGCCGGCGATGGTGCGTTCGTCTCGCGCCTGTCCGCTTCCGAGGCGCTGGCGATCGCCTGCGGTGACGCGGAGTTGGCGCTCGCCGCATAGGTGCGCGACGCGGCGGGCAGGATGTATGTCCGTATGCCATCGCTACCGAAGAAGCTGATCGACACCGCCGCCGGCCTCGCCGGGAAGGCGGCCGATCTCGCGGGCCGGGTCTTGCGGGACGAGGACGACACCACGGTCCCGGCCGCCGCCAAGCCTGAGACCTCGCCCGCCCCTGATGCCGTCGGTGCCCCCAAGCCCGGCGCTCCCGCCGCGCCCAAGTCGGCGACTGCACGTACGTCGAAGCCGAAGGCCAAGGCGAAGCCGCAGCCGTCCGGCCGCGGGGCGGTCGCGAAGGCCGGCCCGAACGCCGAGCCGCTCGGCACCGCCAACGCCGCCGCCGCGACGGCCACCGAGGGCGCGGTGCCCACCGGCGAGCCGAAGCGCACGCCCGCGCGCGAAGACCACGCCCGCCGCGTCCAAGCCGGTGATCAAGCAAGCCGGCGGCGGTGCACCGGCCAAGCCCGCGGCGCCGGCGAAGCAACCGGCGGCGGCCAAGAAGCCCGCAGCCGCGAAGCCCGCGCCGCCCGCGACGGCGAAGAAGCCGGCTGCGCCGAAGGCGAAGAAACCGGCGGCCGCGAAGCCCGCGCCGCCCGCGACGGCCAAGACGCCGGCCGCCGTGGCGAAGGCCGGGGCGTACCCCGGCACCGAGAAGGGCGGTTCGGCGGCGAAGCCCAAGGCGGCGGCGCCGAAGAAGGCTTCCCTGTCGACCTCCGGCACCCCGACGCTCCCGCCGGAGCTCGAGGCCAAGAAGAAGCCGGCCGCGGCGAAGCAGGCCGCGCCCGCGACGAAGCCCCGGTGAAGGAGCCGCCGCAGACCGCCAACGCCGCCGCGGCCAAGCCCACGGACGGCGCGGTGCCGACGGGCGACGACAAGTAAGCACGGTGTCCGGCGCGCGCGGGGTCCTCGCGCGCGCCGTCAAGGCTCCAATAGGGTTTCGGGATGCGCCCGATTCCCGCGACCCGCCTCGGCGACGCCCATGGTCTCCTGCGAGCGATCGAGAAGCGCGGGCGATTGCGCACGGACGAGTTCGTCACCGAGTTCAACCTCGACGAGCTGTTTCCGCCCGGGCTGGAGAACGCGCTGGGGCGGCTGCGGCACTTCATCTCCTTCGGCCGGCTCGCCGGGCTCGTCAAGGAGGACCGTGGGGTCGTAGAGCTGACCGAGATCGGCAAGCGCTACGTGCGCTCGGAAGACCCGGACGCGGTGTTCGACGTCTCCTCCCAGCAGGCCGAGTGGCTGCGCCGCCAGTTGCGCGAGCGCCACATGACGGACTCGATCTTCCACGGCCTGGCGATCGGGCTCAGCCTGCTGGCGTCCGTCCCGCCCGGCACGCGGATCTCCACGATGGACTTCGGCCGCTCGATGGCCTACCTCGGCCGCGCCGGCTGGGACAACGAGAACACGCTGCTGATCCAGGGTGAGCGTCACCTCACGCTGCTCACCGACCTCGAGCTGATCGACGCCGATCACCGCCTGACCGCGACCGGCGAGCAGCTCCGGGGCGAGCTCACGCTGCCCGTGCACATGTCGCTCGCCGACATCGCCGGGCAGCTGAACCCGGGCGGCGCCGCGGCGGTCCGGGCGGCCGCCGAGGCGGAGTTCGCCGCCCCGGCCCCGGAACCGACGCCCGAGGCGGTCGAGCAGGCGCCGACCCCCGAGCCCGTGGTGGAGGAGGAGCCGACCGTCGGCGACGGCTACCAGACCGTGATCTCCTCGGCCTCCGGCGGCGCCGAGGCCCGCCAGAGTCGCCCGCCGATCGTCCCGCGCGCGACCGACGAGACGCCGACCCCGCCGTCCCCCGAGCGCGTGCCAGCCGTCGCCGACCCGCTCCTGCCGTTCGCCGGTCCGCCCAGCGTCATGCCGGGTGTCACCCCTGGCGACCCGCTCGCGGCGCCGTCCACCCCGCCGCCGCCCGCGCCGTCGTCAGCGCCACCGCCCGTCGTGTCACCCGGCGCGGTCGTGGCGGGGGACGTCGCGCCCGGCGGCGAGGTGCCCGGCGGTGTCGTGGCCGGAGATCTCACGCCGCCCGCCGAGCCCGTGTCGTCGGCGCCGCCGCCCGTCGCGTCACCCCGGGACGTCGCGCCCGGCGACCTCACGCCGCCCGAGACGCCGGTGTCGTCGTCGCCCGCGCCCGTCGTGTCGCCCGGTGCGGTTGTGGCCGGTGACGTCGCGCCCGGCGGCGAGGTGCCGGGTGGCGTCGTGGCCGGGGACCTCACGCCGCCCGCCGAGCCGGTGGCGTCGGCACCGCCGCCGGTCGCGCCAGAAGCACCGGTGGCGCCGCCGGAAGCGCCGGTGTCGGTGGCCCTGCCCGCGGAACCCGTGTTGGCCCCACCCGTCGCTCCGGAGGAGGACCTCGCCCCGTCGGCCGCGCCCGCGTCGCCGCCGCCGGTCGCGCCCGTGTCGGTGGGCCGCCGGCGACCCGCTCGCGCCGTCGCGCCGGTGGAGCCCGCTGTCGCCGCCTCCCGCGCCCGTCTCGGACGCTCCGCCCGCGTCGCCGCCGGTCGTGCCGGAGCCCGCTCCGCCCGTCACTCCCGAGCCTGCCGCGGTCCCGCCGGTCCCCGCCGAGGACGCGGCCGCCGCCCACCCGGTGCCGGCGTACGTGCCCACCTTCGTGAACGTCGCGACGGTCCGGGCCGCGGCGGTCTCAGCCGGTCTGCGGATGCCCACCGGCGTGTACGCGAGCGTCGCGGCCGCGCTCGGCACCGGCAAGCACGTGCTGCTGATCGGCACGCCCGGGTCGGGGAAGACCGCGCTCGCGCTGGCCATCGCCCGGGCGGCGGCGCAGGAGGGGAAGGCGCGCGGGGCGACGATCGTCACCGGCGATCCCAGCGCCCACATCATCGAGGCCGCCTCGCAGGGCCGGTGGGTGGTCGTGGACGAGCTCGACGGCGCGGACTTCGAGACCGCGCTCGCCCCGCTGAGCACGTTCCTCGGCGGCGTGCCCGTGACGTTCCCGGAGGGCGAGGCCACACCGGCCGAGGACTGGCGCATCATCGCCACCTGGAACGGCGCGACGCTCCCGCGGTCCGCGATCCTGCGGCGCTTCGCGCTGATCACGGTCCACCCGCCCGCCCACGACGAGCTGCACGCGGCGATCAAGCACGCCGCCGGCCAGGACGCGACCGCGACCGCCGCCACGGAGAAGCTCGTCCACTACCAGGACCGCGTCGGCACGGGCGTGCTGCTCGACGCCGCCAAGCACGCCGCCGCCCGCCAGGCCGCCACGCCCACCGACCCCGACACGCTCGCGGCGGAGCTGATCACCGCGTACATCGCGCCACTGATCGAGCCTTGACCTTCAGACGGACCCCGGAGGAGCGCGCCGCGCTGCGGCGCGCCAAGGCCACCCTCGACCAGCTCGACTTCTACCCCGAGCCCGTGGACATCCGCCACGTGCGCATCCTCCACGTCCCCTGGCTGTTCCGGCTCCCCTGGTTCCGGCGCTTCCACGGCTACGAGATGGGCCCGCTGATCCTCATCAAGCGCCCGCTGCACGAGTGCACACCGGGCCTGATCGCGCACGAGCTGTGCCATGTCTGGCAGGACCAGGACCATCGGCTCCGTATGTGGTGGAGCTACCTGCGCGACGGCTACGCCACCAACCGGCACGAGATCGAGGCCCGCCGGGCCGGCGCCGCGGCCGTGTGACCCCCATGGACGAATCCACGCTCATCGCGATCGCCACCGCCCGGGCCTTCCAGCAGGGCTCGCACGCCCAGCGCGTGGTGGTGATCCTCGACCGCCCCGGCGAGGAGCCGCTGATGATCGAGGTCGACGAGTTCCTGGACGCCGAGGTCACCGACGGCGAGCACGTCGCCACGCTCCCGCACAACGCCGGCCTCGACACCCCGCCCAAACCGCTGCCCGAGCTGCGGCCCACGCCGCCTTCGGCCATCGCCATCGACCTGGAGACGGGCGAGCTCGCCGCGCCGATCGGCACGATCGACCACCTCAAGGACGCCGTCCTCGCGCTCGCCGGCGCGTTCGGGGGCCTCACGGTCGCGAGCGCCGAGTTCGCCACCGACGATCCCGAGACCCCGATCACGCTCGCCGCCCGCGTGGGCGAACGCGTCGTCCTCGGCGCCGGGGACGCCCAGTACGAGCTGTGATCCGCCCGGAGACCCCCGCCGACTACGAGTGGATCCGCGCGCTCCACACGGAGGCGTTCGCGCCGAGCCCGCTCGAGGCCCAGATCGTCGACGACCTGCGCGCCGCCGGGGACCACGTGCCGGAGCTGTGCCTCGTGCACTCCCACGGCCACGTGATGATCAGCCGCGGCCGCGTCGACGATCATCCCGCGCTCGGGCTCGGCCCGATCGCCGTCACCCCCACCCACCAACGCCAAGGCATCGGCGGCGAGCTTCTGCGCGCCGTGATCGAGCGGGCCCAGGCGACCGACTACACGCTGATCGCGCTCCTCGGCCACCCCACCTACTACCCGCGCTTCGGCTTCCGCCCAGGCCACGAGCTCGGCGTCGAAACCACCTACACCGCGCCGCCCGAGGCCTGGATGGTCCTCCCGCTCCCCGCGTACTCAGGCGACGTCCGCGGCACCTTCCATTACGCAAGCGCATTTCCCTAGACCTTGGGGTAGTTCTTTTACCTGCGGGTCTGCCGATGTGCAGATCGGGTAACTCACAACCAAGACGATGCTCCACTCCCGCCACTACACCGCCGATCAGGCCAATGACCTCCTTCCCGAGGTGCGCTCCACCGTCCGCCGCCTCCAGGCGGCGAAGCGGGTGCTCCAGGACGAGGGCTTCGACACGGGCTTCGCGACGCTCGCCGACGTGGTCGGCGGCGCGTTTCCGGGGCGCGAACGCGCGCAGGCCGCTGTGGCCGCGACGCTGGGTTTCGAGCATCTCGAGGAGCTGGACCTGCTGGTCCGCGATCTCGAAGCCGGCTTGATCGACTTCCCCGCCCTCCGGGACGGCCGCGAGGTCTACCTCTGCTGGCAGGTCGACGAGCAGGAAGTCGGCCACTGGCACACCGCCGAAGCGGGCTACCCGAGCCGCTTCCCGCTGGACCCCTTCTCGTAGCGCCACCTTCTTACAGAGTTCTCAGGTAAGGCCCTGAGGATGCGTCTGTGCGCATCCTCGTAGTGGACGACGAGCCCTCAGTGCGAGACGCACTGGACCGTGCGTTGCGGATGGACGGGTACAAGGTCCAGCTCGCCGCCGACGGCCGCGCGGCGCTCGACGCGCTCGCCGACCAACCGCCGGACGCGATCGTCCTCGACGTGCTGATGCCCGAGCCGAACGGGCTGGAGGTCTGCCGCCGGCTGCGCGCGGCCGGCGACCACACGCCCGTGCTCATGCTCACCGCGCGCGACGCCGTTCCGGACCGCGTCGCCGGACTGGACGCGGGGGCCGACGACTACCTCGTCAAGCCGTTCGCGCTCGAGGAGCTGGGCGCGCGGCTGCGCGCGTTGCTCAGACGCACCAGCCCCAACACCGAGCTCCTGCGCCACGCCGACCTCGTCCTGGACCCGGCGGGCCACACCGTCACCCGCGGCGGGCGCCCGATCGAGCTCACCCGCACCGAGTTCCTGCTGCTGGAACTGCTGCTGCGGCATCCGCGCCAGGTCCTCACGCGCACGCAGATCTTCGAGCACGTGTGGGGCTACGACTTCGGCCCGAGCTCGAACTCGCTCGAGGTCTACGTCGGCTACCTGCGCCGCAAGCTCGGCGAGCCGCGGCTCATCCAGACGGTGCGGGGCGTCGGCTACGTGTTGCGCGAGCAGTGAGCTTCCGGCGCCGGCTCGTCCTCTCCTGCGGCGCCGCGGTGGCGCTGGTCGTCGTGCTGGGCTGCGGGCTCGCGTACTGGGTCGTGCGGGACACGCTGCGCGCGGAGATCGACAACGCGCTGCGCAACGAGGTCGTGCAGCGCGGTGCGCCCAGGCCCGGGGAGATGGGGACGTCGGTCTCGATCCGCCGCGGCGACCTGCTGACCGAGGCGCCGCCGCCGTTCGTGACCGAGATCCGCCGGACGGAGGGCGTGACCGGGCCGCCCTCCGCCCCGCTCGACGACGACGAGGACCTGCGGGCGGTCGCCGAAGGCCGCAAGGAGCCGTTCCTCGCCGACCGCCAGCTCGACGGGGTGCACGTGCGCGTCTACGTGGCCCGGGTCGGCAACCTCACGCTGTTCGTCGCCCGTCCGCTCACGGAGGTCGACTCGGCGCTCAACACGCTGCGCAACGCGCTGCTGCTGCTGGCGCTGGGCGGGATCGGGCTCGCGGTGATCCTGTCGCGGCTCGCGATGCGCGCCGCCGTCCGCCCGGTCGCCGAGCTCACGGACACGGCCGAGCACGTGGCCTCCACGCGGGATCTCACGCGCCGGATCGACGCCCACGGCGACGACGAGGTCGCGCGCCTGGCCACCGCGTTCAACACCATGCTCGAAGCGCTCGAGCGCTCGCAACGGGCGCAGAAGCAGCTCGTCGCGGACGCGTCGCACGAGCTGCGCACGCCGCTCACCTCGCTGCGCACGAACCTGGAGGTGCTCGCGCGCGGCGGGCCGCTGGACGCGGGCGACCGCGAACGCCTGCGCGAGGATCTCGTGCTCCAGCTCGAGGAGCTCACCGGCCTCGTCGGCGACCTCACCGAGCTTGCCCGCGACGAGGAGCCCGAGATCGAGGACGTGCGCTTCGACGCGCTCGTCGAGGGCGCGGTGGAGCGGGCGCGCCGGCACGCGCCGCACATCACCTACGCGGCCGAGCTCGAGCCGACGCTCGTCAGCGGCGTTCCCGGACGCCTGGACCGCGCCGTCGGCAACCTGCTCGACAACGCCGCCAAGTACAGCCCGGCCGGCAGCGTCGTGGACGTGCGGCTGCGCGACGGCGAGCTGACCGTGCGCGACCACGGACCCGGCATCCCGGAGGCCGACCGCGCGCACGTCTTCGACCGCTTCTACCGGGCGGACACGGCCCGCGGGCAACCCGGGTCGGGGCTGGGCCTGGCGATCGTGCGCCAGGTGGCGGAGACGCACGGCGGGACGGTGGCCGCGGAGGCCGCTGACGGCGGCGGCGCGCTCATGCGCCTGCGCCTGCCGGTCTTCTCAGCAACTTCCTAGGTTCGGAAAACGGGCGTCTCAGTCGCGCCCGGGAGCGTGGCGGGCATGAACACTCGCTCCGCTCACCGCCCTGATAGCGGCGGCCGCCTCTTCCTTCGTCGTCGCCTGTGGTGGCGAGACGGAGACGCCCACGCAGCCCGCCGCCGACAAGAACAAGCAGGCGATGCTCGACTACGCCAGCTGCATGCGCGAGAACGGGATCGACATGCCCGACCCGAAGTTCGAGGGCGAGCGCGTGACCCAGCGGATCGGCGGCCCGGGGCAGAAGATCAACCCGGACGACATGCGCACCGCCGAGAAGGCCTGCGCGAAGTACCAGGACGCGATCGAGCCGCCCGAGCTCTCCGACGAGGAGGCGGCGGAGTTCAAGCAGGCGGCGCTGGAGAACGCGCGCTGCATGCGCGAGAACGGCGTCGAGAAGTTCCCGGACCCGACGTTCGACGAGAACGGCGGCGCGCAGATCCGCATGAGCAAGAACATGGGCATCGACCCCGAGGACCCGGCCTTCCAGAAGGCGATGAAGGCCTGCGAGGGCACGCTGCCGATGGGCGGCAAGACGGACTCGGGCGGGGGCGAGTGATGAAGCGCGCGCTCGGCGGTGCCGCCGCGGCGGCGGTCGTCGCGGGTGGAGCGTTCGTGGCGCTCGGCGGCGGCGAATCCCCGGCCACGGCGGCGCGCCTCCGGCCGCGGCCCGCGAGACCGCCACGGTGGAGCGAGCCGACCTCGTCGACCGCGAGAACCTGTCCGGCACGCTCGGCTACGCGGACACCGGCACGCTCGCCGCCGGCGTCTCCGGCACGCTGACCGGCCTGCGCGAGCCCGGCACGGTCGTCACGCGCGGGCACTCCCTGTACTCCGTGGACGGCGAGCCGGCGGCGTTCCTGCTCTACGGCGCGCTGCCCCCGTGGCGCGACTTCGCGTCCGGGATGACCGACGGCGAGGACGTGCGCCAGCTCGAGCGCAACCTGCGCGCGCTCGGCTACGACCCCGGGACGGTCGACGACGACTGGGACTGGGAGACGACCGCCGCCGTGAAGGCGTTCCAGCGCGACCGCGACCTGGACGATGACGGGACGCTCGCGCGCGGCGAGATCGTGTTCCGGGATGGCGCGACGCGGATCGGCGAAGCCAAGGGCGCCGTGGGCGAGTCGGTCGCTCCGGGCCGGCCCGTCGCGGCGATCTCCTCGGTGGAGCGGGAGGTCGTCGTCGAGCTCGACGCGCGCCGCCAGCACCTCGCGCGCCGCGGGGACAAGGTGACGGTCGAGCTGCCGACCGGCGACGAGGTCGTCGGCCGCATCACGTCGGTCGGCAAGGTCGCGAGCAAGGCGGGCGAGGAGAGCGACCCGACCGTCGACGTCACGATCACGCTGCGCGGCCACCGCGGCGAGCTCGACCAGGCGCCGGTGGACGTGGGCTTCGCCGTCGAGCAGGCGAAGGGCGCGCTGGCGGTGCCGGTGAAAGCGCTCCTCGCCCGCCAGGGCGGCGGCTACGCGCTCGAGCTGCCCGACGGCCGCAAGCTGCCGGTCGAGGCCGGGCTGTACGCCGACGACATGGTCGAGGTCTCGGGCGACGGCGTGCGCGAGGGCCTGAAGGTCGTGACCGCGCGATGACCGTCCTGAAGCTCGTCGAGGTCTGCAAGACGTACCCGGGCGGGGTGGAGGCGCTGCGCGGCGTGTCGCTCACGGTGCACGAGGGCGAGGCGGTGGCGATCGTCGGGCCGTCCGGTTCCGGCAAGTCGACTTTGTTGCACGTGATGGGGACGCTGGAGCGACCGTCGTCGGGCGAGGTGCACGTGGCGGGCGCGAACACCGCGGCCCTGGGCGAGCGCGCGCTGGCGGCGCTGCGGGCGCGCTCGATCGGGTTCGTGTTCCAGCAGTTCTTCCTGCTCGACGGGATGACCGCGCTCGACAACGTGGCGACCGGGCTGCTCTACGCCGACGTCGCGCCCGGCGAGCGGCGGGTGCGGGCGCGCGAAGCGCTCGCGGCGGTGGGGCTGGAGCACCGTTTGAGTCACTCGCCGGCGAAGCTCTCGGGCGGCGAGCGCCAGCGCGTGGCCATCGCCCGGGCGCTGGTCGGCCGCCCCGCGATCCTGTTCGCCGACGAGCCCACCGGCAACCTGGACTCCCGCACCGGCGCGGACATCCTCGCGCTGCTGCAGGAGCTCCACGCCGCGGGCTCGACGATCGTGACGATCACGCACGACGTGGCGATCGCGGACGCGTTCGCCCGCCGGGTGGAGATTCGCGACGGGGTGATCGCGGGCGGCGACGAGCACGCCGCGCGCAACGGCGCGGCGTCCGGCCTCGCGCCGGCCCTGCGCGACGGGGCCGTGCGATGACCGCCGCGGACGTCCTGCGCACCGGCGCGCTCGGCCTGCGCACCCGGCGGGCCCGCGCGGCGCTGTCCGCGCTCGGGATCGCCATCGGCGTGGCCTCGATGGTCGCGGTGCTCGGCATCAGCGAGTCCTCCAAGGCGGACCTGCTCGCGCAGCTGGACGACCTCGGCACGAACCTCCTGCGCGTCGCGCCGGGCCAGTCGTTCCTGGGCGACGAGTCCGTCCTGCCCGAGTCGGCCGCGGCGATGCTCCGCCGCGTCCCCGGCGTGGAGTCGGTCGCCGCCGTGGCCGGCCTCGACGAGGCGACCGTGCGCCGCAGCCCGTACATCGACGAGGCCGAGACGGGCGGGATCGGCGTCGCCGCGGCCGACCCGGCGCTGCGGGACGCGGTCGGAGCGAGCCTGCACCGCGGGCGCTTCCTCGACGCGGCCACGGGGCGCTACCCGACGGTCGTGCTCGGCGCGGAGGCGGCCGCGACGCTCGGCGTCGACGACACCGGCTCGCGCGTCTGGCTCGGTGACCGCTGGTTCACCGTGATCGGCATCCTCGACCCGGTCGCGCTCGCCCCGAACCTCGACACCGCCGCGCTGATCGGCTTCGCGGCGGCCAAGACGTACTTCGACCTCGACGCCAACCCGAGCACCGTCTTCGTGCGCGCGGACCAGGAACGCGTCGAGCCCGTGCGCGAGCTGCTCGGCGCCACCGCGAACCCGGAGCGCCCGGAAGAGGTCGACGTCTCGCGGCCCTCCGACGCGCTCGAGGCCCGCGCGGCGGCCAAGACCGCGTTCACGTCGCTGTTCCTCGGCCTCGGCGCGGTCGCGCTGCTGGTCGGCGGCGTCGGCATCGCGAACGTGATGGTCATCTCCGTGCTCGAACGCCGCTCGGAGATCGGCCTGCGGCGCGCGCTCGGCGCCACCCAGCGGCATGTCGGCACCCAGTTCCTGACGGAGTCGCTGCTGCTCGCGGCGTTGGGTGGTGTTGTGGGGACGCTGCTGGGCGCGGCGGTGACGGCGGGCTACGCGCTGAATGAGGGGTGGATCGTGGCGGTGCCTTTGGTCGCCTTGGCCGGGGGCGTGTTGGTGGCGGTCGTTGCGGGTGGTGTGGCGGGGCTGTATCCCGCGTTGCGCGCAGCTCGGTTGTCGCCGACGGATGCGTTGCGGGGCTGAGGGAGCACACCGTCGGGCCGCGCGTCAAGCAACTCGCGCTTCGCGTGCGAGTCGCTTGACCCGCGGCGGCCGGCGCGCTCTTGTGCGGGTGAGCCGGTTGCACCGGGTGCGCCCGGGCGCGGGCGTGTGCGGTCGAGCCACCCGCGTGCCACGCGAACGCCGACTTGGTCTACCAGCGTTGACCAAGTCGATGCTCGCGTGGCGAGCGAGCGGCAACGCGCCACCCGGGCACGCGAGCGATGCCTAACTCGCGGTTTCCGCGAGTTAGTGAACGCTCGCGTGGCGTGGACCGTCCCTCGGCGTGGAAGACGTGAACGCCGAGGCGTTCACGCAGTGCGGGGCACCCGCCTCACCCGCAATCAGCACGCCCGCCCCGACGGGTCAAGCTGACTCGCACCGCGAAGCACGAGTTGCTTGACGCGGCGACCGCGGGTGTGCTCGCCGTTACCGTTCGCACCCAGTGCTGCCCCCGGGCCCAAAGACCCCACAAGCGCTCCAGACGATCGAATGGATCGTGCGCCCCACGCACTTCCTCAGACGCGCTCAGCAGCGCTACGGCGAGCCCTTCACGATCCGCACGGCGTGGTCGGACGCGCCGATGGTGCTCACGAGCGACCCGGACGAGATCAAGCGCGCGTACGCGGCTCCGCCCGACGTGCTCCAGGGTGGCGACGCCGCGGACTTCCTCGAGCCGTTCGTGGGCCGCAACTCGATCCTGGTCCTGCACGGCGACGAGCACCTCAGACAACGCCGCCTCGTCCTGCCGCCCTTCCACGGCCAGGCGCTCCAACGCTGGACGACCACCATCCAAGCCCTCGCCCACGAGCACCTGGACACGTGGCCCACCAACACAGCCGTTCAAGGCGCTCCCAAAGATGCAGGAGCTGACGCTGGAGATCATCCAGCGCGTCATCTTCGGCTCCAAGGATCCCGAGCTGAAGGCCGCCCTGCGCAGCGCGCTGGACCTCACGCAGAGCACGCCGAACCTGATCGCCATGTCGCTGGTGCAACGCGACATCGGCCCCTACGGCCGCTTTCTCAAAGCCATCCAGCGCATCGACGAGCTCGTCTACCAGCGCATCGACGAGCCCAGCAGCGGCGACTCGATCCTCGACCTGCTCAGAGACTCCGGAGCGACGAGAGGCGAGCTCCGCGACCAGCTCGTCACGCTCCTCGCCGCCGGCCACGAGACCACGGCGACGGCGCTGGCGTGGGCGCTCGAACGGCTCGCCCGTCATCCCACGGACCTCACCACCGACCCCGACCCGTTCATCGCCGAGGTCCTGCGCACCCGCCCGGTGCTCAGCATCACCGCCCGCAAGACCCTGCAGCCCTACCCCCTCGGCCGATACACGCTGCCAAAAGGTGTCTACGTCGCGCCGTGCATCTACCTGGCCAATCGCCGCGGCCGGCCGATCCCGTGGGGCGGCGGCACCCGCCGCTGCGTGGGTGCCGCGTTCGCCCAACTGGAGCTGCGTGAGGTGTTACGAGCCGTGAGCAGTCGGTTCACCCTCAGGCCCACGAGGGCAGAAGGCGAGCGGATGCGTCGCCGGAGCATCACCCTCGCGCCCTCCAGGGGCGCGGAGATCATCGCCGACCCGCTAGCGTGAGTCGATGCGATGACCGGCTCGTTCTGTCGCCATAACCGGCCCACCGATAAGTGTCCGATCTGCTCGCGCGAGCTTGACCAGCACCTTCGCGAGCAGGCGCCCATCAGGTACGTCACCGTGCGCAAGCCCGGCACGACGTCCACCCCGCGGTCGCAGCGCGCGACCAGCGGGAGCGCGCGGAGCGCATCCGCGAAGTCCAGTTCCACCAACCGTGTCGTCACGCGCAAGCTCGCTCGCGCCACGGACGACGGCTACCGCAACCCGCTGGTCCCGGGTCTCCGCGCCACCGCCGATGCGGAACGGCTGGCGGGCGCGCTGACCGCCGCGGTTGCGCGCCTCGAGCCGCCCGGGCCGCACCCCGCCATCGCCAGCATCGAGAACCTCGACGACGCGACCTGGCTCGCGTTCCTGGTCGCGCTCGCGCCCGAGCTGGAGGACGTCCTCACCGAGGCGCAGCCGAGCTGGGCGGAGAAGGACCTGTCCGCGCTCCCCGAGGCCAAGCAGCGCGCCGCCAACGCCTACCTCGCGTGGGTGGACCGCGCGGGCTCGCAGACGGCCGCGTTCACGGGCGAGGACAGCTGGACGCCGGAGCGTCGCTTCGACCGCGTGTTCGAGCGCCTGTCGCTGCCGGGCTTCGGTCGCACCGCGCGGTTCGAGCTGCTCACCACGCTCGGCGCGGCGGGCCGCTACCCGCTCGAGGCGGGGTCGCCGCACTTCGTCGAGGACGATCCCGCGACGCTCGCGGCCAAGCGCCTGTTCGTCTCCGGCGACCGGATGCTGCTCGAGCGCCGCGCGAAGGAGTTCGCGCAGGCGGCCGACCTGCCGATCGCCGCGCTCGACCATGGCCTGGCGGTCTGGAGCACGCCCGGCGAGCACGTGGACCTGACGGAGGATCCGTCCCCGGGCGTCGCCTCCGCCCTGCGCATCGGATAGACACTTGGCGCTGACGCCGCTCTCAGCTCTCGCGCCGAGCGCCTCGCGCGTGCTTGAGCGGCTCGCCCCGCCCCCGGAGGCCATCGACGAGCCGCCGCCCAAGGCGCGCCCGTGGAAGCTGCTCCTGCTCGCGTGCTTCGGCCTGGCCGCACTCAGCCTGCTGCTCCCGAGCGTCCCCACCTACGACCCGTGGGCGTGGATCATCTGGGGCCGCGAGATCGCCAACGGCGACCTGGTGACGACCACCGGCCCGAGCTGGAAGCCGCTGCCGGTCATCTTCACCACGCCGTTCTCCTTCGCGGGCGATGACGGCGCGCCGCTGCTGTGGCTGCTCGTCGCCCGCGCCGGCGGCATCCTCGCGTTCGCGATGGCGTTCCGGCTCGGCATGCGCCTGGCCGGCCCGTGGGCCGGAGCGATCGCCGCCGCCTCGCTGTTCCTCGCCGACGAGTTCATCCGCAACTTCTTCCGCGGCAACTCGGAGGGCATCCTCGTCGCGCTCTGCCTGTGGGCGGTCGAGCGCCACCTCGACGGCCGCCGCCGGGACGCGTTCTGGCTCGGGATCGGCGCCGCGCTGCTCAGACCCGAGGTGTGGCCGTTCATCGCGCTCTACGGCCTGTACCTGGTGATCGTCGAGCGCAAGCTCAGCACGCTGCTGATCGTCGGCGGCGGTGGCCTGGGCCTGATCGTCCTGTGGTTCCTGCCCGAGTACCTCGGCTCCGGCGACTTCCTCAGAGCCGCCAACCGCGCCCGCCAGCCCAACCCGGACTCGGCCGCGTTCGCCGCGCACCCGTTCATCGAAGTCTTCAACCGCAGCGCGAGCGTGCTCTCGCTGCCGGTGTACGTCGGCGGCTGCATCGCGTTCGTCGTCGCGCTGTTCCGCAGAGACGGCCTGTACCTGTCGATGGCGGCGATCGGCACCGTGCTGATGGTCGCCGTGGCCGGGATGACCCAGGCCGGGTTCGCCGGCAACCTGCGCTACGTCGCGCTCCCGGCCGCGCTCGTGTGCGTGCTCGCCGGGGCCGGCTGGGTCTGGCTGGTCCGGGCGACGAACAAGCGCGCGGGCACGGTCGCCGCGGCCGCCCTCGCGGTGGTGATCGCCGCCGCGTCGGCGCCGTTCGTGGTCCGCGACGTGCGCGAGCTCGACGAGGCGGCGTGGCGGATCGACCAGGAGGCCCAGCTCTACGGCACCGTCCCGGAGGCGATCGAGGCCGCCGGCGGCCGCGAGAAGCTGCTGGCCTGCGGCGCGGTGTACACGGGGGCCTTCCAAACGCAGGCCGTGGCGTGGTACATGCACCTGCACGAGATGGAGTCGGAGATCTTCGCCTTCCCGCCGGGCACCACGATCGCGCCGAATTTCTCCGCGCTGTCGAAGGACCCGCGCTTCCCCACGATCGCCAAGACCCGAAAGTGGGTCATCGGCTCCTCCTGCGCCCGCTGACGCCCGTGGCCACCTCCGCCTCCCGTCCCAGCCTGTTCGCCGCCGCCCGCCGCGCCCGCGCGTTCCGGCACACCTGGATCGCCATCCCGCTCGGTCTCGCCGGGCTGATCGCGCTCTCGCTCACGCTGCGGACGGCGGAGCTCGGGATCGGCTTCTGGATCGACGAGGGCCTGTCCGTCGGCATCGCCGACCGCCCGCTGACCGACATCCCGGCCGCGCTGCGCAAGGACGGCTCGCCGCCGCTGTACTACATGCTCCTGCACTTCTGGCTCGGGCTCGCGGGGGACAGCGAGGAGGGCGTGCGGTCCTTCAGCCTCGCCTGCGCGCTGCTGGCCATCCCGGTCGCGTGGTGGGCGGGCAGAACGGTCTGGGGGACGCAGAAGGCGGGCTGGTTCGCGGCCGTCCTGATGGCCTTCAACCCGTTCCTGAGCCAGTACGCGCAGGAAGCGCGGATGTACGCGATGGTGGCGCTGCTGGCGATCCCGGTGACGGTCTGCTTCCTGCGGGCCTACGCGCTGGACACGGACAACCGGCGGCCGTGGATCATCGGCTTCGCCGTCTCGGAGGCGCTCGCGCTCTACACGCACAACTGGCCGATCTTCTTCGGCGCGGCCGCCGGTGTCGCGTGGCTCGTGCTGCTGGGGCTCAGCGACCGTCGCCGCGAGCTGTTCAAGGACGGTCTGTGGGGCTTCGGCGGCGCCGCCGTCCTGTACCTGCCCTGGGTGCCGACCACGCTCTACCAGGCCCAGCACACCGGGGCGCCGTGGGCCGACGCGCCCGCCTTCAGCTCCCTGCTGGGCGTCCCCGGCGTGATCCTCGGCCGGCTGCCCGAGATCGTCTTCCTGATCTGCGCCGGCGCCGGGCTGATCGCGATCCTGCGCACCCGCCCGCTGAGCGCGCACGGCCGCGCCGCGATCGCGCTGCTGATCATCTGCGTCCTCACCCCGACGCTCGCCTGGCTGCTCTCGCAGAGCTCACCCGCGTGGGCCAACCGCTACCTCGCGGTCGCGATCCCGCCCTTCCTGCTGCTCGCCACCGGCGGGCTCGCCTACGCGCGCCGGCTCGGCGTGTTCGGGCTCGTGCTGGTCGTGATCATGTGGGCGCAGGACACGTCGCCGGTGGAGAAGAGCAACGTCCGCGCGATCGCCCACACGATCGGCCCGAGCCTCGCCCCGGGCGACCTGGTCATCTCCACCCAGCCCGAGACGATCCCGCTGCTGCACTACTACCTGCCCGAGGGCCTGCGCTACGCGACGCTGACGGGCGAGGAGACCGACTTCGGCGTGTGGGACTGGCGTGACGGTGTGGAGCGGCTGGAGGCGACGAGCGCGGAAGCGGACCTGGCGCCGCTGATCGCCTCGCTGGAGCCCGGCACCCGCGTGGTGCTGGTCGAGCCGATCGTGTGGACGCTCAACCGCTGGCGCGCGCCCTGGACGAAGCTGATCCGGATCCGCTCGAAGGAGTGGTCGCAGGCGCTCTCCAACGACCCGACCATGCAGATCACGTCGATTCAGCCGACCAACTTCACGCCGCCGCGGCCGAACCCGGTGCAGGCGACGGTCTACGTGAAGACGGACTAGCCGGCTCCGTCAAGCACGCACGATTCCGGCGGCCGCCGATCACCGCCTGGACCCACCCGGCGACCGGCCATGGGCAACCAGCCCACTACCGGTCACCGCGCGGCCCCAGATCGGCGCCGGCGGCCACCGGCGATCGCACGTGCTTGCCGTCGCCGGCCACGGAAGCGTCAGCGCGAACTGCGCGCCGCGCTCGGAGTCCTCGAGCCCGAGCGTCCCGCTCATGCGTTCGGTCAGCTCGCGGCCGATCGCGAGCCCGAGCCCGAAGCCGCTCACCTCGCTCGTCGCCTTCCCGCGGTGGAAGCGCTCGAAGATGTGCTCGCGCTCCTCGGGGGGAACGCCGGGGCCGCGGTCGGCGACGCGCACGATCACCGTGTCGTAGCGGTGGCTGGTGGAGACGAGGATCGGCTCGCCGGCCGGCGCGTAGCGGAGCGCGTTGTCGATCAGGATGCGCACCACCCGGGCGCAGGCCGCCGGGTCACCCACGGCCCAGCACGGGCCGGGGGAATCGACCTTGAGCTCCGTGCCGCGCTCGGACGCGTGCAGCTCGAACTCCGCGGCGACGGCGCGGGCGATCTCACCCAGCTCGACCGGCTCCGAGCGCAGCTGGACGTCGGCGTCCAGGCGCGAGAGGTCGAGCAGCTCGCTGGCGAGCACGGACAGCCGCCGCAGCTCGCGGCGCGCGCTCGCCACCTGCTCCTGGGCGTCCTCGAGGTCGGCGCCGTCCCGCAGGTCCTCGTCGAGCAGCTCCATCGTGCCCTGGAGCATCGTCAGCGGCGTGCGCAGCTCGTGGGAGGCGGTGGAGACGAACGAGCGCCGCGCCGCCTCCTGGCGGCGGAGCTCCTCCTGCATGCGCCCGAACGCGCGGGCCAGGTCGCCGACCTCATCGCGCCCACGGTCGACCGGGGCGGGGGCCTCCGGGCCTTCCTCGGTGATGCGCAAGGCCGAGCGCTGCAGCCGGCCGAGCCGGCGCGTGAGCGTGCTCGAGAGCGCGAGCCCGAGCGCGATCGCCACCGCGAGGCTGATCGCCGCGGCGGTGAACAGCGCATTGCGGACGAGCGCGACCGTGCTGGCGACCTCGGTCAGGTTGCGCTCGGCCACCACCACGCCCGCGAGGTCGCCGTCCCCGTCGAAGACGGGCATCGCGAAGCTGGCCACGTCCTCGCGGAACTGCACCTCCGAGGTCCCTTCCCGCAGCGCCTTGAGCGCCAGTGCCAGCGGCTCACTGACCGAGATGTTCCGGCCCGAGACGTTCTCGTCCGTGTCGAACAGGAACGCGGGCGCCTGGTTGGAGGTGTTGGTGAACGTGCCGTCCGTGCCCATCACGCGGGCCCCGGGGATGCGGTTGCGCAGCTCGTAGGCGGTGTCGACCAGCGCGGAGGTGCGCCGGGCCCGAGCGCGGGCGGGAAGGTCGACGGGCTCGAGCTCGTCATCCTTCTCGGCTTCCTCGGCGGCTTTGCGGTCCTCCTTGGACGCCTCGAGCGTGAGGTCGTCGGTGAAGTCCATGCGCAGCGCCTGGGTGGCGGTCTGCAGCTGGTCGATGCTCTGGTCGCGCAGCTGCGACTGCAGCGGGCTGAGCGTGATGCCGGCCGTGATCAGCAGCGTCACGGCGCTCGTGGCCACGAAGGCCAGCAGCAGCCGCCCGCGGAGCCCGGCGAGCGCGCCGCGGATCATGCTTCGCGGAAGCGGTAACCCTGGCCCGGGACGGTCAGGATGAGGCTCGGCTCCTCCGGACGCGCCTCGAGCTTCTCGCGCAGATGACGGATGTGCACGTCGATCGCGCGCGGGTCGCGGTACGCGGAGTCGCCCCAGATGGCGCGCAGGAGCTCCTGGCGGTTGAACGCGTAGCCCGGGCGGCTGATCAGGCAGCCGAGCAGCTCGAACTCGCTGAACGTGAGCCGGACCGGGTTCTCGTCCACGGTCACGCGGCGCAGGTCGCGGTCCAGCGTGACCGGGCCGACGCGCACGTTGCCCTCGACCACGCGGCCCTGCGCGCGGCGCAGCACGGCGCGGATGCGCGAGCGCAGCTCGGCCAGGCCGAACGGCTTGGTGACGTAGTCGTCGGCGCCCGCTTCGAGCCCCTGGACCGCGTCGGCTTCGCTGTCCAACGCGGTCAACATGATGATCGGCACCACGTCGCGCCGGGAACGCAGAGCACGAGCGACGTCGTAACCGGTCGGGCCCGCGCCGAGTGCGACGTCGAGCAGAACCACGTCGTACGCGCGCTCGGCGGCGGCGTCGAGCGCCGTGTCGCCGTCGCCCACGGCGGTCACGCGATGGCCCTCACGCTCGAAGGAGCGCGTCAGCATCTCCCGCAAAGGCCGGTCGTCGTCGACCAGCAAGATGTCCAAAGCACTGCTCGGCTGCACGGTCGGAGAGGTTAGAGCCTGGGCTTAAGGCCTGTTAGCGGCCTTTAGCAAGCGCCGTGAAATCAGAGATGCACGGGCATGGTGAGGGGCATGTCCACCGTTGACATCACGCCGGCCGACGCTCCGCGTCGTCCTCGGCCCGAGAAACCGGTCGCTGTCCTCGGCGGCGGCCCCGCCGGTCTCACGGCCGGATACCTCCTCGCGAAGGAGGGGCGTCCCGTCATCGTGTTCGAGGCGGAGGACCAGGTCGGCGGCATCGCCAAGACCGAGGTTCGTGACGGTTACCGCTTCGATCTGGGCGGCCATCGCTTCTTCACCAAGGTCAAAGAGGTCGACGACCTCTGGCACGAGGTGATGAAGGAGGAGTTCCTCAAGCGTCCGCGCATGTCGCGCATCTACTGGCGCGGCAAGTTCCTCGACTACCCGCTGAACGGGCAGGACGTCATCAAGAAGCTCGGCCCGGTCGAGCTCACTCGTTGTCTGTTCTCGTACCTGTGGGCCGCGGTAACGCCCAACGGTCGCGAGGACAACCTCGAGCAGTGGGTGTCCAACCGCTTCGGCAAGCGCCTGTACCAGCACTTCTTCATGTCCTACACCGAGAAGGTGTGGGGCGTCCCGGCTTCCGAGGTGCGCGCCGAGTGGGCTGCGCAGCGGATCAAGGGCCTGTCGTTCTTCTCGGCCGCCAAGGCCGCGTTCTTCGGCAACAAGGGCAACAAGATCAAGTCGCTGATCAACGAGTTCCACTACCCGCGCTTCGGCCCGGGGCAGATGTGGGAGACGATGGCCGACGAGATCATCGCCAACGGCGGCGAGGTCCGGCTCAACACGCCGGTCACGTCCCTCGAGATCCGTGACGGCAAGGTCGTCGCGCTCGAGGCCGGCGGCGAGCGCATCGAGCCCTCGCAGGTCATCTCCTCGCTGCCGCTGCGCGCCACCGTCGGCATGGCCGGCGCCGCCGCGCCCGGCTCGGTCCAGGCGGCCGCCCAGGGCCTGCGCTACCGCGACTTCCTGACCGTCGCCCTGATCATCGACGGCGACGACCTGTTCCCGGACAACTGGATCTACATCCACGATCCCAGTGTCGAGGTCGGTCGCATCCAGAACTTCCGCTCGTGGTCGCCGTGGATGGTCCCGGACCAGTCCAAGGCCTCGATCGGCATGGAGTACTTCTGCTTCAAGGGCGACGAGCTGTGGGAGTCCTCGGACGAGGACCTCGTCGAGCTCGCCAAGCGCGAGATCGAGCAGCTCGGTCTGGCGAAGGCGGAGAAGGTCGAGCGCGGCTTCGTCACGCGCGTCCCGAAGGCGTACCCGATGTACGACGCCGACTACGCCGAGCGCGTCGACGCGATCAAGGGCTGGCTCGAGGGCATCAACAACCTGCAGCAGGTCGGCCGTAACGGTCTGCACCGGTACAACAACTCCGATCACTCGATGCTCACCGCCATGCGCGCGGTCGACAACGTGATGACCGGTTCGAAGCATGACCTCTGGTCGATCAACGCTGAGTCGGCCTACCACGAGGAGCACCAGGAGCCGGAGCAGCCGTACAAGCGGGTTCCGGCCACGCAGTACGTCTCCGATCCGCTCGTCGAGAAGGAAGAAGCCGCCGCGTAGACGTATGTCCGATTGGCCCGTTCCGGGTGCGGTGCCATTCTGATCCAACGCTTTGGAGGGCGTTCGGATCGGAGTTGCACCTCACGGAGGGGGAGCGGACGGATTCGCCGAAAACGGCCATGTCTCACGACATGGCCGTTTGTCGTTAAGGGACGATCCTGCGTATGTCGATCGCCGATCTCGGTAGTTCCGATTCGCAGCGCCAGACGCACATCGTCGAGGTGTTGGTGGAGGCGTTCGCGGATCTGATCGAACGCGACCCGCGCGCCTTCCGCGGCAAGTTCCGCAAGATGGCCGCCGATCCGTTCGCGTTCTACCGCGGCAGCGCGCCGCTGTTCTACTCGGACATGGCGCAGCTCGAGGACCCGTGGGTGGACGAGGCCACCTCCCGCGTGTGGATCCAGGGCGACCTGCACGCCGAGAACTACGGGACCTACATGGACTCGGCCGGCGTGCTCGTGTTCGACGTCAACGACTTCGACGAGGCCTACCTCGGGCACTACACGTGGGACCTGCAGCGGATGGCGGCGTCGCTGGCGCTGCTCGGGTTCCGCAAGGCGCTGTCGGACGGCTCGATCTCCGGGTTGATCGAGACCTACGCGAAGGCCTACACGGACACCGTGCGGCTGTTCGCGACGTCGGAGGTGGATCGTGACTTCCGGCTGACGCTGGACAACACCTCAGGGCCGTCTGCTGGACGTGCTGCAGGTGGCGCGGTCCGAGACGCGGGTGCAGTTGCTCGACGCGCTGACCGTGTTCGAGGACGGGGACCGGCGGCTCGCCTCCGGCCCGGGCGCGCGCGATCTGGAGCGACGCCGAGCGCGACGCCGTGCTCGCGGCCTACGAGACGTACCTGGACACGATCCCGGAGGCCAAGCGCCAGCAGTCGCTGTCGTACGCGGTCAAGGACGTCAAGGGCCGCGCGGGGGTGGGGATCGGCTCCGCCGGGCTGCGCGTGTACACGCTGCTCGTCGAGGGACGGACGCAGGCGCTCGAGAACGACGTGATCCTGTCCATGAAGCAGGCCGCCACCCCGGCGGCGTCGCGCGTGGTCACCGACGAGAAGATCCGTTCGTACTTCGAGCACGAGGGCCACCGGACGGCGGTGAGCCAGCAGGCGCTGCAGGCGCACGCCGACCCGTGGGTGGGCTGGTGCGAGCTCGACGGCGTCGGCCAGATCATCAAGGAGGTCTCGCCCTACGAGGCCGACCTCGACTGGGACGTGGTGACCGAGGTCGACGAGATGCAGCCGCTCGTCCACGACCTCGGGCGGGCCACCGCGAAGGTGCACTGCGTGTCCGACGCGGGCTCCGAGCACCCGTTGGTGGACATCGACGTGGAGGCGAAGATCACCGACGTGATCGGCGGCCGCTACGACGAGTTCGCGCAGCACCTGACGGCGTTCGGCGCCGAGTACGGAGCGCTCACGCGCGAGGACCACCGGCGCTTCGTCGACGCCTTCCGCAACGGGATGATCCCGGGCGTCGAAGCTGATTAGGGCGCGCTGCGGACCGTCGCGTCGCGTGACGTTCCCGGCAGGCGTGCGCACGGTGACGGTGATGCGCTTCGCCGTGCCGCGCGTGCGGCGGATCTTGACCACGCGGCGCTCACCGGGGGCGAGCGTCACGGTCGTACGCGTGAAGTTCGGGGCGCTGACGGTGACCCGGCAGGTCCTGTCCGTCCGCAGCGCGACGGACAGGAACCGTCGCCTGGCGAGGGAGTGCTGGCCGGTGACGCGCATCGAGACCGCGCACGCGGCCGGGACCGACGTCCCGGGTCGGCGTGGGGGTGGGCGTCACGCGCTCGGCTGGGCCTCGGGCGTGACGGTGGCGGTGGCCGTGGCGGCGTCGGCGGTGCGCGTCGCGGTGGCCGTCGGCGTGGCGGTGGCGGTCGCCGTGGCCGTGGCGGTCGGCCGTCGGGCGTGCGCGGTCGGGGCGTGGCCGTCGCGGTCGCGGTTGCCGTGGGCGTCGCCGTCGGCCGTCGGTGTGGCGGTGGGCGTGGCGGTGGCGGTCGGTGTCGCCGTGGCGGTCGGCGGGTGGGCGTCGGGGTCGGTTCTTCCGGCTCGCACGGCGTCGACGGGCCGTCCGTCATCCGCGACACCGGCCCGTTCAGGCTCACGACGAGCAGGCGACCGCACGCGTCCTCGCCGAAGGAGGACAAGCCCGAGACGTTGATCCCGATCGCGGCGTCGGTGGTCGGCGCGTCGAGATCCACCGAGCGCAGCGCGGCGTTGCAGTAGTCGCCGTACACGTACCGGCCGAGCAGCGTCGGCAGGCCCGGGTCGCGGACGACGTAGCCGCCCGTGATCGAGCAGAAGCCGTCGCCGGACGCACCGTGCGTCTTCTCCACCAAGGGCTGGGCGGTGCCCGTCGCGCAGCGCGTGTCGGCGCGCGGGCCCGTCCGCCGGCCTTCGAAGCACGGCCACCCGTAGTTGCCGGCGAGCCCGCGGTTGATCTCCTCGACGGCGCCCTGGCCGACGTCGGCGATCACGATCCGGCCCTGCGGGTCGAACGAGAACCGCCACGGGTTGCGCAGGCCGACACTGACCTGTGTGGTCGTCCCGTCGGCGACGTCGATCGTCAGCAGCTTGCCGAGCCGCGAGTCGACGTTCTGCGCGTGCCCGTACTGGTCGTTGGAGCCGCCGCCGTCGCCGGTGCCGGCGTACAGCAGCCCGTCCGGCCCGAACTGCAGTTGCCCGCCGTTGTGGTTTCCGGCCTGGTCGTGCGGAATCGAGAGCAGCACCCGCACCGAGGCGACGTCGTTGCCGGTGTACTCGCGGACCTCGATCCGGCCGTCGCTCTGCGCCGTCACGTACGCGTACAGCTTGCGGGAGCTCGCGTAGTCGGGCGGGAACGCCAGGGAGAGCAACCCACGCTCGCTCGAGTTCGAGAGCACGGTGCCGCTGATGTCCATGAACGTCGAGGTCACGCCGTTCTCGATCACGCGGATGCGTCCGGCCCGCTCGGCCACGAACACGCGCGCCTTGTCACCCGGAGGCGAGCCCGCCCAGATCGGCTGCGAGAACGTCCCGAGCGAGACGAGCGAAGGCGCGGCAGCGGCAGGCGCAGCCAGCGCCAACACCAGCAAGAGCGTGATCCCCGCGAGCCGCATCGGCCCGGATTATCCGCGAATTCGCACCGTTCGTGTCACGGTTCGCGTGTTGCCGGCCGCGTCCACCGCGCTCACCCGCAGCGCGACGGGAAGCGACGATTTCCGGCGCAATGCCGCGCGCACCGCGCGCACGCCGCGTGCCGTGAGCTTCACCCGCACGACCTTCCGCTTCCCGGCGACCACCGACGCGGTCGTCCGGCGGAACTGCGCGACGCCCTTGATCGAGGCGCGCACCGTCGCGCGGCAGGCCTCGTCCGTCCGCAGCGTGAGCGAGAGCCGCTTCAGCCGCCGCACGCTGCGCACGCCGCTCACCGTCATCGCGAGCGAGCACGCGCGCCGGTCCGGCGCGACGGCGCGGCGGGGGCGGAGGCGGCGGCAGCGGAGCCGGGCAGGCCGAAGGCGCGCCGTCCACCAGCCGGTACACCGGCCCGCCCAGTGACATCACGAACAGCCGCCCGCACATGTCCTCGCCGAACGAGCTCAAGCCGGGCACGGTCGAGGCCGAGTGGAGCGTCAGAGGCCGGATTCGCCAGGTCCACCGAGCGCAGCCCCGGCGAGCAGTTGTCGCCGTACACGTAGCGCCCGAGCAGGGTCGGCAGGCCGGGATCGCGGACGACGTAGCCACCGGTGATCGCGCAGTACCCGTCGCCGGAGGGCCCGTGCGTCTTCTCGAGCACGGGATCGGTGAAGCCGCTCGCGCAGCGCGGATCGTCCACCGCCGTGTCCAAGCTGCCTTCGCGACAGGGCCAGCCGTAGTTGGCCGCCAGGCCGACGTTGATCTCCTCCCGCGTGCCGTCGCCGACATCGGCGATCACGATCTGCCCGGTCGCGCGGTCGAACGAGAACCGCCACGGGTTGCGGAGCCCCGCCGCGACGACGGTCGCCGCGCCCGAGTTGACGTCCAGCTTGATCACCTTGCCGAGCAGCAACGCCGGGTCCTGCGCCGACGCCGAGTTCGCGCCGCCGTCGCCCGTCGCGAGCCACAGCCGCCCGTCAGGCCCGAACTGCAGTTGCCCGCCGTTGTGGTTGCCGGCGTCGCGGTGCGGGATCGTGAGCAGCAGGCGTCCGCTGGCCGGGTCGGCGGCGTCGGGTCGCGCGCGCGGTACTCGCGGATCTGGATGTCCCCGTCCCGCGATGGTCAGATAGACGAAGAACCGCCCCGAGGTCGCGTAGTCGGGCGAGAAGGCGAGCGACAACAGCCCGCGCTCGCCGGAGTCCGCCAGCGTGTCCGCGGTCAGGTCGAGGAACGTCTGCGCGCCGACGCCTTCGCGCCACACCATCACGCGCCCGCCCGCTCGACGACGAACACGCGGCCGGATCGCCGGGAGCGCCGGTCGCGAACACCGGCTCCGCGAAGTCGCCGACCTTCACCAGCGCCGGCGCGGCCTCAGCCGCCGCGGGCGCCAGCAGCGCGAGGATCAGTGATCCGCCACAGACCCACCGTCGGGTTCGAGCGGCAAGCCCTGCGCATCCCATTCCAGCAAGCCTCCGGTCATGTTGTAGGCCTCGTAGCCGGCCCGCTCGAACGCGTTCGCGGCCATGGCCGACCGCCCACCGACCCGGCAATAGAAGACGACAGGCGTTTCACGGTGGATCGTCTCCGCCTGCGCGGCGACCGCACCGAGCTGGAGATGGCGCGCGCCCGGGATCCGGCCCGCGTCCCACTCGTAGTCCTCACGGACGTCGATGAGCTGGACCTTGCCCTCACGCACGAGCTCCGCGACCTGCCGAGGATCGATGTCCATCACGCGGACGGTACCGTCCGCGGTCATGGAGTGGGTCAATTGGTCAGGCTCCCAGCGCTGCACCCCCGCGCGCTTCGTCGTGCCCCGCACGCGCAGGGAGCTCGCGCAGGCCATCGTGGAAGGGCCGGCGCCCGTGCGCGTGGCCGGAGCGGGGCACTCGTTCAGCGGCGGCGTCGCCACCGAGGGCACGCTCATCAGCCTCGACCGGCTCGCGCGCGTGCTCGACGCCGACGCCGCGACGGGGCTCGTGCGGGTCGAGGCCGGCATCCGCCTGCACCAGCTCTCGCAGGAGCTGCACGCGCGCGGTCTCGCGATGCCGAACCTGGGCGACATCGACGCCCAGTCGCTCGCGGGCGCGCTGTCCACCGGCACGCACGGCACGGGCACGCGCTTCCCGAACCTCGCCGCGCAGGTCGAGTCGGTCGAGTTGATCCTCGCCGACGGCAGCGAGCGGATCGTCCGCGACGGTGACCTGCTGCGCGCCGCCCGCGTGTCGCTCGGCGCGCTGGGCGTGATCGCCGCCGTGACGATCCGCTGCGTGCCCGCGTTCAAGCTGCGGATCGTGGACCGCCCGGAGCCGCTCGACGCGGTCCTCAGCTCACTGCAGGAGCGCGCCGACGCGCACGACCACTTCGAGTTCTGGGCGTTCCCGCACGCGGATGCGGCGCTCGTGCGCACGCTCGACGAGACCGACGCGAAGGTCGCCCGCCCGGGCCGCGCGAGCGCGTACGCGAGCGACGTGCTGATGGACAACCACGCCTTCCGCGCCGTGAGCGAGGTGGCGAAGCGCTTCCCCAGCCAGATCCCCCGCCTCAACCGCTTCATGTCGTCGGTCGCCTCCCAGCGCGAGCGCGTGGACTGGTCCTACCGGATCTTCGCCTCGCAGCGGCTCGTGCGCTTCGAGGAGATGGAGTACGCGCTGCCCCGCGCAAGCGCCGTGGAAGCCGTGCTCGCGGCCAAGGCGGCGCTCGAGCGCCACCCCGTGAGCTTCCCGATCGAGCTGCGCTTCAGCGCCGCCGACGACGCACTGCTCTCACCCGCGCACGAGCGCGAATCGACGTTCGTCGCCGTCCACGTGTTCCGCTCGATGGCGTACGAGGCGGCGTTCCGCGACGTCGAAGCGGCGCTCGGCGAGCTCGGCGGACGCCCGCACTGGGGCAAGCGCTCCTTCCTGGGAGCGGCTGACCTCGCGCCGCGCTATCCGCAGTGGGACGCCTTCCAGGCCTTCCGCCACGAGCTCGACCCCGAGGGCCGGTTCGCCAACGCGTGGGTCCGCAACGTGCTGGGATAGCGCGCATGAAGTCCTTCAACGTCTTCGGAGACGTCAGCTTCGAGCACGACGCCACGGATCCGGAGGGCTACAAGGCGGGCATGAACCGCTTCGGCCCGAAGCTCGGCGCCACGCGCATCGGCTGCTCCGTCTATGAGATCCCGCCCGGCCAGTCCCTCTGCCCGTACCACTGGGAGACCGAGGAGGAGTGGCTGCTCGTCATCTCCGGCGAGCTCACGCTTCGGCACCCCGACGGCGAGGACGTGCTCAAACCGGGTGACGTCGTCGCGTTCGCGGACAACGAGTCCGGCGCGCACAAGACCACGAACAACGGCTCAGAGCCCGTGCGGCTGATGATGTGGTCGACCAAGGACCGCGCCGGCTTCTGCGTGTATCCCGACTCGGACAAGACGCTGCACTTCCAGGAGGGCGTGAAGGGCCGCATGTACGGCCTCGGGCCGGAGCTCGACTACTACGAGAGGCGAGAACGTCCTCCTAGAGAGAAGGTCTTCCCCTCGCCGCGGTAGGTCGGGACGGTGTCGACGAGCTTGCCGCCCTGGACGAGGTGCACGACGTCGAAGCGCTCACACAGCTCGCCCGCCTTGGCGTGGCGGAACCACACCTGGTCGCCGACCCGCAGCCCCGCGGCGCTGCGGCCGAGCAGCGGCGTCTGCACCTCGCCCGCGGCCTCCAGGGCGTCGAGCTTGAGGCCGTGGGGGATCACCGGGCGCGGCAGCCGGTCACGCCCCGGCGCGCCCGAGGCGATGTAGCCGCCGCCCAGCGCGGTCGCGAGCTTCGCCGTCGGCTTGCGCACGACCGGGAGCACGAAGAACGCCGCCGGCACGGGCCGGAACGCGCGGTAGGTGTCGAACAACGTCGGCCCGTACAGCCCTGAGCCCGCGGCCACCTCGGTCACGGCCGGCTCGGCCGCGGTGCGCTCGATCGAGCCCGTCCCGCCGCCGTTGACGAACCGCAGCGGGGCGACGGAGCGCACCGCGTCGACGATCTCCGCGCGCCGGCCCGCGAGCTCGCGGGCGGACAGCGCCTGCAGCACCGGCAGCGCGAGCCGCATCAGCGGGCGGCCCGGCGGCTTGTCGCCCACGCCGGCGATCTGCCCCTCGTAGGCCATCAGCCCGTCGAGCACGACGTGCTCGCGCGCGGCCACCTCGCGCGCGAACGCGGCCACCTGCACCGGATCGTGCAGTGGCGAGCGCTTCGGTCCGAGGGTCATAAGACCCCCGATGCGCCAGCTGGCATCGACGTCGATGCACACCCGGACCGGGCCCTCGGGCTCCGCGGCGGCGATCAGGTCGAGGTGCTCGATGCAGTCCACCATCACGGTCACCCGCTCCCGCGCGGGGCCGCGGGCGAGTTCGCGCAGCGCAGAGCGGTCCACGGTGGGGTAGCCGACCACCAGGTCGTCCCATCCGCGAGACGCCAGCCACAGCGCTTCCGGCAGCGTGAAGCACAACACGCCGGTGAAGCCCGCGGCCAGCGCACGCTCTTGTAGAGCGCGGACACGCAGCGACTTCGACGCGAGCCGCAGGGGCACGCCCCGCGCTCGTCGCATGAGATCGGCGGCATTAAAATCGAAGGCGTCGAGGTCGATCACCGCAAATGGCGCTTCCAAGCCAAATGTGGCGGTTTTCAACAGGCTTTCGGTTGGTGTCTGGAGGAAGTTCACCCGAACGGGGGACGCTATCCGCTTGACGATGAGCTAGAGTCCCCGCCGGAACACGGGACATAACGCCGAACCCAAGCGCGGCCAAGGCCAAGCTGGGGCGGGGGAACCAAGGTTTGGAGCAGGGGTCACTGCTCCGGGGGCGAATCGCCACAAGATGTGGCGTAGCGCGACGCTTTCCGCGCGAGCCCGACAGCTAACCCCGTAGGCGGTCAGAAAGAGGAGATCGTCTTGTCACGCTGTCGCACGCTCTGCGTGGGCTTGCTTATAGCTGTATCTGGGTTACCGGTCGCCACCGCGGATGCTCGACGCATCACGTTCGGTGAGCGCGACCTCCGCCAGGGCATGAAGGGGACCGACGTACGGGTCCTGCAGGGCTTTCTGACGAAGGCTGGGATCAAGACGACCGTCGACGGCCGCTACGGCCCGAACACGACGTCGAACGTTCGCCGCTGGGAACGCAAGGTCAAGCTTCCGGTCGACGGCCGCGTGCCGAAGACCGACGCCGCCACGCTGCGCATGCAGGTGGAGCAGGGCACCGCCGGCACTCAGGCCGCGCCCGTCGCCGCTCCGCCCACTGCGAACGCCACACTGGGGGCCGACGGAAAGGCGATCGCGCCGGTTGGCGCGCCGCCCGAGGTGGTCGCGGTGATCGCGGCCGCCAACGAGATCGTGGGCAAGCCGTACAAGTACGGCGGCGGCCACGGGGATTGGAAAGATTCAGGCTACGACTGCTCGGGCTCTGAGTCCTACGCACTGCATGGCGCCGACCTGGTCAGTCGGCCCTTGAACTCCTCCGAGTTCATGTCGTGGGGCGAGCCGGGCGAAGGTCAGTGGATCACCAGCTACGCACACGGCGGGCATTCCTTCCTCGTGGTCGCCGGCCTGCGTTTCGACACGGGCTACAACGACTCGTCGAGCTCCGGCCCGAAGTGGTCGGACAAGATGCGCCCGACGGGCGGCTTCACCGTCCGTCACCCCGAAGGGCTCTAGTAGTACTCGCGGCCTCTCGTCACCGGGCGTTCTTCGACGACCGTCCGGTGGCGACCGCGCCAGCCGCCCAGGAAGAACAGCGTGATGATCAGGCCGATGATGCCGATCACCATGAGGATGATCCCGACGGTGGAGATCTCGAGGCCCGAGATGTCGGCGTCGACGGCGAAGTAGAGGATCGCCCCGACGGCGATCAAGAAGAGTGAGGATCCGATTCCCATTGTGCTTTTCGAATCCCCAAGCTCTCGGCGCGCCAAACTAAGTCGGCTATGTCGCCGACAACAGACGTTGACACCTACGCGCTGACCCCGGATCAGGTCGATTTCCGGGACACGATCCGCCAGATCGTCCGCGAGCGGGTCGCGCCCCGCGCGGCGGAGATCGACGCGAAGGCCGAGTACCCGTGGGACCTGCGCAAGCTGTTCGCGGAGCAGGACCTGCTCGGGCTCCCGTTCGACGAGGAGTACGGCGGCACCGGCACCGGCGCGCTGATGCTCAGCGTCGCGATCGAGGAGGTCGCGAAGGCCTGCGCCTCCACGGCGCTGATCCTGATGCTGCAGGACCTCGGCACGCTCCCGATCAAGCTCTTCGGCTCCGACGAGCTCAAGCAGCGCTTCCTGCCCAAGTGCGCGTCCGGCGAGTGGTCGCCGGCGTTCGCGCTCTCCGAGCCCGAGGCGGGGTCTGACCCGGGCGGCATGATCACCAAGGCCGTCAAGGACGGCGACGAGTGGGTCATCACGGGGTCCAAGAACTGGATCTCCAACCTCGGGATCGCCGACTTCTACATCGTCTTCGCCAAGACGGACCCGACCGCGGGCCGCTCACGCGGCATCAGCGCGTTCGTCGTCGAGGCCGATCGCCCGGGCTTCTCGGTCGGCAAGGTCGAGCACAAGCTCGGCATCAAGGGCTCGCCGACCGGCCAGCCGATCTTCGACGACGTCCGCATCCCGGCCGCGAACCTGATCGGCGCCGAGGGCAAGGGCATGAACGTCGCGCTCGGCACGCTGGACCACTCGCGGCTCGGCGTCGCGGCGCAGGCCGTCGGGATCGCCCAGGGCGCCACGGACCACGCCGTCGCCTACGCCAACGAGCGCAAGCAGTTCGGCCAGGCCATCGCCGAGTTCCAGGGCATCCAGTTCAAGCTCGCCGACATGGAGACGCGCACCGCCGCCGCGCGCGAGCTGCTCTACCGCGCCAGCGCGAAGGCCGACCGCCACGAGGCCGACGCCGGCAAGTACTCCGCGATGGCCAAGTTGTTCGCGTCCGACACGGCGATGTGGGTCAGCGTCGAGGCCGTCCAGGTGCTCGGCGGCTACGGCTACGTCAACGAGTACCCGGTCGAGCGCTACATGCGCGACGCCAAGATCACGCAGATCTACGAGGGCACGAACGAGATCCAGCGTCTCGTGATCGCGCGCAGCCTCAGGTAGCCTCAAAGGATGCTCTCACGCTGGCCAACAGGGCGACGGCTCGCCTTCTCCCTCGTGCTCTGCCTCGCGCTGGCGCTCTCCATCGCGGTGCTGACGCAGGGCCTCTCGCAGCAGGGTTGGCTGCGAGCGCTGGAAGTGCTGGCGATCGTCGTGACCGGCGGCGCCATCGCCGCCGTGGTCATCGGCCTCATCGTCTCCCGCATGGCCAACTACCAGGACCCGGAGGACGAGGCCGAGTTCGAGCGGATCGTCATCCGCTCGGAGCGGCTCGCGCGTGAGAACCTCGCGGCCGAGCCCGACGAGGTCGAGTTCATGGATCTGGACCCGTTCAACCCGGACGACTTCGAGACGCTGGTCCAGGAGGCGCTCGACGACCTCCCCGACCTGCTGATCAAGGCGCTGGACCGGGTCCCGGTCGTGATCTCCGACAAGGGCCGCAAGGCGCGGGCCTACGGGCTCTACCAGGGCGACACGGTCGCGCGCGACAACTACCACGACCGGATCATCATCTTCCGCGACACGCTCCTGCGCGACTTCGGGCACAACCCGGACCTGCTGCGCGACCAGGTCACGCGCACGGTGCGCCACGAACTGGCGCATCACCTCGGGGCGGACGAGCTGGGCGTCCGGGAGATGGGCCTTTAGTACGATGGGTGTCGAACATGCACATCGACGAGCCTGAACTCGAAGCCGTCTCCCTCGCCGTGATGATGGCCGCGCTCAGCGACCCGGTGCGGGTCGCGATCGTGCGCGAGCTCGCGTGCCGGGGCGAGGCCACCTGCGGGGCGTTCGAGGTCGGGGTGTCGAAGGCCACCCGCTCGCATCACTTCAAGGTGCTGCGCGAGGCCGGCCTCACGCACACGCGCGCCGAGGGCACGCACCGCATCGTGATGCTGCGGCGCGACGAGGTCGAGGTGCGGTTCCCGGGACTGCTCGGTGCGGTGCTCTCCGCCGCCGAGGCCGAAACCGCTTACCGCGGTCCCTTCCTGATCGCCGAGTTCGCCATCCGCACGAGCTGCGCGCGGGTCGCGTCCGTCGAGATCTCGTAGACGACGCCGCGCTCCTTCCACACGACCGACGGTGGCGAGCACGAGCCGCCGCAGCTGAGCGGGATGTAGCGGCCCTTGCGCCCCTTGGCCAGCGTCACCTTGCGGTCGCCGTACACCGCGATGCCCTTCATGGCGCTGAACGACGCCACCGCGCACGCGTTCGCGCTGCAGTTCTTCACGGTGCTCACCGCGAACGTGTAGCTGCGCGCCTCGCCTTCCCCGCCGCCGTAGAGCTGCTTGGTCTCCTGCGTCGCGAGCGACGAGGGGAGCAGGATCGGGATCTTCGTGTCCTGCTTGACGTCGGCCACGGTGGGCGTGAGCAGGCCGGGAAGCAGGGCGACTGAGGCGAGAGCGGTGGCGAGCATGGCTCGCGCAAACCTACCGACCCCAGAACGCGCTGTCTTGCTCGCCCAACGGCGTGCTGGGCGGCCCGTCGCCCCAGTACTCCGCGCCGAGGGCGTGCCAGTCGGCGCCCGCGCGGAGGTCGCCGAGCGTCGCGAACACGAGGCCTTCCATGCGGCGGATGAGCAACGCCTGCGGCGGGATCGTCTGGCGGCGCATCTGCGCGAAGTACGGCGAGCGCGGCGATGAGCCCTCCTCGATGACCTCGGCGATGTCGGCCGAGGTGAGCCGGCGGAACCCCGGCTCCAGGTACCACGTGGCCGCCATCCGGAGCTGGCCGAGCAGCCCCTCCGGCTCGAACTCGTCCGGGTTCGGCAGGTAGCCGAGGGTGGCGAGGCCGTCCTTCACGGCCACCGCGTCGTCGCGCATGATGGCCTGCGCGAGTTGGCGCTCGCCGGCGAGGTAGTCGGCGTCGACGACGCGCATCAGGCCGAAGTCGAGGAAGCCGACCCGGCCGTCCTCGAGATAGAGGTAGTTGCCCGGGTGGGGGTCGCCGGCGGCGCGGCGCAGATAGTTGAGCGTGCCGAAGAAGAAGCGGAAGACGATCTCGCCGAAGCGGTCGCGCTCGGCGTCCGGCAGCGCCTTGACCACGTCGAAGCGGCGTCCGGCCATGAATTCGGTGACGAGGATGCGGCGGCGGCTGAGCTGCGTGTCCACGGGCGGGATGAACACGAACGGGTGCCCGCGCCAGCCGCGTTCCATCGCCCGGTGGTGCTGGGCCTCGACCTCGTAGTCGAGCTCGTCGGAGATCCGCTCGCGCAGCTCGCCGGCGAGCGCGTTGACGTCCAGGCCCGGGCGCGAGCCGCCGGATCAGCGGGAACAGCATCTGCATGTTGCGCAGGTCGGTCTCCACCGCCTCCGCGATGCCCGGGTACTGGACCTTGACCGCGACCTGCCGGCCGTCCTTCGTGGTCGCGCGGTGGACCTGGCCGATCGAGGCCGCCGCGAACGCCTCGGGCTCGAACTCGGCGAAGGCCTGGCTCACGGGCATCGTCGAGCTCTTCCTTCATGCAGCTTCTCGATCGCCTTGAACGGGAGCGGCGGGACGTCGTCGCGCAGGGACGCGAGCGTGGCCTTGAACTCCTCGCGCTCGGACTCCGGGATGGCCGTGAACTCGACGGTGGAGAGCACCTGGCCGATCTTCATCGCCGCGCCGCGCATCTGGCCGAGCTGTTTGACGAGCTCGCGCGCGGTGGCCGCCGCGCGTTCGCCGGTGGCGACGTCGGCGGCTTCGTCGCTGCGCAGCGCGTTGACCGCGCGCGTGCCGGCCCAGCGAATGCCCTGGCCGGCGACGAGGCCGCCGAAGCGGCGCGTCCGAGCGATGCGGGATGTGGGCGGGGGCTCAGTCATTGGTTGCTCAGGAGGGTACGGACGGCGCCGTCCACAAAGATGATCTTGACAGAATGACTATCGCGATATATCTTTGACGCATCGGAACACATCGAAGAAGGGAATGAGAACCCATGTACGCAGCATCTGCTTCCGACCTGTGCGGTCCAAAGGGCCGCCATCAGCATCACCGTCACTCCCGAGGCCCGCGGGGCCTGGAGGAGTTCATCGCTTTCATGGCCAGCGGTGGCCGCGGCGGCCCGCCCTGGGCCGACCCGCGCATGTTCAAGGCCATGTTCTGGGGCGGTGGGCCGGGTGGCCCGGGCGGTCACCGCGGCGGTCCCCATCGGCGCGGCGGACGTGCCCGTCGCGGCGACGTGCGCGCGGCGCTCCTGCTCCTGATCGAGGGTGGCCCGCAGAACGGCTACCAGCTCATCCAGGAGATCGAGCGGCGCACGGAAGGCCTGTGGAAGCCGAGCCCCGGCTCGGTCTACCCGGCCCTCCAGCAGCTCGAGGACGAAGGCCTGGTCCGCGCCGTCGAGTTCGAGGGCAAGCGCGCCTTCGAGCTCACGGACGAGGGCCGCACCTACGTCGACACCAACCGCGAGGAGCTCGGCGACCCGTTCGCCGCCGCCACCGGCGACGTCGACGAGAACGTCATGGACCTCCGGGGCCTGATGTTCCAGGTGGGCGCGGCGGCCATGCAGGTCGTCGCCGCCGGCCACACGGACGAGGCCAAGAAGATCCTGGCCGACGCCCGCCGGCAGCTCTACAAGATCCTCGCCGAGGACGAGCCGGAAGACCGGCCCGAGGCGTAGGCGCGCCGGCGCACTCCCCCGGCCGGCCCGCAGCTCCCCGCGGGCCGGCCGGCGCCGTAACCTAAAGGTGCCTGGCACCTTTAGGTTTCTCCGCGCGGGCTAACGTGCTGGCCCGTGCGCGTTCTTCCTGAAGTTCAAGCGGCGCTGGCGGCCGGGCGACCGGTCGTGGCGCTCGAGAGCACGATCATCGCCCACGGGCTGCCGCGGCCGGACAACCTGCGCGTGGCGCGGGAGATCGAGGCCGTGGTGCGATCGCACGGCGCGGTACCGGCGACGATCGCGATCCTCGCCGGCGAGGTCCGGATCGGGCTCGACGACGAGGCGCTGGAGGCACTCGCCTATTCCGGCGAGGTCGCCAAGTGCGGCGTCCGCGACCTGCCCGCCGTGATCGCCCGCGGGGAGGACGGCGCGACGACCGTCGCCGCCACCTCACACCTCGCCGACCGCGCCGGCATCCGCGTGTTCGCCACGGGCGGGCTCGGCGGCGTGCACCGCGGCGCGCAGGACACGTTCGACGAGTCGGCCGACCTGGGCACGTTGGCGCGCACCGGGATCTGCGTCGTGTGCGCGGGCGTGAAGTCGATCCTCGACATCCCCGCGACGCTCGAGCGGCTCGAGACGCTGAACGTCACCGTGCTCGGCTACGGCACGGACACGTTCCCGGCCTTCTACCTGCAGTCCAGCGGCGTGCCGATCACCTGGCGCGTGGACTCGCCGGCAGCCGCTGCCGCCGTCGTGCGCGCCCGGGACGAAGTCGGCGCGCCGGGCGGCGTCGTCGTCGCGAACCCGCTCGACGAGCCGATGGACGCCGCGCTGCACGACCGTGTGCTGCGCGAGAGCCTCCAGGCGGCGGAGGAGGCGGGCGTGAAGGGCCGCGACATCACCCCGTTCCTGCTCGAGCGCTTCCACTCGCACACGGAGGGGGAGAGCCTGCGCGCGAACGTCCGGCTCGTGCTGCGCAACGCCGCGCTGGCGGCGGAGATCGCGGCCGCGCTGTGACGCGGATCGTCGTGCTCGGCGATCTCAACGTCGACGTCGTCGCGGTCCAGGAGACCTCGCTCGCGCACGGGAGCGACACCGCCGCCCGCGTGTCGCTGCAGCCGGGCGGCGGCGGCGCGAACGTCGCGGCGTGGCTGGCCAAGCTCGGCGTCGAGGTGACGCTGATCGGGCGGGTCGGCAAGGACGCGCTGGCGCCGGTCGCGCTCAGCGGGCTCGACGGCGTGGACCTGCAGGTCGTGCATGACCCGCACCGCGCGACCGGGACCTGCATCGTGCTCGTCTCGCCCGGCGGGGAGCGCACGATGCTCCCGGACCCGGGCGCCAACGACGCGATCGCGGTCGGGGACCTGCCGCCGCTGGACGGCGACATCCTGCACGTGTCCGGCTACTCGCTCATGCGCCCGGGCTCTCGGGCCGCGGCGATGGCGGCGATCGACCGTGCCCGCGAGGCGGGCATGAAGATCAGCGTCGATCCGGCGTCGGCCGCGCCGCTCGCCAACGACCCGGTGTTCCTGCAGCGGATCGCCCCGATCGACCTGCTGCTCCCCAACGCCGACGAGGCCGCGGTGCTCGGCCCACAGATCGACGTGCCCGAGCTCGTCGTGAAGTTCGGCGCCGACGGCGCGCGCTGGACCAACGGGGTGGACACCGTGACCGGCCGCGCGGTCCCGGTCGACGAGGTCGTCGACACCACCGGCGCCGGCGACGCGTTCGCGGCCGGCTTCCTCAGCGTCTGGCCGACCGGGACGGCCGGCGACGCGCTCGCGGCCGGTGCGAACTGCGCGGCCGAGGCCGTCGCGCGCGTAGGATCGCGCGCCTCATGACCCGGATCCTGTTCGTCTGCATGGGCAACATCTGCCGCTCGCCCACGGCGGAGGGCGTGATGCGCCACCTCGTGCGCGAAGCCGGACTCGAGGACGAGATCGTCATCGACAGCGCCGGCACGGGTGGCTGGCACGCCGGCGACCCGCCCGACCGGCGCGCGACCGCGGCGGCCCGCGCCCGCGGGGTCACGCTCGAGGGCGGGGCGCGGCAGCTCACGGTCGACGACTTCGAGGACTTCGACCTGCTGCTGGCCATGGACCGCGACAACCTCGCCGGCATCCGCGCGATCGCGCCGGATGAAGCGGCCGCCGCGAAGGCGCGGCTCCTGCGCGAGTACGACCCGGCGAGCGCCGGCGCACCCGACCTCGACGTCCCCGACCCGTACTACGGCGGCCCCCAGGGCTTCGAGACCGTGCTCGACCAGGTCGAGGCCGCATGCCGCGGCCTGCTCGATGAGATCCGCCGTTGAGGCCGCGACCGGCCGGGCCGTCCGCACGATCGCCCGGGTCGGCGGCGGCGACATCAACGACGCCTACAAGGTCCAGTTCGAGGACGAGTCCTTCGGCTTCGTGAAGACCCGCCCGGACGCGGGACCGGGCGAATACGCCGCCGAGGCCGCGGGCCTGCGCTGGCTCGGCGAGCCCGGCGCGTTGCGCGTGCCCGAGGTGCTGGGCGTGTCCGACGCGGTGCTCGTGCTCGACTGGGTCGACGCGGGCGCTCGCGGCGACGCGACCGCGTTCGGCACGGGCCTCGCGGCGATCCACGCGGCGGGCGCCGACGACTGGGGCGCCACGCCGGCGACGGGCGGCGACGCCGCCCCGGGCGACGCCGCACCCGCGCGGCGCGACGCCGACTCGCCGCGCGCGCCCACGCGGATCGGGCGGCTCCTGCTCCCCAACGACCCGTGTCCCGACTGGCCCACGTTCTACGCGACCCGCCGGCTGCTCCCGCTCCTCCCCGAGGCCGGCCTCTCCACGCGCGGCACCCGCGCGGTCGAGGCCGTCTGCGACCGGATCGCGGAGCTCGCCGGCCCGCCGGAGCCGCCGGCGCGCCTGCACGGCGACCTGTGGAGCGGCAACGTCCACTGGGACCGGGCGGGCCGCGCCTGGCTGATCGACCCGGCGGCCTACGGCGGCCACCGCGAGGTCGACCTCGCCATGCTGCAGCTCTTCGGTCACCCGGGCGAGACGTTCTTCGCCGCCTACGACGAGCGGCACCCGCTCGCGCCGGGCTGGCAGGACCGCGTCCCGCTCTACCAGCTTTTCCCGCTGCTGGTGCACGCCGCGCTGTTCGGCGGCGGTTACGCAGCGTCCGCAGAACGCGTCGCCGCACAGCTCTAAACGAAGGTGTAGTAGCGCCCGCGCGGTTCAGGCGCGAGGGTCGCGCCATGCGCAGAACCCGGGTCTCTGATCACTCTGGCGACGCTGGTCGCCACCGTCTGCTGCGGTTCCGTGGCAACAGGCGCGGTGTTGCCCACGGGCTTCACCGAGAGCACGGTCTGGAATGGCCTCGGTAACCCGACCGTGGTGCGCTTCGCTCCGGACGGCCGGGCGTATGTCGCCAGCAAGAGCGGCATCATCAACGTCTTCGACAGCACGGCCGACACGACGCCCACGCAGTTCGTCGACCTGCGCAGCAAGGTCCACGACTTCTGGGATCGCGGGCTGCTGGGTATGGCACTCGACCCCCAGTTCACGACCGGCCGCCCGTACGTGTACGTCCTCTACGCCTACGACAAGGCGCCCGACAGCATCCTGCAGCCCCGCTGGGGCGATACGTGCCCGACCCCGCCGGGGGCGACCGCCGACGGCTGCGTCGTCACCGGCCGGCTCTCACGCATCAGCGACACGGGCGTGGAGACCGTGCTGATCGAAGACTTCTGCCAGCAGTACCCGAGCCACTCGACCGGCTCGCTCGAGTTCGGTCCCGGACGGCCAGCTGTACGTCTCCAGCGGTGACGGCGCCTCGTTCAACTGGGCCGACTGGGGCCAGGACGGCAACCCGGTCAACCCGTGTGGGGACCCCGTGCCGTCGCAGGCCACGTCGCAGGGCGGGGCCGTGCGCGCCCAGGCCTTCCGCCGCCCCGCGGGCCAAGCAGTCACGCTCGACGGCTCGATCCTGCGCGTGAACCCGGACACCGGCGCCGCCTCCGACGGCAACCCGGCGATCTCCGACGCCGACCCTGAACCGGCGCCGGATCGTCGCGCTACGGCCTCCGCAACCCGTTCCGGTTCACGTTCCGGCCGGGCACCGGCGAGATCTGGTCCGGGGACGTCGGGCTGGAACGACCTACGAAGAGATCAACCGCACGCAGAACATCGCGCAGGTCCGCAACTACGGCTGGCCGTGCTACGAGGGCACGCCGCGGATGGGCTCCTACGACAGCCTGAACATCGACTCGTGCGAGACGCTCTACAACCAGGGCGCCGGCGCCGTCACCGCGCCCTACTTCGCCTACCGCCACGCCGAGTGCGTCGTCACGTACACGGGGTGCCCGACCGGCTCGTCCTCGATCTCCGGCCTGCACTTCTACACGGGCACGAGCTTCCCCGCCCAGTACCGGGACGCGCTGTTCTTCAGCGACTACTCGCGCAACAGCATCTGGGTCGCCTACGCCAGGGCGCGGACGGACTGCCGGACATGAGCACCCGCCAGATCTTCGCGTCGCAGGCCAACGGTCCCGTGTGGCTCACGCAGGGGCCGGACGGCGCGCTGTACTACGCCGACCTCCAGGGCGGCACGATCCGCCGTATCCAGACGACGAACAACGCGCCGACGGCGCGCATCGTCGCCTCTCCGACGCTCGGGCGCCGCGCCGCTCACGGTCGCCTTCGACGGCTCACGACCTCGACCGACCCGGAGAACCAGGCATTGACGCTACGCGTGGGACCTCGACGGCGACGGCGCCTACGACGACTCCACCCTCGGCCGCTCCGTCCTATACCTACACCGCTCCGGGCACCGTCACGGTGCGCTTGCGCGTGACCGACACCGCGGGCACGACGGGCACGGCGACGCAGACGATCACCGTCGGGGCAGCGGCCGAGCGTGATCCATCGACACGCCCGCCGCCTCACGACCTGGAGCGTCGGCGACACGATCGGCTTCTGCCGCGACGCGCGCAGCGTGCCCCGCGAGTGGTCTCACGTGGTCGCTGGCGCTGCGCCACTGCTCGCGCACGGACGCGACGGTGTGTCACACGCACGCCATCCAGGACTACGCGGGGGTCGCATCCGGGAGCTTCGTCGCGCCCGACCACGAGTATCCGTCGCACCTCCAACTCTCGGTCACCGCTCGCGACAGCGCGGGCCTGACGCACGTCGGAGAGCGTGCGGCTCGATCCCGAGACCGCGGACCTGACGCTCGCCTCCGTGCCAACGGGTCTGACGCTCACGCTCGGCAGCGACACGACGGCGGCGCCGTTCACCCGGACGGTGATCGCGCGCTCGGCCAACTCCATCAGCGCGCCGTCGCCCCAGACGCTCGGCGCGTTCACCTACACATTGCGCTCGTGGAGCGACGGTCTCGCCGCGACGCACTCGATCACGGCGCCCGATGGTGGCGGCACGGCGACCTACACCGCCACCTACGACGTGCAGTCCGTGATGCTCGCCGGCACGGATGCCATCGGAACGCACACCTCAAAGGCCGCCACCGGGCGCGCGCAGGTCTACGAGGCCACAGCGATGCGGACCGGCACAGCCAGGGCCCTGCGCCTCAACGTGGACCCCACCAGCACCGGGAACAGGCTCGTGCTCGGCGTCTACGAGGACAGCAACGGGGAGCCGGGCCGGCTGCTCGGCTCAGGGACGCTCGACGCGCCGACCGCCGGCGCGTGGAACAACGTGCCACTGGCCACCGGCGTGTCGCTGACCAGCGGCAACCGCTACTGGATCGCGGTCCTGAACCCGAGAGGCGCGACGGGCACGCTCGTGTGGCGCGACCGCGTGGGCCGCGGCGGGGCGTCGCGCACCGCTGCGAGCGCGACGCTGAGCGCACTGCCGGCGACGTGGACGACGGGCCAGCGCGGCAAGGACGGCCCGGTGTCCGCCGCGGCGGTGGGTTAGGCCTGGACCGGGGCGCCCTCGTCACGCGCCACGAGGGCGGCGTAGCGGCCGCCGAGCGCGAGCAGCTCCTCGTGGGCGCCGCGCTCGGCGACCCGGCCGCGATCGAGGACCACGATCTGGTCCGCGTCGCGCACCGTGGAGAGGCGGTGCGCGATGACGATCGTCGTGCGGCCCTCGGCGAGGTGCTCGAGCGCCTCGCCCACCGCGCGCTCGGTCTGCACGTCGAGGGCCGACGTGGCCTCGTCGAGCACGAGCACGGGCGGGTTGCGCAGGATCGTGCGGGCGATCGCGATCCGTTGCTTCTCGCCGCCGGAGAAGCGGAAGCCGCGCTCGCCGACGACGGTCTCGTAGCCGTCCGGGAGCTCGACGATCTTGTCGTGGATCTGCGCGGCGCGGGCGGCTTCCTCGAGCTCTTCGTCGGTGGCACCCGGCTTGGCGAAGCGCAGGTTCTCGCGCACGCTGGCGTGGAACAGGTAGGTCTCCTGGGAGACGACGCCGACGGCGTCGGCGAGCGCGTCGAAGGTCAGCTCGCGCAGGTCGGTGCCGTCGATCCGCACCGCGCCCTGCTCGGGGTCGTACAGACGCGCCGCCAGATACCCGAGCGACGTCTTGCCCGCCCCGGTCTCGCCGACCAGCGCGGTGCGCGTGCCGGCGGGGACGGTGATGTCCACGTCCTGCAGCGTCCACTCGTCGCCGTAGCGGAACCAGACGCCGTCGAAGTGCACTTCCCCGCGCACGTCGCCCAGCTCCTTCGTGCCCGGCTCGATGTCCACGTGCAGGTCCAGGTACTCGAACACGCGCTCGAACAGCGCGGTGGAGGTCTGGATGTCCACGGCCACTGAGAGCAACGACTGGACCGGGAAGAAGAGCCGCGTCTGCAGCGTGGTGAAGGCGACGATGGTGCCGATCGACGCCGCGCCCGGGGCGAGGCCCGCGAACAGGTAGACCAGCGCCGGCATCACGGCGAACGACGTCTGGATCGCGCTCATCATCCAGCGGCCGGCCATGCGGCTTCGCACTTCGAGGCCGGCCAGGTTCTCCGACTCCTTGTCGAAGCGCTCCGCGAGCTCCGCGCTGCGGCCCATCGTCTTGCCCAGCAGGATCCCGCTGACGCTCAGCGACTCCTGGACGAGCGCGGAGATGTCGGCCATCGCGCCCTGCTTGACCGTCGTGATCTTGCGCCGCTCGTTGCCGACGCGGCGCGCGAGCAGCACGAAGAACGGCAGCAGCGCGAGCGAGAACAGCGCGAGTCGCCAGTCCAGCAGGAACATGGCGACGACCGACGCCACCACCGTCGTCACGTTGCCGACGATGGAAGCGGCGGTCGACGTGACGACGGACTGCACGCCGCCGATGTCGTTCGCGATCCGCGACTGGATCTCGCCCGTGCGCGTCTTGGTGAAGAACGCCAGCGACAGCCGCTGCAGATGCCGGTAGACCTGCGTGCGCAGGTCGTGCATCACGCGCTGGCCGACGACGTTCGTAAGCCACGTCTGCCCGACGCCCAGGACGGCGGTGACGATCGCGATGGCGATCATCCCGCCGACCAGAACCCCGAGCAGCCCGTCACGGTCCTCCGGGATGGCGACATCGAGGATGTCGCGCAGGAGGAACGGGGTCACCATCCCCAGGGCCGCGCTGAACGCGATCAGCCCCAGGACGGTGAAGAGTGGGCCCTTGTAGGGCCGGAAGAGCTTCAGGATCCGGCGGTTCAATCCCGGCATCGCCGGCTTGTCCGGGTCGCGGGGAACGGGAGGCTGGCGGCGGCGCCCTCCCACGGGTTCGCCGCCGCCTTCTCCGTAGCGCCGGAAGGCTGCCGTCACACAGCCACCGTATTCGGCGCAGGCTCCAAAGCCAGCTCCAGGACCTCGTCGATGCTCACGACGGGGTGGAAGGACATCGCCTCGCGCACGTCGGCCGGGACGTCGTCCAGGTCGCCGCGGTTGCGCTCGGGCAGGATCACCGTCGTCAGGCCCGCGGCGTGGGCCGCCAGGACCTTCTGCTTGAGGCCGCCGATGGGGAGCACGCGGCCCTGCAGGGTGACCTCGCCGGTCATGCCCACGGTGTGCTTGACGGCGCGGCCGGAGAGCAGGCTCGCCATCGCCGTGACCATGGTCACGCCGGCGGACGGCCCGTCCTTCGGGATCGCGCCCGCGGGCACGTGGACGTGGAACTCGCGGTTCTCGAACGCGTCCGCGTCGATGCCCAGCTCGTCAGCGTGGCCGCGGACGTAGGAGAGCGCGATCCGCGCCGACTCCTTCATCACGTCGCCCAGCTGGCCGGTGAGCACGAGGCCGTCCTTGCCCTTCATGCCGGTCGCCTCGATGAACAGGACGTCGCCGCCGACACCGGTCACCGCGAGGCCCGTGGCCACGCCCGGGACCGCCGTGCGCAGCGCCGCCTCCTGCCAGACCTTCTGGCGGCCGAGCGCGTCGCGGACGATCTCTTGCGAGATGGCCACGGGCGCCTCGGTCTTGCCGGAGGCGATGTTCGTCGCGGTCTTGCGCAGGATCGTGCCGAGCTCGCGCTCGAGGTTGCGGACGCCCGCCTCCCGCGTGTACTCCATGACGACCTGCGTCAGGAGCTCGTCGGTGACGGTGACCTCGTCCTCGAGCAGCCCGTTGCGCTCGCGCTGGCGCGGCCACAGGTAGCCGCGGGCGATGGCGGTCTTCTCAGCCACGGTGTAGCCGTCGAAGCGGATGACCTCCATACGGTCCAGGAGCGGACCCGGGATCGTCTCGGCGACGTTGGCGGTGGCGATGAACATGACCTGGCTCAGGTCCAGCTCCACGTCCAGGTAGTGGTCGCGGAACTCGTGGTTCTGGGCCGGGTCGAGCACCTCGAGCAGGGCCGCGCTCGGGTCGCCGCGCCAGTCGGCGCCGACCTTGTCGACCTCGTCGAGCATGATCACCGGGTTCATCGTGCCCGCGTCGCGCAGCGCGCGCACCAGGCGGCCCGGGAGGGCGCCGATGTACGTGCGGCGGTGGCCGCGGATCTCCGCCTCGTCACGGACGCCGCCGAGCGACATGCGCACGAACTCACGGCCGGTGGCGCGGGCGATCGACTCGCCGATCGACGTCTTGCCGGTGCCGGGAGGGCCGATCAGGGTGAGGATGGCGCCGGAGCGCTTGTCCTCCTTGATGCCGCGCTCGGTGCGCAGCTTCTTGACCGCCAGGTACTCGGTGATGCGGTCCTTGACGTCGTCCAGGCCCGCGTGGTCGGCGTCGAGCACCTCGCGCGCGGCCTTCGGATCGAGCTTCTCGTCGGACGTCTTGTTCCACGGCACCGAGATCAGCCAGTCCAGGTACGTGCGGATCATCGAGGCCTCGCCGGACTGCTCGCCCATGCGCTCCAGGCGCGCGAGCTCCTTCGTGGCCTGCTCCTCGACCGCTTCCGGCATGCCGGCTTCGGCGATCTTCTTGCGGTACTCCTCGGCGACCGAAGCGCCGTCCTCGCCCAGCTCGCGCTGGATCGATTCCATCTGCTTGCGCAGCACGTACTCGCGCTGCTGCTTGTCCGCGCCGGACTGGACGTCCTCACGGATCTTCTTGCGGAGCTGGAGGTCGACCAGGCGCTCGCGCTGGAGGTCGACGACGATCTGCAGGCGGTCGGTGACGTCGAGCGTCTCGAGCGCGCGGACCTTGTCCTCGAACGAGACGTCGGGCGCGTAGCCGATCGTGTCGGCGAGCGGGCCGGGATCGCCGATGGCGCGCAGGAACGCGCCGATGCGGTCGTCGGCGCCGCGGAGCTCGAGGATCTCCTCGATGATCGCGCGGTACTCGCGCTCGAGGTTGCGGGTGGCCCCGTCGACGGGGACGTCGTCGAAGTGCTCGACGACCTCCACCATGAGGCGGCCGGCCGCGTCGGTGTGGGCGGCGCCCGCGACGCCGCGGGTGACGCCGGAAAGCTGGACGGCGCGTCCGCCACCGGGGAGGCGGATGTGATCCGTGACCTCGGCGATGGTGCCGACCTTCGCGAACTCGCCCTCGTGGCGCGGGACGAGCAGGACCCGCTCCTCGTCGCCAACGCGGACGGGAAGCGTCACATCCATGGTGGGGAAGACCACCGTGTCGTCCAGCGGGACGAGCAGGAGCGATGTCATGGCGTGTGGCTTCACTTTCTGTAGCAACTTACCTTGGGTAGGTGGCTACAGAGTACCAGCCACACAGGGGCGCCACAAGAAGATCTCAGTTGCGCGGACTCAAATCTACCGCGTCGTCCGGCTCAACCCGCCCGCACGGCGGGTCAAGTCACCGTGGTGGCATGCGGAGCGCGCCGTCGAGGCGGATGACCTCGCCGTTGAGCATCGTGTTCTCGACGATGTGGAGGGCGAGCTTGGCGTACTCGTCGGGGCGGCCGAGGCGGGGCGGGAACGGGACCTGCGTGCCCAGGGCGGTGCGGGTCTCCTCGGGCAGGCCGGCGAGCAGCGGCGTGTCGAACAGGCCCGGGGCGATCGCGCAGACGCGGATGCCGGACTGGGCGAGGTCGCGCGCGGCGGGGAGCGTCAGGCCGACGATGCCGCCCTTGGACGCGGAGTAGGCGACCTGGCCGATCTGGCCGTCGTAGGCGGCGATCGAGGCGGTGTTGATGTGCACGCCGCGCTCGCCCTCGGCGTCGGGCTGGTTGGCCAGCATCGACGCGGCCGCGAGGCGCAGCACGTTGAAGCTGCCGATCAGGTTCACGCGGATCACGGTCTCGAACGTCTCGAGGCTGTGCGGGCCCTTGCGCCCGGCGGTCTTCTCGGCCGGGCCGATGCCGGCGCAGCTGACGCTGATGCGCAGCCCATCCTCGCCCGCGGCCGCGACCACGGCGGCTTCGACCTGGGTCGCGTCGGTCACGTCGGTGTGGGCGAAGCTCGCGCCGAGCTCGTCGGCCAGCGCCTGGCCGCGCTCGGCGTCGAGGTCGGCGATCGTCACGTTCGCGCCGGCGGCGTGCAGCGCGCGGGCCGTCGCGGCGCCGAGGCCGGACGCCCCGCCGGCTACGAGTGCGTTTGCTCCTCCGATATCCATGGGCGAGGAAACTAGCCCAGGCGGGCGGTGCGGCTCGGTGCCGAGCGTGAGGCGATCACGTCGTTGCCCTCGAACTTGGCCACCAGCCGGACGCGGCTGGAGACCTTCGAGCGGAATCGCACGGTCACGGCGTACTCGCACGTGCGGGTGAGTGACGTGCGGGTCGTGGAGACCGTCTTGGTCCCGCGCTTGGCCGTGATCACGACGCGGCCCGAGCACCCGTGCGTCGGCGAGACGGTCGTGGGCCGCCGCAGCGTCCCGGTCGCGCGGAAGGAGTAGGGCGCGGTGCGATCCCGGCCGGGCCGCAGCGACAGCGACAACCCGGGCGAGGTGAACCGCCGCACGGTCACGGCACGCACGACGCTGGAGGTCTGTCCGGCGGTGTCCACCGCGATCGCGACCAGCGTGTTGCGGCCCACGTCCCCGCCCCGCGGCGTGTAGGCGCACTCGTACGGAGCGGCGAGGTCCTCGCACACCACGCGGTCGTCGTCGAGGAACTGCACCTTGGCGAGCCCGCGGTCGTCGGTCGCGTCCACGCGGAGCGTCGTTGCGTCGTTCGCGCTCAGCGACGCGGCGGCCCCGGGCGCGCTCCAGGCGACGGTGGGCGCACGATCGTCGAAGGGCCCGCCGGGTGTGGACTGCGACCGAGACGTTCTCGCACGTCGGTGAGATCTCGTCCAGCGTGTCGGCGACGCACGGTGTCGACGCCGCCGCTGCAGATCACCGTGTCCGGCGAGCTGTCGCGCGCGTTGGAACGATGTCGTCGAGCGGCCCGCCCTCGAGCACGTCCGCGCCTTCGCCACCGGTGATCACGCCGCGGCCCTCGAGACGGCTCGAGCTGGTTCGGCCGGCCGTCGCCGATCAGCGTGACGACGCCGACGGAGGCGCCGCCCTCGACGTTCTCGACGTCGCTCGCCGATCAGGTCGTTCTCGCCGGCCGTCGCCGTCGTTGGCCAGTCCGTCGAGCGAAAACGTCGGCGACACCCGGCGTGCCGTAGACGACGGTGTCGATGCCTTCGCCGCCGCTGATCGCCGTCCGTGCCGATGTCGGGCTGCGAGCGAGTCGTTGCCGTCGCCGCCGCGCAGCACGTCGTTGCCCGGGGCAGCCGTCGATGTCGTCGTCGCCGGCGCCGCCGTCGATCGTGTCGTTGCCGAACGCCGGTGTTGAGCGCGTCGTTGCCGTCGCCGCCGTCGACCGTCATCGGCGATCGGCACGTCGACGGCGGCGGCTCGCCGGAGGTCGCGGTGATGCGGTCGCGTCACGGTCACGGACGTCGATCTCGATGCGCGTGATCGGGCCGGGCAGGTCGCGACCGTCGCGGTAGCCGAGCAGCGGGCCGCCGAGCGTGAACGGGTCGTCGTCCTCCGCCGTGCTGCGGCGTGATCGTCACGGTCGCCCGCGCTCTGGGTGAACGTGACGTTGTTCGCCTTGCCCGCCGCGGCGGTGAAGCGCAGCACGCCGCCGTCGAGCGTGATCGTCGCCGCGTTCGCCGCCGAGGGCGCGGCGAGCGACAGCGCCATCAACATCAGTACTCGCCGGATCATCGGTGTCCGAGGCTACCCGGCCATCGCGTAGCGCAGGAACAGTTCATCCCCCGAACGGAGGACCCAGCGCAGGGAGAAGCGCGAGAGCTCGGGCAGGCGGCCGCCGGAGACGATCGAGAGCTCGTCCTCGTCGCCGGTGATCACGGGCGTGAGCGTCAGGAAGAGCTCGTCGACGAGCCCGTCGGCCAGCAGCGCGCGGAACAGCGTCGGGCCGCCTTCGCTCAAGCAGCGCGCGGATGCCCCGCGCTCGCAGGTCCGCCAGCGCGGCCGCCGGGGTGCACTCGTCCAGCCGGACGACCTCGACCGGCGCGGCGACGTCGGGCGGCTCGCCCGCATCGGCCGGCCCGTAGACGATCACCTCCTGGTCGGCGGCCGCGAACAGGCCCGCCTCCCACGGGATGTCGAAGCGGCGCGAGATCAGCACGGCCGGGGGAGACGTGTCGCGGCGAGAAGGCGAGACGAGCCGCGCGTAGCCCTCGGCACGCACGGTGCCGGGCCCGATCAGCACGGCGTCCGCGGCGGCGCGCAGCGACAGCAGCATCTCCAGGTCGGCGGGTCCGCCCAGCGGCTTCGTCGACCCGTCCAGGGCCGCGCGCCCGTCCAGGGTCCCCACGAAGTTGAAGAACGTGTGGGGCCGGTCCGGGCCCGCCAATGACCCCAGCGCGGCTTCGGCCAGGATCGAGGACGCGTCGCGCGGCGCACCGGCGACGTCAAGCCGCTGGAACACAGCACCCCTCGATGTGGTCGTCGACCAGTCCGCAGGCCTGCATCAGCGCGTACGCGGTCGTCGGGCCGACGAACTTGAAGCCGTGCTGCTTGAGCTCCTTGGCCAGCGCCTTGGACTCATCCGTCACGGCCGGCACGTCCCCGCGCCCCGACGGGCGCGGCCGCGCCGGAGGCGCGAAGCCCCAGATCAGCTCCGCCAGATCCACCGTCAAGGCGGCTCGCGCGTTGACGATCGACGCTTCGATCTTCGCCCGGTTGCGGACGATCGACGCGTCGGCCATCAGCCGCGCCACATCCTCGTCCCCGAACGAAGCCACCACCTCAGGATCAAACCCGGCGAACGCGGCCCGGAAACCCTCGCGCTTGCGCAAGATCGTGATCCACGACAGGCCCGACTGGAACGCCTCCAGGCAGAGCTTCTCGTACAGCGCGTGTGCACCCCGCACAGGGCGGCCCCACTCGTCGTCGTGGTAGGCCACGTACTCGGGCGTGGACACGCCCCACCAGCAGCGCAACCGTCCGTCCGGGCCTTCAGCGAGCGCGTCGTTCACGCGCGTGCAGGCTATAGGCTCCGCCCCGGATGAACTTCAGCCGCCTCGGACGCGGGGAATACCTCGCCGTGCTCGGCGGCCTGCTGCTCGCACTGAGTCTCTTCCTGCCGTGGTACGAGACCAACCCGGACAATCGCAACGCCATCATCAACGGAGTCCGCGGCTCCGCGACGGCGTTCGACGCGTTCCCGATCCTGCGCTGGCTGCTGCTCGCCGCGGCGGTCGCGCCGCTGATCCTCGCCTGGGTGATCCTGCGCGACCATCAGCTCTCGTGGCCGCGCGGGGAGCTGACCGCGGTGGTGGGGATGGTCGCGATCGTGCTCGTGCTCTACGTCGGCCTCGTCGACCGGCCGGGCACGCCGTCGAGCCAGATCTCGCTGCGCATCGGCTGGTTCGTCGCCCTCATCGGCTGCGCCCTGATCGTCACCGGCGGCGCGATGCGAGCGGGTAGCACCGAACGACCACGCAAGCCTCCAGGAGTCCTATGAGCACCCCCCGCGATGACATGCCGCCGGACCGCAACCTCGCGCTCGAGCTCGTGCGCGTGACGGAGGCCGCGGCGCTGCAGGCCGCGCGCTTCGTCGGCATGGGCGACAAGGAAGCGGCCGACCAGGCCGCCGTGGACGGCATGCACGCCGTCCTGCACACGATCCACATGGACGGGATCGTCGTCATCGGCGAGGGCGAGAAGGACGAGGCGCCGATGCTCGCCAACGGCGAGGTCGTCGGCGACGGCACGCCGCCGCACGTGGACATCGCCGTCGACCCGCTCGACGGCACCCGCCTCACGGCCCAGGGCCGCCCGAACGCCGTCTCCGTGATCGCGCTCGCCGAGCGCGGCACGATGTTCGACCCCGGCCCCGTCTTCTACATGGAGAAGATGGCCGGCCGCGACGAGATCGTCGACCTGCTGGACCTGGACCGCCCGCTCGGCAAGACCGTCGAGCTGATCGCCGAACGCAAAGGCACCGAGGTGCGCGACGTGATGGTGGTCGTGCTCGACCGCCCGCGCCACGAGGAAGGCATCCAGCAGATCCGCGAGGCGGGCGCCCGCGTGCGGCTGATCACCGACGGCGACGTCGCCGGCGCGCTGCTCGCGGCCGACCCGATGCGCCCCGTCGACCTGCTGTGGGGGATCGGCGGCACGCCGGAGGGCGTGATCACCGCCGCGGCGCTCAAGTGCTACGGCGGCGGCATGATCGGCCGCCTGTGGCCGAGCGACGACGACGAGCGACAGCGCGCCGAGGCCGCCGGGTACGACGTCACGAAGGTGATGACCCACGACGACCTGGTCAAGAGCGACGACTGCTTCTTCTCCGCCACCGGCGTGACCGACGGTGACGTCCTGCGCGGCGTCCACTACGAGGGCGCGCGCGGGGCCACCACGGAATCGCTCGTGATGCGCTCCCGCAGCGGCACCGTGCGCCGGATCGCCTCCCGCCACGACCGCGACAAGCTCCGCTCGCTCACCGGCTACCGCTACGGCTGATCACCGCGCGTTCGTCGACGCGGTCGTCGCGGAGCGGCTCGGCCGGCTCTCGCCGCGCGTGCAGCGGCGCCTGTCCGGCCGCCCGCCGATCATCATCGACGGCCAGCGCCTGGAGGCCGACGTCCAGCTCATGCTCGCGATGAGCAAGCTGATCGGGGAGCCCGTGTGGGACGAGCGGCTCCAGCCCGAAGCGGCGCGCACGGTCATCCGGGACCTGTCGGCCACCGCCGCGGGGCGCAAGATCGGTGCCGGTCGGGGCGGTCGAGGACCTGACGGTCGCCAGCCTGCCCGCCCGCCGCTACGTCTCCGCCGAGCCGGGAGAGAAGCCGACGCTGCTGTACCTGCACGGCGGCGGCTTCGTGGTCGGCGACCTCGAGACGCACGACCCGCCGTGCCGCATCCTCTGCCGCCACGCGGGCGTCGACGTGCTCAGCGTCGAGTACCGCAAGGCGCCCGAGCACCCGTTCCCCGGCTACGTCGACGACGCGCGGCGCGCGTACGAATGGGCCGCCGAGCGCTCCGAGCGCGTCGTGGTCGGCGGCGACAGCGCGGGCGGAAATCTGGCGGCGACGCTCGCGCTCGAATACGACCCCGAGCTCGCGCTGCTGATCTACCCGGTGACCGACATGACGACCGTGCGCGAGTCGCATCGCCTGTTCGGCAAGGGCTTCTTCCTCACCGACGAGTTCCGCGACTGGTACGCCGGCCACTTCCTGGGCGACGGCGATCCCGCCGACCCGCTGCGCTCGCCGCTGCGGTCACCGCACCTCAAAGACTCCGCGCCGGTGCTGCTGATCCTCGCCGGCTTCGACCCGCTGCGCGACGAGGGACTCGCCTACGGCGCGGCGCTCAAAGCCGCCGGCGTCCCGGTGACCACGCGGCTCTTCCCGGGGCTCATCCACAGCTTCATCCACGCCATCGGCGCCAGCCCGTCTTCGCGCGCCGCGTTGATCGAAACCGCAGGGATGCTGCGAGCGCTCCTCCAACGAGCAGCGTGAGCACGGCCACGCCCTGCCAGGGCGTGTCGCCGACGTTCACCGCGCCGTCGGGCCCGCGCTGGTCCTCGGCGAACGCGCCGACCACGGACTCCTCGAGCTCCAGCCGGGCGAGCGAGCGCAGGAACCCGTGCGTGACGAGCACGTGGATGCGCGACTGCGTGTTCACGTAGAACCAGCGCGCGATCCAGGTCGCCAGGGACGGATAGAAGTTGGCGATCTCGACCTCGACGTGGATCCGCGCGTAGCCCTCCCGCTCGGGCGCGATCCGTCGCACGTCGATCTCGAGGAAGCCCTCGTTGCGCTGGGAGACGAGCAGCCCGTCCTGGATCTTCCACTGCACGATCCCGCGCTCGTCGCCCATGTCGTACTCGGGCGCGTGGAAGCGCAGCAGCACCAGCGGGCGCCCGATCACGACCACCAGGCGCTCCTGCTCGGTGTAGGTGACGCGGATGATCCCGAGCGTCACGCGGCTCAGGTACTTCCAATAGGTGCGGGCGAGGCGCTCGAGGTTGACCGGCTGCCACAGCGCGAGCAGCTCGTCCTCGGGCATCTCGACGTTCGCCGCCTGGACCGAGCGGACCGCGCCCGCCTCGTCCATGACGGTGTGCTCCTCGGGGTCGGCGATCACCGCGTTGGCGATCCGGCGCTCGTCCTGGCGGTTGAGCAGCTTCATCGCTTCAGCGCTTCACGCACCGCGTCGTCGAAGCTCAGAGGGTCGTCGTTGAGGCCCGGCGGGGGCGGGTGCTCCACGAGCATCTCCGCGCCCAGGCCGTCCACGAGCGGCTTGATCAGCCCGAACGGCACCGGGGTGACGAGGGCGACCCAGTAGGAGGACAGACGAGGTGTGAGCACGGGGACGCGGATGACCGTCGGCGGGCGGCGGCCCATGAGCGGGGCGGCGCGGGCCATCATCTCACGATAGGAGAGGACGTCGGCGCCGCCGAGCTGCACCTCGTCCGGCGCGTCGTCCACGCGCGCGAGGTCGGCGAGCGTCTTGATCACGTCCGAGAGCGCGATCGGCTGCGTCTTGGTGTCGAGCCACTTCGGCACGATCATCACCGGCAGGCGCTTGATCAGGTGCTCGAGGATGTCGTAGGACGCGCTGCCGGGCCCGACGATCATCGCCGCGCGCACGTACACGACCTTCGATCCCAGCCGGGCGCGCAGCAGGTTCGCGACCTCGTGGCGCGACTGCAGGTGCTCGGAGTCCTCGGCCCCGAGCCCGCCGAGGTAGACGACGCGCCCCACGCCCGCGTCCTCCGCCGCGACCGCGAAGTTGACGGCGGCCTGGCGGTCCTTGGCCGCGAAGTCGCCGCCCGAACCCATCGAGTGGACGAGGTAGTACGCGACGTCGACGCCCGCGAGCGCCTCCGGCAGGCCTTGGCCCGAGAGCACGTCGCCCTTGCGTGCATCTCCCTTGCCCGCGCCGCGGCGGCTGAGTGTGCGCACACGCTCACCGCGTTTCAGCAGTTCGTCGACAAGCTGTGAGCCGACGTATCCGGTGGCACCAGTGACAAGGATCATCGGAAGCCGAGCTACCCGAGTTGTGCTTCGAGAATCCGGATCGGGCGCACGCCCGTAGGTTGACGGGACGACCCTCGTGAAGAAGCTCGCGATCAAGGAAGTGGCGGAACAGACCGGCGTGGCCGCCGGGACCATCCGCATGTGGGAACAGCGCTACGGCTTTCCCGAGCCGGGGCGGACCGCGTCCGGGTACCGCGTGTACACCGAGGACGACGTCGCCGCCATCAAACGCGTGCTCGCCTTCCGCGACCAGGGCCTCTCCGTCCCGGCGGCGCTCGAGCGCGCTCGAGCGCTGGGCGGGTCGGCGACGGACAGCCCGTCGCTGTTCGCCTCGTTGATCGCCGCGGACCTGCCGGTCCGCCCCCAGCGTCTGCGACGGGCGACGATGATCGCGCTCTCGCGCGCCATCGAGGAGGAGGCGATGGCGCGAGCGGCCGGCCCGGTGGTGATCGCGGCCTTCCAGGCGGCCGACAACTACCGCGCCATCGAGCACCGCTATCGGCGCCTCGCGCGGGTCGCGGATGCGGTGGGCGTGTTCGCCGACTTCGACGAGACGCGCATCCAGCGCGACGACGAGCCGGCCGAGATCTGCATCGGGCCGACCGAGGCGCTCGGCCACGAGTGGGCGGTCGTCATCGACGCGCCCGGCTACGCCGCCTGCCTGATCGGCTGGGAGACACCGGTCCGCGGGGAGGAGCGGATCTTCGAGGCGGTGTGGACGATGGACGCCGCGGTCGTGCGTCGTGCCGCGCAACTCGGCGCGACGCTCGCGGCGCGGCACGCACCGGAGTGGTCAGAGCGCTTGATCGGTCTGCTCGCGGAGCGTCCGCTGGCCGTCGAGTCGCCGACGCCGGGGCTCACCGCCTTGACGAACCGGATGATCGGCTATCTCGACGGCAGCTAAGGCCGGGGAATCCGGCTGATCGTGCGCTTGAGGACTTGGCCGCCGACGGTCAAGCCGATCTGCGCCAACTCGCCCGTGGCCAGGATGGCGGTGGTGACGAGTTCCGTGCCCTTGGGCGCGCCGAGCGGCTTGGGCGGCGGCTCGGGCCGGCGGTGCGTGGTGAGCTCGGGCGCGGCGGACCGCACGGCGCGGGGCTTCGTGACCCGCTGCGGGGCCGGCCCGCGACGCGGTTTCGGCGCGCTGTGACGCGGTGCGCCGAGCCGATCCGGGCGCGTGCTGGGGAGCGCGCCGAGCACGCCGTTCCCGTTCGCTCGGGGCTTCGCCTTCGCTTTTGGAGCCTTTTCCGGCATGCGCGCAACGAGTGTACGCGTGGACACGACGTCAATGGCGACTATGATGGCCTCAGACCCAACACCCCCGCCATACGCGCAGCGCTGCGCATGCCGGAAATGAGACCGGTGACAACTGCGGGTGGAAGTCGGCAAATGCAGCGCCTAGACTCAGCCGCATCGGCAGCGCCGGGAGGGTGTTCCATCCCCGTAGCCGTCGTGGGGCACACATATCCAGAAGGCCGGCTCTCCATGGAGAGCCTCGCTAGAACGGGACTTCCATGTCAGTTGTGGATCTGCAGGAACTCGAAGAAGTCAAGGGACTGATCCTCAAGGGCCAGCAGGTAGGCGTCCTGACGTTCGCCGAGATCACGACCGCGGTAGCCGAGGTCGATCTGGACGAGTCGGACGTCGAAGAGCTGCACGCCTTCCTCGAGAAGTCAGAGATCGAGCTCGTCGAAGAGATCGATCCGGCGCTTGCCGCGGGGCAAGAGGACCGCGCTCCTGACAAGCGCGGCCGGCGCAAGGCGAAGACGGCTATCGACCTGAAGCCGGACATGACCACCGATTCCCTTCAGCTGTTCTTGAAGGACATCGGCAAGGTCCGCCTGCTCACGGCCCAAGAGGAAGTCGACCTCGCCCGCCGCATCGAGCGGGGCGATCTCGACGCCAAGCAGAAGATGGTCGAGTCGAACCTGCGGCTCGTCGTCTCCATCGCGAAGAACTACCGCAACCAAGGCTTGCCGTTCCTGGACCTGATCCAGGAGGGGACGCTCGGTCTCGTTCGCGCGGCGGAGAAGTTCGACTACCGCAAGGGCTTCAAGTTCTCGACCTACGCCACGTGGTGGATCCGCCAGGCGATCGCTCGCGCGCTCGCCGACAAGGCGCGGACCATCCGGATCCCGGTCCACGTGGTGGAGAAGCTCAACAAGATCGGCCGCGCCGAGCGCAAGCTCGTGACGGAACTCGGCCGTGAACCCACTCCGGAGGAGATCGCCGAAGTCACCGGCATCGACCCCGAAGAGGTGGACTCGATCAAACGCTCCGCCCAGGCGCCGGTCTCGCTCGAGAAGCCGGTCGGCGACGAGGAGGAGTCGGAGTTCGGCCAGTTCATCGCCGACGAGCGGGCGGAGTCCCCGTACGAGCGGGCGGCGGAGATCCTCACCAAGGAAGCCCTGCGTGAGGCGCTGGAGAACCTGTCCTACCGCGAGCGGCGCGTGCTCGAGCTGCGGTACGGCCTCGGCGGGGAGCACCCGCGCACGCTCGACGAGGTCGGGCGCACGTTCAACGTGACGCGCGAGCGCATCCGCCAGATCGAGAACCAGTCGCTGAAGAAGCTGCAGTCGCTCGCGGAGGCCCAAAAGCTCCGCGACGTCGCTAGTGAAGCCGCTGAGCCTGCCGCCTGGGGCTGAACACGCCCAGGGGCGCTCAAGCTTTCTCCGGGGCCCGCCGATGCTTAGGGCGTATGGCTTTCGATCTTGACCACGCGCTGCGCTACCTCATCGCGGCCGAGGGCTCGGACCTTCACCTGAAGGTCCCCTCGTACCCGCTGATCCGTCTGCACGGCCACCTGGAGCCGATCGCCGGCACCGACCGCCTCTACCCCGAGGACACGCGCCAGGCCCTGGCGCAGATGCTGCTCGACCCCGAGAAGGTCACCGAGTTCGAGGCCGAGAACGAGGTCGACTTCTCCTACTCCGTGGAAGGCCTCGGCCGCTTCCGCGTCAACGCCTTCCTGCAGCGCGGCTCGATCTCGGTCGTCATGCGGGCGATCCCCGTGACGATCAAGTCCGTCGACGAGCTCGGACTCCCCGAGGCGGTCACCGACCTGGCCAACGAGGAGCGCGGGATCATCCTGCTCACCGGCACGACCGGCTCCGGCAAGTCGACCACGCTCGCGGCGATGATCGACCACATGAACCGGACGATGAAGAAGCACATCGTCACGATCGAGGACCCGATCGAGTTCCTGCACCGCGACCGCAGCTGCATCATCAACCAGCGTGAGGTCGGGCAGGACACCGCGTCGTTCAAGCGCGCCCTGCGGCGCGTGCTGCGCCAGGACCCGGACGTGATCCTGGTCGGCGAGATGCGCGACGAGGAGACCGTCCACACCGCGCTGTCCGCGGCCGAGACGGGCCACCTCGTGCTCTCCACGCTGCACACCGTCGACGCGCCCGAGACGGTCAACCGCATCATCGACTTCTTCCCGCCCCATCAGCAGCAGCAGGCCCGCGCGATGATCGCCGGCACGCTGAAGGGCATCGTCTCCCAGCGGCTCGTCCGCACCGCCGACGGGCAGGGCCGCGTGGCGACCTGCGAGATCCTGAAGATGACCGGCCGCGTCCACGACATGATCCTGGACCCGAAGCTCACCGGTCAGCTCCCCGAGGTGATCGCCGAGGGCGGCTACTACGGGATGCAGACGTTCGACCAGCACCTGCTCAAGCACCTGCGCGCCGGCCGCATCACGTACGAAGAGGCGATGACCGCGGCCACGTCGCCGCACGACTTCAAGCTCATGGTCGCGGCCGAGGGCCCGATCGCCGAGCGCGACGCGCAGCCAGCGTCCCTGGGCCAGGCGACGGTCGCGCCGGCGTGCCCGCCGGCCCGCCGCCGCCGAGCGCGCCGCCGCCCGGCATCCGTTTCTAAGTACGGGTATCCCGCCCCGCGCGGGGGCGCATGTCGCCTAGGCTTGCGCCCCATGCAGACCACGCTCGGGCAGTTCAATGAAACGCAATCGCAAGACGCCTTCGCGCTTCAGAACTCGAAGCTCCTGAAAGTCCGTCTCGAAGCCGTCACCATTCAGGCCAAGCTCGGGTCGATGGTCGCCTACCAGGGCGATGTGACGTTCGAGCACGCCGGCTCCGGTGGTCTCGGGCGCATGCTCAAGAAGGCGGTGACCGGCGAGGGCGTGCAGCTCATGAAGGTCACGGGCCGCGGGGAGGTGTTCCTGGCCGACCAGGCGCAGGACATCCACCTGATCTACCTCGAGAACGACATGATCACGGTCAACGGGCCGAACCTGCTCGCGTTCGACACCGGCATCGAGTGGGACATCCGCCGCGTCGAGGGCGCCTCCGGGATGATGGGCGGCGGCATGTACAACATGGCGCTGCACGGCACGGGCTGGGTGGCGATCATCTCCGACGGCCCGCCGGTGCTGCTCAACGTGGCCGCCGCGCCGACGTTCGCCGACGCGCAGGCCGCGATCACGTGGTCCAGCGGCGTGCAGACCGGCATCCGCACCGACTTCAAGATGAAGAACCTGATCGGCCGCGGCTCGGGCGAGACGGTCCAGATGTCGTTCCAGGGCCAGGGCTGGGTGCTCGTGCAGCCGTCCGAGGGCCAGGTCTTCGGCGTCCAGCAGCAGCAGCAGAGCTCGCAGGGCGGGCTCGGCAGCCTGCTGAACTCGTAACCGCCAGCAGCCAGCTCGCAGGGCGGGCTCGGCAGTCTGCTGAACTCGTAACAGCCTGATCACGCGGCCGTCACCTGACGGTCACAAGACGGGGCGGGCGGTCCGTTTGGATCGCCCGCGTGCTGAAAAGGACTCTCACACTCGCGGCAGCGCTCGCGTTGCTCGCGCCGTCGGCGGCGCGCGCTGCGGACGAGCTCGCGCTGATCGACAAGACCGAGCCCGTCGGGCCCGGAATCACGCTGCGCCACTTGAAGACGGTCGACTCGACCGGCTGGTACGACCATCAGATCCTGTCCGTGGACCTCGCCAACCCGGCGGTCAAGTCGGACTCGCTGTGGAAGGGCGCGGTCGCGGCCGGCGGCCCGCTGAGCGAGACCGCGAACAAGGCGGGCGCGGTCGCCGGCGTCAACGCGGACTTCTTCGACATCAACAACTCGACCGCGGCGCTCGGCGGGCAGATCCTCGGCGGGACGCTGCTCAAGTCGCCGGATCTCGGCACGGGCTGGAACCACGCCGGCGTCGGCAAGGACGGCATCGGCCGGCTCGTCGACCTGACGCTCGAGGCCAGCGCTTCGCTGAAGGGCGTCGTCGCATCCGGTGCTCACGCTCAACGCCGCCAACGGCAACGGCGTGCCCGCGGGCTCGATGCTCGCGTTCACCAGCGCCTGGGGCACCTACGCGCGCAACCGCGGGCTGCTCGGCGTGACCGAACGTCGCCGAGGTGCTCGTCGTCGAGAACAAGGTCGTCTCCGTCAACGCGACCGGCACCGGCGCGGGGGAGATCCCGGCGAACGGCTTCGTGCTCGTCGGCTCGCGACGGCGCCGCGGACGCGATCCGCGCGCTCGCTCCCGGCGACGACGGCCACGCTCACGTACGGCCTCAAGGACGCGATCGCGAAGGAGATGCAGTTCGCGGTCGGCGGCAACCAGCCGCTCGTGCGCGAACGGCGCGGCGCTGCCGGACGGCCAGCTCGACAACGCGGTCCATCCGCGCACCGCGATCGGCTTCAAGGACGGCGGCAAGACGATGCTGCTCGTCACCGCCGACGGCCGCCAGGCGCCGGTGCTCGGCGTCACGCTGCGCCAGCTCGCGCGCACGTTCGTCGCGCTCGGCGCCGAGACCGCGCTGAACCTCGACGGCGGCGGCTCGACGACGATGGTCGCCCGCGCGCTCGGCGACAACGCCGTGACGGTGCGCAACTCGCCCTCCGACGGGTTCGAGCGCCACGACCCGAACGGCGTCGGCGTGTTCGTCACGCCCGGCAACGGCGTCGTGGACGAGCTGATCGTCACGCCCGAGGAGCCGCGCGTGTTCCCGGGCCTGCGCCGCACGCTGCAGGTCAAGGCCGTCGACGACCACGACACGCCCGTCGCGGCCGGTGACGTGAGCTGGACGGGCGCCGCGAACGGCGTCGTCACCGCTCCGGCCGACGCCGCCGGCAAGGTGACCGCGACGGCGAAGGCCGGCTCCGTCACCGAGGAGACCGACGTCCGCGTCCTCGGCAAGCTGCAGGCGCTCGAGCTGTCCTCCGCGCGCCTCTCGTTCGCCGAGGCCGGGGAGTCCTTCGCGCGCACGCTGCGCGTCCAGGGCCGCGATCGTCAGGGCTTCACGACCACGATCGAGCTCGCCGACCTCGACCTCGAGCTACGACCAGTCGCTGCTGAAGATCGAGCAGGCCGGCGACCTGCTGCGCCTGACGCCGCTCAAGCCGGGCGGCACGGTCCTGTCGGCCAAGGTGGCCGGCGAAGCGGTCAAGCTCCCGATCACGATCGGTGTCGTCACCCAGAACGTCTACACGTTCGATCACGCGGACGAGACCAACCGCTGGACGACGAACGGCACGGCGCCCGGCCACGCAGCAGCTCTCGATGCAGGACGGTCGCCTGAAGCTGACCTACGAGGGCCGCCGCAACATGGGCATCACCATGCGCACGGCGATCGTGCCGGACCGCATCCCGCTCCCGGGCCAGCCGCTGCGGATGCGCCTGCGGCTGTGGTCCGAGCGTCCCATCACGCTCTCCTACGTCTCCTACCTGAACGCCGACGGCGCCTCGCGCCGGCCCGCTCGGCTCGGCGATCAAGGCCGGCTGGAACGACCTCGTGTGGACGTTCCCGGCCTCCACGAAGTTCCCGGTCCGGATCACCTCGTTCCAGGTGATCGAGACCAACGTCGCGCGCGCAGCTCAACGGCGTCGGTCATCTTCGACAAGATCGAGATCGACAGCTCGGCCGAGGTCGAGATCGCCGCCGATCTCCGGACCTGCGCCCGGACCCGCTGTTCTCGGCCGGACGGCAAGGCCGAGGGTGACTGGTCGTTCGCGACGCTCTCCGACATCCAGTTCACGGCCGCGTCGCCCGACCTGGCCAAGACCGGCATCGCCGCGCTCAACCGCATCCGCGCGACCGACCCGGACCTCGTCGTGCTCAACGGCGACATCACCGACCTCGGCGGCGTAGGCCGATCTCAAGCTCGCGCGCGAGACGCTCGAGACCGGCGGCTGCGATCTGATCGCGGCCGGGCGGCACGCCGGACAGCGATCCCGAGACCGTGCCTTGCTACTACGTGCCGGGCAACCACGAGTCCTACACGCGCCTCGCGGCCAGGGCACGCTGGCGAACTGGGTGGCCGAGTTCGGCGCTCCCGTACCGCACGTTCGACCACAAGGGCACGCGGTTCATCCTGCTCAACTCGACGCTCGGCAACTCTGCGCTTCGTCGGACTTCGCGCAGCTGCCGATGCTTCAAGGCCGCGCTCGACGACGCCGCGACGGACGCCGGGATCGACAACGTGATGGTGTTCGCGCACCACCCGACCAACGACCCGGGTGAGCTCGACGCGTCGCAGCTCAACCGACCGCACCGAGGTCGCAGCTGATCGAGAAGCTCCTGACGGACTTCCGCGAGGCGTCCGACAAGGGCATCGCGATGGTCGGCTCGCACGCGCAGATCGCCAACGTCCAGCGCGAGCAGGGCGTGGCGTACGTCGTGCAGCCCGTCCTCGGGCAAGGCGCCGTACGGCACGCCGGACCGCGGCGGCTTCACCGGCTGGATGCGCTGGACGGTGGACCGCTCCGAGAAGGCCTCGCAGCAGTGGATCACCGCTGACGTGCGCGCGTTCGCCCAGTCGGTCGACGCTCTACCGCGCCCGAGGCGCTCGAGGTCGGCGACTCCGCGCAGCTCGAGGGCACGATCGTGCAGCCGTCGGGCGTCCTGCCTCGGCTCGCGCGTCGTCCCGCTGCGCTACCCGATGTCGGTGCGCTGGAGCGGCTCGGACAACCTCGCGCTCGGCGATCGACGTCGCGGGCGCGAAGGCCGCCGGCAAGGCCGCGATCCTCGACCCGGCCACGCGCAAGCTCACCGGCGCTGCGCGTCGGGCGACGTGACCGTCACCGTGACCGTCGACTCGATGCGCGAGTACACCGGCGAGGCCTCGATGGCCCCGATCACGACCTCGAAGGTCATCCGCACCCAGGTCACCAGCGTCGACGAGGAGGGCACGGTCGGCGGCACCGTCCCGGCCACCCTCTCGCTGACGCTGGGCCCGGCGGTCAGCTTCGGCGCGTTCACCGCGGGCGTGACGAAGACCTACGAGGCCTCCACCACGGCGACCGTGTCTCCACGGCCGGCGACGCGACCCTCACGGTCTCCGACCCCGGCTTCCTCGCCAACGGCGCGTTCCAGCTCGCCCAGCCGCTCCAGGTCTCCGGCCTCCCGAAGACCTACAGCGGCCCGGTCACCAACGACGTCACCTCGATCGGCTTCAAGCAGGAGATCGACCGGCGCGACCCGCTCCGGACGGGCTCCTACACGAAGACCCTCACCTACACATTGAGCACGACCAGGCCGTAGCACTTCAGTTGGTGAAGTTTTGGCTAGACTGGGCTGTGCATGCCTGATCCTGACTGTCCAGTCTGCCGCACCGCCGAGATCGTCTGCGGGAAGTGGACGCTGCTGATCGTCCGGGATCTGTCCGAGGGCCGCTCGCGCTTCTGTGAGCTCGAGCGCTCCCTCGGCGGGATCTCGCCGCGGACCCTCTCCCTGCGCCTGCGCGCGCTCGAAGAGGAGGGCATCCTGCACCGGACGACCTACCCCGAGGTGCCCCCGCGCGTCGAGTACGCGTTGACGGAGAAGGGGATGGCCCTCGTGCCGATCATCGACTCCATGCGGGTCTACGGCAGCGATTGGCTCGGCGCGGAAGGCTCGTGCGCGGAAGCGCCCGAGTCGGCCTGACGTCGTCGCCGCCTAAGCGTTCCGTCCGAGGCAATTGATGCAATCCCTCCTGCTCTGGCAGGAGGGCGTGAGCCTGCGGCGAATCGGCGCCCCATGCACAACCGGGCGCTGCACGACTCACTTGCCGCCTTCGTCCAGGAGGCGGCCTGGCAGCTTGCGGAGGAGGTGGCGGGCGGCGCGGAGATCCCGTACGAGCTCGACGCCACGCCGACGCGCAGCGCCCCGTTGTACTGCTACCGCCCGCTGACCGGCCAGTTCATCGGCCAGCGCGCCGGGATGCTGATCCGGCTGCCGAGCTACCTGCCGGCCGCGAAGGGCCTCGCGGCGCTGCCCGACCTGCCGGCCTACCTGGCCACGCGGGGTCGCCGGGCGCCCGCGCACGAGCTGCCCGACGCCGCGCTGCAGGCGTTCCTCGGTGCGGTCTGGGAGGACGTCACCGACTTCGTGTTCGACGAGTCGCGCTTCGCGGCCGCGTACGCCGAGCTGGAGGAGATCGCGTACGACGGCTGCGCGCTGAGCGTCGTGATCACGCCCGTCGAGGGCCTCGTGATCGAGTCCGACGAGGTGTCGCTCGGGGACGGGCTGAGCCTCGCCCGGGCCACGACGCTCGCCGATGCGCCCCACGGCCTGCCGGACGATCCGCACGCGACGGTCGCCGTGCTCGCGCTCGAGTCCAAGGACGGCCGCGCGCTGGAGCAGGCGGGCAAGCGGCTGCGGCGCCTGCAGACCGCGCTGCGCCTGTGGGACGACGCCGAGCCCGCGCTCGGCCCGGCGGCCCATGCCCGCACGGACGGCTCGACGTGGATGGCCATCCCGCTCGGCACCGGCATCCGGCGCCCGAACGAGGACTGCCTGCTGAGCTCCGAGGAGGAGGACCCGCTGCGCGCGTTCTGCGGCCTCGTCACCCGCCGCACACCGCGGTCCGGAGAGCTGGCGTGGGCGCTGCGGCGGTTCGAGCTCGGCTGTGAGCGCGGGAGCGCGCTCGAGGCGCTGACGGACTGGCTGCTGGCCGCGAAGGCGCTGTTCGCCGACCGTGGCGACCACGGCTACGAGGGCGTCGCGGAGCGGCTCGCCGCGATCTGCGCCGAGCTGCCGGACCGGCCCGCGCTGGAGGCCCGCGTGCGCGAGGCGATCTCGCTCGAGCGCGCCGCCGTGGTCGGCTTCGTCAAGTCGTCGCCGGAGGTCGAGGCGCTCGTGTCCGAACTCGGCGGCTGCCTGCGGGCGGTGCTGCGTGACGTGCTCTGCGGCCACCTCGACCCCGCGCTGCGCAAGGTCGCCGACGAGCTACGGGTCGTCCTCGAACAGCCGGCGTAGGAAGCGGTCCGGCGCCTCGATGAAGGCGCGCGTCATCTGGAAGTGGTCGGTGTCCTCGTAGGCCGTCTCGGTAGGCCCGTCCTCGCGCAACTCGTAGATCAGCGCGCCGGGAAAGGCCAGCAGGATCGGCGAGTGCGTCGCGATCACGAACTGGGAGCCGGCCCGCACGAGGTCGTGGAGCCGCCGCATCAGCGAGAAGAGGCCCTGCGGTGAGAGGGCGGCCTCGGGCTCGTCGAGCACGAACAGCCCGCCTTCGCGGAAGCGATGGACCACCAGGTCCAGGAAGCCCTCGCCGTGCGAGCGCTCGTGCAGGGAGACACCGCCGTACGAGTCCTGCGCGCCATACCCGTCGATCGCGGTCATCACGTTGAAGAACGTCTCGGCCCGCAGGAAGAAGCCGTCGCGCGGCCGGCGCGCGCCGCGCACGAGCAGCAACGCGTCCGCCAGCGGCGGCGCCTCCGCGCGCGTCTGCGCGCCGAACTGCAACGACCCGCCCTCGGGCGCGAACCCCGCCGCGACGGCGATCCCTTCGATCAGCGTGGACTTCCCGCTCCCGTTCTCGCCGACGAGGAACGTCACGCCCGGCGCCAGCGGCAACTCCTCGAGCGCGGCGAGCGCGGGGATCGTCCACGGCCACCCGGAGCCTCGCTCGCGCACCCGCACGAAGCGGATGAGCGGCTCAGGCTGTGAAGAGGTGCGCGCGGACCGCCGCGAGGCCATCGAGATCGTGCACGTCGTCTTCGAGCTCCGGCACCACGAGCGTCGGCGGGTCGTCGAGCGCCGCGCGCAGGCGCGCCACGTTGCTCGCGTCCCGGGAGGCCAGCGCGCCGAGCTGCGCCGCGGCCGCGCTCACGCGCTCGGCCAACGCCGGCCCGAGCTCCGCGGCCACCGGGTCGGGCAGCGAGTCGTCGGGCGGCTGATGCACGCGATTGACGACCAGGCCGCCGAACGGCATCCCCGCCTCGCGCAGCTTGCGGTGGAAGAAGATCGCCTCCTCCACCGGATCGTGGCGCGGCGCCGTCACGATCAGGAACGTCGTCGCCGGGTCCTCGAGCAGCGCGCCGACCGCCCGCGCCCGCTCGGTGAAGCCGTCGATCATCCCGCCCAGCGCGCGGAAGAAGCCGGACAGGTCACGCAACAGATCGACCCCGGTGACCTTCTGCATCGCCTTGAACACGAGCCCGGTGCCGCGCCCGAGCAGCCCGGCGGGCTTGAGGAAGATGCGGATCGCGCGGCCCTGGAAGAAGCGCGTGAGCCGCCCGGGCGCGTCGAGGAAGTCCAGCGCGTTGCGCGCCGGCGGCGTGTCCAGCACCAGCACGTCGAAGGCGCCGGATTGATCGAGCTCGTAGAGCTTCGCGATCGCCGTGAACTCCTGCGACCCGGCCACGGCGGTCGAGAGCTGCTGGTAGATCCGGTTCTCGAACACCTCGTCGCGCGTGCGCTCGTCCGGCGCGAGCCGCTCGATCAGCTCGTCGAACGTGCGCTTGGCGTCGAGCATCATCGCCCACAGCTCGCCCTCGGCCTCCACGGGCACCCGGTGCGGCTCGTTGCCGAGCGTGTCGAGCCCGAGCGCCGTCGCCAGCCGCCGGGCCGGGTCGATCGTCACCACGGCGACCTTCAGGCCCCGCTCGGCGAGCCCGAGCGCGACCGCCGCGGCGGTGGTGGTCTTGCCCACGCCTCCGGAGCCGGCGCAGATGACCATCCGCTTGCCCTCGAGCAAGGGCTCGAGGGACGTCAGCATGCGGACGTCAGATGAGGCCCTCGCGCACCGCGAACGCGACGGCTTGCGAGCGCGAACGCGCGTTCAGCTTCGTCACGACATCGTGCAGGACGTTCTTCACGGTGCGTTCGGAGTAGCACAGTTCCTGCGCGACCTCGCGCGTCGGATGGCCCGCCGCGATCAGCGACAGGACCTGTTGCTCGCGGTCGGTGAGCTTGGCCGCGACGGGCCGCGACGCGGCCGCTTCGACGTTGCTCTGGTGGTTCGCGAGCAGGTGCTCGAGCAGGTCCGGGGTGACCACACCGGTGCCGTTGGCGGCCGCTGTGACGGCCGAGGCCAGCGTGTCCGGCGTCAGCTCGTCCTTGCGCAGATAGCCCACTGCACCGGCCTGCAGCGCGCCGACGACCGCCTCCTGGCCGCCGTCGGAGGAGCAGACGATGACGCGTGCGCCGGTCGCCTCCCGGACCGCGGGGAGGAAGTCGCTACCGCCGGGCAGCGCAGGGTCGAGGAGCACGATGTCGGCCTCGAAGAGCGCCGGGTGCTCCCATGCGTCACGGACGGATTCGGCGCCTGCGACCGCCTCGACGTCGTCGAGTAGGTCCAGACACGCCACCAGCCCCCGCCGGTAGATCGTATGGGTGTCGAGGACGAAGAGTTTCACCCTTGTGGGTGGTTGCCGTCTGTCAATTCCCTGGCGATACTACGACCGGTGCCGCAATACGGTCAAACAGGGGATTGCAGGGATGCCTGAGGTCATGAAGACGGTGGGCCGCTACGAGATCCTTCGTGAGGTCGGTCGTGGCGGCATGGCGATGGTGTACCTCGCACGGCAGACCGACCTCGATCGCTTCGTGGCTTTGAAGGAACTGGGCGCGTTCCACGCGTCCGATCCGTCCTTCGCCCAGCGCTTCCTGCGCGAGTCCCGCGTGGCCGGTTCGCTGTCTCATCCGAACGTGGTCACGGTTCACGACTACTTCGAGCACGAGGGCACACCGTACATCGCGATGGAGTACGTCGAGCGCGGTTCGCTGCGCCCGTATGTCGGCCGGCTGACGATGGCGCAGATCGGCGGCGTGCTCGAAGGCCTGCTCGCCGGGCTCACCCACGCCGAGGCGAACGAGATCGTGCACCGCGACCTCAAGCCCGAGAACCTCATGGTCACGGCCGATGGGCGCGTGAAGATCGCCGACTTCGGCATCGCCAAGGCGACCACCCGGATGCAGACCGGCGCGTTCCTGACCGCCACCGGGACGACCGTCGGCACGCCGACGTACATGGCGCCCGAGCAGGCGATGGCGCAGGACATCGGTCCGTGGACCGATCTGTACTCGGTCGGCTGCATGGCGTTCGAGCTGTTCACGGGCAACGTCCCGTTCCACGACTCCGACGCGCCGATGGCGATCCTGCTGCGCCACGTCAACGAGCCGATCGCGCCGGTGAAGTCGATCCGCCCCGAGGTCGACCAGCGCATCTCGGACTGGGTCGAGCGCCTGCTCGTCAAGGAGCCCGAGGGCCGCACCCAGAACGCGCAGGACGCGTGGGACGACTTCGAAGAGATCCTGATCAGCCTGCTCGGCCCGCGCTGGCGCCGCGAGGCGCGCCTGGTCGAGCGTCGCACCGAGGACACGAACGGCGGGGGCGCCAAGCCGCTCACCCCGGCCCCGTTCCAGGGCACGAGCGTCAACGGCGGCGAGGCCTCCGAGGAGTTCAAGTCGTTCGCCTGGGGCGCCCCGGTCGACACCGGCGGCTCGTCCGCCGCGCCGCCGATGTGGACGCCGCCCCCGTCGGAGGCCACCCCGTCGATCCCCGAGCCGATCGTCGGGCCGCCGACGCCGATGCCCTCGCAGGCCATCCCGGCCCCGACCCCGCCCGCGGCGCCGCTGCCGGTCGACGAGGAGCCGACGGGCACCACCGGCTTCGTGACCTTCAGCGCGCCCGCTCCGGCCCCGCCGAGCGACGTGTTGCTGCCGCAGCCGGGTGTGAACGGTCCTCCGCCGCAGGGCTTCACGCCGCCGCCGGCGGACGTCGCGCCGCCGGAGGAGGGGTTCGAGACCTACATCGCGCCGCCGCCGTCGCGGCCGCCGACGAACCAGCCGCCGTCGCCGCAGCCCGTCGACGCCGCGCCTCCGGCCGCCGTGACGCCGCCGTCCGTGAAGGCCGCGCCGCCGGTCAACGCGGCGCCGCCGGCGCCCCCGGCGCCCGCCAAGGAAGAGAAGCAGCACAAGCAGAAGGCCGCGGCGGCCGGTGCCGCCGGGCTCGCGGGCGCGGCGGCTGCCGCGGCGCCGGCCACCGCCGCACCGGGTGTCGAGCGCCTGCCCGCCGGCGTCGCCGACACGATGATGCCGTCCACGGCGCCGCCGCCTCCGGCGCCGCCGAAGGCGCCGCGCCAGAAGTCCGGTAGCTCCGGCCGCCCGGGCTGGGTCGTGCCCGCCGCCGTGGTCGGCGGCGTGGCCACCGTCGGCGTGATCGCCGCGATCGCCCTCAGCGGCGGCGGTGACGATCCCATCGAGCCGGTCGCGACCACCACGGCGACGCCCGCCGCGACCCAGCAGGCCACCGTGCCCGCGTCCGCGAACGGCATCGGCCTGTCCGTGCCGGCCGGTTGGTCCGAGGGCGCGGCGGCCGAGATCCCCGGCTTCGATGCCAACGCCGTGACCATGGGCGGCGCGAACGGCGGCACGATCGTGTTCGGCTACGCCGACGAGACCGCCGCCAACCCGACGCTGCTGGCGGACGACCTGCGCGGCGACACGACGCCGACCAAGGAGATCGTCGACCTCTCGGGCGACCTGCAGGCCGCCAAGTACGCGGCCCTGCCGATCGGCTCGCAGAAGGGCGACGTCTTCGCCGTCCCGACGGACAAGGGCGTCGCGACGCTCGCGTGCATCGCCGAGGGCAAGACGTGCGACACGATCGCCGCGTCCCTGAAGATCACCGACGGCAAGGCGTTCGGCGTCGGCCCGAGCGAGAGCTACCAGACGCGCGTCGAGAAGATCCTCGGCCGCCTCGACAAGTCCGAGAAGTCCGCCGCGCGCGACCTCAACAACGCGGGCAAGCGCACGACGCAGGTCGACGCGACGAGCCGGCTCGGCCGCGCGTACGCCGCGGCGGCGACCTCGCTCGGCAAGCTCGACGTCAGCCCGGCCGACGCGGCCACGAAGGCCGAGCTCGCAGCGTCCTTCAAGTCCGTCGGCAACGCGTACAAGAAGGCCGCGTCCGAGGGGCGTGCGAAGGACCGCGCCGGCTACAAGAAGCAGGGTGCCGCGGCCACCGCCGGCGGCAAGGACATCGACGCGGCCATGGCGAGCCTGGGCGACGCGGGCTACGAGATCCCGTCCGCGGTCGCCGAGCGCGCCGGCTCGGTCCCGAAGCTCCCGACGCTCAAGCGGGACCCGAAGAAGGCCAAGAAGTCGAGCTCGTCACGCCGAGCGCCGCCGGCTCCGCGCAGCAACGCGACGCCGGTCGAGCGACGTCGACGCCCGCAGCCGAACAAGTCGACGCCGCCGACCAACACCGCCGACGCCGCGGCAGACCACCCCGGCGCCGCAGAAGACAGCCGCGGCGGCGGAGACGGCGGCGAGCGGCGACGAGCGGCCTCTCCGGCGGCGGCGAGGGCTGAGCTTCAGCGAGCAGACCGCCGGTGGCTGCTCGAGGTCACCGGCGGAGAAGCGCGCGATGAACCGGGTCGAGCCGCCTACGGCCTCGGCCTACGCGAGGAGCTTGCGCGCCTCGTCCAGCCGCAGCTGGTAGCGGCCGCGGTACTGCTCGGCGGGGCGCTCGGTGTCGGCGATCCACTCGCCCCACTTCGCCGGGTCCTTGCCGAAGTCGGCGTTCCCGCCCGCGATCGCCTTGCGCTTGACGGCCAGCGCGGTGTCGATGAACCACTTCGCCTGCAGCTCGGGCTTCTCGGGATAGCCCTTGTAGGCGCCCTGGTTCCAGATGCCGACGCGCATCTGGAAGAAGCCGACGCTGTCGGCGTCGCCGAAGTTGAGGTTCTTGACGCCGGACTCGACGAGCGCGGCCATCACCGGCAGCTCGGGCGGGAGCCCGGCGGCCTCGGCCTGCTTGGCGAGCCACTTCGCGAGCTGCTCCTGCGACGCGTTGTCACCCGGGTAGTCGCTCGCGGCGTTCGTGGGGTCGATCGAGGCGGCCGCGACGCCCGCGGACTGGGCCGGCGCCGCCACCGGCTGGGCCGGAGCGACCGGCGGCGCGGCGGCGGGCGCCCCGGCCGCCGGCGGGGCCGCGGCGACGGGCGGGACCGCAGGCGTCGCGGCCGCGGCCGCCGCCGGTTCGCCGGCGAACTCGCGACGGCGGGCCTGGGACGGGTCGACCGCCTTCAAGAACATGGCGGATGCGTTGCGGTCGGCCTCGCGCTCCTTGCTCGCCTCGGCGCGGGAGATGGCCATGAACAGCTGCGAGTCGTTGCGGCGCACCTCGGCGGCGTCGCGGGCCACGGCCGCCTGGGCCTTGGCCACCGCGGCCGGGTCGATCGCCGCCGGCGCGGCGGCGAACTGGGCAGGCGCGGCCGCAGCGACGGCGACGGGCGCGGCGTCGTCGAAGCGCCGTCCGCCCGCGAACTGCCCGGCGTAGTAGGGCTCGCTCAGGCTCGAGACCTTCACCACGTCACCGGTGGACGGCGCGTGCAGGAACTGGTCTGCACCCAGGAACATGCCGACGTGGTGGACGTCACCGCTGGCGGCGAAGAACACGAGGTCGCCGGGCTTGAGCGCGGCCCGGTCGGCGATCTCGGTGCCGTTCGGCGCCTCGATCTGCGTGTAGGTCACCCGCGGGATCTGGATCCCCGACTGCGCGTAGGACCACTGCATCAGCCCGGAGCAGTCGAACCCCGTCTGCGGCGTCGAGCCGCCCCACTTGTAGTCCGTGCCCATGTGCTTGGAGGCCTCGGTGATCGCCGCGAGCGCCTTCGGGCCCGGGCCGTTGCCGCTCGCGACGGCCTGCTGGACGGCCGCGGCCACGTCGGCCGGGAGCTGGGCGTTGCCGACCATCGCGGCCGCCGCGGCGGGGTCCACCGGCGCGGCGACGGGCGCCGGGGCGGCCGCGACCGCGGGCGGCTGCGGCTGCGCGTTGAGGAGCTGGTTGGCCTCCGCGAGCTTGGTCTGGTACCGGCCCCGGTACTGCTCGGCCGGACGCTCCACGTCGGCGATCCACTCGCCGAAGGAGTTCGGGTCGTCGACCGGCTTGCCCGCGACCAGGCGCTGCTTCTTGACCGCCTCGGCCTGGTCGAGGAACCACTTCATCTGCAGCTCGGGCTTGTCGGGGTAGCCGGCGTAGGCGCCCTGGTTCCAGATCCCGACCCGCATCTGGAAGAAGCCGACGGAGTCCGCGTCGCCGAAGTTGAGGTTCTTCAGCCCCGACTCGACGAGGCCGGCCATGATCGGCAGCTGCGGCGGGAGGCCGCGCTCCTTGGCCTGGCGCGGCCATCCAGGCGGCGAGCTGCTCCTTCGGCGCGTTGTCGCCCGGGTAGGCGGTGGGCGCGCCGGCGACGGCGGCCGACACGTCGACCGCGGCCGCCGGGGCGGCGACCGCGGGGGCGCCGGCGGGCTGCGCGGGCACCGCGGCCGCGGCCTGGGCCGGCGCCGCGGGCTTCTCGATCGCGGGCAGGAACGCCTGCGAGTCCCGGGGGTCGGGCGCGCGGTCCGCGGCGGAGGAGGCGGAGGCGGTGGCCTTCACGGCCGGGAGGAACGCCTGGGACTCGCTCGGGTCGAACGCCGGCTCCGCGGGGACGGCCGCGGCCGCGGCGACCGGCGTGCCGGGAGCGACGGCGGCGAACTGCCCGGGCACCGCGCCGGCCGCAGGGGCCGCGGCGACGTCCGCGGGCGGCTTCCAGTCCGGCGAGATCTCCTGCTTGAAGCCGAGGTGCAGGTGGTTCTGGTGCGCCGCGTCGGTGAAGTAGCCGGGGCCGGAGATCGCGAACGGCGAGCCGATCTCGTTCGGGCGGATGTCCGGGTCCAGCGTCGAGACCTCGGACGCGATCTCCCGCGCCAGCGGGCTGCCGGGCCCGACGATCTCGCCGTCGATGGCCGCGATGTCCAGGCCGCGGCCGTAGAAGTGGTTGGAGATCGAGCCGCCCGCGGTGAACTTCGAGTGGTCCGAGCACATGCACGAGACCGTGATCTTGTGCTCCTGGCTGAGCTTGGTCAGCACGCCGATCACGCGCGGGTCGATCCGGCCGGCCTTGATGTCGGCCTTGCCCACGTCGTCGAGCACGACGTTCTTGTTGTCCAGCAGCGCGAGCGCCTCGGCGTTCGGCGGGCCGCCCGTGCCGACCTCCGCGCCGCCGAACTGCTTCGGGTCGACCGGCGGGGTCGCGGCGCGCCGGCGCGGCTGGGCGCGCCCGGCTGGACGGGCACGCCGGCGCCGGCCGGAGCGTCGCCGTTGACGCGGATGAAGACGACGTTGCCGCTGTTGGTGTTGCGGTCGACGCTGGAGACGGCGTCGGCGTTGTTGCCCTCCAGCGCCTTGAACTTGCCGTCCTTGCACGGTGCTGTCGAGGAAGCCGATGTGGCCGTCGGCGCCGAAGTCGTTCTGGCCGCCCCAGTCGTAGGCCACGATGTCGCCGGGGCGGGCGTCCGCCGCGCTGACGATCTGCAGGCCGTTGTTGCCCTGCTCGGCGTTGCGCACCCACGTCTGGACCGCGGCCCAGCCGCCGCCCGGCATCTTGTGCCCGGCCTTCTCCAGCGACCACGTGATGAACGAGGCGCACCACGGGTTGCCGGACGGGACCTTGGCCGCGGCGAGGTACTCGTCGACCTTCGGGCCGGCGTTCGTGCCCACCTCGCGGACGCCGAGCTCGCCCTTCGCGACGCCGAGCGCCGCGCCCCCGAGCCCGCCGCCGGCCGGAGCGGGCACCACGCCCGCGTCCACCACGGCGGCCGCCGCGGCCACGGGCTGCGGCGCCGCGGCGCGGCTGGAGAGCAGGCCCTTGGCCTCTGAGAGCTTGGTCTGGTAGCGGTAGCGGTACTGCGCGGCCGGGCGCTCGGTGTCGGCGATCCACTCGCCGTAGTGGTCGGGGTCGTCGATCGGCTTGCCCGCCGCGACCCGCGCGTTCTTGACCTTCTCCGCCTCGTCCAGGAACCACTTGACCTGCAGCTCGGGCTTGTCGCCGTAGCCCTTGTACGGGCCCTGGTCCCAGATGCTCACGCGCATCTGGAAGAACCCGACGCTGTCGGCGTCCCCGTAGTTGAGGTTCTTCATCCCCGACTCGACGAGCGCCGCCATCACGGGCAGCTCGGGCGGCAGGCCGCGCTTCTCCGCCTGGCCCGCCATCCACGCCGCGAGCTGCTCCTTCGGCGCGTCGTTGCCGGGGTACGCCTCCGGCGCGGCCGCCGCGACCGCGGAGATGTCGACGGGCGCGCCGGCCGGCTGGCCCGCGAGCTGCGCCGGCTGGGCCACCGCCGCCGGCTTCTTCTCGATCGCCGGCAGGAAGGCCTGCGAATCGCGCGGATCGGGCGCGCGGTCAGCCGACGCGGCCACGGCCCGGGCCTTGACCGCCGGGAGGAACGCGTCGGACTTCGTCGGGTCGAACGCCGGCTCGACCGGCACGACGGGCGCCTGCACTCCCGCAGCGGCCACCGCCGGCACCCCGGCGGGAACGGCCGCCGCCGGGGCGGGCGCCGCGACGGGCACCGCCGCCGGCGGCGGCGGCGACGGCGCTTGAACGCGACGCGACAGGTGGTCCTGATGCGCGCCGTCGGTGAAGAACCCAGGCGCGGCGATCGCCCACGGCGACCCGACCGAGTCCGGGCGCAGGCCGGGCGGCAGCTCCGCCAGCGCGCTCGCCAGGTCCCGCGCCGCTCCGCTGTCGGGGTTGACCATCTCGCCGTCGACCGCCGCGATGTCCATGCCCCCGTCGGCGGACTTCAGCGCCGAGACCGTGATCTTGTGCTCCTGGCTGAGCTGCGTCAGCACGCCGACGACCCGCGGGTCGACCCGCCCGGCGTTGATCTCGGCGACCCCGGGAGCGTCGAGCACGACGTTCTTGTTCGCGAGCAGCGCGAGCGCCTGGGGCGTCGGCGGGGCGCTCGGGACCTCGGCCGGCAGTGAGTCAGCCGGGGGCGCCGTCGGCAGCGACGGGTCGCCGCCGGCCTCCGGAAGCGCGTCGCCCGGCAGCGAGTTCTCGGGCGCCGCGGCGGGGAGGTCCGCGCCCGCGCCGGCCGGCGCGGCACCGGCGCAGTCGACGCCGCCCCGGCGACGCGACGCGCCGCTCGCCGGCGGCGGACGCGCCACCCGTGGCGGGCAGCGACGGGTCGCCGCCCTTGGCGCCACCGCCGCCGGAGAGCCGCCGGGTGAACCGCCGCGCGGCGCCGGTGATGCCCCCCGACTTGCCGCTCTCGGGCAGTGCGCCCTTGATCGGGCCGTTCTCCGGCACCGCGTTCTCGGGCGTGACCGCGACCGCCCCGGACGGCACGTCGCCGGCAGCGCCGTCGCCCTCCGGCGCGCCCGGCAGGGCGTCGGAGCCCGGGGACGCCGCTCGTCGTCTCGTCGAGCGCGTTCGCGGCTTCTTCCTCCTGCGCGCGCTTCGCCGCCTCGGGGGAGTTCTCGTCGGCGATCCGCTTGGCCGCGTCCGCGGCGGGGTCGTCCTTCGGGTGCCTTGGGCTCCTTCGGAGCCTCGGCCTCCGTCGCCTTCGGCGCATCCGCGGGCGCGTCCGCGGGCGGCGCGGCGGCGGGCGGGGGAGGAGCGGACGGCGCCGCTCCCGCCGCGGCCGGCGGAGCGCTGCCCGCGCCGTCGGCCGGGGCCACCCCCGGCACGTCCTGCGGGCCCGCGACTCCCGGCACGTCCGAGGCCGCCGGCACGTTCGCGCCCGCGCCCGGCGCGGCGGCCGGTGCGTCCGGCTCCGGTGCGGCCGGGGCCGCCGGCGCGGCGTCGCCGCCACCGCCGCCGGGCATGGAGATCGCGGGCAGATCCACGCGCGAGACGACGTCGGCGACGTGGCTCGGCAACTCCTTCAAGCCCGGCAGGACGGTCTCCGAGAACTGCCAGATGCCGACGCCCTCCATCGCCGCGGCCATCATCACGCCGGCCAGCGAGGACTTGGACTCGCGGATGTCCAGCGTGTGGAAGGCCTTGCCGCCGCCCAGGGACATCTCCTGGGCGAGCTGGTCGAGCCCGGCCTCGCGGCAGGCGCCCGCCGGGTCGCGGCGGAACCGCGCGCGGAAGCTCGGGTCGGCGAGCAACCGCTCGATCAGCCGGGCGGCGACGTCCGCTTCGGTCGGCGAGGTCGCCATCGCCTACTTAACTCCCCGCAACCGCTGCCAGAGCGGCTTGCCCAACACGAACACCACAGGCAGGAAGAACACCAGCCAGAGCGTGCCCATGACGCCATACACCACGGGCGCGGGCACTTCGAGATCCTCGAGGAAGATCGTCTTGTAGCGGAACGTGATGCCGATCGCGAACAGCGCCATCACGACCGACCAGCCGAGCCCGTAGAGCGAGTAGCGCATCAGCACCGGGGAATCGCCCTCGCGCTGGCCCTCGCCGCGCAGCCGGCGCTCGAGCTGCTCCTTCGCCCGCCGCCGCAGCCCCGGCTCGTTCAAGCCGTCGACGAGCATGTGGTAGCCGTCGCGCTCGATGAACGGGTTCAGGTTGAAGAACGCGCCCACGTAGGCCGCGAACGCGAGGTTGAAGAAGATGTCGCGCACCGTGCCCTCGGGCAGCAGCAGCGCACACAGCGCGAAGATCGCGCCGAGCGAGAAGTCCGACAACGGCCCCGCGGCGCTCACCGCGATCCGCCGCCGGCGCGGCTCGAACCACGCCTCCGACGTGTCCACGAACGCGTACGGGAAGATCGCGATGGTCTTCAGCCCGGCCCTGTCCACACGCCGCCCGAACGACGCCATCGTCAGCCCGTGCGCGGTCTCGTGCACGGCCACGACCGCGAACCGCCCGAGCAGGAACACGAGCCCGCCCAGACCGAACTTCGACGCCACGACGAACGGCGTCCCGTAGCGCCCGGCGATCAGGTAGATGAAGGACGCCAGCCCGAGCACGCCGAGGACGGCCAGCGCGATCAACGCCGGGCGCGTGAAGAACACCCAGCCGCCGTGCCGGTAGAGCGCCTCGATCCGCGGGCCGAGCCCGGTGAAGATCTTCTCGCGCGGCCGGACCAGCTTCCGCCACCACGACGTCGGCGCCTCGCCCGCGGGGGTGCTGCCCGCGACGCCCGAGAGGAAGCCGCGCTCGCCCAGGTCGGTCAAGAGCCGCACCAGCCGGGCGGACCCGGTCGTCCCGAACCGCTGCTCGCACATGGCCACGAGCTCGAGCAGCGAGTGCGTGCCGTCGAAGAGCTCGAACACCCACGCGTCGTTGTCCGAGAGCCGCAGGAACGTCCCGCTGCGCTGATCCTTCAACACCCACCGCTGGCGCCCCTCGGACGCGTCCAGCCGCTTGAGCGCATAGCCGGACCGCACGCGCGGGCGCATCCCGAACTGCGTCCCGCTGCTGCCGATCGACGGCATGAACGCCGGTCGCGCCCGCGGGCACGAACATCGTCCGCCCCGCCTCGGCCGCGTCGCGCCGACGCTCCACCCGCAGCTCCGCGTCGCCGAGCCGGATCTTCGCCCCGTCACGCAGCGGCGATGGCCCCGTCACGCGCACCCCGTCCAGCCACGTGCCGTGGGAGGAGCCGATGTCCTCCAGCACCGCGTCGGCCGTGATCCGCGCGTGCATCCGCGACACCGACGGGTCCGAGAGCACGAGCGTCGACCCGGGCGCGCGCCCGATCGTCAGCTCCGACACCATCGGCACCCGCTGCCCACCGTCGAGCACGAGCTCGAGCGGCGCGGGGGCCCCGTTCAGGGGCGCCCCGCAGCTGCCGCAGTAGCTCGCTCCGCGCTCGAGCTGGCGACGGCAGCTGGGGCACAGCACCGTTGATCAGCCCTCGAGCGTCAGCGGCTGGTACACCGGGTCGTCGCCGGAGGCGTTGAGCTGCTCGCCCACCCGCAGGTCGGTGACGCCGACGCGCACCAGCGCGCCCACCTTCTCGTTGCAGATGGCGTCGGACTGGATGACGAGGAGCTCCCGGCCGTCGCTGCGCCACACGACCTTGCAGGCGCGCACGTTGGTCTTCTTGGCCTTCTCGATGTCGAAGCCGTCCTTGACGTCACCCAGGAACAGCTGGAACCGCGAGGAGCCCAGGTTGGAGATCATCGCGATCTGCTTGCCGTCCGGCGAGATGGTCGCGTCGATCATGATCTTGTTCGGCCGCTCGATGTCGGACACGAAACGCCCCTTGGACCAGTCCGACGGGTTGCTCGAGAACGGGTCCTTGCCCTGCTTGAGCCGCCAGCGCATGATCCCGGCCGCGCTCTGGTCGTTCTTGCCCGCGAACGCGAGGATCGACTTGCCGTCGGGCGCCCAGTGGACGACCCGGTTGGGCGTGACCTTGGGCTCGATGATGCAGTTCGCGTCCATGCCGTCGCGCGTGACCTTGCCGAAGCACAGGTCCGCGTCCTCGGCCGTGGCGCGCGTGAACGCGATCACGTTCGTGTCGGCGATCGGCGCCCAGGCCAGGTTGGAGTCGTCGCTGCCGGCGGGCGACAGCGGCACGGCGTCCGCGTTGTCCTTGGTGATGTCCTTGATCATGATCCGGCCGTCCGCGGCGAAGGCCACGTGCGTGCCCGCCGCGTTCCAGGTCGGGTTCGTCTCCAGCAGCGCGTCGTCGTCGGCGATCGGGTCCAGCTTCTGCCCGTTGGCGCCGTTGACGCGCAGGATGTCCTTCTCGTTGGTGAAGATCACCTGCGGCTGGCCGGCGGAGACGATCAGCTGCACCTTCGCGCCCTTCTCGACCTTCGTGCCGGGTTCGGGGACCACAGCCACGAGCTGGCCGACCGGCGCGTCGTCGAACCGGCGCGTGGGGTTGGGCACGATGCCGAGGTCGGCGGCCTTCTTGGCGTACGTCTCGACGTCGTCCTTGCCGACCGCCGGGACGGTGATCTCCGCGCCGGCACCGCCACCGGCGCCGCCGCCGCCCGCGCCACCGCCGTCGGCTTCGCCGGGCTTGTCTTCCTTGCCGCCTGAGTCCTTGTCGCGGTTGGCGGCCGCGGTCGGGTCCTCGAAGAAGATGTCGATCGGCTCGCCGGACTGGACGATCTCCTTGGCCGCCGGGATCTGGGTCGCGATCTTCGCCTCGGGCGTCGCGTCGGTCGGCGACGCCGAACCCAGCGTGAGCTGTTTCTCGCGCAGCGCCTTGTCGGCTTCGGTCGCGGTCAGGCCCGCGAGGTCCGGCACGTCGACCTTGCCCGAACCGACCGCGATCAGCACGGTCACGGTCGCGCCCTTCTTGACCTCTTCGCCCTCCTTGGGCGTCTGGTCGATCACGGACCCGGCGGGCGCCTTGTCGTCGACCTGCGTCTTCTGCGACGGGTCCAGCTTGAGCTCGGACTTCGTCAACGTCTCCTCGGCCACGAACGCGGACTCCGCGCCGACGACATCGGGCACGACGACGTTCTGCGGCAGCGAGCGGTACAGGAAGAACAGCAGCGCGAGCAGCAGCGCCAGGACGAGCAGCGACCACCACGGAATCCACGGCCGCTGCTTGAACACGCCCTGCGAGGGCATGAGCGGACCGCTCGGGGCCCCGCCGCCGCCGCGCTTGGGCATCTTCAGCCCGCCCGCGGGCATCATCTGGCGCGCGTTCATGCCGCCCATCTGCGGGCCGGTCACCTGCGGGCCACGCATCTGCGGCATGCGCACGTTGATGCCGCCCGGCCCGAACTGCACGTCCGGCGGGTACAGCTGCGGCTTGTAGATGCGCGGCGGGTACATGCCCGGCACGCGCGGGGCCTTCGGCTTGCGCCGGTACCACTTCTTCTTGGGCGGCGGGCCTTCGGCCTCCAGCACCGTTGCGGGCAGCGGCTGCGCGGCGGCGCGCGCCTGCGCCTCCTCGCCCGTGATCGTCGTGATCGAGAGCTGACGGTCCTTGCCCGCGGCCGATCCAGATCTGCTTGGGCGGCTTGACCTGCATCTGGGTCGTGACCGACCCGCCCGGCGGGACCTCCTGCGGGGGCCGGTTGAAGCCGAACTGCAGCTCGCCGTCCGGGTCCTCGCCGTCGAGCGCGACCAGCACCGGCGCGTTGGCCTTGTTGACCACGTGGACGTCGTAGGTGGCCTTGCGGCGGCCGCGGCGGCGCTGCGGGCGCAGCGCGGTGGCCGTGTCCTCGTACGCGCCGATGTGCAGGTGCAGCGCGGCGGAGGCCGCGACGATCCGGCTCGCCTTGGAGTCCGCGACGACCTTGAGCTCCCACAGCCGCGCCTCGGCCTCAGGCGTGCGCGGCGGGTGCAGGTGGACCTCGACCTCCTGCTCGTAGGTCCCGCCCGCGCCGAACGGCACCAGGTAGACCGTGCCGGGGAAGATCGACCACCAGTCGTCCGGGATGCCCTCGACGCGCAGGTCGTAGTTGTCGACGATCCCGCTCTGGTTGCGGATCAGCGCCAGCACGCGGCCGCGCTCGCCCGGCTCGACCGTGTGCTCGAGCTCACCGCCCTTGGCGAAGTCGCCCTGCTCGTTCTCGCGCAGGACGATCGTCGCCGGCTCCTCGGGGAGCTCGTCGCGGCGGTCGGCGACGCGGGGCCCTCCGGCGCGGGGCGGGGGCGGGACCGCGGGCACGGCCGGGTCCGCCGGGACGGCCGGCAGGTTGCGCACCATCGTCTTGGCCGCCGGGCGCTGGCCGGGCGGGGCGACCGCGGGCAGCGGCGACGCGGCCGGGGGCGGCGGGGGCGCGGCGGGCACCGAGTGGCCGTGGCCATTGCCGTGGCCGTTTCCGGGCTCGGGCGAGAAGGCGGGCGCCGGCGTCACGGACGGAGGCGGGGGAGGTGCCGCCGCGGGATCCTGCGGCTGGACTTGATCGGGGGTGATCGCCGGCATCGCGTAGCCGGTCGGCTCCCAGCGCAGGTACTCACCGCAGCTGCAGAAGTCCTGATCGTCCGCGTTCTCCTTGCCGCAGCTCTGGCACGTCCTCATGACTCGACCTTCTTCTTTGCTGCCTTCACGCGCAGCCGGTATGTCGCTTGCACCGGCTTGTACTGCTCGATGATGCGGGCCACCGAGGCCTGCAGGTCCGCGTCGACGGGTTTATCGCAGTAGACGACGAAATCCGACGTCGCATTCCCGTCCTTCGCCGGCTTCCCGTGCCAGATCACACCACCGTTGTCCTCGACGCGCAACGGGAGGTGCGGGAAGTGCAGCTTCAGCGCCAGCTCCAGGCCCCTGACGGTGCCGCGCCGGCGGCCGAGCTCGGCCGCGCGCCGGACCATCTCGCGCTGGTGCTTGATGTCCTGCGTCTCGTCGAGGTCCACGCCGAGCCACGCCGCGAGCAGGTTCAGGATGTCCGGCGGCGCGAAGTTCGGATCGAAGTGCGAGGGGAGCGCGTCCAGGATCGCGACGATCGGGTCCAGCAGCTCCTCGAGCGAGCCGATGAACCGCATCCCGAAGTCGCCGTCCTGGTAGAGCGACGGCAGCCCGTTGCGCAGGTACGCACGCGTGGACGCGACCGGCGGGGTCTCCTTCGGCCCCAGCGACAGCTGCATCATCAGCGTGCCGAAGCCGGACCCCGAGAACGTGCGGTAGCCGTTGCCGTTGCCGTCCGTGGACGCGGGCTCGATGTCCGTCCCGTGGCCGTTGGCGGCGCCGTCCTCTTCCGGTCCTTTGTACTGCTCCGGATCAACTAGTCCTCGCGGTGCGTGGCCTTGACGATGTGCAGGCCGGACGCGATCAGCTCGTCCGGCTCCAGCACGATGTGGGTGCCGGCCGGCTTGGCCGACTGCTCGCCCGTCTCCAGGTTGGTCTCGTACAGGCGCAGGATGCGCACGAACTCCACGCCCTCGACGGCATGGACCACGCCGTAGAGCTCGCCCTGGTTGAGGGCCCGTCCGAACGCCCAGCCCGCGCCGGGACCGGTCGGGTTGCCGCCCACGAGCGGGTTCAGGTACGTGTAGAGCGCGTGCGCGACGTCCTGCTCGACGCGCTGGGTGTCCGCCAGCGGGCGCGCCTGGAGGTTCACGACCACGCTGAGCCCCCGGTAGCGACACGGCTTGAGCTCCACCGTCGTGCCGATCAGGCGCCGCTCGTCGAGGTACTCGCCGACCTCGGTCAGCAGCTCGGGCTCCGGGACGAGCTCCTCGAAGTGCAGGCGCCGGTCGGCCGGGTAGATGCGCGGGACCAGGTGCAGCGGCACCGCGCCGCCGTCCCGCGGCGGGATGCAGACCGCGCGCGCCACGCGCGGGCTCGCCTCACCGGCCAGGAACTCGAAGTCCTCCGCCGTGACCGCGCGGTAGCGCGAGCGGATCTCCATCGACGCGCGCTGGCGCGCGTGCGTGAGGATCTCGGCGTCCACGCCGCCGCTCGCCGCGTCCGGGTTGGTGACCGTGTCGATGCCCGCGATCGTGCTCTTGAGCACGGTCAGCGAGCTCGCGGTGACGTTGCCGTCACGGCCGCCGCCGTGGCGGTAGCGCGTGAAGCGCAGGATCGCGCCCTTGGGCGGGACCGCGCCGTACTGGACCCAGCGCCCGCTCGTCTCGCGGATCGCCGGGCCGAGCTCCACGTCACCGGACACGAGGTCCACGGTGAAGTGGCGGTCGTGCTCGGTGGAGCCGACGAAGTCGTTGCGGTACTCCCAGCGCACCCAGTCGCCCGTGTCCGGGTCCTGGACCTCGAGCGTCTCACCCGGGCCGACCTTCAGCACCGGGTGGTTGCGCAGCGGGAAGATCTGGCCGGGCGTGCCGTCGGAGGAGCCGAGCGTCTCGCGCTCGATCAACGAGGCGTGCGTGGACGGCAGGCGCGCGCCCATCGGGACGGCCGTGATCGAGTAGATCTCCGGCGCGTGCGAGTAGGTGGCGCCTTCGCGCCCGCTCGCCGTCAGCTCGGTGATCCGGCAGCGCAGCCAGTACAGGCGCTGGCCGGCGATCGGGGCGATCGCCGAGCGCGGCGGCAGCTCCAGCTCCACCGTGCCCGAGCCGTAGTTGAAGCCGCCCGTGAGGTCCTCGAGGACGGTCGCCGGCGCCCACTCGTTGTCGCCCTGGGAGACCTCCCAGATCAGCGGCGGGTCCTCCGGGTTCACGCCCGCGCCACGGGCCTGGGACGCGTCGACGTCGATCTGGATGATCAGCCGGTCCAGCGCGTCCTCGAACCCGAGGTAGAGCGAGTCGCCGACCTGCGGCGGGGTGCCGAACGCGAGCTGGTCCGAGCCCTGCGGGCGCGCCTCGCCGTCGGCCACGCCGACGTTCTTGGGCGACTGCCCGACGCGCTGGAGCACGTAGGCCGCGGGCGTCATCGACGGGATCGTGAAGTCCTCGTCGACCTGGAAGATGATCGACTCGTCGTGGGCGGTGCGCGGCGTGCCGACCTCGGTCTCGCCGCCGCGGATGAGGATCGGCTCGCTCGGCGCGTCCGCCAGCCGGAACCGCAGGCTGGTGGTGGCGGCGGAGGGGCCGTCCAGACGGATGCCCAGCAGGTCCAGCAGGGCGACGTGGAGCTTGTCCGGCACCCGGTTGAGCCGGTAGATCGTCATCTCCGTCATCCACGCGAACAGCTCGATCAGCGTGATGCCGGGGTCCGAGACGTTGTGCTCGGTCCACTCGGGGCACGAACGCGCGATCCGCGTGCGGGCCTCGGAGACGAGATCCTGGAAGCGCCGGTCGTCGAGCTGGATCTCGGGGAGCCTCACTCCATCTCCTCCGCGGGGATCACGTAGAACGGGTAGACGAGGTTGCGCGACGTGTTGGTGGCGCGCACCTTGTAGACGATGTCGATGGTCAGCAGGCCGCTCGTCGCGTCACTGCTGTCGAAGTTGACGCGCTGGACCTCGATCCGCGGCTCCCAGCGCACGAGCGCGTCGCGGATGGCCTGCTCCATGCTGCCGATCGTGTTCGCGTCGATCGAGTCGAACACGAAGTCGTGCACGCCGCAGCCGAACTCGGGGCGCATCGGACGTTCGCCCGGCGCCGTGCCGAGGATGAGCTGGATCGCCTGCTCGATGTCCTGCTCGTCCTTGGCCAGGGCGATCTGGCCGCGGCGGTCCACCTGCAGCGGGAAGGCGAGGCCCGATCCGATGATCTCCGTCACGTTCTCGACCCTAACCGATGCTGATCGGCATGCCCTTGATACTCACGGGGCCCGAGCCTTGGATGTTGACGGTGGCGCCCTTGAGCGTGAGCGCCGCGGAGGCCTCGACGTTCACGGAGACGCCCTTGACGGTCATGCTGGACCCGGCCTCGACGACGAACGTCTGCGCCTTCTGCTTGTTGTTGCCGGTCGTCGTGTGCTCCGAGTTGCCCTTGACCGTCATCTTCTCGTCCTGGGTGATCTCGACGATCATCTTCTGGTCGGACTTGATCTCGAAGTCCTTCTTCGAGTGCTGGTGGATCTTCTCGTTCGATCAGCACAGCGAAGGATCCGTCGCGGTTCTGGAGCAGATCCGCGCCCGGCTTGTCCTTGCCGTTGAAGGTCGAGCCGAGCACGATCGGGCGGCGGCTGTCGCCGTGCTCGAAGCCGATCACGACCTCCTCGTCGGGCTGCGGGAGCATCAGCAGGCCGCGCGCGTTGCCGGAGCTCGGGGTGGCGACGGGCGCCCACGCCGACTCTTCCTTGTCGGACAGGCTCGGGTACTTCACGCGCACCCGACCACGTTGTTCGGGGTCGTTGTTGTTGGTCACCACGCCGACCACGATCGACGCGGTCCAGTCGCGATTGGCGGGCGGGCGGACGAGCTCGGTGAGCGTCCGCGCGCTGCGGCCGGAGATCTGGAACTGCGTCTGGTAGCCGCGGTGGCCGTGGTAGGAGTGCGTGCTCGAGGAGATCGTGAACTCGCCCCCGAACTTGGTCCCGACGCCCTCGACCTTGACCTTGCAGCCCGCCTTGATCTTCGGGTTGCCGATGGCGACGCCGTCAGCCTCGAAGTAGGCGTCGGCCATCCGCTGCAGCGTCGACTTGGCGATCTCGTTGGCCTCGGCGGCGCTGGTCGCGACGCGGTCGGTGACGACGGTCGTGCCGCCGCCCAGGTCCTTGGCCACGGCGCTGCGCTGCACGCCCGGCTTCGACGTCGTGGTCGGGCTGCTCGCGCTGCCGTTGACGACCTTCTTGGCCTTCGGGTCCCAGGCGCGGACCTCGACCTTGTCCACCTGCTGGATGCCGCTCATGCGCGGCCGGAACGTCTGCAGGTTCTCGCCCCAGCGCAGGGCCACGGCGCTGCCCGCCGAGACGTTCGCCGGGCGGAAGTTGAGCTTTCCGTCGGTGACGACGACCTCGTAGTCGTGCATCAGCGCGAGCCGCCACAGGAAGTCCCAGTCGGTCTCGTTGCTCTGCTGGAAGAACTCGTGGACGACGCTCGTGGACTTGATCTCGCCCGCGCCCAGGCCGGCCTCGCCGACGACCTTGCGCGCCATGTCGGAGGCCGACATCTGCTGGAACGTGCGCGACTTCTTCTGGCGGTTGAGCTTGTGCGCGTCGTCGTAGGCGCGGGCGGAGATCACGACGCCCTGGGGCGTGAACTCGGGCTCCACGGCCGCGATCTGGCCCTTGAAGATCGACTCGGTCGTGTTGGCGCCCATGTCGCCGGCCTTGATCTCGATCTTCGCGCCCAGCTTGAGCGGGTTGGCGTCGATGTTCTCGCCCTTGAGGTCGGTGATCCGCACGAGCGCCATGTCGGGCAGCGTGAGGCTGTCGATGACCTTGACCTCGGACAGCAGATTTGCGTACTTGGGATCGAGCGCCTGTCCGTCGACGACGACGGACATCGACGCGACGTGTTCCTTGGATTGGGTCCCGCTCGTCGCCGGCATCTAGTTCTCGATGCTCGGGAGCGACAGCGAGGAACCGCGGCGCAGGTGCAACGGGTTGTCGATCCCGTTCGCCTCCGCGATCCGGCGCCAGTCCGTCGCGTCGCCGTAGGAGGAGTACGAGATCGAGGGCAGCGTGTCGCCGTCCTTGACGCGATGCACGCCGAAGCCGGCCTGCGCGCGCGTGGTCGGGTTCTGGCCCTTGGGCGGCTCGCCGGTCTGCGTCAGGCTGAGCTTCACGTCGGCGCGCAGCGCCTGGCCCTCGGGCGTGAACAGCTTGTACGTGCAGGTGAGGCTCGTGCAGGCGCCCTTGAACTTCAGCTTGCCCCAGCCGAACGTGATGAACGGCGGCGCCGCGGTCGGCGTGCCGGCGTTCGTGCCGCCCGGAACCTCCATCGCGTCCAGCAGCAGCGCGGTCGCCTCGCCCACGCCCATCGTGAAGGGCGGCATCGTCTGGTCGAAGAGGAGGCTCAGCTCCATCTTGCGCGGGTTGCCGCTCGTGAACTTCTGGTTCGGAGAGGACTTGCCGTTGACCTTCTCCGCTTCCCAGGTGTTCGTCTTCGCGATCGAGTACTCGGTCGGGTTGAAGTAACAGTCGAGCTTCGCGCCGCCCTCGATCTCGAGGTACGCGCGGACGAAGTTCTCAGGGAGTGCGGTCGGGGGCATCGAGCTACATCACCTTCATGCCCGAGTGGGCGATCTCTAGGGACTGCGTCATGAACTCGTTGCCGCCCGCATTGAGGTCCGACCCGGTCCACTTGACCGGGTAGGCGTTGCGGAACGACCACGACTGCATCGTGTTGCCGAGCTCGTCCAGCACGTTGATCGAGAGGTCGGCAGGCTGGACCTTCACCACCGTCGACTGGAACCACTGCAGCAGCGCCTTCTCCTTGGTGACGCCGCGCTTGAGCGTGATATTCCCCTGTTTGATCCGCGTCGGCAGGCGGTGCACGAACGTGTTGATGCCGCCCTCCGGGTACTCCATCACGTCGATCTGCGCCGAGATCCCGGTGACCTGCGTGAAGAGTCCGACCTCGAGCGTGAGCGTCGGAATCGACACGCTGAAGGCCTTCGCGTGTTGGACCTGGGGATTGGCGATCGGCTGTTCCGCTGGCTGGTGGCATTGGCGGCTCGCTACGGGTTGTCGATGATCAGGTGGCCCATCTGCTCGCGCTCGGCGAGCAGATCGCGCTTGAAGCGGTCGAGGAAGTACTCGTACAGCTCCTCGCGCTTATGGGCCTCTTCTTGGGCGGTTTCGGGGCTGTCGCCGGGCTTCGCGCTCCCGGACGGTGAGGTGGGTGCGGGCGCTTCGGCCGGGGCCGGGTCCGCCAGTTCGCGGGAGATCGTGAACGGGGCCTGCGAAAGGTGTGGCGCCGCGGCTCCGGCGTCGGCTTCCCCGGGAGCGGGGAAGTTCACGGTGCGCAGGCCGGACTCGCCGTCGTGGCTGATGGAGCCGCCCGTCGCGTCCGCGAGGCGCTCCGCGGCGCTGCGCGCGATCTGCGGCGTGTCCTGGACCAGTTCGAGGTTCGGCCGCTGGTCGGCTTGCGGGGCGAGTGCGGGCGCGGCCGCTGCGGCCGCCGCGGCGCGCGCGGCGATCCGCTTGTTGGCCGTGGGCGGCTCCGGTGCCTTCGAGGCGAGCGCGAGCGGCGCGGCCCCGGTCGGCGTCGTGGCCGAGCGCGCGAGCGTCGGGGCGGGCGTCGGCAGCGTTGACTCGTACGCCGCGCGCGCGATCGACGGCGCGCCCGTGAACGCGGCCGGGGTGAGCCCGTCGGCAGTCGTCGGCGCGGGCGCCGGTTCGACGGCCCGCGCGAGCGTGGGCTCCGCGGACGCGGTGCCGGCCGGCATGTCCTGGGCGGAGCGGGCGAGCGTGGACGTGTCCTGCGCCGCGCGAGCGACGGTCGGCCGCGCGGGCGTGGCCTGCGTCGCGCGGGCCAACGTCGGCTGCGCGGGCGTGTCTTGCGCGGCGCGGGCGAGGGTCGGCTGCGCGGGCGTGTCCTGCGCGGTGCGGGCGAGGGTCGGCTGCGCGGGCGTGTCCTGCGCGGCGCGGGCGAGGGTCGGCTGCGCGGGCGTGTCCTGCGCGGTGCGGGCGAGGGTCGGGCCGCGCGGGCGTGTCCTGCGCGCGGACGCGGGCCGAGCGTCGGCGTCGCGCGGGCGCGTCTTGCGCCGCGGGCGTCGGCGCGTCCTGGGCCGAGCGCGCGAGCGCGGGCCCCGCGGGCGCGTCCTGCCGCGGACGTCGGGCCGTCCTCGGCGGAACGCGCGAGCGTCGCCCCGGCTGACGGCTCTGGCGCCGCGGATGCCGGCGCGTCCTGGGCCGAGCGCGCGAGCGTGGGCCCCGCGGGCGCGTCCTGCCCCGCGGACGTCGGGCCGTCCTCGGCGGAACGCGCGAGCGTCGCCCCGGCTGACGGCTCTGGCGTCGCGGATGCCGGCGCGTCCTGGGCCGAGCGCGCGAGCGTGGGCCCCGCGGGCGCGTCCTGGGCAGAGCGCGTCGCCGCGGCCGCGTCCTGGCTCGCCGGTGTGTGGCTGTCCTGCACGGAACGCGCGACGGCGGGCGGCTTCGTCGACAGACGGGCGAGTCGCTTCGGTTGCGACGGCGTCGGCGCATCGACTGGTTCGGGGACGGCCGTCCGTGCGACCGTCGGCTGATCGGCGGCGGGCGAGGGTGCCGCGTCCGGCGCGGGCGTCGACGTTCCGTCCTGCGTGAGGGCGGGCGGGGTCGCTTCGCCCTGCGGGCTGCGCGCGCCCGTCTCGGTCGCCTCAGCCTCGGGCGCCGTGTCCGCGCTTCGTCCGCGGGTTCGGCGTCGGCCTCCCGCGCAAGCGCCGGCTGCGCGGCCCGGGCGAGGGTGGGCTGCGGGGTCGCCGCCGGTTCCGGGGTCCGGGCGAGCGTCGGCTGCGGCGCGGCCGGCGTGGACTGCGCGGCGCGCGCCAGGGTCGGCTGCGGGGCTGCGGGCGCCGGCTGGGCGGCACGTGCGAGCGTCGGCTGTGGCGCGGGCTGGGCGGCTCGGGCGAGCGTGGGCTGCGCCGGCGCGGCGGGAGCCGCGGTACGCGCGAGCGTCGGGGGCGCCGGCGCGTTGGGCGGCGCGGCCGCGGCGGGCTCCGCCGTGCGGGCGATCGTCGGGCCATCGCCCTCGGGCGCGCCGGCGGACGGCGCGTCGTCGGTGGCCGGTTCGGCGCCGCTGACCACGTCCATGAAGCGGCGGAAGATCCCGCGGCGCGCGGCTCGCCGGCCTCGGCGGACTCAGGCGCCTCGGCCGCCGGAGCGGGCTCGCTGACCGTGGCCGGCGCCGGCGTGGGGTCGACCGGCACCACCGGCGGGGGCGCGGGAGCGGTCACGCGCGCGACCTTCATCACCGGACGGGCGGGCGCCTCGGGCTCGGCCACGGCCTTCCGCGCCAGCTTGACCGGCCCGGACGGCGCGGGCGGCGACGAGGGCGTGTCGAGGCGGCGCCGACGAGGAGGCGGGCGGCGACGAGGCGTGTCGGCCGCAGTGCGCGCCACGGACGCGGGCCCGACGAGGGAGCGGGCGGCGAGGACGGTGTGTCCTCGGCCGGGGTGCGAGCGATCGAGGCCGGCGCCGACGAGGTGGCAGCCGGCGACGAGGGCGCGTCGGCGGGCGTGCGGGCCACGGACGCCGGACCCGGCGAGGGGGCGGGCGCGTCGTCGGCGGGCGTGCGGGCGATCGAGGCCGGGCCCGACGTGGGCGTTGCGGCGTCGTCGGCGGGAGTGCGGGCCACCGACGCCGGGCCCGGCGAGGGGGCGGGCGCGTTGTCGGCGGGCGTGCGGGCGACCGAGGCCGGGCCGGACGAGGGTGTCGCCGGCGTAGCTGCCGGGGTCCGGGCGATCGACGCCGGCGCTGACGAAGGCTCGGGCGCGTCGTCTGCGGGGGTGCGCGCGATCGAGGCCGGCGCGGACGAGGTGGCGGGCGGCGAGGACGGCGCGTCCTCGGCCGGGGTGCGCGCGATCGACGCCGGAGCGGACGATGTGGCGGGCGGCGAGCGACGAGGGCGCGGGCGTCGGCGGGGTGCGCGCGATCGAGGCCGGCGCGGACGAGGGGCGGGCGGCGAGGACGGCGCGTCCTCGGCCGGGGTGCGCGCGATCGACACCGGAGCGGACGATGGGGCGGGCGGCGGCGACGAGGGCGGGTCGGCCGGGGTGCGCGCGACGGACGCCGGGCCCGACGAGGGCGCGGGCGAAGACGGGGCGGGGTCGGCGGGCGTGCGCGCGATCGAGGCCGGCGCAGACGCAGGCGTCGGGTCGGCGGGGGTGCGGGCGATCGAGGCCGGGGCCGACGAGGGCGCGGGTGAAGACGGCGCGGGGTCGGCGGGCGTGCGCGCGACGGAGGCCGGGGCCGACGAAGACGGCGCGTCGGTGCTTGAGGGCGCCGGGTCGGCGGGCGTGCGCGCGACCGACGCGGTGGCGGGCGGGTCCGACGGGGCGGCCGCGGCGTCCGTGTCCAGCGGCTTGCGGGACAGGCGCTTCGGGGACGCGCCTGAGTCGCCCTCGTCGCCGGCGTCGAGGCCGAGCTCGTCGGACGAGAGCGGGGAACCGGAGCCGGCGCCTTCGACGATCCGGGCGCCGCGGGAGCGCTCGAGGCCGCCGCGGGCGAGGAAGCGGGCGATGCGCTGCTCCTTCGACGGCTCGGGCATCTTCTCGGCGACGCTCATCGGCACGAGGTCGTCCGCGACGGCGCCGTCGCCGAACAGCCACTGGGCGGCGAAGGGGCTCATGCCGGCCTTCTGCCAATCGGGCGTGTTCGCGGCGGGAGCAGCGGCCTCGGCCGGCGCGGCGGGCGCGGCGGCGCAGCAGCAGGGGCAGGCGGAGCCGCGGGCGCCGCGGCCTCGCGCGCCACAACCGGCGGAGCCGGGGGCGCGGGCGCAGCGACAGGCGCGTACGTCTCGGGGGCGGCCTCCTCGTCGGGATGCCGCGAGAGCCGCGTGGACGCGGCGAGGTGCTTGGGCGCGCGGGCCTCCGCCACGTCACGCGCCAGGGCCCGGCCGCCGTGACGGCCGGCGGTGTGACGCGCGACGACGCGCAGCCCCATCTTCACGGGTGGGCGCTTCTGGGGCGGGTTGTCGTCGGCCATCTGAGTCAGTCCTCGTAGGGATAGGCGAGTGCGTCGGCCTCGCTCAGGAACTTGCGCCGGTCAGCGTGTTCCAGGTCCAAGATCGTGTCGAGCGGCCAGTGGAAGTGATACGCGAGGCGGGCCGTCTCCTCCAGAAGTTCAGGAGGGGACGGCCGACTCATTCCCCCAGGCGCCCGTCCTCTATCTCCGTGAGGTCAACTTCAAACGCATTGGAGCAGGCCGGGCAGGCCACCACCCCCACCGCTTCTCCGTCGGAGTTGATCCGCTCGTAGAGGCGCTGGAGGTGGTCGAAGTCGGAGGCGAACAGGCTCTCGACCAGTTCGGGGGTGATCTCGGTGAAGTCCCCGATCCGGGTGACGGTCCGAGCCAGCAGCAGGACCGTCAGGTACGCCTCGTTCTGGCGTACCTCGACGGACCGCAGCGGTTCGATCTCGTCGCGGGCCGTCGCCAGCCGCATGGTGCCGTCGCGATGGACGCCACCTTCGCTGTCGACGAGCCCCCGGGGGAGCGTGAACGCGTACTCCGACTTCATAGGCGTAGGCCTGGTCTCCTAACTATTTGATCTCGAAGCCCTCGTGGCAGAGCGTGATGCCCTCGACGGCGACCTCGTTGGAGTCCGCCTTCAGGCCCACGCCCGTGTACTTCTTGGGCCACGCGTTGATGATGGAGTACGTCACGACGGGCTTGAGCTCGTAGTCCATCATCGTGATGGTGCAGTCCTTGCGGGCTTCCTTGAGCTTGCCGTCGATGATCATCTTCCGCCACTCCCAGAGTGACTTGTCCTGATCGATCCCGCGCTTGAGCTCGATGTCGCCCCACTTGGTGTTGCCCATCGCCTTGATCACGTCGGTGCGCCCGTTCGGGAGCGACCGCTTGATCTCGGTGACCTCGGACTCCGAGTCGAAGCCCGTCGCCTCCTTGAAGAACCCCGCCGCCTCGGCACCGCCGATGGAGAGGGTGAACCAAATCGGGACGTGTGCTTCCTTGTCATTGGCCGGCATACCGGTCAGTCCTTTCGTTCAGTTACCGACGTGACTAGCTGATGGACGAGCCTTCGCCGCCGCTGAACTGCGACAGGCGGAAGACGACGAACTCGGCGGGCTTGACCGGCGCGATGCCGATCTCACAGATGACCTGGCCGGCCTCGATGACCTCAGGCGGGTTGGTCTCAGAGTCGCACTTGACGTAGAACGCCTGCGACGGCGTGGAGCCGAACAGGGCCCCGTCGTTCCACACGCGGGTGAGGAAGTTCTCGGCCGCGATCCGAAGCTGAATCCACAGCTTCTCGTCGTTGGGCTCGAACACGCTCCACTGCGTGCCCTCCATGATCGACTCGCTCACGAAGTTGAAGAGCCGGCGGACGTTGATGTAGCGCCACTCGGGATCGCTCGAGAGCGTGCGGGCGCCCCAGACGCGGATGCCGCGGCCCGGGAAGGCGCGGATGCAGTTGATGCCGACCTTGTTCAGGCCGCCCTGCTCAGCGTGCGTGACCTGGAAGCCGAGGCCGTTGGCGCCGAGCGCGACCTCGTTGGCCGGAGCCTTGTGCACGCCGCGCGTGCCGTCGACGCGGCACCACAGGCCGGCCATGTGGCCGGACGGCGGAACCATCATCGGCTTGTTGGTCAGCGGGTTCTGGACCTCGATCCAGGGGTAGTACAGCGCCGCGAACTTCGAGTCGTAGCCGGCGGTGTTCAGCCGCCACTCGAGCACGTCCTGCGGGAGCAGGTCCGGCGGGGTGTCGAGGATGGCCATGCGGTCGCCCGAGCCCTCGGCGTGGGCGATCATCTTGCCCTGGAGGTCACGGAACGACGTGTCGTCGCCGTCGTCGCCGATCAGGTTGACGATGTCCGGCGCGACGAGCATGGTGATCTCGTCGACGGCGGCGAGGCCGCCGAGGCCCTTGCGCCGGGCGACGTCGCCGGCGAAGTGCGTGCCCTCGACCTTGCCCGGGTCGATCGACGGGGCCGACAGCTTGAAGAGGCCGGTCGCCGGGACGCGCTGCGCGTCCGGCAGTGCCGCGCCGGTCTCCTCGATCTTGATCAGCTTGGACTGCGCGTTGACCTTGGTGGCCAGGTTCGTGCGGCCCTTCTTGGTCGACAGGCCCGTGAACTCCTCGTTCGTGGAGCCCTGCGAGACCTTGACCGTGTAGGTCTTGTCGGCGCCTTCGCCGGCCGTCGGCTCTTCGGACACCTCGACGGTGACCTCTTCCTTGCCGGCGTTGAGGGCGACCGCCGCGAACGCCTCGACGGAGGCGTCGGTGGCCGCCGGCAGCGCGGCGCGCGGCACGGGGCCGCGACCGTTGGTGCTGCCGTCCTCGCCGACGCGCACGATCCAGCAGGTCGTGCCGCCGTTCTGGAAGAAGCCGTAGACGCTGTGCGCGAGGTACGCGCCATCCATGAACGGCCCGTTGTCGGGCTCGTTCGGGTCGCCGTAGATCTTCGAGAACTGGGTCCAGTTCGAGATCCGCATCGGCGTATTGACCGGCCCGCCCGGGGCCAGGCCCACGAACGCAGCGATCGACGTGCTCACGCCCTCGATCGGCTTGTTCGCGGACGGGACTTCCTCGACGTAAACGCCGGGAGTCAGGTACGTGGGCATGTCACTCCTTCACTCGTGGACGTGCTGGCCGCTCAGTTCGCTTCGCAGTCGCTCGACAATCGGGACGGCGACGAGGCGAGATGTATTCCAGACCGGCTCGAGGACTTCCATCAAGTCCTCTTCGCGGGCCCAGAGCACGACGGTGGTTTCCGGAGACGCGCCGCGCACGAGCTGTGCGAGCTCATGCGACGACCCGTTGTCCAGATCGAGCACCACGATGTCGGGGCGCAGACGGTGTGCGGCCCCGATGATGGCGCTGGGCCGGTCCTCATGACCGACCACTTCGCAGCCCTCCTCGATGAGGACACGATTCATGCCGACTCGCATGATCGGTCCGAGGTTTCCGAGCAGGACGCGGGGGCCGGGCTCAATCGCCATGCCCACACCTTGCTGCGGATCCTTCGAGAAGGCCAGAGGCTGTCAGGCAGCCATTCGGGCAATCCGTGCCGTGACGCGTGTTCATATGACTAGGTCGACACCCGCTCCGGGGACTTGCAGCAGCGCGTCGGCCTCGCGGCCGTCGGCGGTGCGGGCGAGTAGCCGGTGCAGGCCGGGAGGAAGGCGGTCGAAACGGAACGTGCCCTGCGGGTTGCTGGACGACCAGGCGCCGAGATCGGGCAGCGTGACCCACACGTCCGGCACCGGCTCGCCGGCTTTGTCGCTGACGCGCCCGGTGGAGCGGTGCATCTCGAGCACGGTGCGCGGAGCGTCGGTCAACGACGTGCGAATCGTCTGCGTACGGACCTCCGGGCCACGCTCGACACGCGCGCCGGACTCCACCGAGAGCCGCACGACGTAGTCGAGGGAGACCTTGTACTGGCCGCCCACCGCGCTCCAGAAGTCCGCCTTCTCGCCCTTGCCCTGCCCGATCCGTCCCTTGATGGGGTACGCCTGCGCCCCGCCGGCGAGCCGCCCGTTCAGGCGCTCCTCGGGGATCTGGGGATAGGCGAAGAGGATCGCGAGGACCTGGCTCAGCAGGCGGTGCTCGTCCTCGACGGCCTGTGTCCAGGCGGTCACGGCGTACGAGCACTCCATCATCATCGGCGGCCGCGTCTCGACGCGGCGGCCGTTGCTGCTCGTGGCCCGCGGCCATTCGCTGGTGCGCAGGCTCTCGGCCTCGCGCAGGTCGTACAGGAACAGGTTGACCGTCGGTTTGGAGAGCTGACCGGACCACTCCCGTGAAGGAGCATCGAACTCGATGTCCACGCCCTCGAAGCCGTGACGCTCGAGCTCGGCCTTCAGCAGGTCGCGCAGCGTCTCGTCGAGGTCCGCGAGCATCGTGTTCAGCGGCACGTTGATCGTCAGCACGTTGGGCACCCTACCTGTGACGTGGACTGCGGTGTGAAGATTCCCGCCCTCATGTCTCAGACGATCTACGACGAAGTCCGTTACTCCAACTTCCCGTATGCGCAGACGCATCCGGACCGGCTGGGTACGGTCGCGACCCTGCACGGCCTCGAGCCGCCCGATCCGTTCGCCTCGCGCGTGCTGGAGATCGGCTGCGGCGCCGGCGGCAACCTGCTGGCGATGGCGGCGGCCACCCCCGGGCTGAGCGTGGTGGGGGTGGATCTCGCGCCGACGGCCATCGCCGAAGCGCAGCTGGCGGTCCGCGAGATCGGGCTCACCAACGCGGAGTTCCGGGTGGAGGACGTCCGCGGGCTGACGAACGGGAAACTGGGCCAATTCGACTACGTGATCGCCCACGGCGTGTACGGCTGGATGCCGGAGGAAGCCGACGACGCGCTGCTGCAGACGATCAAGGCCTCGCTCGCTCCCGGCGGGATCGCGTACGTCTCCTTCAACGCGCAGCCCGGCGGCTACTTCCGGCGCCTGTTGCGGGACGCCGGCCTCTGGCACGCCCGCGACGAGGTCGGCGCGGAGGCGAAGGCCACGAAGGCCCAGGAGCTCTACCGCTTCCTCAACGAGCAGCGGGTGAGCGACTCCGACACCTACGGCATGCTGCTCGGGCGCGAGGTGCCGGCCCTGGCCGACGCCCAGAGCTACCGGCTCGTGCACGACGACCTGAGCGAGAGCTGGAAGCCCCGCTGGTTCGCGGAGTTCGCCGGCCACGCGGCCGGGCACGGGCTCGCCTACGTGGGCGAGGCGGACCTCTACAGCCTGCGCTCGGAGATGCTCCCCGCGGGCGTCGAGCCGCACGTGTGGAACCTTGCGGACGGTGACCGGATCGCGTTCGAGAACCTCAGCGACCTGCTGATCGGGCGCCACTTCCGGCAGAGCATCGTCTGTCACGCGGGAGGGCCCGAGGCCACGATCGAGCGCGTTGCCCGAACGGACCATGGGCCTGCACTGGGCGGTCCGGCCGAACGCCGAGCCGCTGGAGGTCGGGCTGACCGCGGACGCGTTCCGTGTACTCGACGAGCAGCGCCCCCGCGCGGTCTCGTTCGCGACGCTGCAGGAGCTGCTCGGGGCCGAGCCCCAGGCACTGGCGGAGGCACTGCTCGACGGCTTCCGGCGCGAGCGCCTGATGCCGCACGCCGGGCCGCTGCGGGCGGCGACGGAGCCGGGCGAGCGGCCGACCGCGTCGCGGTTGGCCCGCTGGCAGGCGGCGCGCGGCGCCGACATGGTCTCGCTCGCCTACATGCGGGTGCGGATGGAGGAGCCGGCGGCGCGCAAGCTGATCACGCTGCTGGACGGGACCCGCGACCGGGCGGCGATCCGCGCCGACCTGGCCGAGGCGGTGGGCGTCGAGCTGGGCGAGCACGACCTTGAGCGCAACCTGGTCGAGCTCACCCGTTTGTTCCTGCTGGAACCCTAAGCGATCCGCATGGCCCGCTAGCCGGCTGCCGCGTTGGCTCGCCTGTCCCCGCCGTGCTTTTCCCGACCGTCCAGTTCGCGCTGTTCTTCCCGGTCGTCCTCGTTCTCTCGTGGGCGCTGATGAAGCGGCAGGCCATCTGGAAGCCCTTCATCATCGTCGCGAGCTACGTCTTCTACGGCTACGCGGACTGGCGCTTCTGCGTGCTGCTGGCGGGGATCACCGTCGGGAACCAGTGGGCGGCGGTGCTGATCGCGCGCACGCGAGAGCGAGCGGGCGCGATCGTGGATCCTGGGCGTGGCGGTCACGCTCGACCTGCTCACCCTGGGCGTCTTCAAGTACTACGGGTTCTTCGTCGCGAACGTCGACGACGCGCTGCGCGAGACCGGCATGGGGCTGCCGCTGCCGTTGCTGACGATCGCGCTGCCGGTCGGCGTCTCGTTCTTCACCTTCCAGGCGATCTCCTACGTCGTCGACGTCAAGCGGCGGCTGGTGGAGCCGGCGTCGATGATCGACGTCGCGATCTACCTGAGTTCTTCCCGCACCTGGTCGCCGGGCCGATCGTGCGGGCGCGCGAGTTCCTGCCGCAGCTCCAGCAGCCGCCGGACCCGAAGAAGGTCGCGGTGGGCTCCGGCATCGCGCTGATCGCGCTCGGGCTGGTGAAGAAGCTCGCGATCGCCGACACGCTCGCCCGCGAGGTCGTGGACCCCGTGTTCGCCGTGCCGGACGCGTACGCCGCGCCGGACCTGTGGCTCGCCGCCTACGCCTACACGGCCCAGATCTACTGCGACTTCAGCGGCTACACGGACATGGCGATCGGGCTCGCGCTGCTGATGGGCTTCGTGTTCCCGCAGAACTTCCGCTCGCCGTACCGAGCGACCGGCTTCAGCGACTTCTGGCGCCGCTGGCACATGACGCTCTCGCGCTTCTTGCGCGACTTCCTCTACATCCCGCTCGGCGGCAACCGCAAGGGCAAGTGGAAGACCTACCGCAACCTGATGCTGACGATGGCGCTCGGCGGGCTCTGGCACGGGGCGGCGTGGCCGTTCGTGCTGTGGGGGTTCTTCCACGGGACGATGCTCTGCATCGAGCACGCGTGGAAGGGGCGGGTGAAGTTCCCTGCCTGGCTGCGCTGGGCGGTCACCTTCCACCTGGTCGTGTTCGGGTGGATCCTGTTCCGCTCACCGAACATGGAGATCTTCGAGACCTACATCTCGCGCATGCTCGACCCCGGCCCTGCCACTCTCTTCACGGTGCCGATCGCGCTCATGATCCTGGCGGTGATCGGGCTGCAGCTCGCGCCCGAGCGGACGGTCGAGCGGGTGCAGGTGCGCATCGAGAGCACGAATCCGGTGTTACTAGGCGCTGGGCTGGCCGTGGTCATCGCGCTGGTCGCCGCGACCGTGTCCAGTCAGGGCGTGGCCCCGTTCATCTACTTCCGATTTCTAGCACGACCATGCCCGACGACTCCCTGATGAACCGCTTCGACCGCAACGGGCTGACCCGGTTCCGGGCGCGCGACGGCGTGTATCGCGCTGCTCGTGTGCGCGGTGCTGCTCGTCGATCTTCAAGGGCGACGGGCTGCGCGCGCAGGGCGAGCGGATGGACCCGGGCTGGGATCGCGACGTCGTGCTGTTCTTCGGCGAGCCGGCGGGTGCGATCGCCGACGCGCTGCCGTTCGGCGACGCGGTCGACGACGCGCTCGCGTTCCTCTCACCCGACGAGGCGCTCGACGGCGGCGGCGGGTTCGAGAACGTCGCCGCGCAGGCCGGGGGCGAGCTCCCGCCGGTCACCGCGGACGCGTTCGACCCGGCGGCGATCGGCGCGGCCGCGCCGCGCAAGCAGCGACTGCGGACGCTGCTCGTGACGGGCGACTCGATGACCCAGCCGCTGGACGCGAAGCTCGGCGAGGCGCTGGCGGACCGCGGCGTGAAGGTGGTGCCGGACGTGCGGCTCGGGACCGGCATCTCCAAGGCGTTCCTGCTCGACTGGGGCGAGCTCTCGACCACGCAGGTGCGCAAGGAGAAGCCGGACGCGACGATCGTGTTCATCGGCGCCAACGAAGGCTTCCCGATGGAGGACGCGAGCGGCAAGGAGGTCGAGTGCTGCTCGGCCGACTGGGCGGCGCTGTACGCCAACCGCGCGCGCCGGATGGTGGACACCTACCGCCAGGGCGGGAACTCGCGGGTGTACTGGATCACCGTGCCCACGCCGGAGGACGGCGAGCGCGCCAAGATCGGGCGCGTCGTCAACGCGGCCGTGCGCGTCGCGGCGCAGCCTTGGGCCAGCCAGGTCCGCGTGATCGATACGGTGGCGCAGTTCGCGCCCCGCGGATACCAGGACGCGATCTCGATCGACGGGCGACGCCGCATCGTTCGGGCCGCTGATGGGATCCACCTGAATGATGAGGGTGCCGGGTTGCTCGCCGAGACGGTTTTGGCGAGACTCGGACAGGATTTCACCTACTGAAGGACCGCTCCAAATGTCTCGAATCGCCGTTTTCGTCGCCGCGCTGGCGTTCCTCGTGGCTCTGCCCGCGTCGGCGCAAGCTGCGACCTGCACGCCGCCGAAGTACCCGGGCTCGGGCTACTTCACGTCGCTGAAGGCGACCAAGGTCAGCTGCAGCGAGGCCTCCAAGGTCGCGCTCGCGTTCCACAAGTGCCGGACCAGGTCGAGCGTGAAGGGCCGCTGCACGTCCAAGGTCCGCAAGTTCTCCTGCCGTGAGACCCGCACCACGATCTCCACCGAGATCAACGGCCGCGTCACCTGCTCGCGCAGCGGCGGCAAGAAGGTCACGCTGACGTACCAGCAGAACACGTGACAGGCGCCAGGTGGGCGCGGCCGGCTGGCGCCGGCGCGTGCCCACTTCGGCTTAGATCGCTTCGCGATCTCGGCCCTCGCGGTCGTCGTGCTGGCGCTGTTCGCCGGCACGGCCGACGCTGCGCAGAAGCCGTGCGTGGGCGCGGCCGCGAGGGACCCCGAGAAGTCGTGCGTGGATGACAGCAAGCGCGTCACGCCGACGCCCGACGAGGCGCTGATCACGCCGAACGTCGCCTGCGCGCGCGGCGACCTCGCCGACTCGTGCACCTACGGCTCGCACGTCCCGCTGGCGACCGTCGCGCTGGTCGGCGACTCGCACGCCGGGCACTGGCGGGCCGGGATGGACGCGCTCGCGAAGTCCCGCCGCTGGCGGGTGGTCGAGTTCGCCCGCCCGCACTGCCCGTTCTCCTACTCGGAGCCCGCGCCGACCGAGGCGGGCGCGAGTGACTGCGTGGCCTACAACCAGCGCGTGGTCGCCTGGCTGGCCTCCCACCCGGAGGTGGCGTCCGTGTTCGTCTCCAACAACGCGCGGCTCCCGATGGCCGAGAAGGGCATGGGCTACAAGGTCCAGGGCCACGTCGCCGCCCTGCGCGCCCTCCCGCCGTCCGTCACGCGCGTGTTCGTGCTCCGCGACACGCCGACCGCGCGCGTGTCGACGCCCGACTGCATCCGCCGCGCGGTGCGCCGCAAGCTCACGCCGGGCACGCAGTGCGCGATCCCGCGCAACCGCGCCCTCGTGACCGACGCGACCGCCGTCGCCGCGCAGCAGCTCGGCCGCACCGTCATCGACCTCACGCCGTTCTTCTGCTCCAGCAAGCAGTGCTTCCCGGTCGTCGGCGGCGTCCTCGTCCACAAGGACCAGGACCACCTGACCCAGAACTTCTCGCGCACGCTCGGCCCGTACATCGGCCGCGCGGTCGACCGCGCGGGCTAGGCCTCAGTCGCCGTTGGCGCGCGCGCCGACCTTGATGACCTCGTGGAACATCCCGAAGTCGGCCTCGAGCGTGAGGCGGCCCTGCTTGCCGTACTCGTTCGCGACGGCGCGGACGAGGTGCTTCATGGCGATCGGGGAGTCCTCGTCGGCGGCCTGGAAGGCGGCGGACAGCGAGCAGTTGCGGATCGCGCCGCCGCTGAGCTTGAACTTCTCCGACAGGAAGTCGAGGTCGATGTCCTCGGCGAGCGGCGCCTCGGGCGGGAGGACCTTGCTCCAGATCCGGCGCCGGTCCTCCTTCTCCGGGAAGGGGAAGTCGATCACGAAGTCCAGGCGGCGGATGAAGGCGTCGTCGATGTTGCGGCGGAAGTTCGTCGCGAGGATGACGGCGCCCGGGTAGCCCTCCATCTTCTGCAGCAGGTAGGCGACTTCGATGTTCGCGTAGCGGTCGTGGGAGTCGCTGGTCTCCGAGCGCTTGCCGAACAAGGCGTCGGCCTCGTCGAAGAACAGGATCGCGTTCGAGCCCTCGGCGGCGCCGAAGATGCGGTCCAGGTTCTTCTCGGTCTCACCGATGTACTTGGACACCGTGGTGGCGAGGTCCACGCGGAAGATCTCCAGCCCCAGCTCGGCGGCGATGACCTGCGCGCCCATCGTCTTGCCCGTGCCGGACTCGCCCGCGAACAGGACCTTCAGGCCCTGGGTGCGGGAGACGGTCCGCTCGTAGCCCCACTCGGAGAGCACGCGGTCGCGGTGGCGCAGGTAGGCGCTGATCGACTGCAGCTGCTCGGCCTGCTTGGGCGGGACCACGAGGTCCGACCACTGATAGCCGGGCGGGAGCCGGGCGGCGAGCTCGCCCAGCTTGGACGAGGAGGCCTGGCGGGCGCCGGCGTCGAGGTCGGTCTGCTCAGGCCCGGGCACCCCGCGCGCCACCGCGGACAGCCGCGCGACCTCGGCCGCTTCGATGATCTGCGTCATCGACAGCCGGAACTTCGCGGCCACGTCCTCGGTGTCGGCCACGCCGCTGAGGTCCGACCAGGCCTGGCGGCGCTCGCCGAACGACGGCGGGCCGGCCTCCACCAGCAGCACGGTCCGCTCGCCCAGCGCCAGCGCGGCGGTGCGGTTCGGCGCGACCAGCAGCGTGCGCTCGGGCCGCGCCTCGATCGCGCGCAGCAGCTTCCCGCGCTCGCCCGGCTCGATGTCCTCGAGCCCTTCGCAGATGATCGGCCGGCCCTCGAGCGCGCTGACCAGCGCGGCCTCGGCCATCGTGTCCTTGTCGGTGAGGTCGCGCACGTGCACGGCCACCATCGGCCGGCCCAGCGCGGTGGCGATCAGCGTGTCGGCGTCGGGCCCGGCCAGCACGATCGGCAGATGGCTCTCGCGCGCGAGCAGCGCCGCCATCGTCTCCACCGCCTCTTGGCGCCCCGGGGCGTGCGACGGCAGCTCGACCAGCCGCAGCCGCGTCGGCTGGGCGGACTCGTCCATGCGCCCGCCGAGCAGCACGGCGGCGAGCCGGTCGGCGATCTTGATCGGCCGCTCGGCGAGCGGCGTCTGCGCGTCCCCGAGCAGCTTCAGCGCGCCGCGCGCCCGCAGGCGCCCGCTCGCGTCGAAGGCCACCATCACGTCCGCGGGCGTGAGCCCCTCGCCCTCGAGCAGCTGCCCGACGAGCCGCGGCGACGGCAGCTTGCGCGTGACGTCGTCCTGCAGGTACGCGTACAGGCGCCCGTAGCGGGGGTTGAGCTCGGTGGCGGCGCACACGGCCAGCACCGCGGCCTCCAGCAGATCCAGGCCGAGCGCTCGCACGACTTCCTGCAGCCGCCCGTCCGCGTCCAGCGACGAGTCGCCCTGCGAGAGCCGCAGCGCGACCTCGTCGGAGATGTAGAGCCCGCGGAACGGATCGCCGGGATCGGGGTCCGACGCGGCGACACGCTCGACGGCCGCCATGACGCGGCGGTCGATGAAGCCGAAGGAGATCTCGGTCAATTAAGGTCGGATGATCGGGGTGGGGCGGAGGGGATGTCTGACTTCAAATTTTGGCTTTATCCGCCACGGCGTCCGCCTCGTTCTCCATGGCATCGCCAGGGTTGGAGACGGTGAGCGGCCCGCTCGTCGGCGCGCCGCGCTGCTGGACGACGTGGGCGAGCTCGTGCGCGATCAGCTTGTCGCCGTCGGACGAGCCCGGCTTGTACTGGTCCTTGCCGAAGTAGACGTCGGTGCCGGTCGCGAACGCCTTCGCGGACACGGCGTGATTGAGGTCGTTGGCGTAGTCGCCGGTATGCACGCGGACATCCGACAGGTCGCCGAGTTGCGGCGAGAGCTTGTTGGCGACGCCCGAATCCAGGTTCTGGCCGCTGCCGCGTGTGGAGTCGATCTTCGACTGCACGGAGTTGTGGACCTGGCCGCCCTCCATGATCCCGGCGCCCTGCCGGGCCGCGATCGCGCCGCCGAACGCGCGGTTGCCCACGTTCGAGACCAGGTTGTGCAGCGGCGCTGCATCCTCGTTCTGCTTGGTCTGCTCGGGCTTGGGCGCCCGAGGCTTTTCGTGTTCGTGAAGGCGGTCGGGATCGCTCACGTTCACGAGGATAGGGCGAGCCGCGTCATCCGCGCAACCGCAAAGTGTATGCTTCGGGCATGTATCAGGCGCCGGAGAAGAAGGCGAGCCCGTTCGAGATCCTCGGGGCCTGGTTGCACGTCTGGACGCCACCGCGCGGTGTGGAGATCCCGCCCGTGCCGTGGCGCAAGCTCGCCATCGGCACCGGCATCGGCGCGCTGATCGTCGGGATCGCGCTCGCGATCATGGTCCCGCGGATCGACGCCAACAAGCAGCAGAACGCCGCTGAGGAGGCCGCGTTCCGGGCGAAGGTGCGCAAGGAGAGCAACGCCCGCATCACGCGCGCGCAACGCGCGACGCTCGGGGACGCGAAGGCGCTCATGCCGGCCGCCGGGGCGAGCAGCGCCGAGGTCGAGGCCGCCAAGGGCAAGCTCAACGCCGCCATGGAGGCCGACATGTACGCCGGCGCGCAGGCGCGCGGCGCCAGCGGCGAGATCAAGCCGGTCACGGCGCCGCCGGAGTGCGAACGCGCGCCGGGCACGCCCACGACCGGCGACTACGGCGTGTTCAACTGCTTCATGCCGACGACCGAGATCAAGCGCAGCGATCGCAACCTGGCGGGCAACCTCGGCTACCCGTTCCGCGGGGTCGTCCACTACGACACGTTCACGTACGCGTGGTGCCGCTCCGAGCCGATCCCGGGCGAGAAGCTCGTGGTCGACGCCGCAGCCGCCGTGCAGCTCCCCGCGCCCTGCCAGCGCGAGCAGAGCTAGCAGGAACCCCGGTCGTCGCGGCGAACGAGGAAGCCTGATGGGCTTCCCCCTGCGACAGCGAACGGAGCGTGTGACGTGGCCAAGGTGATCGCCTTCGCCAATCAGAAGGGCGGGGTGGCGAAGACCACCACCACCCTGAACCTCGCGGCGGCCTTTGCCGAGGCGGGGTATCGCGTGCTGTGCGTCGACATGGATCCGCAGGGCAACCTCTCGATGTCGCAGGGCATCGATCCCGAGACGCTCGAGAAGTCGATGTTCGACGTGCTGGTGCACGACCTGCCGATCCGCGAGGTCACGTACCGCTGCGAGATCGACGTCGCCGTGGCCTCGATCGACCTCGCCGGCGCCGAGATGGCGATGTCGATGAAGATCGGCCGCGAGCGCTCGCTGGACAAGGCGCTGCGTGCGGTTTCGGACGACTACGACTTCGTCTGCATCGATACGCCGCCCTCTCTGGGACTCTTGACGATCAATGCGCTCACAGCCGCCGACAAGGTGATCGTCCCCGTGCAGTGCGAGTATCTGTCGATGCGCGGGCTCCTGCAGCTCCAGAACACCCTGACCTTGATCCGCGAGAACCTCAATCCGACGGTGGAGATCATGGGAATCCTCCCGACGATGGTGGACACGCGGACGCTGCATGCGCAGGAAGCGCTCGAGATCCTCGAGGAGAACTTCGGGGACCGGGTGTTCGGGGCGCGCATCAAGAAGACCGTTCGCTTCGCGGAAGCGCCCGTGAAGGGGATGTCCGTCCTCAAGTACGACCCGACTGGGCAAGCGGCAGACGCGTATCGCCGGCTGGCGAAGGAGGTGCTCTCGAATGGGTAGCGGCAAGCGGGCAAGCATGCGGGAAGGCCCGTTGGCCAACCTGTTCCGCAAGACCGAGACAGAAGGGCTTGAGCCGCAGCGCCAGCCCATTACCGCGGAGGAGACGTCTGTGCCCGAGCCGCGCGAGGAGCCGGCCGTTCCCGAGCGCGCCACGCCGGCGCAGCCGCCGACGCCGCAGGAGCGGCTCCGGCACGCGTTCAGCGCCGACGTCCCGGGCGACATGATGGCCCCGCCGGAGGAGCCCCCGGCACCCCCGACGCCCCCGGCGTCGGACGAGTACACGTGGGGCTCGGTCAGCCAGCGCGGCGTCGGCACGCCGCAGCTGCGCGTGGTCGGCGTCGGTGGTGGCGGCGTGAACGCCGTCAACCGCATGATCGAGGCCGAGGTCAGTGGCGTCGAGTTCCTGGCGCTCAACACCGACGCGCAGTCGCTGCAGTCCTCGTCCGCGCACCTGACGCTCCAGATCGGCGCGGACATCACGCGCGGCCTGGGCTCGGGCTCTGATCCGGATCGTGGCCGCGCGGCCGCGATGGAGGACTACGACCGCATCAAGTCCCTGCTCAAGGGCTCGGACATGGTCTTCATCACCGCGGGCGAGGGCGGCGGCACGGGCACCGGCGCCGCGCCGGTCGTGGCCCGCGTGGCCCGCGAGCTCGGCGCGCTGACCGTCGGCATCGTCACCAAGCCGTTCGGCTTCGAGGGCTCGCGTCGCCTGCAGGCGGCCGAGGCCGGCATCCAGGCGCTCGCCGAAGAGGTCGACACCCTCATCGTCGTCCCGAACAACAAGCTGCTGTCGGTGCTGGACAAGCAGACGTCGATGGTCGAGGCGTTCCGCGTCGCCGACGACGTGCTGCGCCAGGGCGTCCAGGGCATCAGCGACCTGATCACGCTCCCGGGCCTGATCAACCTGGACTTCGCGGACGTGCGGACGATCATGTCCGACGCCGGCCAGGCGCTGCTCGGCATCGGCATGGGCACGGGCGAGAAGCGCGCGCTCGACGCCGCCACGCAGGCGACGACGTCGCCGCTGCTGGAGACGACGCTCGAAGGGGCGAAGGCGATCCTGCTGTCCATCACGGGCGGCCGGGACCTGTCGCTGTGGGAGGTCAACGAGGCGGCTCGCGCCGTCCAGGAGACCGCGCACCCCGACGCGAACATCATCTTCGGCGCCATGGTCGACGACAACCTGGCCGAGGACGAGGTGTGGGTCACGGTCGTCGCGACGGGCTACGCGCCCGCCCCGGCGCGGCCGGACGCTGGGCAGCGCGGCGGTTTCCGTGAGCCGATCGGCGAGCCGCGGGTAACCCGCAACCGTGAGCCCGCTCAGCGCGCGCAGCAGCAGCGTCCGACGGACGTCGACGTGCCCGAGTTCATGCCGCGTCTTCCTAGGACCACTGGGTGGCTGACCGCGGAGTCGTCGCGGCCGGCCACCCGCTGACCGCCCAAGCCGGCGCGGACATCCTCCGCGCCGGCGGCAACGCGGTCGACGCGGCGCTGGCCGCGTTGATGATGTCGCTGATGACCGAGCCGCTGTTGACCGGGCTCGGGGCCGGCGGCTACATGCTCGTCGCGCCGCCCGGCGGGGAGCCGGTGCTGCTCGACTTCATGGTCGCGTCGCCGTCCAACGGGGAGCGCGCGCCGCTGGACGCCGTCGTGCTCGACTTCGGCGACGCCGTCCAGGTGTTCCACATCGGCGCCGCTGTCCTGCGGCGTCTACGGCGTCCCGGCCGGGGTCGCGGAGGCGTCGGCGCGCTTCGGGAGCGTGCCGCTGCCCGACCTGGCCGCGCCGGCCGTCGCCGCCGCGCGCGACGGGGTCGTCACGAACGCCACCCAGGCCCTGCTGTGGGAGCTGCTGGGCCCGATCGCGTTCGCCACACCCGAGTCGCGCGCCCGCTACCAACTCGACGGCCGCGCCGCGCGCGAGGGCGAGGTGGTGCGCGACCCCGACCTCGCCGACGCGATCGAGCGGCTGGCGTCCGAGGGCGCGAGCCCGTTCTACGAGGGCGACATCGGGGCGGCCGTGTCGGACTGGGTGCTCCAGCGCGGCGGGACGCTCTCCCGCACCGACCTGCACGCCTACTCCACGCTCCCGCGTGAGCCGGTCCACGTCCGCTACCACGGCCGCGAGGTGCTCACCAACCCGCCGCCGAGCGCCGGCGGCCTGCTCATCGCCTACGCGCTCGCGCTGCTCGAGCGGGCGGGCGGGAAGCCCGACGGCGCGGCGCTGGTCACCGCCATGGAGGCCGCGCAGACCGAGCGCACCGACGCGTTCCTCGACCACCTGCACGAGCCCGGGTTCGCGGACACGTTCATGAGCTCGCGCCTCGGCTCCACGACGCACGTCTCCGTGCTCGACGCGGACGGCTGGGCCTGCAGCGTCACGACCACCAACGGCGAGGGCTCCGGGCTCGTGGTCCCGGGCACCGGCATCCACGTCAACAACATGATGGGCGAGCAGGACCTCTCTCCCGCGGGCTGGTTCACGCACCCGCCGGGTCGGCGACTGCCGTCGATGATGGCGCCGACGATCGTGCTCGAGGACGGCCGGCCGGAGCTCGTGGTGGGCAGCGCCGGCTCCAACCGCATCCGCTCCGCGATCCTGCAGGTGATCGTCAACGCGATCGACCACGGGCTGGACGCGCAACCCGCCGTCGACGCGGCGCGGCTGCACTTCGAGGACGGCCTCGTGTACGCCGAGCCGGGCATCGCGGACATCGACGGGCGCACGATGGTCCGCTTCCGCGAGCGCAACCTGTTCTTCGGCGGCTGCCAGGCGGCGGAGCGCCACCACGGCACCGGCTCGTTCAGCGGCGGGGGCGACCCGCGCCGGGGCGGCGCGGTCGTGGCGGTGTAGATCGCACGGTGACCACCTGCGACATGAACGCGGCGTGCAGGGAGCACATCAGCAGGTAGCGGCCCGGCTCGGTGAAGCGCCGGCCGTAGCGGTCGCCGTCCTGCGACCAGTCCGAGCCGAAGCCGATCGGGCCCGTCGGCGAGCGTGACGTCGTGGCGCTCGTCGTCCGGGAAGCGCCAGCGCACGGTCGCGCCGAGGCCGACGACGAGGTTGGACGAGCTGAACGCGAAGTCGCTCACGGTCACGGTCGCGGCGGGTCCCTTGACGCTGCGGGCGGTCCCCTCCGCGCGGGTCGTGGGCCGCGCCCGCCCGTCCTTGCCCACGCGGGACATCGTGAGCCGCACCGCGGGCGGCTTCGTGCGCGCGCCGGGGAACTCGGCGCCGAGCTCCTGCGCGTCCGGCGGGGCGGGGGAGCACTTGACGTCCGGCGTGCCCGGGAGCGGCGGCGCGACGTAGAGATGGCTGATGCCCATCACCCGCGTGTGCGGGCGCGTGTTGTCGTAGGCCGCGGTGACCTTGAACTGCTCGCCCTTGCGGAACGCGTAGCCCGTGGCCGACTGCCACCAGCTGATGGCCTTCGGGTCGGGTTCGTGCAGGAGCGGGCGGACGGCGTACAGCCGGTCCTTGCGCGGGCGCGTAGAACGGCTTGTTGGACACGAGCGTGCGGTGCACGCAGCCCGGCTGGCTGAGGATGAGCTCGTTCGCGCCGCCGTGCAGGTGGCCGCCGACGGCGACGATCCGGCCCGCCTCGGGCATCGCGAACACGCGCGCGCGGCGGTGCTCCTTGCTCCCGCGGCCCGGCACCGACCACTGCGGGTCGGGCGAGCAGGGGATGACCGAGAGCCAGTACGGCTTGACGGGGATGACGGGCCGCGGGTCGACCGTGATGCGCGTCTCGACGAAGAACTCCTGCGTGCCCGACCGGTGGTGCATGACCATGATCGACCCGTGCCACTTGTCGGCCGGGTCGCTCGGGTAGCCGTAGCCGGGCGGGAGCGTCAGCGGCCGCAGCTCCTCGCTCGTGCCGTAGAAGCGCTCGCGCGTGGTCTTCATCGGGCACATCGGGTCCGGCCGCCGGTTGTCCGGCCCGCCGTTGGTGTAGACGAGGTGGTGGAGCATCGCCACGTACTGCGGGATGACCGTGCCGTCGGCGTCCACGAGCCGCACGTCCATCCCGACGATCGCGCCCGGGACCTGCGGCGGCGTGACCTTCACGGAGTCGAACAGCGTCGCGTACGGGCCGAGCTTGAACGGGCCCGACCGCTGGACGTAGGTCGTCAGCGCGGGGTCCGCCTTGTGCTCGGGCACGGGCGGGGTGATCTGCGCGTGCGCCGCGGGCGCCAGGGCGAGCAGCAGCGCCACGACTGCGAAGAACCGGACCATCTGCGGCGACAGTCAACACGATGGGGTGGACGCGCCTCCACTCACGGTCTCGGCGACCTCGCCACCGCGGCCGGCGGCAAGGCGGTCGTCGCCGTCGCCGCGAAGGACCGCATCTGGGCCGTCCCGTTCGACGGCAGCGCGTTCGGCGCGCCCGAGGACGTCTCCGGGCCCGAGCAGGAGCCGCACCAGCCGTCGGTGGCCTTCAGCGGAGAGATCGCGTACCTGGCCTGGCAGTCCACCCCGACGCCGCGTCGAAATCGCGCAGCGCCCGCTATAGCTTGTCGACATGCTGAAGCTTGCGCTGGTGGTGGTCGCCCTGTTGGCGTTCCCGGCGGCCGCCCAGGCGCAGCATGGCCCGAGGGCTCGATCGGCGAGCAGCCGCTCACCAAGAGCAGCGGCTGCCTCTCATGGCCCGCTCCGCCCGGCCGGGCCGGTCTGTGCGCGGACGCGCCCGCCCCTGACCTGGCGAAGATCCCGCCCGTGTCGGTGGCGCCCGGCTCCACCCTGGCCGTGCGCTTCGACCAGCCGGTCTCGAACATCAGCTCCGGGCAGGGCGCGCTCACCCAGGTCGACGCGAACACGTGGACGTTCGCGCTCCCGGCGTCCGCCGTTGGCTCGCAGTTGGTGGGCCTTCATGCCCAGTTCCCCGGCCCGGACGTCACCGGAAGCGCGATGTTCTTCGCGCACCTCGCCGTGACGAGCCAGACGGTCTCCGACCTCCGGCGCACGGGCTCCGTCGTCCGGGCGCGGGTGCGCGTGCCCGCGCAGGCACGATCCGCGCCTACGTGCGCGTCAACGGCAAGCGCCGCTCCGCCGTCGTCACGCGGGCGTTCTCCGCGGCGGGCGAGCGGCGCCTGCGGCTCGACGGTCCGGCGCCCCGGCACCGCCTGGCTGGTCACGCAGTACACGTTCCCGGGCGCCAAGCCCGTTGAGGTTTCCCAGCGCCTGAGTTCTTGAAGTCCCGGTAGGCGCCGCATAGGTTCTGCTCGCCAAACACGCACGCGCGGCCAGGCGCGGTGCCTGATGAGGGGGACCATGTCGCTCAGAACTAGGGTCATGGGCGCTGCCGTCGCGGCCGCGCTCGTTGGATGTGCCATGCCGGCGGTCGCGTCGGCCGAGCCGAACGTCGACGCCGCCGTCGCCGCGTTCAAGGACCTCGGCCTCACGCCGCTGACCACGATGCCCTCCGGGCCGCGTCGTGTCGCCGACCGTGGGCAGCGCCGAGAACTTCGGCTACCGCACCTACGACCAGATCAACCAGGAGCTGGCGAACCTCGCGTCGGCCAACCCGACGCTCGTCTCGCTCAAGACCGCTCCGCGCAAGAGCGTCGAGGGTCGCGACATCAAGTACGTCGAGATCACCAACGACGTCGGCAACTACGACGGCAAGCCCGTCTACTTCATGATGGGCTCGATCCACGGTGACGAGTGGGCCGCGGGCGAGCACACGCTGGAGTTCATCTACGACGTGATCAATACGTCCAAGACGAACCCGAAGGTCAAGGCGCTGCTCGACAAGACGCGCATGATCGTCATCCCGGTCGTCAACGTCGACGGCTGGGTGCGCAACCGCCGCGCCAACTGCGGTGGCGTCACGGCCCCGCCCGCGGACTCGACGTGCGCGCCACGGGCGTCGACATGAACCGCAACTATCCGTTCGGCTGGGGCTCGAACATCGGCGTCTCGTTCGCCGCGCGCGGCCTCGGCCCGGGCTCGGAGCCCGAGGTCCAGAACACGATGGACATCGTCAAGGCCAACCAGGTCGTGGCGCTGCTCACGAACCACAACAACTCGCACGCGTTCTTCTATCCCGGCCTCGAGGTCGCGGCCGGCTTCCCGGCCGACCTGGAGTCCATCCGCGGCCTCTCCGTCGCGATGGCCGCCGCCACCAACAACGGCTACACGAACGTCCGCGACTCGGCGCACGACTACGAGACGTCGGGCGAGACGATCGACTGGTCCTACTACGCGACCCGCGGCTTCGCCGTGACGCCGGAGACCGTCGGTGGCTCGACGCACCTGCAACGCGCGCCTCGGCCACCAACAAGGCCGGCAAGGCCCCGAACTACGTCAACTGCACGACCGGCGACTACACCGGCTTCGTGCCGGACGACGGCGGCCGCGGACATCAAGGCGGCGTACGGCGGCCACGCGATGCGCGACGCCTTCTACACAGTCGCTCGTGTACGCGACGATCGCCGCCGGTCACTCCGTGATCAACGGCACCGCCCCGGCCGGCTACACGCTGAAGGTCACCAAGGACTTCAACCTGTACACGAACACGATCCGCAACAACACGACGCCGGTCACGTTCTCGGCGCCGCAGGCCATCCCGACGCACCTGGAGTCCTGGATGCGGGTCCCGGCCAGCGGCAAGTTCGAGTTCCACGTGAACCCGTCCGTGCGCCCGGTCCCGCCGTACCGCGCCGAGGGCATGGTCCCCGGCCCGAGCGGCTATTACCAGGAGAGCTGGACGCTGACCTGCATGGCGCCTGACGGCACCACGGTCGTGGACGACCAAGCAGGTCCTGGTCGACAAGGGCCAGACGAAGCCGGCCTGTCGCCGTGCGCCGACGGGCGGCGGTCGGCGGCTCCGTGCCGGCGACCCTGGCGCTTGACGATGGGCGCGCCCGCCTCCTTCGGCGCGTTCGTCCCGGGCGTCGCGAACACGTACACGGCCTCCACGACCGCGAACGTGATCTCCACCGCCGGTGACGCGACCCTGACGGTCTCCGACACCGGCGCCAACCCGGGCAAGCTGGTCAACGGCGCGTTCGCGCTGGCGACTCCGCTGGAGGGCCTGGGCGTCGTCAAGACGTACGCCGGCCCGGTGTCCAACGACGCCGCCACGGTCACGTTCAAGCAGGCCATCGCCGCCAACGAGCCGCTGCGTACCGGCAGCTACTCGAAGACGCTGACGTTCACGCTCTCGACGACGAACCCGTAGTCGAGCGCGCGGCGAACATCCCGGCACCGTCGAGCTGCGCCTTGAGCGCACGCAGGCGGTGCTGGGTGAAGCCGTCGTGGAAGCGGACCGCCTTCTCGGTGAAGTTCACGAGCGCGCGGCCCGCGTCCCACGGCTCCAGCGCGTCGGTCAGGCGGGAGAGGGCGGCGTCGACGGTCATCGCCGCCTGCGCGTCCGGCACGAGGCCGACGGCGAACAGCGCGAACTCGGCCTTCACGTCGTTCAGCGCGCCGTTGCACACGCTGCCGCGGGAGAGCTCGCCGCCGAGGTGACGGAGCTCGACGCTGACGAGGGGGCCTCCGGCGTGGTCGATCAGCTGCGCGAGCGCGCCGTCCGGCACGTCGTTCAGCAGCCGGTGGCCGGAGGCGCCGGCGCTCGGCTCCTTCGGGTCGTTGTGGATCTCGGTCAGGCGGTCCGGCGTCATGGGGGAGACGAGGTCGGCGACCGGCTGCAGCGCGCGCAGCGGGGCGAGGGCGGCGTCGTCGCCGAGGATCGCGACCTCCACCAGCACGATCGGGTCGCCCCCGGGCGGGCTGACGAGCCGGCACAGCGACGTGACCTCGTCCGGCACGGTGCGCGTCCAATCACGCCAGGCGGTGAACACCTCCTGGGCGCGGGCGCCGGGGAACAGGAGCGCGCCGGCGTGGAGCTCGGTCACCGGGTAGAGCTCGAACTCGATCGCGGTGACGATGCCGTACGCTGCTGCCGCCGCCGCGCAGGGCCCAGAACAGCTCCGGCTCGGTGCGGGTGTCGGTGCGGACGAGCCGGCCGTCGGCGGTCACGAGCTCGATCGCCGTGACGCTGTTGCACGCCCAGCCGTGCGCGCGGGCGAGCCAGCCCAGGCCGCCGCCGAGCGTGTAGCCGACGATGCCGACGTCCGGCGCGCTGCCCGCCAGCGGGGCGAGGCCGTACAGGGCGGCGGGGACGGTGACGTCGCACCAGACGTTGCCGGCGCGGACGCGGGCGATGCGCGTCGTTGGGGTCGATCCGGACGCCGCGCATGTGCTTGGTGGAGACGAGGATCGTGCGCTCGAGCGTGCCGGTCGCGCCCGCGCCGTGGCCCGTGGCCTGGGGCGCGAGCTCGAGGCCGCGGTTCGCGGGCGTGATTCGACGAGCGTGACGACGTCCTCGTCGGTGCGCGGGAAGGCGACGGCCGCGGGGCGCTGATCGACGGCGCGGTTCCAGGGCTTGCGATGCTCGTCATAGCCGGCGTCGTCGGGACCGAAGACCTCGCCGTGGAGGCGGGCGCGGAGGGCTTCGACGTCGGCGGAGGGGCGGTCCGTGATCAGCATCCCCCGATGTTCGGGCGCGTCGTGCGCCCGCACATCAGGGGAACCCCTAGTAACGAGGTGGGGTTACACCCCGCCCATCTCCTGCGGCGGCCAGTAGGTGGCGACCGCCTTGCCGATGATCCACTTGCGCGGGACCGGGCCCCAGAAGCGGCTGTCGGCCGAGTTGCCGCGGTTGTCGCCCATCATGAAGTACGCGCCCGCGGGGACCTTGATCTCGTTCAGGTTGCACTCCGGGCCCGCGCACTCGGACGCGAACGGCTCGTCGGTGCGCTTGCCGTTGCGGATCACGCGGCCGTTGACGACCGCGATCGTGTCGCCCGGCATGCCGACGACGCGCTTGACGAACGTCGTGTCCGCCTTCTTGCCGGTCGGCTGCGCGCACGACTGGCGCGACTCCGCGCCACCCTCGTAGAACGGGCCCTGGCCCGCGTTCCCGCACTCGCCGTTGTCGGCGCCGTCCGGTGGGGTGAAGACCGTGACGTCCCCGAGCTTGGGGTCGCCCCCGATCTTGTGGCTGAACCGGTTGACGAGGATGCGCTGACCCTTCTCCAGGGTGGGCACCATCGACTCGGACGGGATGCGGTAGGGCTTGACGGCGAACGCCTGGATCGTCAGGGCGAAGAACAACGCCACCGCGACGGTCAGGATGAGCTCGACCGTCGAGCGGAGCGGCTTCGTCTTCACGTTGCGAAGGGTAGTCAGCCCGCTCCGAAACAGACGAACGCTGCGGCCGCGACGCTCATCTTCGCTTTATCGCGCCGCGCGTTCACCAGCGCCTGCGCGGGTTGCGTGCCCTTCGTCAACTCTTCGTCCAGCGCCAGCATCAGGCCCTTCGTGGCCTCATCCGGGACGGGCACGACCGCCGCGACGATCGTGCACGTGCCGAGCGCGAACAGCGCCGCCGTGAACCCCATCAGCTCGTCACCCGCGTGCACGGCCGAGAGGCCGGATTCGCAGCTGGACAGCACGATCCGCTGCGGCACCTTGCGCAGGCGCTCGAGGTCGTAGACCGTGACGTTCCCGTCCGCCAGCTCCAAGCTGCAGAACAACGGGTTGTCGTCGCGGAACCGGCCGTGCGCCGCGATGTGCACCGAGTCCGCGCCGTCGAGCGCGCGCGCCACGTTGTCCACGGTGGCGTCGCCCTGCGTGAGCGTCAGCGCCTCGGGATGGCGCTGGGCCAGCACCTCGACCTCCTCCGTCGCGGCCGGCAGGCGGGGGCCGGCGACGAACACCCGCTTCGGGTGGGTGGGTTGCGGTTCGGTCGCCGCCCGGTGCCAGAGCCGGAGCGAAGGCGCCACCGCCACCGGCCGCTCCGCCAGGCTCGGCAGCATCGACCACGGCAGCGCGTGCAGCGCACCGGTCGGCACGAGCACGAGCGGCCCGCTTCCGAGCTTCAGCGGGTGCAGCAGGAGCGCGTCGAGCCGCTCCGCCACGGTCGCGACCACCTGCGCCATCCCTTCCGCCGCCCGGCTCCCGGGCCTTGCGGTCGCGAGGTTGCGCAGCCCGAACCGCAGGCTCCCGACCTCCTTCTCCACCTGCGCCTCCGCGCCCAACCGGTGCAGCCGCGCCCGCCCGTCCACGAGCGTCACGGCGAACAGGTCCCCGTCGAGCGCCACGAACTCCACCACCGCCCGCTCCCCGAGCGCGTCCGCAAGCGTGCTCGTCGACGGCGCCGGCTCCTCGAGCTGGAACACCCCGCTCTCCCGTCGCGCGCCCGCATCGACGCCGCGCGCGCCGCCGCCGCCCGCGCGCTGGTCGCCCGCCGCCCCTGCGTGGCCTCGCGCCGCGCCGCCGTCGCCGCCTACGTACACGTGCGGCGCGGCTTCCCCCCGGGCGCGGAGGGCGCGGCGGCGCACGGACCGTTCGAGCGCGGCCTGGCGGCGGAGCAACTCGGGCTCGCGGCGGCCCTCGCGGAGCGCGACGTCGAGCGCCGCGGACACGCGGCGGAGCTCCTGCAGGTCGTGAGCCAGCGCCTCGTCGTCGGGTGGGCGCGCCGGGCGCAGCATCAGGCCCGCGGCGCGTCGGCGCTCCGCGGCCGTCAGCACGCGCGCGGCCGAGCCGGACTCGATCGCGAGGCGCAGCCCGAGCGTCGCGAGCTCTTCGCCATGCCCCGACGCGTGCGCGCGCAGCTCCGTCGCCCCGAGCGTCATCCGGTGCGCTTCGAGCGCGCGCAACCCGGCCGCGACCGCGGCGCTCGCCCCGCGCCGGTCGCCTTGCGACAGCCGCACCAGCGCCGCGGCGTGCCACCCGCGCGTCCTGACCTGCACCGGACCGCGGTCGCGCCCGGCCGCCGCGAGCTCGAGCTGCCGCCGCGCCAGCCGCGGCTGTCCGAGCTCGAGCGCCGCGCGCCCGGCGATCAGCCGCGCATCGAGCGCCTCCACCTCCCACCCCACGGCCTCGAGCGACCGCAACGCCCGCTGCGCCGCGAACAGCGCGGCCTTGCCCGAGCCGCGCGCTCGCGCCCCGCCGCGCCGCCGCTGCGCCTCCCGTCGCTCGTCCTCCACCTCCGCCCACGCGGCCTCCGCCGCGGCGGCGCGGGCCAGCGCGGCCCAGCCCGGGCGGTGCTGACGGGTGAAGGCGTGGGCCGCGTGGACGGCGTGGTCGCGCGCGGCCGCGGTGTCGCCGACGAGCAGCTCGGCGTGGGCGGCGAGGAGGCGCGCTTCGGCGAGGTCGGCGCCGAAGCCCGCGGCGGCGAGCTCCTTCACCGCCGCGTCGGCGTTCGCTTTCGCCTCCGCGGCCAGCCGCGCGGACAGCAGCACTTCGCAGCGGTCCATCAGGAGCAGGGCCAGCGGGACGTCGTGGGCGCGGTACTCGGCTTCGACGCGGTCGAACCACTCGAGGGCCAGCGGGACGTCGCCGCTGCGGGCGGCCACCCAGCCGCGGTTGTGGCGGACCTGGGTCGCGGCGAGCGCCTGGCCGATCGACTCGTGGATCTCCTCGGCCAACGCGAGGTCCGCCTCGGCGGCACCCAGCGCGCCCCGGTAGACCTGCAGCACGCCGCGGTTGCACAACAGGCGTGCCTCCCACAGCCGGTCGCCGGCCCGCCGGTGCGCGCGCAACGGTCGCCGATAGCCGCGCAGCGCCTCGTCGAGCCGCCCGAGCTTCTGCAGCACCACCGCGCGCTGTCCTTGCACGCGGGCGCGCAGGTGCCCCTCCAACGCCGGCTCGGCCGCGTCCAGCGCCGCCAACGCTCCTCCCGTGTCGCCCTGCAGCGTCAACGCCAGAGCGAGGCTCATCTGCGCCTCGGCGGCGCGTCGCTCGTCCCCCAGCGCGACCGCCCGCTGCAAGTGCGCGACCGCGCCGCTCACGTCGCCGAGCTCGATCGCCGCCAGCCCGAGAGCCCGCTCGGCGACCGACCGGGTCTCCAGATCCTCGGCACGAACGAGCGCGTCGCCGGCGAGCCGCTGCGCCTCCCGCGCGTCAGCGGAAGCGAGCCGGACGGCCTCCTCGGCAACAGCGAGCACAGCGGGAGCCTATGGCCCCGGCCTTGCGAGATTCTTGGGGGTATGCCCCGAAACTTGCGCTCAGCGAAAGCGAGCGGGCAGACCCGGCTAGATCGCGGTCCAGGGCACGGCGACCTGCGCGTCCCGCAGCAGCACGTGCAGCCGCACGACGCCGGCGCGCAGGCCGTCCAACACGAAGCGCCCGAGCTCGTCCGCGCGCACGGACACGGCCGGCTCGCCGTCAGGCCGCTCGACCATCACCGTCGCCTCGCCCGGCGGCAGCAACTGGCCCTCGACGCGGCGCACCCGCGGCCCGGTCTCGACGACTTCCAGCTCGATGCCCAGCGCGGGAGATTCGAACGAGAGCTGCCGCGCCCCGCCGGGCCCGCGGACGCCGGCCTCCGCGAGCTCGTCGGCCGAATCGCGCATCAGCTCGGCGAGGTCGGCGTCGATCGTGCGCCAGCCGAACGCGGCGCGCGCGCCTTCGTCGACCAGCGGCGGCACCCCGTCCAGGTGCGAGACGATCCCGCGTAGGCGGGCTTCCAAAGCATCGTGACCGGTCATGGCTGGTTCCCTCCAGAGGTGTCTTGGGCGGTGACGCCTTCGCCCTCGGCCAACCCGCGGAGCCGATCCAGGCACCGCTGACGGGTCGGACCGATACTCCCGATCGGCATGTCCAGCGCGGCGGACACCTCGTCGTAGCTGGGGGGCGGGTCCGCGACCAGGAGCCGCAACAGTCCCTGGCAGCGCTCAGAGAGCCCGCCGAAGGCCTGCCACAGCGCGCGGTCGCGCTCCTCCACCAGCAACGCGGCGTCCAATTGCGGCTCCGTGACCTGTTCCGGCGGCTCTTCACTGACAACCATCCGAGCGGAGTGACGCAACGTGCGCAGGCACTCCCGGCGCGCCGTCGTGGCGAGCCAGGCGCCGACGCGCTCAGGGTCCTGTAGGCGACCGAGGTGCTCGACCAGCCGGAGCCAGGTCGTCTGCACCACGTCGGAGGCATCCACCGCGGACAGCCGGTGGGACCGGGCCACGGACCACACGAGTCCGTTGTAGCGGTCCACCAGGGCGTCCCAGGCGGCGCGATCTCCGTCCGCGGCGGCGTGCACCAGAGCAGCCACCTCAGCCATGTCGCGCGAACGTACCATGAGCGGGCTTGACGTCGTCATGCACCCGAACAGAGCGACGATCAAGCCCGCTGATACGTCACGGGATCAAGAGCAATTTTCCGGTGGTCCGGCGCGCTTCCAGGTCCTCGTGCGCGCGCCGAGCGTCCTCGAGCGGATAGCGCTCGCCGATGTGCACGTCCAAGGACCCGTCGGCGACCCACCCGAGCACCGCGCCCGCCCGCTCGAGCAGCGCCTCGCGCGTGGCGATGTACTGCGGAAGCCCCGGCCGGGTCACGTACAGCGACTTCGCCTGCAGCGCCTGCGGGTCGAGCTCGGGCGCCGGCCCGCTCGCCATGCCGTAGAGCACCATGAACCCGCGGGCGCGCAGGGAGGCGAGGCTGTCCGCGAACGTCGTCGCGCCGATCGCGTCGTAGACCACGTGCGCGCCGCCCAGCGCCAGCGCGCGCTCGCGGAAGTCCTCGTAGCCCAGCGTCTCGTCCGCGCCCGCGCCGCGCGCGAGCTCCGCCTTCTCGGCCGTCGACGTCGTCGCCAGCACGTGGGCGCCCAGCGCCTTGACACATCTGGGTGAGCAAGAGGCCGACGCCGCCGGCCGCCGCGTGCACGATCACCACGTCGTCGCGCTGCACGGCGTAGGTCGAGTACGCGAGGTAGTGGGCGGTCATGCCCTGCAGGAGCACGGCCGCGGCCTGCTCGCTCGTCACCCCGTCGGGCACCGGGATCGCCGCGCCCACGGGCACCGTCACCCGCTCGGCGTACGACGCCGGCGCCGCCACCCAGCCGACCCGGTCGCCCTCGGCGAACTCCCCGGCGCCGCGCAGCACGACGCCCGCGCCCTCGGCCCCGACGATCAGCGGCACCTTCGCGTTCCCGTACGCGGCGCCGCGCCCCTCTCGCTCGTAGACGTCGCGGTAGTTGACGCCCACCGCCTCGACCTGCACCAGCAGCTCGCCGTCTCCCGCCTTGGGCTCAGGCTCGTCCCGCAGCTGCAGGACGTCCGGCCCGCCCTTCTCCTCGATCACGATCGCGCGCATGCCGGGACTTTCGCAGCACGAGCCCGACGGACAGCCCGAAGGCCACGTGATCGGCCCACTGCCGGCCCTGGGGGAGGGCGGCGATCGGCGGGAAGCACCGGCCGAGCACCGCCAGGTCGAGCGCCGCGATGCCCAACCCGCCGACGACGCCCGCCACCGCCTCGCCGCGCTCTGGCAGCACGGCGGCCAGCACGTACGCCCAGCCGAGCGACAGCACTCCGTGCACCGGCGCCCCCGCGGCCAGCAGCACCCAGGTCCGCTCCTCGCGCGGGAGCAGGACCTTCCCGAGCGCGCGCCCGCCCTCGGTGACGTCGCCGCCCTCGAGCAGCGTCCACACGGTCGACGGCGCGCCGGAGACGACCGCGCCGACCAGACCGGCCTTCAACGCTGGATCCATCCGCGCGAAGGCTAGGCTCTCGCGCCTTGATCGGGGTGATCTTCGACTGCGACGGAACGCTGGTGGACTCCGAGCCGCTCGCGGGCGAGGCGTGGCGACGCACGCTCACGCCCTACGGCTACACGCTCACGGACGCCGATCTCGAGGCGGTCACCGGCACCACCTACCAGCACACCCACGCCTATCTGGGCGAGCGGGTGGAGATCCCGCGCGCCGAAGTGCTGTGGCCGGAGTTGCGCGCCGAACTGTTCGCGCTCTACGACGAACAGCTGAAGCCGTTCGACGACGCCGTTCAGGCCCTCGCCGAGCTGCGGGCGAGCGGCATCCCGGTGGCCGTGGCTTCCTCGTCGGTGCGTGAACGGCTGGACCGGACGCTCGCGGGCGGCGGCTTCCAGTTCGAGATCAGCGTCGCGGGCGACGAGGTGTCCCGCGGCAAGCCCGCACCCGACATGTTCATCCTTGCCGCGCACCGCCTCGGGGTAGATCCACGACGGTGCGTCGTCGTCGAGGATTCGGCGCCGGGCGTGGCCGCGGGGCGCGCAGCGGGCATGCCGACACTCGGTGTCTGCCGAGTACCCGGGACCGAATCGACACTCGCAGTAGCGGACCGCGTCGTCAACATAATAAGGGCTGCCGAAATACTTGCGTTGGGGTCGCTTGAGGGATCCGAACCTCCCGCACCAGGCGAGACGGCCACGCAAAGTTGACAGCGTGATGACTTTTTGCGTCAGGAGGCGTAGATTGGATTTCGTCGTCTGGAGGTAGCAATGGCCGAAGCCGAAACGCACCCGACGCAGGGATCGGGCGAACTCGATGAATCGCTGCTCAGGGCGATTTCCCATCCGCTGCGACACCGGTTGCTGGGCATGCTGGACGGGCGCACCGCCAGCCCGAATCAGCTGGCGCGCGAGCTGGACCTGCCGCTGGGTCGGGTCAGCTACCACATCCGTCTGCTGAACGATCTCGGCGCCATCGAACTGGTGCGAACCGAGCCCCGGCGCGGCGCGCTCGAGCACTTCTATCGCGCGGTGACGACCGTCTGGTTCAGTGAGGCGGACTGGCAGAAGCTGCCCCGCTCCGCCCGCCGCGGCATCCTCGGCCAGAACCTGCAGCACATCTTCGGCAGCGTCACCGCGGCCGCCGACGGCGGCGGCTTCGACGGCGCCGTCCAGCGTCGTGCTGCGCGCGCCGCTGGAGCTGGACGAGGAGGCGCAGACCGAGATCGCCGACCTGCTGCGCGAGACGATCGAGCGGGCGCGGGAGATCAACCTGCGCGCCGCCGACCGCCGCACGAACGGCAACGGCGCCACCACGGCCTCGACCGAACTCGCGATTCTGCATTACGAACGCCGCGAATAGCGGACCCCTAATCTCTCCGGCCAATGGCCGGTCTGAGACGCGCGCTCGTCGCGATAGCCGCAGCACTGGCCCTGGCCGACGCGTCGATCGTCGCGCTGGCGCTCCCGCCGATCCTGGTCGAGTTCGACACCTCGATCACGGGCGCCGCGGCGATCATCGGCGTCTACGCGCTCGTCCTCGCGGCCTGCCTGTGGCCGGCTCGGCGGCTGCGTCCGGGCCCCGCCGGCCTGCTCGTGTTCGCGGCCGCGTCCGTCGGCTGCGCGCTGGCTCCGAACCTGTGGTTGATGCTCTTCTTCCGCGCGCTGCAGGCCGCGGGCGCCGCCGCCGCGCTGCTCACCGCCTACGAGGCGCTGGAGGCGGGTGAGTCGCCGACGGGCCGCCGCTGGTGGCTCGGCGCGGCGCTCATCGGCACCGCCGCGGGCCCCGCGATCGGCGGCGTCCTCACCGAGGTGTTCGACTGGCGCGCGATCTTCGTCGTGCAGGTCCCGCTGGCCCTGGCCGCCGCGTGGGCGTGCCGCGGCCCGATCACGCAACACGCACCCAGCACGGAACACGAGCCGGAGCCGCGCTCGCTCGCCGCGCTCGCGTTCACCACCGCCGCGTTCACCGCGGTGCTGTTCCTGCTGGTGATCGAGCTCGTGGCCGGCTTCGCGATCTCGCCGCTGCGCGCCGCGCTCGGCGTCTCCGTGCTGCCCGTCGCGGCGCTCGCCGCCGCCGCGCTGCCCGGCCCGGCCCACGCGCGGGCGCTCGGCGGGGCGCTGCTGCTCGCGGGCGGCGGCGCCGCGCTCGCGTTCCTGCCCGCGCCGACCGTGGCGTGGACGATCGTGCCGCAGATCCTCGCGGGCGCGGGCATGGGCCTCGCGCTTCCGGCCCTCAGCCCCGAGCGCGATCTCACGGAAGCGGCGAGAACGCTCGTCGCGCGCCACGTCGGCATCGTGCTCGTGCTCGCGGTGCTCGCCCCGATCGCCACGGCGCAGCTGAGCAGCGCCACCGACGAGGCGATCCTCAAGGGGGCAAGCCTCGTCCTCGACGCCCAGATCGATCCGCTGGAGAAGCTCGAGCTCGCACCCGCGCTGCTGGACGACGTCAGCACCGCCGAGCCGCGCGCGAGCCTCACCAACGCCGTCGAAGCGCGCCGCGCCGACTTCACCGACAACGCCGCCGTCTACGACCGGCTCGGGCAGCGGCTCGACGACGTCGTGGTCGCCGCGATCCTGGACGCGTTCCAGACCGCCTACCTGATCGCGGCCGCGCTCGCGCTCCTCGCCGCCGTCACGCTCGTCACCGCCGCACGCCGCCCGGCGATCGCCCTGGCCGCGGCACTCGCCGTCGGCTGCGCGGTGATCTACATCGTGGAGGCGGGCGAGCAGGCGCCACCGGCCGTCACGCTCGCCGATCCCTGCAATCCACGCGTCGTGCCCGGCGCGTCCGGGATCGCCGGCGCGATCCAGGAGCGCGTGCTCTCGCAGCTCAACCAGTCGGCGTGCCGGATCGGGGTCACGCGCGAGGAACTGGCGCTGGCCATCTTCGACGCCGGCCGCGCGCGGGACTTCCAAGCCGAGCACGGGGTGGACCCGCGCAGCGCGATCGACCTGCTGTCACTGCTCGGCGGCGGCTAGCGTCAGCCGCCAGACGCCGTCAGCGAACGCACTGGAGAACGGCCGCCGGGCCTCGACCGCCAGCGCGCCGAGATCGATCGGCGCCTCGCGGTCGGTCGCGAGCACCACGACCACGTCGTCCGGCGCCGCGGACGCCAACGCCGCCCGCGCCCGCAGCAATGGCAGCGGGCACAGCAACCCCCGGGCGTCGACCAAGACCTCCACGTTCCCTGCTAGATGATGCCGCGTGGCCGAGGTCGAGCTGTTCGTCTTCCTGCTGTTCGCTGTCGTCGTGCTGGCCGGGCTCGGCCTGCGCAGCGGCGTGCCGTACCCGGTCGTGCTCGTGCTCGGCGGTCTCGTCATCGGGCTCATCCCGGGCCTGCCGAGCGCCGCGGTGGACCCGGACATCATCCTGTTCGTCTTCCTCCCGCCGCTCCTCTACGCCGCGGCGATCTCCAACAGCGCGTCCGAGCTGAAGGCCAACGCGAAGCCGATCGGCCTGCTCGCCGTCGGCCTCGTCCTGGTCACGATCGGCGCCGTCGCGGCCGTGGCCAACGCGGTCATGGGCATCCCGTGGGCCGCCGCGTTCGTGCTCGGCGCGGTGCTCGGGCCCACCGATCCCGTCTCGGCCGCCGCGGTGCTCGACCGCCTCGGCGTCACCGGCCGCTCCAAGACGATCCTGCAAGGCGAGTCGCTGGTCAACGACGCCACCGGCCTCACCGCCTACCGGCTCGCGCTCGGCGCGGTGGGCGCCTCCGCGGGCTCGATCTTCGAGATCGGCTTCGAGTTCGTGGGCGTCGCGGCGGCCGGCATCGCCATCGGACTCGCGGTCGGCTGGGTCTTCGCCCACCTGCGGCGCATCGTCACGGACCCGTCGCTCGACGTCGCGCTCTCCGTCCTGACCCCGTTCGTCGCGTACGTCCCCGCCGAGGAGCTGCACGTGTCCGGCGTGCTCGCGACGGTCACGGCCGGCCTCTACATCGGCAGCCGCTCGCTCGACATCATCGAACCCTCTACCCGCCTCAGGACGCTCGCCTTCTGGGAGTCCACCGCGTTCCTGCTCGACGGCCTGCTGTTCGTGATCATCGGGCTGCAGGTCCCGACGATCATCGAGCGCATCGAGGACGCCGACCTGTCCACGCTCGGCCTGTACGCGCTGCTGATCACCGCCGTGGTGATGGGCACGCGCGCCCTGTGGATGCTCGTCGTCCCGACGATCCTGCACTCGGAGACGACCGTCGCGGAGCGGATCGTGATCGCCTGGAGCGGCATGCGCGGCGGTGTCTCGCTCGCGGCCGCCCTCGCCATCACCGTCGACGGCTTCCCGCAACGCGACCTCGTGATCTTCGTCGCCTACGCCGTGATCGTGCTCACGCTCGTCCTGCCCGGGCTCACGCTCTCGACGCTCGTCAAACGGCTCGGGCTACAGGAGAGCGAGGAGCACCGCCGCAACGCGGCCGAGGCGCGCGTGCGGATCACGCAGGCCGCCCTCGAACGGCTCGACGAGCTCGAGAGCGACGCGCCCGAGCACGTCGTGCAGCGGCTGCGCGACCGCTACGGCTCGCGGCTCGAGCGGCTCGAGGCGCGCATGGAGGGTGACGCGGACGAGGGCGGCCGGACCGACGTCGCCCAGGCGGGCAAGCTGATGGCGGAGATGATCGAGGCCGAACGCGAGGTCCTGCGCGCGATGCGCGACGAACGCGCCTTCTCGGACGACATCCTGCGTGAGGTCGAGCACGAGCTGGACCTCGACGACTCCCGCCTGCGTGCCAGGATCCGGTTGTGATCGCCGCCGTCCTGGAATCCGACGACCACGAGCGCCTGTACATGGGCCTGTCGCTGCTCGTGAGCGCGGCCGTGGAGGGCCGCGAGGCCCGCGCGCTGCTCGGCTTCGGCGCGCTGACGGCGTTCTTCGCGCCCGCACTCCCGCGCCACGTCATCGACTCCGAGCGCGAGCCGTTCGCGCGCACGTTCGCCGAGCTGCGCGACACGGCGCTCGAGCTGTGCACGGTCTACGCGTGCGCGGCCGCGGCGCAGGCCACCGGCGCGGACACGGCACGCCTCGCGGGCGTCATCTCCACCCCGCAGTTCCTCAAGGACGCGGCGGGCGCGGAGCTGATCTTCGTATGAGGCGAGCGGCCCTCGCGGCGCTCATCCTGCTGGCCGGCTGCGGGGGCTCGCCCGCCCCGGACCTGTTCGAGGTCAAGCGCTCCGGCGCCGACGCCAACGCGAACCTCACGCTGCTCGTCTCCGACGACGGCACCGTCACGTGCAACGGCGGCAAACGCACCCCGATCCCGAACGAGACGCTCCTGCGCGCCCGCGAGCTCGAACGCGACCTGTCCGAGCAGGCCGAGCTGCACCTGGTGCTCCCGCCCGGCCCGAACGCCGTGCTCAGCTACCGCGTGCGGATGCAGGCGGGAACGCTCGGCTTCGCGGACACGTCGCGTCCGCTGCCAGACGCGTTCGCGCGGCTCACCGCCTTCACCAGTGATGTGACCGAGCGCCAGTGTGGGATCGTTCGAGGCTGAGATGGATCTCGTCGAGGCCATCACGTCCGATCGGTTCCCGTGGTTGCTGCGTGAGCAGCCGGAGCTGGCGTCCGCGACGGACGGGCACGGCGTCTCCGCGCTGCTGCTCGCGTGTTACCACCGCCGGCCGGAGGCGAAGGCGGCGCTGATCGCCGCGGGCGCGCCCGTCGGGACGCTCGAAGCCGCCGCGCTCGGCGAGGTCGGGCTGCTCGCGGGCGCCGACCTGAGCGAGCGCGCCGGCGACGGCTTCACGCCGCTGCACCTCGCCGCGTTCTTCGGCGGGCCGGAGGCGGTGCGCGTGATCCTCGCCGCGGGGGCGTCCCCGGACGCCGACGCGGTCAACACCTTCAAGGTCCGCCCGATCCATTCGGCCGCCGCCGTCCGCGACCGCACGTCGGTGCGCCTGCTGCTCGAGGCCGGCGCCGATCCCAACGTCCGCCAGCAGGGCGGCTACACCCCGCTGCACACCGCGGCGCACGGCGAAGATCTGGAGCTCATCCAGCTGCTGCTGGCCCACGACGCCGATCGCGCCCTCGCCGACGACGAGGGCAAGATCCCGCGCGACATGACCGCCAACGCGGAGCTGCGCGAGCTGCTCAGCCCGTGAAGTGGACCTTGCCGTTGGACTGCGCGCGGGCCTGCGCGCGGTCCACGAAGTCCAGCCGCTTGATCGCGGCGCGGCACAGGCGGGCGACGAGCTTCATCCGCGCCGACTCCGAGCGCAGGTCGAGCAGGCCCTGCTTGGCCTCCAGGCCGAACTCGACGGTCGCGGCCATCTCGTAGGCCGTCAGCGCGCCGATCTCGTCCGGGTCGGGCGCTTTGTCCGTCGCCTGCAGGACGAGCTCCGTGTAGGCCCCGTGGGCGTTGTCGGCGGCCTCGGAGTCGTACGGCTCGTCGCGGTCGGAGAGGAACTCGACGACGCCCGCCGGGTACGCGAGGTCATCCTGGCGCTGCTCGATCCGGAACGGCCGCGTCCCGCGCGCGAGCAGGTTCACCCGCCCGTCGGGCATCCGCTCGAGGATCTCGGCGATGGCGCACGCGCACCCGATCGGGCGCAGGCCGTCGTCGGCGAGCCACACGATCCCGAACTCCGACTCTTCCTCCAGGCAGCGCGCGATCATCGCCTTGTAGCGCTCCTCGAAGATGTGCAGCGGGACCACTTCGCTCGGCAGGGCGACGAGGCCCAGCGGAAACAGCGGGAAGTCCCGGACGAGGTCCACAGATCCAGTCTACGGCTCTGCCCCGTACTTCAGATGATGGTTTCCACCGCTCTCGTCTGGTTCCGGCGCGACCTGCGCGTGCACGATCATCCGCCGCTGCGCGCCGCGCTGGACGCCTTCGAGCGCGTGATCCCGGTGTTCGTGCTCGACGACCGCCTGCTCGACGGTCGGTTCGAGAGCGAGTACCGGGCGACGTTCCTGTTCGACTGCCTCAAGGACCTGCGCACGGCGCTGCAGAAGCGCGGCGGGAACCTCGTGGTGCTCCGCGGCACGCCCGAAACCGCACTTCCGAAGCTGGCCTCCGAGCACGGTGCCACGGCGGCGTATTTTGCCTCCGACGTCAGCCCGTTCGCGATGGCCCGGGACAAGCGCGTCGAGGAAGCGCTCAATCAGGCAGGCGTCGAGCCGCGTCGCACCCCTGGCAACTTCATCGCCGACATCGGCAAGGTCAAGCCCTACGCCGTCTTCACGCCGTTCTGGCGCGCGTGGCTCGAGCTCCCGCGCCGCGAGGTGCACGGCGCGCCCCGCAAGATCACCGTGCCGTCGGACCTGACCGTCGGCCAGATCCCGTCCGCCGGCCAGCGCGGCGACCAGCAGGGCGGAGAGACGGCGGGTCGCAGACAGATGCTCGCCTTCGACCCTGACACCTACAAAGAGGCACACAACCGAGTCGACAAGGACACGTCGCGGATGAGCGCCTACCTGCACTTCGGCTGTGTCAGCGCGCGCGAACTGGAAACGCGTCACAGCGGCGCCTACGCGCGCCAGCTCGCCTGGCGCGACTTCTACGCGCACGTGCTGCTGCGCAACCCCCGCAACACGCATCACGCGCACCAGCAGCAGATGGACGCGGTCGAGTGGGACGGAACCGATGAGCACTTCGCCGCGTGGTGCGAGGGCCGCACGGGCTTTCCCATCGTGGACGCCGGCATGCGTCAGCTGGTCAAGACGGGCTGGATGCACAACCGCGCGCGGCTGATCGTCGCGTCGTTCCTGGTCAAGGACCTGCACATCGACTGGCGGCGCGGAGAGCAGTTCTTCATGCGCTACCTGATGGACGGCGACGTGGCCCAGAACAACGGCAACTGGCAGTGGATCAGCAGCGTCGGGGTGGACCCCGCGCCGCTGTACCGGCGCCTCTACAACCCGTGGCTCCAGCAGGAGCGCCACGATCCGGACGGCACGTACGTGGACACGTGGGCGCCCGACTCGCGTGACCTGGAGCCGATCGTCGAGCACGCGGTCGAGCGCAAGCGGACCCTCGAGGCCTACGGCCGCGCCCGCGACAGCACGTAAGCTGCCGCCCATCACCGATCTCTACGTCCAACGCGATCAGCCCGACGGGGTGCCTCCGCTGCACCTCACCGGCGAGCGCACGCTCCCCGACGTCCCGGAGGAGAACTACTGGTACCGCCGCCATCTCGTGGTCTACGAGTGGATCGCGGACCGCGTCCACGGCCGCAAGGTCGTGGACCTCGCGTGCGGCGAGGGCTACGGCTCCGACGTGCTCGCCAACACCGCGCAGAGCGTGATCGGCGTCGACGCCAACCCCGAGGCCTTCGAGCACTGCAGGGCCAAGTACAAGCGCGTGACGTTCGAGCGCAACATGGTCGAGATCTGGCAGGGCGACGTGGACTGCGTCGTGTTCCTGCAGACGATCGAGCACATCCAGGACCCGGACGCGATGATGGCCCACATCCGCGAGCTGATCGAGCCCGACGGCGTCGCCTACGTGTCCACGCCGAACGTCCTCACGCTCGCGCCCGCGGGGGAGGAGCGCTCGGGCAACCCGTGGCACATCCGCGAGTACAAGCCGGAGGAGTACCGCGAGCTGTGTGAGCGCCACTTCGGCGATGTCGAGATCCTCGGCCTGTTCCACGCGCGCAAGCTGCGCGCGCATCAGGTGGCGATCGAGCACCTGGGCTGGGACCGCATCCACCAGACGCTGCACCTCACGCGCCCGTTCTACGAGCGCTTCAACCCTGCCATCAGCGCGAGCGACTTCACGCTGCGCCGCGGCGGCCTGGACCGCAGCCTGGACCTGCTGGCGGTGCTCAAGCCATGAAGCGCGTGAGCATCGTCCTGCACACCCACATGCCCTACGTCGAGGGCTTCGGCACGTGGCCGTTCGGCGAGGAGTGGCTGTGGGAGGCGATCGCGGCCAGCTACCTGCCGCTATTGGACGTCCTGGACCGCCACCCCGGCAAAGTCACTTTGAGCATCACGCCCGTCCTTGCCGACCAGCTCGAAGCGCCGGGTGCGCTGGAGCGCTGCCTCGCCTTCCTGCGCGAGGTCCGGCCCGCCAGCCACGCGCTCGATCTGCCCGACCATCCGCAGCTCGCCTACTCCGCGGCGCAGTACGAGCAGGCCGCCGACGCGCTGGAGCGCCGCGGTGATCTCATCGCCGCCTTCCGGCCGCACGTCGCGTGGACTTCGGCGGCCACCCACGCCGTCCTGCCGCTCCTGGCCACGGATGCCGGCGTGCGCCTGCAGGTGGAGACGGGCATCGCGGCGCACCGCCGCCGGTTCGGCGCCTGGAACGGCGGCTTCTGGCTGCCGGAGTGCGCGCACGCACCGTGGCTCGACGACCTGCTCGAGGAGGCGGGCGTCCACTTCACGTGCGTGGACTGGACCAACGTGGAGATCACGGAGCCGAGCCGGACCGAGGCCGGGATCGTGCTCGTCCCGCTCGACCGCCCCGGGATCGATCTCGTCTGGGACGCGAACGGCTACCCGGCGCACGGCGACTACCGCGACACCAACCGGCTCACGCCGCGCGCACACCAGGCCTGGGCCGTCGACGGCGAGCCCTACGACCCGCAGCGCGGCCACGCTCGCGCCCGCGCGCACGCGCAGGCCTTTGTGAATGACGTCACAGAGGGCGCCGTCGTCGCCTTCGACACCGAGCTGTTCGGTCACCACTGGCACGAGGGCGTGACGTTCCTCGAACGCGTGCTGGAGCTCGCGGACGTCGTGCCCGTCGGCGTCGAGAACCCGTCTGCCGCCCCGGCCGACGTTCCACCCACGAGCTGGGGCACCGGACGCGACCTGCGGACCTGGAGCGCGCCCGCGGCCGGTGGCCTCGCGTGGGCCCAGCGGCGCGCGGAATTGACCGCGCTGGGCGCGGAAGCCGGCCCCCGCGCACTGCGGGAGCTGCTCGCGCTGCAGAGCTCGGACTGGGCGTTCCAGATCGCGAACGAGAGCGCCGGCGAGTACCCGCGCGAGCGCGCCGAGGGGCACCGCGAGGCGTTCGAGACGGCGCTGCGGGAGCCCGGCGACGAGGACGTTGCGACACCTTGCGCCGGACCTCGCGACTTGGGCATTTGTCCAACCCTGAGTTCAAAGTTTTGGACAGCGCGGCCGAACACATTGTTGAGGCGATGTGTAGAGTGTCGCCCGCATAAGAGCCGAGTTCCGTCTGGTCTGTCCGGACGGGAGCGGGGGAACCGATGGAGCGTTGGTCGCGCTCCCGGGGCGAATCGCCGTCATTGACGGTGTAGCGCAGGTCTACGCGCGAGCCCGACAGCTAACCCCGTAGGCGCGATGAGACCAAGGAGTTCCAACGCGTGCCCACAGCAGTTCATTTACGTCGTCTTGCCGCGCTCGCCGTGGCGTCCTCGCTCTGCTTGAGCGTGCCCGCCATGGCCCAGACCGGCGGCGCGGAGTCCCAGCCCGCGCAGCAGGCGACGACGGCGCCGGCGAAGAAGCCGACGACGAAGCAGATCCAGAAGGCGCTCGGCATCAAGGCCGACGGTGTCTTCGGCCCGAAGACCAAGCGCGCCGTGAAGACCTACCAGCGCCGCAACGGCCTGAAGGTCACCGGCAGGGCCGACACGGCCACGCTGCGTTCGCTCGGCCTCATCGGCCGGCCGCAGACCAGCGGCCTCGACGCGGCTCCGGCGCCGATCCCGGCCGACGCCAAGGCGATCCTCGACCAGCTCGCCCAGTGCGAGTCCGGCGGGAACGTCGCCGCCGAGTCGCGCGACGGTCGCTACTTCGGCAAGTACCAGTTCTCGATCGCGACGTGGGAAGCGATGGGCGGCACCGGCAGCCCCGCGGAGGCCCCCGAGGCCACGCAGGACGCGCTCGCCTACAAGCTCTACCAGCAGCGCGGCACGGCTCCTTGGCCGTCCTGCTCCGCGCAGCTGGACCTCGAAGACGCCTAGGGCGTCTTCAGACGCAGACGGATCGGGCCGCGAACGTCGCCGAGGGCGACGGCGCGGCCTTTCTGCGTGATCTCGACGTCGTCCATCCCGTCCGCGACGCGGCGGACGTCGTCCATCAACGGCCGGAAGTCGTCGGCGAGCGCCCGTGCCGCCTCGGACGGGCAGATCGTCTTGCCCTCGTCGCGTTGCTGCAACAGGTCGAGGATCGTGCGCTCGATCTGCGCGTCGCTCACGGCCACCGCAGCGTCTCCGGCGTCTCCCGCATCCGCAGCACCTTCGCCGGCGCGCCCGCGACGACCGCGTTGGCCTTGATGTCCTTGGTCACGACCGTGTTGGAGCCGATCACGCAGTTGTCGCCGATCGTCACGCCGCGCAGGATGCACGCGCCGTACCCGATCCAGCAGTTGCTGCCCACGCGCACGTCGCGCTTGTAGATGCCCTGCGCGCGGATCGGGCGCTCGACCTCGGTCACGCCGTGGTCGAAGTCGATCAGCATCACGCGGTCGGCGATGATGCACTCGCGGCCGATCGAGACGTGCTGGAACGAGGAGATCGTGCACTCCTGGCCCATCACCGACTTCGCGCCGAGCTCGCACTCGCCCTCGTGCACGCGGATCTTCGTCCCGTGGCCGATCCACGACCAGCGACCGAGGCGCAGCACCGCGTCCTTGCCGATCTCGAGCGTGACGTTCGGGCCCACGAAGCACAGCCCGTCCGTCTGCAGGCGCTTGCCCCAGCGCAGCTTCAGCCACGCCCAGCGCACGATCAACCGGGCGTACTTGAGATTGAGCATGCGGTTGCGCGCCATGAAGCGCAGCAGCGAGACCATGGACGCTCGAGACTCGCCCGCCCGCCGGAGAACGTGTCGGAGCGTCCGGCGGGCGGCACCCGTAAGCTCCGCGCTCGATGTCGGATCTCGCCGAGCGGCTCCTCAACGGTGACAAACGGGCCCTCGCGCGCGGCATCTCGCTCGTCGAGGACGACGACCCCGCGGGCTGGGAGCTCGTCAAGGCCGTCTACCCGCACACCGGCAAGGCGGCGGTGGTCGGGTTCACCGGCCCGCCCGGCGCGGGCAAGTCGACGCTGATCGGCGCGCTGATCCGCGTCCAGCGGGAGCTCGACCGCGACGTCGCGGTGCTCTCGATCGACCCGTCCTCGCCGTTCCGCGGCGGCGCGCTGCTCGGCGACCGGATCCGGCTCACCGAGCACTTCCTGGACCCGGGCGTGTTCATCCGCTCGATGGCCACCCGCGGCGCGCTCGGCGGCCTGGCCGAGGCGTCGCTGCAGGCGGCGCTGCTGATGGACGCCGCGGGCAAGGACGACGTGTTCCTGGAGACCGTCGGCGTCGGCCAGGCCGAGGTCGACGTGATCGACCACGCGGACTCGGTCGTGCTCGTCCTCATCCCCGGCTCCGGCGACTCGATCCAGGCGCTGAAGGCGGGCGTGATGGAGATCCCGGACATCATCGTGGTCAACAAGTCCGACCACCCGCTGGCCGACACGATGGTGCGCGAGATCCGCGGCGTGCTCGCCCTGGCGCCGCAGGAGGGCTGGCGGGTCCCGATCCTCAAGACCGAGGCCTCACGCGGCGAGGGCGTCCGCGAGCTGGCCGAGAAGCTGCGCGAGCATCGGGCGCACGTCGAGGCCGAGGGCACGCTGTCCGAGCGCCGCCGCCGCAACCTGATGGCCGAGGTGCTGGGGATCGCGACCGTGCGTCTGCGCCAGGCCCTGGAGGCCTCGCTGCGCGAGGACACCGAGGTGCAGGAGCTGCTCGACGCGGTCGTCGCCCGCCGGCTGGACCCGGCCAGCGCCGCCAACGCGATCCTCGCCCGCGGCGCCATCGACCCCAGCGCCGCCGCCCGCGAAGCTTGACATTCGTCCAGTTCGTCGTTCAGAGGGCTCCGCGGTGCCTAGAGTCAGGGCATGTGGAGGGCGGTTGCCTCGCTCGTCTGTGCCGTGTTGGTCATGGCGCTGCCCGCCCCTGCGCTCGCGCAGCCCACCAACGGACAGCTCGCCGTGGTCCTGCGGGACCGGATCGTGGCGGTCAACCCTGACGGCACGGGCCTGCGCCCGCTCTACACGCCGCCCAGCGGTGATCCGATCACGGGACCGGCCTGGTCCCCGGACGGCAACAAACTCGCGTTCTCCTACCAGGCAAGATCAACGTCCTGGACCTCACCACTCGGTCGGCGACGTCCTTGACGACGCCCGGGGCGGGCGACCGCGACGTGGACCCGGCGTGGTCGCGGACGGCGACGGATCGGCTTCCGGCGCATCAGCGCGGACCCGATCCTCGGCACCGTCATGTCGCAGACGCGCGGGCGGGTCTCCCTCGACGGCGTGTCGGCACTCGGGGACCTGGACCTCGCCGACGTCCGCGCTCGCGCTCGCGTCCGACATTCGACCTGCTACGCCTACCGGCTCGGCAACCGCTGCTGTTCGCTCCGGCTCGCGACCTCGAGCTCGTCAGCGGCGCGACCGGACACGCCCGGCCTGGTCGCGCCGGACGGCAGCGCAGCTCGCCTACGTCGACACCGGGCAGCGTCGACGGCAGCCGGGCTCGCGATCATCACGTTCGACGGGACACGCCGAGAACCGCAAGATCACCGATCTTGCCGGCGGCCGGTCGCCGCGCTGGGCGCCGGACGGTACGTGCAGCTCGCGTTCCTCCGCGGCGGCCACGGTCATGACGGTGCCCGCGCGACAAGGACGGCACGCCCACCGTCGTCCCCGGCATCACCGGCGCCACCGCCGTCGACTGGCAGCCCTGCACCGACGGCAGACGACCGTCGGCTGCCGGTCCGTGCTCGGCGCCGACCTGCAGCGCGACGACCGCGCAGGTGACGACGCTAACCGACCAGCCCGTCGAGCTGCCCGCCCCGCCGTGCACCGATCCGGCCGGGCTGCCGCTGCACGCTCGAGCTGGTCTCCGGCGGCGACCACGGCAGCGTCAGCGACTGGGTCTACACCCCGCGGCCCGGGTTCGTGGGGCAGGACTCGGTCACCTACCGGATGAGCAACGGCAGCGCCGTCTCCGACCTCGTGCGCGTCACGGTCTTCGTCGTCCCGCGGCCGGTCGCCGGCGGTCCGGCGCCGCCCCCGAACCGCCCGTCGGCCACGGTCGCGGCGCCGTTCCTGAGCGCGCGCGTCAAGCCGACGCTGGACCGCAAACGCACGACGCTCGTCCGGCTGGCGTGCGATCAAGCGTGCTCGTTCACCGTGCGCCTCGAAGCCACGCTGCGGGGCAAGAAGAAGAAGCCCTTCAAGGGCAAGGCGCTCAAGCGCGCGCTGGAGCCGGGCCGCGTGCTCGCGCTGCGGCTCAAGCTCCCGACCAAGCCGAAGGGCAGGCTCAAGACGGTGTTCATCACCGGCACCGTGCGCGGGGAGACCGGCGCCTCCCGGCCCGTCAAGCTCGCGGTCGCCGTCCGCCGCTGATCTTGCGCTCCGGGCGCGGATGCATTTAGTCTGCGCTCAATGAGACGGATCTCTTGTGCAGCGCTCGTCGCTGCGATGCTCGCGGCCGTGCCGAGTGCGGCGGCCGCGGCGGCCACGGACGGCCAGTGGGTGCTGATCGATCAGCAGCCCGCCGGCCAGACGCTCGTCACGCTCAACCCGCCGTCGGCCGGGGGCGATGTCGGCCTGCGCACCCTGCACACGGCGCCCGCCGGCGTGGCGCTGGACGCGCCGCAGTGGTCGCCGGACGGCAACCGGATCGTGTTCGTCGAGGGCGCCCGGCTGCGGCTGTACGACCTCGCGAGCGGGAGCGTGAGCGACGTCGCGCCGGAAGGCACGTCGCCGTCGTGGTCCGCGGACGGCACGCGGATCGCGTTCCTGCGCGGCGGCGCGCTGCTCACCCGCGCGCCGGACGGCAGCGGCGAGCAGACGCTGCCGATCGATGCCACCGGCGTGCGCGACGTCGCTTGGTCGCCGGACGGCGCGTGGTTCGCGCTCTGGCTCGGCGATCGCCTGGACATCGTCGGCGCAGACGGCAGCGAGCGCGAGCCGTTCGACGACGGCGTGCGCGGCGGCGTGGCCTGGGCCCCGGACGGCAGCAGCCTCGTCTACCCGCGCCAGCGCGGCGAGCACGTGACGCTGTGGGAGGTGCGGGAAGAGGACGAGGGCCCGGTCGGGCTCCCCGGAGCGCCCTCGGACCCCGAGTTCTCCCCGTCCGGCTCGACGGTCGTGTACACGCGGACCACGGAGGGTGTGCGGGAGCTCGCGTGGGACGCGAACGGGTCGCACTCCGCGATCCGCATGGGTGGGTTCGTCCCGGCACAGCCGGACTGGCAGCCGTGTGTCGCGGGTGTGACGGTCAGCTGCCGATCGGTGACGCCGCTGCCGCCGCTGCGGCTGCTCTCGTGCCACTCGCCGATGTCGGTGATCACCCTGACGCAGGCTCGCCTGACGCGGGTCCCGCAGCGCTGCCCGGGTGCGGTCAGCTTCGAGCTGGTCACGCCGCCCGCGCACGGCACGGTCACCACCGGGCCCTTCCTCTCCTACCAGTCCGCCGCCGGCTACGTGGGCCCCGATTCGTTCACCTACCGCGCCCTGGGCGCCGAGGGGCGTACGAGCGAGGTGGTGCGCGTGGACCTCAACGTCATCCCGCCGCGGGTGAAGCCCGGAGCGCCGAAGCTCACGCTCGCCGCGGGAGTGCTGAAGCTGGACAAGCGCGGCCGTGTGACGGTCCGCGGGACCTGTGATCGCGAGTGCGTCGTCAGGCTGCGGGTGCGCGTGAAGCTCACCAGCGGCAGGATCGTCAACGGGCGGCTCGTCCGGGCCCGCGCGTCCGCGGGCGGTCAGGTCAAGCTCGTGCTCCAGCGCGGCAAGCTCCCGCCGCGGCGCAAGGTCGCGTGGGCGCGGGTGAGCGGCGCGGCCGTGGGCGCGGACGGCCGCGAGCGCGCCGTCAAGCTCACGCTGCGCTGATCAGGTCCAGCAGCGCGTCGATCTGTGCGCGTGTCGTGTTCGGGTTCAGCAGCGTGAGCTTGAGCGCGACGCGCCCGTCGACGGTGGTGCGGCCGATCACCGCCTCGCCGCTCGCGAACAGGGAGCGGTGGATCTCGACGTTGCGCGCATCGTCGCCGACGCGGCGGAACGCGACCATCACCGTGTGCGGCGGCGCCACCAGCTCCAGCTCCGGCCGGGCCTGGATCGCCTCCCCGGCGTACTGCGTGAGCTCGAGCACCGTGTCGACCATCGCCCCGAGCTGCTTACGGCCGCGCGTGCGCAGCGCCACGAGCACCTTGAAGGCGTCGAAGCGACGGCTCGTGTCGAGCGAGCGCCCGACCAGGTTCAGCTGCCCCTCGGCCTCGTCCTCCGCCCGATTGAGATAGACGCTCGCGTGGTGCACGGCGCGCAGCTCCGCCACATCCGGGACCAGCAGCGCGCTGGCACCGAACGGCATCCACCACAGCTTGTGCAGGTCCGCCGTGATCGAGTTCGCCCGCTCGATGCCGTCGAGCCGGCGGCGGTGCGTGTCCGAGAGCGTGAGCCCGGAGCCGACCGCCGCGTCGACGTGAAACCACGCGCCGAGCTCCTTCGCCCGGTCGGCGATCGCGTCGAGCGGGTCGATCGCGCCGAGGTCCGTCGTTCCCGCCGTCCCGACGATCGCGATCACGTCCTCGTCGTGCGTGAGCTCCCGCAGCGCGGCGACCGACATCGTCCCCTCGGGCGTGGTGGGGACCGCGATCACCGCTTCGGTCCCGAGCCCGAGCAGCGCCGCCGAGCGGCGGATGCTGTCGTGCGAAGTCGCCGACGCCGCGATCCGCCAGCGGTTCTGCGGCAGCCCGTCGCGCCTGACGTTCTGCCCCGCCCGGTCGCGCGCGAGCAACAACCCGAGCAGGTTCGATGCCGTCCCGCCCATCGTCATCACACCCGACCCGCCCGGGAGCCCGTGCAGCTCCGCGAGCCGCGTGACGAGCGCGTCCTCCACGAACGTCGCCGCCGGCGACGCGTCGAACGCGTCCATCGACTGGTTCGTCACCCCGACCGCGAGCTCCGCGGCCGCCGCCTCGATCAGCGGCGCGGGATGCAGATGCGCGACGCAGTTCGGGTCCCCGAGCCGAATCCCACCCTCGAGGACGGGGGCGAGGTCTTCGAGGACCTGCGTGAGTGGCGCGCCGTCCTCGGGGAGCGGGTCGAGCTGCGCGACCGCGTTGGCGAGCTCGGCGGGCGTGATCGGCGAGCGCGGCCCGGGAGTCGCCAGCGCCTTGATGATCGCCTCGGTCGTGGCGTTCACGGCTGCGCGCAGGTCGTCGTGCGTGGCGGGGTCGGCGGAGACGAACATCGCCGCTGAGTTTGACGCGGTTACGGCGAGCACACCGTCGGGCCGCGCGTCAAGCAACTCGCGCTTCGCGGCGAGTCGCTTGACCCGCGGCGGCCGGCGCGCTCTTGTGCGGGTGAGCCGGTTGCACCGGGTGCGCCCGGGCGCGGGCGGTGGCGTTCCGCGGGCGTGGTCGACGCAGGTCGCTCTACGACGCAATTGACCACTCACCCCGTCGCGTGAGCGGCAACGCGCCACCCGGGCACGCGAGCGTTCGCTTAGTTCCGCTGTGTCGGCAACGTTCGTGAACGCTCGCGTGGCGTGGACCGTCCCTCGGCGTGACGAAGACGCAAACGCGAGCGTTTGCGCAGTGCGGGGCACCCGCCTCACCCGCAAACAGCACGCCCGCCCCGACGGGTCAAGAAACCCGTGACGAACGCGGCGCACTCCGCGGCCGCCGGGGCACGGGTTTCTTGACGCGGCGGACAGCGGGTGTGCTCGCAGTTGACCTTGTCCCTAGTGCAGCGCCTTGGAAGTCCGCGCCGCCGCCGCCGCGCGCCGCCACTCACCCGCCGCGCGCCGTTCCCGCCACACCAACACCACCACGCCCACGGCGATCAACACGCACACCACCACGGGCCACCAGTACATCCGGGTGAAGTCGGGGAACACGACCACCAGCGGACCCCAGGGCGCGTCCGAATCCACCGCCAGCCACCCGCGGACCTCGACAGAACGATCCAGCCAGAGCAGCCACGCCGTCCCCCCGAGCGTCACCACCGCCAGCACAGCGCCGACCACGCGCGGGACATGGCGCAGCCCCCACGCGCACAAGGCGGCCAACGCCGGCAGCACGGCGACCAACGAGACGCCCGGGAAGGCCGCCCCGCGCAACGGCCCTGCCGTGACCAGCGCGACGATCACCAGGTGCGCGCCGATCATCGCGAGCAGCAGGCCGGCGGTGGCCTCGGCCTCCCGTCGCGCCGGGGCCACGCGCGCGAGCTGGTCGCGGCGGGAGCGGTAGAGCAGCCACGCGGCGAAGAACGCGAGCCCGATCAGCGGCGCCCAGCGCAGCAGGCCGACCTCCCGGTCCAGCCACAGGCCGACGAGCCGCGGCAGCCGCTCGACGTAGCCGAACGGCGGGTCCGGCAGCACGGCGGTTCCGGCGGAGCGGGGAGTGATGCCCCCGTAGAAGCGGTCGTTGACGGTGGCGTAGAAGACCAGCGAGCCGGCCAGCAGCTCGGCGGCCACCAACGCCGCGAAGCGCCGCCGCTGACGCAGGGTCCAGACCACCAGCGCCCAGGCGACGACCACGCCCGCGGCCACGAACGACCAGCCCAGCCACGGCAGCCCGGCCAGCAACAGCGCGCCCACGACCACGTACCTCCGCCGCGGCCGTTCGCGGATCGCCAGCGCGCACAGCGCGGCGCCGGCGAGCAGCACTGCGGCCGCGGTCCCGGGCGTGATCGTGGTGGAGGCGGCGACCGCGGGTGGCGAGAGCCCGACCAGCCCCACGCCGACCGTCGCCCACGGCTCCGGGACCATCCGCCGCGCCAGCGCCGCGGCCAGCACGAACGCCAGGGCGAGCATCGCGAGCATCTGCCACTGCACGGCGCGGGCGCCGCCGAGCGCGTACGACGGCGCGATCAGCAACGCGAAGCCGACGCCGTGCGGTTCGACCAGCCGCCGCTCCACGATCCGCCCGTCGGTCTTGAGCTCGCCCGGGTACCAACTCGCGTACGCACGCTCCCGGTACTCGTCGGAGAGATCGACGTCCCGGTCGGACACGAGCGACTCCGCGGCCAGCAGGTGGTGCGGCTCATTGCCCGCGTAGTCCATCCCCGGCTGCGCCGGAATGCCGAGGGTCGCCGCGTAGACGGCGACCAGCAGTATCCACAGCCCGACGAACCTCACGTCAAACCAACATAAAGGGCCTGGCCCCGCATCTACCCCCGGGCCAGCTCGATCAACGTGCGGACGCCGAACCCGGCGCCGCCGTCCGGCGTGTAGGGCTTCTTGTTGTCGTAGGCGGTGCCGGCGATGTCCAGGTGCGCCCAGGGCACGTCGCCGGTGAAGCGCTTGAGGAACTGGGCGGCCGTGATGCCGCCCGCGCCGCGGTCGGCGGTGGAGTTGACGATGTCGGCGTAGCGGCCCTTGATCATCTCGTCGTACTCGGCGTGCAGCGGCAGGCGCCAGGAGATCTCGCCCGCGCGCTCGCCGGCGGCCTGGACCGCGCCGGCCCACTCGTCGTCGGACGCCAGCAGCCCCGCGTAGGTGCGGCCCAGCGCCACGACCATCGCGCCCGTCAGCGTCGCCAGATCGACGAGCCGCTCCGCGCCCTGATCGATCGCGTGCGTGAGGCAGTCCGCCAGCACGAGCCGCCCCTCGGCGTCCGTGTTGTTGATCTCGATCGACACGCCCGACTTCGCGCGCACGATGTCGCCCGGCTTCATCGCCCGCCCGTCGGGCAGGTTCTCGGTCGCGCCGACCACGCCGGTCACGCGCACGGGCAGGCCGAGCGCGGCGATCGCGCCGACGGCCTCCAGCACCGCGGCACCGCCGGACATGTCGAACTTCATCTCGTGCATCTTCGCCGCGGGCTTGATCGAGATGCCGCCGGAGTCGAACGTCACGGCCTTGCCGACGAACCCGAGATGGGGACCCACCGCGTCGGACGGCGCGTAGGAGATCGTGATCAGCCGCGGCTCCTCCTCGGTGCCGCGCGCGACGGCCGCGAACGCGCCCATCCCCGCGGCCTCCAGGCCGGCCCGGTCGAGCACTTCCACGCTCACGCCCGAGAGCTCCGCCGCGCGCTCCGCCAGGGCGGACGGCGTGAGCACGTTCGCCGGCCGGTTCTGCAGGTCCCGCGCGCGGTTCGTGGCCTCGGCGCCCGCCACCGCGGCCGCCGGGCTCAGCTCGTGGTGCGCGGAGAGGATCAGCGCCTCGATCCCGTCGGGCTCCGCCTCCTTGAACTCCCGGTAGGTGTACGCCGCGAGCAGCGTGCCCTCCACGAGCCCGCCGACGTGCGCGTCGGAGACGTGGTGCGGGACCTCCCAGCACAGCGTCTTGGCGCCGATCTCCTTCGCCCGGCCGAGCACGGCCGCCGCCACCACGCGGGCCTCCTCGGGCCCGAAGTCACTGCGCCCGCCGAGCCCGGCGACGATGTAGCGCCGCCCCTCGGCGTGCGTCACCGCGAGCTTGCGCAGCCCCCGTTTCGCCTCGCCTGAATCCACGAGCGCCTGCAGCCCGCCCGCCGTGATCGTGCGCGATCCCCTCGTCCTCGAAGACGCCGACGACGATCGTGTCAGCGGCGGTGGCGGGGGGAGCATCGGTCGTGGCTGTCACTCGCATCGCAATAGACTCGCAGCATGCCTCGAACCGTGATCCTGAGCAGCGCTCGCACGCCGATCGGCAAGCTCGGGGGAGGTCTGTCCACCCTCCCCGCCACGCATCTGGGCGGCATTGCCATCCGCGAGGCGCTGGACCGCGCGGACGTGTCGCCCGAGCAGATCCAGCACGTCGTGATGGGCACCGTGCTGCAGGCCGGACAGGGCCAGATCCCTTCTCGCCAGGCGCAGATCGAGGCCGGGATCCCGATCGAGGTCACCTCCGAGACGATCAACAAGGTGTGCGCCAGCAGCGTGCGCGCCGTGGGCATGATCGACCAGGCCGTGCGCGCCGGTGACCTCGAGGTCGCGGTCGGCGGCGGCATGGAGTCGATGAGCCAGGCGCCCTACCTGCTGCCCGGCGCCCGCAGCGGCTTCCGCATGGGCGACACCAAGGCCCTGGACGCGATGATCCAGGACGGCCTGCGCAACCCGTTCAGCGGCAAGCAGATGTTCGAAGAGGCGACGACGGTCGGCGACGAGCTCGAGATGACCCGCGCGGACCTCGACAAGTGGGCGCTGCGCAGCCACGAGCGCGCGCTCGCGGCCACCGACGACGGCCGCCTCGCCGACGAGATCATCCCGGTGACGATCACCAGCCGTAAAGGCGACACGGTGGTCGAAGTCGACGAAGCCCCGCGCCGCGGGTCCAGCCTCGAAGCGCTGGCCAAGCTCCCCGGCCTGACCGGCAAGGACGGTTCCCACACGGCCGGCAACTCGCCCGGCGTCAACGACGGCGCCGGCGCCCTCGTGCTCGCCTCAGAGGACTGGGCCGAGCGCAACGGCAAGGACATCCTCGCGACGATCATCGCCCAGGCCGCGGTGGCCGACGAGTTCGCCTACCTGGCCCGCACCCCCGCCAACGCGGCGATCAAGGCGCTCGACAAGGCCGGCCTGCAGCCGAGTGACATCGACCTGTGGGAGATCAACGAGGCGTTCTCGTCCGTCGCGCTCAACAGCGTCCGGATGCTCGGCGTCGACGAGGAGCGCGTGAACGTCAACGGCGGCGCGGTCGCGCTCGGCCATCCGATCGGGGCCAGTGGCGCCCGCATCATCGGCGCGCTCGTGCTGGAGCTGCGCCGGCGCGGCGGCGGCTACGGCTGCGCGGCGATCTGCTCCGGCGGCGGCCAGGGTGACGCGATCATCGTCCAGGTATAAAAAAGACTCCCTCGCGCGAGCGAAACGGTCCCTTTGACGGAAAGGCCGCACATCTTGCCCCCGCCGCCCGGCGGGGGAGCGATCAAGCGCGAAGGCGAAAAAGGCGCCGCGTTCTTCGACCTGGACCGCACGCTGATCGCGGGCAGCTCGAGCTTCCAGTTCGGCCGCGCGGCGTACAAGGCCGGGATGGTGTCGCGCAAGGAACTGGCCCGCGACGCCTACGACAACGTCAAGTTCCGCCTGCAGGGCTCCACCGACGCGAGCGCCGACCTCGTCAAGGAGCGCGTCGGGAAGATGCTCGACGGCGCGAAGGTCCGCGACCTGCAGCGGCTCTCCGGCCCGGTGCTCGCCGGCGTGCTCCCGCGCCTGTACCCGCGCATGCTGGACCTCGCCTACGAGCACCAGGACGAAGGCCGCCCGATCTTCATCTGCACGGCGGCCGCGCAGGAGCTGGCGGAGCTGCTCGCCATGGTGCTCACCTTCGACGGCGCCGTCGGCTCCGTCGCCGAGGTGATCGACGGCGTCTACACCGGGCGAGAAGGCGGCCCGTTCAACTATCGCGAGGGCAAGGCGCAGGCGCTGCGCGAGTTGGCCGAGCGCGAGGACATCGACCTCGCCGCGAGCTACGCGTACAGCGACAGCGAGTCCGACCTGCCGATGCTGCGGCTCGTCGGCCATCCTGTCGCCGTCAATCCGGACAAGGAGCTTGCGCGCGTGGCGCGCGAGGAGGGGTGGGAGATCATGCGGTTCGAGCGACTCGGCCGGAAGTTACGCATCGCCGCGGCGGCGACCGCCGCGGTGGCGGCGGCGCGGCGGCCGTCGGCGCGGCGGCGCGATGAGCCTCCACGAGCTGACCGAGGACCAGCGCGAGATCCGCGACCTGGCCAAGCGCTTCGCCGACGAGAAGGTCGCGCCGCACGCGGCGCAGTGGGACCGCGACCACCACTTCCCGCGCGAGCTGTTCACCGAGCTCGGCGAGCTCGGGCTGATGGGCGTGTGCGTGCCCGAGGAATACGGCGGCGCGGGCACCGACTTCCTCACCTACATCCTCGTGCTGGAGGAGCTCTCGCGGGCCGACGCGGGCGTCGGCGTGACCGTCGCCGTCCACACGAGCGCCGGCACGCTGCCGATCATCAACCACGGCAGCGAGGAGCAGATCGCCCGCATCGTCCCGGCGCTCGCGTCCGGTGAGGAGCTCGCGGCCTTCGCGCTCACCGAATCCGGCAGCGGGTCCGACGCGAGCGCCATGCGCACCCGCGTGACCGACGACAAGATCACCGGCGCCAAGCAGTGGATCACCAACGGCTCGTTCGCGTCCACGTTCCTGGTCTTCGCGAAGGAGGGCGACCGCCCGAGCGCGTTCCTCGTCCGCTCCGACGCCGCCGGCTTCGCGGTCACGCGCGAGGAGGAGAAGATGGGGCTCAACTCGAGCTCCACGGCCGACCTCGCGTTCGAGGACACGCCCGCCGAGCGCCTGGGGGAGCCCGGCAACGGCATGCGCGTCGCGCTGCGCACGCTCGACGGCGGCCGCATCGGCATCGCCGCGCAGGCCGTCGGCATCGCGCAGGCCGCGCTGGACGTCGCGACCGGCTACGCCAAGGAGCGCCAGGCGTTCGGCGGTCCCATCGCCCGCCTGCAGGCCATCCAGCACAAGCTCGCGGACATGCAGACCGAGATCGAGGCCGCCCGCGCGCTCGTCTGGCGCGCCGCGCGCCTGAAGGAGGCCGGCAAGCCGCACACCGTGGAAGGCGCGCAGGCCAAGCTGTTCGCGTCCCGCGTCGCCCGCCAGCAGACCGGCGAGGCGATCCAGATCCTCGGCGGCTACGGCTACACCAAGGAGTTCCCGGCCGAGCGCTACTACCGCGACGCCAAGGTCACCGAGATCTACGAGGGCACCAGCGAGATCCAGAAACTCGTCATCGCCCGCGGCCTGCTTGGTGAAGCCATGCGTGGGTAGTAGGCCTCCATGAAGCGGTGGTTCGTGTTGGCCGCACTCGGGATTGCCGGGTGCGGCGGAAGTGAGCTGCAGAACGTGAGCGCGACGGTGAGCGCTCAGCAACAGTGTCCGAAGTCGATCGCCCCGGGCCCGCGCGCCGCGGCTCAGGCCAGCAAGGCGCTGTACGCGGCGTTGCCGCGGCTGTATCCCACGCTGAACCGCAAGGGCGCGTCCGTGCAGGGCATGTTCGGCCTCGGCGGCGGGTTGCCCAGCACGATCCGGACCAAACGGTACGTGAGCGGCGGCGCCTTCAAGGCGTGCGGACGCAAGGTGATCGAGGCGTCATGGGTGGCGTTCGTGCGCCTGCCCAACGCGCCCGCCGACGCGGCGGATCACGTCGTCTACCTCACGCTGACCAGCAAGGGCTGGAAGGCCTGGTACGAGTGGAACCCTCAGAACCCTGAGGGCGCGGTCGTCGACGCGTAGGCGCTTGCCCGTGTTCAGCCGCTCACCCGAGCGGCTGAACACGCTGTGAGGCGCGTCACCGCAGACTCCTCGGGTCTGCCGTACCCACGAGCACCGGCTATGCGCATAGGCTCGCGAGCACGATGCGTTGGGCCATCACCACCGCCTGCCTGATCGTCGCCGTGATCGGCGTCGCCCTGCTGGCCCAGGCGCAGAGCGTCGACGTCGATCGTCTGCCGCCCGGCGGGCGCTCGATCCTCTATATCGGCGTCGTGATCGCGTGGGGCTTCGCCGGCGTCGGCGCGTTCGCGCACAGCCGTCGCCCGGAGAACCACACGGGCGCGCTGATGGTGCTGGTCGGGGCGTTCATCGCGCTCACCGGCGCTGCAGTTCTTCGACCAGCCGGTGCTGTTCTCGATCGGGGCCATGCTTCGACACGATCTGCATCGCGGCGCTGATCCACCTGCTGCTCGCGTTCCCGACCGGCCGCGTGGAGGGCCGCTGGGCGCGGTCCGCGATGGTCGCCGCGTACGTCGCGGGCGTGTCTGCAGCTGCCCGCGCTGCTCGTCAACGAGTGCCCGGAGTGCCCGAACGGCAACCCGATGCTGATCGAGGAGAACGACGACAATCGCGACGATCATCGGCCTCCCGCAGGGGCTCCTGTTCCTGTTCGCGCTCGTCACCACCGTCGTCACGTTGCTGCGCCGCCGCCAGGCCGCGAGCCCGCTCCAGCGCCGCGGCTTCGAGCCGGTCCTGCTGCTCGGTGCCGTGATCCTCACGCTCGGCTTCGTCACCGTGCTGTCGGACGCCTTCGGCTTCGGGCCGACGACCGCGCTGCAGATCGTCTTCTTCTCGACCTTCGCGCTGCTGCCCGCCGCGTTCCTGCTCGGGCTGGTCCGCACGCGCTTCTTCCGCACGGCCGCGGTCGGGCGCGTGATCGAGCGGCTCGCGCTCGACCCGCGCGGCGTGCGCGACGCGCTCGCGACCGAGCTGGGCGACCCGACGCTCGACGTCCTGTACTGGGTCGACGGCCGCTACGTGGACCGCGAAGGCCGCCCGCGGACGCCGGAGACGTTCGACCGAGATCGACCACGAGGGGCGCCGCGTCGGCGCGCTCGTGCACGACGCGGCGCTCGACGAGGAGCCCGAGCTCGTCCGCGAGGCCGCCGCCGCCGCGGCGCTCGCGCTCGAGAACCAGCGGCTCGAGGTGGAGCTCCGCGCCCGCCTGGAAGCGCTGCGCGCCTCCCGCGCCCGGCTCGTCGAAGCCGGTGACGCCGAGCGCCGCCGGCTCACCCGGGACCTGCACGACGGCGCCCAGCAGCGGCTCGTCGCGCTGATGATCGAGCTCCAGCTCGCCCGCGAGACGTTCGACTCGAACCCGGAAGGCGCCAAGCAGCTCGTCGACAGCGCGTTCGCCAACGCGCAGGAGGCGGTGAAGGAGCTGCGCGATCTGGCCGCGGGCATCCATCCCGCGGTGCTCTCCCAGCGCGGGCTGGACGCGGCGCTCGAATCGCTGGCCAGCCGCTCCGCGGTGCCCGTCGAACTCGACAGCGCACTCCCCGAGCGCCTGCCCAGCCCGGTGGAGACGGCGGCCTACTTCGTCGTCGCCGAGGCGCTGACGAACGTGGCCAAGTACGCGCACGCGACGCACGCCCGCGTCGAGGTCCGGCGCGAGAACGGCCACGCGGTGATCGACATCCGCGACGACGGCGTCGGCGGCGCGCAGGCCGGCGAGGGCACAGGCCTGAGTGGCCTCGGCGACCGCGTCGGCGCGCTCGACGGCACCCTCGAGGTCACCAGCCCGCAGGGCGCCGGCACCCTCATGCGCGCCCGCATCCCGACCTAAAGGGGCCTGGCCCCTTCAGGTACGCCGGAGGAACTCGAGCACGGCCAGCACCCGGCGGTGATCCTCGGGCCCGGCGGCGATCTCGAGCTTGCTGAAGAGCGAGGTGACGTGCTTCTCGACGGCGTGGGGCGTGACGACGAGCTTCTCGGCGATGCCCTTGTTCGAGCGGCCCTCGGCCATGTACTCGAGCACCTCGCGCTCGCGCGGCGTCAGCTTCTCGAGCGGGTCGTCGCGGCGGCGCCGGCCGAACATGTGCGCGACGACCGTCGGGTCGAGCACGGACCCGCCCACGCCCACACGCCGTACCGCCTCGGCGAAGCCCTTGAAGTCGGTCACGCGGTCCTTGAGCAGGTAGCCGACACCCGCGGCGTTGTCGCCGATCAGGTCCACGGCGTAGCGCTCCTCGGCGAACTGCGAGAGCACGAGCACGCCCACCGACGGCTGCGAGGCGCGGATCTCCATCGCCGCGCGCAGGCCGTCGTCGGTGTTGTCGGGCGGCATCTGCACGTCGACGATCGCGACGTCGGGCTTGTGCGCGGCCACCTTGCGCAGCAGGTCCGGTGCGTCCCCGGCCTCGGCCACGACGTCGAACCCCGCGGCGCCGAGCAGGCTCACGATGCCCTGGCGCAGCAGCGCCTGGTCTTCTCCGATGACGACTCTCATGGGTGAACCAACCGGGCAGCCGCTGACGCGGCGCCATCGGGGGTCACTTTAAACATCGCTTCGCGGATGTTCATGGCGGCCCCAGTAGCTCGACCAGCAGTGGCGACGCCAATTGTGCCTTGCCCACGAACCCGCGCGCGCCCGAACCGGCCAGCGCGTCGCCCAACTCGTCCTCGTCCAGCGTGGACACGAGCACGACGTGGGCGTCGAACGCTCCCGCCGCGGACAACCCGTCCCCGTCGGGCAGGTTCACGTCCAGCAGCACGGCGTCGGGCTTGAGCTCCCGCGCCGCCGCCAGCCCACCGGCCACGGAATCCGCCACGCCCACCACGTCATAACCGCGCGCGCTCAGCAGCACCCGCGCCGTGGCCCGGAAGGCGGCGGAGTCATCGACGACAAGGACGGTGCGGGCCATGCCTGAAAGCTAAAGGTGCCAGGCACCTTTAGGTGGGGGGTTCACCGGAGATCTCATACGGGGATGTCCGCCCGGAGCGTGGTGCCGATCCCGGGCGGGCTGTCGACGTCGATGCGTCCGCCGAGGGCCTCGACGCGGTCGGCGAGCCCGCGCAGGCCGGAGCCGGCCGCCGGGTCGGCGCCGCCGACGCCGTCGTCGACCACCTCGATCTGCACGCCGTTGACCTCGGTGCGCTGGATCGACACGCGCACGAAGGACGCCTGCGCGTACTTGGCGACGTTCGTCAGCGCCTCGCTGACGACGTAGTACGCGGCGGCCTCGACCGGGCCGTCGAGCCGCGCCTCCAGCTCGACGTGCAGCTCCACCGGGATCGGCGCCCGGTCGGCGACCGCGCGCACGGCCGGCTCCAGGCCGCGCTCGGTCAGCACCGCGGGGTGGATGCCGCGGGCCAGCTCGCGCAGCTCCTGCAGCGCGTGGGCGAGCTCCTGGCCCGCCGACTCGAGGTCCTTGTCCTCCGGATGCCGGCGCGCGGCCAGCCGCAGCATCAGCGCCAGGGACACGAGCCGCTGCTGCGCGCCGTCGTGCAGGTTGCGCTCCAGCCGCCGGCGCTCGGCGTCACCGGCCTGCACGATGCGCGAGCGCGACGCCGCCAGGTCTTCCCGCGCCTGCGCGTTGGCCAGCGCCTGCGCGGCCAGCTCGGCGAAGTAGGCGATCCGCCCCTCCGCGCCCTGCGGGAACGGCCCGGCGCTCATCGAGGACACGATCACCGCGCCCCACAGCGCCCCGGAGAGGAACACCGGCGCGGCCACGACGGCCTGCACGCCGTACCCGCGCATGGTCTCCGCCAGCTTGCCCTCGGCTCCCGCGTAGGAGTCCATGCGCGCCGCCTGCCCCGTCCGCCAGACGCGGGTCACGGCCGTGTCGCCGTCCATCGGCATCCGCGATCCGTGGTCCAGCACGTGCTCGGGCCGGACCGCCCAGCCGCCCACGATCTCCCCGCCGCGCCCGTCGGAGTCGAAGCGGAACATGTGCGCCGTCTGGGCCTCGAGCAGCTTGCCGACCTCCTCGCTGAGCAGGTCGAACAGCCGCGCGGGATCGTTCTGCGCCGCCACCGCCGTGGCCACGCGCCGCAGCGCGGCCTGCTCGTCCGCCAACCGGTGCAGCGCGGCCTCGGCCACGTTGCGGGCCGTCAGGTCACGCAGATAGCCGTAGAACACGCGCTGGGCGGGTGGGCTTCCTATCTCGGGGCGCGTCACCACGAGCTCCACCGGGAACTCGGTGCCGTCGCGGCGCATCGCCGTGAGCTCCACGCGCCGCCCGACGATCGGTCCGCGCCCGGTCTTCAAGTACCGCGCGAGCCCGTCCCGGTGCGCGTCGCGCAGCGACGTCGGGGATGATCAGCGCCGCGAGCTCCTGCCCGACGATCTCCGCCGCCGCGTACCCGAACGTGCGCTCCGCCGCGCGGTTGGCCGAGAGCACGGTCCCGGCGTCGTCCATCGTGAACACCGAGTCGAACGCGACGTCGAGCATCGCCGCCCGCCGCGCCTCGAAGTCGAGCATCGCCCGCTCCGCCCGGCAGCGCTCGACGAACTGGGCGATCTGCACGCCGACGCTCTCCGCGGCCGCCATCAGATCGTCGTCGGGCGGCGAGGTGGGCACGAGCAGCGCCCCGACGCCGGCGACCGGGATCGACAGGTCGGAGCCGTCCCAGGTCACCTTCCGGTGTCCGTTGAGGCTGCGCTTGAGCGTGCCGGGCAGGCGCGCGAACGCGGTCTCCTCGTCCGGGGAGGTGAGCGCGGCCGTGACGGCGCGCAGCAGCTCAGCCGGCCGCAACCGGGATCTCCGCCCGCAGGGTCGTGCCCGCGCCGAGCGGGCTGTCGACGGTGAGCCGCCCGCCGAGCGCCTCGACGCGGTCCGCGAGCCCGCGCAGCCCGGTGCCGCGCGCGGGCGCGGCACCGCCGACGCCGTCGTCGCGCACCTCGATCCGCGCGTGCCCGTTCGTGCGCTCCACGCCGATGCTGACCACCGTCGCGCGGGCGTACTTGGCCACGTTCGTCAGCGCCTCCGCGACGACGTAGTACGCGGCGGCCTCGACCGGCCCCGGCAGTCGCTCGTCCAGCGCCACCGACAGCTCGACGGGCACCGGCGCCCGGTCGGCGACGGCCCGCACGGCAGGCTCGAGGCCGCGCTCGGTCAACACCGCGGGGTGGATGCCGCGCGCGAGCTCCCGCAGTTCCTGCAGGGCGAAGCTCAGCTCCTCGCCGGCCTGCACCAGCTCTTCGTCGTCCGGGTGCCGGCGAGCGGCCAGCCGCAGCATCAGCGCCAACGAGACCAGCCGCTGCTGCGCGCCGTCATGGAGGTTGCGCTCGAGCCGCCGGCGCTCGGCGTCGCCGGCCTGGACGATGCGGGCGCGCGACGCCGCCAGGTCCTCACGGGCGCGGGCACTCGCCAGCGCCTGCCCGGCCAGCTCCGCGAAGTCGGCGATCCGCTGCTCGGCTCCGGGTGGGAACGGCTCGTCCGGCCCGGAGACGATCACCGCGCCCCACAGCCGGCCGTCCTGGAAGATCGGGCCGGCCACAGCGGACTGGTGGCCGAGGTCGCGCAGGCTGGCGGCCAGCTCCCCGTCGAGGTCCGTGTAGCTGTCCACCCGCGCCGGGGCGCCGCTGCGGAATACGCGTGCGGACACGCTGTCGCCCGCCAGGGACACGTTTGAGCCGAGCGGGAACACCGGCACGTCCCGCTCCTGCCAGTTGGCAAGGATCGTCGCGCTCTCGTCGTCGTTGAAGCGGATCATGTTCGCGCTGGGCGCGCCCAGCAGCCGCGCGACCTCCTCCGTCACGACGGTGAACGCGTCGCGCGGGTCGCTCTCGGTCGCGATCGCGGTGGCCACGCGCCGCAGCGCCGCCTGCTCGTCCACGAGATTGCGCAGCACGCGCTCGCGGGCCTCGGCGTCGGCGGCGGTCGCCGCCAACGACAGTTGTGCGCGGCAGCGCTCGGCGAAGTGCGAGATCAGCAGCCCCAGGCTCTGCATCGTCGCCAGGAGCGCCGCGTCGGGCTCGACGTTGCCCGCGAAGTTCATGACGCCGATCCGCGGGACCTCGAAGCTCAACCCGTCCGCGGGGCCGTCCGGGGCCGCGCCCCAGGCGAACGCGCGTCGGAGCGTCCCGCGCGCGACCCTGAGCCACATCGCGCCGCCGGGGCTGCCGAGCGAGCCGCCGATCGCCTCCAGCAGCGCCGGGTAGGCGTCTGCCTCGCCCTCCGCGGCCGCGAGCACGCGCACGACCGCGTGCCCTGTCCGGAGCAACGCATTCGCATCTGGATGACCGTCAAGCGCCACGACGGGGCCAAGCTTGTCGATTCGCTGTCTCGTGAGCAACTCTCGACGTGCGGAACCGCGCGGCACGCCGCATAGGAGGACTTCCTCGTACTACGGTTGGGCCATGGCACGCAAAATTCGCGTCGTCGTGGCCAAACCCGGTCTCGACGGCCATGACCGCGGCGCGAAGATCATCGCGCGCGCCCTTCGCGACGCCGGCATGGAGGTGATCTACACCGGTCTGCACCAGACGCCGGAGCAGATCGTCGAGACCGTGCTGCAGGAGGACGCCGACGCCGTCGGGCTGTCGATCCTGTCCGGCGCGCACATGACGCTCGTCCCGCGCATCATCGAGCTCCTGCGGGCGCAGGACGCCGGCGACGTCGTCGTCACGGTCGGCGGCACGATCCCCAACCAGGACATCCCGGAGCTCAAGGCGCTCGGCGTGGCCGAGGTCTTCACGCCCGGCGCGCCCACCCAGGCGATCATCGACTTCATCGAGGGAGCGTACGTCGGCGAACGGGCTTGAACTTTACCGTCCAGACGGTACAGTAAATGGCATGAAGACCATCATTGCTGCTGCTGCCATCGTCTCCGACGTCATCGGTTCCTTAGGCCTGCGCGCCTCTGACGGGATCGATCCACACCGCGACCGCGTGTAGGCCGTGACCGCGCTGCTGCTGTCCGCCGCGATCGCCGCCGAGGTGATCGCGACGGTCTCGCTCAAGGCGTCCGACGGGTTCTCGCGCCCGGTCCCGTCCGCGATCACCGTCGTGGGCTACCTCATCTCGTTCTGGCTGCTCGCGCTCGTGCTCAAGGAGCTGTCCGTGGGCACGACCTACGCCATCTGGTCCGCGGTCGGCACCGCCGCCGTGGCCCTGATCGGCATCGCCGCGTACGGCGAGTCCGCGTCATTGCTGAAGATCGCGTCCCTGGGCCTTATCGTGCTCGGCGTGATCGGACTGAATGCCGCCGGCGCGCACTAAGGACCGCCTCCTCGACGCCGCCGCCACCGTCGTCCACCGCGACGGCGCACAGGCGCTGACCCTCGACGCGGTCGCCGCGGAGGCCGAGGTCTCCAAGGGCGGACTGCTCTACCACTTCAAATCCAAGAACGACCTGGTCCAGGCCATGGTCGAGCGCTGGATGGCCGACTTCGGGCGCGAGATGGAGGAGGCCGACCCGGACTTCGTCCGCGGCTACGTGAAGGCGAGCGACCCGGCCGGCAACGAGCTGGGGATGCTCGCCGCGCTCGTCGCCGACCCCTCGCTGCTGGTCGCAGTGCGCAAGCAGTACGGCATCTGGCAGGATCGCGTCGAGCGCGAGTCGCGGGACCCGGTGGACGCCACCGTCGCCCGGCTCGCCGCGGACGGGCTCTGGCTGGCCGAGCTCTTCGGCATGGGTCCGCCCACGGGTGAGCTGCGGGAACGGGTAGTCCAACGGTTGTTGGGCCTGGCCGAACCTCTGGATTGACTGGTCAGTCAATGAGCTAGGATGGCCTCCGATCGTCTGAGTACCGAGGAGTTGACCCTGTGAAGATCTGCGTCCTGGTCAAGAGCGTCCCTGAGGCGGGGGTGACGAAGCGCATCAACCCCTCCACCGGACGCCTGGAACGCGGGGGGGAAACGCGCGACAACCCCTTCGACACGCACGCCATCGAGGCGGCGATGCAGCTCAAGGAAGGTGGCGAGCTGCAGGTCGACGAGATCGTCGCGGTGACGATGGGTCCTGACGCGGCCGCCAAGGCGCTGCGCAAGGCCGTCTCGCTCGGCGCCGACCGCTCCATCCACCTCTCCGACGAGGCCCTCGCCGGCTCCGACGTCAACGGCACGGGCTACGCGCTCGCGAAGGTGCTGGCCGCCGAGTCCCCGGACCTGGTCCTGCTCGGCCAGCAGTCCGATGACGGCGAGTGCTACACGATCGGCGCCGTGGTGGCCGACCACCTGGAGATGCCGTCGCTCACGCAGGTGATCCAGATCGACGTCGAGGGCGGCGCCCTCAAGTGCGAGCGCCAGGCCGAGTACGGCTACGACACGGTCTCGCTCCCGCTCCCGGCCGTGATCTCGGTCGGTGACGCGATCAACGAGCCGCGCTACCCGTCGCTGAAGGCGATCATGGGCGCCAAGAAGAAGCCGCTGGAGACCAAGTCGGCCGCCGACGTCGGCATCGAGGCCGACCGCGTCGGCTACGACAACGCCCGCGCCCACTGCGCCGACTTCGCCGCTCCGCCCGCCAAGTCCGCGGGCCAGATCATCGAGGACGAGGACACGAACGAGACGGTCGAGAAGATCGTCGCGTGGCTGGACGAGAGGAAGTTGCTGGCATGAGCGCCGTTCTGGTCTACGCCCTGCACTACGAGGGCGCGTTCAACAAGAACTCGCTCGGTGCGGTGTCCGAGGGTGCTCGCCTGGCCGCCGAGCTCGGCAGCGAGTGTCACGCGATCGTCGTCGGCGAGGGCATCTCCGACGATCTCGCCTCCCAGCTCGGCGCGTACGGCGCGTCGAAGGTCTACCGCGTCGAGGGCCCCGAGGGCCTCGCGCAGCCGGTCGTGGACGCGATGGCGGCGGCGATCGCCGACGGCGGCCACGGCTACGCGCTGTTCGGCGGCGGCCTGCTCGGCTTCGAGATCGGCGCCGGCCTGGCCGCGCGCCTGGACGCCGGCGTCTGCATGGAGGTCACCAACGTCCGCGTGGAGGACGGCAAGCTCGTCGCCGAGCGCCCGATCCTGCAGGACTCGCAGATCTCGTCCGTGCACTACCGCTCCGGCGTCGGCGTGATCATCGGGCGCCTGAACGCGTTCGAGCTCAAGGAGACCGGCGGCACGGCCACGGTCGAGGACCTGAGCGTCGACTTCAAGGCGCACTCGCTGGGCGCGAAGATGCTCCAGCGCGGCGAGCAGCGCGGCGCGGAGGTCAACATCGAGGACGCGAAGGTCCTCGTCGCCGGCGGCCGCGGCCTCGGCAAGAAGGAGGGCTTCGACGCGCTCGAGGACCTGGCCAACGCGCTCGGCGGCGCCGTCGCCGCGACGCGCGCGGTGGTCGACGCGGGCTGGTACTCCTACTCGGCCCAGATCGGCCAGACGGGCAAGACCGTCGCGCCGAAGCTGTACCTGGCGGCGGGCATCTCCGGCGCGATCCAGCACAAGGTCGGCATGCAGGCGAGCGAGAACATCGTCGCCATCAACAAGGACTCCAACGCCCCGATCTTCGAGTTCTCCGACCTCGGCATCGTGGGCGATCTCAACAAGATCGTCCCCAAGCTGACCGAGGCCGTGAAGGCGAAGAAGGGGGCCTAGTGGCTGTCGCCCCCAGCGAGTTTCCGCCGCCGGTCGATTCGGCGGCGGAGTTCGTCGGCCCGCCGACGGACGACCCGGACGAGCGCATCGAGGTCGGCGTCGCGATCGTGGGCGGCGGGCAGGCCGGCATGGCCTGCGCCATCCGTCTGCTGCAGCTGCTGGCCGACGACGAGGAGCTGACCGAGCGCCTCGGCGAGGTGCCGGTCGCGGTGATCGAGAAGGGCCGCGTCGCGGGGGCGCACCAGCTCTCGGGCGGCGTGATGAACCCGAGCGCGATCCGGGAGCTGCTCCCGGACGACGACTCGTGGCCGCACTGGGGCGAGGTCAAGCGCGAGACGGTGTACTTCATGCCCAATCGCAAGCGCGCGGTGCCGCTCAAGCCGACGCCGCCGCCGTTCCGCAACCACGGCAACTACGTGGTGAGCGTGGCGGAGCTCAACCGCTGGCTGGCGGACAAGGCCGAGGAGATGGGCGCCTACGTCCTCACCGAGACGACCGGCAACAAGCTGCTCGTCGAGGACGGCAAGGTCGTCGGCGTCCGCACGGGCGACAAGGGCCGCGACAAGTCCGGGGGCGAGAAGGGCAACTTCGAGCCCGGCAGCGACGTCATGGCCCAGGCCACCGTGCTCGCCGAGGGCTGCTGGGGGCACCTCACCGGCGCCGCGGTCAAGGCGCTGGACCTCGCCGCCAAGGACCCGCAGGTGTGGGCCCTGGGCGTGAAGGAGGTCTGGGAGATCGAGCAGCCGTTCGAGAAGGTCGTGCACACGCTCGGCTGGCCGCTGCGCGGCGGCGCGAAGTGGAAGGAGTTCGGCGGCTCCTGGATCTACGGCATGAACCGTGAGGGCGAGGCGCCGAAGGTCTCGATCGGGTTCGTCACCGGCCTGGACTGGGCCGACGCGCGCTTCTCGGTCCACGACGTGCTGCAGGAGTTCAAGCTCCACCCGCTCGTCAAGAAGATCCTCGAAGGCGGCAAGCGCGTCGCCTGGGGCGCGAAGGCCATCCCCGAGGGCGGCTACTGGGCGATGCCCAAGCTGCACGCGCCCGGCATGGTCATCGCGGGTGACGCCGGCGGCATGGTCAACGTGCCCAAGCTCAAGGGCATCCACTACGCGATCGAGTCCGGCCGGCTCGCCGCGGAGACGATCTACCGGCAGCTCAAGGACGGCTCGTCCGACTTCTCCGCCTACGAGGACGCGATCTACGCGTCCGAGATGGGCCAGGAGCTCTACCAGTCGCGCAACATGAAGCAGCCGTTCGGCAAGGGCCTGATCATGGGCGGCGCCATCACCAACGCGATGGTGCTCACCAAGGGCCGCTTCCCGGGCGGGCACTGGGCCACGCACCGCGACGCCGAGGCGCCGCTGCGCTACTCCGGCCGCGAGGAGCGCTATCCGAAGCCGGACGGCAAGTACACGTTCGACAAGCTGAGCGGCGTCTTCCTGACCGGCAACGCGACCCGCGACGACGCGCCCTCGCACATCCGGATCCAGCAGCGCGTGCCCCGCGAGGTCGGCGACGCCTGGACCTACATGTGTCCCGCGGGCGTGTACGAGATCCCGGACGACGCGCCGGAGGAGGGGATGATCGACCTGATCGTCAACCCCTCCAACTGCGTCCAGTGCGGCGCCATCACCGCCAAGGGCGGGCGCCTGACGCCGCCCGAAGGCGGCGACGGGCCGGTCTACCAGGTCACATGAGGGTGCCAGGCCCCTTCAGGTTCACCAACCGAGCGTGCCTGCTGGGCCCTTGAACGGGCCCACCAGGTCGCTGGTGATCCAGCCGCCGTAGAAGTCGCTCTCCTGGGCCTCGACGCGCTCGTCGTCGAGGTAGGCGGCGTCGACGCGGCCGGGGTAGAAGGACACGAAGTCGCGCAGGGCCTCGTAGCCCGGCGACGGGTTGCGGTAGGTCCAGGCGACGGGCCGCTCGTCGGAGCGGGTCGCCGCGTAGAAGTAGTGCGCGCGGCCCTTGAATTCGCACCACGTCGTGCGTTTGCGGCTCGGCAGCAGCCAGCCTTCGACGACGTCTTCAGGCGGGATGTAGATCCCGGGCGGGTGGCTCGTCTCGAGCACGCGCAGCGCGCGCACCGAGTCCGCCACGACCTCGCCGTCGATCTCCACCCGGACGCGGCGCTCACACGGCACCACGGCCGGAGGTCGCGGGTAGTCCCAGACACGTTCCATACACCACCAGTACGCTTCGGCCGATGACACGGCTCATCCGCGGTGGGCGGGTTGTCACCGCCACTGACGCGTTCGATGCCGACGTCCTGATCGACGGAGAGACGATCGTGGCGGTCGGCAGCGGTCTGCAGGGCGACGAGGAGATCGACGCCTCCGGCTGTCTGGTCCTCCCGGGACTGGTGGACAACCACACGCACCTCTCGATGCCGTTCGGCGGCACCTGGAGCTGCGACGACTACGACACGGGCACGGCGGCGGCGGCCGCGGGCGGGACGACCTCGATCGTCGACTTCTGCATCCAGTACGTCGGCGGCTCCTTGAAGGACGCGCTCGCGGAGTGGCACGGGCGCGCCGACGGCGCCGCCCACATCGACTACGGCTTCCATTGCGCGATCACCGACGCGCGGCCCGAGGTCGTGGCCGAGATGGAGCAGTGCGTGGCCGACGGCGTCACGTCCTTCAAGGTCTTCATGGCCTACAAGGGCGCGCTGATGGTCGACGACGAGCAGTTCATCACCGTGCTCGAGCAGACGGGCAAGACCGGCGGGCTCGTGATGGTGCACTGCGAGAACGGCGACGCCGTCGTGCGCTACCAGAAGGAAGCGCTCGAGCGGGGCGACACGGACCCGAAGTTCCACGCCTCCACGCGGCCGCCCGAGGTCGAGGGGGAGGCCACGTCGCGGGCCATCCGGCTGGCGGAGTGGACCGGCCGGCCGCTGTTCGTCGTGCACGTCACGTGCGAGGAGGCCGTCAAGGAGATCCAGGCCGCGCGCGACCGTGGCCTGCCGATCTTCGGCGAGACCTGCATCCAGTACCTCTACCTGACCGTCGAGGACCTGGACCGGCCGGGCTTCGAGGGCGCCAAGTACGTCTGCTCGCCGCCGCTGCGCGAGGCCGACAACCAGCACGTGCTCTACCAGGCGCTCCGACAAGGAGCGCTGCAAGGCATCAGCACCGACCACTGCCCGTTCAACTTCAAAGAGCAGAAGGAGCTGGGCCTCGGGGACTTCACGAAGATCCCGAACGGCCTGCCGGCGATCGAGCACCGGCTCACGCTGCTCTACGACCGCTCCGTGCGCGAAGGGCACATGAGCATCGTCGACGTGGTGCGCCACGGCTCGTGGGGGCCCGCGCGGATCTTCGGGCTCGACAAGAAGGGCGCGATCGCTCCGGGCTTCGACGCCGACATCGTCGTCTTCGACCCCGAGGTCAAGCACACGATCAGCGCCGAGACGCACGTGATGAACGTGGACTACGACCCGTTCGAGGGCTGGGAGGTGCAGGGCAAGCCGCGCTTCACCCTCTCCCGCGGCGAGACCGTCTACGCGGACGGCAAGATCGTGTCAGAGCCCGGCCGCGGGCGGTTCCTCAAGCGCTCCCTCTTCGAGCCGGCGTTGGGCTGATGGGCCTCGACTTCGGCGTGACCGTGCTCCCGGACCCGCCGTTCCAGCGGCTGGTCGACCTGATCGTGAAGGCCGAGTCGCTCGGCTTCGACTCCGGCTGGACCTACGACTCCCCGATCCTGTGGCAGGAGCCGTACCCGCTGATCACGCTGCTCGCCGACCGCACGCAGACCATGCGGATCGGGATGTGCGTGACCAACCCGGTCACGCGCGAGCCGGCCGTGACCGCATCCGCGCACGCGACGCTCCAGGACATCTCCGGCGGTCGCATGGTCATGGGCATCGGGCGCGGGGACAGCGCCGTGCGCGTGATGGGGCGCAAGCCCACGCCGATCGCGATGTTCGAGCAGCGCTGCGCGATGATCAAGGCGTTCATGAACGGCCGGCCGGTGGACTGGGAAGGCACCGAGATCCAGCTCAAGTGGGCCCAGGACAAGCCGGAGATCCCGCTCTACGTCGCCGCGTACGGGCCGCGCGCCCTGGGCGTCGCCGGGCGCGTCGCGGACGGCGTGATCATCCAGCTCGCCGACCCGGCGATCATCGAGTGGACGATGGCCACCGCGCGCAAGGCGGCCGAGGAGGCCGGGCGCGATCCCGCCGCGCTGCGCTGCCTCGTGTGCGCGCCGTCGAAGGTCACCGACGACCTCGCCCAGGCGCGCGAGGAGGTGCGCTGGTTCCCGGCGATGGTCGGCAACCACGTCGCCGACATCATCCGCGTCCACGGCGAGACGTCCGACATCCCGCGCGAGCTCACGGACTACGTCAAAGAGCGCGACGCCTACGACTACAAGGACCACTCACGCGTCGGCGCGGCGCACGGCTCGTTCGTCTCGGACGAGATCTGCGACCGCTTCACCGTGATCGGTTCGGCCTCCCAGGTCGTGGAGCGCCTGAGAGGCCTGGAGGCGATCGGCGTCGACGAGTGGATCGTCTATCTGATGACCGAGGGCCAGGACGAGACGCTCGAGGCCTACGGCTCGGAGATCATCCCGGCCGTCAAGTCGTAGAGCCGCCCGTAGGCCTGGAGGGCGACGCGCAGGTCGTCCTCCTTGGTGTCCTCGGTCGGGTTGTGGCTGACGCCGTCGATCGAGCTGGAGAACACCATCACGGTCGGGTAGCGGCGCGCGACCTCGGCGGCGTCGTGCAGCGCCCCGGACGGCAGCCGCGGCGGGTCCTCGTCGCCGGTGATCTCGCCGACGGCCTGCGCGGCGAGGTCGACGAGCCGCGAGTCGAACGGGATCGGGTCGATCTGCCAGATCCGCTTCCACTCGACCTCGACGCCGTCCTCTTCGGCGATGCGGTCGGCCGCGGCCTTCACGTCGGCGAGCATGTCCCGCAGCTGCTCGGGCTTGAACGCCCGCTGGTCGAGCGTCACCTCGCAGCGCTGGTTGATGATCGTGGGGATGCCGGGCTCGGCGGTGACCGTGCCGATCGTGGCCACGCCGCCGCGCTCGATCGCGCTCTCCCGCGCCGCCAGGCCGAAGCGGGCCGCGGCCAGGAAGGCGTCCTTGCGCAGGTTCATCGGCGTGGAGCCCGCGTGGCTGGCCTTGCCCGTGAAGGTGACGCTGTGGCGCTCGACGCCGAAGCAGCCGATCACGGCCGCGGCGGGCTTGCCCGCCTCCTCCAGGCGCGGGCCCTGCTCGATGTGCAGCTCCAGGTAGGCCGCGATCTCCGGCAGCTCGGCCTCGCCCATCGTGTCCAGGTCCACGTCGTTCTCGGCGAGCGCGTCCGGGAGCGAGATGCCCTGGTTGTCCTTCAGGTGCCGGACCGCATCCGGGTCGAGCGTCCCCGCGGCGGCCGAAGAGCCCAGCAGGGAACGCCCGAAGCGCGCGCCCTCCTCGTCGGCCCAGTCGATCAGCTTCAGCGTGACCTGCGGCGTCTCGCCCTTGTGCGCGCGCAGCACCTCGAGCGCCGCGAGCAGGCCGAGGCAGCCGTCGAGCCAGCCGCCGTTGGGCACCGCGTCGATGTGCGAGCCGACGACCACGATCTTGTCGCTCTCGCCCGGGATCGTCGCCCACAGGTTCCCGGCCACGTCACGTTCCACGGTGGCGTCGGTCTCCTCGAGCTTGCCGAGCAGCCACTTGCGCGCCGTCCGCCAGTCCTCGCTCCAGGCGAGCCGGCGGGCCCCGTCCGGGCCTCCCGTCAACTCCGCGAGTTCTTTGAGGTCTTGGAGCGGACGTTCCCAGTCGTAGGAGGGCATACGCGCAACTTACATCGGGTGCGCGGGTTCTTAGCGTCGCATGATTCGCTGGGGTCGTATCACCGGGCTTTGCCTTGCTGTTTTCTGTCTGCTCGCACCGGCCGCGAACGCCGCGCCGCTCGGCAAAGCCGTGCTCGCGAAGTGCGACCCGGCGACGGGCGAGGCCGTCTTCGAGGGCCGTCAGAGCGCGGTGCGTCAGACGAAGATGCAGATGAAGTTCACGCTGCAGGTCGGGCAGGGCAAGGCGAAGTGGCGCAAGGTCGCCGCCGACGGCTTCGACGCGTGGATCACGGTGCCGAGCGGCTACGCCAAGTACACGTACGAGAAGACCGTGCAGGGGCTGCTGCCGGGCTCGAACTACCGGACCGTGGTGACGTTCCGCTGGCGCAACGCGAAGGGCCGCACGCTGCGGGCCGAGCGTTCGACGTCGCCGGTGTGCCGCGTGCCCGAGACGCGCCCGGACCTGGTCCTGCGCAGCGTCGCCGACGACTCGGCGGGCTACGTCGCGAAGGTCTTCAACCGCGGCCGCACGGCGGCCGGCCCGTTCGACGTCGCCTTCATCGTCGGCGGCGTCCCGCTGGGCACGACGCGGGTGGTCGGGCTGGCGCCCGGGCAGTCGATCGACGTCTTCATGCCCGGCGCCCGCGTGCAAGGACGGCGAGGCCTTGGAAGCGGTCGTCGACCCCGGCTCAGAGGTGGACGAGTCCAACGAGGAGAACGACTCGCTCGTCGCCTCCTGCTGAGCTTGTACGCCCGCCTACACTGGTAAGAGCCATGAAGACCGAGATCCACCCCGAATACGCAGAGGCGAATGTCCGCTGCACTTGCGGGAACGAGTTTGTGACGCGTTCCACCAAGGGCGACATGCACGTCGAGATCTGCTCCAACTGCCACCCGTTCTACACCGGCAAGCAAAAGCTGATGGACACGGGCGGACGCGTCGAGCGCTTCCAGCGCAAGCTGGCCAAGTCCGGCGCCAACCGCAACAAGTAAGCGGGCGCCCTTGGCGCTCAATGCGCGCTCCGGGTTGTCGATCACTCGTATGTGAGCAACAGCCCGGAGCAGCGCGATGCCCCCGTCGGCGGCCAGGCCGTCATGGAGGGCGTGATGATGCGTGGCGTCTCCGCATGGGCGGTGGCGACGCGCGGCAAGGACGGCAGCATCGCCGTCCAGCGCATCCGGTCGACTCCTGGGTGTTCGCGATCGTCGCCGGTCTCGCGCTCGCCGTCGGCCTGTTCTTCGTCATCCCGGTGCTGCTGACGAGCCTCGTCAAGGACCGGCTCGGCTCCGCCTACCTGTTCTGGCTCGTCGAAGGCGGCGTCCGCACGCCCGTCGGGCTTCCGGCGTGGTGGATTCTGCTGCTCACCCGCATCCTCGGCGTGCCGCTGGTCGCCGGCCTCTCGTTCGAGCTGATCAAGTTCGCTGGCCGCAATCGCGGCAGCGGCTGGGTCCAGCCGATCATCTGGCCGGGCATGCAGCTGCAGAAGCTCACCACGCGCGAGCCGGACGACGAGCAGGTGGTGGTGGCCATCGCGGCGTTGACCGCTGCGACGGCAGCCTAGACTCAATCGTTGTGATCGAAGCCCTGGTCGAGCAAATCGAAGCGCGGTTCGGTGAAGCCGAGGCGCAGATGGGCGATCCCGACGTCATCACGGATCGCGAGCGCTTCGCCGAGGTCGGCCGCATCTACAACCGGCTGTCGCCCGCCGCCAAGCTGGCGGAGGCCTGGCGCCTGGCGCAGTCGGACGCCGAGGGCGCGAAGGAGCTGCTCGAAGAGGGCGGCGAGGACGCCGAGACGCGCGCCGAGCTCGAGAGCGCGCGGGCGCGGATCGAGACGCTCGAAGAGGAGATCCGGCTCGCCATGGTCGAGCGGGACCCCAACGACGACAAGAACGTGATCGTCGAGATCCGCGGCGGCGCCGGTGGCGACGAGGCCGCGATCTGGGCCGGCGACCTGTACCGCATGTACCAGCGCTACTCGGAGCGGCTCGGCTTCAAGGCCGAGACGATGGACGCCAACGACGGCTCGTACACGTTCGAGGTCAAGGGCGACGCGGCGTATTCGATCTTCAAGTTCGAGGGCGGCACGCACCGCGTGCAGCGCGTGCCCGAGACCGAGTCCCAGGGGCGCATCCACACGTCCACGGCGACGGTCGCGGTGCTGCCCGAGGTCGAGGACGTCGAGGTCGAGGTCAACCAGAACGACCTGCAGATCGACGTCTACCGGTCCAGTGGCCCGGGCGGCCAGTCGGTCAACACGACGGACTCGGCGGTGCGCATCACGCACAAGCCGTCCGGGATCGTGATCTCGATGCAGGACGAGAAGTCCCAGCTGCAGAACCGCGAGCGGGCGATGAAGCTCCTGCGCGCGAAGCTCTACGAGGCCGAGTTGGCCAAGCAGCAGGCCACGCTGTCCGCGGAACGCAAGTCCCAGGTGGGCACGGGCGACCGCGCGGAGAAGATCCGCACCTACAACTATCCGCAGCGCCGCATCACCGACCACCGCATCAACCTGACCGTCCACAACCTCGAAGCCGTGCTCGGCGGCGAGCTGGACGAGATCAGCAGCGCGCTGCAGGACGCCGAGAAGCGCCGGCGCCTGGAAGAGCAGGCCGTCGGCTAGTGGCGCGGTCCGGCACGCCGGTCCGCGACGCGATCGATTCGGCGATGATCCCGCTCACCGCGGCGGGCTGTGAGCACCCGCGCCTGGACGCGGAGGTGTTGCTGGCGACGGCGCTGGGCGTCTCCCGCGCGGAGCTGATCTCCGACTCGCGGCGCGAAGTGGCCGGCCCGGCCGCGCGGGTGTTCATGGACTTCGTGCGCCGGCGTCGCGAGCGCGAGCCCGTGGCGTACATCACCGGCCGCAAGGGCTTCCGGTTCATCGAGCTGGCCGTCGACCGGCGCGTGCTGATCCCGCGGCCGGAGACCGAGTTCGTGGTCGAGGCGGCCTTGTCGTTGCGCAGCGGCGCGCGGGTGATCGACGTGGGGACGGGCTCGGGCGCGATCGCGCTGGCCCTCAAGCAGGAGCGGCCGGACCTGCAGGTGTCTCGCGACCGACGTGAGCGCCGACGCGCTGGACGTCGCGCGCCACAACGCGCTCCGGCTCGGGCTGGAGGTCGAGTTCGTCCACGGCGACCTCTGGGCCGGCCTCGAAGCCGACGCGATCGTCTCCAACCCGCCCTACGTCGAGGCCGACGCGCGGTTGATGCCGGACGTCGGCCTGCTTCGAGCCGCACGGCGCCCTGTTCGCCGGCGCTGACGGCCTGGACGTCATCCGCCGCCTCGCCGACGCGCCGGTGAGCTTCCTCGCGGTCGAGCACGGCCACGAGCAGGCCGACGCGGTCGAAGCGCTCCTGCGCGCGGCCGGGCTTCACCGACGTGGCGCGCGTGCGCGACCTCGCCGGGATCGAACGGGTCGCCGTCGCCCGACGCTCGCGCTAGCGTTGACGGCATGACCGCCCTGCAGCCCGACTACTTCGATCGGCCGCTCGCCGAGGTCGACCCCGAGGTCGCCGAGGCCATCGGCCATGAGCTGGAGCGCCAGCAGCGCACGCTGGAGATGATCGCTTCAGAGAACTTCGTGCCCCAGGCCGTGCTCGAGTGTCAGGGCTCCGTCCTGACCAACAAGTACGCCGAGGGGTACCCGGGCAAGCGCTACTACGGCGGTTGCGAGTACATCGACATCATCGAGCAGCTCGCGATCGACCGGGCGAAGTCGCTGTTCGGCGCCGAGCACGCGAACGTCCAGCCGCACGCGGGCGCGCAGGCCAACACGGCCGTCTACCACGCGCTGCTCACGCCCGGCGACCGGATCATGGGCCTGAGCCTCCCGCACGGCGGTCACCTCAGCCACGGCATGAAGATCAACGTGTCCGGCCGGCTGTACGACATCGTCCCGTACGAGGTCTCGGCCACCGATCACCGGATCGACATGGACGAGGTCGAGCGCCTCGCCAAGGAGCACCGCCCGAAGCTGCTGCTGGCGGGCTGGTCGGCCTATCCGCGCGTGCTGGACTTCCCGCGCTTCCGCGAGATCGCCGACGAGGTCGGCGCGCTGCTGATGGTCGACATGGCGCACTTCGCCGGCCTGGTGGCCGCGGGCGTGCACCCGAACCCGGTGCCGTACGCCGACGTCGTCACCACGACCGTCCACAAGACCCTCGGCGGCCCGCGCTCCGGCCTCATCCTGTGCCGTGAGGAGTACGCGAAGAAGATCAACTCCGCGGTCTTCCCGGGCCAGCAGGGCGGCCCGCTCGAGCACGCGATCGCCGCGAAGGCCGTCGCCTTCAAGATCGCGGCGAGCGACCTGTTCAAGGAGCGCCAGGAGCGCACCGTCGCCGGCGCGCAGGCGGTCGCCGAGGAGCTGCTTCCCGCCGGCAACGGCGTCAGCGTGCTCACCGGCGGCACGGACGTGCACCTGGTGCTCGTGGACCTGCGCGACTCCGAGCTCGACGGTCAGCAGGCCGAGGATCGCCTGCACAGCGTCGGCATCACCGTCAACCGCAACGCGGTGCCGTTCGACCCGCGTCCCCCGATGGTCACGAGCGGCCTGCGGATCGGCACGCCCGCGCTGGCCACGCGCGGCCTCCAGCAGGACGATTTCGTCGAGGTCGGCAAGCTCATCGCCCGCGCGCTGCAGCCGGACTTCGAGTCGGCCAAGGCGGAGCTGACGGAGCGCGTGACCGCGATCGCCGATCGCTTCCCGCTCTACGCGCACCTCGGCCAGCCGGCTGCCGTGTAGCCCACACAGACCTCGATAGGCTCACGGGCAGGGACGCCGTGAGCTCAATCGGACAGCAGCAAGCCGCGGCCCAGCTCACGCTGTTGGCACGCGTGGGCGCGATCCTGGGCTCCGGCCTGGCTCGCCAGGAGACGCTCGAACGCGTCGCGGAGCTGCTCGTCCCGGCGTTCGCGGGCTGGTGCGCGATCGACCTCGAAGGCGAGGACGGGGAGCTTCAGCGGCGCGTCGCGCTCCCCAAGGCGTTCCCGCCGCTGCCGCCGGACGCGCCCCACGGGCCCGCGATCGTCATGCGCACCGGGGAGCCGGAGCTGGTGCGCGAGATCACCGAGGACGCGCTGTTCGCCGCCTCGCGCGGCGACTGGGGCCGGCTCGCGGAGCTGCGGGCGCTGCAGCTCAAATCGGCGCTGTGCGTGCCGCTCTCGACGGGCACGCGCGTGATCGGGACGCTGTGGCTGCTGGCGACGGAGCGCCCCTACGGCAACGCGGACGTCGAGCTGATGACCGAGATCGCGCGCCGCTCGGCAGCCGCGATCGAGTCCGACCGGACCCGTGCGCGGACACAGATGCTGTTCGAGGCGTCGCCGACGCCGATGTGGGTCTACGACTTCGAGACGCTGCGGTTCCTCGCGGTCAACGACGCCACCGTCGAGCGCTACGGCTACACGCGCGACGAGTTCCTCGGCGGGATGACCATCAAGGACATCCGCCCGCCGGAAGAGGTCCCGCTGCTGCTCGCCGACATCAGCAGCCACGGCGGCGCCGGATCACGCCAGGCCAAGGACTGGCGCCATCTGCGCCGCGACGGGTCGGAGATCGACGTCGAGGTCACCACCGGGCGGATCGACTTCGAGGGCCACCACGCCGTGCTCGTCGTGGCGCACGACGTGAGCGAGCGCAAGCGACTCGAGCGCCGGCTCACGGACGCGGAGAAGATGGAGGCGATCGGGCGGCTCGCCGGCGGCGTCGCGCACGACTTCAACAACCTCCTGACCGTCATCTCCGGCTACACCGAGATCCTGCTCGCCCGGGACGGCGGCGAGGAGCTGGAGGAGATCGCCCGCGCCGCGCGCCAGGCGGCGGGCCTCACGCGCCAGCTGCTGGCCTTCAGCCGGCGCCAGGTGCTGCACCCGAAGGTGCTGGACCTGAACGAGATCGTCGCCGGGATGGAGTCGATGCTGCATCGCATCATCGGCGACGACGTGAGCGTGGCGACGCGGCTCGCGGCGGACCTCTCGGCCGTCGAGGCCGATCGCGCGCAGATCGAGCGCGTGATCCTCAACCTCGCCGCCAACGCCCGCGACGCGATGCCGCACGGCGGCGCGCTCACGCTCGAGACGCGCAACGTCGAGCTCGAGGCGCACGGCACGGACGAGCTCACCGGTCCGCACGTGCTGCTCGCCGTCTCCGACACCGGCGTCGGCATGGACGAGCAGGTCCGCGCGCACCTGTTCGAGCCGTTCTTCACCACCAAGCAGGGCGGCGAGGGCACGGGCCTGGGGCTCGCGACCGTGTTCGGCGTCGTCAAGCAGAGCGGCGGCGGCATCTACGTCTACAGCGAGCGCGGCAGCGGCACCACGTTCAAGATCTACCTGCCCGCGCAGGACTGTCCCGCCGGCGAGAAGCTCGGCGGTGACGCGTGAGCCCGAGCCGGCCGCGGGGACCGAGACCGTGCTCGTCGTCGAGGACGACGCGAACGTCCGCGAGCTCGTCCGGCTGTTGCTGGAGAGCAACGGCTACACGGTCCTCACCGCCCAGAGCCCCGACGAGGCCGTACGCGTGTGCACCGAGCTGGGCGTGGACCTGCTGCTGACCGACGTCGTGATGCCGGACGTCGGCGGCCAGGAGCTGGCCGAACGTGTGGCCGCGGCCGTCCCGGACATGCGCATCCTGTTCATGTCGGGCTATTCCGACGCGGCCGTGCACCGGCACGGCGTGCTGGACGAGAGCGCGGCCTTCATCGAGAAGCCGTTCACCGAACGGGCGCTGACCGCGAAGGTGCGCGAGGTCCTGGACGCCTAGCGGCGGCCGAGGGTCATGCGGCGGGGCAAAGCCGCGACGAGCGGCTCCAACGCCATGGCGAAGTCGCGGGCGGTGGGGCGGGACGCCGGGTCGGGGTCCAGGCCGGCGAGGAGGACCGAGGCGAGCGCAGCGGGGGTGCGGCGGGGGAGTGGGCCCGGCGACGCGGTCAGCTGCGGCCAGCGGTCCTCGCACGGCGGGAACGGGCGCGTGCCGGTGAGGCCGGTGTAGAGCGTGGCCGCGAGGCCGAAGACGTCGGCGGGCGGGCCGAGGCGGCCGTCGGGCTCGCACTGCTCGGGGGCCATGTAGGCGTCGGTGCCGATCGGGGCGCGCAGCGCGGCGGCCTCCGCGAGCGTGCGGGCGACGGACAGGTCGATCAGGCGGGGCGGGCCGCCCATGACGATGTTGCTCGGCTTGACGTCGAGGTGCACGATGCCCTCGCCGGCCAGGTAGTGCAGGGCGGAGGCGACGTGCAGCCCGAGCGGCAGGATCTGCTCGAGCGCGAGCGTGTGGCCGTCGGCGAGCAGCTCGTCGAGTGTCGGTCCGTCGAGGTGCTCGAGCACCAGATGGGGAAAGCGGCCCTCGGCCACCGAGCCGAAACCACGGACGACGACCGGATGGCCGAGGCGCTCGAGCAACTCGGCCTCGCGGCGGAGATCGTCCAGGGCGGTCGGGTCCGCCGCCTGATCCGGGCGCAGGACCTTGGCCACGAGCACGGCGAGGCGGTGGTCGTCCCAGACGAGCATCGCTTCGTAGCGGCGCCCGCCGCCGATCCGGCGCAGCACGGTGCGTCCCGGGGCGAGCTCGTCACCCTCGGCGAACCCCCACGTGGGTCGCGACCGCGGCCTTTCGTGCTCCCACGGCGGCGTGTACGCGACCGTGGAGTCCACTCAGTCCGAGTCGTCCAGCGTGAGCGCGAACTTCGACCCGGCGAGCGGGCCGATGGCATGATCGGACGGGTTCACGACGAGGAAGCCGAGCGGGGCGCCGACGGCGAGCACGACGGTCGCGACGGCGGCGGCGAACACGCGCGGAAGCGTCCGCTGATCGACCGCGGCGGGTTCGTCGGCGAGGGCCAGGAAGGCGTGGGCGAGCGGCTGGGGCATGGCAGATGGGCGCGTCGACTGGGCAGTCGGCGTCGCGGCGTGTCCTTCCCCACAGTCGCTGCTCCACAATCCCGGATTACGGGATGTCAACAGTTCTTGACGTCCTCCCGTCGGGTGGCCCTGCGATCCTGTGGCCGCAACCATGGTCACGGAGGCCGTCCTCGCCGCGCTGGTCGCCTTCGCCGTGGCGGCCGCGCTCACGCCGCTCGCGGCGCGCTTTGCGCGGCGCATCGGCGCGGTCGATCAGCAGAAGGACATCGGGCTGGCCAAGGACGCGACGCCGCTGCTCGGCGGCCTGGCGATCTTCGGCGGCGCGCTCGTGGCGGGTGTCTTGTTCCTGCCCGACAACGACCGGACTGAAGGAATCCTTGCCGCGGCGGCGCTGATCACGATCGTGGGCGCGCTCGACGACCGCTTCGAGCTGCCGCCGATCGTCAAGCTCGCCGGCCAGTTCCTCGCGGCCGGCGTGCTCGTCATGTCCGGCGTCGTCGTGGACGCGTTCACGTTCCCGTTCCTGCACCGGGTCGAGCTCGGGGAGTTCGGTGGGCTGCTGACGATGTTCGCGCTCGTGCTGCTGATGAACATCGTCAACTTCTCCGACGGCGCGGACGGGCTCGCCGCGGGCGTGTGCGCGATCGCCGCGCTCGCGTTCGCGATCATCGCCTTCGACCTCGGGCGCCGCACGGCGGGCACGCTGGCGATGATCACCGCCGGCGCCGCGCTCGGCTTCCTGATCTTCAACTTCCCTCCGGCCAAGGTCTTCATGGGGGACTGCGGCTCCAACCTGCTCGGGCTGTTGCTCGGCGCGGTGATCATCGAGGGCACGCTCAAGACGAACGCGTTGATCGCGCTCGTCGGCCCGCTCGTGGTGCTGGCCGTGCCGCTGCTGGACACGAGCTTCGTGGTGCTCAAGCGCCTCAAGTACGGCCGCCCGATCTACCGCGGCGACTCCAACCACTTCCACCACCGCTTCTACCGGATGAAGTGGTCCACGCGGCGCTCGCTGCTCTACCTGTACGCGTGGACGTTCACGATGGCCGGCACGGCCGTCGCGCTGCGGTTCATCCCCTACTCGGAACGCTCGGGCGACCTCAACGCCGGGCTGGGCGGTGCTGATGGGCGTCGCTGCTGGCGCTCTGCCTCGCCGCGAGCCTCTACCTCGTGTGGGTGCTCGAGATCCTCAAGTTCCGCCGCGTGCGGGCGTGGCAGCTGCGCCGGTCGGACCCGGACACGTCCGAGCACGACATCGACGAGCAGGTCGACCGCGAGCTCGAGACCGGCGAGTTCGGCCAAGTTCGAACCTGAAGTGTGCGGCTAACCGCACTTGCGCGAACCGTGTGCGGGCCGGTACTTTGCTCTGGACACGATCAATCGACCGGCCGATGCCCGGGGAGGTGAGCAGGACCGTGATGACCATTGACGCGACTTTCTTCGTTGCATCGAAGGCGGCGTTCTCCGTCACGCCTTCGTCCTGCTCGCGTCGAACGATTGAGTTTCGGTCGCGGGCAGTCCATCTGCCGCCCGCGACCTCCTCTCCATAGCCCTGAGGTCTTGCAGCGTCCCTCCCGGACGCGCGGGCGGCTCCGTTCACCACCACTGGAGCCAATCGAAATGCATTCCCTGAATCAGGCCGTCCTGGGTCACGTCGTCGCCGCAGAACGCGCCGACCGGTCCCGAATCCGTGCGGTGAAGCCGCAGCGACCGGAACGGCCGCCCAGGGCGCCCTTGCGCGCCCGGGCGGCCTACGTCACCGGCCGGCTGGCGCGCCGCCTGGACCGCGAGACGGCTCGCCGCGCCGTCATCTGATGACTGAGATCTGCGGGACCCCGGATATTCTCGGGGTCCCGTGGAGATCACCCGCCTCGAACACCGAGAGTCGTTCATCACCGCCGACGGCTCGTCCATCCGCGAGCTCGCCGGCATCCCGTCCGGCAACTCGGTCAACCAGTCGTTGGCTGAAGCGACGGTCCCGCCGAGCGGCGAGACGTTCGAGCACTACCACCGGGTCTCCGAGGAGATCTACGCCTTCACGTCTGGCGCGGGCCGGATGCGCCTCGGCGACGAAGAAGCCGACGTCCGCGCCGGCGACACCGTCGTGATCCCGCCCGGCGTCAAGCACAAGCTGTGGAACCCGGGCGGCGAGCCGCTCGTCCTGCTGTGCTGCTGCTCGCCCGCCTACTCGCACGAGGACACCGTCCTCCTCGAGGGTGGAGCGTGAAGCGCGCGCTGATCTTGGCGTGCGCACTCCTCGCCGCCGGTTGTGGCAATGCCAAGGACGAGGGGATCTCGGGCGGCGGCAACGTCATCGGGCGCACGGTCACGGTCTATTCGCTGACGGCCGATCCGGGCTCTGCGAACCGCTCCTTCGTCGACGGCGAGAAGCTCGCGCTCTCCGATGCGGGCGGCAAGGCCGGCGACTTCGCGATCAACTTCACCTCGCTCGACCTCGGCACCGACGAGGACGCGCAGGCCGAGGCCACCCGGCGCGCGATCAGCGATCCCCAGGTGATCGCCGCGATCGCCGACGCCACCCGCGTGACGATCCCGCTGTTCAACGCCGCGGGCATCCTGCAGGTCGCGCCGAGCGGGGACATCAGCCTGACGTCCAACCCGAACGAGCTGCCGTCCGGCAAGTCCACGGTCGGCGGGCTGGAAGGCGCGGTCCCGGCCGACTTCGCCGAGCGCTACGAGGCGGCCTTCAAGCGCGCGCCGGACCAGAACGCGGAGAACGGCTATCGAGCCATGACGGGGGTGCTCGACGCGATCAAGACGTCGGGTGCGGCCGGAAACGACCGCACCCGGGTCATCGACTCCTCTGTGGGACGCTCTGACGCGTTTCGAAGCTTGACGTCTCCGAGCGTGATCTCGGGGACGCTCGCGAGCGCCTTCGAGATCGGGCAGCCGGCCTTGGCGCCCTGCGCGGCCTCTTCGAAGCCGGCGGCGTCCAGGCCCGGGACCTTGCCCGTGACCGAGAGCGCGATCTTCGTGATCCCGAAGCCGCCCTCGACCTCGGCGACGGTGACGTGCGCCTCGGTGGCGAGTGACTCCGGCGGGTTGCCCGCCTGGGTCAGGCCCACGCTCAGGGCCATCGTGAAGCAGGACGCGTGGGTGGCGGCGAGCAGCTCCTCCGGGTTGGTCCCGGAGCCGCTCTCGAACCGCCCGCTGAAGTTGTACTGGGCGTCGAGGATGCCCGTCTCGGTGGAAACGGACCCACCTCCCCGCTTGAAGTCGCCCTGCCAGTCGGCCTTCGCGCTGCGTGTCGGCATGCAATTCCTCCCAAAGGGGGTCGGACTACGTGCACGCAGCACCTTACGGCTAGCCTTCCCGCGGTGTCGCGCAGAGGAGCGCGGCCGCGGCGTTCACCCAATCCTCAGCCCACTGCGCTAGAGGCGGGTGTCACAAAGTTGTTACAAACTCGAAGAAGCCGCTATATTGGCCCCCGCCGAACCGGCCAGGGAGTCCGTCAACGCTCCCGCCACGCGTGCCCGCGTGGGGATGGCCTGGTGCGGCACGTCAGCCTGCCATGAGCTCCACCACGATGCCCACTTCTGACCCTCTGGTCTTTGTCCGCTACCTCGATGTGGCGCTGATCATCCTGGCCGCGCCCTTCGTGATCCTGATGGGTGGCCCGGTGCTCGGCTATGTCGTCGCGGGCGTGACGTGGATCGCGAGCCGGTTCCTCGCCTCGGCGATCGAGCGCTCCGCGCGCAAGAAGTCGCCGAAGGCCCAGGTGGCCATCAACTTCGCCGTCCTGATGGGCCGGGCCTGGCTGATGGGCATCGCCATCCTTGTGGTCGGCCTGACCGCAGAACGGGAAGACGGTCTCATGGCCGCGCTGCTGGCGCTCGTCGCCTTCTCGGTCTATCTCGCAACAACGCTGATCGTTCGCCCGACGGAGAGGAACAAGCCAACCTCATGAGCCAGTCCCGGAAGATCCTCTTGTTCGCGGGCGGCGCCTACCTGCTGCTGGTGGTTCTCGCGTTCATCCTCTTCGGCAACGTCGGTCGCCAGGAGTTCGTCCCGCAGGAGGAGTTCGAGCTGCCGACGTGGATCGAGCTCGGTCCGCTCGACATCAACAAGGCGGTCCTGTACCTGGTCATCTCCGGGGTCCTGACGTGCGTGTCGATGGTCTACATCGCCAATCGCATGGAGGCCCGGCCGAACCGCATCCAGACCGCGGTCGAGACGCTCTACGCGCTGATGCGGGACAACATCACCCGCGGGAACATGGACGACAAGATGGCGCGGAAGTGGTTCCCGTTCATCGGCGCCCTCTTCCTGTTCATCTGGTTCAACAACCTGATCGGGTTCATCCCGCTCCCGACCGGTCACGACAGCTTCCACGTGCTCGGGTTCGACGTCCCGACGTTCGGGATCTACGCCGCGACGGCCAACGTCTCGGTCCCGCTCGTCCTGTCGCTGATCGTGTTCGTGTCGTACACGACCGAAGGCATCCGCGCCAAGGGTGTCGGCGGCTACCTCAAGAGCCTGATCCCGGCGGGCGTCACCGGCGCCATGGCGGGCTTCATCTTCGTGCTCGAGCTGCTCTCGAACTTCATGCGGATCATCTCGCTCTCCGTGCGTTTGTTCGCCAACATGCTCGCGGGCCACTTGATCATCCTCTTCATGGCCGGCGGTCTGGCGATCCTGCTCGGCATTGCGGGCATCGGCGTGTTCCTGTTGCCGATCGGTCTCGCGCTGTACCTGTTCGAGGTCGGCCTGGTCGCCACCCTCCAGGCGTTCATCTTCGCCACCCTGTCCGCGATCTACATCGGCGGCGCGGTCGCCGAGTCCCACTAAGGAGCCACCAGTGACAACGTTCGGCATGATTCTGAGCTTCATCTTCGCCCAGGCGGAGGCGGTCCCGGCGGAGTACGGCGCCGACGCCGGCAAGGCGATCGCGCTCGGCGTCGGCGGCGGCCTTGGTGCCGTGGGCGCCGGTGTGGGCATCGGCATCATCTTCGGCAAGGTCATCGAGTCCGTTACTCGTCAGCCGGAGATGCGCGACGAGATCACGTCCATCCAGTGGCTCGGCTTCGCCCTCACCGAGGCCTGCTTCTTCTACGGCCTCGTGGCGGGCCTGATCGCCTTCTTCCTCTAGGAGCGCGATGATCTCCCTGTTCGCAGCCGAAGAGGCCGAGGGCGGCGGCAGCGCACTCGTCAGCCCCGTCGTCGGGGTGATGATCTGGACGCTGATCGTCTTCGGCCTCACCCTGTTCATCCTCTGGAAGGTCGCGTTCCCGCGGATCGCCGAGGCGCTCGACAAGCGCCAGCGGATGATCGAGGACTCGATCGACACGGCCGAGAAGACCAAGCGCGAGGCCGACGAGCTGCTGCGCGAGTACCGCGAGCGTCTGTCCGACGCCCGTGGGCAGGCCGATGAGATCGTGGCCCGTGCCCGCCGCACCGCGGAGGCGCACGAGAACGAGAGCCAGGCCGAAGCGCGCACCAAGCGCGAGGAGATGATGGATCAGACGCGTCGCGACATCGAGGCCGAGACGCGCCGGGCCATCCAGCAGATCCGCGCCGAGGTCGCCGACCTCACGGTGCTCGCCACCGAGAAGGTGACGCGCAAGACGCTGGACAGCGCTGATCAGAAGCGTCTGGTCGACGAAGCGCTCGCCGAGCTGGACTTCGCCGCCTTGGCCAACGAGGAGCGCCGCTAACCATGGAAGAGATCGCCGCGGTCTACGCGCGCTCGCTGTTCGAGGTCGCACAGGAGCACAACAAGCTCGACACCGTGCGCGACGAGCTCGGCGCCTTCGCGGACGCCGTCGACGCCAACCGCGAGCTGCAGACGTTCTTCTTCTCGCCGTATTTCTCCACGGCGGAGAAGAAGGACGGGCTGGACCGCGCGGTCTCCGGCGCCGACCCGATCGTCGTCAACTTCCTCAAGCTGCTGATCGAGAACCACCGCACGCCGGCCGTCTTCCGCGTCCGGCGTGAGCTCGACCGCCTCTGGCGGGAGGAGAACAAGCGCCTCCCGGTCCAGGTCACGTCGGCGGTGGAGCTCGACCAGGCCACCGTGACCCAGATCGGCGACCGGATCGCCCAGCAGACCGGTCAGAAGATCGATCTGTCGGCCTCGGTGGAGCCCGACATCATCGGCGGCATCATCGTGCGCGTCGGCAACTCGATTCTCGACGCCTCGATCCGCAACCGCCTCGAACAACTTCGCAAGCAGGTCGCTCGGGCCTGACCCGGCGCTAAGGAGCCATCAGCGTGCAAATCAAGCCCGATGAGATCACTTCCATCCTCAAGTCCCGCATCGAGGGCCTCGAGGCCGGTCAGGCCGACCTGACCGAGGTCGGCACCGTCCTCACGATCGGTGACGGCATCGCCCGTATCCACGGGCTCGAGAACTGCATGTCGTTCGAGATGCTCGAGCTGCCGCACGACGTCGTCGGTCTCGCCCTGAACCTCGAATCCGACAACGTCGGCGCCGTGCTCTTCGGCCCGTGGGAGAAGATCGTCGAGGGCGACACGGTCAAGCGCACCAACCGCCTGCTGGAGATCCCGGTCGGCGACCAGATGCTCGGCCGCATCGTCTCCCCGCTCGGCGCGCCGCTCGACGGCAAGGGCGCCATCGCCACCGACGAGTTCCGGCCGGCCGAGTTCAAGGCCCCGGGCGTCGTCCAGCGCCAGCCGGTGACCGAGCCGATGCAGACGGGCATCAAGGCCGTCGACGGCATGATCCCGATCGGCCGTGGCCAGCGCGAGCTGATCATCGGCGACCGCCAGACGGGCAAGACGGCGATCGCGGTCGACACGATCATCAACAACAAGGACTCCGGCGTCGTCTCGGTGTACGTGGCGATCGGTCAGCGCATGTCCACGATCGTGGGTCTCGCGAAGACCCTCGAGGACGCGGGCGCGCTCGACAGCACGATCATCGTCGCCGCTCCGGCCGACGAGGCCGCGCCGATCAAGTTCATGGCGCCCTACGCGGGTTGCGCCATGGCCGAGTACTTCCTCTACAACGGCAAGCACGCGCTGGTGGTCTACGACGACCTCACCAAGCACGCGTACGCCTACCGCCAGATGTCGCTGCTGCTGCGCCGCCCGCCGGGGCGCGAGGCCTACCCGGGCGACGTCTTCTACCTGCACAGCCGCCTGCTCGAGCGCGCGGTCAAGCTCAACGACTCGCTCGGCGGCGGTTCGATCACCGCCCTGCCGATCATCGAGACGCAGGCCGGCGACGTGTCGGCCTACATCCCGACGAACGTCATCTCGATCACGGACGGCCAGATCTTCCTGGAGCCGAACCTCTTCAACTCGGGCGTGCGCCCGGCCATCAACGTGGGCATCTCGGTGTCCCGCGTGGGCGGCAACGCGCAGATCAAGCCGATGAAGCGCGTCGCCGGCCGCCTGAAGATCGAGCTCTCGCAGTTCCGTGACCTCGAGGCGTTCGCGCAGTTCGGCTCCGACCTGGACGCCGACACGCAGCGCACGCTGGCCCGCGGTGAGCGCCTGGTCAAGACGCTCAACCAGAACGAGCGCAGCCCGCTGGCCGTCGAGGACCAGGTCGCGGTCATCTACGCCGCCACCAACGGCTTCGTGGACCGCATCGACGCCGACCGCGTGGGCGAGTTCCACACGGGCCTCGTCGAGCGCCTGCACGCCGACGCGGCGGAGACGCTGGCGAAGATCAAGGACGGCGACTGGTCCGACGAGACGCAGAACGCGCTGCGCGACTCGATCGAGACGTACGTCGGCGACTTCGGCTACGACCTCGACGAAGAGGGCCAGCCGCTGTCCGAGGACGACGCGCTGCGCGCCGGCGAAGGCCGCAAGAGCTCCAGCGAGGACCGCACGAGCGAAGAGCCGGCCGCCGTGGCCGCGGGGGCGTAGCGAGGCGCCATGGCACTCAAGGACGTCAAGAGCCGCATCGCGTCGGTCAAGAACATCCAGAAGATCACGCGCGCGATGGAGATGGTCGCCGCGGCGCGTCTGCGTCGCGCCGAGCAGCGCATCGAGGCGCTGCGGCCCGTACGCGGGCGCCATCCGGCGCATGACCCGCCAGGCGGCGGAAGCGGCCGGGAACGTCCCGAACCTGCCGATCCTCAACGAGCACGATTCCGAGGACACGGTCGCGATCCTGCTCGTCACGGGCGATCGCGGCCTCGCGGGCGCGTTCAACTCGCAGGTCGTCCGCGCGGGTCTGCGGGCGGGCATCGAGTACGAGCAGGGCGGCAAGAGCACGGTGTGGTTCGCCTCCGGGCGCCGCGGTGTGTCCTCGCTGGTCTTCCGCGGTCGCGAGCCGAAGGGCGCGTTCACCGGGTTCACGGACCGTCCGGCCTACGCCAACGCGCGTGAGATCGCGTCCGAGCTCGTCGCCGCGTACGTGGACGGCGAGGTCGACCGGGTCGAGATCGTCTACAACCGCTACGTCTCGCCGCTCACGCAGGAGGTCACGCGTGAGACGCTGCTGCCGCTGCAGCAGGCCACGATCCTCGAGGGCGGCGAGGGCCTCGGCGGCCGCGCCAGTGGGGAGCAGGACGAGTCCGAGGACACCGGCCACCACGCGCTGGTCGAGTACGAGCCCGATCCCGAGGAGATCCTCGAGCGCCTGATCCCGGCCTACGTGGAGATCTCGATCTTCCGCGCGCTGCTGGAGTCGACCGCGTCCGAGCACGGCGCGCGCATGACCGCCATGCGCAACGCCTCCGAGAACGCCGGCGACATCATCAAGGACCTCACGCTGGAGTTCAATCGCGAGCGCCAGGCCGCGATCACGCAGGAAATCATGGAAGTTGTCGCCGGCGCCGAGTCGCTGGTCTAAGGAGATCATTTATGGCTGCGACCGCTGATACGCAGAAGAAGAACGTCGGCCGGATCGAGGAGATCCAGGGCGTCGTGATCGAGGTCGTGTTCCCGGACGAGCTGCCCGGGATCTACAACGCGATCACGGTCGACCGCGGCAACGGCGAGACGCTGGTGCTGGAAGTGCAGCAGCACCTCGGCGACGATCGCGTCCGCGCGGTCGCCATGGACACCGCCGACGGTCTGGCGCGCGGCGTCGAGGTCGTCGACACGGGCGGCCCGATCACGGTGCCGGTCGGCGACGTCACGCTCGGCCGCATCTTCAACCTGCTCGGTGACCCGATCGACGAGGGCCCCGAGATCGAGGTCAAGGAGCGCTGGCCGATCCACCGCTCCGCCCCGACCGTCGAGGACCTGACCCCGACGACCGAGATGTTCGAGACCGGCATCAAGGTCGTGGACCTGCTCGCGCCGTACGCCCAGGGCGGCAAGGTCGGCCTGTTCGGCGGCGCCGGCGTGGGCAAGACCGTGCTCATCCAGGAGCTCATCCACAACCTGGCCAAGGAGCACGGCGGTCTGTCCGCGTTCTGCGGCGTGGGCGAGCGCTCGCGCGAGGGCAACGACCTCTGGCTCGAGATGACCGAGTCGGGCGTCATCGACAAGACGATGCTCGTCTTCGGCCAGATGAACGAGCCCCCCGGGGCCCGCATGCGCGTCGCGCTGACCGGCCTCACCATGGCCGAGTACTTCCGCGACGAGCACGGCCAGGACGTGCTGCTGTTCATCGACAACATCTTCCGCTTCGTGCAGGCCGGTTCCGAGGTGTCCGCACTGCTGGGCCGCATGCCGTCGCAGGTGGGCTACCAGCCGACGCTGGAGTCCGAGATGGGGCAGCTGCAGGAGCGCATCACGTCGACGCGCAAGGGCTCGGTCACCTCGGTGCAGGCCATCTACGTGCCGGCCGACGACCTCACCGACCCGGCGCCCGCGTCCGTGTTCGCCCACCTCAACGCGACCACCGTGCTCTCGCGCGGCATCGCCGAGAAGGGCATCTACCCGGCCGTGGACCCGCTGGACTCGACGTCCACGATCCTCAAGCCCGACATCGTCGGCGAGGAGCACTACACGTCGCCAACGAGGTCAAGGGCGTGCTGCAGCGCTACCGCGAGCTGCAGGACATCATCGCCATCCTCGGCATCGACGAGCTCTCGGACGAGGACCGCGTGCTCGTGCAGCGCGCGCGCAAGATCGAGCGCTTCCTGTCGCAGCCGTTCCACGTGGCCGAGCAGTTCACGGGTACGCCCGGCGCGTACGTGCCGATCGCCGACACCGTGCGCTCGTTCCGCGAGATCCTCAACGGCGACCACGACGACCTCCCCGAGTCCGCGTTCCTGCTCAAGGGCAAGATCGAGGACGTCGTCGAGGCGGCGAAGAAGAACCGCTAGTGGCCCGCACGCCTTTCAAGGTCGAGGTCCTCACCCCTGAGGGAGAGGTCTTCAACGACGAGGTCGAGATGGTCTCCACGCGTACCAGCGTGGGGTCCATCGGCATCCTCGCCAACCACCAGCCGCTGCTGGCGCAGCTGAACCCGACGGAGCTGCGGCTGTACAAGTCGGAGTCCGAGGTGGTCCGCTACGCGCAGGGCGAGGGCTTCCTGCAGATGACCGGCGACCGCGCGCTCGTGCTGGTCGACGAGGTCTTCAAGGTCGACGACCTCAACGCGTCCGACCTGCAGGACCGCCTCAAGCGCGCCGAGGACGAGCTCGCGAGCGCTGAGGAAGACAGCGAGGAGCGTCGCCAGGCAGAGCGCGACAAGCGCCGCTACGAGGCCTTCCTCAAGCTGACCCAGAGCGCCTAGCGCTCGCAGTCATTACGCAAACAAAAAGGGCCCGCCTTCCGGCGGGCCCTTTTTGTTACCGCTTGGCGCTGTCGACTACGGGTTCGTGGTCGAGAGCGTGAAGGTCAGCGTCTTCGAGTAGGAGCCGGTGCGGAGCGCGTCCGTCGCGGCGATGGCCTGCTTGAAGGTGACGACGGCCGAGCCGCTGACCGGGCCGCCGTAGGTGAGGAGCTCGGTCGGGGCGCTCATGCCGCCGAGCGGCTTGAAGGCCGGAGCGGTCGGGTCCAGCGTGTTCGGGCCGGTCGGGGGCACGACGACCTTCTGCGCGCCGACCTGGACGGTCTGCGGCAGCGCGTACGTGCCGTTGACCATCTTGCCGACGTTGGTGTCGCTCGCGTCGGCGACCGTGAGCTTCGCGTCGCCGGCCGTGGACAGGATCTGCGCCGTCAGCGTGGACGTGTAGTCCTGCGCGACGCCCGGGACGAACGCGGTGAACGCGGTCGGCGTGCCGAGGTTCAGGTTCAGCGTGGCCGGGACGCTGCCGCCCGGGTCCGTCGGCTGGCCGTTCTCGGTCACCTGGTAGTTGACCACCGACGTCGTCAGCGTGGCGCCGTCGGCGTTCTTGGCCGCAACCGTGAACGGGAACGTGCCGACGGCCGCCGTGTTGATCGCCGCGCCGTTCGGGACGGTGCCCTCGCACGAGACGACGTTCGGCGCCCGCGCAGCTGTAGGACGCGAGCACGTTCGCGTTCTTCGCGTAGGGCGAATTACCGCCCGGCGACGTGATCGTGATCGTCGGGGCCTGGGCCATGGCGGAGCACGGCAAGACCGCCGCACCAACCGCAACCGACAAAAACACCTTCCATGGCCTGATCATGAACACCCTCTGCAATTGAAGACTCCCCCCGGGACCCGAGCCTACTTTGTAGAAGCGGACACCCACTTGTCAACCATCCGCCGACAAAACCGGACGGAAGTGCTAGCCGGGTCCGCGTTGATACGCCTCAACGACTGTTGGGTTGCGCGTTTCCGCACTTGAATCCAGAATCGCTCGTTCGGAGGGTGTTTTCGTTTACAGGAGGGGTTGGCTCGTGAAGCCATGGATAGGCGCAGTCGCAGCAGCGGCGGCGATGTTCGCAGTGCCGGCGACGGCGCTTGCGGCGCCGGAGGATCCGGCACTGCTGAAGTTCAAACTGGACAACAGCAGTCAGTACGACGATTTCGAGAACCTCGGATTCGACATGGACCACGCCGTGGAGAACGGCGAGGGCGACGACATCATCGTCAGCGCCTGGGTCGACGACGAGCAGCTGAAGATCGCTCGCGCGCACGGTTATGAGGACGTCGGCGTCGTCCACGACAAGGCGAACTTCGCCGACGATCCGCGCCGAGAGCCTCGCCGACAAGATGGCGGAGATCGACGCCAAGAAGGCGCTCGAGGCGAACGCGGCCGGCCGTCAAGGGCGCCAGCGCCGCTGCCGGGCTCGATCCGCGCGCAGCGCGCCGACTTCTACGAGAACAGCGTCGGCAAGTTCCTCTCGATCGAGGCGAACGTCGACGGCGTCACGTACACGGGCGCCAACCAGAACGTCTACAACGGCCCGACCGTGATGGCCGAGTGGTTCGACGCGGCCGGCAACCGGCTCGGCGGAGGCGCCCTGGTCCCGTACACGGACCCGGACGTCACGCCCGGACTACTACCAGTACCACTACCAGATCTTCCGGATCGGCAACAAGGGCGACAGCACCGCCGAGGTCGCGTCGATCAAGGTCGCGTCCAGCAACGGGCGACGTCGACACGCTCGCCGCCAAGGAGTGGATCTCGAAGAACCCGCCGCCGAACTCCGCGACCTTCAAGTCCGGCTTCGTGACGCGCTACTACGACTCGCCTGACGCGTACGCCAAGGTCCGCGCCCTCGCGGCCGAGTTCCCCAACATCGCCTCGGTCGAGGACCTGCCCGAGAAGACGTGGGGCTACCAGCGTCCCGCCGCGACGATGCTCGGCTACCAGAACGCGCCGACCACGCAGCAGCCGAACCCGCGGCCGAACGCGACCTCGCCGTACGTCATCTTCGACGACGGCAGCCTGCCCGGTCGCCGGCGACACCCCGTCTACGGCCTCTGCAGGCCCAGCACGGTCGTCATCACCTCGAAGGTCATGGGCCACCTGGGCGGCAACTCGCTCACGGCCCGCCTCCTCGCGCCCGACCGGCGCCAACCAGCCGCTGAGCGTCGCCGTCTCCGGCAACGCGTTGCGCGTGAACCTCGCCTCCAACGCCGACGGGCGCGGTCACCAGCACCGCCAACCAGGTGATCGCGGCCATCAACGCGCACCCGGACGCCAGCCGCCATCGTGCGCGCGACCAAGTACCGCACCGCGACGGGCGAGGGCATCGTCCAGCCCGGCGTGGTCTCGCCGCTCAGCGACCTGCTGCGCGCCCCGGCGTCCGTCCCGCGCGGCCCGCTTACCCAGCCGCTGCTGCGCATCGGCAAGGCGCGCGACGGCTCCAAGGTCGGCGTGTACCTCTACTGCCAGGAGCACGCGGGCGAGATCGCGACCTCGGGCGTCTGCCTCGAGACCGCGGAGCGCCTCGTGCGCAACTACGGCACCGATCCCCAGACGACCGCGCTCGTGGACAACCTCGAGATCTTCCTCGTCCCGCAGATCAACGGCGACGGCGTGATCCACTCGATCTACGACTCGCCGCGCCGCACGAACATGGCTCCGTACTGCTACGACCCGGCCAACACCGAGAACCTCGGTGACCCGGCGAACCGCAACAACTACGGCGTCAACATCAACCGCAACTTCTCCATCGGCTCGTTCTTCGACGGCTTCGTCGGGCGCCAACTCGAGCTGCTCCGGCGGCAACACGGCCGGCCCGTTCGAGCTCTCCGAGCCGGAGACGCGGAACGAGATCTACGTTCAGAACAAGTACACGAACATCAAGTTCTCGAACAACATCCACTCCTCCGGTGGCTACTTCATGTGGCCGCCCGGCGCCTACAAGCCCACGCGTGAGGCGCTGCCGTACCCGCCGTACGGCACGCTGAACTTCTTCGACGAGGCCGCGCGCCACGTCCTGGACGGCATCAAGAAGTACCGCGGCACGGCCATCCGCCCGCAGCGCACCGGTCCCGTGATCGACGTGCTCTACTCGGCCGCCGGCAACTCCGCGGACGAGGCGTACTACACGCGCGGCATCATCGGTTACGACTTCGAGATCGGTGACACGGCGTACTACAAGAACCCGACGACCGGCGTCGAGACGACCTGCAACCCGGGTCAGCAGCCGCCGTTCGGCGCTTCGACGAACCCCTGCCTCGAGAACGAGGGCTTCGACGAGGCGATGGAGTTCTCCGACGGCAACTACGGGCTCCTGCAGTCCGCCTTCGACTACTCGAAGGACGTCACGCCGCCGACGGTCACCGTCGGTCCAGGCTCCCGATCTCGCCGACGGCAAGTACCAGGTGCGCTTCACAGTCCAGCGAGGCGTCGTCGATCTACTACACGCTCGACGGCTCGACGCCCACGACGGCCTCCACCGAGTGGAAGCCGCCGCGCGCCCGCGCGCTGCCGCTGCCGGTGTCAGGTTGCGGCGGGGCAGACGCTCAAGTGGATCGCCACGGACTTCAAGGGCAACCTCTCCGCGGTCCGTCCAAGGTGCTCGGGGCCACCGTCGACGTGCCCGGCACCGTCGGCGGCTCCGTGCCGGCGACGCTGGCCCTGACGTTCAACGGCCCGGCGACGTTCGGCGCCTTCACGCCGGGCGTCGCGAAGGACTACACGCGTCGACTCGACCTGACGTGATCAGCACGGCCGGCGACGCGACGCTGAGCGTCCGGCCACAGCCCGGTCCGCATGACCAACGGTCGCGTTCTCGCCCTGGCGCAGCCGCTGCAGGTCTCGCTGGCCAAGACCATGCCTGGACCGCGCCGACCTCCAACGAGAAGGTCGTCCCGCCACGTTCAAGCAGGCCATCGGCGCCAACGAGCGTCTCCGGACCGGCTCGTACTCGAGACGCTGACGTTCACGCTCTCGACGACTGACGCCGTAGTCGATCTGAGCCAAGGTAGGCCGGCCGGGCGCAACGCCCGGCCGGCCCGCCGCTACCCTCCGGGCGATGGACGAACGGGTCCTCACCGAGCGGATGATCACGTACGACACCTCCACCGTTGAGGGTCTGCGTGCGTGCGCCGGCTTCATCAAGGGCTGGCTCGAGGCCCGCGACATCGCCGTCGAGGACCACCAGTTCGGCGACGTGTTCGCCCTCACGGCCGAGGTGGGTCCGTCCGAGGGCCCGACGCTCGTCTTCCACGGCCACTACGACGTCGTCCCGGCGCGCAAGGAGCAGTTCACCCCGCGCATCCAGGGCGACCGGCTCGAGGGCCGCGGCGCCTATGACATGAAGGGCGGGCTCGCGGCGATGATGTGCGCGATGCACGACCTGCGCGACCAGCAGGACGTGCGGATCCGCTTCGTGGCCGTCCCGGACGAGGAGTCCGAGGAGATCGACCAGCGCACGTCGGACCTGCTGGTCAAGGCGGGCTACGTGGGCGACTTCGCGATCACCGGTGAGCCGACCAACCTGCACGTCGGGGTGCAGGCCAAGGGCGTGCTCGCGCTGCGCATCCTGGTCTTCGGCACGTCCGCGCACGGCTCCACGCCGTGGCTCGGCGACAACGCGGTCTTGAAGGCGATCGACGTCTTTAGGCGAATTGAGTCGATGCCGTTCACCCTTGAGTCCTCGGAGCTGTTCGACCGGCCCTCGGTGAACCTGGGCCGGATCATTGGCGGCGACGCACCGAACAAGGTGCCCGAGGAGTGCGCCATGGACGTCGACATCCGCTATCTGCCCGAGCAGGACCCCGGCGAGCTTCTCGCCCAGATCCGCGCGATCCCGGACGTCCACGTCGCGCGTTCGTTCATCTGGCCGCCTGCGCGCGTCTCGCCGCGCAACCCGCACGTGCTCGCGCTCTGCCAGGCCGCTTCCCGGCTCACCGACGGCGAGTCGATGAGCGTCGGCCGGGACGGCGCCTCGGACGCGGTCGCCTTCCAGAAGGCGGGCGTGCCCGCGGTGGAGTTCGGTCCCAGCGGCGGCGGCCATCACGGCCCCGACGAGTGGGTCTCGATCGACTCGCTGGCCCGCTATCGGTGTGCGCTCGTGGACTTCGCCCGGGACGTGCCGAAGCGCTTCCCGGCCGGCGGTGACACCGGCGAGCTGCGCGCTGTCGAGGGCGGCCTGGCGTGAGGGACCCGAACCGTCCACCGCGGCCGGGCCGCGGGCTGCTCCTGCGCGCCCTGTTCGCCTGCGTGCTGACGGTCTCGCTCTCGGCCACCGCGGTCGCTTCGGCCGTGTGGCTCGAAGGCCATGAGCTCGTCGAGGCGGTCAACCGTGACGGGCGGACGATCATCGACGTACCGGAGGTCGACCGGGCGGATGCCGGCGATCCGCGCACGTTCCTGATCCTCGGCACGGACGAGCGCTACGCCGACAAGGTGGCGGGCGTCAAGCCGCGCTCGGACACCATGCTGCTGCTCCGCGTCGATCCGGACGCCCGGCGGGTCGCGGTCATGTCGATCCCGCGCGACCTGAAGGTGCAGATCCCGGGCAGCGGGACGAACAAGATCAACGTCGCCTATGAGCTCGGCGGGCCGCGCAAGACGGTCTCGACGATCAAGCGGCTGTTCAAGGACGCGACCGGGGAGAGCTTCCCGATCAACCACGTGATGGCGGTCAGCTTCGGCGGCTTCCGGCGCGCGGTCAACTACGTCGACGGCGTCTATGTGGACATCGATCGCCGCTACTACAACGACAACTCGACCGCCGCCGCCGGCGAGGCCTACGCGACGATCGACGTGCAGCCCGGCTACCAGAAGCTCAAGGGCCAGGACGCGCTCGACTACGTCCGCTACCGCCACGGCGACAACGACTTCTTCCGCGCCTCGCGCCAGCAGGACTTCCTGCGCCAGATCTCGCACCAGGACGGTGTCCGCGCGCTGCTCGACGTGAGCAAGCGCAAGGAGCTCGCGACCGTCTTCGGCCGCTACTTCGAGGTCGACGACTCCTTCACGAAGGCGTCGAACCTGATCGCGCTGGCGCAGCTCGGCCTGTACATGGCGCAGGAGAAGGCGCCGATCAACGAGGTCCGCTTCCCGGCCACCGAGGCCGAGAACCCGTCGGTCGACTCGTACCTGTACGTCAAGGACTCCGACCTGCGCAAGACGTACGACGAGTTCATGACCGGCGAGGGTTCCTCGAACCCGCGGCGCCTGGACGCGACGACCAAGCCGGAGCCCACGGCGACGCCCGCCGGGGCCAAGAAGAAGAAGAGCCGTCCGTCAGCGGTCAAGGGCCTCGAGGAGGCCGCCACCGAGGGCGAGAACATGGCCGTGCTCGTCGCGAGCGAGAACAAGCTCAAGTTCCCGTTCTACTTCCCGAGCCGGCGCAAGACCGGCTCGCGCTACGCCGACCCCGAGCCGCGGATCTACTCGATCCGCGACGGGCAGAACAAGCTGCACAAGGCGTACCGGCTCACGCTCAACGCCGGGTCCTGGAGCGAGTACTACGGCATCCAGGGGATGACCTGGAAGAACCCGCCGATCCTCGATGACCCGGACCGGGTGCGCGAAGTCAACGGCCGCAAACTCGAGCTCTTCTACGACGGCAGCCGCATCCGGCGCGTCTCCTGGCGCACCAAGAACGCCGTGTACTGGGTGACGAACACGCTCACCCTGTCGATCCCGAACTCGCGACTGATCGCCATCGCGAGTTCGCTTGAAGCGCCTGAAGTAGCCCGCTACTTGCAGGTCTTGTGGCGGGTGCGCTTCTCGCAGTCGCCCGAGATCTTCACGAGCTTGCGGTTGCCGGGCCACTCGGACTCGATGACGGTGTCGTAGCCGGCGCCGCACTTGATGGTCGCGCGGCCGCGGGCGATGATCGCCGTGATCGTGTCGTCGCCGTCGCCGCCGTCGACCGTGGTCTTGGCGCCCGAGGTGACCTTGATCTTGTCGTTGCCGGTGCCGCCGGTGATGATCGAGCGCAGCCCGCCGCCCTGCAGGAAGTCGTCGCCATCGGCGCCGAAGATGGTGTTGGTGCCGCGGCCGCCGTAGATCGTGTCGTTGCCCGCGCCGCCGTCGAGGACGTCGCTGGCCTGCTTGGCGCCCGCGAGGGCGTCGTGGTTCTGGTCGCCCCAGAGGACGTCCTCGCCGCCGAGGCCGGTGATCTTGTCCGAGCCGGCGCCGCCGCGCAGGTTGTCGTTGAGCTCGGTGCCGGCCCGGCTGCCGCCGTGGTTGCCCGTGGTGGCGCTGACGCCCTTCAGCGGGTCGACCGGCGCGGCCTGCTCGATGACGATCTCGCAATTGACGATGGCGGCGTCGCGGATGCGGGCGGCGATGCCGCGGCCCCAATGGGTGCCACGCGGGGGCACGTACAGCGTGTCGTTGCCGTTGCCGCAGTCGACGTCGTCGACGAGGCTGTCGCCGTTGACGTAGATGACGTCGTCGCCGTCCTCGCCGAAGATGTGGTCGGGACCGCTGTCGAAGTAGATGGTGTCGTTGCCGGGGCCGCCGAACAGCTCGTCGCCGCCGGAGCCGCCGTGGATCGTGTCGTGGCCGTCGCCGCCCTCGATGCGATCGGGGGCCGCGCCGGCGTCCAGGTTGTCGTCGCCCGCGCCGCCGTAGAGCGTGTCGTGGCCGAAGCCGCCGGTGGCGACGTCGTTGCCGTCCTCGCCGTCGAGGATGTCGTCGCCGGAGCTGCCGTCGAGGATGTCGTCGCCCGCGCCGCCGGCCACGTCGTCCGGCCCGGTGTCGCCGAACAGGCGGTCGTTGCCGCCCAGGCCGCGGATCCGGTCGGCGCCGCCGTTGCCGTTGATGGCGTCGGCGCCCTCGGTGCCGGTGAGCGCCTCGGCGGCGTTGGAACCGGTGACGGTCTTCGCCGCGGCCGTCGCGGCCGGGGCGAGGGCGGCGACCAGCGCCAGGGCGAGAACAGCGTAAATCCGGGACATAGTCCGGTTATCGACGCCGGTCCTTCTAAGCTGAAGCGCCCTTATGAGCACCAATCGAGAACCGATCGGCGTGATCGGCACGGGCTATGTCGGGCTGGTCACCGCCGCGGGATTCGCGGAGCTCGGCAATGAGGTCTACTGCATCGACATCGACAGCGAGAAGATCGAGGGCCTCAAGAACGGCCGGATTCCCATCTGGGAGCCGGGGCTTGAGGAGCTGGTCGCCAAGCATCGCGACCGCATGCACTTCTCCACCGACATCGGCGACGCGCTCCAGCACGCGCGCCTGCTGTTCGTCGCGGTCGGCACGCCGCCGACCTACTCCGGCGACGCCGACCTGTCCGCGGTCAACGCGGTCGTCGACTCCATGCCGCCGTCCGACGAGCACGCGCTCGTGATGAAGTCCACCGTGCCGGTCGGCACGGGCGAGACCATCAAGCGCGTCTTCAAGGAGCAGGGCAAGGCCGGCTTCCGCTACGTGTCCTGCCCCGAGTTCCTCAAGGAGGGCTCGGCCATCAAGGATTTCCTGGAGCCCGATCGGGTCGTGGTCGGTGACGACGGCGACTGGGCCGGCGACGCGGTCGTCGACCTCTACGCGCCGCTCAACGCGCCGCTCGTGCGCACGGACATCAAGAGCGCCGAGATGGTCAAGCTCGCCTCCAACGCGTTCCTGGCGACGAAGATCTCGTTCATCAACGAGATCGCCAACGTGTGCGAGGAGACCGGCGCGGACGTCGTCGAAGTCGCCAAGGGCATGGGCCTGGACAACCGCATCGGCCCGAAGTTCCTGCAGGCCGGCATCGGCTTCGGCGGTTCCTGCTTCCCGAAGGACGTCACCGCGCTCAAGCAGCTCGCGGGCAACTCGGGCTACCACTTCCAGCTGCTGAACTCGGTGATCGAGGTCAACGAGCTGCAGAAGCGCCGCGTCATCGCCAAGCTCGAGAAGCACCTCGGCAAGCTGGTGGACAAGAAGATCGCGCTCCTGGGCCTGGCCTTCAAGCCCAACACCGACGACATGCGCGAGGCCTCCTCGCTCGTGCTCTCTTCCCGCCTGCAGGCCGCGGGCGCCCACGTGCGCGCCTACGACCCGGTGGCCGAGGAGGAGGCGCGCAAGCTCATCCGCGGCGTGTCCTTCAAGTCCACGGCGCTCGACGCGATCGAGGGCGCGGACGCCGTCGTGCTCGTCACCGAGTGGCCCGAGTTCGCGGAGCTCCCGCTGAACGAGGTCCGCGAGGCGATGGCGGGCAACCTGCTCGTCGACGGGCGCAACCTGTTCGACCCGGGCGCGGTGCGCGACGCCGGGCTGATCTACGAAGGGGTCGGGCGAGCCGCCAGCTCAGCGCATCAGGAGGTCTGAGGCGGCATGCAGGCACTCATCCTCGCCGGCGGCGAGGGCACGCGGCTGCGGCCACTGACCTCGGCTGTACCCAAGCCGGTCGTCCCCCTGGTCGACCGGCCGTTCATCGTCTTCATGATCGACTGGCTGCGCCGGCACGGCGTGGACGATGTCGTGATGTCCTGCGGGCACATGGCCGACGGCGTGCGCGCCGTGCTCGGCGACGGCTCGGCGGTCGGCGTCCGGCTGCGGTACATGGAGGAGCCCAAGCCCCTCGGCACCGGCGGGGCGCTCAAGTACGCGCAGGAGCTGCTCGACGAGCGCTTCCTGATGCTCAACGGCGACACGCTCACCGACCTGGACCTGACGGCGCAGCTCGCGACGCACGAGCGGGTCGGGGCGCAGGCGACCCTGGCCCTGTACGCCGTCGAGGACCCCTCGTCCTACGGCCTCGTGCGGCTGGGGGAGGACGGCGCCGTGCGCGAGTTCGTCGAGAAGCCCGCGCCCGACCAGATCGACACGAACAACATCTCCGCGGGCGCGTACGTGCTCGAGCGGTCGGTGCTGGACCTGCTGGTCTACGGGGAGCGCGCGTCGATCGAGCGCGACGTGTTCCCGCGCCTGGTCGGCAACGGGCTCTACGGCCACGTCTCCGGCGGCTACTGGATGGACATCGGGACGCCGGAGCGCTACCTCGAGGCCACGTTCGACATCCTCGAGGGCAACGTCGCGACCGAGGTCTCCGAGCGGCTGGGTGAGACGTTCCTGTGCGTGGAGGAAGGCGTCACGCGGGACGGTCGCATCATCCCGCCGGCGCTGATCGAGGCCGGCTGCGTGATCGGTGCGGGCGCGCGCGTCGGCGGTCGCGCGGTGCTCGAACGCAACGTCAGCGTCGGCGCGGGCACGATCATCGAGAGCGCCGTCGTGATGGAGGGCGCGCGGATCGGCGCGAACTGCGCGCTGCACAACTGCATCGTCGCGGCGGGCGTGACGATCGGCGATCACTGCACCGTCAATGGGCTCAGCGTCGTCGGTGAGGGCGTGACGCTCGGTGCGGGTAATCAACTCTCGAACGGGGCCCGGCTGTTCCCGGGCGTCTCACTACCCGAAGGAGCACTGCTCTTCTGATGGCGACGGGCTTGGACTTCGCGCTCGACAGCACCGGTCAGTTGGACGAGGTCCTCGGCCTCGCCGAGCATCTCCGCGACGCGCTCTGGCGCGTCGATTCGTCGGGTGCTCGCCCGGTCGACGCCACCGGCGGCGTGATCGTCGCCGGCATGGGCGGGTCGGCTTCGGGTGCGCGGCTGGCGCAGGGCGCGCTCGGTCCGCGGCTCACACGCCCGCTGGTCGTGTCGGACGGCTATGCGCTGCCGGGCTGGGCCGGCCCGTCGACCCTCGTGCTGCTCTCCAGCTACTCGGGGAACACGGAGGAGACGCTCGCGGCGTACGACGACGCGGCCGCGCGCGAAGCGCCGCGGATCGTGGCGTCCACCGGCGGGGCGCTCGTCGAGCGTGCGCGGCGCGACAACGTGCCCGTGATCCCGATTCCCGGCGGCTTCCAGCCGCGGGCCGCGATCGGCTACTCGCTCGTCGCGGCGCTGGAGGCGGCGGCGCTCGGCGGCGCCGCGCCTTCGCTGCGCGACGAGATCGAGGCAGCGGCCGACCTGGCCGAGGCGCTGGCCGCCGAATGGGGCCCGGAGGGCGACGAGTCCTCGGAGGCCAAGGCGATCGCGCGCTCGCTCCACGGCACGGTCCCCGTGATCGCGGGCGCCGAGGTGGGCGCCGCGGCGGCCTACCGCTGGAAGTGCCAGTTCAACGAGAACGCGCAGCTGCCGGCGTTCGCGTCCGCGCTGCCGGAGCTCAGCCACAACGAGGTCGTGGGCTGGGAGTCCGCGCGCGAGCTCGGGCGGTTCTCCTACGTGTCGCTGGAAGACCCGGACGCGCACGAGCGCAACCGGCTGCGGGCCGAGCTGACGACGGAGATCGCCAGTGCCGGGGCGGATCCGGTGGTGCGCGTCCAGGCGCGCGGCGCCTCCCGCGTGGAGCGGCTCGTGTCGCTGGTGCTGTTGGGTGATCTCGTCTCGATCTACGCCGCGGTCCTGCGCGGCGCGGACCCGGTCGACATCCCGGCGATCGACTCGCTGAAAGCATCTCTGGCTTCGCGCTAGCCCAGGCGGCCGCGGCGGCGGTCGTGCTGGCGCGCCTCGGGCGCGGGCGTGTCCGGCGGCCCGCGCTCGCCGCGGGCGGCGAGTTCGAGGGGACGATCTCGGTCGTCATCCCGGCGCGGGACGAGGCGTCGCGGATCGGCCCGTGCCTGGACGGGCTCGCCGGTGACCCGGACCTGCTCGAGGTGATCGTCGTCGACGACGGGTCGACGGACGACACCGCGGCGGTCGCCGCCGCCCGCGGCGCACGCGTGGTGACGGCGGGCGCGGCGCCGGCGGGGTGGGTCGGCAAGCCCTGGGCGCTGCAGCGCGGGCTCGAAGCGGCGCGCGGAGACGTCGTCGTGTCCGTGGACGCCGACACGCGCCCGCACCGCGGGTTGGCGGGCGCGGCCGCGGCGGCGCTGCGGGCGGCCGAGACGAGCGCGAGCTCGCCGGTGCTCGTGAGCGTCGGGGCGCGGTTCGTGTGTTCCACCGCGGGCGAGCGGTGGCTGCATCCCGCGCTGCTCGCCACGCTCGTCTATCGCTACGGGCCACCCGACGCGGACGCGCGGGTGGCGATCTCGCGGCTGATGATCAACGGGCAGTGCACGGCGGTGCGGCGCTCGGCGCTGCTCGAGGCCGGCGGGTACGCGGAGGCGGCCGGGCACATGACCGACGACGCGGCGTTCGCGCGCGGGCTGGCGCGGCGCGGGTGGCGGGTGGTGTTCCACGACGGCGGCGGGTTGATCGACGTCGACATGCACGAGGGCGCGGCGGAGACCTGGCGCGAGTGGGGCCGGTCGATCGCGCTGCCCGATGTGACGTCGCCGGCGTGGCGGGTGGCGGACGTCGCCGTGGTGTGGCTCACGCTGGGGTTGCCGTGGCTGCGGCTGGCGTCGCGGCGCGCGCGGCGGCTCGACTTCGCGCTGCTCGCCCTGCGGCTGGCGATGACCGGCGCCTTCGCGCCGTCCTATGCGCGTCGCGGGGTCCCGTACTGGCTGTCGCCGCTCGCGGACGTCGCGGCGGCGGTGCGGCTCACCTGGTCGGCGGCGCGTCCGGCGCGGCGCTGGCGGGGGCGCGTCTACGAGTGACGAAGAGCACGCCGATGAACGTCATCAACGCGCCCATGGCGGCGACGTGCTCGACCGGGTCGGTCACGAAGAGCACGAACGGGAACGCCGCGATGGCGGCGCGGGCGGCGTACTTGAACGCGGCCACGACCGTGATCACGATCGCGAGGGCGCCGCAGATCACGGCGGCGAGCGGCGAGAGCGCAAAGGCGCCGCCGACGAAGCACATGATCGACTTGCCGCCCCGGCTCGGGTGCGGCAGCGGGAAGGCGTGGCCGACCATCGCGCCCGCCACGGCCACGTACGCGGGCCAGTACCCGAACGCGAGGTGCGCGGCGGCCGCGGGCAGGAAGGCCTTCGCGCCGTCGCCGACGAACGCCGGCCACGCGCGGCGGGCGCCGAGGTGGTCGAGCGCGTTCCAGGCGCCCGGGTTGCGGTCGCCGACCTCGAGCAGGTTCACGCCGTACCGGCGCGCGACGAGCAACGCGACCGGGATCGCGCCGCACACGTAGCCCACTATCGCCGCCAGTCCGTACTCCATCCGTGCCCGTCGCCTCCTTCCATCTCGTTCGCTACCCCGGAATCCGCGACGGCGTGCCCTACATGGCCTGGGACCGTCCCGTCCTGGGCCGCACCGCCGGCCTGCGGTTCTTCCGCCTGCTCGGAACCGGGCGCGGCGACACGATGACGCTGTCCGCCGACCTCCGGCGCTGGGCGCTGTTCGCGGTGTGGGACGACGACGCCGCGCTCGACGCCTTCCTCGCCACGTCGGAGATCGCCGCGCGGTGGCGGACCGCAGAGCGCTACACGGTGCGGCTCGCGCCGGTGCGCGCGCACGGTGCCTGGGGCGGCGTGAATCCGCTCGCGGGAGCAGAGACCGTCGAGGGCAAGGGCGAGCCGGTCGCGATCCTCACGCGCGCGGCGATCCGGCCGCGGCGCCTGCTCGCCTTCCATCGCGCCGTCCCCGGGCCGGCACGGGCGCTGCACGGCTCGCCGGGCCTGCTCGCGTCCGTCGCCATCGGCGAGGTGCCCGTCCTGCGGCAGGCGACGTTCTCGCTCTGGCGTGACCTCGACGCCGTCCAGGCGTACGCCTACCGCACGGCGGCGCACGCGGAGGTCGTCAAGCGCACGCGGGCGGAGCGGTGGTACTCGGAGGAGCTGTTCGCGCGTTTCGTGCCCTATGGCGCGGAGGGGACGTGGGCCGGGCGTGATCCGCTGAGCTGACGGGCGACGCTGCGGCCGCCGAGCGTCACGAGCGGGAGGCCGCCGCCGGGGTGCACGGTGCCGCCGGTGAGCCACAGGCCTTCGACACCGCGGATCCGGTTGCCCGGCCGGCGCATCGCGCCCAGGCGGCCGTGCGGCGCGCCGCCGTAGATCGGGCCGCCGAGGTCGGCGGGGGTGACGCGCTCGACGACGCTGGGGGACACGCCCAGGCGGCGGACGACGGCGTCCGTCGTCGCGTCCCAGTCGGCGGGCGAGGCGGGCGCGTTGACGAGCACGAACCAGCCCTGCTCGGGCGGCGCGCAGACGTAGAGCGTCGGGTCGCGCGGCATCCGCCGGCCTTCGAAGATGTCGTCGAACTCGGCGTCGTAGTCGTGCGGGAACAGGATCCGGTGATGCGCGGGCGCGTCGTCGCGGACACCGAGCAGCAGGGCGAGCCCGGACAGGGACGGCGTCCGCCGCCGCGCGGGCCGGCCGAGGAGGCGGGTGCGCACGACCCGCTCGTCGACGTCCGTGACGACGGCGTCGGCGGTGAACGCGCCGGCGCTGGTCTCCACGCCCCAGACCCGCCCGTGCGCCACGCCGACGCGCTCGACGGGCGTGCTCAGGCGCAGCTCGCCGCCGAGCGCCTCGAGCCGGCGCACCATCGCCAGCACGAGCTCGTACATCCCGCCGCGCGGGTGCCAGGCGCCGAACGCGTGCTCGACGTACCCGGCGACGGCGAGCGCCGCCGGCGCCCGCCGCGGGTCGGCGCCCGCGTACGTCGCGAAGCGCTCGATGACCATCTGCAGCCGCGGGTCGCGCGCCGTCGCGCGGGCCAGGTCGCGCAGCGTCCACCACGGCTTCACCCGCAGCGCGTCGCGGGGGTCCGGCATCGGCTCCCCCGGCTCCGGCCGGCGCGGCGGGAACGGCGGCGGTCCCGTGAGGAAGCGCTCGGACGCGCGCCACATCGACGCGCACAGGGCGAGGAAGCGCATCCAGTCCGCGCCTGAGCCCGGCGACCACTCCTCCAGCGCCGCCAGCGCACGGGGCAGATCGGCGGACAGTTCGAGCACGCTGCCGTCGGCGAACTCGTACCGGGTCACGGGCTCGACGCGGAGCAGGTCGAGCCCGAGCTCGGCGAACACCCACGGCATCGTCAGCAGCGAGGGCCCGGCGTCCCACACGAAGCCGTCGCGCTCCACGCGGGCGCACTTCCCGCCCGGCGCCGCCTCGCGCTCGAAGACGGTCACCTCGTGCCCGGTCGCGGCGAGCTCGATCGCCGCCGCGAGCCCGCCGACTCCGGCGCCGACGACCGCGACCTTCATCGGCGCAGCGCCGGCAGCGCGAACGCGCCCATCGCGAGCCCGCCGGCGAGCGCCACGCGCGGGCGCCGCCAGATGAACGCGTTGGCGATCGCCTCGCCGACCCACGTCCAGACGTAGAGCGCGACGGCGCCGGTGTCCTCGTCGTCGTCGCGGTCGAGCGCGGCCAACACGGCGAAGACGCCGAGGCCGGTCACGAACCAGCCCGCGAAGTTCGAGGCCGGCACACCCTCGTAGCGACCCCCGCCGGGCCAGGACCAGTAGCCCTCGCGCACCATCCGCGGGTCGAGGTACACGTCCCACGCGGTCAGGGCGCCCGCGGCGAGCGGCACCCGCGCCGCCGGGTGGTGCGCAATCCGGCTCGCGACGGCCCACGCGGGCCGCGCCATCATCGCCCACGCCGCGGCCGCGAGCAGCGGCACGCCCCGCACGCGGGGCCCCAGCTGCTCCGAGTACGAGTAGTGCCCGAACGGCTTGCCGGTTGCGACGCCGACGAGCTCCGCCCCGAACCCGACCGCCCCCGCGGCCACGCACCGGCGCCGGCCGGCGCGCCTCCGCGAGCGAGGTGGCCAGCATGAGCCCGACGATGCCGCGCGTCGCGGCCGGCGTGCGCCGCGAGCGCCCGTAGGCGACCTGCGCGGCGGCGAGGCCGGCGAAGAGGGCGGGGAAGAGCCGCGGCCGCGCGAGGCCGGCCCGCGCCTGGCGGGCGGCGGCGAGCGCGCGGGCGGCGCGCCCGCGTCCTCGTGCGCTCACGCGCGCAGCGCCGCGCGGGCGGCGATCGTCAACTTGCGTCGCCGGCGGACGACGGCGCGGCCCGGGCGCGCACCGTAGCCCTCGGCCTCGAGGCGCCGCAGCACCTCGCGGTACATGTCGGCCGCGGCGGCGATCGCGCGGCGCCCGCGGCGCAACTCGCCGATGCCCGCGATTCCCTGGTCGTAGAGCGCGTCGGCCCGGCGGATCTGATCGCGGAGCAGGAACTCACGGCGGCCCGGCTCGAGCGAACCGAACCGGTCCAGCGTCTCACGGGCGAAGTAGACACGGCCGTTCTCGACGTCCTCGTCGATGTCGCGCAGGATGTTCGTGCGCTGCATCGCCATGCCCAGCGCCGCGGCGGCGGGACGGGCGCGCTCCAGGTCGTGGGCGCCGAGGATCGAGGTCATCACGACCCCGACCGTACCGGCGACGCGGTAGCAGTAGCGGTCCACGTCGGCCTCGGTCTCGTAGACGGCGCCTTCGAGGTCGTCGCGCATGCCGGCGCAGAAGTCGAGCAGCGCGTCGCGCGGCAGGTCGTGCCGCGTAGCGAGGTCCGCGAGGATGCTCGTCTCGGGACTCGACGACGGGCTCGCCCGCGGCCCACCGCTCGACCGCTCCGACGCGCTCGGACGCCTCCGGGACGGCGCTCGTCCACGAGGTCGTCCAGCGTGCGGAACATGAGGTACAGCAGGTAGACGTCGTCGCGCACGTCGCGGGGCAGCAGCCGGCAGGCCAGCGCGAACGTCCGCGCCACCTGGCGCGTGGTCGCCCGCGCTTCGTCGAGCACCGCACTCACACCCGTACCCCCGCGTCGGCCGTCACGAGCCCGGCGGTCACGGCCGCGCCCATCAACACTCCGGGGATGCCGGCGCCCGGGTGCGTCCCGCCGCCCACGTGGTAGAGCCCGCGCACGCCGGGCACGCGGTTCGGGGCCCGGAAGTACGCCGACTGGTGCAGCGTCGGCTCGATCGCGAACGCGTTCCCGTCCACGGCCCCGAACCGCGAAGCGAAGTCCGGTGGCGCCATCCGGTGCTCCACGCGGACCGACGCGTCGAGCCCGCTCAGCCCGAAGGTCTGCTCCATGTCCCGGACGACCGCGTCGCGCAGCCCGTCCGCGGTCCGGTCCCAGTCGATCCCCGCGCGCAGGTTCGGCACCGGCAACAGCACCGCGAGCGAGTCGCCACCGGGCGTCGCCATCGCCGCCTCCGTCCGCGCCGGTGCGTGCACGTAGGTCGAGTAGGTCGAGGGCAGGCCGCGCCCGCGGGTCACGTCGCGGATGAAGTCGCGGTACCCGTGGCCCACCAGCAGCGTGTGGTGCAGCAGCTCGTCGAAGCGCCGGTCGCAGCCCAGGTACAGCAGGAACGCGGACATCGTGGGCCGCAGCCGCCGCCGCGGCGCCCGGCGGCCGAGCAGCTCGTGCGTGCGGAGCACGTCGGCGTTGGACACGACCACGTCGGCCGGGATGCGCTCCCCGTCCTCCAGCCACACACCGCGGACGCCGTCGCTCGCGGTCTCGATCGCCTCCACGCGGGCGTCGCAGCGCACGTCGAGCGGCCGCGCCATCGCCTCCACGAGCGCGTACACGCCGCCGTCCGTGTACCAACCGCCGTCCAGCAGCTGCAGGTAGACGAGCGCGCCGTAGATCGCCGGCACGCGGAACGGGTCGCCGCCGATGAACAGCGAGTGGAACGAGAACGCCTCGCGGACCCGCGGATTGCGGAAGTGCCGGGAGACGAACGTGTGCAGCGGCAGGATCGCGCGCAGGCGGACCATCGACGGCACGAGCGCCGCGAACGACCGCGCGGACGGGAACGCCTGCTGGCCGGCCGCCAGCAGCCCGTCCTCGTAGATGGGCTTGAGCGCCGCCAGGAAGCCGTCCAGCGCGCGGGCGTCGCGCTCGTCGAAGCGGGCGATCTCCTCCCGCAGCCGGTCGACGTCGGAGAAGAAGTCCAGTGACCGCTCCTCGCCCGCCCAGCGGATCCGATAGAGCGGGTCGAGGCGACGCATCGTCACCTCGGAGTGCAGGTCGAGCCCGCCGGCGGCGAACGCCTCCTCGAGCACCCACGGCATCGTGATCAGCGAGGGACCGGTGTCCCAGGTGAAGCCGTCAGCGCGCAGGCGCGCGGCCCGGCCGCCCGGCGCGGAGCCCTGCTCCAGCACCGTCACCTCGAAGCCCTGGCCCTGGAGCCGCAGCGCCACCGCCAGGCCACCCAGGCCCGCGCCGATCACCACGGCGCGCGAGCGTTTCGTGATCGGAATCACCGTCATCGCTGCCTCTACGGGCCGATCGCGGGCAACGGATGGACTCCGTACGAGCTCTGACGGTCAGCCACCCGACGGCGGCGGCCAGCGCGCCGCCCACGGCATCGAGCCAGAAGTGGTTGGCGGTGGCCACGATGACCGCGACGACGAGGCGACGTACAACACCGCCCCGGCCCGCAGCACTCGGGAGCGCACGAGCGCGAACACCGTGCCGGCGGCCACGCAGGCGAACGCCACGTGTCCGCTCGGCATCGCCGCGTACGGGCTCTGGACCGAATGCGCGAGCGTCTCGCCGCCGCGCCGTAGACCGCCGTCCGCGTGCGACTACCGCTTGCGGTACCAGTTCGGCGAGGTGTTCGGCGGCGGGACCAGCGGCGTGGGGGTCTTGGCCACGAGCACGGACGGCTGCCCGGTCTCGACGTGGCGGGAGAGCGCCTCGCCGAAGTCGTCCTCGAGCCCGAAGACGGTCTCCGCCCACACGCCGAAGGAGGCGGCCATGGCCTCGAAGTCGGGCGTGTGGAGGTCCACGCCGAACGTCTCCGCGCCCGCGCGGACCTGGTCGTAGCGCAGCATCCCGTAGCCGCCGTCGTCGACGATGACGACGGTCAGCGGGATCTCCTCCTGCGCCATCGTCGCGAGCTCGCCGCAGGCGAACAGGAAACCGCCGTCGCCGCAGAGCGCGACGGTCGGGCCGGTGTCGGTCAGCGCGGCGCCGAGCGCGGCCGGGAACGCGTAGCCGAGCGTCCCCCAGCCGAGCGGGACCTGCAACCGGCGCGGGGCCGAGGGCGTGTAGAACCCGGCCATCCAGTAGCCGGGGATGCACATGTCGACGACGACGTTGGCGTCGGCGGGCACGGCGAAGCGCATCGCGTCCAGGAAGCGCAGCGCGCAGGCGTCGAGACCGGAGCAGGCGTCGGCGCGGACGGCGGCGAGGTCGCGCGCGTCGTCGCGGGGCGCGACCGCTTCGGCGAGTTCGGCCGCGGCGCTCGCGTCGGCGGCGACGTGCACGTCGACGCGGTAGTTCGTCGGCGCCTCGAGGCTGATGGCGATCAGCGTCTCGGGCTGCGGCTGGGCGAAGTTCTGCGTCTGCACGCCGTCGAGGTCGGACCCGATCGCGATCACGACGTCGGCCTCGTCCCACAGGCGTCCGGCGGCCTCGACGTGCGGCGGGAGCCCGACGAGTGCCGGGTGCCCGGGCGGCAGGATGCCCGCCGCGCCGTACGTGGTGAGGACGGGCGCGGAGAGCCGCTCGGCGAGGGCGCGCACGGCGTCGCCGGCGTCCCGCGCGCCGCCGCCGGCCCAGATGAGCGGCCGCCGCGCGCCGTCGATCGCGGCGACGGCGGCGGAAAGGTCGGGCGCCTCATCCGCGACGTCAAAGCGGAGCACCGCGGACGTCGTCGCACTTCGGCGGCCAGCAGGTCGGTCGCGATCTCCAGGTACACGGGGCGGGTCGGCGCCTCGAGCGCCGAGCGCACCGCGGCCTCGACCGCCGGCTCCACCGCGTCCGCCGCGTGCGCGACGTGCACGGACTTCACGACCGACGCGAACATCGCCGCCTGACCGTCGGTCTCGTGCAGGATGCCGCGGTACTCGCCGGGCCGGCGCAGGCCGCTCGGGATGTCGGTGGCGATCACGAGGATCGGCGACCGTGACGCCCATGCCTCACCGACCGCGCCGAGCGTGTTGGCCGCGCCCGGGCCGGTGGTCGTGATCGCCACGCCCAGCTTGCCCGTCGCCCGCGCGTAGCCGTCGGCCGCGTACGCCGCGGCCTGCTCGTGGCGCACGCCGACGAGGCGGATCGACGACTCGCGCAGCGCCGCCCAGAGCGCGAGGTTGTGGACTCCGGGCAGTCCGAAGCAGACTTCGACGCCCGCGCGCTCGAGCTCGTCGACGATCACCTGCGCACCGGTGGACATGGCTCTGACCGTACCGCTCAAAGCCCTCGACGGCGTCGAGGAGTGACGACGCTGTTCGCTCAGCGCGGCTTACGCCGCGAGGTGAGCTGGCGCTGAACCTCGGCGATCTGCTTGCGGCCCTGGGGGCTGCGGGCGTAGGCCATGGCCTGGTTGGTGAGCTTGCGGCCCTGGCGGGTCTTGGCGAACTTCATCAAGGTGTTGATCAGAGGAGACATGTCCCTCCAGGTTGCCCACAGATCCTGAAGGCCACTCAAACGCCAACCTTGACACAACTCTGTCAAGGTCTCGCTACACTGGCGTTCAGTGGACGCGCTCACGATCAACGAAGCGGCTGAGACCACGGGCTGGAGCCCGCGGATGCTTCGGTACGTCGAACGCGTCGGCCTCCTAGAGGCCAAACGCTCGGCCGCCGGCTACCGGCTGTACGGCCCGGCCGAGCTGCAGCGCCTGCGCACCCTGCGCGAGCTGCTGGACGAGCACGACATCGGCCTGTCCGATCTCGCGTTCGCCCTGCGGCTGCGCCGCGACGGCGAGCTCCGCCAAGCGACCGACGCCTGGATCGAGAGCGAGGCCCAGCGCCCCGCCGACGTCCCGTCGGCCGGCTGGCTGCGGTTCGAGCAGGAGAAGCACGAGAAGCTGCTCGCCGCGCTGGCGCGCCGCGTCGAAACCCCCACCCCGGAGACTGTATGACCGCCATCACCCAGCAGGACTACAAGGTCGCTGACATCGGCCTGGCCGCTTTCGGTCGCAAGGAGATCCAGCTCGCCGAGCACGAGATGCCCGGCCTGATGCAGACGCGCGCCGAGTTCGCCGACGCGCAGCCGCTCAAGGGCGCGCGCATCACCGGCTCGCTCCACATGACGATCCAGACGGCCGTCCTGATCGAGACGCTCGTCGCGCTCGGGGCCGAGGTCCGCTGGGCCTCCTGCAACATCTTCTCGACGCAGGATCACGCCGCGGCGGCCATCGCCGAGGCCGGCATCCCGGTCTTCGCCTGGAAGGGCGAGACGCTCGAGGAGTACTGGTGGTGCACGGAGCAGGCCCTCACGTGGCCTGACGGCGAAGGCCCGAACATGATCCTCGACGACGGTGGCGACGCGACCCTGCTCGTCCACCTCGGCGTCGAGTACGAGGCCGCCGGCGCCGCGCCGTCGCCCGACACGGCCGACAGCGACGAGCACCGCATCATCCTCGAGACGCTCAACCGCACGCTGGCCGAGGACGGCCAGAAGTGGACGCGCGCCGCGGCCGCGATCAAGGGCGTGACCGAGGAGACCACGACGGGCGTGCACCGCCTGTACGAGTTCGCCAAGGAAGGCAAGCTGCTCTTCCCGGCGATCAACGTCAACGACGCCGTCACGAAGTCCAAGTTCGACAACCTCTACGGCTGCCGCCACTCGCTGGTCGACGGCCTCAACCGCGCGACCGACGTCATGATCGCCGGCAAGGTGTGCGTCGTGCTCGGCTACGGCGACGTCGGCAAGGGCTGCGCGGAGGCGCTGCGTGGCCAGGGTGGCCGCGTCATCGTCACCGAGATCGACCCGATCTGCGCGCTGCAGGCCGCGATGGAGGGCTACCAGGTCGCCACGCTCGAGGACGTCGTCGAGACCGCCGACATCTTCATCACGACGACCGGCAACAAGGACGTCATCTCCGCCGCGCAGATGCAGCGGATGAAGCACCAGGCGATCGTCGGCAACATCGGCCACTTCGACAACGAGATCGACATGGCCGGCCTGGCCAAGATCGACGGCATCGAGCGGATCGAGATCAAGCCGCAGGTCCACGAGTGGCGCTTCGCCGACGGCTCGACGATCATCGTCCTGTCCGAAGGCCGCCTGCTCAACCTCGGCAACGCGACCGGCCACCCGTCGTTCGTGATGTCGAACTCCTTCACGAACCAGACGATCGCGCAGATCGAGCTGTTCACGAAGACGGACGAGTACGAGAAGAACGTCTACGTGCTGCCGAAGCACCTCGACGAGAAGGTCGCCCGCCTGCACCTCGACGCGCTGGGCGTGCGTCTGACCGAGCTCTCCCCGAAGCAGGCCGCCTACATCGGCGTGCCGGTCGAGGGCCCGTACAAGCCGGATCACTATCGCTACTAAGCCCTCAGCTTCTGGGCTTTTGCGGATCGAGTGGGCGGACGGGCAGATGCCCGTCCTCCGCTCGATCCGCGAGCGGTTCGCCCGCGAACGGCCCCTGGAGGGGCTGTCCGTGGGCCTGTGCCTGCACATCACGTCCGAGACGGCGTGCCTGGTGCGGGCGCTCGCGGCGGGCGGTGCGTCCGTCGCGCTCTGCGCCTCCAATCCCTACGCCACGCAGAAAGACGTGGCGGCGGCGCTGAGCGACGAAGTGGAGGTCTTCGCGGGTGAGCCCGACGCCTGGGCCGACAGCGTCGCCATGGTCGCGGGGCGCGCGCCGCGGATCACGCTGGACGACGGCGCGGACCTGCTGGGCGCGCTGCACGCCGTGCCGGAGCTGCTCGACGGCATGCTCGGCGGCACCGAGGAGACCACGACCGGGCTCGTCCGGCTGCGGGCGATGGAGGCCGAAGGCCGCCTGCAGGTGCCCGTCATCGCCGTCAACGAGGCGCGCGCCGAGAGGGCGCTCAACGATCGCTTCGGCACCGGGCAGTCCGTGGTGGACGGCATCCTGCGCGCGACGAACATCCTGCTGGCCGGCCAGACCGTCGTGGTGCTGGGCTACGGCTGGACGGGGCGCGGCGTCGCGTTGGCCGCGCACGGGCTGGGCGCGACCGTGATCGTGTGCGAGGTCGACCCGTTGCGGGCCCTGGAGGCGCGCATGGAGGGCTTCGCCGTCATGCCGTCCCTGGACGCCGCGGTGCGCGGTGACGTGTTCATCACCGTCACGGGCGGCCAGGACGTGCTGCGCTCCGAGCACTTCACGCGCATGAAGGACGGCGCCGTGCTCGCCAACGCCGGGCACTTCGACGTGGAGATCTCGCTGCCCGACCTGCGCGAGGCCGCGGTGGCCGTGCGCGACGTGCTGCCGCTCGTGCGCCAGTACGACCTCGGCGGGCGGCGGCTGAACCTGCTGGCCGGCGGCCGGGTCGTGAACCTCGCCGCCGCCGATGGGCATCCGGCGGCGGTCATGGACGTCTCGTTCGCGCTGCAGGCGCTGGCGGCGGAAGCGCTGGCGACCGAGTCGTTCACGCCCGGCGTGCATCCGGTCCCGGACCGGATCGAGCGCGAGGTCGCGGCTTTGAAACTGGCGGCGCTGGGCGTCGAGATCGACGCCCTCACGCCCGAGCAGGCGGCCTACCGCTCGCTCACATCGCCACCGCTCGCCCGCTGACGCGGATCTCGGGGCGCTCGCTGTCGATCGTGATGGTGAGCAGGCTGGGGCGGCCCATGTCGACGCCCTGGTGCACCGTGACGGTCGCGGGCGCGGTGACGTTCCCGGTGTCCCGCAGGTAGTTGCCGAACGCCGCGGCCGCGGCGCCGGTGGCCGGGTCCTCGACGACGCCGCCGACGGGGAACGGGTTGCGGGCGTGGAAGGTGGTCTCGTCCTCGCGGTAGACGAGGTCGACCGTGGTGAGGTCGAGGTCGAGCATGAGCTGCTTGAGCGCGTCGAAGTCGTAGTCGAGGTCGGCGAGGCGCTCGCGGGTGGCGGCCGCCAGGATGAGGTGGCGCGCGCCGGCGTAGGCGATGCGCGGCGGGAGGTCCGGATCGAGCTCGTCGTTGGACCAGCCGAGCGCGATCAGCGCGGCCTCGAGGGTCTGCGAGTCCACGACCTCGACGTGGGGCTCGACGCTCGTGAGCGTGGCGGTGATGCCGCCCGTCTCGCCCTCGGTGTGGACGGGCACCGTGCCGGCCTTGGTGTGGAAGACGAGCGTGCCCGCGCCGTCGCGCTCGGCCAGGGCGACGCCGGTCGCGATCGTGGCGTGGCCGCAGAACGGCACCTCGGCCTCGGGGGAGAAGTAGCGCACGTCGTACTCGTTCGGTGCCTCCGCGCGGGCGACGACGAACGCCGTCTCGCTGTAGCCGAGGTCGGCGGCGATCTTGAGCATGTCGGCGTCGTCGAGGGCGCTCGCGTCGAGGACGACGCCGGCGGGGTTGCCGCCCTCGGGGGTCTCGGTGAAGGCGGCATAGCTCAGGATCGCGGTCATGCGTCGATCGTGGCAGCGGCGGCCGGGCCGGTCGGTACGGCTACCCGTCATGCGCCATCACGTTTCTGTAACCGCTGCGCAACGTTCGGTTATGTCTTGTTGAACGTCGGTCAACAAGGAGCCCGCGATGCCTGACCCCCGAGACACATCACCCCCGCCCGGCGCCGAAGGCGCCGACGCCCCGCGCGCGACCACGTTTCTCCTCGCGCGGCCGGAGCGGCGACTGCTGCGCGCCATCGCGACGCGCCTCCCCGGCTTCGTCCGGCCGGACCACCTGACGGCGCTCGCGCTGGCGGCGGCCGTCGCGTTCGCCGTGGCCGCGGCGACCGGGCACTTCTGGACCGCGGCGGCGTTGCTCGTCGTGCACTGGTTCGGCGACTCGCTGGACGGGACGCTGGCGCGCGTGCGCCGCGCCGAGCGGCCGCGGTACGGCTACTACGTCGACCACCTGGCGGACGCGTTCGCGACGGTGGCGGTCGGCCTGGGGCTCGGGCTGTCGACGTCGATGCACCTCGTGTCCGGGCTTGTGCTCGTCGTCGCGTACCTGGCGCTGTCGATCAACTCGTACCTGGAGACGCAGGCCTTCGGGCGGTTCTCGCTGGGCTACGGGCGGCTCGGGCCGACCGAGGCGCGGATCGCGCTGATCGGGCTGCTCGCGGTGGTGGCGTCGGGCGTCGAGGTGTCGTGGCTCGGGCTGACGCTGCTCGACGTCGTCGCGCTGGGTGGTGCGGGCGTGATGGGGGTGGCGCTGGTGGCGCGGGCGTGCGGGAACGTGAAGGTGCTCGCGGAGCGCGAGCCCTACACCGTGCCGTAGCGCTCTTCGCGCTCGTCGGCCTCGTCCGCTTCCGAGAGCATGCGGATGAACAGGTAGGCCAGCGCGACCCCCATCACCAGCGACTGCTCGAGGGCCATCAGCACGCCCGCCACCTGCTGGTCCTCGAGCGCGGTCAGACCCCAGCGCGTGCCCTCGAACCCGTAGATGTCGTAGAGCAGCTTCGGCGAGAACGCGAGCAGGATGCCCAGGAACCCGACCGCGATCTTCGTCGACGCCATGTAGAGCACGGGGCCGAGTCCGCCCAGTCGCAGCCGCGAGCGGATGGGGGAGAGCAGGTGCCACCAGTACAGAGCGCCCGCGGCGGCGAACGTGAGGTGCTCGAGCGTGTGGATGAAGCTGCGTTCGAGCGCGGCTTCGTACATGTACGGGATGTGCCAGATCCACATCGCGGCCGCGTAGGCGATCACGCCGAACGCGGGGTGGCCGAACGGGCCCGCCCTGCGCTCGAGCCAGTGGATGCGGCGCGTGCCCGGGCGCAGGATGTGCTTCGTCAGCGCCAGCGTGAGGCAGATCGGCACCAGGTCGGCGAGGATCAGGTGCTGGACCATGTGGAACGTCGCGAACTGCTCACCCAGGCGGTCGATCGGCGAGATCAGCGCCACGAACAGCAGCGCGATCCCGAGCAGCCACAACGCGAGCCGGCCATAGGGCGCCGCGCGCGCCCCGCCTTCGGCGCGGGAGGTCCGCCACCGCGCGACGTAGATCCACACGTACGCCGCGAGCGCGATCAGGATGATCGGAGCGAAGTTCCAGCCGGTGTCGACCGGTTGCGCCTGCCCGAACAGAGTTGGCACGAACACCGCGCGCAATTGTGACGAAGCCCGTGCTGTCCCGTGACAACTTTCTCGCCAGCATCCAGGCATGTCGGTGTTGGCCGAGTTGTTGGCGCTGGTCGCGCCGCCGTCGTGCCCGGGGTGTCGGCGCGCGCTCGTGCGCGCGGACGAGCGCCTGTGCGCGGCGTGCGTGCGGGCGTTGCCGTGGCTGCGGCCGGGGTGCGTGCGGTGCGGGCTGCCGGTGCATCGCGGTTCGGCGTGCCCCGCCGCGTCAGCCGCGTTCCCGCGCGCGTGGGCGCCGATGGCCTACCAGGGCGTCGCGCGGGAGTTGGTCGGGGCGCTGAAGTTCCGTGCCGCGCTGCCGGTGGCCGATCTGATGGCGGCCCACATGGCCGCGACCTTGCCGGCGGCGCTGCGCGGGCTGGATGCGGCGCTCGTGCCCGTGCCGCCGCAGCGTGCGCGGCGCCGGGCGCGGGGGTACGACCCGGCGGGCGAGCTGACCCGCGCGCTCTCCCGCCGCCTCTCGTCGCCGGTCGCGACGTGCTTGGTGCGCTCGGACCGGGCTGGGCGCCAAGTGGGGGCGGGGTGGCGCGCGCGGCAGGAGGCGGGGCGGATCGTCGTGCGGGTGCGCGGCGCGCCGCCCGCGCGGGTGGTGGTCGTGGATGACGTGCACACGACGGGGGCGACGTTGGAGCTGCTCGCGCTGTCTCGCGGGGTCGATTGCGGTGCTCAGCTACGCGCGGACGTGCGCACCGGTGCGTCGCGCGGTGCGCTCGAGCTGCACGCACGGACGCTGTGAGCGCGGCCGGGTTCGGAGAGCGACCGCGACGGCGACCGCAGCGTCGCGAGCGCGGCTGACGCCGTGCGCCGCACGCGCCAGCTACACGATCGCGCGACCCGTCTCGTCGGCCCACTCCATGGCGGCGCGGTAGGCGCCGGCCATGGTCGGGCGGACATCGCTGGTCGGCAGCGTCGGGAACTCGCCCCGCTCGTACGAGGTCACTGCGGCGAGCAGTTCGCCCTTCGGGCCCTCGTGGCGCAGCAGCGCGGCGCGGATCTCTTCGGTGAAGGGCAGCGTCTCGAGCACTTCGGCCATCGGCATGTCCAGCAGCGCGTCGGCGACCGAGAAGAGGCCGATCGTGAAGAGCATCTCGCGCTCCTCGTTGCCGGCCTTGCCGGCGAGGATCTCGCACATGTGGGCGCGGCGGAGGGCGAGGGCGATGAGCTCGTCGGGGGTGTCGGGGATCGAGGCCAGAACCATGACCGTCGCCCAGCGCGAGACCGTGCGTACGCCCAACAAGGACAGCGCCTCGTGCACGGACGAGACGTTCCGGGGCAGCGAGAAGAAGGCGCTGTTCACGTACCGGAGCAGCTTCAGCGAGAGTCCGACATCGGACGAGATGATCCGCTCGAGGTCCTCGAAGGAGACCTCACCGACGGCGAGCTCGGCGAGCCGGCCCAGCGCGCCGAGGCCGGAGGTGGCGACGCCGCGGTGCTTGAAGGTGCGTGGCTGGGCGAAGTACTCGCCCTGGAAGTAGGTGAAGCCGAGGGCCTTGCAGCGCTCGAACGCGGCGTGGTCGCCGACCTCGGTGGCCACGAGCAGGGCGCCCTGCCGCTTGGGCACGCTGCAGGACGCGGGGGAGATCTTCGATCGAGAGCTTGGAGACGTCCACGCGCACGATCGAGCAGAGCGACATGAGCTCCTCGACGTTGGTGGCCATCTCGCCTTCCCACTCGTCGAGCGCGATGGTGTAGCCGCTGCGCGAGAGCTTCTGCAGGATGGCGAGCAGGTCGTCGCGGGCGTGGTAGGCCTTGATCTGCAGCACGGCGCGGTCCGGGCGCACGGGCGGCGGGCCGATCTCGACCAGGAAGTTCCGGGCGATCGTGACCCACGCGGGGTGGCGGCCGGCGAGGGTCTCCAGGCCGATGTCGCCGAAGGCCTCGACGAGCAGGGCGGAGGTGGCCTTCGCGTCCATCGAGGGGTCGCCCAGGTCGATCGATCCGCCGAAGCGCAACTCGTAGCCCACGACGACATTTCGCGCGTCGGCGATGGGGTGACGGACGACCGCTACTTCCTGGCGTCCGGCGCGTCCAGAAGCGTCGGCTGGGACGGAGATGGCCACAAGCTACATGTTCGGCGACGTAAACCACCGCCTTGAGGGCTACGCTTCACAAACAGTTGACCCCGACAGAGGAGTCCCATGCAGATCGACGTCAAGGGACGCAACCTTCAGGTCACCGACGAGATCTCCGAGTACGCCGAGAAGCGATTCGCCAAGATCGCCAAACAGGTGTCGGAACTCGCGGAACTCGATCTTGAGGTAGCGGACGAGAACGTCCCCGGAGACCCCATCGCGGCGACAGCCGTGCTGCGGCTCAAGGGCACGGAACTGCGGGCCAAAGAGGTGTCGAAGGACGAGAAGCACGCGATCAACCTCGTCGCGGACAACTTGGAGCGCCAGGTGAAGCGTGACCGCGACAAACGCCGTGGCCGGCGCGAGTCGAGGGCCGCCGCGGACTCCCTGCGCAGCGCGCCTGCGACCGCGGAAGAGACGCCCGGCAGCTTGTAATCGCCTCACCGGCCGGAGGGTCGCCGACCGCTACGCTAGGTAGCTATGTCCATCCTCGAGCGCGCCCTCCGGCTGGGCGAAGCGAAACAGTTCAAGGCCTACTCCAAGCGCGTCGAACGCATCAACGCGTGGGAGGCGGAACTCGAGCTGCTCGAGGACGACGAGCTCAAGGAGCAGTTCGCCGAACTGCGCGAGCGCGTCCAGAAAGAGGGCCTCTCGATCGAGGAGGCGCTCCCGGAAGCCTTCGCGCTGACCCGCGAGGTCGGCAAGCGCCGGATGAGCATGCGCCACTTCGACGTGCAGCTCATCGGCGGCATGGTGCTCAACGACGGCTCGATCGCCGAGATGCGCACCGGCGAGGGCAAGACGCTCACCGGCACGCTCGCGGTCGCCGTCAACGCGCTGGCGGGCAAGGGCGTCCACGTCGTCACGGTCAACGACTACCTGGCCAAGCGTGACGCGAACTGGATGCGGCCGATCTATGAAGGCCTCGGCCTGACCATCGGCATCCTCCAGAACAACCAGCCGTACGAGGAGAAGCGCGCGGCGTACGCCTGCGACATCACGTACGGCACGAACTCCGAGTTCGGGTTCGACTACCTGCGCGACAACATGGCCACGACGCTGGAGGAGAAGGTCCAGCACGGCGGCCGCATCAGCGAGGACGGCAAGCCGCTCGCGATGCACCACTTCGCGATCGTCGACGAGGTCGACAACATCCTCATCGACGAGGCCCGTACGCCGCTGATCATCTCCGGCGCCCCGGAGCAGGCCGCGGACCTCTACGAGCGCTTCGCCAAGCTCGCGCCGATGATGGAGCCGGGCAAGAAGCCCGAGGGCATGGACCCGCGCGCGAAGAAGGAGTTCCTCGCGGAGTTCGACTACGAGTTCGACGAGAAGCACAAGACCGTCGCGGTCTCCGAGCGCGGTGTGGCCAAGGCCGAGAAGTTCCTCGGCATCGACCACCTCTACCGCGCCGAGAACGGCACGCTGGTCAACCACCTGCACCAGGCGCTGAAGGCCGAGTCGCTCTACAAGAAGGACGTCGACTACGCCGTCGTGGACGGCGAGGTCAAGATCATCGACGAGTTCACCGGCCGCATCCTGGACGGCCGTCGCTGGTCGGAGGGTCTGCACCAGGCCGTCGAGGCCAAGGAAGGCGTGCGCGTCCGCGAGGAGAACCAGACGCTCGCGACCGTCACGCTGCAGAACTACTTCCGCATGTACGACAAGCTCGCGGGCATGTCGGGCACGGCCCTGACCGAGGCCACCGAGCTCAACAAGATCTACAAGGTCGGCGTGGTGGAGATCCCCACGAACCGCCCGATGGTCCGCAAGGATCAGAACGACCAGATCTACAAGACGCAAGAGGGCAAGTGGCGCGCGGTCGTCCGGGAGATCCAGGCCCGCCACGACGCGCAGCAGCCCGTCCTGGTCGGCACGATCTCGGTCGAGGTCTCCGAGCTGCTGTCCGCCCGCCTGCGCAAGGTCGGCGTGCCGCACACGGTGCTCAACGCCAAGCCGGAGTTCGCGGCGAAGGAAGGCGCGACGATCGCCGAGGCCGGCCGCCCCGGCGCCGTCACGATCGCGACCAACATGGCCGGCCGCGGCGTGGACATCAAGCTCGGCGGCAACGCGGAGCACCTCACGGAGGTCGAGCTGACCAAGCTCGGCCTGCGCCCCGGCGACCCGGACTACGACGATCGCTTCGCCGACATCCTCCCGAAGATGGAGGAGAAGGTCGACGCCGATCGCCAGATCGTCGAGGAGGCCGGCGGCCTGTACATCGTCGGCACCGAGCGCCACGAGTCGCGCCGGATCGACAACCAGCTGCGTGGCCGCGCCGGCCGTCAGGGTGACCCGGGCGAGTCGCGCTTCTTCCTGAGCGCCCAGGACGACCTCGTGCGCCTGTTCGCCGGCGACCGGATCTACAAGATCCTGGACCGCCTCGGCCCGAAGGGCGACGACGGCGAGGAAGAGCCGATCGAGGCGAAGATGCTCACGAAGCAGATCGAGGGCGCCCAGCGCAAGGTCGAGGAGCAGAACTACCTCATCCGCAAGCGCGTCCTCGAGTACGACGACGTCATGAACCAGCAGCGCGAGGTCGTCTACAAGTACCGCGACGAGGTGCTCGAAGGCCGCGACATGAGCGGCGTCGCGCGCGAGCAGATCGAGGCCGTGATCGGCCGCCTCGTCGACGAGTACACGCCGGGCGACTTCGTCGACGACTGGGACCTCGACGAGCTGTGGGTCCAGCTCGAGCAGATCTACCACGTGGACTTCGCCGCGAACGAGATCGACCGCGGGCAGACCGACCGTGATTCGCTCAAGAAGCTGATCGTGGACGACGCGATGTCGCTCTACGACGAGCGCGAGGAGGAGCTCGGCGACGAGCTCATGCGCGCGCTCGAGCGCTACCTCGTGCTGCAGATCATCGATCAGCGCTGGCGCGAGCACCTGTACGACATGGACTACCTGCGCGAGGGCATCCACCTCCGCGGGTTCGCGCAGATCGAGCCGCTGGTGGCCTACAAGAACGAGGCCTTCACGCTGTTCGAGGACCTGATGAACTCCATCTGGGCCGACTTCGCGCGCATGATCTACAACGTCCAGGTCGAGGTGCAGGGCCCGAACGGCGACGGCGAAGGCCAGCCGGCGCAGCAGCCGGTCCCCGAGTTCGCGCCGCCGCCGCAGATGACGAGCGGCATGGGCGCGCTCGCCTACTCAGGCGGGACGCTCGAGGACCAGCCGACGGCCTACGGCGAGCCGGGCGAGCCGCCCGCCGAGGAGATGCCCGTCGTGCAGCAGCGCCGGGTCGAAGAGCACGACACGATCGGTCGCAACGACCCGTGCTGGTGCGGCTCGGGCAAGAAGTTCAAGAAGTGCCACGGCGCCTAGGGCGCCTGCGCTTCCGAGGCTGAGCCACGGGGTCCGTGCCGCGGGCCCCGTTCAGGGTGCGTCGCATGAGTGCTTCCACGTTGATGGGGAACATGCGACCCAGTCTGTGCGTCGAGCGGCATAACTGCAAATAATCGTTTCTGCGGCGCGATAAGCTGCGCTTCTATGGACCCGCGGCGCGTGCTCACGTTCCGGGCGGTCGCGCACGAGCGCTCGTTCAGCGCGGCGGCGCGCGCGCTGTCGCTGACGCAGCCGGCCGTGTCCCAGCAGGTGGCGGCGCTGGAGAAGGAGATCGGCGCCCGGTTGCTGGACCGCGAGAACGCGATGGCGCCCACGCCGGCGGGGGAGATCCTGCTCGCGCACGCCGACGCGATCGCGGAGCGCTTCGCCCTGGCCGAGCGTCAGCTGGGGGAGCTGACCGCGCCGGGCCGGCTGCGGATCGGCGCGTTCCCGAGTGCGCTCGCCGTGCTGGTGCCGAAGGCCGCGGTGCGGATCGGGGAGGTCTCGCTGGAGGAGGGCTCGACGCCCGAGCTCGCCGAACGGGTGCGGCGCGGCGAGCTGCACCTCGCCGTCGGCTTCCAGGACGCGGCGCTGCCCCGGCGCGAGCACGACGGCGTCGTGCGCGTCGACCTCGTCAGCGAGCCGTTCGTGGCGGCGCTGCCGCCCGATCATCCGCTGACGGCGCACGACGCGCTGCCCCTCTCCGCGCTCGCCGACGAGCCCTGGGTGGCGCCGAGCGGTGACAACCTGATCGCCCGCGCGTGCCGAGCGGCGGGCTTCACCCCGCGCCTGGTGATGATCTCGCGCGACCCGCTCGCCAACCGCGCGCTCGTCACGCAGGGGATGGCGGTCACGATCATGCCCCGGCTGCTGGCCCGGGAGTTCACCGGCGTGGCGCTGCGCCCGCTCACCGACGCGCCGCAGCGCGACCTCTACCTGCTGCTCCCGCCCGGCGGGCGCCACCCGCTCACCGACGACGCGTGCACCGCCCTGCGCGAAGTAGCCTCCGAGCTGTCGTGAACGGCCGCCTCCTGATCACCTGCCACGACCGGCACGGCATCGTCGCCGCGGTCGCGGGCTTCCTCGCCGCTTCCGGAGCGAACATCATCAGCTCCGACCAGCACTCGACCGACCCCGAGGGCGGCGAGTTCTTCATGCGCATGGAGTTCAACCTCGAGCAGGGCGACCTGGCCTCGCTCGGGCGCGCGTTCCAGCAGGAGGTGGCGGCGCAGTTCGACATGCGCTGGCGGCTCGCCGACGGTGACGCACCGAAACGCATGGCCGTGCTGGTGAGCAAGGAGGACCACTGCCTGGTGGACCTGCTGTGGCGCCACCGGCGGGGGGAGCTGGACGCGACGATCACGCTCGTGGCCTCCAACCACCCGGATTGGGCCAACGACGTCGCCGGCTTCGGGCTCGCCTACCACCACGTGCCGTTCCCGAACGAGCCCGAGCTGATCGAACTCCTGAAGGGCAACTGCGACCTCGTCGTGCTCGCCCGCTACATGCGCATCCTCAGCGGCGACTTCCTCGAGCAGGTGGGCGTCCCGATCATCAACATCCACCACTCGTTCCTGCCGGCCTTCGCGGGCGCGAACCCGTACCAGCGCGCGTACGAGCGCGGCGTGAAGATCATCGGCGCGACCGCCCACTACGTCACCGAGGAGCTCGACGCGGGCCCGATCATCGAGCAGGACGTCGCGCGCGTCTCCCACCGCGAGCACTCGGACACGATGGTCCGGCTGGGGCGCGACATCGAACGCACCGTGCTCGCCCGCGCCGTGAAGTGGCACCTGGAGGACCGGGTGCTCGTGCACGGCAACCGCACCGTCGTCTTTTAGCCGAAGACGCTTCGCTCCGCTAACCGTCGACGACGAGGGCGTCGAGCGGCCCGAGCAGCCGTCGCGAGCGGCGCGACACGCCCGGCAGCTCGACGAGGTGGTGCGTCAAAGGCGCGCCCTTGCGCTGGCGTTCGAGCTGCTCGGACGCGATCGGGCGCCACGCCTCGTCGATCAGCCGCACCGGGTCGCCGGACGCGTCCTCGCGCTCGAGGTGCTCCGCCCACAGCGTCTCCCGCGTGCCGCGGGCCAGCATCGGGTCGCAGGTGACGACGTCGACCTCGGTGTCGTTGAACAGCGAGTGCTCGTTGAGGTTGGCGCTGCCGATCGCGAGCCACTCGTCGTCGACGATCCCGATCTTGGCGTGCACGTACAGCGGCCCGGATTGCTCGCCCGAGCGCGACATGATCGTGGCGGCCAGGAACTGCTTGCGGCCGTCGTCGGCCTCGACGAGCCGGCCGAGCATCCCGCGCGTGTCGTCCTGGCCGTTGTTGGCCCGGTGCGGGAGCAGCACGACCACGCGGAAATCGGGCGAAGGTGGCTCCTTCAGCTTCGTCTCCAGGATGTGGACGATCTCCGGCGACCACAGGAACTGGTTCTCGAGGTAGATCAGGCGCTTCGCCGACCGCAGCGCTCGGATGTAGCTCTCCAGCACGGAGAACTCGCCCCGCGGGAGCACGCGGTACGCGCCCTCGGGCACGGTGCGGACGAACTGGATCGTGGTCTCGCCGGCCGCCGGCGGCGCTTCCGGCACTTCCAGCGCCTCGTCCGCCGTCGCCTCCCAGCGCAGGGCGAAGTGCGCGGCGACGTCGCGCACGATCGGCCCGCGGAGCATCGCGCTCGCGTCGTGCCAGCCGATCTCGTCCTTGAAGGCATGCTCGTTGGTGTCGTAGCGGTCGCCGGCGAGCGTCGTGAGATCGATGCCGCCGACGAACGCGATCTCGTCGTCGACGATCACGAGCTTCTCGTGATGGCAGTGCATCAGCCGCGTGCACGAGTCCAGCTGGACCTGGATCTTCGTGCGGTCCATCATCGCCTCGCGCGCGGCCTTGACGGTGGCGCGGCGGGGCTGGAACACCGGCACGGGCGCGCCCGCCCACACGATCACGCGCACGGGCACGCGCTCGGCCACCTCGGCCAGCAGTTCCTTCACCGGCGAGGCCTTGCGCGGGCCGGGATCGAAGTCCGGCTCCAGGTGCCAGGAGCACACGTGGACGTGCCGCTTCGCGCCCTGGATGGCCTCGGCCATCCGCGGGAGCGCGTTGGCGCCGTCGATCAGCACCTGCATCGAATTACCGGCGCGCGGGGGCACCGCGGTCTCCGCCCACAGACCCTCGGTGGCGGGCGCCAGGGCACGGAGCTGTCCGTGCCGCTTCAGGCGGCGCATGTGGTGGTGGATCATCGCGTGCTCGATCCCGCCCCCGATGGCGGCGTCGACCCGATCGAGAGCTCTCATTGGACTCCACGTACCCGCTAGCCTGCTTCGCCATGGCCTCCGATCAGCCCACCTCGCAGCGGCTGGCCGCCATCCGCGAGCAGATGTCCCTGCTCTCGGACTATCTGGACCCGGCGCAGATGCAGGAACGCCTCGAGGCGCTCGAGGCGGAGATGGGCGCGGCCGGCTTCTGGGACAACCCGGACGCGGCGGCGAAGGTCGGGGCCGAGCACACCCGCACGCAGCGGCGCCTCGACGGCTTCACGAAGCTGCAGGCCGACGCGGAGGACCTCGAGAGCCTCGCCGAGATGGCGGAGGAGGACGAGGACATCGCGGGGGAGCTCGAAGAGGCGATCGCGTCCGTCGAGACCCGTTTGAACGCGGCCGAGGAGCAGCGGCTGTTCACCGGCGACTACGACGCCGGAGACGCCCTCGTCACCGTCAACGCGGGCGCCGGTGGCACCGACGCCCAGGACTGGGCCGAGATGGTGCTGCGCATGGAGATGCGCTGGGCCGACTCGCGCGGCTTCAAGACCGAGTTGCTCGAGGCCAGCGCGGGTGAAGAGGCGGGCATCAAGTCCGCGACCTTCCGTGCGAGCGGCGACAACGCCTACGGGCTCTACTCGGCCGAGAAGGGCGTGCACCGCCTGGTGCGCCTCTCACCGTTCGACTCCGCGAACCGGCGCCAGACGTCCTTCGCGGGCGTGGAGGTCGCGCCCGTGGTCGAAGAGGCCGCCGACATCACGATCGAGGACGACGACCTGCAGGTCGACACCTACCGCGCCTCCGGCGCCGGCGGCCAGCACGTGAACAAGACCGACTCCGCCGTGCGCATCACGCACCGGCCGTCGGGGATCGTGGTGCAGTGCCAGAACGAGCGCTCGCAGACCGCGAACCGCGCCACCGCGATGGCGATGCTCCGCTCCAAGCTGATCGAACGCCAGGAGGCCGAGCGTCAGGCCGAGATCGCCAAGGAGCGCGGCGAGACGCTCGACGTGAACTTCGGCTCGCAGATCCGCTCCTACGTGCTGCATCCGTACACGATGGTCAAGGACCACCGGACGGACTTCGAGGTCGGCAACGCCAGCGGCGTGCTGGACGGCGACCTCGACGGGTTCGTCCGTTCCTGGCTCGAATCGAACGCCAAGTCCCGCGCCTAGCCAGACCTCCGCACGGGGGTTAGTGTCGGTGCATGTTCGCGCCGGGGACGTACCGGATCGCCGCCGATCTGCTCCGCATCTGGGGTGACGACGGCAAGGTGATCGCCACCCGGGCGTGGGGTGACCGGTTGACGGTCACCGCCGGCGACGCGAACGGGGTCGATGTCTTCATCGGACAGCCGGGACGCGTGAAGAAGCCGGCCCAGACCGCGCTCGTGCCGATCGACGTCGCGCGTGCGCCGAAGATCCTCCGGATCGACTTCGTCGACGTCCAGCAGGGCGACGCTGCCGTGCTGGAGACGCCGGGCGGTACGACGCTGGTGGTCGACGGCGGCCAGAACGTGCAGTTCTCGCGCTACATGGCGGCGCGCTACCCGCGCACCACGGTCGAGCGGCCGCAGCGGATCGACTGCATGGTCGTCACGCACGGCGACGCCGATCACTTCGCGGGGCTGACCGAGATCCACAAGACGGAGTCGGCGGCGAGCAAGCGGGTGTTCATCGCGCCCGACCGGATCTTCCACAACGGGCTCGTCAAGCGGACCGAGTCGCCGGAGCTCGGGCGGCGCGACGGCGGCGTGCTCACCGAGCTGCACGACGACCTGCGCCCGCTCCCCAACAACGTCATGAACGCGGGATTCCGCAAGTGGCGGGACGCGGTGAAGGTGTGGTCGGCGCGCAGCCCGACCTTCCAGATGCGCCGGCTGCAGCGGGGCGACGACGCGCAGTTCGCGTTCCTGGCTCCGGAAGGCGTGACCGTGCAGGTGCTCGGGCCGATGACCGTGCCCGCCGGGGCCGGCGTCGGGCTGCCGTGGCTGGGGAGCGTCGGGGAGACCATCAACGGGCACTCGGTCGTGCTGCTCGTCCGGTTCGGCAACGTGCGCTTCCTGCTGGCCGGCGACCTGAACACGGCGGCGGAGAAGGCGTTCGTGGCCGACCACGACGCCGGCGCGATCAAGCTGCAGGCGGAAGTGCTCAAGGTGCCGCACCACGGCTCCGCCGACTACCTGCCGGAGTTCCTCCAGCGCGTCGCGCCGGGCGTGTCGGTCGTGTCCTCCGGCGACGAGGGCGCGAGCGATCACATCCACCCGCGCGCGACGCTCGTCGGGGCGCTCGGCCGCTACGCCCGGCCGGAGCTGCCGCGCCCGGTGATCTTCATCACCGAGCTCGCCGCGTTCTTCCGGTTCGTCGCCGCGACCGGCCGGTTCGAGCGCGAGGCGTACGGGATCGTGCGCTGCCGGACCGACGGCAAGCGGCTGCTCGTCTACACCGAGAGCGGCGAGAAGGGGGAGAACGAGGCCTACGCGTTCACCGTGGCCGCCGACGGCACGATGAAGGAGTCCCGTGTGACCATCGTCCGCTGACCTTTTGGTCGCACCGACTAGAATGCGCGGCGTGCAATCGCTCATTGACCGCGCGCTCGCCGAGGACGTCGGCGATGGCGATGTGACTTCCCTGGCCACCGTCGACGCCGCGGCGCGGGGTGTCGCGACGATCACCCAGAAGGCCCCGGGGGTGATCTCGGGGCTGGCCGTCGCCGAGGCGGTGTTCCGGCGGCTCGATCCCGACGCGGAGATCACGCGGCTGGGGCCGGAGGGGGAGTGGCGCGAGTCCGGGCCGGTGCTGCGGGTGGAGGGGTCGGCGCGTGCGCTGCTCACCGCCGAGCGGACGGCTTTGAACTTCCTCGGCCGGCTGTCCGGCGTGGCGACCGCGACCGCGCGCGTGGTGCGCTCCTTGCCCGACGACGCCGCGCGGATTCTCGACACGCGCAAGACCACGCCCGGGATGCGGATGCTCGAGAAGCAGGCCGTGGCCGACGGCGGCGGCGTGAACCACCGCATCGGGCTCTTCGACTTCATCCTGATCAAGGAGAACCACTCGGCGCTGGCCGGCGGGGTGGGGGAGGCCGTGCGGCGGGCTACCGCCGCTCGCCCCGATCTGCCGCTCGCGGTCGAGGTGCGCAATCCCGGCGGAGATCGCCGAGGCGCTCGAGGCGGGCGCGCCGCGGCTCCTGCTCGACAACATGTCGCCGGACGAGGTGCGCGCGGCGGTGGCCCAGGTGGGCGGCCGCGCGGAGCTCGAAGTGTCCGGTGGAATCGACGAAAAGACAGTTTTGGTCTACGCGACCATTTCTGGTGTAGACTACGTCTCGATCGGCGCATTGACCCACTCCGCGCCGGTCCTCGATCTGTCGCTGATTTTGGAGACCGTCCAGTGAACCTCCTCACTCTCGAGTCCGTCCCTGCCCTGCAGGCCGAGGTACGGGCGCTCGCCGCCGAGCGTGGCGCCGTGATCCTCGCGCACAACTACCAGCGCCCTGAGATCCAGGACGTGGCCGATTTCGTCGGTGACTCGCTCGCGCTCTCGCAGCAGGCCGCGAAGACCGAAGCCGAGGTCATCGCCTTCTGCGGCGTGCACTTCATGGCCGAGACGGCGTCGGTGCTCTCGCCCCAGAAGACGGTGCTCATCCCGGACCTCGACGCCGGCTGCTCGCTCGCCGACTCGATCACCGCGCCGCAGCTGCGGGCGTGGAAGGCCAAGCACCCGGGCGCGATCGTCGTGATGTACGTCAACACGACGGCCGAGGTCAAGGCCGAGACCGACTACTGCGTGACGTCCTCGAACGCCGTGCAGGTCGTCGAGCACATCTACCGCGAGCACGGCGACGACGTCGAGATCCTCTTCGGCCCGGACATGTTCCTCGGCGCCTACGTCGAGAAGGAGACCGGGCGCAAGATGCACGTCTGGGACGGCGAGTGCCACGTGCACGCCGGCATCCGGCCGTCGGACATCACGTCGATGCGCGACGCGCACCCCGGCGCGGACTTCCTCATCCACCCCGAGTGCGGGTGCTCGACGTCGGTCATGGAGTACGTCGCGGCCGGCGACGTGAACGCCGAGGGCGTCCACATGCTCTCCACCGGCGGGATGATGACCTGGGCCGCGCAGGCGCCCGCGGGGGCCACGGCGATCATGGCCACGGAGACCGGGATGCTGCACCCGCTGCAGATGGCGCGGCCGGACATCGACTTCGTCGCGGCCAACGAGGCGGCCGCGTGCCGCTACATGAAGATGATCGAGCTGCCGAAGCTGCGCGACTCGCTCCGCGACCTCAGCGGCGTGGTGAAGGTGCCGGAGGCGATCGCCGAGCGCGCGCGGATTCCGATCGAGCGGATGGTCGCGATCGGCTAAGCGAGGACGTAGGCGGTGAGGTAGCCGTCTTCGAGCTCGGCGCTCTGGAGGACGACGCCCTTGTCGAGGGCGTCGTCGTCGTCGCAGGACTCCTCGTCCTCGCCGAAGTCCTCGTCCTCGTCCTCGTCCTGGAAGAAATCGCCCTCTTCGGCCTCGTCGGAAGCGCCGTCGTCGAAGGCGGAGTCGTCGGCCGTGGCGTCGTCGTCCTCGACCAGCGCGGGCGTGCACTCGGTGTCGAGGGTCGCGGTGACCTTCTTGCCGGTCGCGAACTCGCGGATCGTGATCGTCTCGACCGTCGAACGCGGTGATCGTGCCGGCGTGCTCCTTGCCGTCCTTGACGCCGTCACGGTCCGTGTCGGCCTTCAGCGGGTGGTTGCCGGACGCGAGCTCGTCACCGTCGCGCAGGCCGTCCTTGTCGGAGTCGGCCTTCTTCGGGTCCGTGCCGAGCTTGAACTCCTTGAGGTTCTTCAGCCCGTCCCTGTCGGCGTCCTTGCCCTTCCAGGAGCCGGTCAGATGATGCTTGGCGGCGAAGGCCTCGACCTTCGGCTTCGCCTTCGCGGACGCCGCGCTGACGGGAAGCAGGGAGAGGAGCGCCACGAGGGCAAGGAGGCCGAGCTTTCGCATGCTCGGGTCATCGACCAGCGACCCCGGGAGTTGAAGTCAACTTCCTCCGCCGTGGCCGGATGAGCCAGAGCCGGAGCCGGACCCGCTGGACCCGGAGCCCGACGAGCCCGATCCAGGCCCGGAGTTGTCGGAGCCGGACCCGCTCGACCCCGAGCCTGACCCGGAATTGTCGTCCTCGTACACGGTCGCCGTGGGCGTCGCGCGCGGCTCCTTGTCGTTGTGGACGATCACCGGCGTGGCGACCGCCGTGGTCGCGATCACCGCGACGGTGCCGGCCTTCGCCGCCAGCGCGCTCGCCCCGGCGCCCGCGACGAGCTCCGCGACCCGGTCGGCCGTCGGCGCGCCCGCCCCCGTCGCGCCCGCGGCCCAGCTGGCGAGCGGCAGCGGCACGACCGCGGTCGCCGCGGCGCGCAGCGTCAGCCGCGCGCGGTGCACGAGCTGGCGCACGGCGCCCTCGCTCACGCCGAGCTCGCGCGCCACTTCGCCCTGGGGCCGGCCCTCGACCGCGACCCGCAGCAGCGCCTCGCGCTGGCGCACCGGCAGCGCGGCCAACCCGGACAGCGCGTCCCGCGCGTCCTCGCGCCGCTCGACCTCGTCGACCGACACCGCCAGCCCATCGGGGAGCTCCGCGTCGTCGTAGCCCGACGCGCGCAGCGCGTTCAATGCCGTGTTGTGGACGATCCGGTACAGCCACGGCCGCAGATCGCGGACCTCGTCACCGCGCTGCAACGCACTCCACGCCGCCAGGAAGGCCTGTTGGACGGCGTCCTCGGCGCGGGCGTCGCTCAGATAGCGCCGCGCCGACCGCAGCAACAACCCGCGGTAGCGCTGCACGATGACCTCGAACGCCCGCTCGTGCCCGGCGCGCGCCAGCGCGACCAACCGCTCATCCGACTGCGTGCGAAGTAGAACCGCCATGCCCCCGCGCTGCCATACGCAGCGCCGGCGCCGCGGTTCGACCGAGGTCGGATGATCGGGTGGGGGGAGGGCTGTGTTCGGCTATCGCGTGCTCGGGGAGCAGTTCGAGACCCCACTCCGCGGCGTCACGCACGGCGGGGAGGTTCTCGCGGCGGCGCTCGAACTCGGCGGGCGTGTAGGCGTGCATGTCCGCGGGGGCGCCCATCTCGTAGGCGTCCCACAACGTCCCGGTCACGTACACGCGCTCGAGCCACGGCACGCCGTCGAAGTGCTCGCTGACGAGCACGATCACGTACTCGGGCCCGCGCTCACGCTGCGGGCCGGCACCGCGCATGTCAGCCACCCGCGCGCCGCCGAGCAGCGCGCGGTCCAGGGGCCACCGATCCGAGACCCGGCGCACGTAGCGCTCGAGCTCGCGGTGATTGAGCTCGTCGAAGCTGGTCACCCGCAGCCCATTGTGGACGACGCAACCACCGACGGCAAGCCCGCTTATGAGAACTCGGACTGTTCGTGGGGGCCGACGCAGGCCACCGACAGCGATTCGGAGATGCCGCGACCGACTTCGACGACCTGCTCGTAGGTGACCGCGTCGAGGGCTTCGATGGCCTTGTCGGGGTCGATGTCCTGGCCGAAAACCACGGTCTGCTGCGCCGCGTGGCGCGCGACGGCGTTCGTGTTCTCGAACGCCAGGACGCGCCGGCCGGCCGCGTACGCGCGTGCGCGCTCGACTTCTTCCTCGCTCGGCCCGTCGGTCCGCAATTCGTCCACGATCTCGCGCATCCGTGTGAACGCTTCGACACATTTGGCCGAGTCGAGGCCCGCGGAGAGCTGCAGGATCGGCACGTCGGCGAACGAGTGGTCGATCGCGTAGACGCTGTAGGCCAGGCCGCGCTGCTCGCGGATCTCGTCGAACAGGCGCGAGCCCATCGAGCCGCCCAGCAGCGTCGAGTAGACGGCCAGCGCGGCGCGGTCGGCACCCGAGCGCGGGTCGATCGACGGCCGGTAGGACATCCGCAGGTGCGACTGCGCCGACTCGCGCGCCTCCACCAGCGTCGTCGGCGCGAACTCGGGCGCCGGTTCGGCGCGGCCGTTGCCCGAGATCGACGGGAAGCGGCCGAACAGCTCGGCCATCTCGGAGTTCTCGGGCAGGTGCTCCAGGTTGCCGACGAGGAACGCGCCACCGCGCGAGCCGACCCACTGGCGGCGCCGGAAGGCGAGGATGCCGTCGCGCGTGAAGGTGTCGCGCAGGTGCTCCTCCGGCCCCAACACGGGCCGGCCGAGCGGATGGTCGCCGAACGCGGCGCGGTCGATCAGGTGCTCGGCGATCACCGACGGCTGGTCGTGCGCGCGGGCGATCTCCTGGATGACGACGCCGCGCTCGCGATCGAGCTCCTCGGCGTCGAGCTTCGGGCGCCCGACGAAGTCCGTCAGCAGGTCGATCGCCTCGGTGGCGACCTCCGCGCGGCAGGTGATGTGGAAGGCCACGAGGTCGTGCGACGTGTACGCGTTCAGCACGGCGCCCATCGTCTCCGCGGTCTGATTGACCTTGCGGTAGTCGTCGTACTTCTGCCCGCCCTTGAAGACGAGATGCTCCAAGAAATGGGCCATCCCGTTCTCTTCGGCCCGCTCCGTGCGCGCGCCCGCGTCAAAGGCGACGAGGATCGTCGTCGACCTTGTCGGGAGCTCGACACGGTGCAGCGGCAGGCCGTTCGGGAGGGATGAGGACTCGATGCGCGCCATGGTCGGATCAGCGTACTCAACCGGCCTTGCAGGGAACCTTGCGTCCTACTCGAACCCCTCGCCGTACCCTCGACGAGGACGCCCCATGGCTGCAACCGAACGACATCTGCGCCGCCGCCGCTCACGCGAAGGCGCCCATAGAAGCTCTGCCCCGCACGCGCCCGCCACCGGTGCGGTGATCTCCTTCAGCAACGTGGAGAAGCGCTACAGCGCCACGGACCACGCTCTGGACGGGATCTCCTTCGACATCTTCCCGGGCGAGTTCGTCTTCCTGGTCGGGCACTCCGGCTCCGGCAAGTCGACCGCGATGAAGCTCCTCATCAAGGAGCTCGAGGCCACGGCGGGCGAGATCCGCGTGGCCGGCCGCGACCTGACGAAGATCCCGCGCCCCCGCGTGCCGTACTACCGCCGCAACCTCGGCGTGATCTTCCAGGACTACAAGCTGCTCCCGAACCGGACCGTGTACGAGAACGTCGCGTACGCGCTGCAGGTGACGGGCGGCGGCCGCCGCGAGATCCGCGACAAGGTGCCGGACATCCTGCGCCTCACCGGACTCTCCACCAAGCTGCACAACTACCCCGACCAGCTCTCCGGCGGCGAGCAGCAGCGCGTGGCGATCGCGCGCGCGTTCGTCAACCACCCGCCGCTGCTGATCGCGGACGAGCCGACCGGCAACCTCGATCCCGAGACGTCGATCGGGATCATGCAGCTGCTCTACCGGATCAACCAGACCGGCACCACGGTGCTGGTCGCCACGCACGACGTGTCGATGGTGGACAAGATGCGCCGCCGCGTGATCGAGCTCTCCGAAGGCCGGATCGTGCGTGACGAGCAGTCCGCGGCGTACGCGGCCAGCGAGTCCACGCGCGAGTTCGCGATCCGGATGCGGAGCGCCCAGGGATGAGGCCCGTCTTCTTCCTGCGCGAGGCGCTGCGCGCGCTCAAGCGCAACGCGATCCCGAGCTTCGCCGCCATGGCCACCGTGCTCGTCACGGTGCTCGTGCTCGGCGTCTTCATCCCGGTCGTGCAGGCCACGACCGGCGCGGCCAACGAGGTCCGCGGCAAGGTCATCGCCGACGTCTACCTCAAGACGGACGCGAAGCAGGCGGACATCGACCGCGTCGACCGCCTGCTCAAGTCCGAGCCGATGATCGGCAAGGTCGTGTTCATCTCCAAGGACCAGGCCTACGCGACCGAGAAGCAGCGCAACCCGAAGGCCTACGAGCTGCTCGGGTCCAACCCGCTGCCGGACACGTTCCGCATCACGCCGACCAACCCGGACGACATCGGCAAGATCCGCGACGCCCTGGCGCCCGAGGCGGCCGGCGGCGGTCGCACGGTCGTCGATCCCGCGATCGACGAGGTCCGCAACCGCGAAGAGGACACGAACAAGATCCTCGCCGTCACGAACGTCGTGAAGATCACGATGGCGCTGCTCGCCGGCCTGCTCGGCGTGGCGTCGATGCTCCTGATCGCCAACACGATCCGCCTGTCCCTCTACGCCCGCCGGCGCGAGGTGGAGGTCATGAAGCTCGTGGGCGCGACGGACTGGTTCATCCGCTGGCCGTTCGTGCTCGAGGGCGTGATCGTCGGCATCGTCGGCGGCGTGGTCGCGATCCTGCTGCTCGCGGTGGTCAAGATCGCGGTCGTCGACCCGCTCGCCGCCGACTTCGCGCTGATCGCGGCGCCGGACACGATCGACTTCCCGCTGCTGATCGGCCTGCTGCTGCTGGCCGCCGTGGCGGTCTCCGCGCTGGGCTCCGGCCTCAGCCTGCGGAAGTTCCTACGCGTCTAGCGCACGCGGCGGCGACGAGGACCGCGACATCGTCGCGGCGCGCCCCGGCGTGCGCCGCGGCGCGGTCCACCCGTGCGGCGATCGCCGAGGCGTCCTCCTGCGCCGCTGCGCGCAGGAGCTCCGCGAGGCCGCCGAGCCCGTACTGGTCGCCGGTCGGTCCGCGCCTCGGTCACGCCGTCGGTGTAGAGCACGAGTGACTCCAGGTCGCCGAGCTCGAACGTCACGTCGAGGAGCTTGGGGTCGGGCACCCAGCCGAGCACGGAACCGGGCTCGCCGACGGGCTCGACCTCGCCACCACGGCGCATCACGAACGGCGTCGGGTGCCCGGCGCAGCAGATGGTCGCGTGAGCGCGACCGGGGTGGCTGCCGCCCCCCCGAGACCCCCCGCTTTCGCCCGTTGAGCTCCACCCGGCACAGCGCGACCGTGCAGTAGCGCCCGCCGCCTTCGTCGCGCTCGCCCAGCAGCGTGCGGTTGACGACGTCCAGCACGCGGCTCGGGCTGTCCTCGTACTGCGCGGCGGTGCGGAGCGTGTGGCGGACCTGCGCCGTCAACGCCGCGGCGCGTGCGCCCTTGCCGGTGACGTCGCCGATCACGAGATCCAGCCCGTCCTTGTGCGGCAGCACGTCGTAGAAGTCGCCGCCGATCAGGCTCCCGTCGCCCGCCGGGCGGTAGCGCGCCGCGAGGTCCATGCCCTCCAGCGACGGCAGCCGCTGGGGCAGGAGTCCCTGCTGGAGCGAACGCGCGACCGAGCTGAGGTTCTCGTGCAGGCGCGCGTTGTCGATCGCGAGCGCGGCGCGCCGCGCGAGGTCCTCGGCCAGCACGAGGTCCTGCCTGCCGTACTCGGCGCCCGGGGGAGAGCGTCGCGAAGACGACCGCGCCCCGGATCGTCCCGCGCGCCTTCAGCGGCACGATCATGGCCGTCGCGGGCCGGTCGAACCACACGTCTGCCGTGACGATCTCCGAGTGTCCGCTGCGGACGGCGCGCACCAGCGGGTCGTCGGCGCGCGCGGCGCGCCGCGCGCGTTGGTCGCCGCCCGTCGCGGCCAGGCGGTGCACCTCGTCGTGACGGATCTCCTCCACGATGCAGACGTCACCCAGGAACGGCACGGACAGGCGCGTCACCGCGTCGAGCGTGGATTCGAGATCGAGCGAGGCGTCGAGCAGCGGGCCGGCGTCGGCGAGGAAGCTCGAGCGCTGCTGCGCAACCGCGGCGGCCCGCCGGGCGGTGACGTCGATCTGGACGCCCACGAAGTGCACGAGCCGGCCGTCGCCGTCACGCACCGGGCTGATGTGGAGCTGGTTCAAGAACGGCGTGCCGTCCTTGCGGTAGTTGACGAGCTCGACCGTGGCGGGCCGCTCGTCGGCGATGGCCCTGCGCAACTCGTCGATCGCCGCCTCGTCGGTGTCCTCGCCCTGGAGGAAACGGCAGTTGCGTCCCAGCACCTCGTCCGCGGGATAGCCCGTCATCTCGAGGAACGGGCTCGTTGACGTAGACGATCGGGTGGTCGTCGAGCCGCGGATCGGTCAGCAGGAAGCCCGTGCCGGCGACATCCAGCTCCACTGCCCTACTCCTCGAGGTTGAGCCGGCCGGTCACTTCAGCGAGCTCGAGGACGCGCCGCGGCTCACCGTCACCGGCAAGGACGATGAACGTGCGGCCTTCCTCGCGGGCGCGGACGTCGGCGTCCAGCACCAGCTGCAGGCCGGTGGAATCGAAGAACGTCACGTCACGCAGATCGAGTACCAACACGCCAGGTTGGTCATTCTCGGCGCGTCGAAGCTCTTCCTCCGCGCGAGGCCCCGTTTCCATGTCCAGCTCACCCCGGATCACGATCCGGACTTTGCCGTTGGTCTGCTGTCTCTCGACTTTAAATGGGAGCATGACGTGCCTTTCGGGTACGGCTGTACCCGTCAACGGCCCATGTTCTACTCGGAAAGCTTCCCAAAATCACCCTCAGCGGCAGCGCATGCTCGCGAACTGATCGCGCGGCTCAGTGCCGAGTTGCCCTCGGGACAGCTCGACGACGCCCGGCTCCTGACGTCGGAGCTGGTCGCCAACGCGGTGGAACACGGGCGCGACGAGAGCGAGGTGGAGGTGCGCGTGGACCTTGCTCCGGAGCGCCTCCGGGTGGAGGTGCTGGATGGAGGCCCGGGTTTTGAGTGGGCCCCGCGCCGCGCCGATGCAGGCAACGAGCGCGGGTGGGGCCTGCACTTCACGGACGCCGTCTCGTCCCGCTGGGCCGTGGAGCGCGGCGAACGGACGTGCGTCTGGTTCGAGCTCGACCGCGGCCCTTAGCGCTACCTGACACAACGCGCAGTACCGTGGGCGGCTGTCCATGCGAAGGCTCCGCACCACTCTCCTCATCCTCTTCGTCCCGCTCGCGCTGATTCTCGGCGTCTGGCTGGGCGGTCACCCCGACTGGCTGCCGGGTTTCGCGCGTGACTCCTTGGTGGCCGATACCAACGGGCGCCTGTACGAGGAGGCCGTCGACAAGATCGAGGCCGACTACTACCGCAAGGTGGACCGCGCCCAGCTGCTCGACACGTCGCTGGAGAAGGCCGTCGAGTCGCTGGACGACCAGTTCTCGCACTACTTCTCGCCCAAGGCGTACCACGCGTTCCAGCTCGACACCGAGGGCGCCTTCGAGGGCGTCGGGATGAGCGTGACGGCCGTCGACGAGGGCCTGCGCGTGGAGCAGGTCTACGACGGCTCGCCGGCCAAGGAGGGCGGCCTCAAGCGCGGGGACGTCATCACCAGCGTCAACGGCAAGTCGCTCAAGGGCAAGAGCTCCCAGGAGTCGACCACGCTCATCAAGGGCCCGGCGGGCACCGAGGTGACGCTGGGCCTCAAGGACGGGCGCACGCTCAAGCTCAAGCGCGCCAAGGTGGACATCCCGATCGTGCAGAGCCAGATCAAGGAGTCGGGCGGGAAGAAGCTCGCGTGGGTGCAGCTCGCGGGCTTCACGTCGGGCTCCGGCGACGACGTGGACCGCGCCGTCAAGGAGGAGCTCAAGAACGGCGCCGAGGGCGTCGTGTTCGACCTGCGCCACAACGGCGGCGGGCTGCTGAACGAGGCGGTCGAGGTCGCGTCCGTGTTCCTCAAGGACGGGCGCGTCGTGTCCACCAAGGGCCGCGCGCGGGCTGAGCGCAAGTACAACGCGACGGGCGGCGCGATCGCGTCGGACATCCCGGTCGTCGTGCTCGTCGACGAGGGCTCCGCGTCCGCTTCGGAGATCGTCGCGGGCGCGCTGCAGGACCGCAAGCGCGCCAAGATCGTCGGCACGCGCACGTACGGCAAGGGCGTGTTCCAGGAGATCATGCGGCTGGACAACGGCGGCGCGCTGGACATCACCGTGGGCGAGTACTTCACGCCGACGGGGCGCAACCTCGGCGGCGGCGGCGTGAAGAAGGGCGCCGGCATCACGCCCGAGATCCAGGCCTCCGACGATCCGGAGACCGAGAAGGACGAGGCGCTGGACAAGGCGCTGGCGACGGTGGCCGCGGGTTGACGCTCGTCGGCGTCCTGGAAAAGCACGGCAAGCACTACGCGGTCTCGCCGCTCTTCGAGCCCGGGCCGCGTATCGAGGTGGAGAAGCCGCGCCGGGAAGGCGTCGGTGACCTGGTGGAGGTCGGGCAGGCGAAGGGCCGGCGGCTGCGGGTCGTCCGCCGACTCGGGCGCCCCGACGTCGCCCGGGACGTGCTCGAAGGCTTGATGCTGCACCGCGGGCTGCGGCGGCGCTTCGATCCGCTGGTGGAGCGGGAGGCGCGGGAGGCGGAGCCGTCCGCTGAAGGGCGCCGCGACCTGCGCGACCTGCCGACGTTCACGATCGACCCGCCGACGGCGCGGGACTTCGACGACGCGATCTCCGCGGAGGACTTGGGTGACGGCGCCGTGCGCGTGTGGGTGCACATCGCGGACGTGTCGGCGTTCGTGCCGGCCGGGTCGGCGGTGGACCGCGAGGCGTTCCGGCGGGGGACGTCCGTGTACGTGCCCGGGCTGGTGGAGCCGATGCTGCCCGAGGCGCTCTCCAACGGGGCGTGCTCGTTGGTGCCGGGGCAGGATCGGATGGCGGTGACGGTCGAGCTCGAGTTCGAGGGCGCGCGCGTGCGCCGCACCGCGTTCCATCGCAGCGTCATCCGCTCGGACGTGCGGCTGTCGTATCCCGAGGTGGACGCGCTGTTCGCCGCGGGCGAGCCCGGTCCATCCGGGTTGGCGGCGGCGCGCCGGGTGGCGCGGGCGCTGGCCGACAGGCGCGCGGCGCGCGGAGCGCTGGCGGTGGAGTCGACCGAGCCCGAGTTCGACTTCTCGCGCGACGGGCACGTCGCGGGCGTGGAGGCGAGCGAGAGCACCGAGTCGCACGAGCTGATCGAGTTCTTGATGATCGCGGCCAACGAGGCGGTCGCCGACCTGCTGGAGAAGCGCAAGCTCGCGGGCGTGTTCCGCGTGCACGAGCCGCCCGACCCGGCGCGCGTGGAGCGCCTGCTGGACCAGCTGGCGTCGCTCGGCCTGCCCACGCCGCCCGCGCCCGAGCACATGACGGCCAAGCAGGCCGGTGAGCTCGTGGAGGAGGCGGCGCGCAAGGTCCACGGCCCCACCTACACCTCGCTGATCCTGCGCTCCTTGAAGCAGGCGCGCTACTCCGCGCGCAACCTCGGCCACTTCGGCCTGCGCTCGGAGCGCTACTGCCACTTCACGTCGCCGATCCGCCGCTATCCCGACCTGATCTGCCATCGCGCGCTGCTGAACGCGATCGGCTTCCCCGAGGCGACGGTCCGCGCGAGCGACCTCGAGGCGGCCGCCGAGTGGTGCTCGGTGCGCGAGCGCGACGCGATGACGATCGAGCGCGCCGCCGACAACGTCGCCCGTGCCTTCCTGCTCGAGTCCGAGCTGTTCAAGTCCGGCGGCTTCCAGCGCGAGTTCACGGGCGAGGTCCGCGGCCTGATCGGCGCGGGCGCGTTCGTCGCCTTCGACGGCTACGAGGGCCTGCTTCCGGTCCGCCGGCTCTCGGACGACTGGTGGGAGCTCAACGAGACCGAGACGATGCTCATCGGCACCAAGACCGGCAAGCGCATCCGCCTCGGCGACGAGGTCACCGTGCAGGTGGAGAAGATCGACGCGCCGCGCGGACGCGTCGACCTCCTGCCGGTCCAGATCTAAAGAGGACTGTCCCTCTTTAGGTCGGACGAGCCCGTTCGGGTTGATCACGAACTTCACGGACTCGCCCTTGTCGAAGTCCTTGTAGCCCTGCGGGGCCTCGTCGAGCGAGATCACCTGCGCGTTGACGGCCTTGGCGATCTGCGCGCGATCGCTGAGGATCGCCTGCATCAGGCCGTGGTGGTACTTCATCACCGGACACTGGCCGGTCGCGAAGCTGTGCGACTTGGCCCAGCCCAGCCCGATCCGGATGGAGAGCGAGCCCTCCTTCGCCGCGTCGTCGGAGGCGCCCGGGTCGCCCGTGACGTAGAGCCCGGGGATGCCGAGCTTGCCGCCCGCGCGGGTGAGGTTCATCAGGCTGTTGAGCACGGTGGCCGGATGCTCGGTCGCGGCGTCCTCGCCGTGGCCGCGGGCCTCGAAGCCGACCGCGTCGACGCCGGCGTCGACCTCCGGCACGCCGAGGATCTGCTCGATCTGGTCGCGCGGATCGCCCTTCGACACGTCGACGGTCTCGCAGCCGAACGACGCGGCCTGCTTCAGGCGCGCCTCGACGAGATCGCCGACGATCACGACCGCCGCCCCGAGCAGCTGGGCGGAGTGGGCGGCCGCGAGGCCGACCGGTCCCGCACCGGCGACGTAGACCGTGCTCCCCGGCTTCACGCCTGCCGTGACGCAGCCGTGGAAGCCGGTCGGGAAGATGTCCGACAGCATCGTCAGGTCGAGGATCTTCTCCATCGCCTGCGCCTTGTCGGGGAACTTGAGGCAGTTGAAGTCCGCGTACGGGACCATCACGTACTCGGCCTGCCCGCCGACCCAGCCGCCCATGTCGACGTAGCCGTACGCCGCTCCGGGCCGCTCGGGGTTCACGGTGAGGCAGATGCCGGTGTCCTGCTGCTTGCAGTTGCGACAGCGCCCGCAGGCGATGTTGAACGGCACGGACACGAGGTCGCCCTCGTCGAGAAACTCGACGTCGCGGCCCTTCTCGACCACCTCGCCCGTGATCTCGTGCCCGAGGATCAGCCCCTCGGGCGCGGTTGTGCGGCCGCGGACCATGTGCTGGTCTGAGCCACAGATGTTCGTGGAGACGATCCGGAGGATCACTCCGTGGTGGCATTCGCGGCCGACGTTCTCCTCCGGCACACCGGGGCCATCCTGGACGGTGAAGCTCGGGAAGTCGATGGTCTGCACCTCGACCTCCCCGGGGCCCATGTAGGCAACCCCTCTGTTGTCAGGCATATAGCGGCCCTACCCCGACCCCAGGGCCCTGACCCTTTTAGTGCGCTGATCGCCTGCCAGAATGGGAGGCGACCCATGGCCGACATCGCCACCAATCGCCAAGCGACGTTCAAGTACACCCTGCTGGACAAGTGGGAGTGCGGCATGGTGCTCACCGGCACCGAGGTCAAGTCGCTGCGCGACAAGAAGGCCGTGATCAAGGACGGCTACGCCACGGTCTACAACGGCGAGGTGTGGCTGCACAACGTCCACATCGCGCCGTATCCGCAGGCGACGCGCGAGAACCACGAGCCTGAGCGTCCGCGCAAGCTGCTCATGCACCGGCGCGAGATCGAGAAGCTGATCGGCAAGACCAAGGAGAAGGGCCTCACCTTGGTCCCGACGCGGCTGTACTTCAGCGGCCGCCACGCCAAGGTCGAGATCGCGCTCGGGCGCGGCAAGGACGCCAAGGACAAGCGGCACTCGATCAAGGACCGCGAGATGAAGCGCGAGATCGAGCGGTCGTTCAGGCGCTAGTGAAGCCGAGGTCGAGCGGACCGGAAGGGATGATCCGCTTGGGGTTCAGCTCGTCGTGCGTCGTGTAGTAGTGCTGCTTGACCTCGTCGAGCGCGAACGTCTCCGCGACGTGCGGCTGTGAGTAGAGGTCCCGGGTGTAGCGGAGCAGGTGCGGATACTCGATCAGGCGCCGGCCGTTGCAGCGGAAGTGGGTGTGGTAGACGGCGTCGAAGCGCAGCAGCGTGGGCAGCAGGCGCCAGTCGGCGAGCGTGATCTCGTCGCCCGTGAGGTAACGGCGGTCGGCGAGGAGGGCTTCCATCCGGTCCAGCGCGGAGAACACGCCGCGGAAGGCCTCGTCGTAGGCCGCCTGCGAGCGGCTGAAGCCGGCGCGGTAGACGCCGTTCTGGAACTCGTCGTAGATCCAGCCGTTGAGCTCGTCGATCTCGGCGCGCTTGGCCTCCGGGTAGAGGCCGGCGTCGGTCCACTCGTCGAAGATCTCGACGATGTCGGCGGACTCGTTGTTGACGATCCGGCCCTCTTGCTTGTCCCACAGCACGGGCACGGAGACGCGGCCTTCGAAGCTCGGGTCGCTGGCGTCGTAGGCCTGCTGGAGGAACTCGAAGCCGTTGATCTCGTCGGTGAAGCGACCGCCCGCGAAGGCCCAGCCGCGCTCGTCGCGGAACGGGTGGGCGTAGCTGATGCCGATCTCGAGGCCGGTGACCGCCCGGACGATCGCCGCCCGCTGCGACCACGGACACGCGAGCGCAACGTAGAGGTGGTGGCGTTCCGGGCCGCCCTCAGGGCGATCCCGGAACTTGCTCTGCTGGCGGACGAAGGCTCCGGTGGTCACCGGGGGAGTCTCTCCATCAGAGCTTGCCGGTGAACACGACCAGTCGCCGGAACGGCGGCTTGGCAGTGGTGGCTTCGGGTGCAGGAACGGGGATGACGGGGGCGGGGACGGTGGCGATGGGCATGACTGACCTCCTGCTCGTAGTTCGATGAGCATCGTACCAAAGGTTCGACGCCTATCGAAATTACGCCCGAGTTTCGCTCTACGCGTCGAGCTTGAGCCAGATCTCGGAGCGGGTCGGGAACGCCGGAATCGCGTGCCGCAGTCGGGACAGCGGCACCTCGCCCACGATCGCGATCGTCGCCGCGTGCAGGAAGTCGGCGATCTCGGCGCCCGTCATCGTGCAGCCCACGACGATCTTGCGCTCGCGGTCCACGAGCCACTGGACGGTGCCGGGCGCGTTGCGGCCGTAGAACGAGCCGCCCGCGTTGCCGGACGTCGACGTGGTGATCACGTCGACGAGCAGGCCCGCCTGCTCCGCCGTCTCGGTCGTGTGCCCGACCGCCGCGACCTGCGGCTCGGTGAACACCACGCGCGGGGAGAGCGGCCCGTCCGCGCCGTGCAGGAGCACGTGGTCGTGGCCCAGCAGGTGGTCGGCGGCCAGGCGCGCCTGGTACTTGCCCATGTGCGTGAACAGCGCGCGCTGGTTGACGTCACCGAGCGCGTACAGCCAGTCGTGGCCCGGCACGCGCATGTGCGCGTCGACCTTCACGCCCTTGCCGGGTTCGAGTCCGACGACCTCGAGGCCGACGTCCTGCGTCAGCGGCTGCCGGCCCAGCGCGATCAGCAGCTTCTCGCCCGTGGCCGTGCTGCCGTCGTCCATGTGCACGGTCACCAGGCCGTCCTCGGCCTGCTCGACCTTGGTGGCCTTCCGGCCCGTGCGGATCTCGACGCCGTACTCCTGCAGCGCCGCGGTGAGCTCGATGCAGGCGAACTCCTCCTCGTTCGGCAGCAGCCGGCGCGCGCCCTCGATCAGCGTCACCTGGCAGCCGAGCGTCTGGAAGGCCTGCGACATCTCCACGCCGACCACGCCGCCGCCCATGACCACCATCGACTCGGGGATCTCCTTGGCGATCGGTCGCGTCACGGTTCGTCCACGCGCCGTCGACCGCGTCCAGGCCGTCGATCGGCGGCATCAGCGGGCCCGAGCCGGGCGTGAGGAAGACGGCGCGCTTGGCCTCGATCTCCTCGTCGTTGACGGTCACCTTGCGCACGCCCGAGAGCCGCGCGTGGCCGCGGATGAGCGTGATGCCGCGGTCCTCGAGCCAGGGCAGCTGCGCGTCGTCGCTGAGGTCGTGGACGATCTCGTCGCGCCGCGCGAGCACGGCCGCGACGTCGAGCGTGCCGGTCACGGCCTCCGCCGCACCCGGATTGCGCTTGACCTCGGCCAGCGCCTCGTACGGCCGCAGCAGCGCCTTCGACGGCATGCACGCCCAGAACGAGCACTCGCCGCCGACGAGGCGATCCTCGACGATCGCGACGTCCAGTCCCTTCTCGGCGAGCCGTCCCGCGGCCACCTCGCCCGCCGGTCCCGCACCGATCACCACGACATCGAAACTCCGCATGGACCCGACCCTAGCCAGGGGATACACTGTCCGGGCACGACACCAGGGGACGACAGGCTTCGACGTGGTCGGATCGTGGGGTCGGTTGCGAGTCGGGGTGCCGGAGGCCCCGTAAAAAACCGGCACAACACAAATGCGGACAAGAATCCCGCTCTCGTGGCCGATCAGGCTCACGAGTACGCTCTCGCTGCCTAGCCAAAACTAGGAAGTGAGCCTCAGCGCCCGAGGCCTACGACGGGATCAGCTGAGTCATAAGTAGGCTTGCTCTCTGGACGCTCGCCTGAGCCGACGGAGGGGACTTTTGATCAGGCTGGCCGCTCACAACCTTTGTCGGTGGAGCAACTGAGCGGCGAGATTTAGACCACCGAACACACTCGTAGACGCCGGCTTGGCGCGACTGCGGACGCGGGTTCAATTCCCGCCGTCTCCACTCGTACAACCCGTCGCGCAGGACCTCGAATTCGGGGCCTGTGCGGCGGGTTTTTCTTTGCGCCGGTCCGAACGGCCGCGCAGCGGAAAGTCGCTCTTTGCGAGCGGAATCGGGTGCGTAGGGAGCAACTGGGGAGCACCCTGCTCCCTATCGCGTAGCGCGTGCTCCTCACGCTGTCGCGGCCCGCCTGAGCGTTCGGCTCAGGAACGAAAAAGACCGGGTGCCCGCCCGGTCTAGTTCTGCGGCCGTCGCCGGCCACTCCGGCTCTGACGCGCTTTGCGCCGGAGCCCACATATGCACTGCTTCCGAACTCTAGCCGTCCGCCGGATGGATCGCGCGCGTCGTGATTCGGGAGCCTCCCAGCTGCGCCGCGAGCGTCTGTCCGCGAGCGAGCTGCTTCGCGCTGCCCTGCGCCGCTGGCGCTGGCGGTGCCGCTGGACACTCCCCTCCCGCGTGGTACCGGCCGGCGACGAGCCGCTGCCGCCCGAGCCGGGTCGCCTGGTCGTGTGCGCGCTGCTCGGTCGCGCCCGTGCGCGCGGCTGCTCGACGCCGGGCGATGACGCTGGAGACGCGCGTGTACGCCGTAAAGCGCTACCTGTTCCGGCTCGGCCATGCGGGACGGTCGGCGCGCTACGCGACGTCGATCGCGCAGTTGGTCGTCGGGCTCGCGCCGGTCATGGGATGGGGGCCGGTGCCGCGCGGCGGTCCCGACCGAGCGCGCTTCGTTCGAGCGCACCGGCGCAGCGTCCAACGGTGGCTCGACGACCTGCAGGCCGCCGGCCTGGTCGTGCACGAGCCCGAGCGGGACGACGGCGGGCGCTGGTGGCGCACGCAGATCGTCCTGGTGCGAGCGCCGGCGCCTTCGGCGGACGAACTCGCCGTCGCTCGTCGACGCGCCCGCCGTTGGCGCGTGCGTGAGCGAGCTCGCCGGCGGCTCACACGTCTCGCCCTGGCTCTCGGCACGATGCGCGACCGCAGTGCGGTCCCGGGCGCTCGCACCCGAGCGCGCCTGGCGGTCGCGCGTCGCGTCGACGAGCACGAGCGCCGCCGTCGCGCGGCGGCCGAGGCGGCGATCGCCGCGGTGAAGATCCATAGAGATCTGACGCATCCCTTCGGAGCGCCTCCTACGTCGGCGCCCTCATCGGTCTCCGCGAAACGAAGCGGGGACGAGGCTCGCGAGGAGAAGGCCGGCGACGAAGTCGAGGACGTGCACGGCGTGAACAACGGCCAACGAGAAGGACTCCATATGAGCCGGTGGAAGTGCAGAGGGGACGTCCTAGACGATGCGTCGAAATGGCGTCTCCACGGGAGCCTATGGTCGACCACCGTTGAAAGAAGCGCTCGTCGAACGGGCATGTGGCCGGGCCTGTGGCTGTGCTGTGTGCTCGGCCGGTGCCAGGGCGTCAGTCGGCGATCGACTCAGCGGGACGTGATCACGTCGCCGGTGAGCGGGTATTGCGCGCTGCGCTCGGTGGGCGCGGGTGCCCGGACGCGCATTGGCGTCGGTGGCGTTCGGTCCAGTCCCGTGAGGCGGCTGTCGAGCGCGAAGGCGTCAAAGACGTAGGGCAGACCGTCGGCGAGGAGGTTCGACGGACCGCCGGCCGCGTCCATGACTTGGAAGTGCAGGTGCGGTTCGCTCGAGTTGCCGGTGTTGCCGACGAGGCCCAGGACCTGTCCCGGCTGGACCTGGTCGCCAGGCTTGACGCGGAGGCTTGCGGGCTGGAGATGGGCGTAGAGTGCGAATCGCCCGCCGCCGAGGTCTTGGTTGACGAAGTTACCGGTCGCGTCGTTGAGCGCGATGTTCGGCGGCAGGCCCGGGGGAGTGTTCTCGGGCACGTTGTCGCGGGTCGCCACGACGCGGCCCGGCGCCACGGCGATGACTTCGGATCCGAAGATGAAGTAGCTCTCGTTGCGGGCCGGATCGCCCGCGTGCGTGTTGAGCGTCTGGTCGAGGCGGAGGAAGTCGATCGCGTAACGCTGCGGGAAGACCGGGCGGCCGTTGCGGTCCAGCGCCGCCAGGCGGTGCCCGAAGGGCCTGCTGCAGCAGCCCAGGACGGCGAGGTTGGGCCCGCGTAGCGGCGGGCTGATGCGGACGGCCGGTCGCTGGTCCACACGCAAGCGTGCGCGCGTCAGTGTCACGCGCCGCGGACGTGTGCCCGGGCGGCTCAGCGACAGCACAAAACGGTGCTCCAGGCGCACAGGGACGGGGGCGCCGGGGCGCAGCGGGATGTCAAAGAGGATCAGGGCGCCAGTGCCGCGCGGGATGGTTCGCGTGGGCTTGGCTGCCTCAAGCTCAACCGCGATGGCCTTGATCGCGTCGGCGCGGTACGTCGCCACGGTGTCCTCCCGCGACGGATCGACCACGTCGATGCGCTCCAAACGCACGCGCGAGCGCGTGCCGTTGTCGACGCCCAGCTCGTAGACGAGGTGGCGTCGGCCGTCGGTCCCGGACACGGTCGAGGGCGCGCCCACCGCACTGATCTGCGGAAGCGGGCGCTCCGACGCCGACGCAGAAGCTGCGCACGGCGCCGACGCGACGCCGAAGACCGCCGCAACCGCGGCCGCCGCGATGGCCGGCGCTGCGACCGCATGCCTCTGCGCGCCGCGGCGCCGCAGCTCCGGCTTGACGGAACCCACGGTCACGAGGTGCCCCTGAAACGATTCATGCTCGAGATCGTCGTCGCGCCAACGGCCCGCCACCAGAACCCCAAGGGCTACGAATCCACACCCAATAGGAACATCACGTGCCGGCAGACGCCCTGCCCCGCCATCCAATCGACCGAACCGACACTGGAACCCTCAGCGAATATGGCCCTATTCGACGCTTGCGTCACGTTCGTCGCCGGCATGTGGTCGCTCTTCCCCTGGCATGGGTGCCTCAGGGGCGCTCGAAATCCGTTCTGCATGCGTTCATCGGCGATGATGCGGGCGTAGGCGAACAAGGAAGCGCGATGAACCGTGAGGCGCAACCCACTGTGGTGGGCCCGGGCGATGGAAGAACCATTGAGGGTCCTGTCGGCGGCCCGTTGACGTTCAAGATCCGGGGCGAAGAGACCAACGGCGCGCTGACAGTGTTCGAGAACGTGATCCCGCCCGGGCAGGGCCCGCCGCTGCACGTGCATGCCAACGAGGACGAGTCCTGGTACGTGCTGGCCGGGGATCTCGAGTTCCGGCTGGGCGAGGAACTCCGTCAGGCAACCGCTGGGTCGTTCGTGTTTGTGCCGCGGGGCACGCCGCATTGCTTCGTGAACGTCGCTGGTGTGCCGGCGCGCATCCTTGTCCTGTTCACCCCCGCGGGCATGGAGCGGTTCTTCGATGAGTTCGCCGGCCTCGACAGTGCCGATGCGGACGCCTTCCGCAAGCTCGGCGAGCCCGTCGGCATGACCGTCCTCGGACCGCCGCTGCGGCCCAAGGACCGGCGATAGCGCGCCTCGCGCCACGGGCGCGAGACAAAACGGGTGTTCTCGACGATCTGGCCTTTCGGATCGGTCCCGCACCCGGGCGTCGGGGGGTGAGCGAACGGGGTTCGCGCCGTTCGTGTCGCTGTTGCTGCCGGGCGTGTGGCCGCGTCGGATATCACCCGCTTCGGAGGACGTGCAAGGACTTCGGACCAGCCAGTGTGCACGTATGGCGAAGCGGGAGAAGAAACAGCATGCTCGCGGGGTGCTCGATCTTCCGAAGGCGATCGAGGACCGGCTAGCCGAGGGGCGGGCAGAGCGCGAGTCGGTGCCTTTGGAAGCCCACGCTGAGTGGGCGACTGTGGAGCAGCGTCCCGACCCGGTAGGAATTCTCGAGGAGCAGGACGCGACGCGGGTGCCCGAGTTGGTGCCGATCCGGCACGGGCGGATGATCGTCTCGCCGTTCACGTTCTACCGCGGCAGCGCGGCGATCATGGCCAGCGATCTCTCGCGAACCCTGACGACGGGGCTGCGCGTTCAGTGTTGCGGCGACGCGCACCTGTCGAACTTCGGCGTGTTCGCCGCTCCGGACCGCGCGCTCGTGTTCGATCTCAACGATTTCGATGAGACGCTGCCGGCGCCGTTCGAGTGGGACGTCAAGCGCCTGGTGGCCAGTGTTGTCGTCGCTGCTCGTGGCAATGGCCATCGTCGCAAGGAGCAGGTTGCCGCGGCACGCGCCACGGCCGCGGCTTATCGCACGACGATGGCCAAGGCGGCCAGCATGCGCTTCTTGGACGTCTGGTACAGCCGCTTCGACGCCGAGAAGGTGATCGCCGGGCTCGCCGGAAGGATCGACAAGGCATCGATGAAGGCTGCGGGCAAGGCGTTGGCGAAAGCGCACACGCGGACGAGTCTGGGCTCGTTGTCGAAGTTCGCCGAGCGCGTCAATGGCGGCTACCGGATCAAGCAGGCGCCGCCGGTGATCGTGCGTCCGGCGGAGACGATGACCGAGGAGTTCGAGCAGATCATCCATCAGGGACTCGCTGACTACGCGAACACCCTCACCCCCGATCGGCGCGTCGTACTCGACCACTACCACTACACGGATTTCGCACGCAAGGTCGTGGGCGTCGGCTCGGTCGGCACCGAGGCGCTGATGATCCTGCTGATGGGCGATCTCGGCGACGACCCGCTGTTCCTGCAGTTCAAGCAAGCCAACCCGTCCGTGCTCGCGCCCTACGCCGGCGACAGCGAGTACTCACACCAGGGCGAGCGTGTCGTGCACGGCCAGCGTCTCATGCAGGCCGCCAGCGACACCTTTCTCGGGTGGGTCACCGGCACCGGCGATGAGGCCCGAGAGTTCTACGTCCGCCAGCTGCGCGACATGAAGGGCTCAGCCGAAGTCGAGCTCATGCCGCCGGCGCGTCTGGTCACCTACGGCGAGCTTTGCGGCGCCACGCTGGCCCGCGCTCACGCCCGCACCGGGAACGCCGCGAAGATCACCGGCTACCTCGGCGACGACGACACCTTCGACCGCGCACTGGAACGCTTCGCCGTCGCCTACGCCGACCAGAACGATGAGGACTACGCCGCGTTTGCCGACGCCGCGAAGAGCGATCGCATCGAGGTCCTATCCGGTGTGTAGCGAGCGCCGCGCGCGAGGACTCCGCCCGCACGGGACGATGCCGCGCCTTCGGCGACGGCGCAGGTCCGCGGAGAATCATCTAGCGAAAGGGAGTGGTTGCTATGGCTTCACGAACTGCGTGGGCTGGGTGGATCCTGTTCGCCGCCATCGTGCTGTTGATGGTCGGCGGAATGGACATCTTCAGGGTTTGGTCGCGGTCTTTGAGGACGAGTACGTCGTGGCCACACGCAGAGGCCTCGCCATCATCGATGTGACCACCTGGGGTTGGATGACGCTGCTGTGGGGCGTCCTGCTCATCGCCGCGGGACTCGGCTTGCTCGGCGGCGCGGGGTGGGCACGTTGGCTTGCCATCGGCGGTGTGGGCGTCAACGCGATCCAGCAGGTCGCGTTCATGGCCAACTTCCCTCAGGCGTATCCGCTCTGGAACATCCTGATCATCGCGCTCAACGTGCTCGTTCTCTTCGCGCTCACGGCGCGCTGGCAGGGCTACAACGAAGCCATGGCCTGACCGAGCTGCTCTGCGGTCATCGTGTTCCTCGTTCGTCTCTCGTTCGATCCTGCGAAGGGTGCGGGCCGCCGGTTGAACGGTCGTCATCGATTCCGGGTGATGCCAACGCGGTCGGTTCTCGGTGAGCGTCCTCGGATGCGTGGCGCGCGTGACACGCCATCGAGTTGTTTAGCGGCCGAGTGCGTGCGCCGTGAGCTGCGCGAGGACGGTGCCCGCCAAGGCGCCCGCGACGACGTCGCCGGGGTAATGGACTCCGGTGTGGACGCGCGAGTAGGCGACGAGCGCCGCGAGTCCATGCAGGGGGATCCCGGCCGGTGCGAGCACGTGGCTGACGCCGGTCGCGAACGCGAACGCGGTGGCGGAATGGCCGGAGGGAAACGATGTCGAGCCGGGCATCCGCACGTGACGCGCAACCGGCACCCGCTCGACGGCACGGTCCGGGCGCGCGCGGCGACCGAGCGGCTTCATGCCGAGGTTGACGACCGTCGCCGTCACCCCCACGGACGCGAGCCCGATGGCCGCGGCCCGGCGCCCTCGACGGCCGCCGATCACCGCCAGAGCGGCGGCAGCCGTCAGCGACAGGCGCGAGTAG
>CAVRTQ010000001.1:0-71001 GCA_963724195.1 uncultured Solirubrobacteraceae bacterium | reverse complement strand
CCCGGTCTGCCCGCACGGGGTCTCGCTCTCGTGCCGCGCGATCCACGCCGAGGGCGACCTTGCCTGGTGAGCCGCTGTGCCGGGAGTGCTTCGACTACACCGCGGCGGTCAGGTGGAACCACACGCTGGGCGAGCTGTGGCGCTACACGACGATCTACGTCCCGCGGGCGCTCGCGCGCCTGGCAGGGATGACGCAGGCCGCGCTCAAGCGCCAGGTGCGCGTCGTGTACGTGAAGGTCGCCGAGTACCAGCGCCGCGGCCTGGTGCACGTGCACGTGCTCGCCCGCCTGGATCGCGCGGTGCCCGACTACCGGGCCGAGCTGATCCGCCCGCCCGCGCAGCGCTTTGACGCGCAGCTGCTTGAACGAGCGATCAGGGAGGCCGTCGCCGACGTCTCCGCGCCGGTCCCGGCCGAGCTGGGGCGGGCGTGTGCGCTGGGGCGATCAGCTCGACGTGCGCCACCTCGACCGGGCGACGCGCGCGGTGAGGTCGCCGGCTACCTGGCCAAGTACGCGACCAAGAGCACGGAGCAGGCCGGCGGGCTGCTGCACCGCGTCGCGGCCGACGACGTCGACGTCGTCAACGTGCGCGAGCACGTCCGCGACTACCTGCGCGCCGCGTTCGACCTCGACGCCACCGCGAAGCAACGCGCGCCGCGCCGCACCTACCCGGCACCGCCGCGATCGACGTCGAGACCGACTGGAACCCGGCCGCGCTCGCCATCCGCCTGCAGCGCGCGATGAGCACCAACGAGGCGCTACGCGTGCGCCAGCACGACGACACCACCCACATCGGCCGTGTCGTGCGGCTGCTCGCCGTCGCGGCCGAGCGCCGACGACACCACGCTCGTGGTCGAGCTCGACACCGGCGACTCGCGTGCACCTGGCCGACGTCGCCTCCATCGGCCCCGCGCAGCGGCCGCTCGCCGCCGCGATCGACGCCCCCCGCGGCTCGCCGCGTGCGCGCACGCCTTCGGGTACCGCGGGCACTGCCTGACCAAGAGCCGCCGCTACTCCACGACCTTCAAGGCGCTGCGCGAGGCGCGCGAGGCCTACGTGCACGAGCAGATCCTCGCCCGCTCCACCGACGCGACCCAGCGCGCGATCGCCAGCGCGAGCAGCGCACCGCGGCGTTCGAGTTCGTCGGCGCCGGGCACGTAACAGCCGCCGACGCGTTCCTGGCTGCTGCAGCCGCCGCACGGGCGCGCGAGCACCGGCGATTGGCGCGCGAGGAGCGCGCGCCAGGGCTTGGAGGGGTACAAGCACCGATCCACGGAGGTTCGCGATGAGCGACCACGACCAGCCGCGCGCGGCGGCGATCCCGCGCATGCTGCTCACCCGCAACGAGGCGGCCGCCGCGCTCGGGATGAGCCTGAGCCACTTCCAGCGCTACGTGCAGCCGCACGTGCGCTGCGTCTACTCGGGGCAGCTGCGGCTGTTCCGGCTGCGCGACCTGGAGCGCTGGGCGGACCGGGAGGCGTGCGAGCGGGGCCAGGCGGCGTAGCGATGCCCGGGCGGGACACGAAGACGCGCTTTCAGGGCGTGTTCGCGCGCCACAAGGAGGCGTGTCGCGTGTCCCTGGGCGGCGAGCCGAGTGCGTGCAACTGCAGCCCGAGCTACTACGGCGTCGTGTGGGACGCGCGGGCGCGCAAGACCCGAAAGACGCGCCGGTTCGCGCGCGTGGTGGAGGCGCGCAACGCACGCTCTGATCTGGCGATGGCGCTGCGCAACGGGGTCGTCGCTGAGGCGTCGGGCCCGAAGCTGGGCGAGGCGAGGACGCAGTTCGTCGAGGCGGCGCGCGAGGGCGTCGCGCTGAACAAGTGGGGCCGGCGCTACCGGCGGCGGGCGGTGCAGGACCTGGAGTCGGCGCTGCGCCAGGTGCCCGACGATCTCGCTCGTCGGCGGATGCGCGACGTCGGCCGCGGCGACCTGCAGCGCATGGTCGACGACATGACGCGCCGCGGGCTCTCGGGCTCGCGTGTGCGGAGCGTGGTCAACGCGCTGCGGTCGCTGTACCGCTGGGCGCAGGATCGCGAGCTGGTGGTCAACAACCCGGCCGAGCTCGTGCGGCTGCCGGCGATGGATGCCAAGCCGCGCGATCGCGTGGCGACGCCGGAAGAGTTCGCCGAGCTGCTCGCGCCGCTGCCGCTCGACGACGCGCTGCCGTACGGGCTCGCCGCCTACGGGACCGCGCGGCATCAGGAGATTCGGACGCTCGACTGGGCGCACGTCGACCTGAAGGTGGGCGCGATCGAGCTGGCGGCCGACGAGGAGGGACGCAAGCCGGGCGGCTCGTGGCGCGTCGTCCCGCTGGTCAAGCCGCTCGCGGCGATGCTGAGCGCCAGTGGATCGCGCAGGGCCGGCCGGACGAGGGCAAGGTCTGCCCGCCGAAGCGGCCGCGGAAGTCAGGGCTGCTCGACGTGTCGTACGTCCAGAAGCGCGTGCACGAGCGCTGGGTCGAGCTCGGGCTGGAGCCGATCGGGCTGCACGAGGCGCGGCACACCGCGGCGACGTGGCTCGACCATGCCGGCGTCTCGCCGAAGGTCGCGTCGATGCTGATGGGCCACAAGACGCCGGAGTACCAGCCCGGGCGCCGCGGCGATCACGCTGCGCCGCTACACGCACACGCTGCCGGGCGAGCTGGAGCGGGCGCGCGACCTCCTCGACGCGTTCCTCGATCGAGCGCACGACGGCCCAGGCGGGCGGCGGAGTGAGAGGCGTCGTTCCCCCGAGTCCTTCCCCCGGCGCTACGCTCGGCTCCGCAGGCGGCTTGCGGTGCCGGAACGGCGCTTCCTCGAAAACCGTTGTGTGGGTAACCCCTGCACCGAGGGTTCGAATCCCTCCCCCTCCGCTTCAAGGGCGCCCATGGGCGCCCTTTCTGTGTCAGGACCCCTCGTACAGGGACCGCTGATCGACGATCGCCCGCGCGACGTCCACCAGCCGCAGGTTGCGCTGCCGCGCCGTGGTCTGGATGCGCGCGAACGCGTCCGGCTCGCTCAACCCGAGCGCGCTGATCAGGATCCCCTTGGCCTGCTCGACCACCTTGCGGTCGGCCAGCGCCTGACGCGTCGAGTCGACCTCCGCGCGCAGCGCCTCGAGCTCCGCCGACCGCGCCGCGGCCAACCGCAACGCGGCCTCGAGCTGGCGATCGTCGACGGGCTTGGTCAGGTGCGCCAAGCACCCCCGCCGCGATCGAGCGGTCCAGCACCTCCGGCGCGTCCAACCCCGTGAGGATCACCACGGGCCGCCGCGGCCCTTCCTCCGACAGCGACCGCGCCAGCTCGATCCCGTCCCCGTCGGCGAGGTCCACGTCGAACAGGTAGAGGTCGGCGCCGACGCCACGCGCCAGCTCGCGCGCCTCGGCCACCGTCGCGACCGGCCCCACGACCTCGTGCCCCATCGCCCCGAGCCGCCGCGCCAGCCCCAGCGCGATGATCGGGTCGTCTTCAGCGACGAGGACGCGCATCCCGCGTGGGGTCGAAGGTGACCACGACGGCGCCGTCAGCCAGCGCCACCTCGCCGAACAGGCCGTTGCGCACGACCTGCCGGACGAGCGTCAAACCGAGCCCCGAGCCCTCCAGCGACGGCGGCCCGCCGCCCGCGTCGCGCACGACCAACGACCCCGCCGTCAGCTTCACCGACACCGGCGGCTCCCCGTGCTGCACCGCGTTCGCCACCAGCTCGTTGACCACCACGCCGAGGTTCTGCGCGATCGGGAACGGCAGCTCCAGCGGCTCGGCCTCCACCGTCACGCCCTCGTAGCCCGCGACGACCGCGTCCAGCAGCTCCGGCGCGAGCACGCGTCCGCCCCGCCGCGAGGCCAGCACCTGATGGACCGCCGCGATCGACTGGATCCGCTCCGACGCCCGTTCGACCGCAGCAGGGCCACCGAGCTGCAGGAGCTCCGCGACGACCTGCAGCGAGTTCTTCACGCGATGGTGGGCCTCGGCGAGCATCGCGCCCTCGAGCTCCGCCCGGCGCGTCGCCTCCCGCACGGCCCGCGCGAGCTGCAGGCCGAGCAGCGTCGACCCCGCGAGCAGCACGAGGTGGAACAGCGCTTCGGGCAGCCGGGAGCGGGTCCGGCGCGAAGCCCACGCAGATGCCGAAGGCGAGCGCCGCCACCGCCATCCAGATCGCCAGCGCGCGCGGGTTGTCGTCGTTGGAGATCGCCAGGAACGGGACGACGAGCAGGAGCAGCAGATCGAGCCGCGACTCGCCGCCCGCGATCAGCACGAGCCCGCACACGGAGATCAGCACGCCGCCCGCCCACAGGTCGATCAGCAGCCGGCCCCGAGGGGTGGGCAGGAGCGTCGCCCAGGGCAGTCGCGCCATCACCAGATGGGCTACGGCGGCCACCGCGGTCAAGGCCCACACGAGCCCCGCGTCGGAGATCGGCACGCCCGACCACCAGGGCCACGACGACCGCCGCCACGGAGGTCCAGCCGAGCGCCGTTCCGGCACGCAACGTCTCATGGAGCGGGATGCGCACGCCGACTAGTATGTGTAGCGGCCGCTCATGACCGGTGGCCGAGGGTCCTGATTGCCCGTTCCCGCATTTGCCCCTGCCTGGGGCACGAACGGCAAAGGACCCGCCCGTGACTTCGCTCGACCTCGCTCGTTGGCAGTTCGGCCCTCACGACGCTGCTGCACTTCGCCATCGTCGGTGTATCGATCGGCCTCGTCTTCTTCGTGGCCCTTCTACAGACGCGCGTACCACCGCACCGGCGAGGAACGGTGGCTGCGGCTGACCAAGTACTACGGGCGGGCGATGGTGATCGTGTTCGCGGTCGGCGTCGTCACGGGCCTGATGCAGACGTTCCAGTTCGGGATGAACTGGGCGGGCTTCTCGCGCTACGTCGGTGACGTGTTCGGCGCGCCGCTCGCTCTGGAAGGGCTCGCGGCGTTCTTCGTCGAGTCCGTCTTCCTCGGGCTGTGGATCTTCGGCGCGGGCAAGCTGCGGCCGCGCGTGCACCTCGCGTGCCTGTGGGTCGCTGAGCGCGGCGACGATGATCAGCGCCTACTCGATCCTCGTCGCCAACTCGTGGATGCAGAACCCCGTCGGCTACGAGATCGTCGACGGTCGCGCGCAGCTGACGGACATCTTCGCGGTGATGGTCAACTGGACCGTCGGCCTGACGTTCGCGCACGTGCTGTTCACCTCGCTGATGACGGGCGCGGTGGTGGTGCTCGGGATCGCCTGCGTGCAGATCGCGCGTGGGCGGGAGGTGGCCGCGTTCGGCGGTGTCGCGCGGATGGCGGTGTTCGTGGGCCTCGGCGCCGCGCTGGCCGCCGCCGGCGCCGGGCACTTCCAGGGCGTGCTCGCGCTCGAGCAGCAGCCGATGAAGATGGCCGCGGCCGAGGCGCACTACGAGACCGAGGCGCCCGCCGGCCTGTCGCTGTTCGCGCTCGGCGAGGTCGCCACCGACCCCGGCCCGCCGTTCCTGAACATCAAGGTCCCGGCGCGCTTTCAGCTTCCTGAATTCGTTCTCGCTGAGCAGCGAGGTGCGCGGGATCGAGCAGCTGCAGCGCGAAGCCGAGGCGCAGTACGGGCCCGGCGACTACACGCCGGTCGTGGCGCTCATGTACTGGAGCTTCCGCCTGATGGTGGGCGGCGGCGTGGCGCTGATCGCCCTGCTCGCCTGGGGCTGCCGGCTCGCCGCGACGGGGCGCCTGGAGCGCTCGAAGTGGTTCCTGCGGCTTGCGCCGTTCGCGGTCCTGATCCCGCTGGCCGCGCAGGCCGGCGGCTGGATCCTGCGCGAGGGCGGGCGGCAACCGTGGGTGGTGACGGGGCTGCTGCGCACGGACGCGGCGTCCTCGGACGTGAGCGTGCTGGCCGTGGCCGGGTCGTTGGGCGCGTTCCTCGCCGTGTATGCCGTGATCTTCTGGACGGCGGCGCGCGTGCTGCGGAGCGAGCTCGCGCACGGGTTGCCTGCGCGGGAGCGAACGCCGCGCGCCCGCGCCGACCTCGCCCTGGGGTACTGAGATGTTCGGGCTCGAAGGACTTCCCGCGCTGTGGCTGCTGTTGCTCGGCGTCGTGTGGGCGTTGTACCTGGGGCTGGGCGGCGCGGACCTCGGCGCGTCGATGCTGCTGCGGCGGTTCGAGGACCGCGCCGCGGTGCTGCGCGCGAACGGGCCGACGTGGCAGGCGAACGACGTCTGGCTGGTGATCGCGCGTCGCGGCGACGTTCGGCGCCTTCCCCGGCTGGTACGCGGCGTGGACGAGCGGGCTCTACGGCGTCGTGCTGGTGATCATCCTGGCGCTGATCGTGCGGCACGCGGGGGTGGAGCTCGTCGGGCACGTGCTCGGGCCGGGCGGCGGCTGGATGGACGTGGGCGATCGTGCTGTCCGCGTGGGTGACCGCGATCGGCTGGGGCGTGGTGTGGGCGTGGATGCTCGAGGGTGCGCTGACTTGGGCGACGGTGCTGTGCGGCGTGGCGCTCGCGCTCGTCTGCCGGGTGGCGGGCGCGGCGTTCCTGGCCGGGCGCGTGGACGAGCGCGTGACGGTGCGGCGCGAACCGGCCGTGCTCGTGGCCATCGTCGCGGGCGTGGCGCTGGGGGAGCCGTGGCTGCTGGTGATCGGCGCCGCGCTCGTGCTGACGCTCGTGCCGCGCCTGTCCCTGTGGGCCGCGGGTGTTGCCGCGGCGCTGCTCCCGCTGTGCGTCCTGGCGGCGGTGTCGCCGTTCGTGGCCGGCATCGACCTGCGCGAGGAGGCCGCGGGCGACTACACGCTGACGATCATGACCGTGCTCGCCGCGGTCTTCCTGCCCCTGATCCTGCTCGCGCACGGCTTCGCCTACTCGCGCTTCAAGCGAGAGCCGGGCGGGCTCGTCCGCCTCGCGCGCCGCGGCCTGGAGCAGCTGCGATGAGCGCGAGGCGCGATGGCGCGCCGCGGCGAGCGCGCGGCGGCGCCGCGGAGCGCGCGGCCGCGGCCGGCGCGGCGCGGGCGGCGCGGCGGCGCGGCGACCGCGCGGCGCGCGGGACGTGCTGCACCGGCGGTTGCTCGCCGTCGCGCCGCGGGCGCGAGTGGCGTTGGGCGTGGCGGCGGGCGCCGGACTGCTCGCGGCGGCGCTGCTGGTCGTGCAGGCGTGGATCGTGGCCGAGGCGGTCGCGACGCGGGAGGTCGCCGGCGCTGCTGCTGGTGGTCGCCGGTCGGGCGCTCCTGGCCGGCGTCGTGGAGCTCGCGGGGCGGCGCGCGGCGGAGGTCGCGCTGGGCCGGTTGCGCGGGCTCGTGGCGGAGCGCGCACTGGCCGGCCGGACCCGCGATGTCGACGGCGCGCGCCGCGGCGACATCGCGACCGCCGCCACCCAGGGGCTGGACGCGCTGGCCGAGTACTACGCCCGGGCGGTGCCGCAGCTGGCGCTGGCCGCCGCCGTGCCGATCGGCGTCGTGTGCGTGATCGCGACCCAGTCCTGGTCGTGGGCGTGCTGCTCGCGATCACGTTGCCGATCGTGATCGTGTTCATGGTGCTCGTCGGCAAGCGCTCGGCCGAGCACGCGCGGGAGCGCCAGCACGCGCTGGCGGTGCTCGGCGCGCACTTCCTCGAGGTCGTGCGCGGGCTGCCGACGCTGCGCGCCCACGGGCGCGAGCAGGCCCAGGCGGCGTCGCTGCGGGCCGTGGGGGAGCGCTACCGCGACGAGTCGCTCGGCGCGCTGCGCGTCGCGTTCCTGAGCGCGCTGGTGCTCGAGTTCCTGGCGATGCTCGGCACCGCGATCGCGGCCGCAGTGATCGGCGTGCAGCTCGCCGAGGGGCACATGGACCTGGCGACGGGCCTGTTCGTGCTGATCCTCGCGCCGGAGGTCTACGCGCCGCTGCGCGCGGCGGGCGCGCGCTTCCACGCGGCCGAGGACGGCGCTGTGGCCGTGCGCCGGCTGCTCGAGGTGATCGACGAGCCGGCGCCGTTCGTCGCGAGCGGGACGGCGGCGCCGATCGCCGGACCGATCGAGTTGCGCGGCGTCGGCGTGGACGGCCGCGGCCGGCCCGACCCGCTGCGCGGGCTCGACCTGACGATCGAACCGGGGACGTCCGTCGCGCTGGTCGGCCCGTCGGGCGTGGGCAAGTCGACGCTGCTGCGCCTGCTCGCCCGCGCCCAGGACCCCGACACGGGCACGATCACGGCCGGCGGGGTCGACGTTCGCGAGATCGACCGCGACGCCTGGTGGCGCGGCGTGACCTGGCTCGACCAGCGCCCGCCGCTGCCCGCCGGCACGCTCGCCGAGGCCCTGCGCCTGCACGGCGGCGAACCGGCCCTGGCCGCCGCGGACGCCGCCGAGATCGTCGCGACGGTGCCGGAGACGACCCGTGTCGGCGCCGGCGGTCGCCCGTTCTCACGCGGCCAGGAGCAGCGCCTCGCGCTCGCGGCCGCGCTCGGCTCGGACACGCCGCTCCTGCTGCTCGACGAACCGACCGCGCACCTCGACGTCGCCTCCGCCCGGCGCGTGGCCGAGGGCATCCTCGCCGCGGCCCGCGGCCGCACGCTCGTGGTGGCCACGCACGACGCCCGCCTGGCCTCGATCTGCGACGTCGTGGTCGACCTGGACGCGCTCGCCCCCGAGCACGAGGACACCGTCGATGACGTGGGACACGGGCTCGCTGCGCGCCCGCCGCACCGGCTCGCAGGGCCCCGGCTCGCTCCGCACGAACATAAAGAGGGACAGTCCCTCTTTATGTTCGGCCCGCGGCGGCGAAGGTTCGGCCCGCGACGGCTCGCGAGGCCTGGATTCACCGGGCATTGCCGCGAATCTAAAGAGGGACAGTCCCTCTTTAGAATCGGCGGGCGGGGCCGGGCTGACGTTGCGGGGCGGCGGGGTGGAGGCCAAGCCGGTGCGCGGGTTCGGGCGCCGGCCCGGCGTGACGGCCGTGGCGCTCGGCGTGCTCGGGACGCTGGCCGGGCTCGCCGTGCTGGCGACGAGCGGGTGGCTGGTGACGCGCGCGGCGGAGCAGCCGCCCGTGCTCGCGTTGCTCGTCGGGATCGTCACGGTGCGCGCGCTCGGGCTCGTGCGGGCGCTGGCGCGGTACGGGGAGCGGCTCGCGTCGCACGACGTGGCGCTCAGGCGGCTCGCGGACACGCGGGTCGCGTTCTTCGAGCGGCTTTCCAGCCGCATCGGGCGGCCCGGGCTGCCCGGCGCGACCGACCTGCTCACGCGCTTCACGAGCGACGTGGACGAGCTGCAGCACCTGCACCCGCGTGTGCTGCTGCCCGCGATCGTCGCGGTCGCCGCGTCGGTCGGCGTGGTCATCGCCGCGGCGCTGATCCTGCCGGCTTCCGCGCCGGCGCTCGCCGCCGGTCTCGTCCTCGCGACGCTGATCGTCCCCGCGGCGACGCACGCGCTCGCCCGTCACACCGCGCCCGGCAAGGCCCGCGCGGCGTACGGCGCGCAGCTCGTCGAGGCGCTCGCGCTCGGCCCGCAGCTCGCGGTGGCGGGACAGGGCCCGCGGCGCCTCGCGCACCTCGAACACGCCAGCCGCAGGCTCGCGCGGATCGACCGCGGCCAGGCCCGCGCGGCCGCGTTCGGCGCCACCGCGACCACGCTCACCGCGGGACTCAGCCTCGCGGCCGTCCTCCAGCTCGGCACCAGCAGCGACCTCGCCACGGTCTGGCTCGGCGCGCTCGTCCTGCTCACGCTCGGCGCGTTCGAGGCGCCGGCGGCGCTCCCGGAGGCGGCGCTGAGACTGATCGGCGTCCGCGCCGCCAAGCAGCGCCTCGACGAGGTCACGCAAGGCCCGGAAACGCTCGCCCACACCGGCGACACGCCACTCCCGCACCACGCCGCCCTCACGGCCACCAACCTCGTCCACCGCCCCGGCGGCCCGGACCACCCGATCGTGCTCGACGGCATCGACCTCACCGTCGAGCCGGGCGAGCACGTCGCGATCGTCGGCCCGTCCGGCGCGGGCAAGTCCACGCTCGCGGACCTGCTCGCGCGCCTCTCCGACCCGGACGAGGGAACCGTCGCCCTCGGCGGCGTCGACCTCAAACACGCAAGCCAACGTCCGCGACCGCATCCGCCTCGCGGGCCAGGACGCGCACCTGCTCGCGGGCACGATCGCCGCCAACGTGCGCATCGGCCGCGCCGACGCCACCGATCGCGAGATCGAAGCGCCCTGGACGCAGGCGGGCCGAGAGCCTGGCTCCAAGCGCTCCCCGACGGCATCCACACCGTCGTCGGCGAGGACGGCGTCGCCGTCTCCGGCGGTCAGCGCCAGCGCATCGGGCTCGCCCGCGCGCTCGTCAGCCCCGCCGAGATCCTCATCCTCGACGAGCCGACCGCGATGCTCGACCCGACGCTCGGCCCACGCGCTCCTCGACGACGTGCTGGCCACCGACCGCACGCTGATCGTCGTCACCCACGACCCCACCGGCCTGGAGCGATTCGACCGGGTTGTAGAGCTACGCGACGGAAGTGGGTACGAGCGCACGCAATGCGCCGTCTCCTCAAGCGGTACTCCATCGACGCAGTGATGCGTCGTCTCGTCGTCCTGCTCACGCTGCTGCTCGCAGCGCCCGCCCAGGCGCATGAGTGGCGCACGCTCGACAGCGCGCCGCTCAAGCGCACCGAGGTGTCCGCGGTGCGGATCGGGAACGCGATCTACGTCGCCGGCGGCTTCGCACGCACCAGTCGCTCGACGGCCGCGCTCGAGCGCTACGACATCGGCAAGGACCGCTGGACGCGCCGTGCGCCGATCCCCGCCCGCCTCAACCACGCGGCCGCCGCCGTCTACAAGGGCGACCTGTACCTCGTCGGCGGCTATCAGGACGGCAACGTCGAGCAGGCCACGTTCTTCCGCTACGACCCGACCCGCAACCGCTGGTCGAGCCTGCCGCCGATGCCGACCGCGCGCGGCGCGCTCACCGCCGCCGTCATCGGGGACCGCCTGTACGCGGCCGGAGGCGCGGTGGACGGCACGGCCCTCACCACGCTCGAGGTCTACGACTTCACGACGGAGCGCTGGAGTCCCGGCCCGCCGATGCGCGTCGCCCGCGAGCACCTCGGCGGCGCCGCGACCAAGACCGCGTTCTACGTGCTCGCCGGCCGTGCGCCCGGCAACCTCACCGTCGCCGAGCGGTACGTCCCCGCCAAGAACGCCTGGGAGCCACTCCCCGACCTCAAGCGCTCGCGCGGCGGCACGGCGGCCGCCGCCCTCGAGCGACGGCCGGATCGTGATCGCCGGCGGGGAGGAGCGCGCGGGCACGATCCCCGAGGTGGAGCTCTTCGACCCGCGGACCCGGCGTTGGAGCGCGCTCGCGGACATGCCGCGTCCGCGCCACGGCCTCGGCGTCGTCGCCCGCGGCCGGACGGTCTACACCGTCCAGGGCGGCGTCAAACCGGGCTTCAGCTTCTCGAGCGCGATCGAGTCGCTGCGGGTGCCAACCCGCTGACGAGGCAATCCGTCAACGCGTGAGCCGCGCTGCCGTCCGGGTCCTTGTCCGGATCGAAGATCGTCACGTGCATGCCGACGGCGCCCGGCACCAGCCGCCGCAACACCTCCGTCAGCTCGTCGTAGGAGAGCCCGTCCGGCTGGGGCGAATCGACCGCGTCGAGCCGCAGCACGTCGGCGTCGAGGTGAATCCAGTACGGCACGCCCGGCACGGCCCACTCACCGCGGCGCAACGCGTCCAACCCGATCACGCGGATCGACGACGGGATCGTGTCCCCGCTGCGATCTCCCAGCGCCACGACGTCCTCGTCGCGCACGTACGGCCGCAGTCCGTCGATGTCGGCCAGCGCGTCCTCCGCCCGCCCCGTGACGACCGCCAGGTCCTCACCCGCGACGGCGTCCACGTCCTCCACGCGGAAGTCGAGATGCCCGTCGAGGAACGCCAGGCCGTACTGGCCGCGCCGGCGCAGCGCGAGCATCGCCCCGAGCAGGATCGAGCAGTCGCCGCCGAGCACGAGCGGCTTCTCCCCGGCCCGCAGCAGGTCGCCCAGCCGCTTCGCCAACTGCACCGTGTAGGCCGGAATCCGGGAGCGGTTCTCGAACATCTCGGTCCACGGCGGCGCCTCCACGCGCCCCGCGTCCCGCCCGCCGAGCCGCTCGACCAGACCGCACGCCCGGAGCGCGTCGGCGAGCCGCCGCGCACCCGGCTCGACCCCCGGGCGCAGCTGACGCAGCCCGAGGTTGGAGGGCGCGTCCAGGACGGTCCACTGTCTATGCGGCAAGGTCGGGCCCGTCGCTCGGTCGGTGGATCACGATCACCGGCACGCCGGCGTCGTGCATGACCCGGTTCGAGACGCTGCCGAGCAACGCCGCGGTCACCCGCCCACGGCCGCGCGAGCCCATCACGATCACGTCGAAGTCACCGTCGCGGGCCAGCCGCAGCAGCTCGCGCGCCGGGTCGCCGTCGAGCAGCTGCGTGGTCACGGACAAGTCGTCGGGGACGCCGTCGGCGGCTTCGCGCAGCGCCTTCTCGAGCTCCTCCTGCTCGGCCTCGTGAATGCCGCGCATCCCGCCCGGCGCCTGCCAGGAGAGCAACGGCGGCGGAGGCACGACGGCGACGAGCGCGACCTTCGCGCGGTAGACCTGCGCCATCGCGACGGCGTGGGCGAGCGCGAGTTGCGCCTCGGACGAGGCGTCGAACGCGACCAGGACATGGCGATAGCGGAGCACGGCTGCATAGTGTCACCAGCTACGCTCGCCGTGCCATGGACGATGTAACGCTTGCGCGCTTCGCCGAGCTCGCTGTCGATTTCGGCGCCAACCTCCAACCCGGCCAGGTCGTCAGCCTGAGCGGGGCTCCCGGCAAGGAGCAGCTCGTCCGCGCGATCGCGAACCGCGCGTACGAGAAGGGCGCCAAGTTCGTCGATCTCGCGTGGTTCGACCCCTGGATCAAGCGCGCGCGGATCGCGCACGCCGCCGACGACACGCTCGAGTACGTCCCGCCGTGGCTCGGTGACCGCATCCTCACGCTGGGGCGGGAGCGTGGCGCCGCGATCACGCTGTCCGGCCCCGTCGCCCCGGGGCTGATGGACGACCTGGACCCCGTGCGCTCCGGCCGTGACCGTCTGCCGGCGATCCGCGAGACCGGCGAGGTCGTCGGCCGCCGCGAGATCAACTGGACGATCCTGCCCGGCCCGACGCCCGCCTGGGCGGAGATGGTCCACCCCGACCTGTCGCCGGAGGACGCGCTCGCCAAGCTCGAGGAGCAGCTCCTGCACGTCCTGCGCCTGGACGAGGAGGACCCCGTCGCCGCCTGGCGCTCGCGCGCCGACCGGCTCGTCGCGGTGGCGCAGAACCTGACCGAGCGCGGCTTCGACGCGCTCCACTACGAGGGGCCTGGCACCGACATGACCGTCGGCCTGCTGCGGGGCGCGTCGTGGCAGGCCGCGCGCTTCCAGACCGCCGACGGCATCCCGCACATGCCGAACCTCCCCACCGAGGAGGTCTTCACCAGCCCCGACCCGACGCGCGTCGACGGCCACGTGCGCTCCACGAAGCCGCTCGTGCTGATCGACGGCACCGTCGTGCGAGATCTCGAAGTGCGCTTCGAGGGCGGCCGCGCCGTCGAGCTGACCGCGTCCACCGCCCAGGAGACCATGCGCACGATCATCCAGCGCGACGAGGGCGCCGCGCGTCTCGGCGAGGTCGCGCTCGTGGACAACGAGGGCCGGATCGGCGCGCTCGACACCGTCTTCTACGACACGCTGCTGGACGAGAACGCCGCCTCGCACATCGCGCTCGGCCGCGCCTTCCCGTTCCTGGCGGGCGACGAGGCCACGTCCGCGCGGATGAACGAGTCCGACATCCACATCGACTTCATGATCGGCTCCGACGCGCTCACCGTCACGGGGATCACCCAGGACGGCGATCGGGTACCCGTCCTGCAGGGCGGGGCGTGGCAAATCTAAGTTCGCGCTAGCCTGTCGCGTCGATCCAGGAGAGGTGCCGGAGCGGCTGAACGGGCACGACTGGAAATCGTGTGACGGGGAAACTCGTCCGGGGGTTCGAATCCCCCTCTCTCCGCTAGGCCTGCCGGGCGCGATGCGCCCGGATCTTGTTCCGGTTGCCGCAGCGCTCCATCGAGCACCAGCGCCGGGACCCGGGTCGTGAGGAGTCGACGAACACGAGCGGGCAGTTGTCGCTCGCGCACTCGCGGAAGCGCGTCGGCGAGCGGGCCGGACAGCAGGTCGATCAGCTCCCGCGCGAGCGTGGAGAGCGCTTGCGAGGCCCGGACGGGCGGGGCCCAACCCACGCCCAGCTGGGGAATGAGTGGTGGCTCGGCGGCCGCGGCGTTGATCGTCGCCACCGCATCCGCGGGGAGCGCGACGCCGTCCGCCTGGGCGTGGGCGGCGACCCAGATCGCCTGACGCAGCGCCTTGGCGGCCGTCAGGTCCTCGGCGGTCGCCGTCAGCGCCGCGGAGAGTGGCGGCTCGGCCAGCCAGGCCTCCAGGTCGGCAGGCGCGTGGAGCGATTCGAACTTCGCGTACGCGCCCTCGCCGCCCGTGTGGGCGAAGTCCAGGCAGACGGCGCCGGCGTCGAACCAGAACGACCCGCCCTTGGGGTCCTGCAACCGCCGACCGGTCGACGTCGAAACCATGTAACCACTATAACTAGTTACATGGCTACACGGCACATCAACCCCGAAGGACTCCACTTCAGCCCGGCGTTCAGCCAGGCGGTCGTCGTCGAACAGCCGGCGAAGACGATCTACATCGGCGGGCAGAACGGCGTCGATGCCGAGGGGAAGGTGGTCGGCGACACGCTCGGCGAGCAGGCGCTGCAGGCGCTCAAGCGCATCCAGATCGTCGTCGAGAGCGAGGGCGGGACGCTGGCCAACGTCGTGCACTGGCGGATCGCCGTCGTCGACGGCCAGCCCGTGCACGAGGGCGTGGGCGCCTTTCAGCAGGTGTGGAACCCGGAGGACCCGCCGCCGGCCATCACGGTGCACACCGTGGCCGGACTCGGGCCGGAGTTCCTCGTCGAGATCGACGCGGTGGCCGTGGTGTGAGCGTCAGCGGTCGATGCGCAGCTTCACCGAGCCGCCGGGCACGGCGGACACGGTGACGGTGGCGTCGCCGACCCCGAACTCACTGACGGGGCCCTGACCACCGGCGGCGCCGCGGGCCACCGCGGCGTCGATGCCGTCGCGCAGCTCGCGCAAGGCCTCCTGGTCGAGCGTGAGCCGCGCTTCGTCGACCGTCAGGATTGCGCCACCCGGCGCGGGTTCGAGCGTGAAGGGAGCGTCCATGGCTGTACGATGCTGACACGGAGGCCACCGGGAGGCTGGAAGATGTTCGCTCGTGCGCTGTTGCTCGCCGTGATGTTCGCGCTCGTCGCCGGGGTGGTGCCCGCTCGTGCGGAGGCGGCGTGGACGACGCTCGGGAGCGGCCGCGGCGGGGTGTTCCTCGCCTGCAAGACGCCGGAGAACGGCGGCTACGGGCCGGTGTGGAAGGTCACGCTCGTGCTGGCGACGGCCCAGGGCGGGCCGCAGGCGGCCGCGCGCTTCACCGTGCGGCGCCCGCAGGCCGGCGGCTGGTTCAGCACGGTGGCGACGGTCAACATGGCGGCCGCGGGCGGTGCGTGGGACGTGCGCGATGTCTACGCGTCCCAGCTCGGCGCGTTCTGGGGCGGCGCCTGGCACCGCGACCAGTACGCGTTCAGCCTGAGCTTCTCCCCGCAGACGGGCGACACGGGCTCGGGGAGCTTCCTGAACGTCGGCAACTGCTAGATCATTGGAGGGATGAGCGTCTACGAGTCCGCGGTCCGGCCGCTGCTGTTCCGGCTCGACGCTGAGCGCGCGCACAACCTGACGCTCGCCGCGTCCGAGCTCGGCGGGCGCTCGTCGCTCGTCCGGCGCGCGGCCGGCAAGGCGTTCACCTTCAGTGATCCCGCGCCTGCAGACGTCGCTGGCCGGGCTCCCGCTGACCAACCCGCTCGGGCTCGCCGCCGGGTTCGACAAGAACGCGCGCGCGGTGCGGATGCTCGGCGCGCTGGGGTTCGGCCACATCGAGATCGGCTCCGTGTCCGCGGACGCGTCGGACGGGAACCCGAAGCCGCGGCTGTTCCGCGTCCCGCAGGACGAGGCGATCGTCGTCGCCTACGGCGTGCCCAACGAGGGCGCCCACGCGGTGCGGGAGCGCCTGGCCGGCCCGCGCCGGGTGCCGGTGGGCGTGAACCTGGTCAAGACCAACGACCCCGCCAAGCCCGCCAACGGGCCCGAGGTCTACGAGGACTACGCCGCCTCGTTCGCGGTCCTGCAGGATCGCGCGGACTACATCGCGCTGAACCTGAGCTGCCCGAACTCGGCCGCGGACCGCGACTTCTTCGACGAGCTCCCCCGGATCGACGCGCTGCTGCAGCGGCTCGCGCAGGAAGACCCCCGCGTGCCGCTGATCCTCAAGCTCAAGCCCACCCGCGACGCCGGCATCTTGCGCGAGATCGTGGCGATCGCCGACGGCCACCCGTTCGTCTCGGGCTTCGCGATCAACCTGCCGTCGGGCAAGCCGGACTTCCTGAAGGTCACCGTCGCGCGCGACTCGCTCGAGAAGCTCCCCGGCGCGGTCGGCGGCCCGCCGGTGGAGGACTTCGTCAACGCCATCCTCGGCACGCTGAAGTCGATCACGCAGGACCGCTACGCGCTGATCGCCGCCGGCGGCGTCACCACCGCCGAGGCGGCCTACACGAAGCTCAAGCTGGGCGCGACGGCCGTCCAGCTCTACACCGGCCTCGTCTACCACGGCCCGACGCTGAACAAGCAGATCCTCACCGGCCTGCTCGAGCTGATGGAGCGCGATGGCTACAGCGGCGTCGCCCAGATCAGCGCGAGCCGCTCGACGGCGACGTCGGCGGCTTCGGCGCGCACGGCGACCGGCTCGATCTGATCGCGCCACCGCGCGCCAGCGGGCGTCGATCTCCAGGATCGAGGCCTCGATGTCCCGTTCGATCTCGAGTAGATCGTCGGTCGCGTCGGCGACCTTCGCCTCCGCCGCGCGGCGCTTGCTCGCGCCGCGCGCCGACCGGCCCAACGCGCCGGCCATCGACCGTGTGCGCCGGCGTCCGCCCAGCAACGCGCCGAGCAGCATCCCCGCGCCCGCGGCGAGCTGGTCGGTCTGCTGCGCGCGCTCCTCCAGGGTGAGGTCCTCGACCCGTCGGCGCGCCGTTTCCAGCGCGCGTTGCAACCGGTCCTCGCGCGCCTCCAGCCTGTCACGGAGCTTGGCCGCCTCGGCGTCCGCGGCCTGCCTGCGCGGCCTCGTCGCAGCGCGCGGCGAACGCCTCCGCCGACTCGCCCGGACGGGAGACGAGCTTGAGCTTCACGTTCCGGCGCAGCTCGAGCGTGCGCTCCGCCACCACCTGGCGCTTGATCGTCTTCTCGGCGTCGCGGAAGAACGCGCGCTCGCCGATCGGCGCGTCGGGCAGCTCGTAGTCGGCGCCCGCCGGAGCCACGTCGGCGACCGGACCGGACACGTCAGCGGGCCGCGCATCGAGCGTGTAGAACGCCTCGAAGCGCACCAGCTCATCCACGCCCGGGTCGTCGTAGCGCACGCTCACCCGGGCGCTCAGATACGCCCGCAGGCGCCCCGACCCCGCCCAGCCGACGGGCACGCCCTCGGCCACCGGTGGCGCCACCGGGGTGCCGCCGGCCGACACCACGACCGGAGCCGCCACCGGGACGTCCGGCGTGATCGCCGCGACCTGCTCGCGCGTCAACGGCCCCGTCAGCCGCGAGCGCGTGTCCCGCGTGCTGAACACCACCGGCTGGTTCGCCCGGGCGCTCACGAGCATGAACTGGCGCTTGGCCAACCCGCCGATCCCGGCGGAGAGCGCCTCGATGTCCGCGCCGCCGGCCGCGGACCGGAGCCCTTCCAGCACGCGCGCCTTGTCATTCTCGGTCTGCAGCCGCCCGACGAGCCAGGTGCCCGCGTTGGCCATCGCCTTGTAGTCGAGGTCGACCGGGTTCTGCGTGGAGAGGACCATGCCGACCCCGAACGCGCGCGCCTGCTTGAGGATCGTGAGGATCGGCTGCTTGGCCGGCGGCATCGCCGTGGGCGGCGCGAAGCCGAAGACCTCGTCCATGTAGACGAGCGCCCGCAGCTCGCTCGTGCCGGGCAGTCCGCGCATCCACGTCACGAGCTTGGACAGCACGAGCGTGACCGCGAACTGGCGCTCGTCGTCGCTCAGGTGGGCGAGGTAGATGATCGCCGCGCGCCGCTCGCCGAGCAGCGCGCCGATGTCCAGCGGCACACCCGCGCTCCAGGCCGCGAACGACGGCGAGGCGATCAGCCCGTTCAGCCGCATCGCCAGCGCGGTCCGCTCCGCGGGCGGGAAGAAGACGTCGACGTCGAACACGCCGAGCTTGCGGAGCGGCGGCGCGTGCACCTCGCCGATCAGCGTCGCCAGGTCCAGGTCGCGGCCCGCGCGCCACGCGTGCTCGATCAGGTTGGCGAGCAGCACGAACTCGCGGCTCGCCAGCGGGTCGGCGGCGATCCCGACCAACCCCAGCAGGCTCGTCACGACGCTCTCGATCTCGTCGCGCAGCGTCTCGGCCTCCGTGTCCCACGACAACGGCGGCGCCGCCAGCGAGCCGATCACGTTCAGCGGCACGCCCGCTTCCGACCCGGGCGTGTAGATCGTCACGTCCTCGCCGGCGAGGTTGCCCATGTCGCCCTTGGGGTCCAGGATCAGCGTCGGGATCCCGGCCGCGAGCGCCTCCTCGAGCAACACGATGCCGAGCCCGGTCTTGCCGGAACCCGTCATGCCCACGATCACGCCGTGGGTGGTGAGGTCCGCCGGGTCGAGCTCGACCCGTGTCCCGTCTGCCGTAGAACCGAGGTGCATCTCAGACGGCGAACTGCACGGTGCGGGTGGCCGGGTCGGCGCGCTCGAGTCGCACGACCACCTCGCTACCCGGCGCGGGTGCGCCTGAGACCTTCGCGCGCACGGCGGGCTCGCGGAGCTGGATGACGCCGTCGTCGATGACGACGGCGTCGAACGTCTCGCCCTCGCGGCCCTGCAGGATCACGGCCTCGACGAGGTCGACCACGGCGCGGTCCACGGCGCCCGCGCGGCGCGAGGCGGCCGCCATCGTCGCCGGCAGGTCCGGCAACGCCTCCCGGTCGGGCCGGCCGAGGCAGCAGTCCGACACGTAGCGGTCCTGCAACCGCCGCAGCGGCGCCGTCGCGTGCGCGTAGGGCGCGGCGACGGCCCAGTGGGTCGACACCTCCGGGCAGCTCGCCGTCGAAGGCCGTGTAGCCCGCACCGGAGCCGATCCGCGACGCCTCGTGCATGATCGCCGGCGTGCGCCGGGACCGTCGCGTCGAGCAGGCGCACGAACTCCGGGTAGGTGACGTCGTGCCGGCCAGCTCCACGCCCAGCGCGTGAGCGGTGAGCCGGAGCCGCTCGAAGGCGCGCGGCGAAGGGTCCGGCTGCGTGCGCAGGATGCCGACGCTTCGCCGCCAGCATCTTCGCCGCCGCGGCCATCCCGCACAGCAGCGAGATCTGCGCGTTGTACTCCTCGTACTCGTTGTAGACGCGGTAGACGAGCGTCCAGCCGTCGCCCGGCGGGCACGACCTCCTGCTCGGGCCGCGGGAGCCGGACCCCGCCGCGGACGCGCTCGACCGCGAGCCGCAGCTCGCCGATCTCGCGCAGCAGCGGGGCGACGGCGGCCGGGACGTCGTCGTAGGTGTGCTGCGCGACGCTGCGCACCACCCGCCGGGCGACGTCCACGCGCGACGCACCTCGCCGGCCGCGTCGAGGTCGATCGTCCACAGCACCGCGGGGCGCCACTCGCCGGGGAGCAGGGAGCCCGCGCCCTCCGAGAGCGCCGGCGGATACAGCGGGATCTTCGCCGTCGGGCAGGTAGAGCGTCGCGCCGCGGGCGTGCGCCTCGCGGTCGAGCGCGCCGCCGGGCGTGATGAACGACCCGGGGTCGGCGATCGCGTAGGACACGCGGAAGCCGTCGTCGCGTCGCGCGAGGTGCATCGCCTGGTCGAGGTCGCGCGCGCCCGGCGGGTCGATCGTGACGAACTCGAGCTCGACCCGCTCGCCCTGCGACGTCGCGGCAGCCGCTCGGCCTCCGCGAGCGCCTCCGCGGAGAACGCGCCGGGCAGGCTCCGAGCTCGCGGCGGATCGCCGCGAGCCCGCTCCGCTCAAACGGGGCCTGGCCCCTTTAACTGCCGATCGGGTGCCAGGCGGTCTTGAGCTCCATCGAGGGCTCGAGGCGGGTGAGGGAGTCGGTGTGCGGCGCCGGGCGGGACACGCGTTTGACGGTCTCCGCGGCCAGCGTGTCGACGGTCGTGGCGACGTCGTCGTCGTAGGTGGCGTCGATGATCGCGTTGACGTCGCGGTGCCCGCACAGCGGCGTGAGCAGCTCATCGAGCCGCCCCGAGATCAGGTTCAGCACGCCGCCCGGGACGTCCGAGACGCCCGCGACCTCGCCGAGGTCCAGCGCGCGCAGCGGCTTGGACCGCGAGACGATCGCGACCACCGTGTTGCCCGCGGCCAAGGCCGGGGCGATCTCGCGCACCAGGCCCAGCAGGTCGGGCGAGTCCGGCGCGAGCACCGCGACCACACCCGTCGGCTCCGGCGCGGAGAACGACAGGAACGGCGCCGCGACCGGGTTCACGCCGCCCATCACCGCGGCGAGCTTGTCCGTCCAGCCCGCGTAGTGGACGAGCAGGTCGATCGCCTCGCCGTACTCGTCGCTCCCGTCCGAGCGCGACTCGAGCGCCTCCGCGAACCGGTACAGCACCTGCCCGCGGTTGTAGGCCGTCTTCTTCGCCCATCCGCCGGCGGCGGCGCGTGCGACCTTGACGGCGTCACGCACGTCCTTGCGCGAGCCGCGCGGCACGTTCACGCCCTCGATCGGGTCGGTCCGGCCGGACTCCGAACGCACGAACGCGCCTCCCAGGTAGAGCTTGTACGTCTTGGCGACCGCCGCGCGGAGAGCTCATCCGCCCAACCTCACGTACGGCGCCAACCCGGCGGGTCCGCCCTCGCGGCCGAACCCGCTCTCCTTGTAGCCGCCGAACGCGGCCGTCGGGTCGAACTTGTTGTAGGTGTTCTGCCAGACCACGCCCGCGCGGAGCTTGGAGGCGACCTCGAAGGCCTTCGCGCCGTTGTCGGTCCACACGCCCGCGGCGAGCCCGTAGGCGGAGTTGTTCGCGCGCTCGACGGCTTCACTCGGCGACCGGAACGTCGTCACCGACACGACCGGGCCGAAGATCTCCTCGGCCGCGATCCGGTTCGCCGGCGCGACGTCGAGGAACATCGTCGGCGGGAACCAGTAGCCGTGCTCGGGCAGCTCGCACGACACGGACCGGCGCGTCGCGCCCTCGCGCTCCCCGGCCTCGACCATCGAGGTGATGCGAGCGAGCTGCTCCGCGGAGTTGATCGCGCCGACGTCCGTGTTCTTGTCCATCGGATCGCCGACGCGCAGGCGCTCCATCCGCGCCCACAGCTTGCGCACGACCTCCTCGGCCACGCTCTCCTGCAGCAGCAACCGCGAGCCCGCGCAGCACACGTGGCCCTGGTTGAAGAAGATGCCCTCGATGATGCCTTCGATCGCCTGATCGAGGGCGGCGTCCTCGAAGACGATGTTCGCGGACTTGCCGCCGAGCTCCAGCGTCAGGCCCTTCCCGGTCCCGGCCAGCGCCCGCTGGATCTCCTTGCCGACCGCGGTCGAGCCGGTGAACGCGACCTTGTCCACGTCGGACCGCACCAGCGCCGCGCCCGCGGCGCCATCGCCGGCGACGATGTTCACGACGCCGTCCGGCAGCCCGGCCTCCTGGATGATCTCCGCGAGGATGAGCGCCGTGAGCGGTGTCGTCTCCGCCGGCTTGAGCACCGCCGTGTTGCCGGTCGCCAGCGCGGGCGCGAGCTTCCACGCCGCCATCAGCAGCGGGAAGTTCCACGGCACGACCTGGCCCACCACGCCGCGCGGGGCGAACGAGCGGCCCGCGAAGGCGTAGTCGAGCTTGTCGGCCCAGCCCGCGTAGGAGAAGAAGTGCGCGGCGGCGAGCGGCACGTCCACGTCGCGGGATTCGCGGATCGGCTTGCCGCCGTCCAGCGTCTCCACGATCGCCAGCTCGCGCGAGCGCTCCTGGAGCAGCCGCGCGATCCGGAACAGGTACTTGCCGCGCTCCAGCGGCGGCAGCGCGGCCCAACCCGCCGCGGCGCCGCGCGCGGCCTCGACCGCGGCGGCCACGTCGCCGGGCCCGGCGAACGCGACTTCGGCGAGGGTCTCCTCGGTGGCGGGGTTCTTCGTCTCCACGACGGTGCCGTCGGTGGGCGCGACGAACTGGCCGCCGATGAACAGGTCGTAGCGCGGCTTCAGCGGTGCCGCGTCGCGGGACTCAGGCGCCGGCGCGTAGTCCCACTTGAGGGCGGTGCGTTCTACGGTCGCCATCGTCTACTCCTTCGAGAAGTCCTCGGCGCGCCCGTAGTGGCCGCCGTCGAGCTTGGCGTACTGCAACAACAGGTCGTTCAGCAACGACGAGGCGCCGATCCGGAAGCGGTCCGGCGTGAGCCAGTCGTCGCCGAGCGTCTCCTTGACGAGCACGAGCATGTGCATCGCGGCCTTCGTCGTCGAGACGCCGCCCGCGGCCTTCACGCCGATCACCTGGCCGGTGCGCTCGAGGTGATCGCGCACGACCTCCAGCATCACCAGCACGACGCCCGGCGTGGCGCCGGAAGTCGACTTGCCGGTCGAGGTCTTGATCACGTCCGCGCCGGCGGCGATCGCGAGCTCGGACGCGTGCCGCACGTGCGCGTAGGTCGGCAGCTCGGCGGTCTCCAGGATCACCTTCAGGTGCGCCGCGCCGCAGGCCTCCTTGACGGCCTCGATCTCGCGCGCGACCTGCTTGTCGTCGCCGCGCAGATACGCGTCGCGCGAGATCACCATGTCGATCTCGGTCGCGCCCGCGGCCACCGCCTCGCGCGTCTCGTCGACCTTGACCTTCAGCGACGTCTGCCCGGCGGGGAACCCGGTCGCGACCGAGGCCACCGCGACGCCCGAGCCCTCCAGCGCGGCCGCGGCCACGCCGACCAAAGACGGGTACACGCACACGGCGGCGCAGGACGGGATCTCCGGCCGCGCAGGGTCGGGGCAGACGGCCTTGGCGCAGAGGTGACGGACCTTCCCGGGCGTATCCGACCCTTCGAGCGTCGTCAGGTCGATCATCGAGGCGGCGAGGCGGATTCCCTGGCGCTTCGCGCTCGTCTTGATCGACCGGCGCCCCAGCGCCGCGGCCCGCTCTTCGACCCCGACGCGGTTGACGGGGGTGAGGGAACGGCTCATGTGGGCAGTGTGGCAGCCGCACCTTGCGCGAGGCGCCCGTTGCGGAGAAGATCGCCTGATGGAGTACGACGACCAACGCCAACGCGAAGTCGTCGCACCCGCGGCGAAGCGCGCGCCCGAACCGCCGCATCCACTGCTCGCCCTGCAGCAGGGCGTGGGCAACGCCGCCGTCTCGCGAGCGATCCTCGCGCGCAACCGCAACATGATCCAGCAGCAGTACGACGACGCGCGCAAGGAGCGCGACACGTTCGTGGCCGCGGGCAAGAAGGGCCCGCAGACCTACAACCCGTCCACGAACAACGCCGCCAACTACTACGGCGGGTTCGACGTCGAGTACGAGCCCACCAAGGGCGAGCTCAACGTCAAGCTCAAGGGCGCCGTCGCGTTCCAGGACGGCATGACGCTCAGCGCCGCGGGCCGCGCGCAGGCCGTCGAGCCGTCCGCGCAGACCGCCGCCGCCGCGGCCGCGATCAACCGGATGCCGAAGGCCGCGCGGGCCGCCGAGGTCGCCAAGTGGACGTGGTCCAGCAACGGCGGGCCGGACGCCTCGGACGAGACCGACCTGCTCACCGGCTTCAAGAGCTCGGTCGAGGCCACCTGGCGCGAGAAGCACCCGTTCCACTGCACGAAGAACTACTGGGAGGACCTCGGCGCGACCACGAAGATCAACGTGGAGGTGGCCAAGGTCGCGAATGCGGCGGGCAAGGCGGGCGACCAGCACATGCTGGTCAACACCTTCAAGGTCGCGAAGGGCTTCGTCGGCGGCAGCGCGGACGTCAGCCGCACGGGCGGCGCGGCCGGCTCGCCGTTCAACAACATCATGAACATCACGTCCGAGGACGTGGTCCCGCGCAAGGACGGGCTGCTGGAGAGCAAGGTCTCCTTCCAGTCGGGCAAGGGCCTGCTCACGCCGCGCTCGGTCGGCACCGTCTGGCGGCTCGCGAAGGAGATGCCCAACGCGGCGCCCGGCGCCACGATCGAGACCGCGAACCTCACGGTGAAGGTCCAGGGCAAGGACGCCGCGCAGCGCAAGGACCGCTTCGACGCGGTCGTCGACCACCTCAACCAGGGCGGGAAGGTCGACGCCTCGCGCGTGACCATGGTCGAGGACGGCGAGGGCGAGGCCGGCACGATCGTCGTCGGCGACGGCAACGCGCAGACGGTCGCCGCGCACGAGGCGGGGCACATGTTCGGCCTCGACGACGAGTACACCGGCGGTGGCGCCTACGGGGCCGGCAAGAAGACCGAGCACACGGACTTCGCGGCGGCCGCCGGCCACACCGGCGCGATGCACGCCAAGTCCGACAGCATCATGAGCGAGGGCAGCGTCGTGCGCCCGCACCACTACGTGACCTTCCTCGATGCCCTCAAGCAGGTGAGCGGGATGCCCGACTGGGACTACGGCGCGGCCAAGCCGGTCAAGGAGCCGGACGGCATGGGCGACTTCCCCACCCCGGGCGCCGACCCCGGCACGCCCGGCGGCGCGGCGAAGGAGCCGGAGACCGCTCTTGCCTGACACCCCTCAGCCGCTGCTGCTCGAGCGCCGCGTGGAGACCGGCGACGACGTCTACGTGGACCGCATCACCGCCGACGGCGGCGTCTGGACCGGCGGGACCGTCACCGCCGAGATCTCCGGCGGCGAGTGGGAGTTCGGCACGCGCGAACCGAGCTGGCAGCGCGAGACGACGCTCCCGCCGGACGCCGTCGAGGCGCTCCGGGCGGCGATCACCGCCTCGGGCTTCTTCGACACGCCCGCGGAGTTCCTCCCGGACGCCGCCGTGATCCACGCCTCGCGGGAGGTGTGGACCGCCGATCTCGACGGCCGCCGGCACACGTCCACGTTGCAGGCCCGCGGGACCACGCGGGCGGAGCCGCTCACGAAGCTCGCCGCCGCGCTCGAGCGCGCGCTCGAGGCCGGGGAATAGCGCACGCGAAGACGACGTCTGGAGGGGTATGCAGCCCCGCCACCACCACGGAACCCGCCCGCAAGGCGGGAGTCGGAGCCCTCTGGGCGACGACTCCCATCGGAGCGAGCCCTCCGGGCGAGCGCTCGACGTCATCGTCGCGGCCGACTCGGCACTGTTGCGCGCCGGCCTCGCCGCCCTGCTCGAAGACCACGGGATCACCGTCGTCGCGCAGGCGGCCGACGGCGCGGAGCTCCAGCGCAAGGCCCGTGCGCACCGCCCGGACATGGCCGTGGTCGCGCTGCGGGAGCTCCCTGCCCGCGAGGACCTGCCGACGCTCGTCCTGGCGGCCGCCGCCGACCCCGACGTCGCGCTCGACCTCCTCGACGACCGCCCGGCCGGCGCCGGCTACCTGCTCGAGGAGCGCATCCCCGACGTCGACCGCTTCATCGCCGCCGTGCGCGAGGTCGCCGCGGGCGGCTCAGTCCTCGACCCCGCCGTCGTCTCCTCGGTGCTCGGCCGCCGCACGGCCCGCGACGCGTTCACCGAGCGCGAGCGCGAGGTCCTCGGCCTGATGGCCCAGGGCCGCAGCAACCGCGCGATCGCCCAGCAGGCCTACCTGTCCGAGCGCGCGGTCGAGCGTCACGTCACGTCGATCTTCGACAAGCTCCGGCTCCCGCCGTCCTCACACACGCACCGGCGTGTGCTCGCGGTCCGAGCCCACCTCCAGCGCTGAGCCGCGGACCGGCTTGTCGCCGAGCGCGACGAGGATCGCGCCGTCCCCGGTGGCGTAGGCCTCCTCGCCGTGGGCGATGAGGTCCATGCCGATCGCCTCCTCGCTCGCGGTCGCGCGCAGCGGCATGACGAGCCCGATCAGCTTGAGCAGGACGAACGTCGCGCCGAACGCGTACGTGGTCGCGGCGAGCACGGCCACGAGCTGCTTGCCGAGCTGGGCGACGTCGCCGTAGAACGCGCCGTCGCCGAGCCCGCCGTTCCAGCCCGCCTGGGCGACGAGGCCGATGAAGACGATGCCCGTGAGGCCGGCCACGCCGTGGGCGGCGAGCACGTCGAGCGTCTCGTCCACGCGCCAGCGCGGGCGCCACATGATCACGAAGTAGCTCGGGACCGCGGCCACGACGCCGAGGACCATCGCCCAGATCGGGCTGATGAAGCCGGCGGCGGGCGTGATGCCGACGCAGCCGACGACGATCGCCGTCGCCGCGCCGATCGCCGTCACCTGGCGCGACCGGATGAGGTCGAGCACGAACCACGCGGCCAGCGCGCACGCCGGCGTGAGCACGGTGTTGACGAAGGCGAGCACGCTGGACTCGTTCGCCCCGAGGCCGCTGCCGCCGTTGAAGCCGAACCAGCCGAACCACAGCAGGCCGGCGCCGAGCAGCACGTAGACCGAGTTGTGCGGGAGCATCGCCAGGCGGCCGTGATCCTTGCGGGCGCCGACCACGATCGCCGCGGCCAGGGCGCTGAAGCCCGAGCCCATCTCCACCGGGATGCCGCCCGCGTAGTCCAGCGCGCCCAGTTCCTGCAGCCAGCCGCCGCCCCACGCCCAGTGCGCGAGCACGGCGTAGACGAGCACCGACCACAGCGCGGCGAACACCAGGAACGCGCCGAAGCGCATCCGCTCCACCACCGCGCCCGCCACCAGCGCGGTGGTGATGATGCAGAACGTGGCCTGGAAGGCCATGAACAGCAGGTGCGGGATCGTCTGCCCCTCGCGCGGCTCGAAGGCGACGCCGGAGAGCCCGACGTGGTCGAGGCCGCCGACGATGGCGTTGCCGGGCGCGAACGCGATCGAGTAGCCGACCAGCGCCCACGTGATCGTGGCGATCGCGAGCGCGGCGACGCACATCATGAACGTGTTCAGCGTGTTCTTGGAGCGCACGAGCCCGGCGTAGAAGAGGCCGAGCGCGGGCGTCATGAGCAGGACGAGCGCCGTCGCCGCCAGCATCCAGGCGGTGTCGCCCGAGTCGACCCCGGTCATGCGCCCACCGGGGTGACGGCCGCGTCGTCGGTCTCGCCGGAGCGGATCCGGACGACCTGGTCGAGCTCCAGCACGAAGATCTTGCCGTCGCCCACCTCACCGGTCTGGGCGCCGGAGCAGAGCGCCTCGATCGCCGGCTCCACGAAGTCCTCGGACACCGCGATCTCGAACCGCACCTTCTCCGTGAGGCCTACGCGTACGGTGGTGCCGCGGTAGGTCTCGACGCGGTCGAGCTCGCCGCCGTGCCCCTGCACGCGGCTCATCGAAAACCCTCGCACCTCGGCGCGATACAGGGCTTCGAGCACTTCGTTCGTCTTTTCGGGGCGGACAATCCCGATCACCAGCTTCATGGCTCGGAAGCCTTTCGGCACGCGCCGCGCTCGTCTTTATCCGCCCGTACAAGGCGGTGGCCGCCCGCGTTATCCGAATGGCAGTTTGTAACCCCAGGGCTCGAGACCGCCGGCGGGCGAATCGCTCAGGTTCACCACCACGACGTCGTCGTCCCAGGCCCAGGACACGAGCGGCGCGTCGCTGTCCAGCAGCCGCCAGGACCCGCTCAGCTTGGCCGCCCGCGGCAGCAGCCAGGCGTAGAACGCGCGCAGGTCCGCATCCGGTGGCTCGGCCGGCCCGCGCCCGAGGAACACCGGGATCTTCGTCCGCTTGCCGGAGAGCTGGCCGTCGTGGTAGAGCCGTGCGCCCGGCAACGTCGACATCACGACCGCGGCGGCGCGCGCCTGCTCGGGCCCGAACACGGCGGCCGCACGCGGCTCGTCGTGGTTCTCGATGAAGCGCACCAGCTTCTCCTGGTAGCTCAGATCGGCCACCAGATGCCCGCGCACGTCGCCCCGCTCGACCAGCCGGTCGTAGAGCCGCTTGTCGTAGCAGTAGTCGAACCCCTGCTGCTGGAGCGTGTACTCCATGTCCCAGTAGGCCTCGGCGATGAACAGCAGTCCGGGGTGCGTCCACTTCACGCGCCCGATCAGCGCGGGCCAGAACTCCTCAGCCGGGGCGGGAACGTTCCACGTGCGCGAGAACACCTCGTTGGTCATCAGCATCGCCATGTCACAGCGCAGCCCGTCGCACTGCGCGCCCACGTCCACCAGCGTCTCGGCCACGGCGCTGCGCAGCCCGTCGGAGAACGCGTCGAGCTGCACGACGTCCGGCCACGGCGGGAAGTACGGGTCGCGCCCGCGCGCGACGATCCCGCCCGCCGTGCGCGCGAAGTCGGCGGGCCGCTCCGCCAGCTCCTCCTCAGAGCCCGGGATGAAGTACTCCGGGTGCGACGCGAGCCACGGATGGTCGGGCGCGACGTGGTTCGGGACGTAGTCGAGGATGAGCCGCAGCCCGCGCGCCGCGAGCTCGCGCCGCGCGACCGCCAGCGCCTCCCGCCCGCCGAACCGCTCGTCGACCACGTAGTCGCGCACGCAGTACGGCGAGCCGATCACGTCGCTGGGCCGCAGGTCGGCGACGGCCTGACGGAACGACGACGACAGGCCTTCGTCGGAGGCGGCGATCGCCAGCCCCGCGGGCGAGCGCTGCCACACGCCCATCAGCCACACCGCGTCGACCGGCAGCGCCGCGATCGCGTCCCACCGCCGCGCCGGCACGTCCGCCAGCGAATGCCCGCCGAGCCACACGGCGGTGTTGATCTCGTAGATCGACAGGCGACTCATGACGACGAGCCGCAGCAGCGTCGCCACGGTGCCCGTCCAGCCCGTCTGGTGCGAGGCGCCCAGCCCGGCGCCGTTGTCACCGTGGAAGTACTCGTGGAACAGGAGCAGGTCGCGCCAGTGCGGGTCGTTCTGGAACTTGTCGAGCCCGCCGTACACCGGGCGCTTGCCGTCTTCGCCGCGCTCGAACGTGGCGATCAGCCGCTGTGAGATCTCCAGCGCCACCTCGCGCAGGTTCATCATCCGCCCCGACCCGGTCGGGCACTCGATCGTGAACTCGTCGTCGTAGTAGCTGTGCAGCTGGAACAGCGCGCGCAGGATCACGAGGTTCATCGGGAACCACACCGGCCCGCGCCAGTTGGAGTTGCCGCCGAACATGCCGCTGTCGGACTCGGCCGGCTCGTAGCGGACCTCGTAGCGCTGACCCGCCCAGTCGAACCGGTACGGCTCCTGCTCGTGGCGCTTGGAGATCGAGCGGATGCCGTGTGGCGAGAGGAACTCGTCCTCGTCGAGCATCACCGTCAGGATCTGGCGCAGCTGATCCTTGGTGACGAGCGAGAGCATCCGGCGCCCCTCGTGGCCCTCGCGCGGCACGTGCATGAGCGCGGGCACGGAGTCCTGGAAGCGTTCCGCGAACTCGCGCGCCCGTTCCACCAGGCCCGGCTGCCCCGCCAGGTCCTCGAGATCGAACACCGTCGCCGCGCACATCGGCAACAGCCCGACCAGCGACCGCACGCGCAGCGGGATCATCTTCCCGTCCGGCATCCGCATCACGTCGTAGAAGAACCCGTCCTCCTCGTCCCACAGCGGCGTGTCCGCGCCGGGGGGATTCAGCGCGATCGCGATCCACGCGAAGTGCGCGACGAACTTGAGCGCGATGTCGGCGTACGACTGGTCCTCGCGGCCGAGCTCCACCGCGATCTGCAGCATCCACTGGCAATACAGCGCCATCCACGCCGTGCCGTCGGCCTGCTGCAACGTCCCGCCGCCCGGCAGCGCCGTCGAGCGGTCGAAGATGCCGATGTTGTCGAGCCCGAGGAACCCGCCCTGGAACAGGTTGCGCCCGTCGGGGTCCTTGCGGTTGACCCACCAGGTGAAGTTCGTCAGCAGGCGCTGGAACACGCGGCCCAGCCACACGCGGTCGCCCTCGCCGCGCAGCTCGGCCTCCCGGCGGTAGACCCACATCGCCGACCAGGCCGTCACGGGCGGGTTCACGTCGGAGAAGTTCCACTCGTAGGCGGGGATCTGCCCGTTCGGGTGCACGTAGCGCGTGTGCAGGAGCAGCTCCACCTGCTCCTTGGCGAAGTCCACGTCCACGAGCGACAGCGGCGCGCAGTGGAACGCCAGGTCCCAGGCCGCGAACCACGGGTACTCCCACTTGTCCGGCATCGAGATGATGTCGCCGGCCTGCAGGTGGAACCAGGTGCCGTTGCGGACCTGCGCCGCCTCCGGGCTCCACGGGCTCAGGCCGCGCTCGCGCAGCCAGCGAAGGACGTCGTACTCGTAGAACTGCTTCGTCCACAGCATCCCGGCGAGCGCCTGGCGCATGATCAGCGCGCGGTCCTCGCCCAGTGACGCCGGGATGACCTCCCGGTAGAACGTGTCCGCCTCCGCCCGCCGGGTCGCGAACACGTCGGCGAAGTCGCCGTGCTCGCCGGTCGACAGCCGCGCGCGGAGGATCGCCGTGCCGCCCGGCGGGCACCTCCAACACGCTGTGCGCCGCGCACTTGGTGCCCGTCTGCGCGGGGTTCGTCGGCGCGCCGTGCAGCACGTGGTCGTTGAGCGTGACCTTCGGGTACGGCCCTTCGCTCTCGTTCTCGCAGAACAGCCACTCACCGTCCGCTTGGAACCGGAACGCGTCGGCCACGACCGCGTCGCCGTCGAGCGTGAGCGCCGGCTTCTCCGACCCGTCCCGCCACGTGTTGCGGAACCACAGCGTCGGCAGCACGTGCAGCGTCGCCGCCTCCGGCCCGCGATTGTGGACCGTGATCAGCATCAGCAGGTCCTCGGCGCCGCCCTTCGCGTACTCGACCACGACGTCGAAGTAGCGATCCTCGTCGAACACGCCGGTCTCGAGCAGGTCGAGCTCCGGTTCGTCGCGTCCGCGGCCGTGGTTCACGAGCTGCGCGTACGGGAACGCCGCCTGCGGGTACTTGTAGGCCCACTTCATGTACGAGTGCGTGGGCGTGGAGTCCAGGTAGAACCAGTACTCCTTCGCGTCCTCGCCGTGGTTGCCCTCGCTGTTGGTGAGCCCGAAGATGCGCTCCTTGAGGATCGGGTCCGCGCCGTTCCACAGGGCGAGCGCGAGGCACAGCCGCTGCTGGGAGTCCGACACGCCCGCGAGCCCGTCCTCGCCCCACCGGTAGGCCGTCGACCGCGCTTCGTCGTGCGTGAACGCGTTCCACGCGTCACCGCCGGCCGAATCGTCCTCGCGCACCGTGCCCCACTGGCGTTCCGCCAGGTAAGGACCCCACGCCTTCCACGCGACAGCGCCGGTTCTGGCCTCTTCAAGTCGTTCATGCTCTGGGGTCACGCTTGCGCACCTTGTCAAACTCGTGCGTAATGCGCAGATTTTTCCTTCTTGTCGCCGTATTCGTGCTCGGCCTGCCGGCGGTTGCCGAAGCCAAGACGATCAAGATCTACGTCCTGCGCGGGGAGGCCTTGACGTCCGTCAAGCGCCAGGCCGCGGACGGGCCTGAGGCGGCGGTGAAGGTGCTGCTGCAGGGCATCACGGCCGCCGAGCGCAAGAAGGGCTACGGCTCCGCGATCCCGAACGGGGTGACGCTGACGTCGGTGGAGACCGACGACGAGAAGGCCGAGGTCACGCTCTCGAACACCTTCTCCGCCGGCGACGTCTCCTACCTCGCGCGCGTGGCCCAGGTCGTCTACACGGTGACCGGCGCTGACTCCGACATCGAAGAGGTCGAGATCCGCGGGCGCACGTTCACCCGTGCGGACTTCGCGCCGCCGGAGGAGTACGCGGCGCCCAAGCCGCCGACCAAGAAGCCTGCCGCTCCGAGGGAGCCGGAGGCGGTGCAGACCAAGCTCGCGCAGCTCGGCTACCTGCCCGAGGACGCCGTCACCGGCAAGTGGGACTACCGCTCCCAGCAGGCGGTGCTCGCCTTCCAGTCCTGGGAGAACCTCGAGCGCGACGGGATCGTGGGGGAGATGACCCGGGAGCGCCTCGACGCCGCGGGCCGTCCGCTCGCGTTCAACCGCACCGGCACCGGCAAGAAGGTCGAGATCCACCGCGGCCAGAGCGTCGTGCTGCTGATCGAGGCCGGGCGCGTGGTGCGGGTGGTCCACACCTCCACCGGCGTCGGCAACAACAGCACGGACATGGGCACCCCGCCCGGCTCGTTCAAGGTCACGCGCAAGGTCGAGCAGGGCGCGTGGTCGGTGCCGTTCAAGATGTTCATGGACCGCGCGGTCTACTGGGGCGTCGGCGCCGCGATCTACGGCGCCGCCGACGTGCCCGCCGGACCCGCCTCCTACGGCGGTGCACGCATCCCCATGCCGGAGTCCCAGGTGGTCTACGACTTCGTGGAAGTGGGCACGCCGGTCCGCGTCATATAGCGTTTTCGGGCATGGAGGCTTCCGAACCGCGCCGTCGCCGCGCTGCCATCGTCTGCGTCGACGACGAACCCGCCGTGCTGGCGGCGGTCGCCCGTGACCTGCGGCGGCAGTTCGGCGAGAAGTACCGGATCGTGCGCGCCAACAGCGGCCAGGAGGCCCTGGATGCGCTGAAGGAGCTCGTCTCCCGCGGCGAGCAGGTGGCGTTGCTGGTGGCCGACCAGCGCATGCCGCAGATGGCGGGCACCGAGTACCTGGTGGAGGCGCGCAAGCTCGTGCCGGACGCCAAGCGGGTGCTGCTGACCGCCTACGCCGACACCGAGGCGGCGATCCAGGCCATCAACGAGGTCGACCTCGACTACTACCTGCTCAAGCCGTGGGACCCGCCCGAGGAGCAGCTCTACCCGGTGGTCGAGGACCTGCTGACCACGTGGGAGGCGGGCGCGGCGCTCGAGTCCGGCGGCGTGCGCGTGATCGGGCACCGCTTCAGCCGCGACTCACACGACCTGCGCGACTTCCTCGCCCGCAACCGCGTGCCGATGCGCTGGCTCGACGTGGAGCGCGACAGCGAGGCGCGCGAGCTGCTGCAGATCGCCGACGTCTCCGACGAGCGGCTGCCGGTCGCGCTGCTCGAGGACGGGACGGTGATCGAGCGCCCGACCGTGCTGGAGCTCGCGGAGCGGCTCGGCGTGTCGGCGGCGCCCGCGTCCGAGCACTACGACCTGGCGATCGTCGGCGGCGGGCCCGCGGGCCTCGCGGCCGCCGTCTACGGCGCCTCCGAAGGCCTGCGCACCGTCATGGTGGAGCGCGAGGCGCCCGGCGGGCAGGCCGGAACCTCCTCCCGGATCGAGAACTACCTCGGCTTCCCGACCGGGCTCTCCGGCTCGGACCTCGCGCGCCGCGCGACCGACCAGGCGCGCCGGCTCGGCGCCGAGCTGCTCGCCATCCAGGACGCCGTGGCGCTGCGCGTCGAGGGCGCGGGCCGGATCGTGGAGCTCTCCGGGGGCGGGATCCTGAGCGCGAACTGCGTGCTCGTCGCCTCCGGCGTGTCCTACAACAAGCTCGCCGCACCCGGCTTCGACACGTTCACCGGCAAGGGCATCTACTACGGCGCGGCGCTCACCGAGGCGCGCTCGTGCTCGGATCAGCACGTCGTGATCATCGGCGGCGCCAACTCCGCCGGCCAGGCCGCGGTGCACTTCAGCGGCTACGCGAAGCAGGTCACGATGCTCGTGCGCGGCGACTCGCTCGCGCGCTCGATGTCGCACTACCTGATCGAGCAGATCGCCGCCATCCCGAACATCGACGTCAAGGTCGGCGCGCAGGCGATCAAGGCCGACGGTGACGATCATCTACGCTCGATCTGCATCCGCGACGCCGACGGCGACCACGAGGAGGCGGTTGACGCGATGTTCGTATTCATCGGCGCGGCACCCCGCACGGACTGGCTCGACGGCGTCGTGGCCCGTGACCCGCGCGGCTTCATCCTCGCCGGCGCCGACGCGCGCGCCGCGGGCTGGCCGCTCAAGCGCGACCCGTACCTGCTGGAGACGTCGGTCCCCGGCGTGTTCGTGGCCGGTGACGTGCGCGCCCGGTCGATCAAGCGCGTCGCGAGCGCAGTGGGCGAGGGCTCGATGGCCGTCTCGCTGATCCACGAGTACCTGGCGGAATGACATGGCCCTGATGACCCTTGTCGACGAGCTGCGGCGCCTCGACCTGTTCGACGGGCTGACGGACTCCCAGCTCGAGGAGTGGGCGGCGATCACGCCGCCGATCCGTCACGTCGAGGAGGGCGAGGTGATCCTGGAGCAGGGTGCCGACTCGCCCGGCCCCCTGCTGCTCTTCTCCGGCACCACCACCGCGTTCATCCGCGTGGCCGGGGGCACCGATCCGGGTACGCCCAACCAGGCGCCGACCTGGATCGGCGCGATCGCCGCGATCACCGAGAGCGAGCTGCCGGTCACGATCGTGGCGGGCGTCGACTGCCGCGTCTCGATCATCCCGCGCGAGCAGTTCATCGAGCTGGCGCTCAAGCACCGGTCGGTGCACCGCAAGGTGATGAGCGTGATCGGCCCGGTCATGCGCAGCATCAACTCGCGCGAGTCCAGCCGCGAGCGGCTCACGTCGCTGGGGACGATGGCCGCCGGGCTCGCGCACGAGCTCAACAACCCGGCCGCGGCCGCCCGCCGCGCCGCGAGCGAGCTGGTGACGGCGATGCAGGTCATCAACTACGCGCTGCGGAACTTCGTCGAGTCCGGCATCGAGCGCGTCGACGCCGAGAAGCTGATCGCGCTCCAGAAGGAGGCGCTCGACCGGGCCGAGAACCGCGGGGCGAGCAGCGCGATCGACGAGTCCGACGCGATCGACGCGATGGAGGACATCCTCGACGAGCTCGGCATCGAGCAGGGCTACCGCTTCTCCGAGCCGCTCGCGTCCGCCGGGCTCGACGAGGACTGGGTCCGGCGCGTGATCGCCATCACCGGCGAGGGCACGCACGCGTCGCTGAAGGCGCTGTGGTGGGTGGCGTCGACGATCTCCGCGCAGGAGCTGGCCACCGAGGTCGTGGACTCCACCGAGCGGATGTCCACGCTCGTGAAGGCGATCAAGACCTACGCCTACATGGACCGCGGCGAGGTCGTGATCGCCGACGTGCACGAGGGGCTGGACAGCACGCTGATCATGCTCAAGCACAAGCTCAAGCACACGAACATCAAGGTCAAGCGCGACTACGACGAGTCGCTGCCGAAGCTGAGCATGCACGGCTCCGAGCTCAACCAGGTGTGGACGAACCTGCTCGACAACGCGATCGGGGCGCTCGGCGAGACGGGCACGATCACGATCACGACGTCGCTCGAGAAGGGCTGCATCAAGGTCGACATCGCCGATGACGGGCCGGGCATCCCGGACGACGTCCGTCAGCGCGTCTTCGATCCGTTCTTCACCACCAAGCCGCCGGGCAGCGGCACCGGCATGGGGCTGGACACGGCGCGGCGGATCGTCGAGCAGCGCCACGGCGGCTCACTCGCATTCGACACCGGCTCAGACGGCACGGTGTTCCACGTCTGGCTCCCCCTCGAGGCAAAAGGCAAGAAATGACCCGCTGCTCCCACACGGACCAGATCGAGATCACCGAGCTGCCGGAGGAGGTCGCCGGCTGCGAGGACTGCCTCGCGGACGGCGGCGTCTGGCTGCACCTGCGCATCTGCCTGACGTGCGGGCACGTCGGCTGCTGCGACGACTCGCCGAACAAGCACGCGAGCGCTCACGCCGGCGCGACCGAGCACCCGATCATCCGCTCGCTCGAGCCGGGTGAGGAGTGGTGCTGGTGCTTCGAGGACGAGGTCGGGATGCTGATCCCGCAGATCAAGGGGCGGACGAAGATCCCGCCCTCGCCGATGCTGTCGCGCTGAACAGCGCCTCGGCGACGGTGAGCACGCGGGCCTCGCTGCGCGGGGGCCCGGTGACCTGGACCGACACCGGCAGGTGGCGGTCGTCGAAGCCGACCGGCACGGCGCAGGTCGGCAGGCCCGCGAGGTCCTGCGGGACGGTGTAGGGCAGCACGCCGTCGCGGAAGCCCTGCGGGTCCGGCTCCTCGCGCAGCTCGGGCGGGACCGCCGCGACGGGCGTGAGCAGCACGTCGGCGACGGTGAAGATGCGCTGGAAGGCCGCGCGGATGCGCTCGCGCTCGGCGATCGCCTCGGTGTACTCGGCGAGCGTGACGCGCAGCGCGTTCTCGATCCGGGCGGCGACGTCGGCGCCGTAGTCCTCGCGGCGTTGCGGGAACAGCTGGGCGTGGGTCTGCGCGGCCTCGCCGTTCTGGATCGACGCGTACGTGGGGTAGAGCCGGCCGGCGTGGTCGAAGCTGCACCTCGAGCGTCGTCGAACGCGGCCACGGCGTGGTCGAAGACGCGCTGGATGTCGGGCTCCAGCGGGCGCACGTGCAGGTCGGGGCAGAGCGCGATCCGGGTCGCGGGCTCCTCCGGCGCGCGGTGCGCGAGCGCCTCATACAGCAGCTTCACGTCCGCGGGCGTGCGCGCCATCGGGCCGGCGTGATCGAGCGAGCGGGCGAGCGGATAGATGCCTTCCGTGCTCAGCAGCCCGTACGTGGGCTTCAGGCCGGAGACGCCGCAGAACGCGGCCGGGATGCGGATCGAGCCGCCGGTGTCGGTGCCGAGCGCGAGCGCCGCCTGGCCCAGCGCGAGCGCCACGGCCGAGCCGCCGCTGCTCCCGCCCGCGACCCGCTCGGGGTCGTGCGGGTTCCGGCACGGCGGGAAGTGCGGGTTCACGCTCGTGATGCCCCACGCGAACTCGTGCGTGAGCGTCTTGCCGACCACGATCGCGCCGGCCGCGCGGGCCTTCGCGACCACCACGGCGTCCGGCGTCGGCACGTGCTCGGCGAAGATGCTCGAGCCGTACGTCGTGCGCACGCCCGCGGTGTCGAACAGGTCCTTGACGGCGAGCGTCAGCCCTTCGAGCGGGCGGGCGGTGCCGTCCTTGTAGGCCTGCTCGGCGCGCTTGGCCTCCTCCCGCGCCCGCTCGAGCGTGAGCGTGATGAACGCGCCGTACTCGGGCTGCTCGTCGAAGGCGTCGATCACCTCGACGGGGGAGAGGTCGCGCGCGGCGAACGCGGCGCGCAGGGAGACGGCGCTCAGCACAGGTGGCTTCTTATCAGCGCGCTGACCTCGTCCGGCTTGTCGAGCTGCATCCAGTGGCCCGCGCCTTCCAGGCGCTCGTAGCGCCAGTCGTCGACGAACGCGGCGCTGCCGGTCATGCGCGCCTCGGTGAGGTAGGCGTCGCCCGTGCTCCAGACGCCGAGGGTCGGCGCGGTGACCCGCGGGAACTCCCGCGGCGGGTCGAGCTCGCGGCGGGGGTGCCGGTTCGCGCGGTACCAGTTCAGCCCGGCGGTGAGCGCGCCCGGACGCTGGAGGTCGGCGATCACACGGTCGGGCTCGGGGTGGGTGCCGACCCACTCGCGCAGGAACGCCCAGTCGTCCCGGCGCAGGAGCTCCTCCGCCTCCTCGAACTGGAACAGCAGCATGTACCAGGACTTCTCGCGCTGCGCGAAGTCGATCGGGACGCCCGGATGGCCGACCGAGAGCACGACGAGGCGCTCCAGCCGCTCCGGCGCCGAGAGCGCGAACGCCCAGGCCACGGCCGCGCCGAAGTCGTGACCGACGACGTGGGCCTGCTCGATCCCCAGCTCGTCGAGGATCGCGAGCGATGTCTCCGACGCTCTTGCCGACCCGGTAGGCGTCGACGTCGTCCGGCTTGTCGGATTCGCCGAAGCCGCGCAGGTCCGGCGCGATGACCGTGAAGTCAGATTTCAACGCCTCGATCTGGTGGCGCCACAAGTTGGACCGATCGGGAAACCCGTGCAGCAGCAGGACTGCTGGACCTTCCCCCTGAATCGTGACCGCGAGGCTTTCCATCCGCCGCATAATGCGAGAGGCTACAAACGTGGAGAGAGAGCACGCGCGGACCGAGACGCGCGAACGGGTCGTAGTACGCATGGCCGGGGACTCGGGCGATGGCATGCAGCTGGCCGGCAGTCGGTTCACGGATGCGACGGCCGTATTCGGCAACGATCTCGCGACGCTGCCGGACTTCCCGGCGGAGATTCGCGCGCCCGCCGGCACCGTCGCCGGTGTGTCGGCCTTCCAGATCCACTTCGCCTCGCGCGACATCCTCACGCCCGGTGACACGCCCGACGTGCTCGTGGCGATGAACCCCGCGGCGCTGAAGGCGAACCTGCCGCTGATGCAGCGCGGCGCGACGATCCTCGTCAACGAGGACGCGTTCAGCGTGCGCGCGGTGCAGAAGGCGGGGTACTTCGAGTCGCCGCTGGAGGACGGGACGCTGGAGGGCTTCACCGTCAAGCGGATCCCGATGAGCTCGCTGACGACGCGCGCGGTCGAGGAGATCGAGGGCGCGTCGAGCCGCGACGCGCAGAAGGCCAAGAACCTGTTCGCGCTCGGCGTGCTGTCGTGGCTCTACGACCGGCCGGTGGACGTCACCGAGCGCTGGATCCGCGGCAAGTTCGACGGGCCGGTACGTGACGCGAACCTGGCCGCGTTCCACGCCGGGTGGAGCTTCGGCGAGACGTCCGAGCTGATCGACGTGCAGGTCAAGGTCGAGCGCAACGTCGACGTCGCGCCGGGCACGTACCGCAACGTCAACGGCACCGAGGCGACGGCGCTCGGGCTGATCGCCGCGTCGGTCAAGAGCGGGCTGCCGCTCGTGTACGGCGCGTACCCGATCACGCCCGCGTCCGACCTGCTGCACGTGCTCGCGCGCCGGCACGACATGGGCGTGCGCACGATGCAGGCCGAGGACGAGATCGCGGCGGCGTCGATGGCGCTGGGCGCGGCGTTCGGGGGCGCGCTGGGCGTGACGTGCACGTCCGGCCCGGGACTGGACCTCAAGACGGAGACGATCGGCCTGGCCGTGGTGCTCGAGCTGCCGATGATCATCATCGACGTCCAGCGCGCGGGGCCCTCCACCGGCATGCCGACCAAGACCGAGCAGTCCGACCTGCTGCAGGCGCTGTACGGGCGCCACGGCGAGTCGCCGCTGCCGGTGGTGGCGGCCTCCTCGCCGGGGCAGAGCTTCGAAGCCGTGTACGAGGCGGCGCGGATCGCGATCACCTACCGCACGCCGGTGATCCTGCTCAGCGACCTGTTCGTGGCGAACTCCAGCGAGCCCTGGCGGATTCCCGACGCGGCTTCGCTGCCGCCGATCGACCCGCACTTCCGCACCACGACCACCGGGCCGTTCCTGCCCTACTCGCGCGACGACAACCTCGCGCGGCCGTGGGCCGTGCCCGGCACGCCCGGGCTGCAGCACCGGATCGGCGGGCTGGAGAAGGCCGACCGCACGGGCGACATCTCCTACGACGGGAAGAACCACGCGCGGATGACGCAGCTGCGGGCGGAGAAGGTGGACGGCATCCCGGTGCCCGACCTCGAGATCCACGGCGAGGCCGACTCCGACCTGCTCGTGCTCGGCTGGGGCTCCTCGTACGGGACGATCCGCGCGGGCGCCCGGCGCGTGCGGGAGGGCGGCGGCCGCGTGGCCACGGCGCATCTGCGCCACCTGCGGCCGATGCCCGCGAACACCGGCGCGCTGCTGCGCAAGTTCGAGCGCGTGCTCGTGCCGGAGATGAACAGCGGCCAGCTCGCGCACGAGCTGCGGGCGCGCTACCTCGTCGATGTCATCAGCTACGGCAAAGTCCAGGGGCAGCCGCTGCTGCCGTCGGAGATGGAGCAGGAGATATGGCGGCAACTGAGCTGACGAAGGCGGACTTCCAGTCCGACCAGGAGACGCGCTGGTGCCCGGGCTGCGGCGATTACGCCGTGCTCGCCGCCGTGCAGTCGTTCTTCCCCGAGCTGGGCATCCCGCCCGAGCGGGTCGTGTTCGTGTCCGGGATCGGGTGCGCCGGGCGCTTCGCGTACTACATGAACACGTACGGGATGCACGGCATCCACGGGCGTGGGCCGGCGCTCGCGACCGGGCTTGGCGAGCGCGCGCGACGACCTCTCGATCTGGGTCGTGACCGGCGACGGCGACGCGTTGAGCATCGGCGGCAACCACCTCATCCACGCGCTGCGGCGCAACGTGCCGGTGAAGATCCTGCTGTTCAACAACCAGATCTACGGGTTGACGAAGGGCCAGGCGTCGCCGACGTCCGAGCTCGGCAAGGTGACCAAGTCGACGCCGTTCGGGTCCATCGACGGCCCGTTCAACCCGGTGTCGCTGGCGCTCGGCGCCGAGGCGATCGTTCGTGGCGCGCACGATCGACACCGACAAGCAGCACCTGCCGATGGTGCTGCGCGCGGCGGCCGAGCACGAGGGCGCGGCGCTGGTCGAGATCTACCAGAACTGCCCGGTGTTCAACGACGGCGCGTTCGACGCGCTGCGCGACAAGAAGCGCGGCGCGGAGAACCGGATCTACCTCGAGCACGGGGAGCCGATCCGCGGCGTGGTCCGCGACGGCGACGGGTCGCTGCGGATCGGCGAGGGCGGGCGATCCGGTGGTGCACGACGCGCACCGCGACGACCCGTCGTTCGCGTTCGCGTTGTCGCGGCTGTCCTCGTCGCCGGACGGGCCGACGCCGATCGGGATCTTCCGGGACGTCAAGCGGCACGTGTGGGGCCAAGGGCTGACCGAGGAGTTGGCCGCCGCGCGGGCGTCCTCCTCCGACGATGCTGCACTGGACGCCCTCATGCGCTCCGGTGACACATGGACGATCTCCTAGCCCGCGGCAGCGAGAAGTGGACGAAGTACCCGCCGGACGTGCTGCCGGCGTGGATCGCGGAGATGGACTTCGCGCTGGCGCCGCCGGTCCGTGACGCGCTCGTGCGGGCCGTCGAGCTCGGTGACCTCGGCTACATCGGCAACGTCGACGGCCTGATCGAGGCCATGTACTACTTCTACGACCGCCGCCTCGGCTGGGACCTGGAAGGCCAGTACATCGCGCTCGTGGCCGACGTGATGGTCGGCTTCAAGGAGCTGCTGCTCGTCCACACGCAGCCCGGCGACGGCGTGATCATCAATCCCGCCGGCCTATCCGCCGTACTTCAAGGACATCGCGCACGTGGGACGGCGCGTCGTCGAGGTGCCGCTGCTGGAGGACTTCGGCGTCGACGTGGACGGGCTGGACCGCGCGTTCGGGGCCGGGGCGAAGGCGCTGCTGCTGTGCTCGCCGCACAACCCGAGCGGGCGCGTCTACACGCGGGACGAGCTCGCGGCGGTGGCGGCCGTCGCCGAGGCGCACGGCGCGCTGGTGGTCGTGGACGAGATCCACGCGCCGCTGACGTTCGGCGCGACGTTCACGCCGTGGCAGCACGTGCTGGAAGGCGGCACGGTGCTCACCTCGGCCTCGAAGGCGTTCAACCTGCCGGGGCTCAAGCTCGGGTTCGTGGTCGGCGAGGCGGCGTCCGCGCTGGACGAGGACCTGCGCTACCACGCGGGCTACGCGGGCGTGGTCGCGGCGGAGGCGGCGTTCACCGACGGCGACGAGTGGCTGGACGAGACGATCGCGACGATCGCGGCCAACCAGCGGGCGCTGCCGGCGCTGCTGCCCGAGGGCGTGCGGCTCGCGCACGCGCCGGAGGCGTCCTACCTCGCGTGGCTCGAGTGCGACTTCGACGATCCGGCGGCGCGGTTCCTCGAGCGCGGGCGCGTGGCGCTCAACCACGGGCACCGAGTTCGGCGCCGCGTACGGCCGCTACGCGCGCCTCAACGTCGGGACGCGGCCCGAGCTCGTGCGCGAGGCCGTCAGGCGGATGGCGTCGGCGCTGGACTGAGCTCGACCACGAGCACGACGTGGCGGCTCGCGAGAGCCAGGTACGCGTGCTGCTCGGGCTCGCGCGCGCCGTCGAGCCACGTCACCTCGGCGTCGGTGAGCGCGAGGAAGTCGTCGCCGTGGGCGTTGAGAAAGTCGGTCAAGCGAGAGCGGAAGCCTTCCTGCGGCAGCTGCAGGGTGGCTTCGATCTCGTGCCGCGCCGTCTCGATGCGGACGCGCTCGTGGCGGAGCTGCATGCCGCCCAGTATGGACGGCGGATCACGGTCCGTCTGTAGGGTTGCCAACCCATGCTGGACATCGACGCGATCCTGCGCCCCTGGTGGGACAGCATCCAGGCCGCCCACGGGCCGCTGGAGCTCTACGACGCGCACACCCACATCGGCCAGAACGACCCTGACGGCTTCAAGCAGACGCCGGAGGAGCTCGTCGGGGTGATGGAGCGCGCCGACGCGCGCGCCGTCGTGTTCCCGATGCACGAGCCGGGCGGCTACCCGTTGCCGAACGACATCGCGCTGGCCGCGGCCGCCGCGTCGGATCGGCTCGTCGCGTTCTGCCGGCTCGACCCGCGCGTGAACCCCGCGGGGGAGGCCCGCCGCTGCCTCGACGCGGGCGCGGTGGGCATCAAGCTGCACCCGCGCGCCGAGCAGTTCGGGATGGACGAGCCCGGCGTGCGCGAGATCATCGCCGTCGCCCACGAGCGCAAGGTGCCCGTGCTCATCCACGCGGGCCGCGGGATTCCCGCCCTGGGCGAGAACACGGTGCGGCTGTCGGCCGAGTTCCCGGACGCGCGGTTCATCCTCGCGCACGCCGCGATCTCCGATCTCGCGTGGCTCTGGCACGTCCTCGGCGATCACCCGAACGTCTTCATCGACACGGCCTGGTGGAACCCGGCCGACCTGATCGCGCTGTTCTCGCTGGTGGCGCCGTCGCAGATCGTGTGGGCGAGCGACTCGCCCTACGGGGTGCCGATCAACGCCGCGTTCACGCACGCGCGCTGCGCGTTGCAGGCCGGCGTCTCCGACGAGGCGCTGCGCTCGATCATGGGCGGGCAGATCGCGCGGCTCGTCGCCGGTGAGGACCCGCAGTGGGTGGGCGACGCGCCGGGTGCGGTGGAGCCGGCGCTGCATCCGCTGCTGGACCGCGTCGTCACGCACCTGATCACCGGCATGGGGCGCGCGTTCGCGCAGACCGATCCCGACGAGTCGATCGCGCTCGCGCGCCTGTCGTGCGCGGTCGGCGACGACGCCCCGCACGCCGACGTGTGCGGCGCCACCGAGGTGCTGCTCGATCTGTACCGCGAGCACCTCGCACCGCCGCCGCCCGGGCGCCCGTTCCCGGTCGCCTCACGCTTCCTGATCGCCGCGCTCACCGTCGCGCGCACGCCGACCGTGCCGCTCCCGGAGGAGTTCCACGTCCCGCCGCCCTACGCGGGAGGAGGCTGAGAGCTTAGCCCTCGCCGCCGCCGCTCAGCGTCTGCTCGGGCTCGTCCGGGCGGGTGGTGCGGGGCGGGGCGGGGCGAGGCGGGGTCGGCGCGCAGGGGCGATAGTCGCGCGAGCGCTCCACGACGTCGCCCGCGACCGTCTCGCCGTAGACCGTCACGCGGCCCTGCTGCGAGGTGAGGCGCACGGTCATCCGCGCTTCGCCGGTGAGGCCGCTCAGCTCCAGGTGCTTGCGGCCGTTCGCGTAGACGGTCAGCGTGCTGATCGGGTCCCCGGACGGCGGCGTGACGCGCAACACCACCCGCGAGCGGTTGAGGCAGCCGTCCTGCATGTCGACGGAGAGGCGGTCCTCGCCGGACTGGGCGAGCGCGGTGGCGCCGACTCCGAGGGTCGCGCCGAGCGCGATCAAAGCGGTTACGGGTCGTCGCACAATGACCGAACGTACCCGGTATCCGTGGGGACGTAAAGTGCGGGTAACCGCCCGTGTGGACCGTCACCCCAGAACCACTGGAAAGCCCGGTTTCCGAAGCGCTGCTCCGGGACTTCTTCGCTGACATCATCGCGCGCTATTTCCGGCGTGCGATCGACCCGCAGGAGGTCGAGGACGCGATGGAGGAGTACCGGTTGGCAGGGCTTGCCGCGTTCCTCGTCGCGCGCTGGGACGGTGAGCCGGTGGGGTGCGCCGGACTGCGCAAGGACGGGGCGGTGACCCGCATGTACATCGCGCAGCCGTACCGCCGGCGCGGCGGCGCGCGCCTGCTGCTGCGCGCGCTCGAGGGTGCCGCCCGCGGACAGGGCTTCACGCGGCTGCGGCTCGACACGCGCGAGGACCTCGTGGAGGCGCAGGCGCTGTACGTGGCCGAGGGCTTCGTCGAGGTGGAGCCCTGGAAGGTCGAGGAGTACGCGGACCGCTTCTTCGAGAAGCACCTCACGTGAGGACGGTCGGCCGCTACGAGGTCGCTGCGCGAGCTCGGCCGCGGCGGGATGGCGACGGTCCACCTCGCGCGCCAGCCCGAGCTCGACCGGCTCGTCGCGCTGAAGGAGATGCACGCCTTCCACACCGACCAGGACGCGATCCTGCGGCGCTTCGTGCGCGAGTCCCGGCTCGCCGGATCCCTGTCGCACCCGAACATCGTCACGGTCTACGACTTCCTCGAGGTCGACGGCACGCCGTACATCGCGATGGAGTACGTCGAGGCCGGGTCGTTGCGTCCATACCTCGCCGGTGCTCACCGACGCCCAGCGGCTGTTCGTGCTGCACGGCATCCTCGCCGGGCTCATCCACGCCGAAGAGCACGGCGTGGTGCATCGCGACCTCAAGCCCGAGAACGTCCTCGTCAGCGCGGGCGGCGACGTGAAGATCACGGACTTCGGCGTGGCCAAGGCCACCCGCTCCGCCTCGACGGCGTTCACCGGCGTGGGGATGACGGTCGGCACGCCCGGCTACATGGCGCCCGAGCAGGCGATGGCGCAGCCGATCGGCCCGTGGACCGATCTCTACGCGGTCGGCTGCATGGCGTACGAGCTGTTCGCCGGCGCCGTCCCGTTCGCCGACTCCGAAGGCCCGATGGCGATCCTCCTGCGCCACGTCAACGAGCCGATCCCGCCCGCGAACGGCGTGAACCCGAACATCGACCCGGCCGTGTCGAACTGGATCGCCGCCCTCACCGCCCGCGAACCCGGCCGCCGCACCCAGACCGCCGGGCCGGCGCTGGAGTCGCTCGAGGACATCGCGATCTCGCTGCTCGGCCCGCGCTGGCTCCGCGACGGACGCCTGAACCAGTCCGCGCCACCTCCACCCGCGCCGCGCTCCCGCGCCGATGCCGTCGATGGTGTTCGAGACCTACGTCGCGCCCGCGCCGTCGCGCCCGCCGACCGGCGCGACGCGGAGCCGCGCGCGCCGCGCCGGCCTCACCGCCGCGGCGCCATCGCCGCGCCGCCGCGCCTGCCACGTCCGACGCGCTGCCGCCGCGACCCGCCGCTCGCCGCGCCGCGCCACTCGCGCCCGCCCGCCGAGCCCGACGGCCGACGTGTTCGAGACGCTACGTCGCCGCGCGCGCCGTCGCCCGCCCGCCGACGGGTCGCGCGCCGAGCCGACCGCGTGCCGCGCCCGCCGCCGGCCGTCGCGCCGCCCGCCGGCCGCGTCGCCGCGCCCGCCGCCGCGCCGCCTCCGACGCGACTCGTCGCCCGAGCCCACGCGCGACGCGGCGCGGGTCGACCACGCCGCGATCGCTCCCGACGCGTTCCTGCCCGGGCGCAGCCACTATCGCGGGCGTCCGCCGCAGGACGTGCCGACGCAGGTGCCCCGCACGCCGCCGCCCCCGCCCCGAGACGCGGCGCCGGCCCGCGCAGGAGTCGACGCCACGCGGTGCCGCCGATCGTGATCGCCGCCGCGCTGGTCGTCGCGATCGTGATCGTGGCGGTGATCGCTGCTCGTGCGTGTAGCGGGCGGCGCCGATCGGACGCGGTTACATTGCTCGCCGTGAGTGCCGATCTCCCCCGCAGCACCCGCCGTGTCCACGACGCCCTGGTCGCTCTGGGGCTGCCCGCCGACATCCACCCGATGGCGGACTCGACCCGCACCGCGCCGGAGGCCGCCGCGGCCGTCGGCTGCGAAGTGGGCGCCATCGTCAAGTCGCTCGTGATGCGCGGCGTGACGTCCGGCGAGCCCATCCTCGCGCTCGTCTCCGGCTCCAACCGCGCCGACCTGGCGCTCGTCTCCGCCGCCGTCGGAGAGCCGATCGAGCGCCCCGACGCGGCCTACGTGCGCGAGGTCACCGGCTACTCGATCGGCGGCATCCCGCCCGTCGGCCATCCCGCGCCCGTGCGCACCGTGCTCGACGAAGACCTGCTGCGCTACGAGACGGTCTGGGCCGCGGCCGGCAACCCGCACGCGGTCTTCCCGATCGCCCCGGCCGCGCTCGTCACGGCCGCCGGCGCGACGGTCACCCGCCTCGCGGAGTGATGACTCCTCGCGCCCGCTCCCGTCTCAACGGGCATGGACGCACATGAGGAGATCGAGGCGCTGATCCGGCGCTGGGTGGACGCGATCGACCGCGCCGACCTGCAGGGCACGCTCGCGGACCACACCGACGACATCGTCATGTTCGACGTGCCGCCGCCGCACGCGGGCAACCGCGGGATCGCGGAGTACGAGGCCGCGTGGCCGGAGTTCATGCAGTGGCAGGCCGGCGGCGCGCTGTTCGAGCTCACCGAGCTCGACGTGACCGCGGACGGCGACGTGGCCTACGCGTTCGCGCTGCTGCGCTGTGGTCCGCCCGAGTGGTACGAGGCCGAGCCGGAGAAGCGGCTGCGGCTGACGCTCGGTCTGCGCCGGGAGGGCGGCCGCTGGCGCATCGCGCACGAGCATCACTCGTGGGCGGTCACGTCACCATAGGGGTATGTCCGCCCATCGCATCAGCACGAACCCGAGTGAGAGCCACGTCCGCGTCGAGGCCAACGGTCAGGTGCTCGCCGAGAGCGATCGCGCGATCGAGCTGCACGAGACCGGGCTGCCGACCCGCTACTACCTGCCGCGCGAGGACGTCCGCATGGAGCTCCTCACGCCCACGGACACGACGTCGTTCTGCCCGTTCAAGGGCGACGCCTCCTACTACTCCGCCCCCGACGTCGAGGACGCGTTCTGGGTCTACGAGGCGCCGTCCGAGGAGGACGCGAAGCCGATCGCCGGCCTGCTCGCCCCGTGGCCCGGCCGGGTTGAAGTGATCGTGGACTAGCAGTACCGTTCATACGTATGCGCATCCTCGTCACGGGCTCATCCGGTCACCTCGGGGAGGCGCTGTGTCGTGTGCTGCGCGACGCCGGCGAGGACGTCGTCTCGATCGACGTCCTCCCGTCCGCGCACACGACGCTGGTCGGCTCGGTCGCGGACCGCGCGCTCGTCCGCGACGCGCTGCAGGGCGTCGACGCCGTCCTGCACGCGGCGACGCTGCACAAGCCCCACGTCGGCTCCCACACGCGGCAGGACTTCGTCGACACCAACCTCACCGGCACGCTGAACCTGCTGGAGGAGTCCGTCGCGGCCGGTGTCGGCCGCTTCGTCTTCACCAGCACCACCAGCGCGTTCGGGCGCGCGCTCGTCCCGCCGCCCGGCGCGCCCGCGGCCTGGATCACCGAGGACGTCAGGCCCGTCCCGAAGAACATCTACGGCGCGACCAAGACCGCGGCCGAGGACCTGTGCGAGCTCGTCCACCGCGACCACGGCCTGCCGGTCGTGATCCTGCGCACCTCCCGCTTCTTCCCCGAGGCCGACGACCGCGACGACGTGCGCACCGCGTTCGGAGACGCCAACTTGAAGGTCAACGAGCTGCTGTACCGGCGCGTGGACATCGAGGACGTCGTGAGCGCGCACCGGCTGGCGATCGAGCGCGCCGAGGCGATCGGCTTCGGCCGCTACATCATCAGCGCCACGACGCCCTTCACGCGTGAGGACCTGGCGGAGCTGCGCACCGACGCGCCCGCCGTGGTCGCCCGCCACGTGCCGGCGTTCGCCGAGCTCTACGACCGCCTCGGCTGGCGCATGTTCGCCGCGATCGAGCGCGTGTACGTGAACGCCGCGGCGCGCCGCGACCTGGGCTGGGAGCCGCGCTACGACTTCGCGTACGCGCTCGAGCGGCTCGCGGCGGGCGAGGACTGGCGATCGGCGCTGACGCACGCGATCGGCGCCAAGGGCTACCACGCCGAGCCGACCGGGGTCTACACCGTGCGCTGATCGGGCACTACGGATGCTCGATGCCTATCGTCGTCGAGATCCTCGCGCCGGACGGCCGCGTCGTCGCGAGCGTCTCGCTCCCGGCGCGGGAGACGTTCTGGAGCGACGGAGCGTTCACCCCAGGCCCCGGATTCGGAGCCTACGCGGACTTCTTCCGCGACCTCGAAGCGGCCTCCCAGCGCTTTGACGAGGCGATCGGCGCGGAGGAGGTCGAAGCCCTCGCCGACGCTGGCGGAGCTGTGGATCGAGCTCAATCACCTCCGCATCCGTGAGCGCGGCGTGCCGGGCTGGCTCGACGACGTCGGGCTGCTGCTCGACGGTGACCGCGCGCGGATGCGCTGTTACTGGGGCGTGGCGGAGGACCCGTTGTCCGACGCGCAACTCGACGAGCTGGAAGCGCTCACCGCCGCGGACGACGGGGAGCTCGTGACCGCCGCTCGCACCTACATGCCGCTCCTGATCGCCGAAATCCGGCGGGGGCGGGCTCACACGTAGGTCGTCTGCGCGTGCGGCTCCTTCGCGAACGCGATCACCTTCGACGCGTCGATCCGGAACACCGCGGCGGGGCCGCCCGTGTCGTCGTCGAAGACGCCGTCGCCGACCGTGAAGCGCCACACCTCGCCGTACTTGGCGACGTAGGCGTCGGCGATGCGCTGCAGCTCGGCGTTGTCGGTGATCTGCATCGTGGTGCCCTCGACGACCACGTCGAGGCCTTGCGCCCAGGTGTTCGTGCCGGTCGTCATCGCGACGCGGTCGTTGTGCTCCAGGTTGCGGAACTTCTGCTCGCGCAGGCCGGTGCAGAAGTGGATGGCGCCGTCGTGCCAGAGGCCGATCAGCGGCGTGACGTGCGGGCGCCCGTCCTCGCGGACGGTGGTGATCCAGTACAGCTCCGCGGCGGCGAGGGCAGTCTCGGTCGTGGCCCACGGCGTCGGCTCGGCGGCCGGGTCGCTGAAGCGGCGGTCGATCTTCGCGTTCATGGAGAGCTTGGACCCCGCGTCGGGGCGAGACTCATCGCGGCGATCGCGCGGGCGACCCATTCGCCGAGCAGCGCACGTTCGGCGTCGCTGAGCGCGGGGAGCTCGTCGATGAGCGTGGCGAACTGGATCGCGACCGCGGCCGGGCCGGCGGGTGCCGAGGCTGGGAGCGTCGGTGAGGATCGCGGCCAGCACGGCCTCCAGCATCGCGTCGGCCAGGCCGGGGTCGCGCTGCTCGGGCGGCGTGGACAGGAGCGCGAGGACGGTGCCCGAGCCGGCGGCGTGGATCAGCTCCAGGGCGCGCTCCTCGCTCACCCTGAGCACGCCCGCCGTCGCGAGCCGCCGCACGCGGGCGCGGAGGACCTCGATCCCGGCCACGGTCGCCGGTGAGTTGGGCCCGCGCCGGTTGAGCAGCGCGTAGAGCTCGGGGTTCGCGAGGCCGAAGTCGTTGTGCATCCGCCAGGCGGCCCGCAGATCGGTCACCGGGTCCGGGTCGATCGGCTCGGACTTGGCGGCGACGTAGGTCGCCATCACGTGCTCCGCAACGGCGTCGATCAGCCCGTCCTTGTCCCCGAAGAGGCGATAGAGCGTGGGCGGCTGGACCCCCGCCGCCTCCGCCACGCTGCGCGTGGTCAGCGCGGCCGCTCCCTGCTCTGCAGCAGTCGCGCCGCGGCGTCGATGATCGCTGATCGCGAGTCCATGTTTCCGACGATAACAGCGTGCCTGAATCAGTGATAACGTCATCAGCGTATCGTTGGAAACAGAAGGAGCGAACCATGATCATCGTCACCGGCGCCACCGGGCGCCTCGGCTCGCAGATCGTCGACCGCCTGCTCGAGCGGATCCCTGTCGAGTCGGTCGGCGTCAGCGTCCGCGACGTCGACACCGCCTCCGGGTTGGCGGCGCGCGGCGTGCGGGTGCGCGCGGGCGACTTCACCGATCCGGGCACCCTCGCGCACGCCTTCGAAGGCGCCGAGCAGGTCCTCGTGATCTCGGCCTCGATCCGCGGCGACGGCGCCATCACCGCCAACCACGCGGCCCTCGACGCCGCGCACGCCGCCGGCGCCCACCGGATCCTCTACACCAGCCACCAGGCCGCGGCGGCCGACTCCCTCTTCGACCCGCAGCGCGTGCACGCCGCCGCCGAAGCGCACCTGGCGGGACTGGGCGTCCCGTTCGTCGCGCTGCGCAACGGCTTCTACGCCAGCACGCTGGAACGGTTCGCGGGTGAGGCGCGCGCGAGCGGCCGGCTCGTCGCGCCCGAGGACGGCCCGTTCTCGTGGACCGCGCACGAGGACCTCGCGGAGGTGGCCGCGCTCGCGATGACCTCCTCCGAGCTGGCGGGCGTCACGCCGCCGCTCACCGCGCCCGACACGTTGGATCTCGGCGACGTCGCCCGTCTGCTCGGCGTCGAGCGCGTCGTCCTGCCCGACGACGAGTGGACGGCCGCCGCGATCGAGCGGGGGCTGCCGGCGGACCTGGTCGAGTTCACGCTCGGCATGTTCCGGGCCGCGCGGCGCGGCGAGTTCGCGGTGACCGACCCGACGCTCGAGCGGCTGCTCGGGCGCCCGGCGACGCCGGTCAGCGCCGTCCTGGACTAGTGTCGCGCCATGGACGGGAGGGTCGCACTCGTCACCGGCGTCAGCCGGCGCGCCGGGATCGGGTTCGCGATCGCCCGGCGGCTGGTGGCGGACGGCGTGCGCGTGTTCGCGCACCACCACGTGCCGCACGATGCCGACCGCGACTGGGGCGCCGACCCGGCCGGGATCGACGCCGTGATCGATGCGATCGGCGGCGACACCGCCCACGCCGGCTTCGACCTTGCGCAGCCGGACACGCCCGCGGCGCTGCTCGACGCCGCGCGCGCGGCGTTCGGTCACGTCGACATCCTCGTCTGCAACCACGCCTCCAGCGGTCCCGACGGCCCGCTCGCGGACGTGACGGCGGAGATGCTCGACGCCCACTGGGCGGTGAACACGCGCGCGTCGCTGCTTGCTCGCCCAGGCGTTCGCCCGCCATCACGACGGGCGCCCGGGCGGGCGGATCGTGTTCATGACGTCGGGCCAGAACCTGGGCCCGATGCCGGAGATCGCCTACGCGTCGTCCAAGGGCGCGCTCGCGGCGATCACGCTCTCGATCGCCGACGAGCTCGCCGACCGCGGCATCACCGTCAACTGCGTGAACCCCGGTCCCACCGACACGGGCTGGGCGAACCCCGCACTGACGGCAGCGGTGGCAGAGCAGATGCCCGCCGGGCGCTGGGGCGAGCCGGACGACGCGGCGCGCTTGATCGCATGGCTCGTGTCCGAGGACGGTCGCTGGATGACCGGACAGGTGCTCAACAGCGAGGGCGGATTCAGACGCTGAGCGTCTCTCCACTTCCAATTTATACCGGAACGAAGTGCCTCATGAGGCACTGATTTCTTCCGCATAATCGCCCGCCGCAAGGCTCAAGCGAGGAGAGTGCGGATGACTGAACATGCTGTGGTGATCGCCGGGGGCGGGCCGGCGGGGATGATGCTGGCGGCGGAGTTGGCGCTGGCGGAGGTCGATGTCGTGCTGCTCGAGCGGCGCCCGGATCACGGGCTCGCCGGATCCCGCGCGGGCGGCATGCACGCGCGCACGATCGAGGTGCTCGACCAGCGCGGCGTCGCGGACCGGTTCCTCGACGCGGGCAAGACGGTGCAGGTCGCGACGTTCGGCACGGCGGTGCTGGACATGAGCGACTTCCCGACGCGGCACCCGTACACGCTCGGCGCTCTTCCAGAACGAGATCGAGCGGATCATGGCCGCCTGGCTCGCCGAGCTGCCCGCGCAGGTCCGGTACGGACGCGAGGTGACGGGCTTCACGCAGGACGACTCCGGCGTCGAAGTGGTGCTGGCCGACGGCGAGACGCTGCGGGCGCAGTACCTGGTCGGGTGCGACGGCGGCCGCAGCCTGATCCGCAAGCTGGCCGGGATCGACTTCCCGGGCTGGGAGGCGACGCGCAGCAACCTGATCGCCGAGGTCGAGCTGGTCGAGCCGGAGCTCGGGCTCCGTCACGACGCCTTCGGCGTGCAGGCGATCGGCCCGATCGAGCGCGGGTACCGGGTGGTGCTGACCGAGCACGAGCTCCGGTCCGGCGAGGCGTCGATGGACGACCTGCGCGCGGCGCTCGTCCGCGTGTACGGGACCGACTTCGGGGTCCACAGCCCGGTCTGGATCTCCCGCTTCACCGACGCCACGCGCCAGGCCGCGGCCTACCGCTCCGGGCGCGTGCTGCTCGCCGGCGACGCGGCCCACATCCACTATCCGGCCGGCGGGCAAGGGCTCAGCCTCGGGGTGCAGGACGCGGTGAACCTGGGCTGGAAGCTCGCGCAGGTGGTCAACGGCACGTCGCCGGAGACCCTGCTCGACACCTACTTCGCCGAGCGCCATCCCGCGACCGCCCGTTCGCTGCGGTACACGATGGCCCAGACCGAGCTCCAGCGCCGCGACGATCGCGTGCAGGCGCTGGTCGAGGTGCTCGCCGACATCGCGCCGATGGACGAGCCGCGCCGGCATCTCGCCGGGCTCGTCTCCGGGCTGGACATCCACTACGACCTCGGCGAGGGCCACCCGTTGCTGGGGCGGCGCATGCCCGACCTGGACCTCGGCGGCGGGCGTCGCGTCTTCGAGCTCCTGCACGCCGCGCGTCCGGTGCTGCTCAACTTCGGTGAGCCGGGGCTGCGGCCCGAGGCGGTCGACGCCACCTACGACGGAGCGTGGGAGCTCCCCGTGCTCGGCGTGGTCAGCGCGCCGTCCGCCGTGCTCGTGCGCCCGGACGGCTACGTCGCCTGGGTGGGAGACGGCACCGACGCGGGCCTGGACGACGCGCTGACCACCTGGTTCGGATAGCGCCGACGCGCCACAACGGCGACCGCGTGTCGAGAAGCGCCGGTCGGCTCCGCTCCCCCAGTGAAGCCGCGAACGGCGCGGCGCGATAGACCAGGAGATCACGATGCCCAAGTACCTGTTGCTCAAGCACTACCGCGGCGGCCCCGAGATGCACATCCCGGCCCCGCCGATGGACCAGTGGGCGCCGGAGGACGTGGAGGCGCACATCGCCTTCCAGCGGCACGTCGTCGAGCTGCTGCAGGAGAACGGCGAGTACGTCGACGCGCAGGCGCTCACGCCGACGCGCACCTGGGTCCGCTACGGCGGTCCGGACGCGGCGCCCGTCACCACCGACGGCCCGCACCCCGAGACCAGCGAGCTGGTCGCGGGCTGGTTCATGATCGACGTCGAGTCCCGCGAGCGGGCGCTCGAGCTCGCGGCGTACGTGTCCTCCGAGCCCGGCCCGCGCGGCGAGCCGCTGTACGAGTGGATCGACGTCCGCGAGGTCATGTCCGAGCTGCCGCCGCAGGACTGACCCGAGATGACCGACGCGAGGCTGGATGAGGGTGCGCTGCGCGCCCTCATCCCGCGGGTCCTCGCGGGTCTGGTCCGGCGGGGCGAGGACTTCGACGCCGCCGAGGACGCGCTCCAGGAGGCCCTGCTCGACGCGCTCCGCGTCTGGCCCGACAGCCCGCCGGACGATGCCCGCGCGTGGCTGACCGCGGTCGCCGCGCGGCGGCTCGTCGACGCGCGCCGCAGCGAGGCCGCACGGGTGCGGCGCGAGGAGACGCTGCTCGCGGAGCCGCCGCGACCGGTGGTGGAGGACGCGGGCGACGACACGCTCTTCCTGCTCTTCTGCTGCTGCCACGGAGACCTCGCGCCGGCGTCCCAGGTGGCGTTGACGCTGCGCGCCGTCGGCGGCCTCACCACGCGCGAGATCGCCGACGCGTTCTACGTCCCGGAGGCGACGATGGCGCAGCGGATCAGCCGCGCCAAGCGCACGCTGCGCGGGCAGCGCCTGGACCAGCCGGGCGACCTCGCGGTGGTCCTGCGCGTGCTCTACCTCATCTATTCCGCCGGCCACGCGGGCCGGGTGGACCTGGCGCGCGAAGCGATCCGCCTCGCCCGCGTGCTCACGCTCGAGACGCCGGAGCCCGAGGCGCGCGGCCTGCTCGCGCTGATGCTGCTCAACCACGCTCGGCTCCCCGCGCGCTTCGACGCGGCGGGCCGGATCGTCACGCTCGACCGCCAGGACCGCTCGTTGTGGGACACGCGCGAGATCGCCGAGGGCGTGCACATCCTGCAGTCCGCACTCGCCCTGGAGCGCCCGGGTCGCTACCAGATCGAGGCCGCGATCGCCGCCCTGCACGACGACGCCGCGCGCGTCGAGGAGACCGACTGGCTGCAGATCCTGGCCTGGTACGACGACCTGGTCGGGCTGAGCGACGAGCCCGTCCGCCAGGACCCCGCCGCGGTGCTCGGCCGCGCGGTCGCGGTCGGCCACGTCCTCGGCGCCGCCGCCGGGCTGCGCGAGACGGACCGGCTGCGCGACGTGATCGGCGACCGCCACCGCTGGCACGCCGTGCGCGGACATCTGCACGAGCTCGACGGTGACCTTCCCGCCGCCGCTGTCGCCTACGCCGAAGCCGCCCGTCTGGCCACCAACGTGTCCGAGCGCAACCACCTCATCCGTCAGGCGGCCCGTACGCGGGCCGACTTGCCTTCGGCGCGCTGACGATGAGAGGGTTGCCCGCATGCACTGGTTCGATGGGTTTCGGCTCTCCTTGCGGCGGCGGTGGGACCGCGTCGACGCGACGTTCGTGGACTCGCGGTTCGTCGCGCGCAAGCTGCGCGACTCAGACGGCCCAGCGGCTCCTACCAGATCGACGAGTACATGGTCGATGTGCCGGGCCGCGACGGTGGGCCGCCGGTGCGGCTGACGTTCAAGGAGAAGACGTACAAGGTGCTGGGCGAGCCGAAGCGGGGCAGCGCCGTGCCGGTGGTCGTCAACGCCAAGCGGACGAAGGCGATGTTCAACCTCGCCGATCCGCGGATCGACCAGGACGGCCGCTTCGAGGAGCAGCGGCGGCAGCGCAAGGAGCGCGACGACGCGCGGTTCGAGGCGCTGCGGCGCGATCGCCCGCAGTAGCGTCTGGAGGAGTGGTCGAACTCGGTGATGTGCAGCGCGCGCGGCGCGACCCTGGGCTGGTCGTGCTCGAGGGCTTTCACGCCGTCAAGCACGCGGTGCGCTTCGGGGCGGAGCTGCTGGGCGTGTGGACGGCCGATGCCGACGAGCTGGCGGCGCTGTCGGCGCGGCTCGCGCCCGACGTGGTGCTGTCGCCGACGGTCGTGGAGCTGAGCGAGTTGGCCGCCGTGGTCCCGCGGGCGCAGGTGATCGCGCTGGCGCGGCGCCCGCGCCAACCCGACCCCGACGGCATCCTCGCGTTGCCCGGTCCCGAGCCGGTCGTCCTGCTGGAGGCGCCGCGGCACCTCGGCAACCTCGGCGCCGTGGTGCGGGTGGCGGCGGCGGCCGGCGCGGCGGGCGTGATCACCACGGGCGTGCAGGACCCGTGGCACGCGGACGCGCTGCGCGGGTCCGCCGGACTGCACTTCGCGCTGCCCGTGGCGCGCTCGCGCACGGTCCGCACGGGCGACCGCCCGTTGATCGCGCTGGACCCTGAAGGCACGGTCCTCGCCCCGGGCGTGCTCCCGCCGCGCGCGCTGCTGGCCTTCGGGACCGAGCGCGACGGCCTCACCGACGAGCTGCTGGCGATGGCCGACGCGCGCATCGCGCTGCCGATGCGCCCGGGCGTGTCCTCGCTGAACCTCGCCACCGCGGTGTCGGCCGTGCTCTACCTCGCTGCGGCCCACCGCGCTTAGGCGATCGTCCAGCGGCCGTCGCGCATCAGCTCGCGCTCGGCGAGCTCGTCCACCTCGCGCCACGCCAGGATGCGACGCGGCGTGATCCGGAACCAGCAATAGGGCGTCTTCAGCGCGCGCGGGTCGAAGCCCGTGCGGGCGGCGAACCGGTCACCGACCTCGCCCGGCAGCGCGTCGATCGCCAGCACCTCGACGTCCCCTTCGATCAGCGTCACGTCACGCGTCTCTCCCAGCCCGAGCCGCGCGCTGCGCGACGTGGCGAGGTTCCGGCCGGTGGGACTGTCCCGCGGGGTGGACAGCAGGATCGCGGTGCCGTCCCAGTCGAACGACAGCGGGATGAGATGCGGCACCCCGTCCGCCGACGCGCTCGCGACCCACAGGTCGACGTCGTGATTCAGCCGGCGCTCGGTGTCCCGACGGCGCTGGGAGCGCGGCCTCGGTGGAGCATCCATGCCCGCAGGCTAAGCGAGAGCAGGTCGGCGACGCTAGTTGGCGTTGAAGGCCAGCGCCGTCGAGCGCTCGTCGTCGAGCCGGACGATGACGGAGACGTTGCCTCGCTCGTCCGGCTCCGGGTCGACCGCGATGGTTCGAGCCTGTTTGAGTTCGGTCGGAGTCATGGGTTCCTAGGTCTGAGGGGAGGGCGCACCGCGACGGTGCGGGCGTCAACCGACATAGACCCCACGAACCCGCGCGAAGGTCACGCGTCCGCTCAAGATCTTACGAGCGGTGGCGTGACCCTTTAGCGCCGGGTGAGACGGCGGCTCAGCTGGTGAGCGTCAGGGTGCCGATCAGTCGGCGGTCGCTGTCGAAGTGGCTGCCGCTCATGCGGAACCCGTACACGTCGCCGGGCTGCAGATCGAACGTGGCCGTGCCCGAGTAGTCAAAGCCGCCGGACGGGGCCGAGCAGCAGTTCACGGGGCCCGCGCTGTTGAGGGTCTGCTTGGCGATCTCGACGCCGTTGCGGATCACGAACCGCTCGATCGCGACGCGGACCTGGAACCAGGCGTGGAAGCCGTTGTAGCGGTACTTGATGGCCTGGGTGCGGGCGGACTTGGCGGTGTTGCTGAACGTCCAGTTGCCGCTGGAGCCGATGACGGAGTAGTTGAGCACGGCGTTGCCGGAGGTGCCGTCGGCGGTGACGGTGGTCGTCGCGGTGCCGGTGCCGGCCCACGGGCCGTCGGACGCGGAGGCGGCCGTGTAGAGCAGGCGGTTGGGGGAGCCGGTGCCGGGGTTGGTGACCTTGTTCTGGGTGGCGTCGGCGACCAGGCGGTCCCGGACGACCTGGGGCGTGGCCTGCGGCGTCGCGCCGAGGACGAGCGCGGCCGCGCCGGCCACGTGCGGGGCGGCCATCGACGTGCCGCTGATGGTGTTCGTGGCCGTGTCGCTGGAGATCCACGCGGACGTGATGTTCTGGCCCGGAGCGAAGACGTCGGTGCAGGTGCCGAAGTTGGAGAACGAGGCGCGCGCGTCCGTGTTCGTGCTGGCGTTGACGGTGATCGCCTCGCCCACGCGCGCCGGGGTGTAGTTGCAGGCGTTGTCGTTGGAGTTGCCGGAGGCGATCGCGTACGTCACGCCGTCGGCGATCGAGCTGCGCACGGCGTTCTCGGTGGCCGCGTCGCTGCCCGTAGGCGCCAAGGCTCATGTTCGCCACCGCCGGCTGCCCCGGCTGGTGGTGCGACGTGACCCAGTCGATGCCGGCCACCACACCGGAGAAGCTGCCGCTGCCGGCGCAGTTGAGCACCTTGACCGCGATCAGCTTGACGCCCTTGGCGACGCCGTACTGCGAGCCGCCGACCGTGCCCGCCACGTGCGTGCCGTGCCCGTTGCAGTCGGTGTTGTTGCCGTCACCGGTGGTGTTCGATGCCCCAGGACGCGCGCCCGCCGAAGTCGCTGTGGGAGGTGCGGATGCCGGTGTCGATGATGTACGCGGTCACGCCCGCGCCCGTGTTGGGGTAGGTGAACGAGCCGTTGAGCGGCAGATCGCGCTGGTCGAGGCGGTCCAGGCCCCACGAGGGCGTCGGCGCCTGCGTGCCCAGCGCCTTGACCGTCCGATCCTGCTCGACGTACGCGACGGCCGGGTCCTTGGAGAGCTCCAGCGCCTCTTCCCGCGTCATCTCGGCCGAGAAGCCGCGGACCGAGCTCTCGTACCGGTGCTCGACCTTCGCGCCGTGCTCGCGGACGAGCGCGTTGGTGACGGTGCGGGTCTTGCCCTTGCCGACCTTGGCGTCGTCGAGGACGACGATGTAGTTGTCCGCGATGGCGTTGGGCGCGTTCTCGCGCAGGATCTGCCCGTCGGCGGCTGACGCCGAGCCTGTCGCCACGAGCATGCTGACTGCCGCGAGGCCGGCGGCACGCGTGAGCCGACGGCGGTTGGGTGAACCGGAAGGGGCCATGAGGTCTCCTGTGAGAGAGGGGGGTGGGGAGGGGAGGAAGGCGGGCGGCGCTACTTGACGACGGGCGACTTGCCCTTGCGGACCGTGAGCGTCTTGATCGTCGTGATCGCGCCGGGGCTCGAGATCGTCACGTTGAGCGTGGTCCCGCTGCGCAGGCCGGTCTTGATCAGCGTGGCCAGGCTCACCGACGAGCCCTTGGACGTCAGCTTCAGCCCGCGGCCACGCAGCTTCTTCGGGCAGCTGGTGCCCTTGCAGCTGACGAGCACGGTCGCGCCGGCCGGGATGTTCTTGACCTGCAGCTGCACGATCCGGGTCGTGTTCTTGGCGATCTTGAAGCGGAAGGCGAGCACGGCGTTGATCGGCTTCAGGCCCGGCTGCCCGGGGGAGGGCAACACCGGAAGTGGGGCTCGGCGCGACGACGAGCGCGTCGAAGGCCTTGGTGGTGGTGTGGCCGGCGGCGTCGGTGGCCGTGCACGAGACGCTCGTGGTGCCGACCGCCATGACGCTGCCGGAGGCGGGCGAGCACGAGACGGTCGGCTCAGGGTCGACGGTGTCGGTGGCGGAGGTCTTGTAGCTCACGGCTGCGCCGCCGGAGGTGGCGGCCTGCACGGCGACCGCGGCGGGCACGGAGAGCTCGGGGGCGACGCTGTCGAGCTTGACCGTGACGCTCCGGGCGGCCGAACCACCGCGCGACGCGGCCGTGCACGTGAGCGCCTTCCCGGCCGTGTCCTCGGTCACCGTCACGGGCTCGCAGCCCTTCTGGCTGAGGATCCGCGAGTCGTCGTCGGCGAGCTTCCACTCCACCTTGACCGGGCCGGTGTGGAAGCCGTTGGCGCCCTCCTTGCCGGTCACGACCGGCGTGATCACGGGCGGGGTGGAGTCGACCTCGCGCAGCACGATCGAGCCGCTCATGACCGGGCCGCTGGTGAAGTGGTCGCCGGACATGCGCAGGCCGTAGACGTCGCCCTTCTCGACCTCGAACGTCGTCTTGCCCTTGTAGGTGAAGCCGCCGGACGGCGCGTCGCAGCAGTTGGCCGGGCCCTGGGCCGCGAGCTGCAGCGTCGAGATCTCCTTGCCGCCGCGGACGACGAAGCGCTCGAGCTTCGTGCGCACCGCGTACCAGCCGTAGAAGCCGGACGCCTGGTACTCGACGGGCACGCGTGCGTGTCGAGCCCGCGACGGCGCTGTAGCTCCAGGAGCCGTTGAACGCACCCGGGGCCTGGTAGTCGAGCTGCGCGTCGGCGTCGGCGCCGGCCGGGACGGGCTTGAGGGTTCCGGGGCCGGACCCGGTCCACGGCGTGTCGAGCTTGGCCGCGGCGGCCGGCTGGGCGGCGACGGCGAGCGCGCCGGCGACGAGCGGGAGGAGCAGCGTTCTGGCGAGTGCGTTCATTGAGCGGAGCATCCGCCGGCGGGTCCCTCGCCACCATGTCGTTTGACACGTTCAGCCAGTAGCCTTCCGCGGCGTTGACCCGCCTGCTCGTCCCCCGCATGCTCGCCACGGGTTCGCTCGTGGGCGCCGCCACCGCCGCCCGCGTGGGATCGAGATGCGCGGTCACGGTCGCGCGCCGCACACCGCCGCTGATCCCCGTGGCGGTGCGGGCCAGCACCCGCGACGGGAGCTTCGAGCAGGGCGTGTTCCGCGACGAGTTGATCGCGCTCGCGCGCGAGACCGCCGAGGTCTCCTGGCGCGAGCTGCGCCGCGGGCTCGAGGAGTTCGACCTGCGCACCCGCCCGGCCGAGGCACCCGCTCCGCGCCCGTACCGGCCCACCCGGGTGAAGCCGTGACGGTGGCCGACGGCGTCATCGCGGCACTGGGCGAGACCGAGGAGATCGAGCGGCTACGGGCGCGGCTGGCGACCTGGTTGGAGGGCGTCGACGCGGAGATGCGCGAGTCGTTGGCGTGGGCCTTTGCGGGCACGCCGAAGCACTATCGCCCGCTCACCCTGTTCGCCTGCCATCGCGCCACGCAGGGCCCGCCGGGCGAGGACGCGATCGAGTTGGCGTTCGCGATGGAGCTCATGCACAACATGTCGCTCGTCATCGACGACGTGCTCGACGAGTCCGACGAGCGGCGCGGCATCGACACCATCCAGAAGCGCTTCGGGTCGCTGAACGCGCTCGATGAGCTCCGGGTACCTGGTCGCCGACGCGTTCGACGCCTTCGCCGAGGACCCGTTCGCGATCCGCCACCTGGCCGAGCTGCTGCGCCGCCTCGCCGCCGCGGAGTGCCTGCAGTGGCGGCTGCGCCGGCAGCCGCTGGGGGTCGAGGACTGGCGGCGGATCGCCGGCGAGGACACCGGCTCGATGTTCGAGATCTGCGCCGTGCTCGGCGCGCGCTCGGAGCGCCTGCGCCACTACGGGCATCTGGTCGGCGTCCTCTACCACGGCTGCGACGACGTCGGCGATCAACGCGGGCTCGAGGCGCTCGGCGGCGGCGGGGAGGAGGACATCCGCGACGGCATCCTCACGCTGCCCGCGGCGCTGGCGATCCGTGATCCGCAGACCCGCGCGCTGTTCCTGATCGACGACGACGACCCCGACCGGCTGGCGACGCTGGCGCTCCGCTGCCGCGAGCAACTCGACGACGCTGAGAAGGTGCTGGACGGGATCGCCGACGCCGCCCGTGAGGAGGCGCGGCGGTTCGCCGACACACCGGGACCGTTGCTCGCGCTCGTCGACCAGGTGCGGCCGCTCTCTCAGCGCTGAAGCCCGGCGCGGCGGCACACGTCCGCCGCCAGATCGCTCCCGCGTGACCACAGGCTGGCCCCGGCGGCGTACGGCAGGCACGCGTAGCGCAGCCAGAGCCACAGCGGCTGGGGGAGCGCGCGTGGCTCGCGGATCTCCACCGGCTTGCCGCCGCGGCGCGCCACGATCGCGGCGGCCGCCTCGAGCCCGCTGGTGACCGCCGACTCGATCGTCGTCATGCCGATCCGGTTGTCGCAGTAGTCGCCGGCGTACGAGAGGTTCGGCAGCCGCGGGTCCGCCGCCTTGGGCCGCCATACGTCCGTCCCGGTCTCGTTGACGAACAGCGTCGTGTCCGCGTTGCCCTCGTAGGTCGTCTTCGGCCCAGTCGATGTCGCGCGAGTCGCCCCACGCGTCGCCCAGCTCGAACTCCAGGTAGTCCGCCGCCTCGCGCAGGATCGCCATCGCGTCATCCCGCGCGCCGGTGCCCGGGAGCCCGAACGGGTCCGACGAGGAGAGCGCGAGCACCGTCCCGGCGCCGGCGAAGTCCGGCACGTGGTCCCACGTCTGCGAGATGTCCGTGAAGGCGAGACCGAGCGAGGAGCCCGACAGCGCGGTCGGCTCGGCGGGGACCTGCAGGCGCCGCGTGAAGTAGACATGGATCAGCGGAACGGGCTGCGCGCTCAGCCGCGCCACCTCGGCGATCTGCGGTGACGCCTTCACGATCGGCGCTTCGCCGAGTCGCACGATGCGCGACAGGGCCGCGGGCGGCAACGCCAGCAGGAGCTCGTCGACGTCCTCGGTGCGGGTCTCGCCGTCCGCGTCGCGCAGGCCGATCTCCGTCACGCGCCCCTTCGCGCACGAGGCGCTGACGAGCTGCGTCGCAAGCTCGATCTCGACGCCGAGCGCCCGCAGCTTGGCCTCGAGCGGCGCGAGCACCTGGTCGTGCCCCGAGCCGCGCGCGAGCCAGAAGGGCGGCGACGGGTCGGCGACGCTGTACTCGAGGAACTCCTGGTAGTCGTCGGCGGCGGCGAGGTAGCTCGGGATGCCCCAGATGTCGACGATCAGGCCGTCGAAGAACTCCGCGGTGCGCTCGGTCATGTACGGGCGGGCGCGCAGGAACCCGTTCACGCTCACGTCGCCGAGCCGGAGCGTCGGGTGCAGCCGCTCGGCCATCAGGTCGATGCTCGCGTACAGGAACAGGTACAGGTCCGCCGCCGGCGCCGGACCGTCGATCAGGTTCCGGAGCAGGTTGCGCGGCCGGTACGGGTTCTTGAGGCCGCGGAAGCGCGGGTACGTCCCCGCCCGCAGCCACTGCACGCCCTCCATCGGGCGGAACAGCTGCTCGCGGTCGGCGTCGGTCACGTCCGCCAGCAGCGCCCAGAAGTTGTGGTACCAGTTGAGGTACATGTGCGGGTAGACGTCGAGCCACACGCGCTCGCCGACGTGCCGCGAGGCGACGTTCCCGCCCAGCACGTCCTTGCTCTCGTAGAGCTTGACCCGGTACCCGCGCTCGGCGAGCCGGAGGGCCGCGCTCAGCCCGGCCAGTCCGCCGCCGGCGATCGTGACGTGCGTCATCGGGCCGCCACCGGCTGATCGAGCAGCCCGCGCGCCTGGACGAGGTCGGCGAGCGCGGAGTGCGCGGACAAGCGGTCGCTCAGCTGCGCGACCCGCTCGAGCGCCGTCGCGGGCGCGCCGGTCTGCCGCTGGTGCAGCGCGAGGGTCGTCGCCGCGCGCAACTCCAGCAGCGTCGCGTGCTGCCGGTGCGCGGCCGCGACTGCCTGCTCGAACGCCGCGGTCGCCGCCTCGAAGTCGGGGTGCGGTTGCGCCATCAGCAGCCTGCCTTTGAAGCGATGCAGCTCGGCCTCCGTGTACCGCTCGCCCGTGCTGACCGTGTGCTCCTCGGCCGCTTCCAGCGACGCGAACGCTCCCGCGTGGTTGCCGGAGAGCAGCCGCAGATCGGCTTGCAGCACATAGAAGCGTGAGAGACCCAGCCGCGAGCCGGAGCGTTGGTACGCCGCCAGCGCGCCGTCGACGAGCGCGCAGCCCGCCTCGAGCTTCCCCGCGCGTGCCTGCAGCGCACCGTCGAGCAGGGACGCCAGCGCCCGCCAGTAGCCGACGTTGTGGTCGACGCTGTGCGCGCGCGTGCGCTCGGTCCAGCGGGCGAACTCGGTCGGCTCCACACGCGCGAGGTGCAGCAGCGCGCGCATGCCCCACGCCTGGGCGCGGGTCACGGGCCCGCCCACCTGCTCGGCGAGCTCGAGGCTGAGATCGCTGCGCCACAGCGACTCCTGCGCCTCCCCGAGGTTCCACAGCACCGACGAGTTGTAGGCGAGGGCCGCGACCCCGGTGTCGCCCTCGGCCTGGCTGAGCCAGTCGGTAGGGGCGCGCGGCGTGTAGCGGTCGTAGGACTCGGTCAGGTGCGAGCGGGCGAGCTCGAACTCGCCCCGGTACAGGTGCACCATCCCGCGGCCGTAGTGCCCGTCGGCCAGCAGGGCCGCGTCGCCGGTGCGCTCGGCGAGCTCGAGCTGATCGTTCGCGTAGCCCTCGGCCGTCCCGTACTCGGCGCGCAGCAGGTGGAACGCCCACTGCCCGCGCAGGACGAACGCCAGCCGGTGGCCGACGCCGAGCCGGCGCGCCTCCGCGTAGGCCTCGTCCACGCCGGGTGCGGCGTAGCCGATTCCCGCCTGCAGCGAGGCCCCGAGGTGGATCAGGAGCTCGGACCGGTCACCCGCGTCGGCACCGGCCTGCTCGAGCGCGTCCAGACCGCTGCGGAAATGGTCGGCGGCCTCGACGAACGCGGCCCGGGCGATGGCCCGCTCTCCGGCCGCCTGCCAGAACGGGACGGATTTGCCCGGTTCCCCCGCGCGGCGCCAGTGGTGGGCGACGATCTCGGGCTCGCGCTCGGCGAGCGCCTCGAAGCGCGTGGTGAGGAGCGCGGCCACCTGGCCGTGCAACGCGCGCCGGCGCCGGCGCAGCAGCCGCGTGTACGCCGCGTCCTGCAGGAGCGCGTGCGTGAACTCGAACCGGGTCGTGAAGCCGTCCACGGGGCGGATCACCTCGTGCTCGACGAGCTTCGCGATCGCGCCGTCGAGCGGCACCAGGGCCGCGATCGGCTCCACCTCGAACTCGCGGCCGAGCACCGCCGCGACGTCGATCACGTCGCTGTACTCCGGCAGCCGCTCGAGCCGCTGCGTCAACAGTCCCTGGAGCGTCGGCGGCACCAGCGTGGCCGTGGAGTCGTCGCGGTCGCGATGGTCCTGGAGCGCCAGCAGCTTCAGCAGCTCCTCGATGAACAGCGGGACGCCGTCGGCGCCCGACAGGTCGGTGTCGAGGCCACTCGCCGCGACCATCGCGCGCACGTCGGCCTGCGTCAGCGGCCCGAGCGCGATCGTGCGGTCGGCGGCCCACTGCGGCTCGAACTCGCGCCGGTAGGTCGCGACGCACAGCACCCGGTGGCGGGGGAGCTCCGTCGCGAGGCGGCCGAGCAGCTCGATCGTCGTCGGGTCCGCCCAGTGCAGATCCTCGACGACGAGCAGCAGCGGGTCGACCGCGGCGTCGGCCGCGAGCAGCGCTTCGATCGCCCGCATCGTCGCGGTCCTGGCGTCGATCGGCGCGAGCTCCGTCCGCTCGCCCGTGTCGACGCCGAGCAACTCGGCGAGAAACGGCACGGTCGTGCCGGGATCGAGGCCGACGTCGAGCACCGAGCGGGTCAGCGCGCCGACCTGGCGTTCGGGCGGCTCGGACCGCTCGAGCCCGAGCCGCCGCTCGAGGTATTGGATGACCGGATACAGCGACGTGCTGCCGTGATGCGACGAGCACTGCCAAACGTGCGCGCCGCCGACCTTCTCGGTCAGCGCGCGGACAAGCCGGCTCTTGCCGATGCCCGCCTCGCCGGGGATGTGGACGATCGCCCCGCGCCCGCCGGCGGCTCGTCCCCAGGCGGTCTCGAGCTGCGTGAACTCGGCGTCGCGACCGACCATCGGCTTCAGCGCGCGCGGTCCCACCACGTCGAGCCGGCCGACGACGCCGGTCGCGCGCAGCGCGCGGTGGACCCCGACCGGGCGCGCGACGCCCCGCAAGGCGTGCTCGCCCAGCGGCTCGAGCACGAAGTGCCGGTCGACGAGCTCGCGCACCGCGTCGCTGACGACGACGGTCCCGGGCGCGGCGAGCGACTGCAGGCGCGCCGCGATGTGCGGCGTCGTGCCGACGACCGCCCGCTCCAGGCGCGCCCCGCCCGTCCCCACCTCGCCGGTCACCACGAGCCCGCTGTGCAGGCCGACCCGCACCTGCAGCGGCACGTTGAGCCGCGCGCTGCACTGCTCGATCTCCGCCACGATCTGCAACCCGGCGTGGACCGCGCGTTGCGCCTGATCCTCGTGCGCCTGCGGGTAGCCGAAGTAGGCGAGCAGCCCGTCGCCCGCCCACTGCGCGCTGAACCCGTCGTAGTGCTGGACGGCCGCCTCGCACGTCTGCTGGTAGGCGGCCAGGATCTCGCGGAAGTCCTCGGGGTCGAGCGAATCGACGAGGTTCGTCGACCCGACCATGTCGCAGAACATCACGGTCACGTGCCGCCGCTGCGAGCCCTCGTCACGGTCGGCGACCGCGAGCGGACGGCCGCACTCGCCGCAGAACTTCATGCCGGCTGGGGCTGCGAAGCCGCAGTGACCGCATCTCACGGCCTCATCATCTCCAACTCGGCGTCGCACGTCAGCCGAGATGCGGCGTCACGGCGCCCGATTCCGCAGCGCCTGAACGTCGTGGACCTCGATCGCACGGCGCCCGGTCGTGATCCAGCCGAGCTGGCGCAGGGCGCGCAAGGCCTTCGCGGTCGACTCGAGCGAGGCGCCGGTCCAGCCCGCGAGGTCCTCCTGGCTGAGCGGCAGGGTGATGCGCACGCTGCCGCCCGCGGCCGCCTCGCCGTAGGTGTCGCACAGCTCGGCCAGCCGCGCGCACACCCGGCCGAGCGTGTCCGCGGCCGCGAACTCGGCCAGCCGGCGGTCCGACGCGCGCAGCCGGGAGCTCAACATCGCGAGCATCGCGAGCGCGACCGACGGGCGCTCGCGCAGGAACGTCCTGAACGCCGAGGCCGGGATGACGAGCAGCGTGACCGGCTCGACCGCGGTCACGTCGGCCGAGCGTGGCAACTCGTCGACGAGCGCCTGCTCGCCGAGCAGCGCACCCGGGCCGCGGAACGTGAGCACGGCGTCGGTGCCCGCCGTGGTCGGCACGGTGACCTTCACCCGGCCGGACTCGAGCACGAGCACCCGGTCCGCGGCGTCGCCGCGCGCGAGCAGGATGTCTGGGCGGTCGCCCGCGACGCGGCGTCCGATCCCGCCGAGCGCTGCGCGGTCGTCGTCGCCGAGCAGCTGCAGGAACTCGGCCACCCGTGTCATCTTGCGCGCCAGCCTAACCCGACACGGGCCCGCGTCAGGTCTGCGCGATCACGAGCACGACGGTCACCAGGGCGAGCACGACGCCGCCGACGGTGAACACTCCGACCGTGCGGAACGACAGAGGCCTGTGCCCGCCGGTCCGCATCGCGATCTCCAACTCACGTTGACGTTGCGCGCCGACGATCAACAGCCCGACGGCCAGGGACCCGTAGGCGCAACCGAGGATGATGTACGGCCACGGAGCGACCTGGAGCACCTCTGGTGCGAAGCGGCCGACAGCGAGCGCGCCGGCGCTGGCGGCCAGCGCGGAGCGCCACCACGCGAGCCACGTGCGCTCCGCGGCCATGGACGTGCGCCGCGCCTGATCGATTTCCGACGGCGGCATGGGCACCGCAGGCGGTTTGTCTGTGACGTCGGCATCGACTGGGACCCGGGGCGGCTGCGCCATAGCGGCATCTATACACCGATCGCCTGGCAGAGGCGTAGCCGGGCTCCTTCTAGACGACGATGACGACGATGGGCGCAGGTTGTGGGCACATCGCAGGGTCGCCCGCGCGAGTCCGTCCTGCGCTTCCGGTAGACCGGCACGCGTGCCCGACGTCGTCCACGAGCTGGTCACCACGGTGCGCGCGCTTGAGAAGCTCGGCGCGCGGAGCGTCTCGTCGCGGGAGATCGAGCAACTGGTGCGGAACGCGCACGTGGTGGTCCGCAACGACCGCGGTCCGGAGCATCGCCGCCTGCTCATCGGGCGGACCGATGGCGGCCGCGCGCTCACGCTCGTGATCGAGGAGACGTCCGACCCGACTACGTGGCTGGTCGTGACCGGCTGGAGCGCGACGTTCGTCGAGCGTAGAATTCTGCGTGGCTAGACGATGACCAAGAACCCATGGACAGACCCCGACCCGCAGCCCGGCGACTTTGACGCTGAGCTCGACCGTCTCGATGAGAGCGCGTTCGAGTACCACGAGGGCGATCCGACGGCGAGGCTACGAATCGTGCTCAGTCGTCGATGGCGAGGATGCGCATCGGCTGACGCGGATGGCGGAGGCGCGGGGCCAGAAGCCGAGCGACGTCGTCGCCGAGCTGCTGCGTGACGCCGACCGCTCACCTGCGTAGGCTGGCCGGTCCACTGACCATCCGCGGCGCATCGGGCCTGGCAGGCGAGGATTGGACACAGCCCGTAGCTGTCGTTCGCTCGACGACAGCGCGTTCGATTCCACGAGGGCGACCCGTCAGCGACGTTCGGGTTGATGGTCGTCGTCGACGGCGAGGATGCGCATCGTCTCGCGCGAATCGCCGACGCGCGCGGGCAGAAGCCCAGCGAGACGCTCGCCGAGTTGCTCCGTGAGGCCGACCGGCCGGCCGCGTAGACCCGGGGTCCGCGGATCAATCGCTACGCCTCTGGGCCGAAGCGCGAGTAGCGCCACGGCGACGGCGAAGTGCTGCGAGCGGCGCGCCTCGCGACCCCGCCTGCCTCGATGCCCGGTGTATGAGTGACCTCTGCTAGACCGGGGCCCGCGAGTTCAGCGTCCGCGAGCTCGGCGCCCCTGTCGCGGCCGGCGAGCGCGGCGAGCCACGCGTCAGCCGGCCGCGCCGAACGGCCGCCCTTGAGATCCGGGGCTGCACGCGGCACGATGGGCGGGCGCGCTTCATTCTCGAGGGATCCGCCGATGACATGGGCACGATGTCAGGAAAACCTGGACAACGGGCGCTGCGGGTGCTGGTTGTCGACGACCACCAGTTATTCCGTACGGGCCTACGGGAGCTGCTCGAGCAGGAAGGTTTCACGGTCCAGGAGGCCGACGGTGGCGACGCGGCGCTGCGGCTCGTGCCGAGCTTCGCGCCCGATGTCGTCCTCATGGACGTCAACATGCCCGGTCGTATGGGCGGCATCGAGGCCACGCGCCGACTGCGAGCGTCCGCCCCCACGACCGCCGTGCTCATGCTCACGGGCGTTGCGACCGACGAGCTCGTGCTACAGGCGATCCGCGCCGGAGCCTCGGGTTACCTACTCAAGGATGTGGAGCTCATGCACATCACGGCGGGAATCAGGAGCGTCGCCGAAGGGCATTCGACGCTCTCGCCACGCGCGGCACGCGTCGTCGTCGACCACATGCGGCTCAGTCGCGAGGAGGAGCCCGCGGTCGCCACACCGGATGGGCATTACCTCACGGCGCCGAACTCGAGGTGCTTGCGCTCCTGGCGCTCGGCTGCGAGAACGCGGAGATCGGGCATCGGCTCTTTGTCAGCCTGAGCACCGTCAAGAGTCACGTCTCCCGCGTGCTGGAAAAGCTACCAGTCGAGAACCGAGTGCAGGCGGCTATCTACGCCGTGCGTCACCAACTCGTCGAGGACCCGGCGCTCTCAGGCTGAGCGCCTACGCGGGTCGACGGCGCGCGCAAGAACTGCATTCAGGAGCGCGAGGTGCTCCCGCAGCCGACTCGCGGACTGCGCGATCCTCCGTCGTTCGCGGGCGAACTGCAGCAGTTCCTCGTCCTCGGCCGCATACGGCTTCTCGACGTCTTCCATGCGTGCGTCCATCTGCTCGCGCAAGCGATAACTACGCGCGTCGGCCCGTAGCGCGCAAAGATAACCCTCGGAAAGCGCACTCTCGATCTCGACCACGAGCTCCGGAAAGAGCGGCCCGGATGACGCGCACCGTCGCAGGTGCTCGATGCGCGGCTCGAGGTCCGAGAATTCGCCCATGCCCGCCCTTTACCCTCACAGATACGTGGCAAGACGAAAATCGGTCGAACGGTCACGGCGCGTTCATCCGTCTGAACGCCGAAGAAGTTCGGCCGCCGCCGCCCGGTCCTCAACTCCCAGCTTGGAAACCAGCGAAGAGACGTGGCGGCGCGCGGTGACGGCGGAGATTCCGAGCCGCGAGCCGATCTCGGCCGTCGAGTGGTCGTCGGCGAGCATCTGCAGCACTTCCCACTCGCGGTCGGTCAGGCGTGCGTCGGTCCGCGCAGCGAGGCGCCCACGCCGGGTATCGCGACGCCTGAGCGCGTCCACCAGGTGCTGCGAGTGCCGGCGCGGGAGCGCGACCTCGCCCGCCAGCACAGCACGCAGGATGTCCGGCAGACGCTCGGTGTCGACGTCGCGGCCCAGGTAGCCAACCGCGCCGGCGACGACGGCATCCACCAGCTCCTCGCCGCTCGGATCCCCGGTCAGGAAGACGACGCGCACGCGAGGCGCCCCCGCGGCGATTTCCCGAGCCGCCTCGAGGCCACCGCCGGGAAGCTCGGCGGCGACGATCGCTATGTCGGGCCGCTCCGCGAGCGCGATGGTGACGGCGGCGTCAGCGTCGGTGGCCTCACCGGTGACGTCGACTCCCGCCCGCTCTAGCACCAGCCGCAGGCCCGCACGCGTCGGTCGGTCGGGTTCTGCCAGCAGCACGCGTGGACGTGGGCTCATGACCGGAACCGTGTCGAGCTGCGGCTGTTCATGGCCCTGAACGCTAAGGGGTCCGTCGCCTGACCGCACGGCGAGCCGCCGACGAGCCGGCCGCCGGCTCGCCAGCATCCGCGTTTGCGCAAGCGGTCAGAGCTCGTCGGCGTGGTCGTCGTTCCAGCGTTGTCGGTGCCGCAGGCGGGACGAATGTCGATTGCGCGCGACAGAGCGTTGCGTTCATTGGGGTGAACGGTTTCTGGCCGCTTGGCCCCTAGAAGCGCGCCGCTGGCCACGCCACTCTGGAAGCGCACAGTCAGGAGACCGCTTTGTTGGCGCTTCGCCGAAAGCGGGTCGTGGACGTGCTGTACGTGTCGGTGTCGACGCGATTCAACGACGACGCCGCACGGCTCCGCCTCACCAGGCACGCAGGACCAATAACAACAGGAGAACGATGCGAAAGTTCATCATTACCGTCGGTGCCGCTTCGGCACTGGCGCTAGCAGTTGCCGGTCCCGCGTCGGCGTACGACTACAACGGCACCACCGGCTTCGTCGGCAAGGGCGAGGTTCAGTCGGCGTTCGGCATGAACAACCAGAAGTTGCAGGACGCTGCGAGCATCGTGAAGTTCTCGTCCACGCAGAGCACCACGCAGGCGCTCAAGCAGGCCGTCAAGGAGTCCGGCGTGCAGAGTGGGACGCAGACCGGCACGCAGTCCGGTTCGCAGTCCGGTTCGCAGGCTGGCTCGCAGAGCATGTCGCAGGATCTGACGTGTACCTATACCAACGGTAACGGTACGAAGGTGTTCCACCGTGACGGCGACCGTGACGGTTCGCGTCTCGGCTCACGAGCTGTCAGCCGTGATGTCAGCCGTGATGTGACCCGCGACGTTTCCCGTAGCGGGTCCCGTACCGGTAGCCGCGCTGGTGTCATCAATGGCTCGATCGCTGCCTCCATTGCCGGCGACCCGCGTAAGGGCATCAACCAGTTCACCGGGTTCAACCTCGGCGCGCTGACCCCCGGTGCCACGACGACGCAGCCCGCCGTCATGGATGCGCCTGCCATGAACGACGACTTCACGTCGTCCGATGAGTGGTCGGGTAACTGGTCAGAGGGCACGTACTCGCCCACTGGCGACGGTACCTACACGTTCTCCACTGACTACACGTTCGGTGAGGCCGTGACGTGGGGCGCATGGGATGCGCTTCCGGGTGAGAATCCGGACGATTGCCTCCGCTCGCAGAACGCTGATCACATCACGCAGATCAGCAACGTTGTCACTCCCGGTGCCGTCACTGACGGTGCCGTCACTGACGGCGAGTTCACCGATGGTGAGATCACCGCTGATGCGGTTGTCCCCACTGGCATCCTCTACAGCGGCAACGTTGTTGACGACGGCTCGGTTGTGAACGACGGCGCGCTCGTTATCGGCGCGTACAAGCTGTTCGCCACGGTCACCACGCTCCCGGCCTACACGCCGGCTACCAGGGCGCTCGTAGTAGCACAAGTCGTAAGCTTGTACCATTCATGAGATAGGTTGGGGCTGGCTTCGGCCAGCCCGCCTTTCAGTGTCGTC